>JBFWZP010000003.1:0-518398 GCA_050185215.1 Dehalococcoidia bacterium | reverse complement strand
TGCCTTCGTGGTTTTTGGCCGCCGGTTGACGCAGGTCACCGCCCCGCTCCTTGCCAGTCGCGGCTCTGATCGCGGCGCCCTCATCCCCCCGCCCCTTCTCCCAAGTCTGGGAGAAGGGGAGTTGCATTCGTGGTGATTGGCCGACGGTTGACGCAGGTCACCGCCCCGCTCGTTGCCAGTCGCGGCTCGGATCGCGGCGCCCTCATCCCCCCTCCCCTTCTCCCAAGTCTGGGAGAAGGGGAGTTGCAGTCGTGCTGTTGGGCGGCGGTTGACGCAGGTCAACGCCCCGCTCCTTGCCAGTCGCGGCTCTGATGGGCATTCGGGCTTCTTCGCGGAGCCGTTCCGACGAGGAGGAAAATTTAGTCGTTGGCGGGGCCCGGGGGTGGGCGCCATTCATCGGGGTTCGGTGGCGGGACTGGTTGTTTTGCGGCGGTCGCGCGGCGGTTGTTGGCCATCATCATCGAAATGAGCATGGCGAGGAGCGCCGCAAGGACGAAGAGGACGGCCACGCCGCCAATGACGATGGTGCCCGTGCCGATACTGTTGTCGTCCTTGTTCGACGAGGCTGCGGCAGAGAGGCCGCGGGGAGTGGCTGTTGCCGTCGCGGCGCGGGTGGCGGGGACGGTGGCTGAGGGGCGAAGTGTGGGCGATGCCTGTTGAGCGACGCCGATGGCCTGGTTGAACGCGGACTGGAAGGCCGCGAGGTCGGCGAAGCCATAGACCTCGGTGAGAGCCTGATCGAAGCGCTTGCCGCCCTTGATGGTCGTCATGAATTTGGCAAAGGTGGCGGGGCCATCCTTGTCGACGAGATAGGAGACCATGGCCCAGCTTTCCCCGTAGAAGACATCGACCTGACGGGCGGTGGTGGGCGCGACGGACATCTGGTCGAACGGGATGAGGCGATTCTGCTGGGCGGCCTGGACGAAGGCCTGCTGGTAGTCGCCGGGACTGGACTGGGCATAAACGGCCGCACCCTCATCGAGCCAGGACGGCAACTTCCCCAGGGCTCCTTCGCCGGCGGTCTCATTGAGGATATGGCCGAATTCGTGCCGGAGCGTATCGGTGCGGTCCGCGGACCCGCAGGCGATCGGGATGAGCAGGATGATGTCGCTGGTGACCTTCGTCCCGCAGGTGGTGACGGCCGCATCGAAGGCGCCACCATTGCCGGGGCGTGCGAGGTCGCTCTCCTTTTCGTCGGCGAACATGATGACCTTCACTGGCGTGACCTTGAGCGTCACGCCGTACAACTGCTTGCCGATCTTGTCGTAGGTCTCTTCGCCAGCTCTGAGGTAGGCATTCGCGATCGACTCGCGGTCGCCGTGGTAGTAAACGGTCATGAAGTCGTTGGAGACGTTTTTCCAGTCCTGCCCGGTGGGCAGGTAGAAGAAAGTCTGTTCTTCGCTGGAGACGGTGTTCCCATCGGCGGTGGTGACTTCCCAGTGGTAGACGAAGTTCGAGCCGACGGGGATGTAGACGGAACTGGAGTTCACCTGGAGGACGACTTCGGCGCTGAGGTTGGTGGCGGCGGCGAAGTCCTTGGGTTTGGCGAGGGCACTCGAACCAGTGCCCGTGATGGCGTAGCGGAGAGAGAGATCGGTGATTTGTTGGTCGGCTTTGGCGGTGATCTTGAAGGTGATGGTCGAGGGGTAACCGTTCGTGACCGTCTGAGATTCGATTACGGTGTCAGCGGACGCGGATGAGTAGACAGAAACTGAGATGAGGCCTGCCAAGAGCACGCCGAAGAGGGTGAGGGCAACCCTTGGCATTACGACTCCTCGCCAACACGGGACTGAAGGTACGCCTCGATGAAGCCATCGATTTCGCCATCGAGGACCGCGGTCGTGTCGCTGGTCTCGTAGTCGGTGCGGACGTCCTTGACCATCTTATAGGGATGCAGGACGTAGTTCCGGATCTGGGAGCCGAAGCTAACATCGACGTGCTGGCCTTTTAACCGAGCCTTTTCCTCTTCCAGGCGGTTCAGTTCGATTTCGAGGAGGCGTGCTTCGAGGACCTTCATTGCGCTTTCTTTGTTGCGGCCCTGCGAGCGTTCGTTCTGGCAGGTGACGACGATGCCGGTAGGGATGTGGGTAAGGCGCACCGCTGTGGAGTTCTTCTGGACGTTCTGTCCGCCGGCGCCGCTGGAGCGATAGACGTCGACGCGAATATCGTCGTCGGGGATCTGGATTTCGCCGACCTCTTCCACTTCGGGCATGACTTCGACCTTGGCGAAGCTGGTCTGGCGGGCGCTGGCGGAGTTGAACGGCGAGAGACGGACGAGGCGGTGCACTCCGCGCTCGCTTTGCAGGTAGCCGAAGGCGTATTTGCCCTTGATCTCGATGGTGGCGCTTTTGATGCCCGCCTCTTCGCCTTCCGTGAGGTCGAGGATTTCGGTGGCGTAGCCGCGGCGTTCGGCCCAGCGGAGATACATGCGCAGGAGCATGTCGGCCCAGTCCTGTGAGTCGGTGCCCCCGGCGCCCGCGTGGACGGCAAGGATGGCGGTCCGCGAATCGTAGGGGCCGGAGAGTTGCAGCTGGAATTCGAGCCTGGCGAGTTGCTTTTCGACGGAGCTCAACTCGGATTCGGCCGAGGACGTGACCGAGTCGTCTTCCTCAGCCTGGGCGAGCTCGAGGAGGTCGATAACATCGCCGACGGTGCGTTCAAGGGTGCGCCAGGTTTCGACGCGCTCGCGCACAGCCGCGAGTTCCTGCATGAGGTCGCGGGCTGCTTCGGCATCGTCCCAGAAACCGGGGGCGGCGGACTGTTCTTCGAGTTCTGCTAAGCGAGATTCGTCATTGGCGAGGTCAAAGTCGCACCTGGATATCGGAGATGCGCTGGGCGAGTTCGCGAGCACGCGAGAGAAGTTCGTTCATAGGGAGATGGTGCCATGGGGCGGGGCAAGGCGCATGGGGCGGTTGACATGCATATGCATGCATGCATGATAGAGAAATGAGGACTACGGTTGAAATTGACGATGAGAGCCTAAAGGAACTCAGGAAGCTTGCTGCGGAACGAGGGGAAAAAGGCTTTTCAGGACTGGTCAACAGGGCGATCGTCGAGTTCCTGGCGTCTGAACACGAAGCTGAGGAACGAGCGCGACGAGAGCGACGAGCCGCGACCATCCTCAATCTAGCAGGGAGTGTGTCCGAGGAGAGCGCTCAAGCGATGCAGCAATCAGTTCGAGAGTCCAGGACCAATTGGCGTCGGGGGTAGTCGATTCGGACGTTCTTATCGATGTCCTCCGCAATGCGGCGGGGGCGGCGGAACGGCTGGCCGCGCTCTCATTGGAGTACGATCTCGCGACTACCTCCGTATCGGTCTTCGAGATCGTGCGGGCGTCGCAGAATGAGCAAGACGAACGCAAGTTCTTCCAGCTGATCGACGACTTCGCTATCTGGCCGTTCGACCACGCAGCAGCACTAACGGCTTCGGAAGCGTGGCGTCAGACGCGGGCCGCTGGCACCCCCGTGGACACCGGAGACCTGCTTATCGCGGGGATCGCACTCGCCCGAGACGCAGTTGTTATCACCCGCAATCGCAGAGACTTCGAGAGGATTCCGAACCTGACGACCGTGTCCGTCTAAGAGCCAGCGGCCGCTTCCGCGGCGCGGACGGTGTTGACCAGCAGCATGGCGATGGTCATTGGGCCGACACCGCCGGGGACCGGGGTTATCCAGGAGACCTTTTCCTTGAGGGCCGGGAAGTCGGAATCGCCGACGAGGCGCCAGCCGCGCTTTCGGGTCGGGTCGTCGATGCGGTTCGTGCCGACGTCGATGACGACGGCGCCCTCGCGGACCATGTCGGCTGTGAGTGTGTTGGGGCGGCCGGCGGCGATGACGACGATATCGGCTTCGCGGGTGTGGCGACCGATATCCGGGGTGCCGGTGTGGCAGATGGTGACGGTGGCGTTCGCGCCCTTTGCCTTGTTGGAGAGCAGGACGGCGAGGGGACGCCCCACGAGGGTTGAGCGGCCAACGACGACCACGTGTTTGCCGGCCGGGTCGTTGCCGGTGCGGGCGAGGAGTTCCAGGACGCCGTGCGGGGTGCAGGGGATTGCGCCTGTGAGTTCGCCGCGCAAGAGCCGGCCGAGGTTCACGGGGTGGAGGCCGTCGGCATCCTTCGGAGCCGAGATGCAGTCGACGTATGCAAGCTCATCGATGTGCGACGGCACCGGGAGCTGGGGGAGGATGACGTGGAAGCGAGGGTCGGCATTGAGCTGGCGAACGAGTCCGAAGAGCTCGTCCTGGGAGACGGTGTCGGGAAGGCGGAAGGTCTCGGAGAAGATGCCGACCTCTTCGCAGGCCCTGGCTTTGCCCGCCACGTAGCTCACGGAACCGGGATCTTCGCCGACGAGAATGACCGCGAGACCAGGAGTGACGCCGCGAGCGACGAGAGCGGCGGTGCGCCGGGCGACTTCGGCGCGGATATCGGCGGCAATTTGGGTTCCATCGATGAGCTGGGCTGTCATTGGCACAAGGGTAGCTTTGGTGATGGAACGGGAGAAGAACCTTCAGGCCGGAGAGAAGGGGAGATGCACAACACAGAGTGAAAGGAGCGTCCTCGATACAATGGGGCTACGCCCTCGTAGCTCAGGGGACAGAGCAGGCGCCTTCTAAGCGTCTGGCCGCAGGTTCGAATCCTGCCGGGGGCGCCAAGGACATTTCGGATTTTGGATTGGGGATTTTGGATTGCGGGCCGACGCGGGCTGGCAATCCCCGATTGTGTGATGGAGTGCACAGAGCCTCCTCCCTAAGTCCGTTGCAAAGTGCAACTTACTCCGGCACGGTGGTTCGCATGGAACAACTGAGTGCCGCTTCTACCGCATTACCCCTCCCGACCCAGGCAGACGCCAGATGGCGTATCGACACCAAGTGGCTGGTCTTGCTGGCCACATCGCTCGGAATCTTCATGGGTTCCCTGGATGCGACGATTGCGAACGTCGCGTTTCCGGCAATTGGCCGGACGTTCCCCGATGCGAGCCAGGCGAGCCTCTCGTGGGTGCTGAACGGCTATACCATCGCATTCGCGGCGCTGCTCATCGTGGCGGGGCGGATGGCCGACCGGGTCGGGCGGCGGCGGGTGTTCTTCGCCGGGCTTGCCGTGTTCACGGCGGCATCGGCGGGATGCGGTTTCGCACCTTCGGAACAGACGTTGATTGGCGCGCGCATCGTGCAAGGAGCGGGCGCGGCGCTGATGATCCCATCTTCCCTGGGACTGCTGCTTGCGGGCTGGCCCGCGAGCGAACGGGCGACCGCGGTAGGGCTCTGGGGTGCAGTTTCAGCGCTTGCGGCAGCGACGGGACCGTCGCTTGGCGCGCTCATCGTGGATGGCCCTGGCTGGCGCTGGGCGTTCCTGCTGAACGTGCCTGTGGGGCTCGGGGCCTTGGCGCTCGGGCGGGCGGTGCTGGCTGAATCGAAGAATCCCGAGGCTGATTCCCGTTTCGACGTTCCCGGGGTGGTGTTGATCACGGCTGCGATGGGCGCCATCGCGCTCGGCATCGTCCAGGGGCGCGACTGGGGCTGGGATAGCGCGAGGATCATCGGTTCGTTCGCGGTTGCGGTTGCGGCGACGGCACTCTTCGTGTTGCAGGAGCGGCGGCATGCGGCCCCGGTGGTGGACCTGAGCCTGTTCAGGGTGCCGTCGTTTTCGATCGCGAACATCTCGATGCTGGCGTACGCGACCGGGTTCTTCTCTATCCTGCTCGGGAACATCCTGTTCCTGACGAGCGTGTGGGAGTACTCGACGCTGCGAGCGGGCCTGGCGATTACGCCGGCGCCGATCCTGGCGGCGATCCTCGCCGCGCCATCGGGCCGATACGCCGCCACACACGGGTACCGGCGGGTGATCTTCCCGGGAGCGGTCCTGATGGTGGCATCGATGCTGTGGCTGGCCGTCTTCGTCGATGAGACGCCGAACTACCTGGCAGAGTGGCTGCCGGCGGCGGTGATCCTCGGGACGGGCATTGGGCTGAGCTTCGCGCACCTGAGCGGAGCCGCGGTCGCGAGCCTGCCGCCGCAGCGGTTCGCAGTCGGAAGTGCAATCAGCCAGACGGCGCGAAACACCGGCGGGATGATCGGGGTAGCCGCCTTGATCGCCATTCTCGGTACGCCGGCTTCGAAAGAGGCGGCGATGGACAGCTTCCATCACGCGTACTACTTCGCGGCGGCCATGTTTACGATCTGCGGGCTCGGGGCACTGGCCCTTCGCCCGGCGAAACGAGGCGGGTAGGCCGGAAAACTGCTCCTCGTAACAACTGAAGTGGCCCGGGAAATTCCCGGGCCACTTTCGGTTCACGCTGACGGGTCGCATTCCCCGGAGGAGCTGGCGAGGAGGCGACCTTGCGTGATTCGGGCCTCCTTTATCAAAGGGATGGAACGGCTATGCGGCGGCCCTCGGGAAGAGGGCATCGGCCATCGCCAGCCGAAACGGGCGGCGCTTCAGGCAGGCAAGGAATTTGCGGAGCGAATCGTGCGCACCGATGACATCGACATCGGGCGGGGTAGTCCCGAAGGCCGAGACGCAGCCCTGAGAGCGTTCGCCGAGGACCACCAAACGCGCAGCAGGGGCGGCCTCCCGGAGAAGGTCGATTGCCCAGGATGGACTTACGCCGGGGATGCCGGAATCGAGGACGATTACATCGGGTTGGGTGATTCGCGCCCAGTGCGTGCCATGCTGGAGGTTGGATGCGCTGGCAACGACTTCCAGGGTGGCTTCGTTGCGGAGGAGGATGGCAAGCCCGCGGGCGACTTCTTCGTTTGAGTGGACGATGAGGACTTTTTCTGGGGCGGGAGCGTTGGCGAGGAGGAAGGAGATTCGAGCGGAGGTGTTCATGGGAGTCCCTGGGTGGTGTTTGAGTGGGGCCAGCGAGAGGAGGAGAGGAAAGAACGCACCCCTCGCTGGCCGGGTGAATCGGTTGAATCGGGGCTAGGCGGCCAGCCCGGTTTCGAGCGCCGGTTCCTGGACGGGTTGGCCGGCGTGATTGTGGCTGTTGGAACCCTCGACCTGGATGCGGGGCAGCCAGTTGAGCCAGGACGGGAAGTACCAGTTGCGTTCGCCGAGGAGTTCCATGCTGGCCGGGACGAGGACGGAGCGGACGACCGTTGCATCGAGGAAGACCGCGACGGCGAGGCCGAAGCCCATCTGCTGGAGCTCGACCATGGAGCCCATGGCGAACCCGGAGAAGACGACCATCATGATGGCCGCAGCGCCGGTGATGATGTGGGCCGTTGAACGGAGGCCGAAAGCGACTGAGCCGGCGTTGTCGTGCGTCTCCTGGAAGCGCTCCTGGATGCGGCTCAGGAGGAAGACGTGGTAGTCCATCGAGAGGCCGAACAGGATTGCGAAGAGGAAGACGGGCAGGAAGGCGGCGATGCTTTCGGTCTGGCGGAAGCCGAGGAGGTCGGCGCCGACGCCTTCCTGGAAGACGAGGACGAGCAGACCGTAGGCGGCACCCACGCTGAGCAGGTTCATGACGATGGCCTTCAGCGGGATGACGATCGAACGGAAGACCATGAGCAGGAGGACGAAGCTCAAGCTGAGGACGAAACCGATGACAATCGGCAGGTAGGTCTTCATGGTGTCGATGTAATCGACCGTCTCGGCGGAGGTGCCGCCGACGTAGGTCTCGACATCGACACCGTCGAAGGCATCGGGGATGTAGTCGCTGCGCATCTCGCGGATGGCGTCGAGCGCTTCGGGCGCGGTGGCATCGCCGGCGAGGAGGATGGTGACGAGGCCGGCCGTGCCTGATTCGTTCGGTTGGAGTTCGGAGACGGTGGCGAAGCGGCCATCCCGGTTCAGTTCTCCAGTGAGGGTGTCGACGGCGGCGGCGACCTCGGGCGAGTTCACGTCGCCCTTAATGGCGAGTTCCACGGGTTTGAGGCGGCCGGCCGAGAAGTCCTCATCGAGGACCTGGAAGGCCTGGACGGAGTTGAGATGGTCCGGGTACTGGCTGAGCCCGGGCGACCCCATGTTGATGGCGACAACAGGGATGGCTGCGCCGATGAGGAGGGCAGAGGTGCTCACGACGGAGATGACCGGGTGCTTCATGACGAGGCGCGTGGTCTTGTCGAAGAAACCTTCTTTCGGGGCATCGGTAGGCTTGTGCTTGCGGCCCGGGAGGCTGAGGCGGTCGATCCAGTTGCCCATGAGGCTGAGGACGGCCGGGAGGAGCGTGAGGGCGATGGCCATGGCAGCGACGACGACGAGGCTGGCACCGATGGAGATGGCCTGGAAGATGTTCGCCGGGACCACATAGAGGCCGGCGAGGGCGACGATGACGGTGAGGCCCGAGAAGACGACGGCGCGGCTGGCGGTGTTGCCGGCGGCGACGATCGATTCGATCTTGTCGAGGCCGCGGCGGCGTTCTTCGCGGGTGCGTTCGATGATGAAGAGCGTGTAGTCGATGCCGACGGCGAGGCCGATCATCGTGATCATGTTAATGACGACGTTGTCGACGCCGAGCGTCTTGCTGAGCAAGCCGGTGATGCCGACGGCAACGACGATGCCAAGGAAGCCGAGGATAACCGGGACTCCGGCCGCGACGGCGGCGCCGAAGACAATGAGGAGCACGACGAGCGCGGCGGGGATGCCGATGCTCTCGCCGGCCTTCAGGTCTGTTTCAAACTGGTGGGTGATGTCGTGGTCGATAGAGCCATCGCCGGCGGTCTTGACCATGAAGCCGTTACCATCGAGCGCTTCGAGGGCAGCGAGCATGGGCTCAACGGTTTCCGCGGCATCTTCCTGCGAACCGATGAGGGTTACCGGGACGATGGTCTTCGTGCCGTCGGCGGAGACGAGAGACGGCTCGCCTGATTCGTAGTAGCTGGTGATCGAGGCGACGTTTTCAGGCAGGGCGCGGAGGTTCGAGACCACCTCGTCGACGCGGGCCTCGAAGGCGGGATCGCCGACAGTTGTCGCATCGAGTGAGGCTATGACCACGGTTTCGGTGGCGGGGCGTTCGCCGCGGACCTCGTCTTCCAGCAGGTGCTTGCTGTCCTGGGATTCAGAACCGCGGATCTCTTTGTTGGAGATGGTGTCGAGTTGGGTGGCGCCGAGGACACCAAATACGACGACGAACAGCCAGACGGCGACCGTGAGCCACGGGTGGCTGGCGGAGGCGAAGGCGAGACGGGCGGGAGACAGGAACGAGCCGGAGGGTTTTCGCCTGGCGCCGTTTCCCGGGGGGTTGATGGACATTGGTGGGCTCCTGATAGTTAAATGGAGCATCTGCTCCGCTTCCAACGTAGAGGAGCAGTCGCTCCGTTTACTCCTCCTTTCGGGTGATTTGGGAGTCGTCCATGAGAAGTGATGCAGCCGCAAACCGTCAGCGAATCCTCGATACGGCCGAGGGGCTCTTCGCGGAAAAGGGGACGGATGCGGACGTCCGCGAGATCTGCGAGCGCGCCGGGATCGGGATGGGAACGCTCTACCGGCATTTCCCGACGAAAGAGGACCTGGTGAACGAAGTGGTGTTGAACGTGGCCCACGAGTTGCAGGCCGTGATGGACCGCTTCGAGCGAGGGGAGAACGTGCGTCCTCCGCTGGTGGAGTGGCTGGAGTTCCACGAGAAGTACGGCGAAGTGGGGCGGGAAGTGCATATGCGGTTCGCGCGGCCGGAAGCCTCGGATGCGAAGTTCAACGAACAGTTGGAGCCGATGCGCGGCCGGCGATACAGACAATGGCTGGCGCTGACGGAGGCGGACGGACTGCGAAGCGACATCCCACCGCGGTTCCTGATGGAAGCCTCGGACGGGCTGCTCGGGATTTACCTGGACCTGCGGGAACGCTGGGACCCGGCACAGACGCGCGAGTGGCTCGCATCGATTTTCGCCAACGGAATGCGCCCGCGCCGGGCGGAGGACCTCGGGCCTGCGGTGTTTCCGCGACAAGCCTAGCGTTCGACAACTGCCGCGGGCGCGGCCACAATCCGGCCATGCAAATTTCCAAGTCCGTCCGCGCGGCACTTGTGCCGGATGAGAACCCGATGCACCCCGACTACACCTGTGTGTATCTCGTGGGCGGCAAGGGCCAGCAATCGCTAACGATCGACTCCGGGGAGGCGATCGATCGATACCAGTGGTTCCTCAAGGGCTACCTTGCGGCAGTAGAGCGGGCGGAAGTTGGGATCGCGACAATCACGCACCATCACTCGGACCACTCGGGGAACCTGAAGTGGGCGAAGGAATATCTCCACGCGGAAGTTTCGATCCCCGCGAACGGGCGGAGCCTGCTCAAGGGCCGTATCCCCGCGAAGGTGGACACTCTGAAGGACGGCGACGTCATCGACCTGGATGGCGGCGTGCGCGTGCAGGTGTTCGCGACACCGGGCCACAGCGTCGATTCGCTTTGCTATTACATCGAAGACGAGGGTGTGCTGTTCACGGGCGATACGCTCCTGGGGAGCTCGACGACGACAGTGTGGGAGCTGGCGAGCTACCGGAAGTCGCTCGAGCGACTGCTGGCGCTGCCAAACCTGAAGGTTATCTGCCCCGGCCACGGCAAAATCGTGAACGACCCGCGCGAGCGGCTGCAGATGTACGTGAACCACCGGAACATGCGGGAGAACCAGATCCTCGGCGTGCTGGAAGGCGGCGGGGCGGTGAGCAGCTGGGACATCATGCTGCAGCTTTACCCGGACATCGATAAGCGGCTGCGGCGAGCCGCCGACAACAACGTGCGGTCGCACCTGAAGCAGCTTTCGGATGAGGGGCGGATCAAGATGTATCCCGGTAAGCCGCGGCGTGCAAAGGCGGCTTCGGCAGTGGCGAAAGACGTCGAACACGCGCGTCAACGAGACCTCGTGATCAGGCAGGCGAAGAAGTACGAGACGGAAAAGCGGCGGAACGAGATCCGGATGCAGGAGAACCCGCCGAGCGCGGAGTGGAAAGAACCGCCGCGGTACGAGTTGCTGGGGACGGCCGCGGACGCCGCGCGCTGAGGTGGCTCGTTAAGCGCCAACCCAGGGCACGGCCTGCTAGGGCGAGTTGCCGACGGGAGGTGGCTTCGCGGTAGCGGTGGCCGTGGAAACGGGAGATGGCGTCAGCGTCGGTGACGGAGTAGGTGACGGTGTCGGAGTCTTTGATGGCTCGGGTGTGACGGTAGGAGTCTGGCTGGGGCGCGGGGTGGGGATGGCGATTCGTGCGTCCTTCGCCGGGGGCTGAAGCGGATCCAGGACCACAACCGGGACGCTGACCAGGACGAGTGCGATTGACGTCTGCATGTCCTGGGCGATGAGCGCCTGGAGGGCGGCCGCGTCATCGACGGACGGTTCGCGGGGAGTCCGCGCCGTGAGGCGGACCTCGAGACCGCCACCATCGGCCTTCGAGCGCGTGAGGTCAACGATCTCCGAACCGGGAATGACCTCTTCGAGGGCGAGTTCCGAGTAGTGCCGGAGGCTGTTGGCTTCGTTGGCCTCGCGGAGGGCACGGGCCGTCAGGCCGGTGAGGGCTATACCGAGGAGTCCGACGGCGATGGCGCCGAAGAGCAATCCGGAAACGGGGCGCGTTGACCTGTGTGGACGCAAGCCGAGCAGCCAGAACACCGCCGAGGAGCTGAACATGATGGCCATGAGGTTCGTGGAGAAGAGAAGGAGCGCGCCGCCCCAGATGCCCCGGTCGTGGAGGGTGAGACCGATGCCGATGGTGCAGAGGGGCGGCATGAGGGCCGTGGCGATTGCCACACCCGGGAGGGCAGCGGAATCGCGCATCCGGACTACGGCGTAGGCGCCGATGGTGCCGCCGGCGAGAGCGATTCCGAGATCCAAAGGGTTGGGCCGCGTGCGGGCGGTGATTTCGCCGGGGACGGTCGAGAGGATATCGATGGAGATGTGTGTCAGGGCGCTGGAAATCGCCCAGGAGAGGATGACCGAGGTGACAGCGCCTTCGACCAACGACATCAGGCTCGCGCCGAAGGATTTTCCGCGACCGCCGAGTGAGGAAGCGCCGAGCGCCAGGATCGGCCCGAGCAACGGCGCAACGAGCATGGCACCGATGACCACCGCGGCAGAATTGGCGATGAGGCCGAGGGTGGCTATGGCGCAGCTGAACCAGATGAGGAGGCGGAAACGGAGATTGGCTTTGCCGCTGCGGAAGATTTCCGCGCGCAGGCGTCCGGCCGGCAAGGTCGTGGGTCGCACCGAAGCCATCATATACAGGGAGGCCGCCGCTCGCCGAGGGATACGGCGGTCTGAACGTCTGGCGCCGAACGGTCGATGCTAAGAAGAGAGTTGGAGGACCTGGATGCTGAAGGGTGACAAGGTAATTCTGCGGCCGATGAAGCGGGAGTACCTGGAGAAGTACGGCGAATATCTGAACGACGTGGAATTGCTGCTGCTTTCGAGCGACGAAGCGCCGATGCCGATGGAACAAGACCGGCTGATCAAACAGTTCGAACGCCACATCGAGCAGCCGCGGAGCAGCATGATCTGGTTCGGTATTGAAGTACAGGGGGGCCGCTTCATTGGGCAGTGCATCCTGCATCACATCGACCAGATGGCGCGGACCTGTGAACTGGGCATCACGATCGGCGATCGTGACTACATGAACCAGAAGTATGGGCGCGATGCAGTGAGCCTGCTGGTTCGCTACGCATTCCGGTTGCTGAACATGCGCAAGGTCTGGCTGACGACCAACGGGACCAACCTTCGCGCTCAGAGGTCGTTCGCGGCCTGTGGATTCGTGGAGGAGGGTCGCCTCCGGGACCACATCTGGATCGGGGGACGCTACGACGACCTCGTTTATATGGCGGCGTACCGGGAGGAATCCCAGCCGGCCGAGCGCCGCGAGGAAGCGGAAGAGACCGACGAATCCGTCGACGGGCACACGGAGGAAGAGGCCGGAGCGGAGGCTTAGGCGGGAGCGGAGGCTTAGGCGGGAGCGCTGACCTTCGGTGCGTTGAGTGCGGCGGCGGTCGCTGCCCGGGCGGCGTTCCATTCTGCCCTGGTTTCGGCGACGACATCGCGGACTGACATGATGCGAGTAACGCCGGAGACAGAATGGCCGGCGCTGCCGGCGCCGCCCCTGATGGTACTGGCGGCCACGCCATTCGGAGCGATGCCAAGTTCAATCTCATCGAACGAGATTTCGGTGAGCTTTCGGCGATAGTCGTCGCTGGCGGCGCTCTCATGAGTGGCGATGAACTTCGTGCCCATATAGGCGAGGTCGCAGCCGAGGACGATGGCGGCCCAGAGCGCCGTGCCATCGCTGATGCCACCGGCCATGACGACCGGGCCGTCGTATTCGGCGCGGACCGCTCGCGTGAAGGCGAAACCGTTCGCCCAACCCGTGTGACCACCAGCCCCCGCGGAGAGCAGGACCAGCCCATCGACGCCGGCTTCAAGGGCGCGATGGGCGTGGTGCATCGAGGCGACATCGGCGAAGACCGAGATGCCAGCGTCATGGAGCGGGGACACGAATTCTTTCGGCGAGCCCACGCTGGTGATCACGAAGTCGACGCCGTGCCGGATGATCGCCTGGATGTCTTCTGGGAGGCGATTGTTCCCACGGATGACCAGGTTGGCCGAGAGGAGGCCAGAGGGCTTGCCCTCGGCCTCGGCCCGGTGGCGAGCCGTCTGGATGTTGGTGAGCCAGAGGTCGAGTTCTTCGAGTGTTCGGCAGTTTCGCGTGGGGAATGCGCCAACGATGCCAGAGAGGCAGGCCTCTGTGACCAGTTCGGGGCTTGAGACGCCGGACATCGGGGCGGCTATGAGCGGAAGCGAAAGCTTCGCCTGGAAATCGGGAACGACGGCCAAGGGAGAGTTCCTCCGGTGGGCTGGGTGTGGCTGAGATGCAACTCTACGGGGTGGCGAAGGGACCAGTCACATTCAGGGCAGGGGTGGCTCGACACCTTCGGGGAGTTCGACTTCGAAGACGTTGAGCGTCATCGAGACGAGACCGTAGTAACCGACGACGCCGACGATATCGACGACACCACGCTCGCCGAAGGTCTCGACGGCGGCCTTGTAGGTCGCCTCGGAGACGCGGTGCGTCTTGAGGTATTCGTCGACGAACTGATAGAGCACGCGTTCGGTATCGCGACGGAAGGCCGGGGTGGCCCCGGTGCGGACTGCCTCGACGATGGCGGGATCGAGGCCGGCTTCGAGCGCGAGGCGAGCGTGTGCCCAGAATTCGAACTGGGCCTTCCAGAATTTGCCCGTCATGATTATGGCAAGTTCATTCAGGTCGGACGGGATGCTGGAGTTGTAGCGGCAGTAGGCGCCAACGCGCTGGGCAGGGTCGGCGAGGCCGGGAGAGCGTAGCCAGGCTTCGAACGGGCCGCGGAGACCGCCGCGAGGTCCGCTCCGGATTGCATCGGCAACAGGCTGTTGTTCGGGAGTGAGATTGTTGAGATCGAGCGGGGCGAGGCGTGCCATCGAATCCTCCGTGGTGGTTGGCTATTGTGAGCGAGAACCGCGATTCGTTGACATCCCCGGGTGCTGGGCTACGATCGCGGGTACTTTCAGCACAAGGACAATGCGCGGTACGGGGGCTATTGCGTCACCATGCCGCGAGACATGCCGTATGACTCATGAAGTAGCCCGCCGCCTTGCGATCAGCGTTCAACCAGTCCCGAAGCAGGACGCTGAAGCCCGAAAACGCAATTTCGACGAGACCTACATCGGCTTCGACCTGAACGCGGCCCGGATCGAAGCCTCGCGGTGCATCCAGTGCCCTTCGGCGCCATGCCAGGAAGCCTGCCCGGTTTCGAACGACATACCCGGGGCATTCGCCCTGCTGGAAGAAGGCGACATTCTCGGGGCGGCGAATAAGTTCCGGGAGACGAGCAACCTTCCGGAGATGTGCGGACGGCTGTGCCCGCAGGAGAAGTTATGCGAGGGCGCCTGCGTGGTTGGCTTCGCCATCCGGGCGGACGGCAAGACCGAGCCACCGGTGACGATCGGGAAGCTCGAAGCGTTCTGCACCGATCAACAGCGGCTGGAACTGAACGGCTACCCGCTGCCGCGGTACATGCCGACACCAACCGGGCGGAACGTGGGAGTCATCGGCTCGGGCCCCGCGGGACTCGCCGTCGCGGAGCAGCTGGCCCGTCTCGGGCATGGTGTGACGGTGTATGAATTCTGGCCGGAGCCGGGCGGAGTGCTCGTTTACGGCATCCCGAACTTCAAGATGCGAAAGAACATCGTCGACGAGTACATCGCCTATCTCGAAGCGCTCGGAGTGAAGTTCGTCTGCAACACCTACGTGGGCAAGGACATCACGATCGACTCGATGCTCGCGGGGGACTTCGATGCGGTGTTCGTTGGTACCGGCGCGGGTGTCGGGAACCAGATGGAAATTGAAGGCGAAACCCTCGAAGGTGTGTACAGCGCGACGGAGTTCCTCGTACGAGGGAACCTTTCACCCGATCAGCTCCCAGAGCAGTACCGAACGCCACTGCCGAGTCTTAAGAATGTCGTCGTGATTGGCGGAGGGGACACCTCGATGGACTGCGTGCGGACGGCCATTCGGCTCGGCGCAGAGAACGTGAGCTGCGTTTACCGCCGGACAGAGGCGGAGATGCTCGGGCGGGGCGAGGAGCGGAAGAACGCGCGCGAGGAAGGCGTGAAGTTCGAAATGCTAACGCTGCCATCACGAATCATCGGGGATGAGTCGGGGAAGGTAGTCTCGGTGGAGTGCCAGCGGATGGAGCTTGGCGAACCGGACGAGTCGGGCCGGCGGCGGCCGATCCCGGTAAAGGGCAGCGAGTTCATTATCCCCGCTGACGCGGTGGCGATCGCCATCGGGTATGGCGCCGATCCGCTGGTACCGCAGACGACCTCAGGGCTTCGTTCGGACCGCAAGGCGCTCATCCAGGTCGATAAGTCGGGCCGGACGAGCCGCCCTGGCGTCTTCGCGGGTGGAGACAACGTGAACGGTGCGGACCTCGTGGTCACTGCATTGGCTGACGGACGGGTCGCCGCCGAAGCGATCGTCGAGTACCTGGAGACACTCCCACCACCGAAGCGGTAGGGCTCTCGGGCTCGCGCCAAGGGTCTCCCGGAAGGGAGATTACATACGGTTTACAAACTGGCACTGTCGTGACGGGCCTAAACGTTCGACCTTCTTTGTAGAACGTCAGAGGACAATCCATGAATAAGCCGCCAGTGCTGAATGCTTTCCTGTTCCCCTCGGCAGAACAAACCGAGCTGGGGTCAGTCGAATCGTCGCTTTTGCTACGGATGTTGCGGCCGGCCAGCCTGGCGCTCTGGGTGGTCATCTTCGCGTTCGAGGCACAAACCGTGATTTCGCACGGCGGTGGCGGGAATCTGCTGGTCATCCTGCTTTCCACGGCGCTCTTCGCCGGGATTCACGCGCAGTTCTGGTACGAACAGTCGGAGCAAGGCCGCAGGTTTCACCGGGCGCTCGACAAAATGCGAGGCCGGATCTACGAAGACGAAACGACAGGTCTGCCAAACAGCCGGCATTTTGTGTTCGAACTCCGCCGCCAGATGATGCGCTCGGTGCGGAACGGCCGCGGCTTCTCACTGTTGCTTACCGACTTCGGCGGGTTCGATCGAATCAAGCCGAACGACGACCGCTTCCTTCCGGCCGTTTCGCGGACGCTGCGGCACGCAGTTGGCGAAGGCGACTTCGTCGCACATCTGCAGGGGCCGATTTTCGCGGCGATCATTTCGGATGATCGGGAGCAGACGGCCGCGGAGAAGGCCGATGGCCTTCTGCCGGCGCTTGGCTCGGCGATCCCCAACGAATACGCATCCCACGTGTTTCCGATCGTTTCGCTTTCGGGGTACGAAGGGGAGCTTGAAGTCCGCGACTTCCTCCGACGCGCCCAACGGGACCTTGCGGGTGCCCGGGCGAACGGACCGGTCGTCACTCCGGAAACTGTCCGGAGCGCCGCCCGTCGCTCACAACCCGCTGTAGCCTAGTTCTCTTCCTGCCAATCCTGGTCGGAAAACAAAGCCCGCCGGTCTGGCCATCGGCGGGCTTTCTGCTGTGTCGCGTTATGGAAGCGAGAGAGGGGAATTGGAGCGGGCGAAGGGAATCGAACCCTCGTCTCAACCTTGGGAAGGTCGCGTTCTGCCATTGAACCACACCCGCCCGGGTGCCGGGGAATCATCGTATCATCCCGGCACACTCAGAACGAGGAGGCTTTTGTGCCCATTCCAGCGGAACTCTCGCTCACCCCGGAAGAACTCGACGAGCTGATGCTGCAGTCGTGGAACATGCGCGTCGCAACAATTGGGCCCGGCACGCGGATCAACGTGACGCCGCTCTGGTTTGGCTGGGGAAGCGGGAAGATCTGGTTCTACTGCCGCGGCCAGAAAGTGGTGAACCTTCGCCGAAACCCGACCTGCACCGTGCTGGTGGACAAGAACGAACGATTTCCGGAGCTCCAGGGAGCGATGTTCCAGGGCCAGGCCAAAGTGCTTGAGGACCCCGAAGCGGAGGCGGCCGAGCCTGGGATGGAGGAGGTCCGCTGGCAGATGGGCAAGAAGTACGCGGGCGGCCACGGCGAAGCGGCCGAGCCGCGCAAGAACGAATCGACCGCGCGCGGACGTCACTGGCGCTGGGTGGTTTTCACGCCGACGAAGACGGTGACCTGGGACAACCACAAGATAAAGCCACGCGGATAGCCATAGCGGTGGACGAAGCGGGACTTGCTTGACACCTTCCTATACTGGATTCAGAGCCATGAATCGGAGGTGTGCCACATGTTTGGGCTCGTGAGCAGCGTCCTCGCGGAGAAAGGGCGGCAGGTCTATACCGTCGAGCGGGGGGCAACCGTCGCCGAAGCCGTTCGAGAGATGAACGAGAAGGGCGTGGGCGCATTGCTTGTGGTTGATGGCCGGAAGCCGGTTGGAATCTTCACCGAACGCGACGTGCTCCGGCGCGTGGTGGACGCGGACCAGGACCCGGTGCTCATCCACGTCGCCGAGGTGATGACGCGGCAACTCGTGACCATCACGCCGGAGACGCGGCTCGAAGAGGCGATGACCGTGATGACGGAACTGCGGCACCGGCATCTGCCAGTGCTCGATGGTGGTGACGTGGTCGGGATGGTCTCGATTGGCGACCTGATGCGGTGGATCACGCTGAACCAGGAGCAGTACATCCGGCAGATGCAGGAGTACATCACTGGCGCGGCGGTGCTGGACGCCTAGGGCTGGTTATAGCCCACCCACCGCCCGGTGACTGGCCGAACTGAGTGGTCAGTCACCATCCGCTTACTGACGTGCGCGCTCCAGGAGCGTCCAAAGCTAGAGCTGACCCTGAAGGGAGAGGGCGGCGCGGGCGGTGATGAGGTGGAGCGCGACTCGTCGCTCGACCGGCTGATCGGTTTGGCCCATTTCGACCAGGACGGGAGTCAGGCCGGGGACGTGGCCGCCGGCAGAGAGGGAGCTTCGGCCGCGTACGTTCGTGGTTTGACTCGCGGACGGCGTGGCGGTTGGCCGGCCGAACTGGGTGCCGTCGCGGACGATGAACTGTTCGCGGGTGGATGCCTGGGGATTGGCGATCGCGGCCATTCGCTGGGCAAAATCCGATTGCACGGGGCCGGGGCCTGCGGTGATGGTCTGGCCGAGAGCGCCAGTGCCGCTGTTCGGCGGGTATTCGGCGTAAAACGCCCACGATTCGTGCATATCGAGGAGCAGGCTGACTTCGAATTCGCGACAAACGCCGAGGATAGTCGCCGCCATTCGTTCCATCAGCAGCGGGCTTTCGAGGTTGCCGGGGTAGAGGCGATTCAGATCGCCGATTTCCTCGAAGGTGCGGACGAAGGAGGCGATGGCCTGGACGTTCGAGCGCGGAATCGTGATCAGCGAACCCTTCGCGGGCGCCCAGGTGGCGACTTCGTCGGCAGCGAGCCAGCCACCGGGCTCGTTGCCGTGGACCCCGCCCAGCACCATCGTGACTGGCCCGATAACGCCGGAATGGCGAACCACCAATCGCGTTTCGGAAGGGGTGCCTGCGAGTAGAGTGCGTTCTTCAGAACCGGCCGGGCGTGGCGTGGGAGTCGGGACAGGAGTCGTGGTCGGGGCTGCGGTTGGTGTCGGCGTGATGGTTGGGGAAGAAGGCGGCTCGAGGTCGGTGCCGGAGACGACAGCGGCCTGGCGATTTCCGGAGCCACCCGACGAGCATGCGGCGCACAATGCAGCCGCAGTGGATGAAGCCAGGAATGTGCGCCGGGACATGGTGCCCACGCGAGCACTATAGCGGGGCTAGCGATCGTTCGAGGAGCCGCGTTCCCAGTTGATTATCTCGGTCGATTGTTGGATGCGCTCCGGCCCTCATCCCCCGGCCCCTTCTCTCGACTCCTGCGTCGCGGGAGAAGGGGAGCCGAAGCAAGAGCCGGCTCGGAGGTCGTTGGGAATCATGAGAGGCCGAGAGGGCTAGCGATCGTTCGAGGAAAGGGCGGGCTGGCGGTAGAGCGCGTTTAGCGCTTCGCGGACGCTGCGGACGTGGACGAGTTCGATGCCGTCGACGGCGTTGGTGCCGGGTGGGACCAGGCACTTGCGAAAGCCGAGGCGAGCGAGTTCGGCGAGACGGCGAGGGGCCTGGTGGGCGGGGCGGATGGCGCCGGAAAGAGCGACTTCGCCCAGGCAGGCGGTTGCCCGGGGCAGCGGCTGGTCGGAGGCGGCCGAGGCGAGCGCGGCGATGACCGCGAGGTCGGCGCCGGGGTCGCGGAGGCGCATGCCGCCGGAGACACTGGCAACGACATCCATAGAGCCGGTGTTCACGCCGCCACGCCGGGCGAGCACCGCGAGCAACAGGTGGAGGCGGGACGTTTCGAGGCCCGAGGCGATACGACGCGGCGAGGAGAGGTTCGTCTGGACGGCGAGCGCCTGGACTTCGAGGGCGAGCGGGCGCGAGCCCTCGATGATCGCGGTGACCGCACAGCCGGAGGCGTCAGCATCGTGGCTTTCGAGCAGAGCGGAACTCGGGTTCTCGACGCTCTGGAGGCCTTCTCCGGTCATTTCGAAGACGCCGACCTCATCGGTGGCGCCGAAGCGATTCTTGATGGCGCGGAGGACGCGGACCGATCCGCCTTCGGCGTTTTCGAAGTAGAGGACGGCGTCGACCAGGTGTTCGAGCAGGCGAGGTCCGGCAATTTCGCCACCCTTTGTGACGTGGCCGGTGACGATGGTGGTGATTTCGTTGCCTTTCGAAAAGGCGACGAGGCGGGCGCCGGCTTCGGAAAGCTGGGCGGGGCCGCCCGAGCGGGTTTCGAGGCCTTCGACGTAGACGGACTGGATGGAATCGATGATGACGACCTCGGCGCCCATAGCGGCCGCAGCGGCGAGGGCGGCATCGAGGCTGGCTTCTGGGATGAGGGTGACCGGGGCTTCGCCGACGCCGAGGCGGCCAGCGCGCATTCGCACCTGTCGGGGCGACTCTTCGCCGCAGACATAGGCCACGGTGGAACCACGTTCGGCGAGCCTGGCCGCCGCCTGGAGCATGAGGGTCGATTTGCCAATGCCGGGATCGCCGCCGACGAGGACGAGCGAGCCGGGGACGAGACCACCGCCGAGGACGCGGTCGAATTCGGGGATTTCGGTGGCGAAGCGGCGGCCGGGCTCATCGGGCACTTCGGCGAGCCGCAGCGTCTTGCCGGGGACGGCCGGGGCAGACGATTTCGAGACACCGGGGCGCGCGGTTTCGGCGAACTGTTCGAGCGAGTTCCATTCGCCGCACTGAGAGCAGCGGCCGACGTAAGCGGCTGTGGTCCAACCGCAGTCTTTGCACCGGTATCCACGAGCCGCGCGCGCCATATGGGCCTGAGTCTACAGGGGCGAGCGCCTACGCCTCAGCATGGTGTCACTCAGTTGGCTTCGGTGGCTGTTTCGAGGAACGGTTTGGCTGCGGCGGCGAGCGGATGGTTTTCGAGGAGCTGCAGCTTCGGGTCGCGGGCGAGAACGGATTCGGCGATGACGCGGGCCTTCAGCAGGATCTCGCGGTCGGTGAGGCGGGCGACGCGCAACATGGTGTTCGTGCCGCTCTGGAGCTTGCCCCAGGTTTCGCCTTCACCGCGCATCTTGAGGTCGATCTCGGCGAGTTCGAAGCCGTCTGTGGTCTGGCACATGGCTTCCAGTCGTTCGCGCGCATCGGGGCCCGGGTCTTCTTCGCTGCTGAAGAGGAGGCAATAGCTCTGTTTCGACGAACGGCCGACGCGACCGCGGAACTGGTGGAGCTGGCTGAGGCCGAAGCGCTCGGCACCTTCGATGACGATGACCGTCGCGTTGGGAACGTCGATGCCGACCTCGATAACGCTGGTGGAGACGAGCGCCTGGGCTTCGTTCCGGGCGAAGCGGCCCATGATTTCGTCCTTGGCCTTGCCGTTCATGCGGCCGTGCAGGAGTTCAAGGTTGTAGCCGCTCAGCGGGCCGGTGGAGAGGTGTTCGAATTCCTGCTCGGCGGAACGGACGTCGAGCGTTTCAGACTCCTCCACGAGGGGGCAAATGATGAACGCCTGCTCGCCGGCATCGAGATGCTTGCGGATGAACGTGTAGGCGTCGTCGCGTTCGGCGGGCTGGTACCAGCGCGTCCGGATCGGCTGACGGCCAGGCGGCATTTCGTCGATGGTCGAGACCTCGAGGTCGCCGTAGACAGTGAGCGCAAGGGTGCGGGGGATCGGGGTGGCGGTCATCACCAGGAGGTGCGGGTTGAGGCCTTTCTGGCGAAGGCGGGCGCGCTGGAGGACGCCGAAACGGTGCTGCTCATCGACGACGGCGAGGCCGAGGCGCGGCATTTCCATGTCGTCTTCGAGGAGGGCGTGGGTGCCGATGATGATGTCGGCGCCGCCATGGGCGGCGTCACCGCGGATCTGCTGTTTCTGGCTGGCGGTGAGGGAGCCCGTGAGGAGGAGAACGCGAAGGGGTCGATCGAGCCAGGTTGGGACGAACATTCCCGAGAGCGGGCTGACCTCATCGCCACCGAGCATGCGCGTGAGCGAGCGGTAATGCTGCTCGGCGAGGATTTCGGTGGGGGCCATGAGGGCGGCCTGGTAGCCCGAGCGGACGGCGGCAAGCATTGAGGCGAACGCGACGACCGTCTTCCCGGAACCGACATCACCCTGGAGGAGCCGGAGCATGGGGTGGGGGCCGCGCAGGTCGTGGTCGATTTCATCGATGCAGCGTTGCTGGGCGCGCGTGAGGCCAAACGGCAGCGACTTGAGGAAGCCATCGCGTTCGGCTTCGAGCGAGAGAGGCGGTGCGTCGTTGTCTTCCTGCCATTCGGCGCGTCGCATGAGGACGGCCGCCTGGACGGCGACGAATTCGCCGAGGGCGAGGCGGCGGCGGGCTTCCTCGGCCTGCCGTTCGTGTTCGGGGTAGTGATACGCGCGGATGGCTTCCGCGATTGGCGGCAGTTGGGCTGACCGGCGGGCGGCCTCGGGAATGGGGTCGTTCACCTGGTCAGCGAGGGCATCGACCGCAGCCTTCACGGCGCGGCGGATGGTGCGCTGGCCAAGGCCGCTGGTCGCTGGATAGACCGGGATCATGCGGCCGGCATCCATGGTTTCTTCGTCGAAGACTTCGTATTCGGGGTTCTCCATCTGGAGGCGGCCGCGGTAGTCGCGGACTTTTCCGGAGAGGACGACCCGCGAACCTTCCGGGAGGCCGCGGGCGACGTAGGGCATGTTCCACCACATCGCCTTCATGAGTCCGGAACCATCGGTGACGACTGCCTGCGAACCGCGGGCGCGGCGGCCAAAGCGAACCTCTCCGACGGTGAAGACCGTGCCGACCACGGTCTGGGGCTGGGAGCCGGGCCGTATCTCCGAGATCTTACGGACGTCGGTGAAGTCGTTGAAGCGGCGCGGGAAAAGGAAGACGGCATCGGCCGCGGTAGTCACGCCCAGGCGCTCGAAGCGTTCGACGGCGACCTTGCCGACGCCGGGGAGGCGAGTAACCGGGGAGTCGGGGCGGAGGCTCCCCTCACCCCCGTCCCCTGTCCCAGGTCTGGGAGAGGGGGGTTCGGCGGCATGGTCCGATCGAGGTGGAGTTTCTGCTCTCCCGGGTCGGGGAGAGGGGCGCTCTCGTTTCTGGTGAGAGGTTGGCGCTGCCGCTCGCGCGGCAGTTTTGCCCTCACCCCCGACCCCTCTCCCGACTCCGTTGTCGCGGGAGAGGGGTGATTCTGGTGGTGGCGAGTTGCGGGGGGTCAGTGCGCGGATGGTTTGTTCGACCCAGGCGGTGCGTTCTCCTTCGGGGAGGGAGCGATAGCCGGACCTGGGGAGGGCCTTGAAGCGCTGGCCGAGGGCGCTGTTGGCAGTCATGAGGCCGTCTTCGGCCATCTGGATGAGCATGCGGTCGAGGCCGCCCATGACGGCTTTGTTGTCGCAGCCGCGATCGCGTTCGAGTTCGAAGACGCGACGGAGGCGGGCAGTGTCGCCGGGCGTCACGGCGGTCACTCTCGCTCCAGGGCGGCGATGCCGAGGGCGCCCGGTCCGGTGTAGACACCGACAACGGGGCCGAGCTGGCCGACGATGAGGTCGGTGTGGGGCAGGACGGGCCGGAGGCGCTCGATCAGTTCGCGGGCAGGCGTGTCGTCGCCGCTGGTGGCGACGAACATCTCCTTTGCGCGGCCCATGGAGGATGCGATTTCGAAGAGGCGCTCGGTGGCCTTGCTGCGGGTGCGGACGCGCTCGAACGGGGCCACTTCGCCGTCTTCGACGCGCAGGATCGGCTTGATGCTGAGGACCGACCCGAGGAATGAACTGGCTCGACCGATGCGGCCGCCCTTCTTCAGGTATTCGAGCGTGTCGACGCAGACATGGACGGAGACACGGTCCATGACGCGTCGGGTGGTGGCGACGACTTCGGCGAGGCTGGCGCCGGACTGTGCGGCTCGTGCGGCTTCGAGGACGATTAAGCCGAGGCCGAGGCTGACATTGTAGGAATCGATGAGGTCGACGTGGACTTCGGGGGCGACCTCTTCGCGGGCGACGGAAGCGGCGTTGAGCGTGCCCGAGAGCTTCGATGAGATGTGGATGGAGACGATGTCTTCGCCGTTTTCGGACGCCTCGAGGTAGGCCTTCCGGAAGAGTTCGACGGAGGGCTGGCTGGTGCGAGGGAGGACGTTCGAGGAAGTCATGCGTTCGTAGAAGGTGGTGGCGGTTATGTCGACTGAATCGAGCAGGGCTTCATCACCGAAGAAGACGGTGAGGGGCACGATCGTGATGCCGTGCGCCTCCACGAGGGCCGGCGGGAGGTCGCAAGTGGAGTCCGTGACGATACGAACGGGCATAAATGATCACGCGCCTATGCGGGATAGTATAACGAGAGAAGCTTGATTCGGTAGAATAACGCCATGTCGACTATCAAGATCGCGCCGTCGATCCTTACCGCCGATTTCGGGCGGCTCGCCGATGAGGTGCGGGCGGCGGAGCTGGGCGGGGCGGACATGCTCCACCTGGATGTGATGGACGGCCGGTTCGTGCCCAATATCACGTTCGGGGCGGTCGTAGTGGACGCCTTGCGGAAGGTGACGCGACTGCCATTCGACATTCACCTGATGTGCGTGGAGCCGGAGCGGCTCATCGAGCAATACGCGGAGACCGCGGACATTATCAACGTGCACATCGAGGTTTCGCCGCACATCAACCGGACGCTCGACACCATCCGGCGGATGGGGAAGCGGGCGGGAGTGTGCATCAACCCGGGGACGTCGCTGGCGGCTATCGAAGAGTCACTGCCGGATGCGGACCAGGTGATGGTGATGACGATCAACCCCGGCTGGGGCGGCCAGCAGATGCTGCCCGCGCAGTTGGAGAAGGTGTCGCGACTGCGACGGCTTCTCGATCAGTTCGGGAATCCGGCGGAGATCGAGATCGACGGCGGCGTAAAGACGACGAATATCGCTGAGTGTGTCCGCGCGGGCGCGAATGTGGTGGTGTGCGGGAGTTCGGTGTTCAACGAACAGAAGTCGGTTGCGGAGAACATCGCGGAGCTGCGGCGGGCGGCCGGGTAGATTTTGGTTGGGGATCTGGGACGGCTGTCGCAGCCATCCGAGTCAGGGCCTGGCGTGCGTTTTACGGCCTCAATTCCCTATTAGAATCGCCTGATGGACGACGAACGATGGTTGCGGCGAGCATTCGAGCTGGCTGAGGGAGCTGCTGACGAGGGGGACGGTCCCTTCGGAGCCGTCTTGGTCGGGCCTGACGACCGCAAACTGCTCGAATCGAATAACACTGTGGACCGCTTCCACGAACGCCTTGGGCACGCGGAATTGAATGTGCTGATCGACGCGGGGAGGCGATGGTCGCTCAAAGAGCTAGCCGCCTGCACGCTCTATTCGAGTACGGAACCCTGTCCTATGTGCAGCGGCGCGACCGCGTGGAGCGTCAACCGGCTCGTCTTCGGACTTAGTCAACGGCGCATGTATGAGCTCTTCGCGGTCGGCTGGGAAATTCCAAGGTTCGGGACCCCCTGGGATTCTCGAAGCCTCTTCGACACGGTGGTTCCGCCCATGGCAGTAATCGGCCCATTGCTAGAGACGGAGGCGGTCCGGGCACACGAGAAGTGGCTGGCGCGATGGACCGCAAGGAAAGCGGATTAGACAAACGACGAAGGCCGGGATTGCTCCCGGCCTTCGTGATTTTGCGTGAGGTCTTCGCTAGCTGATGAAGAGCGGCGCGAGGACGAGGGTGATGGTGCTCAGGAGCTTCACGAGGACGTGGAGCGCCGGGCCGGCTGTGTCCTTGAAGGGGTCGCCGACGGTGTCGCCGACGACGGCGGCGGCGTGGGTTTCGGAACCCTTGCCGACGACTTCGCCGTTCTCATCCTTCAGCCCGCCGGATTCGATGAACTTCTTGGCGTTGTCCCACGCGCCACCCGTGTTGTTCAGGTAGGTAGCGAGGAGGACGCCACCGATGGTGCCGACCATGAGCATTCCGGCCACGGAGAGCCAGCCTTCGTTGCCATCGCCACCGAAGGCGTAGCGGAAGATGACGCCGGTCGCGATTGGCAGGCCGACTGCAAGGATGCCCGGCAGGATCATCTCGCGAAGGGCGGCGCGAGTCGTGATGTCGACGGCGCGGGTGTAGTCCGGGCGGACTTCCTTCGTCATGATGCCGGGGTTCTCGCGGAACTGGCGGCGAACTTCTTCGATGATCGAGCCGGCGGTTTTGCCGACGGCGCGAATAGCAAGCGAGCTGAAGAGGAACGCCAGCATCACGCCGAGCATTGCGCCGACGAAGACTTCGACTTTGCCGAGGTTGATTGGCATGACGCGTGGCAACGGCAGCGGACTCGCCTCGATGGCCGCGCCCTGGGCCTCGGTGAGGTCACCATCGGCGACCTTCTTGGTGACGATTGCGTCGCGCTCCTGGCGGTCGGCGACGGCGAGGGTGTTCCGCGTAACTTCGCTGAACTTGTCCTCGTCGTTCACTTCGTCGTAGACAGCCTTGATGCTGTCGGTGTGGTCCTTGATCTCGTTGGCGGCGGCGGCGCGAACGTCGGAGCCGGCCGGGATCAGGTTCAGGTCCTGGTAGTTCTGGGCGTAGCGCTCGGGGCTGTCGCCGGCGATCTTGCCGAATTCGTTGCGGACCTCATCGAGGTAGGCGGTGAAGAGCAGGAAGGCGGCGAGGGCGGCAGAACCGACCGCATAGCCCTTGGTGAGGGCCTTGGTGGTGTTGCCAACGGCGTCGAGCTTGTCGGTGATTTCGCGGGCTTCGGGCTTGGAGTCCTCGGCCATTTCGGTGATACCACCGGCGTTGTCGGTGATCGGCCCGAAGGTGTCCATCGCGAGGACGTAGGCGGCAGACATGAGCATGCCCATGGTGGCGCAGGCGGTACCGAAGACACCGAGCGAGACGCTGCTCACGTTTTCGAGTTCAGCCTGGCTGCCGAGGACGTAGGAGCCTACGAGGGCGAGGCCGACGGTGATAGCGGTGACGGCGGTGGTTTCGAAGCCGACCGCCGTACCGATGATGACGTTCGTGGCCGAGCCGGTGCGGCTGGCCCGGGCGATTTCCTGGACTGGCCGCCATCCGCCGGCGGTGTAGTACTGGGTGATGTAGACGAAGGCGATACCGGTAGCGATACCGACGAGACCGCAGAAGAAGAACCAGTACCAGACGTCATCGAGCATGGCCTTGGTGCAGACGCCCAGGCCGATGACGCTGAGAACGGTGATGGTCCAGTAGCCGCCGTTGAGGGCGCCCATGGGGTCGCTGATGCGCTTCGCCCAGAACGGGACGGTCATCATGCCGATGATGGTGGCGAAAACGCCGAAGGAGCGAAGCACGAGGGGGAAGAGGATCCACTCGACGCGGTTGGTGGCGGTGAAGATGGCGACGCCGAGAATCATGGCGCCGATGTTTTCGGCGGACATGGATTCGAAGAGGTCGGCGCCGCGGCCGGCGCAGTCACCAACGTTGTCGCCCACGAGGTCGGCGACGACGGCCGCGTTACGCGGGTCGTCTTCGGGGATGCCGGCTTCGACTTTGCCGACGAGGTCGGCGCCAACGTCGGCGGCCTTGGTGTAGATACCACCGCCGAGCTGTGCGAAGAGAGCGACGAAGCTGGCGCCGAAGCCGAAGCCGACGATGAGGAAGGGGGTTTCGTCGATTGCGTGGCCGAGGATGCGGCTGTAGATGGCGAACATGCTGGAGACGCCGATGAGGCTCAGGGCGACGACGAGGAAGCCTGAGACGGCGCCACCGCGGAGGGATGCATTGATGGCATCGGCGAGACTGTTCTGGGCGGCTGCGGCGGTGCGGCCGTTCGCGCGGACAGCGATGGACATGCCGATATAGCCGGAGACGCCCGAAGCGAGCGCGCCGACGATGAAGGCAATGCCAGTGAGCAAGCCGACTTCTACCGAATCCTTGAAGATGCCAACAATGACTGCCACGACGACCGACGTGACGATGGCAAGGATGCCGATGGTGCGGTACTGGCGATTGAGGAAGGCGTTTGCGCCTTCCAGGATCGTCCCCGCGACTTCCTGCATGGATGCGGTGCCTTTGTCCCGATTGAGGACATCGAAGGCGAGCCAGATCGCAAACAGGACTGCCGCGGCGCTGGCCGCGGGAATCATGATCTGGGCCAAGAGCATTTGGGTAAGTCCTCCAACTATGCTTGCAGCCCCGAAAGACCCACACGGGGCTACCGGCCGCCCGGATTGACGCGCCGAAAGCGTCCGCAACTTTAGTCAGTTGAGCGGCTACGGGAAAGTTTCAGGAAGGTTTCGGGGGCCTGAGCCCCCGATTTGTCCGGTTAGCCGACAAAAAGCGGACCGAAGACGACGGCGACGATCGACATCAACTTAAGGAGGATGTTGAGCGCGGGGCCGGAGGTGTCCTTGAAGGGATCTCCGACTGTGTCGCCCACGACGGCGGCCTTGTGCGCATCTGAGCCCTTGCCGCCGAGGTTGCCCGCTTCGATGTACTTCTTGGCGTTATCCCAGGCGCCGCCGGCGTTCGCCATCATGAGGGCGAGGATGGCGCCGCTGGTGATGGAGCCGATGAGGACGCCGCCGAGGGCTTCGGCGCCGATGATCGATCCAACGAGGATCGGCACAACGATGGCGAGAATGCCCGGGATGATCATTTCCCGGATGGCGCCATCGGTGGAGATGGCGACGGCGCGGGCGTAATCCGGCTTGCCGGTGCCTTCCATGATGCCGGGGATTTCGCGGAACTGGCGGCGAACTTCGTTCACCATGGCGATGGCGGCACGGCCGACAGCCTCCATCGTGAGAGCGGCGAAGACGAACGGCATGAGGCCGCCGATGAGAAGGCCGAGCATCGTATCGACATCGAGAATGTCGATGCTGTCGATGCCGACCACCTGCGAGTAGGTGACCATGAGGGCGAGCGAGGTAAGAACGGCCGAGCCGATAGCGAAGCCCTTGCCGGTGGCGGCGGTGGTGTTGCCGAGGCTATCGAGGGAGTCGGTGCGTTCGCGGACTTCGGGTTCGAGGCCGGCCTGTTCGGCGATGCCGCCGGCATTGTCGGCGACGGGGCCGTAGGCGTCGGTCGCGAGGGTGATACCGAGCGGGGCGAGCATGCCGACGGCGGCGAGAGCGATGCCATAGAGGCCCGCGAGTTCGAAGGTGACCCAGATGGCCGCTGCGATCGTGAGGATCGGCACTGCCGTGGACATCATGCCGAGGCCGAGGCCGCCGATCATGAGGGTCGCGGGGCCGGTCTCGGCGGTGCGGGCGAGGTTCTGCGTGGGGCGGTATTCGTAGGCGGTGTAGTACTCGGTAACGGTGCCGATGACCTGGCCGGCAACGAGACCGACAACCACCACCCAGAACAGCTCGAAGGGCAGGTCGAGGATCAGGAGGGAGACGGCGGTCGCGCCGAGGACGAGGCCGCTGGCAGCGAAGATGCCGGTGCGCAGCGCCCAGAGCAGGCGGCCCATGTGGGCGTGCTCGCTGGTGCGGACGAGGAAGGTGCCGAGGATGGCGGCGAAGATGCCGAGGCCCATGATGAGGAGCGGGAGCATGAACGCTTTCGAATCCCAGTTAGTGGCATCGCCGCCCTTAAAGACCCCGTTTTCGCCGGCACCCGCGACGCCGATGGCGGTGAGGGCCATGGCCGCGACGATCGAGCCGGTGTAGGACTCGAAGAGGTCGGCGCCCATGCCGGCGACGTCGCCGACGTTGTCGCCAACGTTGTCGGCGATGGTGGCGGGGTTGCGAGCATCGTCTTCGGGGATGCCTGCTTCGACCTTGCCTACGAGGTCGGCGCCGACATCGGCCGCCTTGGTGTAGATTCCGCCACCGACGCGGGCGAAGAGGGCGATGGATGAGGCGCCGAACGCATAGCCGGTGAGCGGCTGAACGTTCTCGGTGAGGAGGTAGACAATCGCCACACCGAGGACGCTGATGCCGGTGACGGTGATGCCCATCACGGTGCCAGAGGAGAAGGCGACGCGGAGGGCCGGGTTCAGGCCTTCGCGGGCTTTGGCAGCGGTGCGGACGTTCGCGCGGACGGCGATGTACATGCCGACGTAGCCGGCGAGCGCGGAAGAGACGGCGCCAAAGACGTACGCGCCGGCGGTGCGGGGCAAGTCGGTGCCGCGGCCGGCCTGCTCACCGAATCGATCAAGGATGTCGTAATCGACGAAGACCGCAAGACAAACCGCCGCGATGACAACGAAACCGGCGAGGAAGGTGTACTCGCGCTTGAGGAAGGCGTTAGCGCCTTCCTGAATCGCTTTGGCGATTTCCTTCATGATGTCGGTGCCTTCATCTTCGGAAAGCACGCGCCGGGCGGTGATGGCTGCGAACGCGAGGGCGACAACCCCGGCGGCCAGCGCGATCATCAAGAGTCCCATTATCAACCCCCTGGGGCGTCCCCTCGGGCGAGAGGGATGAGGCGCACACGGGTACGGAAACGGCGAAACCGCACCGCCCGCCAGAATCGCGCCGGCGATTTATGGATGCCGTGATGCTAACCGCAGGAGGGCTTGGGCCATAGTTGGCCGGTGTTACGACTTTGTTGCTAGAGCGGCCGACCGGTGAGAAAGAGGAGGCCTTTGGCCAGGACCTCGCCGCAGAAAACGGCCCCCATGGCGATGTAGAGGAGGCCCGTCGCGCTCTGCATGGCCTTCATCTGCGTGGTTTTGAACGAAAGGATTCCGAGGATGATCGGGAATACGATGCCGACGCCGATGCGAAGGTAGAGGGCCGGGTTGGCGAAAATGCCGACATCGATGGGATTCGATGGGGTGGGCGTCTCGCGGACGGGGATGAACAGGTTAAGAGCGAGCACAAGTGTTTGCAGTCCGAGCGCCGCGAGCAGCGTGACGTCGAGGTCGCGGAGGGGCCAGGAGGGGAGGGCGCCTTCGGTGAGGTACCAGTGACCCCAGACCATCGAGACGGAGACGGCGCCGAGGGCGAGCGTGCCGGCGAACAGCGCCGCGAGCGAAGCCGGGAAGCCCCAGGTCGGGGGCGCGAGGATGATTGCGAGGAGGATCACGGCGAGCGCGCCGCCGATAGAACCAGCGATGCCAAACAGGCGGCCGACGGGGTCCCAGCCCATGAACACACAGAACATGTAGATGGTGCTGGCGACGATGACGACCAGCATGGCGCGCTTGAAGTCGTCGAAGGGGCCCGAGTCGATGCGGTAGCCATCGATTTCGTTGCCGATGTGGATACCGGCGGCGGTCCAGTAGGTCAGGGCGCCGGCAACCGCTACGCAGAGCGCCATCGTCATCACGAAGCCGCGGGTAACGCCGCCGCGCAGGTCGCTGCCGAGGGTGATCCAGAGGCTGCCGATACTGAGCTCGGCCATGATCAACAGGAGGGTGTAGGGGAGGGCTTCGGCGTTCACGCACTCCCGAGTGTCCGGTGTGCGAGCCGAAAGCGAAAGCAGGCCGTTAAACGGGTGGGCGCCAGCTTTTCCAGGGCGAGCCCGGCTGCATCGTGATCCAGCGGCCATGGGGATTCGCGATCGAGGAGATGCGGTATTCGCCGGCGCCCTCGTGAACCCGCAGGATCCAGATCTGTTCTTCGCCGGCAAGTTGGGCGCCGGGCTCGATAAAGTCCGGCGAGCCGACCTGGACGAGATAGATATCGCGCCGGTGCGAAAGGTCGAGCAGCCTTTGGGCAAGACGTTCCCGCATTTCGGGAGTGAGCTGGTGGAGGACGAATGTCGCGAAGATGCAGACCGCCGCATCGGCGGGAACCGCGGGCAGGTGAGATTCCTCGAGGTAATCGAAGAGATCGCCTCTGACGAGCCGTGGCGGGTTGGCCTGTGCGACTTTGATGGCGGCATCGAGCAGGGCGAGGCGATCCGTGTGCTCCGGCCAGATGAGGGCGCGCAGCCAGGCCACGTCATCGGCGTTCGAGACATCGAGCGGGTTGATATCGATGCCGAGGCGGGAGGCGACGCGTGGGATTTCCACCCGCGGGACCGGACCACGTGGCTCGCAAACGAGCGTAACCGGTGAGGTTTCGTCGCCGACAGCGAAGTCTCCGTATTCGTAGCGATAGTGGTCGAAGAGCAGGTTGAGGCCGGCGCTCGGGCCGATTTCGAGAAGGGCAAGAGACTGGCGGGATAGTTGGGAGACCTCGGCGAACGCCGGCAACAGGAGGGCCGAGCGGCGGACTTCGTTGGTCTGGACCAATCGTGTGCGGATTACGGGGAGGAGGGCGTCGCGATTGGCGAAGCAAAATTCGGTGAAGAGCCGCGAAGCTTCGGACGAGGGCGGCATCGTTCCGCCGAGGGTGGCGTAGTAGCGGGCGAGGGGCTCGCCGGGCTTCTGGGCGAGGAGAGCATGGACGGTGCCGAAGAGGATGTTCGGCGGGGGCTGACCGGGAAGGGCTTCGCTGGAAAGGGCGAGGAGATCGGGGTTATCGGCGACGGCGTGGCCGAGGAGGCCGTAGAGCGGAGAGAGGTTGGCGATGGCTTCGATGTCACTCCAACGCCGAAAGAGCATCGTGAGGCGTTCGAGGTCCATGCCTGCGGGATTGTATACAAACGAATTGGTAAGGGGCAGGATCGGCGTAAGGTTTGGTCTGTTTGGTTTCAACTCGGTACTATGCCCGCGAATTTCACGCTTCGGGGGGGCGCCAGATGCATCGTGAGACCGCATGGGACATCCTCCTCGAGTATTCGCAGGAGGAGCGGACGCGCCGGCATGGAATCGCGGTTGAGGCAGTGATGCAGGCGTATGCGCGGCTGCTACACGAAGACGAAGAGAAGTGGGGAATCACCGGGCTGCTGCACGATTTCGATTGGGAGATCCACCCGACGGAGGACCTGCATCTGAAAGAAGGCTCGAAGCTGCTGGAGGCGCGCGGCGTTCCGGACGACATCCGCTACGCGATCCTCTGCCACGCACCGTTCCTTGGCATGGAGTACACCTCGAAGATGGACCGGGCGATCTACGCCTGCGATGAGCTCTCGGGGTTCGTGACCGCCTGCACGCTGGTGAGGCCGGACAAATCCCTTTCCTCAATCGAACCGAAATCGGTGCGAAAGAAAATGAAGGACAAAGCCTTCGCGCGGACGGTACGGCGCGAGGACCTGATCAACGGCGCCGCTGACCTCGGCGTGGAATTGGACGAGCACATACGGTTCGTAGCGGCAGCGCTGAAGCCGGTAGCAAGCGAATTGGGAGTGAATCCGTGAGAAACGAACGCGTGCCAGACCGCAACATCGCGATGGAGATTGTGCGCGTAACTGAAGCGGCCGCGGTGGCCGCCGCCCGCTGGATGGGCCGGGGCGACAAGAATGGCGCCGACGGCGCGGCGGTGGACGCGATGCGCATGATGCTCGACACCGTCGACATGGACGGGATCATCGTCATCGGCGAGGGCGAGAAAGACGAAGCGCCGATGCTCTACAACGGCGAGCGCGTGGGCAACGGGCACGGTCCGCAGGTAGACGTGGCCGTGGACCCGCTTGAGGGGACGCGGCTGACGGCCCAGGGGCGGCCGGGGGCGGTCAGTGTGATCGCGTGCGCACCGCGGGGCACGCTCTACAACCCGCACGACATGTTCTATATGGAAAAGATCGCGGTCGGCAGTTTCGCACGCGGGAAAATCGACCTGGCGGCTCCGGTGGAGTGGAACATCCAGCAGGTGGCGAAGGCGAAGGGCGTCCCGGTGGAAGAGATCACGGTCGTGATCCTCGACCGCGACCGGAATACAGACATTGCGGACCAGGTGCGGGCCGCGGGGGCTCGGATCAAGTTCATCACCGACGGTGATGCGCCGGGCGCCGTATCGGCGGGGATTCCGGAGGCCGCCGTGGACATGATGCTGGGCATTGGCGGTTCGCCCGAGGGCGTTATCGCTGCCTGCGCGCTGAAGTGCCTCGAAGGCGACTTCCAGGGACGGCTCTGGCCCCGGCACGACGACGACCGGCGGATGGCGGCCGACCGGGGCATCGACCTTTCGCAGGTGCTCACGATCGAAGACCTGGTGCGCGGGGACGACGTGTTCTTCGCAGCGACCGGCGTCACCGGCGGCGACTTGCTGCAGGGTGTCGAATACACGGCCGGCGGCGCGCGGAGCGAATCGCTCGTGATGCGCTCACGCTCGGGGACGATCCGCCGAATCATGACCGAGCACCACTGGCGCAAGCTCCAGGGCATCGACGCGACCGTGAATTAGCCGTCGGTCGCGGGTCTTCAGTCGTAAGCACGGGAGCCTCTGGCGTGGGTGTCGAGTTTCTGAGTGATGGGCCAGCGGATGCGGCGGTGACGCTTGTGCTCGCGCATGGAGCGGGGGCGGCGATGGACTCGGAGTTCATGAACTACGTGGCTGCGGGGATTGCCGCGGGCGGCATCAGGGTGCTGCGGTTCGAGTTCCCGTATATGCAGAAACGCAGAGAAACCGGTAAGGCGCGGCCACCCGACCGAGAACCGGTACTGCTCGATTCGTGGCGCGAGGCCGCGAAGGAAGCCGGCGCCCAACGGCTGTACATCGGCGGGAAATCGATGGGCGGACGGATGGCGAGCATGGTGGCCGACGAGCTGGAGGTGGCCGGACTCGTGTGCCTCGGCTACCCGTTTCATCCGCCAGGCAAGCCGGAGAAGACGCGGACGGCGCACCTCGAAGCCTTGAAGACTCCGGCGCTCATCGTCCAGGGGAGCAACGACGCCTTCGGGACGCGCGAGGATGTGGCGGGCTATTCGCTCAGCAAGCAGATCCGGATCCACTGGATGGAGGGCGGAAACCACGACCTGCGCGCGACGGGCAAGCCGCGACGGGCGGGTTCGGACGAGGCGATCGCGGAGACGTTGAGCTTCATCGCGGGGTAGCAACGGCAGTCAGTTCGGGCGAACGACCTCTTCGACGAGGGTGCGCACCTCTCCCGGCGTGTAGGGACCGAGAGCAGCCCGTTTCACGTTGCCTTCGGGATCGAGGACGACGAAGGCCGGCTGGTAGTTAATGCGGTAGCTCTCGGCGAACGCGCGCCCGGCATCTGAGTCGCGATCCACCACGATGAGCTGGACCTCGTCGCCGTATTCGGCCTGCAGGTCCGGCCACACGGGCCGGATGTTCTTGCAGTTCACTCACCAGTCGGTGTGAATCCAGTAGACGACGGGCTTGCCTGGCGTGGCGCCGAAGACGAAGCGATCGAGGTTGGAGCCGGTGGAAGCGGAATCTCCGCTGGAGACCGGCGACCCGGGTTCGTTCGAACCTCCGCAGCCAACGAGGACAAAAGCCAGTACACCAAAAGCGGCGACGAAACCGCAGAACGTTCGCATCAGCGAGAGCATAGCAACCCGGCCATTCAGTAATTCTTACGGGGAACTTACGCGAGACGCCGGATGTGGGAGAATGGGCTCCGCGATGGACGGAACCAAACTTGTCTTCATCCTTGTGGGCGGTGCGATCGCAACCGTCCTCATTTTCCAGGCCATCAACCAGTTCTCGTAAAAGGCGGGTGTGCGCGAATTCAAAAGTTACAGACCGTTTACACGGGACTTCGAGGCTGGGGGCCGTATTCGTTGACCCTACTTCTACGCGGTTCCTACACTGCCGAGTGATGAGGAGAAACTTCATGGAGCGAATTCATATTCGGCGACTTGTGCTCGCAACAGTGGTTGGAGCCCTGACCCTAATCCCGATTGCATCCGCCAGTGCGGGAAGCAATGCGGGGGAACGGCAGGAGCTAGTACCGGGCCGCGGCTTCGATCACGTCGCCGTACTGCCCGCGCTGCTCCCCAACAGCAAGGAAAACACCAGCTCGATCGCGCAGAACAACGGCAACGCGCCGGCGACGATTGTGATGGACATCTACACACCGCAAGGCGTGCAGATTCCGTCCGCGACAGTCGTGTTCGCGAACGTTCCCGCCGGCGGGACGCGCGTGTTCGCGCAAGCGCTGAACACGGGCCTCACCCCTGGCTTCCGTGGCGTCGGCGTCATCAGCAGCGACCAGCCAATTAACGCGCTGCTGGTCCGGGACATCGAATCGAATACGTTCGCGAAGTCGTATTCCATTCACAACGCGTACCCCACGGGCGGCACGAAGATTGCCCTCCCGTACGTGGCCAACGCCCTGGACGCGACCTACAACACTCGATTCGCAATCGCGAACACCGGCAACGCAGAAGCCTGCGTCACCATCCTGTACACATTCCCGGGCGGCGCGAAGTCCCCGGTGACGGATGCAGGCTCGGGTAGCAACGCCTGTGCCGGCGGCGGGTACAAGATCCCGGTCGGCGGCCAGATTAGCTTCGCGCCGAACGCTGTCGATGGCGCAATCCCGATGCCGGCCGCGACAAGCAACGCCATTATGGCGGCGACCGTGACGTCGACCGGATCGACCATCACCGTCGGCGTGGACGCCTACCTTTCCGGCGGGCTCCGCAAGCTGGCTTCGTATGACGGGTTCATCGTCGGAGGCGCCGGCGACACCACCGATGACGTTGGCACCACGATTGCCATTCCGCTCGCGATCAAGCTGGACGGCTACTACAGCCAGATCTTGCTTTCGAATGCGAACGCCGCGACCGCCAACGCGACGATTACCTACGTTGGCAACACCGGCACCTACGTGGTGCCACTGACAATTGCGGCCAACGGAACGGCCAGCCACAGCGTCTATGAGGCTGTGGGGGGCATTCCGGAAGGCTTCATCGGTGCTGCGACAATCACTTCGGACCAGCCGCTGGCGGCGGTACTCTTCCGCTCGAAGATGACTTCTCCCGGCAGCTACATCGACGAGGACCTCTACACGGCCGTCAACGGTGTGCCGACCGATCGCGCGACGACAACTGCGAAGTTCCCGCTGATCTTCCGGCGCGCTTACGCGGGTGGCGGACTCTTTGGCTACAACACCTGGGTCAGCATCATCGTTGCGAACGGTGGCACCGCCAACCTGACGATCACGGCGATCAACGATACGTCGAACTCGGCGCCGGGTTGTAGCGCAGCAGCCACGTACGTTACCAACATCACGATCACCAACTCCGACGTTCTCTACCAGAACCTGGACACCAAGAACGGCTTCGGGCAGGCACCCGGATGCTTCTGGGGTGGTATGACGATCACCAGTGACGTGCCTATCATCGCCATCGCGGACGCCACGAACGACCTGAACGTCGGCGACAACGACGGCCTCTACAACGCGTTCTCGAACTAAGAGCCCGCGGCATAGCGACCAAGAAGGGCGTCCCCATGGGGACGCCCTTCTTCTTTGCCTCCGGATAGCCCATCAGGCGATTCCGGCTAGGATTGCGATATGTCAGTAGCGTTCGGCGGGATGGTGGCGTTCGCCTTCCGGGGGATGAACCTCCTGGTCTCGCTCGGGCTGCTCGTTCTCTGTTCGAACCAGCTGACGAAGGATGAACTCGGCACGTTCGTGCTCGGGCTGACGGTGGTTGGCGTGGTGAACGCTGCCACGGGCGGGCTCACTGCGGCGACCGGCTTCCAGATCTCCTCGAAGAAGAAGTTACCGGGGACCGCGCTTTCGAGCGGTGGAATAGTCGGGGTAGCGCTGGGCGCGGTGGCGGTGCTCGCGGGCCTGGGGGCGGGCTCGTTCTTCGCCGGCGGGGCACATCGAGAATCCATCGCGGTTGGGTTCGCGTGTGCAGCCGTCATCCTCTCCAGCGTGCTGGCCGGGACCTTCCTGGGCCGAGATTCGTTCGTCCGCTACAACCTGGCGCTGGTTTTGCCTCCGCTCTTCTCGCTGACGATGATCGCGGTCGCGTTTTTCGGGTTCGATGCGAAATCGCCGGACGTAGCGCTTGAGATGTACGCCATTGGCCAGTGGCTGGCGATCGTCACGCTGGTCGTCGGCTCCGCGAAGGTTGTTTCGGTGGGCCTCGGGACTGAGCGGGAGGTTGTGAAGGAGATTCTTCGGTTCGCGACGATCGCAGGGGTGGCAAGCGGTATTTCGTACCTCAACTACCGGGCGGACCTCTTCATCGTGGACCACTTCAAAGGCAAGGAAGCGGTCGGTACGTATTCGTTGGCGGTGTATGTGGCCGAATCCATCTGGCAGGTCAGCGGTTCGCTGACGCTGGCGACCTATGCGCGGCTGGGTGGAAGTACGCGGACGGAGGCCCTGCAACTGACCACGCGAGTCATGCGGCATACGGTGATCTTGCTCGTGGGCATCTGCTTCGTGCTGTTCGCAAGCGCGGACATCATCCAGAGCGTCCTTTTCCCCAAGCAGGACGGCATGGCAACGGCGCTGCGCATCATCCTGCCGGGCGTGCTGCTGTACAGCCTGGCGCAGTCGTTCTCGGGGTTCTACACGTGGCATCGAGGGATGCCGTGGGTCTCCGCGGTGGTCGCGGGGACGGGACTGACCATTGACATGATCCTCGCGGTGATCCTTGTGCCGAAGATGGGCGTGAATGGCGCGGCGCTGGCGAGCGCTATCGCCTATGGCACGGCGATCCTGGGAGGACTGACGGTGTTCGTACGGACGGAGCATCTTTCGGCGCTCCAGGCCTTCCGTTTCGGGCGACGGGACATCGAGGACTATCGCACGTTGCTGGTGCGCGTGCGGGCCCGGCTGAGCTAAACCGAGCCGGTAACCCCTGGGCGGGCGACGGGACAAAGTTCCGGATCCGGGCGCGGCAGCGGGATGGGCATGCCGGTCTCAGGGTCCGGGATGACCATCATGCCCACGCCGAAGACATCGCCGAGCCCGCGAGGCTCGAGGACTTCGGCCGGCGGCCCATCGAAGGCGATGCGGCCGTCGCGCATGGCGATGACGCGGTCGGTGAAGCGGCCGGCGAGGACGAGGTCGTGCAGGACAGCGACAACGGTGATTCCCTGGTGGTTGAGGCGGCGCAAGAGATGCATCACCTCTATCTGGTGGGAGATATCGAGGAAGCTTGTCGGCTCGTCGAGGAGCAGCACTCGGGGCTGTTGTGCAAGGGCGAGGGCGATCCACGCGCGCTGCCTTTCGCCGCCGGAAAGGCTGGCCATGGGCCGTTCCGAGAGCGACACGACATCGGCTGCGTTCATCGCCCAGTTCACGGCTTCGACATCGGTCCTTGTGACTCGCTGGAGGAGGCCCTGGTGAGGAAAGCGGCCGCGAAAGACGAGTTGCCGGACGGTAAGGTCGGAACCACCATCCGGTGACTGGGGAAGGATGGCCAGGCTGCGGGCGACCTCCTTGGAGCCCATGGCCCGAATGTCGTTATCGTCGAGGAGGACGCGGCCACTGGTGGGGCGCTGGAGGCGCGACATGCCGCGGAGGAGCGTGCTCTTGCCACTGCCGTTCGGACCGACGATGGAGACCATTTCGCCGGATTCGATGGCGAACGAGACATGGTCGACGGCGGTGCGGCTGCCGTAGTGAAGCGAGACATCCTGGACGGTGAGCCTCATTGGCGGAACCTCACGAGGTAGAGCAAGAAGGGCGCGCCAATTCCCGCCGTGATGATGCCCATGGGGACCTCGCTGGGCTCGATGATGAGGCGAGCGGCGAGGTCGGCGCCGCTCACGAGGACGGCGCCGTAGACCGCGCTGACGGGGATGACGAGGCGGTTGTCGCTGCCGACGGTGTAGCGGGCGATATGGGGGCAGACCAGGCCGACGAAGCTCACCAGCCCGGCCGTGGCGACGGCGCCCGCCGTGAGAATGCCGACGACACCGAGGATGGCCAGGCGCGTGCGATCGGTGACGACGCCGAGGCCGGCCGCGACTTCATCCCCGAGGGTGAGGATGTTCAGCCTGCCAGAGAGAAGCATGGCGCCGACGAAGCCGGGCACGAGGTAGGGGAGCATCGCGCGGAGGTCGCGCCACTCGGAGCCGTAGAGGCCCCCGGCGAGGAAGCCGAGGCTCGTTTGAAGAAAGGTCCGTGAGCTTGAAAGCAGGCCAACGATGGCCGCGCCGAAGAGCGCGGAAAGCGCCACACCGGCGAGTGCGAGGCGGACGGGCGAAACCGCGCCCTGGTAGGCAACAAAGAAGAGAATGGCAGCGCCGGCGAGGCCTCCGCCGGCACAGGCGGCGGCAATTCCCCATTGCGGTATCTGCGGGTTGATGACGATGGCGAGTGCGCTCGCGAGACCGGCGGCGGCGGTGACGCCGAGGATCGTAGGGTCGGCGAGGGGGTTGCGAGTGACGCCCTGGAGCAGTGAGCCTGCGACGGCGAGGGCGGCCCCGACCAGCATCGCATCGAGGAGGCGCGGGAAACGGATCTGCCAGACGACGTTCCGGGCGAGCGGTTGCGAATCGGAAGTCAGGCCGCTCCAGACCTGGGACCAGCTCAGGCTGACGGCGCCGAGCTTGAGCGAGAGGCCGCTCACGACGACGAGCGCCAGGATGCCCACGAGCAGGACGAACACCGGAGTGCGCAGGGCGAAGGTGGTGCGAACGTTCGCACCACTCGCCTGCGTGGTTTCGACTGACATGTGGGCCATGGTAGGCGATTCGGCCTACTGAGCGCCGACGGCGGTCACGACAGCCTTAAAGGCTTCGATGACGCGAGGACCCGGGGCCTGGAGGAAGAGTTCCACATTGGCATCCACGACGTGGTTGGGCGTGGTGACCGCTTTCAGTCCCTTGAAGGGGGGGATCTGTGGAATCAACGAGGCCAGTCTCGGCGCCGGTTCTGGGGCGGGCGTGATGGCGAAGATGAAATCCGGGTTGTATTCGATGAGCTTTTCGGGTGAAAGCGTGGTGTAGCCGGGGAACGGCCCGGAATCGGGCTGGGACGATGCCGGGTTCTTGAGGCCCAGCTGGGCCATGATGTCGCCGGCGTAGCTGCCGTCCTTGGCGGCGTAGAGCGTCTGGTCGCGGTCGGCAATGAGCGCGACGGCCGTGATGTTCTTGCCGGCGAGAGCCTTCACGGCGTCGTCCCTGGCCTTCTCGATCTTCGCGATTTCGGCGTCGGTGGTGGTTTTGCTATCGAGAACCTGGCCCATGAGCTTCAAGCCATCGAGAACCTTCTGGTAGCTATCGGCGCCGGCGAAGACGACGGGCACCGAGAGGTCCTCGAGCGGCTTCCGGAGCGTCGGCTGGGCATGGATGATGGCGTCGGCAACGATGAGGTCCGGGTTGAGGGCGAGGATCTCTTCGAAGTTCGGCTGGTAGGCCGTGCCGACCTCCTTCGCCGACGTTGCGGCCGCGGGGAAATCGACGGAGGCGCTGCGGCCAACGATGGTGCCACCGGCGGCGTAGACGAATTCGACGGCGGTCGGGCTGATGGCGACGATCTTGGTGGGCTTCGCCTTGATTTCGACGCTGCGGCCAAGCATGTCGGTCACGGTCATCGGATAGGCGGCGGCCGGCGCGGTGGCGCTCGTCGCGGCTGTCGCGCTGGTATTGGCCGCGGGGCTCGCGGTGGCGCCGGTGTCGTCGTCGTCATCATCGCCACAGGCCGCCCCAACCGCGAGGACTGCGACAGCGAGCAGGCTGACAGAGATCAGCCAGAATCGGTCCCGAACAAAACTTATCATTCTTACTACAACTCCCCTTCTTGTGCCCTTGTAGCGAAGATTATGGGAGTATAGCGCCGCTAGTGCCACTCGGAGGAGCAATTTCATGACCGACGCCATCTACTACCTGCCGCTCGCGACAACGGTCTTTTCCGCTTTCTTCACTGTTTCCATCTTCCGGCGCTGGGCCGAACGGGAGAGGCCTCCGCACCTGCTCTGGTGGGGGGCCGGTGTCGCGCTCTTCGGGGTAGGAACGTTTTTCGAGGGCTTCACTGCCCTGTTCGGCTGGCACGAGTTCATTTTCCGGGGCTGGTATATCTCCGGCGCGTTGCTCGGCGGTGCGCCGCTGGCGCAGGGCACGGTGTACCTGCTGCTCTCGAAACGGACCGCGGATCGGCTCGCGATTGCGCTGGTCGCGTACGTGGCCCTGGCGGCCGTGTTCGTGCTGTTGACGCCGGTCGATGCCTCAATCGCAAGCGACAAGAAGCTCTCGGGCGAGGTCATCGAATGGACGTGGGTGCGGGCATTCAGCCCGCTGGTGAACACCTATGCCTTCATCTTCCTGGTGGGCGGTGCGGTTGCTTCGATGGCGCGCTACGGGCGTTCCGGCGACAGGCCGCGAGCGATCGCGAACAGCCTGATCGCAGTGGGGGCGATACTTCCCGGTATCGGGGGCAGCTTCACGCGGGCCGGATACACAGAGGTGCTCTACGTGACCGAACTGGCCGGGATCATTCTGATCTTCATCGGGTTTCGTATCAGCACGCGAACTTCCACGGCGGAGCATCGAATCGCCGCGGGGAGCCGACAAGAGGCCATATCCACGCCCTAACGCACCTCATGGCAAGATGAAGGCAACCGAAAACGAGGATCGACGTTTTGACCCACCCCGAACTTCCCCAACTACCCGGTTCGCCGCTCGAACTCGAAGGCGTCGAGAAGGCGCTCCTCGCGCTGAGCTACGGCGTGCATGTCATCGGTTCGAGAGCGGCAGACGGCACGCTGAACGCGATGCTGGCCGACTGGGTGATGCAGGTTTCGTTCAAGCCGCGCCTTCTTGCGGTTTCGATTGAGAACGACGCGCGGACGCTGCGCTTCATCCGCGAAACGGGCGGATTCACGGTGAATCTGCTCCACGAGAAGGACGGCATGGATATCGCGCGCAAGGTTGTGATGCCTTCGGAAGCGAAAAAGGTGCGAGGGCGCTCGGAAGAGGCGGCGGCGCAGGTCATCGACAAGCTGGCCAATATCCCATACGGCCTTCACGACAATGGGTGCCCCGTGCTGGACGCGGCGCTCGGGTGGATTGCCTGCGAGGCGGAGACGTTCCACGAGACCGGTGACCACACCATCGTCGTCGGCCGATGCATCGACGGTGAACGCGTTCGTGCCGGCGAGATGCTCATCGAGCGAGAACTCGGCTGGGAGTACGCCGGTTAGCCGATACGCTGAGGCATAGAATGCCAGCGTGGCGAAGATCGACTATGAGGTAATCGCGCGGGATTACCGTGCGGGCCGGGGCCTGGACGAGGATGGGCTCGGGGGCTGGCGCGAAGCAATCCGCCCGTATTTCGAAGGGCTTCAGCTTCCGGTCGTGGACGTTGGCAGTGGCGCGGGGCAGTTCGCGAACCTGTTTCCGCGGTGGTTCGGGGTGGAGGTCGTCGGCGTTGAGCCTTCAGAGGGCATGCGGAGGCAGGCGGAGGCGGCACGGGACGATGACCGCGTGCGCTATGTCGCGGGGGATGCTGAGCATCTGCCACTCGAGGACAGCAGTTGCGGAGCCGCCTGGATTTCGACGGTGATCCACCATGTCCCCGATCTGCGGGCAGCGGCGTTCGAGATCCGGCGGGTTCTCGTGCCGGGAGCGGCGGTGTTGATCCGGAGCGCCTTCCCCGGCAGGACCGCGGGCATCTCGCTGTTCACCTACTTCCCGGAGGCTGCGGGCGTGGTGGAATCGTTCCCGAGCGTGGTGCAGGTGCGCGCTGATTTCGGTGCGGCGGGATTCGAGTTCGTGTCGCTGCAGGCGGTCTCCCAGGTGAGTGCACCCGGCCTTCGCGAGATCCGCAAACGCGTGGAGCTGCGGGCAGACACGACGCTCCGGTTGATAACCGATGAGGCATTCGCAGCCGGGCTGGCGCGGCTAGACGCGGCGCTACGAGACGATCCGGAGGGCCACCCGGTGGTCGATGCGCTCGACCTGATGGTGCTTCGAGCGGTTTCCTGAGACTTGGCTCGCCGAGGGCCGGACTGTTGCACCGGCCTGGTCAGTCCGTGAGGTGTGTTGGTGACCGGGATCGGGAGAACTCCTCATTTCGAAAATGTTTCGTAAGTCGAAATGATGAGCGACGGGCCGGGACGAGACCGCCCAAGGGAAGGGGAATCTAAGAATGTCCTGGTTCAGTAATCTCAAAATCCAGGTGAAGCTGCTGGCGGCTTTCGGGCTCGTGCTCGTCTTTTGTGCCGTCGTCGCCACGATTGGTGTGATGCAACTCCAGTCGGCTGCCGACCGGACGCAGGCGATGCACCGGGAGAATGTCGAGGGCGTGCAGTATGCGCTCCTCACAAATGTCAATATGATCGCCAGCGCCCGGGAGGAGAAGCGCGCCTTCCTCACGGCGGACAATGCGAAGCGCCAGCCGCTGATCGACCTGTCGCGCGACGAGATGCGCAAAGCCGAAGCGGCCATGGAGGCCTACCACGGCACATTTGCGAGCGCCGCGGACGCCGAGCAGTGGGCGGCGGTCGAGGAGCAAGTCAAGGCTGTGATCGCCGACCGCGAAGTCGTCCTCGGCCTGCTCGAGAAGGGCGATGACCTTGAGGCAAGCAAGGCCGCGGCGACGATGACGGACTCGATCACCGCGATGAACAAGACCCTCGATGAGACGGGGCAGTTCAACGCCGACATCGCTCTCGCATCGGCGCACAGCGCAGCGAGCGCGGCTTCGTCTTCGCGAAACCTCCTCATCGGCGTGTCAATCGCGGCGGTGGTCATCGGGCTGGGGCTTGCATTCTGGCTCGCGCGCAACATGTCTTCGGCTGCGAACCAGGCCGCTCGGGCGGCGCGTTCCATCGCGCGAGGGAATGTCAACGTTTCGATGACGGTGAACTCCAAGGACGAGATGGGCGAGCTGGCGGTCGCCTTCACTGACATGACGGCGTACCTCGGGGAGATGGTGTCTGCAGCCGAGTCCGTGGCAAACGGCGACCTCACGGCCGCGGTCCATCCACGCGGGGAGGACGATGCTCTCGGCAACGCACTCTCGCGCATGCTCAGCAACCTTCGCGAGCTCATCGGGCAGGTGAAGGACAACGCCGAAAGCATCTTCACAGCGGCGGCACAGCTCGGCGAATCGAGCGACCAGATGGCCGCGGCGACAGGCCAGATTGCGACGGCCATCAACGAAGTCACCCGGTCGACGGTTTCACTGACGGACCTCTCCCAGGGCTCCGCGCGTGAAATCGAACGAGTGGCGGCAGGCTCGGAGCAGGTTGCGGCAGGCGCATCGACTTCGGCCGATTCGGCCGGCCAATCGCGAGATGAAGCCGCCCAGATGGGCGAACGCATCCAGCTGGTCGCAACCGCATCGCAGGAAGTTGCCGTGGCGGCCGAGGAATCGCGGACGGCGGCGCAACAGGGCAAGTCGGCGGTCGAGCAGGCCGTGGAATCGATGCAGGCCATTGCCGGCGCAGTGCAGCGGGCTTCCAAGACCGTGGACCAACTGGGCGAGTACGGCCAGCAGATCGGCGACATTGTGAAGACGATCGACGAGATCGCCGCGCAGACGAACCTGCTTGCGCTCAATGCGGCCATCGAAGCGGCGCGGGCCGGGGAGCAGGGTCGCGGGTTCGCGGTGGTAGCCGAGAACGTGCGCTCACTCGCGGAGCGATCGAGCGACTCGACGAAGGAGATCGCCAGTCTCATCGGCAAAGTCCAAACCGGCACGCAGGAAGCGGTGGAAGCGATGTCGGCGGGTGTGCGGGACGTCCAGATGGGCGAACGCATCACCAGCGAGGCCGGCGAAGCACTGAATTCGATCATCAAGACGGTCGAGGATTCGGCCGTGAGGATGCAGGAGATCGCGCGAGACGTGCAGGGGCTGGCCTCGGGTGCGGAGCGGATCGTCGTCTCGGCAGACGCCATTGCGGGGCTCGCGCGAGAGTCGGCGGCCGGCGCTTCGGAAATGGCGGCGGGCACCGGCAAGGTGACCGAGGCCATCATCCAGGTCTCGGCGACGAGCGAGCAGACGAGCGCCGCAGCGGAAGAAGTTTCGGCTTCCACTGAAGAGCTTTCAGCGCAGTCGGAAGAGCTTGCGGCGACGGCGAGCCAGATGAAGGACATGGCGACGGCCCTGCAGACCGCCGCTGGACGATTCAAGCTGGACGCGCAGAGCCACTAGTTATACCAACGTACCAGGGCCGGGTGGGGCAGCGAGCTGCCTCACCCGGCTTCAGTGCATATCGGAGGGGACGTAGACCGCGCTGAGGAACCAGCGGGGCCGGAAGCCAGAGGCGAGGCCGTTGTTCATCGAGCGGATGTTGGTGAAGCCGTAGGTGTAGATGGGCCAGCGGCCCTGGGAGCGAATCCAGCGGACGGCATGGATGGTGAGGGCGGAGGCGAACCGCTTTCCGCGGTGTTCGCGAAGGACATCGACGCCTATCTCGTCGATGCCGGGGTATTGATCCCATATTCCGGTGGCCGCAACGGGCGTGTCTGAAGAGTCGACCACCGCGAAGGCGACACGAGATGCGGCGATTCTGCGGGATTCATCAGGTTCGCCGAGAGCGTTGTCGAACTTCGTGCTGGAGCGAAGGCTGGCGACCTCAGAATCGGTGAGCGGACGGATGCGGAAGCCAGACGGCAAACCGGGTGGGTCGACTTCCGATGCGAGCACCATTCCGCCGGAGGCGCTATGCGACTTCGCATCGGCGTGCCCGAGCCGTCGCGCTTCGGCGGCCATGCCTTCGAGGAACGAGGGCAGGAAGATGCGCTGGTTTGCTGAGAGTTCCTGGGTTCGGGCCCATTCGCAGAGCGCCGGGTCGCGGCTGGAGACGACGGAGCCGGTCCCGCAGGTGGTTACGAGGACGAGGTGCGGTTCGCGTGAGTTGGCGGGCCGCTCGACGATCGCTAGCCCGTGAGACTCGTAGGCGGCGGGATCGCAACCCATTTGCTCAGCGAGGACAGCCTTGAGCACAGCCGACGATTCGGCGAAAAGGCTACCGGTCATATGCGCACCTCATGAATCGACCACCATGGCACGCACCATCGATGCGACGGGGAGGAAGCCGCAGGCGAGAGCGTTCCTGTGCGAGCGCACGTTCGTGGGGGCGCAGTAGTAGCTGGGCACTTCGCCTTCGGCAGCGAGGATCGCCGCCAGGTTCGTGACGGCAACGCGAGCCAGGCCGATGCCGCGATAGCTCCGGGCAACGTCGATGCCGATTTCCGAGACGCCCTCGTAGTCGCGGTAGGCCCCGGCTACAGCGACCGGAGTCTCGCCGGAGAAGAGTGCGAAGCCGTAACGCCAGAGCGAAGCGACATAGGCATCGCCTGGTTCGCCGAGTGCGTTGTCGAACTCTCCGGACTGAACATGTTGTTCGCGGAAGTCTGGGCCGACGCGGACACCGGTGAAGCCGCGGGGCAGCGGAAGTGCGACCGGGCGGCTGCCGGGCAAGAAGCTGAGGTTGGGACTGCGGTAGCTGACGGATTCGCCCCGAGCGCGTGCTTCCGCGACGAGTGGATCGAGAAGGACGTTTGGGAAGAGGATGCGGTAGTGGGTCTGGGGCGCGTTGGTCTTCACCCAGTCCAGGTAATCCGGCGCGACTGAGCAGACCGTTCCCGTGCCAAACGTTGTGGCCATCAGCAGGAACTTCGAAGTGGATGCGGGGGGGCGGGCGGTGATGGTGAGGGCGTGCGAATCGAAGTCGATTGGTTCGCAGCCAAGCTCGGCAGCGCGGCCCGCACGGTAGAGGTCAAGCGCATCAAGAAAGTAATCCTCGGACACTAGTCCGCGAAGAACTGTTCGAGATTGAGTTCGAAGCCATCGACTTCGAAGGCAGCGTCGTCACTCGAGAGTGTGTCCCGGACGGTGTAAGTATGGGCGTCGCCGCCTGGCCGGTGGACGGTGATAGTCTTGTTGCGCGGCCGAACAATCCAGACTCGTTCAGCGCCTCCGTCGAAGTATTCTTCGACCTTTGCCGCAACATCGCCCTCGCGATCGCCCGGTGAAATTACCTCAATGGCGAGGGTCGGAGCAAATTCGAGAAATCCATCTGATGCCGTGCCAGCTAGTCGATCCTTAGCGACGAACGAGACATCCGGCGCTCGAACCGAATCGGGTGACCGTGAGGTGCGATGGCCAAGCTCAACGTGCGTTTCACCGAGGCGGTGCTGGTCAACGAAGTCACCGATCGCCCTAAGAAGCCGGGCGGCGAGTTTCGCGTGCAATCGACCCACTGGCATTTCGGTCACTACCCTCCCGGCAACGAGTTCCGTGCGGCCGCCCTGTGGCGGCTCGGGGAGTTCCCAGAACTCGTCGGCAGTGAGGATGTGTTCGCTCGAAACCGGGCTGCTGGTCATGGAGCCAGTATACAGGGCGGAGAAACGCGGTTAGCCGACGCCGCCCGCCCCGTTTCTTTTAGTCGCGCGGTAAACCGAGGCCACGGGTAGCGATGATGTTCCGCTGGATTTCGCTCGAGCCGGAGTAGATGACTGGCGAGACGTTGACGAGGTGGCCCTTCTCCATGTTGCCATCGAATTTCGCGTACTTTGAGTCGGGTTCGAGGGCGCCGGCCGGGCCAAGCTGGTTCACGCCGAAGTTTGTGATGCGCTGGCCGAGTTCGGTTGCGAAGACCTTGATGACCGAGGCTTCGTAGTTAGCCATCTTGCCGGCTTCTTGCATCCAGGCGGTGCGGTAGCTCAAGAGGCGGCCCGTTTCGTTCGAAAGCCACAGCTCGGCGAGCCGGTGTCGAAGGATGTCGCGATAGACGCCGCCGGGCTTTCGTTCCTTCATGTCGGTGATGAGCATTTCGAGCTGGCGCTGGTTGGCGGCGATAGACGCGACGTTCGACCGTTCGAAGTCGAGCAGCGTCATGGCGACATACCAGCCGTTGTTCTCCTCGCCGACGCGGTTTCGAACGGGGACCCGCACATCTTCGAAGAAGACTTCGTTGAACTCGTGGTAGCCGGCCATGTTTACGATGGGGCGGACGGTAATGCCGGGGGCCTTCATGTCGGTAAGGAGGAAGGAGATTCCCTTGTGCTTGGGCGCCTCGGGGTCGGTGCGGACGAGGAGGAAGCACCAGTCGGCATGGTGGGCGCCGGTTGTCCAGATTTTCTGACCGTTCACGACGTAGTCATCGCCGTCGCGGACGGCGCGGGTCTGGAGGCTGGCGAGGTCGCTGCCGGCGCCGGGCTCACTGTAGCCCTGGCACCAGGTGACTTCGGCGTTCGTGATGCGCGGAAGGTGCTCGGCCTTCTGTTCGGGCGAGCCGTGAACGATAAGCGTCGGGCCGATCATGCCGACGTTGAAGACGCGCCCGGCATCGGGAGCGCCGGCATAGGAAATCTCTTCGCTGAAGACCATCTGCTTGATGTGGCTCCAGGCGAGTCCGCCGTATTCCTTCGGCCAGGCGGGAGCGATCCAGCCCTTCTGCGCGAGCTTCTTCGCAAAGGCCATCTGCTCGGGCCAGTTCTCCTGGCTGGTAGGGCGAACGGGGCCGGCGCCACGCTCCCGGGGGAGCGCGTCCTTAAGGAAATCGCGGACTTCGTTGCGGAGCGCGATGTGTTCTTCCGTGAACTTGAATTCCATATCGATTCACCTGCCAATGCCCGGGTGCGGGACGATCGCGACGAGCGTACCGCAGGGTACGTCCGGTGTCGCCCTTCTTCTGCCGGAGTGGTGCACCCGAAAGGCCCGCTACCGTTACGATTGGAGCATTGAATTTCGAGAAGCACAGGTAGTGGCGGTCGGTGAACATTTTCTTTGATGTCGACAACACCATCATCACGTGGGACGTGAAGCTTCGTCCGGGCGTGGTAGAGGTGTTCACGCGCCTCCGGGAGGACGGCCATACCATTTACCTCTGGAGCGGCATGGGACCACGGTGGGAAGTGGTGAAGCGCTTCGACCTGCATGAACACATCGCGGACTGCTTCTGGAAGCCTTTGCACAACCATCATGAGCGGATGGAAGAGCTCGGCATTTCAGTGAAACCGGACTACGTGATCGATGACCACGTCGAGATAATCCATGCATTCACCGGATCGCATGTGCCGGAGCCGATGCTGCCGCTGGATCGGGACACGGTGATGTGGCGGGTGTACGACGAGATCCAGGCCCACGTCGAGCGAATGCAGGGCGCGTGAGCCGGGTCATCCTCGTGCGACATGCGATGCCTGACGTGGAACCGGGCGTCGCTTCGAAGCTGTGGGGGCTTGGCGAGGCCGGCCGCGAAGACTGCGTGCTACTCGCCCATGCGCTGCCGGAGGGAGTCTCGTCGATCTGGAGCAGCGATGAGCGGAAGGCGAAGGAGACGGCCGACGTGATTGGGCTGCGGTTGGGCCTGCCGGTTTCCACGGATGAACGGTTCGCGGAGGTCGACCGGCCATCGGTCTGGGACCGTGATTATCGCGAGGTGGCGGCCGGGTACCTTTCGGGGCGCGATGAGCCGGGCTGGGAAGCACGGGCTTCGGTGGTCAGCCGCTTCTCCGAGGCGATTGACTTCGCGGGGCAGTCTTCAGAGTTGCCGGTGGTGGTGAGCCATGGACTGGCGACGACGCTTTGGCTGGCGAGCAGGACGGGGATCAACTCAGAGCCATGGTGGCGCGAGCTGACGCTGCCGGATGCATGGCAGATCGACACCACGACCGGTGAACTGAGCCATCTCTGGATGGGTGGGACGAGGGGCGACTAGATCTGGCGGACACCCCAGCTGACTGAAGGGAGGCACCGGCGTCGGGATCGATGGGCGAGGAACTGGAAATCAGGGACGAATCGGCGCCGAAACGCTCCAGACACCATTTATCAATCGAACATTCCAGCCCAGGTCATGAAAGTGTTTCGGATACCACGAATCAGAGCTGGCCATATGGTATCTGTCCCCCTCGATGTTTGCGGCGGATTCTATTCCCAATGCAGCGGAACGGGATCTGTCAAACTGAATCGCACGTTTTAAGATTTCGTCTGTTGTGCCGCCAAGCACAAAAGACTGAGCGACTGCCCAACGTCGCCCGTAGGCTTTGACAAGCCCTAGCTCCGCCTCCGGCAATAGCTCATGCCCAGCGTCGCGCCCCACCTGGTCTCGTCGAAGATGACGAGCCGTAGCTTGATTTCTACGTGGTGCAGTCTTTTGAAGAGCTGGGAATGATGGTGATTGGCCTTCGAGCGGAATCAACGGAATGGACCGTCCGTGGACAGTGAGCCTGTTGTTCGCGCTAAATTGGGAGTAGCACTTCTTAAACAGCCTGACCGTAGCCGCATACCTCACAATCACGGCTTTCCAAGGCTTAGCCCGAAGTATCTGATCGAGCACGATTGCTGCTGTCCGGCCCGCCTCAGTTTCCGCACGTAACCTGAGCCAATCGTCGATTTGCAACGAGTTCGAATGAGCGAAAAAGGGAAACATTTCGACTTGAACGATGTGTCGATGGAGGAACGTCCCAAGATCCGTTGGCCGATGCTCTCCTATGAGAGTTGCCACTTGCTTCGCAATGGGCCAGTAGTGACGTCTGTTCAACCCATCGCTTAGGAAGTATTGAAGGCGGGTCTCGCGGTATAACTCGGCATTGGTGGTCAGGTTCGCTTTCTCTGCGGCGAAGCCGGAAGTGTCATCTTGGTTGCGACCGGGCTTGAGACCAATCACCAGAAACTCCGCCGAGCCCCAAGGGTCGCCCGCGAAAAAGACCGGCGGGAGGTCGGCGTCGAAGCCAAGCGAGAGCCGAGCTATCTCCCGCCTCATAGCGAGAAACGGCCAGCGAGCAAGCGCCTCTTCGATTTTGACGCGTTCGGCCGAAAGTGGTGAAGAAACCATCACGGCACTGGGTATCACACAACCCCGACAGCTGACGTCGCGAATCGCGGTCGCATTGAACGGGTTAGATCTGGCCGTTGGCCTGGAGTTGCTGCTTCAGGGATTCGAGCGAGGGGACGGGCTTGCCGTTGAGGGAATCCAGTGCGTCGATGACATCATCGCTGGCGTCTTCGGCGAAGGCGAGGTCAACGAGTTCCTGGCGGTCGGGCTGGAGGCCTTGTTCGAAGAGGTGCTTCACGAGTGACTCAACGTCGGTCCAGTTCGCGGCCATGTGGTTCTTGTCCTTCCTTCGCAGAAACAGGCGGCAGCGGCCGCCTGTTTCGAGCACTTTTCGCGGGATATTACTACCGGCTGAAAACTTCGCCGGTAAGTGGCTTGTCGTAGTCGATGTACGGGGGCCAGAGCGATTCGAGTTCGCGCCGGATGGGGTCGCCTTCGGGCAGATAGCGCTGGAACTGCGGCTCGACGTCGCGGCGGACCCAGCCCTTGCCGATGGTGTCTTTCTTGATTTTGTCCTGGAGGAGCATGAGGCCGGTGAGCAGCGATTCCGGGCGCGGCGGGCAGCCGGGCACGTAGACATCCACGGGCACGAGAGTGTTCACACCCGGGGTAACGCTGTAGGCGTAGGCGAAGGGGCCACCCATGATGGCGCACCCGCCCATGGCCAGGGCCCACTTCGGTTCCGGCATCTGGAGCCAGATGCGGCGGACGGCCGGGGCCATCTTCCAGGTGACGGTACCGGGAACGAGGAGGAGGTCGGCCTGGCGCGGTGAGGCGCGGAAGATTTCAGCACCGAAACGAGCGATGTCGTATCGCGGGGTGGCGGTGGCAATCATCTCCATCGCGCAGCAGGCGAGGCCAAACATGCACGGCCAGAGAGACGAACGCCGAGCCCAGTTGAGCACCTGATCGACGCTCGTGACGAGCACGTTTTGCTGGAGTTCTTCTTCGATTCCAGTGTCGATCAGCGGGAGGGGTTCGTAGATTTTGTTGGCCTGCGGCATTGCTCGTGCAGTCTATCACAAGCACCGGGGCGATACGCCAACCAGGCGCGTAGCTCTTCACCACGAGGGCGCGCGGGGTTAGCGGCTTCGGCTGTAGTGTTCCTGTCCGTCGTTGATGGGCTCATCCATGAAGACATCGCCGTTGCGAATCTTGATGTTGTAACCACAGTCCGGGTTCGTGCAGACCCAGGCTTTGAAGTGGATCGGCGCGCCCTGGCTACCGAAGTCGCTGAACGGCACGAGATCGCCGTAGTCACATTTTCGACATTTAGGAAACTGGATCATCCCAACATCCTCCCCCGTATGGGCGCGGATGTTACGGCAAGTCTTCACCAACGCACAATCCACTCGGATACGAGTAATTGAGAAATCCGAAATTCCCTGGAGAATCAGGCTTTGACGGCGGCCGCGGCCTTCATGTCTTTCATGAGGAGGTCCATGTCTTCCTGGGGAATGGCATGGAGGTTCCCTTGATAGGCAAGCGTCCAGTTGGCGCGAGGCCACTTCTGGGTCCACTGAAAACGGTCGTGGTATGGCTCCGCGTCGAGCCATTGGTCTTCATCGAGGGCGATGACCTTTTCGATGCCGGCCCGGTAGGGATACATCTCGTTGGGCTTCTTGTCGCTCTGCCAGATGCGGGTGTGCTCTTCGACGACGGGCGAAGTGACGCGCGCAATGGCGGCGAATTGCTTTCGGCCGGTGACGTAGAAGGCGAGCATGTCGCCGGGTTCGATGCTGTTCGCCATGTTGCGGCGGGTGCTCTTGAAACCGTGCCGGGTGAAGCCCATCTCGCGGGTCTTCGCAAAGATCTCGGGGCCACCGACCACTACCCAGTTCTTCGCCATGCAAACCTCCTATGCCACTTCGGGCGACCAGCTACCAGTGTAGCCACGAATGAGGACGTCCGGGAGAAGCGACTCGACCTGGACTTCGCGAAGCATGGCTGGGTCCACAAGCACCCGCGCGGGGAGGAGCGGCGTAGCAGTTTCGCCGAGGACAAGCGGGGCGATGTAGGCGTGCACCTCGTCTACGTGCTCGCCCCTGAAGAGACTCCCGAGGAGGGTCGGGCCGCCTTCGACGATGAGCGACATCACGTTGCGCTGGCCGAGGACCCGGAAGAGCTGTGCAAGATTGACGCCCTCGGAATCGTGCTCGAGTTCGAGGACCGTTGCGCCAGTGGCAGTGATGGCGTTTCGCCATGCGGCGGAGCGACTTGCCGTGGCGACGATAGTGCCGGGGCGAAACACCCGTGCGCCGGGGACCGAACGTCCTCTGCCATCGAGGACGATGCGGAGCGGCTGGCGATGCAGGTCCGTCTTACCGTCGCGGGCCGAGAGCAAGGGATCGTCGGCGATGACCGTGCCGCTACCCACCATGATGGCGTCTACCCAGGCACGGTCCTGGTGGGCGCGGCGGACCGCGGCTTCGCTCGTGAGCCAGGTGATCCCGGCGTCGGGTGCTCCAACCTTGCCATCAAGGCTGATTGCGAACTTCGCGATGATGTATGGCTTCCCGGTCTCACGAAATTTCAGGTAGGGGCGCAGGAGTGCTGTGACTGCCTCGGCGCCATCGCCGACCTCGACCTCGATTCCCCGGGAGCGCAGGAATTCGATGCCGGCGCCGCGGACGGGGGCGTGGGGATCCTGGAGGCCGACCACGACGCGCCGGACGCCGGCCCCGACGATCACTTCGGCGCAGGGGGGTGTCTTCTTGCCTTCGAACGGCATGCAGGGTTCGAGCGTTGTGTAGAGAACTGCGCCGCGGGCATCGATGTTCGCGAGCGCGGCGGCTTCGGCGTGGGCGCCGCCGTAGGGCGAGGTGGCCCCGCGGGCGACGACACTGCCATCACGGACGACCACGGCCCCGACCCATGGGTTGGGGCTGGTGGTCCCCCGTGCGGCCGAAGCGCACTCGATAGCTTCCCGCATTGGCGGGGAGGGTTCGCTCATGGCTTAGAGGGTAGTCGAAGGCGGCCGGCGACCGCGAGCGGAATGCCGGGAGGCGTTAGTCGGCCCCGAGCACAATCTCGTAGCGGCAGTCGTCGTCGCCTTCGAGGCGGTGGGCGGTGCGGACCACCCTGGCGCCGGGGAGCACACTCTTCAGGGCTTCGCACTCCACCTCGCAGAGTCGCGGGTGGTGGGAAGCGACGTCCAGGAGCGGGCAGTGGCGAAGCGTGAGGAGTGCGGGGGCATCTTCGACGACTTCGAGCTTCGGGATGAACCCGTATTGCTCGACGAGCTTGACGAGCTCGAGCAGGCGGTCGGCTTTGCTGGCAGCGTGGACGGTCTCTTTCGCGGTTTCGACCTGCTCTTTCAAGAGGCGACCCAGGATGCGGTCGGCGACTTCGGGGTCTTCTTCTTCGACGGCGGCGAGAATGATGTTCGCGACACGGGAATAGAGTTGCGGGAAGAGCTCTTCGCCGTGGGCGGTGAGGCGGAAGACGTGACGGGGACGACCGGGGCCTTCGCGGACGCGAACATAGGAGACCAGCCCCTGTGCGTTGAGCGCCAAGAGGTGTTGCCGAACGGCGCCAGGGGAGAGGAACGTGGAGTTGGCGAGTTGTTCGGTGGTGGCCTCGCCATCCTGCTTGAGCGCCTCCATGAGGACGCGCCGCGGCGCACTCAAAAGTTCAAGGCTGCTTCCAACGGCCAAATCTTGCATTGTTGTCTACCATACACAGTGGCGCCGAATGCGAAATACGGGCGCCGGGTAATCGCTCCCGAATGCAGGCGAATTCACCCAGTAAGCATTTTCAGTGCGTACTCCATGTTGCTCTGGGCCGAGGGGGCGATGTCCTCCCAGTGAGGATCATGGCGCTTCCCCCGGCGATGAAGCATGAGATTAAAGCCGGTGATGATCCCGAACTTATACATTGCCAGGGCCTTGAACCAACGGATATCTCCTGTGACATCTCCGTATGCCTCACGATACCACGCCTCGAGTTCGTCGCCGTGCGGCATGCGACGCTCCTGTTCGTGGGCCCAGGCATCGGGATCGCTGAAGGCGCAGATCCAGCCGACATCGTTCAGGCCGGGGCCGATGCCGCAGAGTTCCCAATCGATAACGGCAAGGAGCTCGGCGCTGCGGGAGTACAGCAAGTTCGACCACTGGAAGTCGCCGTGGAAAATGCTGATCCGGGCATCGCGCGGGATCTTTTCGAGCAGGAGTTCCTTCACCCGCGGCTGGAGGGCGAGCAGCTGGGGTTCGGCGGCGCGTTCGTAGAAGCGGTCCCAGCGAGTGACATCGAATTCGAAGCCCCAGTACTCGCCGAGGTATGGAGCCTTCGCCGGGTCGACCTTGTGGATGCCGGCGAGTGCCGTCATCGCGTCCCTGGCCATGTGGCGGAGCTGTTCGCGGCTGAACTGGAGCGGCCACTCGTCTTTCAGGGTGTCGCCATCGAGCCGTGGCTGGACGAAGTAGGGGACGCCGAACCAGTCTTCTTCGGCGCTTGCCCAGAGGATGGGCGCATGGGGGACCGCGGTATCTTTCAGGGCGCGGACAGCGGCGACCTGGCGCATGACGTCGGCCGTGCCTTCGAGCTTCACGCCGGGCGGGGGCAGGCGAATGAAGTAGCTCGTGCGGAGGCCGTGGGAAACCGCATCGAAAAAGTAGGAGAAGCCAGCGTGGCCGGGGCCTTTCGCTACATTTTCGACAGTCGCCCCGGGGTCATCGAGCTTGGCCCGGATGAACGGGACGAGCCGACCGCCAATCTCGTCGAGTTCCATAGTGCTGCCCTTTCAAAGATCGAGGCGGCGGGCAACGCCCACCGCCTGGGATATTACGAACCTCGGAGGCCTACTGGACGCCGAAGTCCCACTTATTGCCGGCCTTGAAGCTCTGGAGGATGCGGCGGGAGACGACCATTCGGTGGCTCTCATCCGGGCCGTCGTAGATGCGGGCGGCGCGGGCGTTGCGGTACATGGATTCGAGCGGGGTATCGCCCGAGACGCCGCGGGCGCCATGCACCTGGATGGCGCGGTCGATGACGTCGTGGAGGACTTTCGCGCCGAAGAACTTGATCGCGGAGATTTCGACGCGGGCTTCATCGCCCTGGTCGATCTTCTTGCCGGCGGCGAGGGTGAGAGCGCGGGCAGCCTGGATTTCGACGTAGGAATCCGCGATCCAGTTCTGGACCGTCTGCTTTTCGGAGAGGGTGGAGCCGTAGACCTCGCGGACGAGCGAGTACTCGATCATGATTTCAAATGCGCGCTGCATCTGGCCGAGCCAGCGCATGCAGTGGTGGATGCGGCCCGGGCCGAGGCGCTTCTGGGCGATGCGGAAGCCGCCGCCGGGTTCGCCCAGGACGTTGGTAATGGGTACGCGGACGTCGGTGTAGCGGACTTCGCAGTGGGAGCCTTCGGTTTCACCCATGACCGGGACGGGGCGGATGATTTCGAAGCCGGGGGTGTCTGTCGGGACGACGATCTGGCTCATGCGGCGGTGCGGGGGCTCATCGAGCTCCGTGGCGCACATGACGATGGCAAAGGTGGCACCTTCGCCCTGGCTGGTGAACCACTTGTGGCCATTGATGACCCATTCGTCGCCGTCGCGGCGTCCGGTGGTCTGGAGGTTGGTGGGGTCGGCGCCCGAGACTTCGGGTTCGGTCATGGAGTAGCAGGACCAGATGTCGCCGTTGACGAGCGGCTTCATGTACTTGTCCTGGAGTTCCTTGCTACCGAACTGCCAGAGGATCTCGGCGTTTCCAGAATCTGGGGCCTGTGAGCCGAAAGCCATCGGGGCGATCGGGCTTCGGCCGAGGATCTCGTTCATGTAGACGTAGGGCATGAAGCCGATGCCCATGCCGCCGGCTTCGGCGGGAAGGTGCGGGGCCCACATGCCCATGGCCTTCGTCTTGGCCTGAAGTTCCTTCATCTTCTTCGAGCCGGCCTCGCTGCGGCGGGGGCTGTTCTCGTGGAAGAAGGGCTCGTTGGGGTAGATGTCAGTCTCCATGAAGGCCTTCACCTTCTCGCGGAGTTCGTTGATCTCTTCTTCGGAGAGTTTGCGGTCGGAGGCGTGGGCGTGAGCGGGTGCTGTCATGAAAGGCTCCTTGATACGGGGGATTTCGGCCAAGGAACTGTAGCGCGAAGGGCAAGGGGTTACCAGTTATGGAGGGGAACTTAGCTGACTTCGACGTGCTCGTCGGTGTGGAAGTGGTGGACGTGGTGGCGGCCGCGGCGGCGGGCGCGGGCACTCGCGACGAGCCCGTGGTTCGGGGCGAAGACGACGGCCGCGAGGAAAACCACGGTGACGGTGAGGACGATGGTTGCGCCGGCAGCGAGCGCGTAATGAAACGAGATGTAGAGCCCGACCACGCCGCTGAGGACGGCGATGGCGACGCTTGTCGCCATCATGAGGTGCAAACGGTCGGTGAGGAGGCGGGCGGCGGCGGGGGGCGTAACGACGAGGGCAAGGATAAGGATGTTTCCGACGGTTTGGAGGCTGACAACGATGGTCGCGGCCACGAGCAACAAGAGCAGCAAATCGAGTGCGAAGACCGGGTAGCCGGCGGCGCGGGCCATGGTTGCATCGAAGGCGACGAGCGTGAGCTCTTTCAGCAGGGCGAGGACAATCCCGCCGACGATGATGGCTACCGCGAGAGATATCCAGACATCCGCGTTCGAAACGCCGAGGATGTTGCCGAAGAGGAGCGACCCCAGGTCCTGGCGGAAGCCGCCCTGGCGGCTGAGGATCACGACGCCGAGGGCGAAAAAGGCCGCGAAGAGGACGCCGATGGCGGTGTCTTCGCTGACGCGGCGGGAGCGCGAGAGGATGCCGATGCCGAGGGCAGTGAGCGACCCGAAGATGAATGCGCCGATGAGTATGCTTCGGCCGGCGACATAGGAGAGGACGATGCCGGGGAATACGGCGTGGGCGAGTGCATCGCCGATGAAGGCGAGCCCGCGGAGCACGACAAAGCAGCCCACGAGCCCGCAAAGGACCCCGATGATGAGGACTTCGAGCAGTGCTCGCTGCATGAACGGGTACTGGAGCGGTTCGGTGAGCCAGTTCACTGGGCGGCTCCGAAGACGGCAATCTGCCCGCCGAAGGTGCGCCGGAGAGTATCCGGGTTGAATGTGCTTGCGGTTGGGCCGAAGGCGGCCATCTCGCGATTGAGACAGAGCACGTAATCAGTCGTGGCGCGGACCTCATCGAGGTCGTGCGTGGCGACGAGGACGGTGACACCGCCATCCGCAAACTCGCGGATGGCGGAATGAAAGACCTCGCGGTTCGTGACGTCGATGCCGGTGAAGGGCTCATCGAGGAGGACCAGGTCCGGGTCCTGGACGATGGCGCGAGCGAGGAAGACTCGCTGCTGCTGGCCGCCGGAAAACTGCGAGATGTGGCGCTGGCCCATGCCGCCAAGACCGAGACGTTCGAGCGCTGCTTCAGCACGCATGCGGTCGGTGGACCCGGGCCGCTTGAGCCAACCGATGGAACGGTAGCGGCCCATGAGCACGACATCGTGAGCCGATACCGGAAAGTCCCAGTTCACTTCCTCGCGTTGGGGCACGTAGGCGACTCGGCGGGCGTTTTCGCGGATGGGACGGCCGCCGAGGAGAACCTCGCCGGAGGCAAGCGGTAGCACGCCCGCGATGGCCTTGAGGAGTGTGCTTTTGCCACTGCCATTGGGGCCAATGATGCCGACGACCACTCCGGCGGGAATGGTGGCTTCGACGCCGAAGACGGCCGTGACGGAGCCGTAACTGACGGAAATGTCGTGCAATTCGAGGGCGCCAGGTGAGCGAGAGGCAGCGTCCATGCGTTTACTTCAGCGCCTCCGAGATCTTTCGCGCGTTGAATAGCAACATGCCGTCCACGGTTTCGGTGCCACTCCCGGGCGCGCCGAGGGAGTCAGCATACAGACCTTCGACGATGGTGACGCCGGTATCGGAAGCGAGTTCGCGTGCGATCTTCGGGTCTACTTCTTCCTCAGCGAAAATCGCTTTCACACCTTCGGCCTTGATGAGGTCCTGGAGGTCTGCGAGTTCTTTGGCGGAGGTCTGGGCGTCCTTGCTGGAACTTGGGATGATGGCGCCGATGAGTTCGAGGCCGTAGCGGTCGAAGAAGTAGCCGAAGGCATCATGGTTGGTGACAACCTTGCGGTTCGCCGCGGGAATCTCGTTGATCAGGCGGCGTACTTCGGCATCGGTGTCATCGAGAACGCGCTTATAAGCTTCGCCATTCGATGCGAAGAGCGCCGCGTTGCTCGGATCGGCGGCGGAGAGGGCGGCGACGATGTTGTCGACCATAATCTTGGCGTTCGTGGGGTCGTGCCAGACGTGCGGATCGGGGTCGCCTTCATCGGAGCGACGGACCTCGATCCCATCGGTGACCGTGACTACTTCGGCGGAGCCACCGGCCGCGTCGATGGTGTCATCGAGCCAGTCGTCGAGGCCGAGGCCATTGCGAAGGATGACTTTGGCAGCGCCGATTTTTCGCACGGCCTGTGGGTCAGGCTCAAAGTCGTGTGCATCCGCGCCAGCGGGAAGAAGGACGGTGAGCGCTACGTCCTCGCCCGCGACGGCACGTGTAAGCGCGCCGATCTGTGTGGTTGTGGCAACCACGCTGATTCCGGACCCGGTTGTGGATGGCCCGCCGCTACCGCAACTCGCGAGCAGAAGCGCGGTGAAGGCAGCAAAGGCGAAGACGGGGCGCTTCACAGCGATCTCCTGGAGTTGGCCTAGCGGTTGTGATGATCCTATATGAGATTGAGTCTCAATAGCAAGGAGTGAGACACGGACCAGGGGCGCCGAGTGGCGCCCCTGTTTCTCCGTGACCAGAGGAGAGGGTCAGGCTTCCGAGGCGAGACCGAGTGCGGGCCGACCTTCGTGGTCGTGGAGCTTGCCTTCGATGTCGATGCTGGGGAGCCAGGCGAGCCAGGAAGGCAGGTACCAGTTGCGATCGCCGAGGAGCTCCATGCTGGCGGGGACGAGGACCGTCCGGACGATGGTGGCATCGAGGAAGATGGCGACAGCGAGGCCGAAGCCGAACTGCTGGAACATCACCATCTCGCCGGCAGCGAATCCGCTGAAGACGGCAACCATGATGAGCGCGGCGCCGGTAATCATGGCGGCGGTGCTGCGCACGCCATATGCGACCGATTCGGCGTTGTTGCGCGTGTTATCGAAGCGCTCCTTGATGCGGGTGAGCAGGAATACGTGGTAGTCCATTGAAAGCCCGAAGAGGATCGCGAACATGAAGAGCGGGACCCAGGCTTCGATGCGCTCGACGGTCTGGAAGCCGAAGAGACTCGCGCCGACGCCATGCTGGAAGACCAGCACCATCAGGCCGTAGGCGGCACCGACCGAGAGCAGGTTCATGATCATCGCCTTGAGCGGGACGACGATGCTTCGGAAGACTACGAGGAGAATGATGAAGCTCAGTCCGAGGACGAACGCCATCACGGGGATGGTGTAGTCGCTGATGAGGTTTGTGTCATCGATGCCCGCGGCTGTGGCCCCGGTGACGTAGACCTTCGCGTCGGTCGAGCCGAAGGCGGCGGGAACCAGCTCGTCGCGGAGGCGATGGACGGCGGCCTGGGCGGCATCGCCCTGCGGGTCGCCAATGATGGCGGTCTCGATGACTGCGAGGTCGTGCGGATCGTTGGTGACGACAGTGGCCTCGCCGAAGACAGGGTCGGCACGGAGTTCTGCCATCAGCCTGTCGATGCCCGACTGGACGGCGGGGGTGTCGACGTTGTCACTATCGACCACTACCTGGGCGGGAGCGAGGACGCCAGCCGAGAATTCGGTGTTCAGCAGTTCGAAGGCCTGGCGGGCGGAGCTGTCCTTCGGGAGCGTGCTGACCCCGGCCCAACCGAGTTCGACAGTGACGTAGGGCAGCGTGGCGGCAAGGAGGATGGCCGTTGAAGCGAGAACGCTGATCCACGGGTGAGCCATCACGACTTTCGTCGAGCGGTCCCAGAAGCTGGGGCGCGGGGCCGTATTGCGGCGCCAGGGTACGCGGATGGCTATTGCGTTGACCCGGTCGCCGAGGAGGCGAAGGACTGCCGGGAGCAGGGTGAGGGCGGCGGCGACGGCGGCGACGACAACGACGATCGCGCCGATGCCCATGCTACGGAAGATGCTCTGGGGCACGATGATCAGCCCGGAAAGCGCGACCACGACAGTCATGCCGGAGAAGAGGACGGCGCGGCTGGCGGTGCCGCCGGCCTTCTCGATGGCGGCATCGCGCGAGAGGCCGCGGGAGCGCTCTTCGCGGAAGCGCTGGATGACCAGGAGCGAGTAATCGATGCCGACAGCCAGTCCCATGGTGGTGATGATGTTCACCACGAACACGGAGAGCTCGAACGCTCGACCGATGATGGCGGTGAGACCGACGGCGACGATGATCGAGAGCACGCCGAGCAGCAGCGGAACACCCGCGGCGACGAGGGCGCCGAAGACGACGACGAGGATGATGAGGGCGATTGGGAGGCCGAAGATCTCGGCAGTCTGGAGGTCGCTTTCGGAGGTTTCGTTGAAGGCGATGGCGGTGGAGCCTTCTCCCCCTACGACGGCAGTCAGTCCATCCTTCCCATCAAAGCCGGCGAGGATATCGATGATCTCCTGGGCCTGATCTTCGGCGTCGCCGCTGACGACCGTGACGGGAATGATGAGGGAGTGCTTCGTCTCGGAAACGAGCGATGGAGCCCGGGTATCGAAATAGCTGACGACTTCGACGCCGGGCAGGGCGCGAATGTCGTCGACGATCGCTCTCGCGGCGGAATCGAACGCAGAGTCGTCGATCGTGGCGGTGTCGGAGTGGATGACGACGGTCTCGCGGTCGGGCTCGACACCGTAGAGGCGAGAAACGAGCAGGTCATCGGCGCGGCTGGAATCGCTGGCGCGATAGGTTTCGGCTTCACTGGTTAGCACACCGCCGATAGTGGATGCGGCGGCGATGGCCGCGAAGAAGAGGGCAACCCAGACACCAACAACGATCCATGGGTGGCGGGTTGCGGTCCGGGCGAGACGGTCGGGCGTGAGGAAGGAAGGCATTTGCGGCAAAGCTCCTGAGAAGATCCATGACTGTGACGGTTAAGTGAATGACCATTCATTCATCATTCATTGGAACAACCGTAACGGAGGCCGGGAGAACGGCACAAGGCATTTCGCCTCCTCCTTTTGGGTGATATTGGCGATGCGCGTAGGCTCTGCTGGCCAGCGAGAATGGCGGCCGAACGAGGGAACCCTGTGGACACGCTGCATATCGATTACGACGAACAACTGCCGGGATTAGTGACAATCACGCTGAACCGGCCGGACAAGCTGAACGCGATCAACTACCGGATGCACGCCGAGATCCAGGAGGCCTGCCGGATGCTGGCCGACGATGAAGCGGCGCGGGTGGTGATATTCACCGGAGCCGGCCGCGCCTTTTCGGCTGGGGCCGACCTTGGCGGAGGGACAGCGGACCGGGATCGCACGCCGCTTGCCTCGGCGAACCGCGAGCCTTCGCCTCTGCGAGAGCGGATTCGTTCAAGTGCGGGGAATCGCAGCTGCGCGGCAATTGAGGGCCTCGACCAGGTGACTATCGGTGCGGTGAACGGGCTCGCGATCGGCGGGGCGGTGGTGTTTCTTTCGTGCATGGACATCCGGGTCGCGGCGGAATCGGCGTGGTTTTCGATTCCCGAAGTAGACCTCGATATCCCGCTGACCTGGAACGCGCACCCGCGGTTGATGCGCGAGATCGGTCCGGCGCGGACGAAGGAACTGGTGATGACGTGCGACCGGTTCTCGAGCGAGGAGGCCTTGCGCTGGGGATTCCTGAACCATCGCGTGCCGGACGCCGACCTGCCGGCGACGGCGCGTTCGCTGGCGGCAAAGCTCCTGGCGAAGGATGCGATCTCGCTGGCGCTGACGAAATCGACGTGCAACGCCCTTGCGGAAGCCATGGTGCCGGCAGCAGTGACGCATTCGGACCGGGATTACCTGATGCTGGCGCGCCTGTTGAGCGAGGAGCGGCGGAAACCGTGAGGTGGAACCGATGACGCCGGCAGAAGCGGCGCGCGAACTGGGGCACCGCCTGGACGCGCAGGGACGCCTGACCCAGTGGCCGACCAGGCGAAAGTTCCAGCGCGCGGCAGTGTTCTACCTGGTCGCGAAGTTCGAACGCGAGCGTGCATACAGCGAGCATGAAATCGGGGCGATCCTGGATCTCTGGGCGCCGTTCCGGGATGCGGCCTTCCTGCGCCGGACGATGATCGAGGAAGGGCTGTTGACGCGCACGCCGGACGGCCGCGTGTACCGGGTGGGGGATGGGACTACCTGGTGAGCGCAGGCTGTTGAGCAATGTCCGCGCGGGCGCGACTCATTCGTATCGCAGTGCCTCGGCGATGGCGACGCCGGCTGCGCGGCGGCTCGGCCACCAGGTCATGGCGACGGCGAAGGCGAAGGCGGCGCCGGCAAAGGCCAGGACTTCGGGCCATGGCACCAGCAGCGCAACGCCACTCGTGCTGGAGAGAGCCTCCGAAGCGATAAGGTTCCGCGAGAGAATGACGGCGCCGAGCACGCCGGAGCCAATGCCCATGAGCGAGACGAAGACGGACTCGAAGAGGAAGCTGAGGGCGACGGTGCCTCGTTCGTAACCGATGGCCCGGAGCATGCCAATTTGCTGGCGGCGCTCGACGACGGAGCGGAGGCTAATCACGCCGATTGCAGCGATGCCAACCACTAGCCCGAGGGCCATGAACAGCTGGAGCACACGAAGGAATCCGCGCTGCGCGGCGACCGCATCTTCGAGGACTTTATGGATGGAGTCCGCCTCGACGCCCTGGTTGGAGAGCGCAGCTTCGATGGCGCGGGCGGCTTCCACGCCGTCGGTGCCGGGCTGGAGCCGCACCAGGAACTGCCGGAAATCAGGTGGGCCGAACAGATCGGTGCTGGATTGCGCGTTGATCGTGATGCCGGGGAAAAGCCCCGGTGGGATCTTGTTGCTGTAAAGGCCGATGACGGTGACGGTCATCACATCGCGGGTGGCCTCGTTGCGGATCTCAAGGTCGAACGGCTTGAATGAATGGTCCTCCACCTTCACGCCCTTCACGGAGAAGTACTCGCCGCCGAGGCCCTGTTGTAGTTCGAGCGGCGCGTACTCCATGACGGCGAGGTGGGTACCGTTGCGAACGGCGTCGAACACCGCGCGGTCGGAGGCGTAGCCATCGGCGCGCGCTTCGAGAACGGTTGTTACCGTGTCCCAGTAGTTGTCATCGGCGGCCCGGACGATGTAGTACTCCCAGTCGGCGGCGCCGGGCTGGCGGACGGTCTGACGATCGTCGTCACCGGGAGTGATACCGCCGATGGCGGTGAACTTCGACTGGATAGTGGCACCCGCGGCCCCGAGGGCGGCCGGAAGGTCGGTGATGGGGTTATTGCGGTTCGAATTGACGATGACATCCCAACCGCCCTGGCCTTCATCGCCGGTGTAGATATCGAGGAAGCTCGCGTTGAGCACGCTCATGACGGTGATGGAGAAGAGGATGAGCGAGAACATGGCGATGGTCATGCCGGTGCGGAAGCGGTTCGCAAGGGGATAGGCGATGCCCATTCGGAGTGCCGGCGCGAGGTTGGTGAACCTCTGGCCGACGAAGGAGAAGATGGCGCCGACTCCGACGATGAGCCCGATGAGGATGACGATGCCGCCTGTGCCTTCGCCGGCGTCGCCCATCGCGATGCCGGTGGCCGTGCACGCGATGGCCGCGAGAGCGAGCGCGACGGGAAGCGCATATCGGCCGCGGCCTCGATGGGAGCCGCTGTACAGGCTATTCAGGAAGCGCGCGTTGAAGACGATGATGAGCGTCAGAGCGGTGACGATCATGATGCCGGAGAATACGAACATCTCCATGCCGGAGTTGTCGAACTTGCCGAAGAGTTTCTCGCTCACCTGGAGTGGCATGAGCCAGTAGCAGCTGAGGGCGACCCCAACGGTTGTCCAGACGGCCCTGTCGGGGACGCCGGCTTTTCGGACCAGCAGCCCGGCCGAAATAGGCACGAGGGAAAGCCCGCTCGAAAAGAGGAAGGACGAATCCGTGGCGCGGCCCAGAGGCATGAGGCCGAGGCCGACCGCGATGCCGGCGGGACCGATTGTCCATGTGCGGGAGAGACCAAAGGCGCGGCGAAGGAGCATGTACAGGCCGAGCGGGAGGATCACCATGAAGGGGATGCTCCCGAGGAGCCACCAGGGCCTGAACTTTCGCTTTGTGGTTGAGACGGCGGAGGCTACCTGGCCGCGGATGGCTGCCACGATGTTGAGCCGGCTGACGACGACCGCAGAGACTACGACGGTGGTGAATGTCGAGACCCAGCCGAGACAGAAGCTCACGATAAGGGTGCGCACGGTGACGTGGCCGCTGAGCCAGGCGAGGTCATCGCCGAAGGCGAGCTTGGAGCCACCGACGACGACCAGCAGGCCGAACGCAACGCCGACGGCAACGCCCACGAGCCCGGCGAGAAACGCATAGACCATGCCTTCCGCGAGGAAGGCCTGCACGAGGTGGATGCGAAGCGCGCCGACCGCACGCGTGATGCCCATCTCGCGCTGACGTTCGGCCGCAAGCATCACGAAGATCATGAAGATCAGGAGCACGCCCGAGGCGATGGAGAACAGCCCCAGCAGCAGGAAGACACTGGTGAATGCGCTGGCCGCGACTTTCGCTTCTTCGACGGTGTTTGCTTTGACCTCTTCGACCTGGAAGCCGCCTCCGCTCAGGCCCACACGCTGCGCGTTTTCGGGCACGGAGATGAACGCTTCGAGGCGGGCCGTGGCGGGAGCGCTGCGCGCGTTGGTGCCGCGGACGCCGCCGTAGAGGGCGACGCTGATGGAATTGAGCAGGCCTTCTCGGCCGAAGATCTGCTGGACGGTCTCCATGCGCGCGGCGATGCCGGGCATTTCGCCGCCACCAAATTCGAGGGTGCCGGTGGCCCGCTCCTCGCGCACAATCCCGGCGATTCGCACGGTCTTCTGTCCACCGCGGACAGCCAGCGTCAACTCGTCGCCGACGGTTGCATCCAGTTCGTCGGCGAGGCGGTTGTCGGCGTAGACCTCGCCCTCCTTGAGGTCGGCGAGGTTGGCGGGCGAGCCATCGACGAAGCGAAGCCCTCCGAAGCGGTTGAGGAGCTCGGGATCGGAGCCGGCCACGATCGCGAAGGGCGTGTTGAGCTTCGTCCTGGCGTTGAAGACGGCCGTGGGTTCGAAGAGGAACGGGAAGAACCCTTCGATGTCGGGGTCGCCCTGGAACTCGGTTGCCAGGCGATTGGCGAGGTCGTCCGGCGCGTAGTAGGGGTCGCCGCCGGCGGTGGAGACATCATCCGCCTGGAAATGATGCAGGCTGAGGTCGGAGCGCTGGAGGTTGTCGTAGGTGGTGCGAAGGACGCTGTAATCGATGGTATCGCCGGTGGTGAAGGCGGCCGTGATGATGGTGGTGGCGAGCATGAGCCCGCTGATGATGAGAATCGATTGGGCGCGGCGGCGGGCGATGTTGCGGATGCCCATCTTGAGCATGATCCGCCCGGTCAGGAGCAGGGCGACGGATGCGGTGGCGGAGACAAGGAAAAGCGCGAGCAGGACGAGCATGATCGTCTGCATCGAGAGGCCGAAGAGTTCGCTCACCGGGGACGCTCCTCGCCGACGATCTGGCCGTCGCGCATGCGGACGATGCGATGGCAGCGCGCGCCGACAGCGGGATCGTGGGTGACGATGACAAACGTCTGGCCGTTTTCGGAGTTCAAGTTCTCCATCAGCCGCATGACGTCGTCGGCCATTTCGGAATCGAGGTTGCCGGTGGGCTCATCGGCCCAAACGATGGCGGGCTGATTCACGAGGGCGCGGGCGATGGTGACACGCTGGCGTTGGCCGCCGCTCAATTGCCCGGGCCAATGGCGGGCGCGATCCTCGAGGCCGACCTTTTGGAGGGCGGCCAACGCCTTCTGGCGGGCCTCGCGAGCGTTGACGCCCGAAACGACGAGCGGCAATTCGACGTTTTCGGCTGCGGAGAGCACGGGGAGGAGGTTGTAGGTCTGGAAGATGAAGCCCATGTGCTGGGCCCGATACCGAGACTTCTGGCGATCCGAAAGTGTGTTGATATCGGTGCCGTCGATGAGGACCTGGCCAGCATCGAGGGTATCGATGCCGCTGAGACAGTTCAGGAGGGTTGTCTTGCCACAGCCGGAGGGGCCCATGATGGCGACCATCTCGCCACGAGGGACGACCAGGTCGACGCCGCGCAGGGCACGGACCGCGGTTCCGCTGCCGCCGTCGTAGGTTTTCACGACCCCGGTTGCCCGGATGATGAGATCCGCGGGTTCGAGGCTCGTATCGGATGTCCGCGTTGCCAGCAGTGTCGCCATCAAGCACCCCATCACGGGAAGTGATGCCAGAGTGAGCGAGATGGTGTGACGCGAGGAGGGTCGGGCGGACAAATTTTGGTGGCCGAAAGGGGAGCCCGGGGGGCTTCGGTGCCGGCGGGCGCCGGCAATGGATCCGCGGGCCTACGTAGTTCCCGCAAGGCGAAAACCAGTAGTCGCCACGATGTGGAACCGTCCTGGCCGTCCTAACGTCCGCGCAGGTCGGTGGACTTACGCCGGCAAGAAAGAAGGGCCAGGTCATGAATGGGATGCTCAGGACGCCGAATACGGCTGCATCGACGAACTTCTGGACGGTCGGGACGCGGCGACGAACAGGCGTACTTCTCCTGGGAGTCGTTGCAATTGTGGGAGTGGCCGTCGCGTGGAATCAGACCGACGGTGGTCCTACATCGCCGGCAGCGGCCGGCGGGATTCAGGTCGGCGGCGGTTCTCCCACCGGGCGCCAAGGGGTCGTTGATTCAGATCCAGATGTCCTCTATCCGGGTGCAGCTGCGATCGCCGGAAGTCTGACAGCGACGACATTTAGCGGTTCGGAACAGCAGTCAACGCTCCAGATCGGCGGCGGATCACCCACCGGTAGGCACGGAGTGGTCGATTCAGACCCCGACGTCATCTATCTGCCCTGAACCAGGCCGAGAGCCATCGGAACGATTTGGAGGTTCTGACATGACCACGGTGCAAGTTCGGCCCATCGTGACCGGGCCAATCACAGGCGGGCGGAAAGGCTGGCCGTTCGGCGCCTCTTTGCTCAAGGTCTCCGAGTACGGCTACGCCGAGGAAGAATACTTCCTTGAAGGAACGGCGAAGCGCTATCGCCTGACACCGAACGCGGAGCTTTCTCCGGACGGGAACTGGAACGTCGAGCCGGCGGGCGAATCGCCATACCGCACGCGAATGCTCGTGTATCGACCGAGTGACGCTTCCCGATTCAACGGCACTGTCGTCCTGACGTGGAACAACGTTAGCTTCGGTCACGACCTCTTCGACGCGGAGAGTCTTGAGCTTATCGAGGGAGGTTTTGCGCTCGTTTGCCTCACCACGCAAAAACTTGGCGTCGAAGGTCTGGCTCCCGAACCTCGCGGACTCGCGAACTGGGATCCCGAGCGTTACGGGAGCCTCTCGATCCCGCACGACGACTATTCCTTCGACATATTCAGCCAGTGTGCTGCGGCCGTGGGTAAGGACCGCGCAAGAACACCGGTCGACCCGCTGGGCGGACTGGACGTTCGGCGGGTGGTAGCCCACGGCATCTCGCAGGGCGCGGGGCGGTTGGCGACGTACGTGAACGCCATCCAGCCCCGGAGCCGTGCACTGGACGGTTTCATCCTGGCTGAATACTTCGGATCGGGTGCGCCACTCGAAGCCGGCGATGCCGTCGTTCACATCTACCTTCCCCAGACAGGGAGACGGCAACGCCTTCGTGCCACTACCCGGCTTCGAGAAGACCTGGGCGTGCCGATCTTCCTGGTGAACTCGGAAATGGAGGCCCTCGCCTGCCACAGTTTCCGTCAGCCCGATACGGATGGGTTCCGCTGCTGGGAGGCTGCAGGCACGTGTCACGTCTCGACACAGATGTTGCGGGCCTTCCGTGCAAAGCTCACCCGCGACAACGTCGGAGAATTGGTCGTACCGGAAGGCATAAATCGCGTCCCGTTGCCTCCACTCTTCGACGCAGCATTTCATCATATGCATTGCTGGCTCGCCGACGGCTTGCCCCCGCCATCGCAGCCGAAACTTGAGATCGCAGGTGATCCCGCCGAAGTCGTGCGCGACGAGCATGGCATCGCAAAGGGTGGAGTGCGGCTTCCGCAAGTGGAGGTTCCGCTTGCGCAGAACACCGCCATCCCGCGGAGCGACGAGATCTTTGAGTTCCTGGGCGGGTCGAGCCGTTCGTTCCCTCGAGAGAAGGTCCTCGCCCTCTACGGTACGAAGGCCAACTTCCTTCGCCTCTTCGGGGCGGCTGCGCAACGCGCCGTGGAGGCCGGCGTGTTGCTCCAGCGCGACGTGCCGGCGCTCGTCGCAGAGGCGTCCGCGGACTGGCCAGAGTGAGTACGTACTGCACGAGCCAGGGGAGGTTGAAATGACAGGTCGGCTTGAGCGAAGAGTAGCAATCATCACCGGCGGAAACTCCGGCATTGGTGAGGCGACCGCACGCGCGTTTGGCCGCCAAGGGGCCGCAGTGGCAATCCTTGCTCGGTGCGAAGCCGAAGGAGAGTGCGTCGCGAAGGCCATAAGGCATGAAGGAGGGCAGGCCGTCTTCATTCGTTGCGACGTGACTGACCGGCACGCCATCGAGACCGCCGTCGCACAGGTGCTGGATCAGCTCGGCCCGCCACAAATCCTTGTGAACAACGCGGGCGGAGGAGTACTGGTCGATGGATTCGCGACTTCCGTCGACGGAAAGCTTCGCCCGCACGATGGGACGTTTGAGGCGACGGTGCGCCTCAACCTGACGAGCACGTACATGATGACCCAGGTGTGCTGGGAGCCCATGGTCAATACTGGGGGCGGAAACATCATCAACATATCGTCCGGGGCGGCCGCTGTGGCTCTGCCCCAGATGCGCTACGGGGAGTCACTGACGCCCACACCGGGTCCTGCTTACTTTGCCTCGAAGGCGGGCGTGGAGGCCCTTACGCGCTGGATAGCCACCCTGGGAAGCAGAGTGGGAATCCGCGCGAACTGCATCCGACCCGGTCTCGTCGATACGCCGATCCACCCCCGCGCTGCCGATGGGAGTCTGGCAATGGACTTCCTTGAAGTTCACCAGCTGACGCCGGGGAGAGGGGCACCAGTTGACCTGGCCAACTCGATCCTGTTTCTCGCCAGCGACGAGTCGCGCTTCATAAACGGTCAAGTATTGAACGTGGACGGCGGACTCGCGCTCAAGATCTGAGTGTTCGAGAGACAGGAAGAATCGTCATTGCGAACCGGAATTCAATTCCAAAGCTGGAGGAAAGATGAGCACCGAAAAGACGATTGAAGTCGACTATCTGGTTAAAGGTGCCGGTGCAACCGGCATGGCCTTCGTCGATACACTGCTTTCGGAAACTGACGCGACCGTCGCGATGGTTGACCGCCACGATCGCCCAGGAGGGCACTGGAATGACGCGTACTCGTTCGTGCGCCTGCACCAGCCAGCAGCATCCTACGGCGTGAATTCGCGGCCGCTGGGAACCGGTGTGAAAGACCACGTGGGTCTCAACAAGGGGTACTACGAGTTGGCTTCGGGACAGGAGGTTCTCAGCCACTTTGACCTCACCATGAACGAGCGATTCCTGCCATCCGGCCGAGTGCACTACTTCCCGATGAGCGAACTCGCGGACGACGGAATAGCGACGGGATTGCTCTCGGGCAAGCGAACCCGCATCAAGGCGAAGAAGTTTGTGGACGGGACGTATTCGAAGGTCAACGTGCCATCGGTGTGCAAGCCTCGCTACGCCATTAGTCCAGAAGCGACGGTAGTACCGGTGAACGATCTTCCGCGCGCTGCCGGCCGCTTCGCCGAATATGTCGTGATCGGGTCGGGTAAGACCGGGATGGATGCCTGCATCTGGCTCCTCCAAAACGGTGCCGAGCCGAACGCTATCCGCTGGATCATGCCTCGGGACTACTGGCTATTGCCGCGAAAGAACTTCCAGCCAGGGATGGAGTTCATGCTTCCGCTTGCGCAGCGCCTCGCGGCGCAGGCCGAGGTCATCGCAACGGCAACGACCGTCGATGAACTGTTCTTGAACCTTGAACGGTGCGGCAATGTCTGCCGGATCGACTCAAACGTGACGCCGACTGGTTACCACTGCGCAGTGGTCAGCGAGCTTGAGCTCGAGGAGTTGCGTCGCATCCGCAACGTTGTCCGGCTGGGTCACGTCACCCGCGTAGACAAAGATTCGGTGGTGCTCGAACGGGGGACGATTCCCGCCGGTCCAGAGGTCCTGCATATCGATTGTTCGGCGACAGGGATCCCCAGGTTGCCAAGCAGACCGGTCTTTGAAAACGAACGGATCACGCTGCAATTCGTAAGGATGTGCCAGCCAGTATTCAGCGCGGCCTTCATCGCACATGTCGAAGCTGCGTTTGACGACGAGGCGGAGAAGAACCGGATATGCGCGCCGCAGGCAATCCCGGATACACCCGCGGACTTTCTCGAGGTACTCCAGATAGACCTCGCGAACCGCCAATGCTGGGGCCGTTATCCGGAACTGGGCGACTGGATGGTCGAATCCCGCCTCGAGGGGTCGCGAAGGCTGCTGCGGGCGATCCCGGAGGAATGCCCAGAGGCCCTTCCCTATCTACAGCGCTATCAGGCCACCATCGGAGAGGCGCAGGCGAACATTCGCAGACTACTCGGCCAGGTGTAGCTTTCGTGGATCGAATTCGGCGAAGGACAAAGAGGGACTCTCGTCGCGGACCGCAGGCTCATCTTCGAGATGGGGGACGAGTCCGGCATGGATGGCCCAACGAGTGGCTTCCACGCGATTCTGCACGCCGATCTTGCCGTAGACGCTCGCAATGTGGGTCTCGACCGTCCGGGTGCTCAAGACCAATGCGTCCGCGATTTGGCGATTGCTCATGCCTAACGCAACGAGGCCGAGCACTTCTCGCTCCCTCGCCGAGAGGGATGCAACCGTGGCGGGAGTATCCACCGGAACCGAATTCTCCGTCGCGCACACTTCGGCAAGAAGCCTCCCGGCGAGATCTAACGCCTCGCGGGCCCCCAGACGTTGTCCCGCAGCGTACTCGCGCTGGAATTCTTCGTCGCCGAGGATCCGGAGAAGCGCGTCGCGAGTCGTGGCCTGGTCTTCCAGGTCCGCGGCAGACTGAGGATTCTGCCGGATCTGCCCGGCACCCAACATCCGTGCCGCTTCTGAAGGGCGGCCCGCGTGGTGAAGTGCTCCGGCAAGCGCCCCTAGCGCGGTCCAGGCGACTCGGGATCGTTTCCAGCCTTCGCGCGGTTCACGCTCGGTCAAAGCCGGGGCGATCCCGAGTTCTGCGTCGTTGTCGAAGAATGCCTGGAGTTGGGAGGCGGCCTCGCGCCATTGGCCAGTCGCCAACATTACATACGCAAGATTCACCAGGCCGATCCCACCGCCTGTGCTATTGCCCAAACCGAACGCGATGGCGTTGCTTCTCTCGAAGTGCGCACGCGCAGTCACGTAATCCTTTCGACTTCGCGCGGCCTCGCCAAGGTTCCCGAGTGCCTCCCAGCCGACCCATGGCATCTCGAACCGTTCCGCCGCCTGTACCGCTTCAGTCCAGTATTGCTCCGGCAGGACAAAGGACTCGTTGGCATTCGACTCGATATAGCCGAGCGCGTTCAATGTCACAATCTGGAACCATTGCATTTCCGGGTCATTTTCCGAACGCCTGGCAAGTTGGAGGACCTCGACAAGAGCTTTGCGAGATTCTTCTGGCTGCCCGGTATCCCCGCAAAAAACGCCGTACGTCCAGAGAGCCCCGGCGAGGTGCCTGTCTTCTCCGAGTTCACGAGCAAGCCGTAACGCTTCGGTCAGCAGTTCCCGTGCGCGTTGATCGTCGCCCGTGCGAAGTTGCCACAGGGCGGAGTCGGCCATGACGTCCACGACGAGTGGATTCTGTAAGCCTTTGGCAGCGGAGATGCACTCGGCGGCCCAGCGCTTCACTTCGGGAGCGCTGATGCGGCTGTACCAGAATCGTCCAAGGGCCGAGACGATGCGCAGCATCGAGTCGTGGTCTCCCGTCTTTTTGGCGAGTTCGACAGCCGCTCGGAAGTTGATTGCTTCGGCCCGGAGCCGGGCTCTCGTCTCAACGGACTCGCTCGACCGCAACCGCATGCGCGACTGCTCTGCCATTCCGACGAACCATGAGAGGAAGCGACGTTCGATTGCCTCGCTTTCGCCCGCGGTGATGAGTTTCTCCTGACCGTACTGCCGAAGGCTGCTCAACATGCTGTAGCGAGGGAACTCCCCCGGTTGGAAGTTGACGAGCGACCGGTCGACGAGCCGCGACATCACATCGAACACGCCGACCGGGTCGAGGTCTTCGCCCGCGCAAACGCTTTCCGCCGCGTCCAGTGTCCAGCCACCGCCAAAGACCGAGAGCCTTTGGAACAGGATGCGCTCGTCATCGAGGAGTAGCGCGTAACTCCAATCGATCGCCGAACGCAGCGACCGATGCCTGGTGACGCCGCTGCGACCGACACTCCGCAACAACCGGAAACGGATGTCCAAACGCTCGACAATCTGGGCGATCGACATAGACCGGACACGAGCAGCGGCGAGTTCGAGCGCCAGTGGCATACCATCCAGCCGCCGGCAGAGCTCGGCTATAACAATTGCGTTCTCAGGGACGATTTGGAACCAGTCGGCGCCTACGCGGGCCCGTTCTTCAAACAATCGAAGTCCATCGAATTTCAGCAATTCGCTGCGGTCCATTTTGCGGCACTCCAGGTCGTTGGGTATCGCCAACGGACGAACCTGCAGGATTTGCTCGCCGGGTACTCCAAGAATGGATTGGCTGGTTGCGAGAATGGCAAGGTTGGGACAACGGGCGAGAAGGTCTTCCAGGAGGGACGCACAAGCCGATGCCGCGTAGTCGCAGTTATCCAGGACAAGCAATGCTGGAGCATCGCCCAACTGATCGGCGATTGAGGAGATGGAGTCGGATCCTTGAATCGAGTAACCGAGGGCCGTTGCAACGGCCTGGACAATCTCAGCCTGCTCGACGAGAGGACTCACGTCGACGAAGTGCACTTCGTGTCGAAATTCCTCGCTGAGTTGCACCGCGGCCTCGGTCGCGAGGCGCGTCTTTCCGACACCCGCGGGACCGGTAATGGTGAGTCCTCGGTGACTGGCAAGCCGGCGCTTGATCTCCTCAAGTTCGACGGCCCGCCCGATGAATGCATCAATGCGTAATGGCAGGTTTTGCCACATGAGATGAGTTCATACGCCATCGGCGGCCCGGCTGACAATCCCTTCGTTCACGGAAGCGACGGCGCTCCGTGAGAACGACTCGAAGCGGTTGCATGGATCCGCGGGCCTCGCGGGCATATTATCTCGGGCCATCCGGGCCATTACGACGTAGCCTTCCGGACGGTGAAGGGCGAGAGAACGAGTCGTAGAGTCGTTCTCCGGGGGAGATGCGGCGCGCTATCGGGAACCAATCCACTGGTCGCGGCGTCAGGATAGTCGGGGGCTGGGCACATGAAGCACATCATCCGCCGCCATCCCAGGCTTGCCGCTGCGATTGGCATCGTCACCGCCGCGGTCGGGAGTCTCTTCGCCTATTCCTGTTTCGCGCCTTTCGATAGCCCCGAATCGAAACTTACGGTGCCAGGCACGGTCGTCCTCGACTCTCACGGCGTCGTCCTGCAGCGCGACGGATCGGAAGGCTTCCGCATCCCCGTTTCGCTGAACGAAGTGGCACCGGTGATGCGCGACGCGACGATCGCAGCCGAAGACCAGCGGTTCGAGCATCACTTGGGCGTTGACCCCATTGCCATGGCGCGGGTGGCGTTATCGCTCGGCAGGGAACACTCGGGCGCTTCGACGATCACCCAGCAGCTGGCACGACGGCTCTATTTAAAGGGTGGCGGTGGGCCTCTTCCTGTGCGGAAGGCCCGCGAATCGCTCATTGCGTTACAGCTCGAAGCGCACCGGTCGAAGGACGAAATACTCGAGCTGTACCTGAACGAGGTGTACTACGGCCGCGGCGCCTATGGCATTGAGGCGGCGGCGAGGGTGTACTTCGGCGTCAGCGCGGCGAACCTGGACCTGGCCCGGGCATCGTTCCTGGCGGGATTGCCCCAGCTGCCTTCGGCCTACCAGGAGGCGAGCACTCCCGAGGCCATGGCCCGGAGGGACTACGTGCTTTCGCGCATGGCGGAAGACGGGAAGGTCTCCTCGTCCGCGGCCGAGGCGGCGAAGTCGGAGATGCTGAATCCACTGCCGGCGATTGAACCAGCGGTTGGCGCTCAGTTCGTGACGTTCGCACTCGACGAACTCGCGCGAGTCCGTCCGGACCTGGACGGGCGCAAGGGCCTGGTGATCGAAACGACGCTGGACGCCGGCCTGCAACTTGAGTCCGAGCGGCTGGCCCGGCAGCAGCTCGAATCGCTGAGCGATCGGAACGTCACGAACGCGGCGATTGTGGTGCTTGACCCGGCGACGGGCGCGATCCTGACGATGGTTGGAAGCACGACCGGGGACATCAACCTGGCCCTGGCGCCGCGCCAACCGGGCTCGGCGCTCAAGCCGTTCCTCTATGGAACGGCGTTCGAGCTCGGCTATACGGCGGCGACGCCTCTCCTCGATGTGCCGACGACATTCGTCGATGGCCCCGAGAACTTCGAACCGCTCGACTTCGACCGCCGCTATCGCGGGCTTGTCCCGTTGCGAACCGCGCTCGGCTCATCGCTCAATATCCCGGCCGTCGCGACCCTGGAAGCGGTGGGGATCGACCGATTCCTGCGGACGGCCAACTCCTTCGGCCTTACAACATTGACCGACGCGGAGCGGTATGGGCTCTCGCTCACGCTCGGCGGCGGCGAGGTGCGGCTGATCGACCTCACCGGGGCATACGCGGCGCTTGCCACCGGAGGTGAGCTGACGCGGCCGTTCGCGATCACCCGGGTGCGCGACACAGCCGGCAACGTGCTCTACGAACGCCCGGCCACGGCGCCGGTGCGGGTGATCTCCGCGCAGGACGCATACCTGCTGTCCGACATCCTTTCGGACCACGACGCGCGCGTACCAGGCTTCGGGCAGGTAACGCCGTTCGATCTGCCGTTCCGGGCCGCGGCCAAGACCGGCACGACGACGGGCTTCCGCGACAACTGGACGATGGGGTATACCGCGAATTTCGCCGTCGGAGTCTGGGTGGGCAACGCGGACAGTTCCGCGATGCAGAACGTCTCGGGCGTCGATGGGGCGGGACCGATCTGGCGGGACGTGATGTTTGCAACCGCGATGACCCGCGAACCGGCGTGGCCCTCGCGGCCGCCGGGACTGGTCGAGGCGACTGTCTGTTCGCCGACCGGGCTCCTGCCGGGACCCGATTGCCCGAATCCGGTGCGGGAGCTCTTCGCGGAGGACACGGTCCCGCACGAGACCGAGAACTACTACGTCCGCGAACCGGACGGAGCATTGGCCGTTTCGCCGCCGGCGGCCGCACTGGCCTGGGCCCATGACGCGGGGCTGCGGTTGGTGAGCGACCACGGAGCGGCGAGTTCCGGGGCACTCCGGATTGTGGCGCCGGGGAATGGCAGCACCCTCTTTCTCGCGCCGGAACTTGCCTCGCAGGAAGTGGTCCTGCGGGCGAGCGCCGGGTCCGGGGCGCGCGCAATCACCTTCCGGGTGAACGGAGAGACTGCAGGCACTGTCGCGGGCGGCGACGCAAGCCTTGTGTACCCGCTCGAGGCGGGGCATTACGTGGTGAAGGCAACGGCGCTTTATCAAGACGGCACGACCGACACCGCGACCAGCACATTCGAGGTGAAACCGAAATGAGCGAACTCCCTCTCACTCCATGGCAACGGCAACAGCGCTGGCTTCGGGCGCACTTCGATACACCGATGAAGCGGGCGGCGGGAGCCGCAGGTGTCCTTGCGGCGGTCGTCCTGCTCGGGGGGTTGATCTGGTTCGCGAACCGAGACGGCGGTGACACGGACTTCGTTGAGCCGCCCGGATTCGCGATCAGCCCTTCGGGCGATGATGTGCCGCGACTCGCACCGATCCGGGTGACGTTCGCGAGCGCGCCGGCGGAGAAGACGGGCGAACGCCTGGTCCATCTCGACCCGGACGTTCCCGGCAGCTACGCGTGGCTCAGCGACCGGACGGTCATCTTCCAACCTGACTTCCCGGGCCTACTCAGGGGCAGCGAATACACGGTGGTTGTTCCACCGCGCCCGGAGACCGGGCTCGACGAGGAAGTCCGCCGCAGTTTTACGGTGACCGGGCTTCTGACGGTGCAGCAGGCTATCCCCGGCGATGGAGACCTGGAGGTGCCGGTGGAGGCGCCGATCCTGGTCCAGTTCAGCCGGTCGGTAGCGCCGCTCACCACGCTCTCGGCGCAGGACAACACACCGGTGCTCACCTTCGATCCGCCGCTCGAAGGAACGGGTGAGTGGCTGAACACGTCCATCTACCGGTTCGTACCAAAGGCGCTCTCGCCCTACACCACGTACCGCGTCACCGTGCCGAAGGGGCTGACTTCCGCGGCGGATGGAGTGCTCCGAGAGGACTACGCATGGAGCTTCACCACGGTGAGCCCCGCCGTTGCCAGCCTGGCGCCGGACAACAACACCGAGTTCGCGAGCCCAACGCAGCCGGTGACGGTGACGTTCAATCAGCCGATGGCGGAATCCGCGGCCGGCGGCATCTCCCTCGTCGCCCCGGACGGATCGAAAGTGCCCGGGAGCATTTCCTGGGACGACGCCCATGTGGTCGCCACCTTCACGCCCGGTGCTCGCCTCGACTACCTGACCAACTACCGGACCGTGGTCGCGGCTGGCCTGGCCGGGGCCAACGGCGGCCAGACCGCCGAGGAACGCACGGCGACGTTCAAGACCGTCGGGCTGCCGGTCGTGAACTCCACGCAGCCTTCGAATGGGCAGGCCTCCGCCGACCGGTACGGCGTCTTTTTCAATTTCTCCAACCCGATGGATGAAGAGTCGCTCGAAGGGAAGGTGTCCGTCAGTGGCATCGACCCCGAGGACGTTTCGACCAACCTGTACAACCTGCAGCTCTACGTGGGCGTCGCGCTCGAACCATCGACGTCGTACACGGTCACACTCGCGCCGGGAGCGCAGGACCGCTACGGGCAGATGATGGGCGGCTACTCGTTCTCGTTCACCACGGGACAACTGCCGTCTTCCGTGACGTTGGCCCTGCCAGGTTACGGTTCGCAGGGCACGTATTCGGCATCCGCCGAGCCGATGTTGTACTTCCATTCGACGAACAGCTCGACGGTCAACTTCACGCTCTACCCCCTGACCGATTCTGAAGCACAGACCGTGTTCTCCCCCGGGCGAGGAAAGACACAGAACTGGGGACCCTCGCAGGGGGCGATCCGTGCCTGGTCGGTGCCCGTTGATGCCGAACTGAACGAAATCTTCCTCGGTTCGACATCGCTCTCAGGTGGGGGGCCCCTCCCGAAGGGGTACTACTACGTGACGACCGGTGGTGATTTCGCATCGTGGCTGGCGTTCGCCGTGGTCGACACCGAGATCGTGACGAAGCTTTCGAACGACCAGTTGCTCGCGTGGGTGGTGGACCACGACACCGGACAGCCGGTCGCCAACGCGACGATCGCGGCGAGCGGCGAAGGAGTGGCGAGCAGTGCGACCACGGATTCCAACGGAGTCGCGATGTTCTCGGTCCCGGAGCCACTGCTCGGTAAGCCGGGTATCGATCGCAGCTACACCCTTACGCTGCGCGAGGGCGGACGTTTCGGGGTGGGTTCGACCAACTGGCAACAGGGCGCCGCTCCCTACCAGTTCAACCTGCCCACGGATTACTACGCGCGGCAGTGGGTCGCGCAGATCTACACCGACCGGCCGATCTATCGCCCCGGAGAGACGGTCGACTACAAAGGCATCGTTCGTGCCGACGACGACGCGAACTACACGCTTCCGCCGCTCGATCCGCCGCTCGACTTCGTCATCCTGAACTCGCGCGGGCAGGAGGTGAAGCGCGAAGCAGTCCACACGAGCGACTTCGGGACCTTCGCGAGCAGCTTCGTGCTCCCGGACGATGCACCCGTCGGCGACTACTCGATCAGTATCCAGCAGCAGGGCGATGAAAACGGCCGCTACATGCCCATCGCTGGCAACAGCTTCCTTGTCGCCGAATTCCGGAAGCCGGAGTTCCAGGTCGAGGTCACGACTGGCGCCGATTCGTACATCGACGGCGACACGATCGATGTGGCCGTGGGGGCGAACTTCTATTTCGGAGGAGCGCTGGCCGGAGCGCCGGTTGCCTGGTCGGTGATGGCGACCCCTTACACACCGCGTATCGAGGGCTTCGAGCATTACTCGTTCAGCGACTACGACTACTGGCGCACAGCGATTTCAGAGGACCCCATCCGCGCCTCCGGGACGGCAGTGACTGGCCCCGATGGCGTAGCACACATTTCGGTCCCCGCAGCGCTGAAGGCTTCCGAAGGCTCGCAGCAGTTCACCATCTCCGCGACGGTGACGGACACGAACGCACAGGCGGTGGCATCCAGCACCACCGTCACCGTGCTGCATGCCGCGGTACTCGCAGGGGTGCGGCCCGCTGACTATCTCGCCACGACAGGGAAGGCCGCCGATATCGACCTCGTGGCTGTCGACACCGAGGGACAGCCCATCGGCGGCCAGGCGATCACGGTTCGCGTCTACCAGCGCAAATGGGTGACCACCAAGCAGCAGACCGCGGACGGCGCGCGACGCTACGTGAGCGAACCTGTAGACACCCTGGTCGACTCCCTCTCGGCGACATCGGGCAGCGACGGGCAGGCCACGGTCAGCTACACGCCCTCGACTCCGGGTACCCTTCGCATCGTCGCGGAGGTTGCGGATTCACGTGGCCGCACGGCGCGCTCGGCTACCTATCTCTGGGTCGCGGGCAAGGAATACGCCAGCTGGCGTGTGACAAACGACGATATCGTCGCGCTCGTCGCCGACAAGGATTCGTACCAGGTCGGCGACACGGCGAACATCCTCGTGCCGGCCCCGTTCGAAGGCGCCACGGGCCTGGTAACCGTCGAACGCGGCAAGATCATCTCGCGCGAGCTGCGCGCGTTCCCGACCAATAGCGAGCAGCTTTCGATCCCCATCACCGACGGCTCGGTACCCAATATCTACGTTTCGACGGTGCTCTACCGGCCGCCAACCGCGGAGGATCCGGTCCCCCGGTATAAAGTCGGCTATGTCGCTCTGAGCGTTTCGACCGAGACGCGGCACCTCGACGTTTCGATCCGGCCCGACCGTGACCAGGCAAAGCCCGGCGAGACGGTGAAGTACGACATCAAGGTGACCGATTCGGAGGGCCGCGGCGTGAAGTCCGAGGTCTCGGTTTCGGTTGTGGACAAGGCTCTGCTGGCGCTCGAAGAGGAACGGGGGCCCGATGGTCTGCTGGCCTTCTGGTTCGAACGAGGGCTCGGGGTGTTCACAGCCTCGTCCATGGCGATCTCGGTCGACCGTTCGAACGATGTGATCGCCGAGCCGCCAGGCCGTGGAAAGGGCGGCGGTGGACTTGAGGACGACCGGCTTCGCCAGGACTTCCGGAACTCCGCGTACTGGAACGCCCAACTGGTGACGAACGACGATGGCACGGCTTCAGTGGAAGTGAAGATGCCGGATAACCTCACCACCTGGCGGATGCAGGTCCGCGCCGTGAGCGGTGACACGATGGTGGGCGAGGGACAGAACGAACTCGTTTCGACGCAGCCGTTGCTGCTCCGCCCGGCGCTTCCTCGCTTCCTGCGGGTCGGCGATTCAGTCGAGCTGCGGACGCTCGTCCGGAATGCCACAAGCAGTGCAGTGGACCTGACGGTGACCGCGGCGACGGAAGGCATCGACCTCGTGGACGACGCTCCAAAGCACGTGACGGTCGCGGCCGGGGAATCCGCAACGGTCTCCTGGCCGGCGACCGTTTCGGCGGATGGCACGGCGAAAGTGACCTTCACGGCCTCGGGCGGGGGCCTCAAAGACGCCGTCAGCAACGAACTCCCGGTCTATCTGGATGTCACGCCGGAGACGACAGCCACCGGCGGCATCGTCACGGACGAGGCAGAGCTCGAAGCGCTCTACCTGCCGCCGTTCGCGATCCTCGAGAACGGGCGGCTTGATGTTTCGCTGCAAAGCGCGCTTGCCGGTTCGATGGCCGAAGAACTGACGGCGTTCGCTCCTCGTCCATACGAATCGATCATCGACCGTGCCAGCCGATTGATCGCGACCGTCGGCGTCGCTCGCGCAGAACGGTCGTCGGGTGGCGACGACTCTCGCAGGGGCAGGATTGAGACGGACCTTGCCGGGCTCATCTCTGCTCAGCGGCCCGATGGCGGCTGGGCCTGGTGCTACGATCCAAGGTGCGAATCGGACCCGTACGTGACGGCATTCGTCCTCCTCGCGCTGGGGGAGGCGCGCCACGACGGGCGGACGTTCGATGCTTCCGGGCTGCCACGAGCGAACAGCTATCTCTCGGAGTTCATCAATCGCACAGCCGATGTGTTGAAGCCGGTTGATCCGAACCAGAAGGCGCTGATGCTCGCCGCGGTCGCCGCCGCTTCGGGATCGGACGCCGGCATCATCACGCCCGCGCGTGCCCTCTTCGAGCAGTACCGGTCGCAGCTCACAAACTGGGGCCGGGCGTACCTCATCCTGGCCCTCGCCGATTCTGGCGCCAAGGCCGATGACGACCAGGTCGGGCAACTTGTGAACGACATTTCGGCTGCTTCCATCCCCAGCGCGAACGGCAATCACTGGGAGGACAAGCCGGTCCGCGGTTCGTTCATGACGGACACAGCGACCACCGCGCTCGTGGCCCGCGCCCTCGTTCGCGTGGAGCCCGAGCATCCGCTCATCGCGCAGTCGGTGCGGTGGCTGGTGGTCGCCCGCGGGGCGCAAAGCTGGACGACACCGGTGGAACGTTCGCTGAGCATCGCCAGCCTCACGGACTACGCAGTCCAGACCGGCGAGCTGGCCGGCAACTTCAGTTACGAGGTGCGCCTGGACAACACGAAAATCCTTTCGGGGCTCGTGAAGCCGAGCGAACCACTCAAAGACGCGACAACATCGATCCCGTTGACGAAGTTCGAGGCGGGCAAGGCCAGCATCATCGCCTTCATGCGGGATTTCGATCTGCCCGGCCGCCTGTATTACACCATGAACCTCCGCTACTTCACGCCGGCGAGTGAGGTCGAGGCGTTGAACAGGGGATTCGCCATCAGCCATCAATATTCGCTCCTGGACGACCCGAGCACTGAAGTCGACCACGTGAAGCTGGGGGACACGGTCCGGGTGACGGTTACCGTGCTGGTCCCTGCGGACCGGCACTACGTGACCGTGGAGGACATGCTTCCAGCCGGGCTCGAACCGGTGGATACGAGACTCGATACAGTCGACCCGGCGCTGAAGGCCACGCTCGAGGCGGAGCGGCGCAAGGCCGCCGAAGCGGACCAGGGCGGCTACATGGCGCCGTGGTTCCGATGGTACTGGAGCCCGTGGCAGTTCACTGAGACGCGCGACGATCGCACGGTCCTGATTGCCACCGACCTGCCAAAGGGCGTGTACGAATACACCTACTACGCGCGGGCAACAACCCCGGGCGACTTCTTCGTCGCGCCCACGCACGCCGAAGAGAGCTACTTCCCGGAGACCTTCGGGAGGAGCGACAGCGGCCACTTTGTTGTGGAGCCGTGATGGGAGGTGAGGGTTTGCGGGCCGGCGAGGTGGCGCCCCGGCAGATTCGGAGAGACCGATGGCCCCGGCCTGAATGCGTCAGGGGAAGGGCTTGGGTATCCTGAGGTTGGGCCTGTAGCTCAGCGGTAGAGCAGTGGACTTTTAAGTCACTTGCTGGTGAACGCTGTGCGTCAGCTTCAAAAAGCGAGTCTAAATCGAACAATAACGGAGAAATTATCTGCTGTAAAGCGTGACGAGTTACAGCAAGATTACTTTTTTTGTTATGTCAGTAACCGCGGGCCTCGAAGAAGCCACACTCGCGTAGCGCTCCCCGTGGTCATCATGATCGCAGGCTGCAACGGAGGGTTATCGAACACCCCCACCGGCGACTCGTCGCGGAGCGCGTCCGAAGAAGACAGCAGCGATAAAGATGCAAGCTCGGGTAGAGCTGGCGGGTCTACGGTCGGCGGCACCACGAGCGGCCAATACGCGGCTGACCTTGGCTTCTGCTCCGAAGCCGACGGCTTTTTCGTTCGAGGCCCGTGTTTGCACGAACCGCTATCGGTCGAAGGCCAGTTTGGTTGGAAGCGGTTCAGAGAAGATCATAGAAGCGTTTAAGGCGGGTGCGGTGTTAGTCGGAGCCGGCAAGGACTACCTATGCCCCATTCTTGCTGTTAGTCACGGAGGTAGCCCGATGAAAACCCTTCTGATTAGGCGCTGAGAGGCCGTCAGCCCGAGTAAACGACGCGAGTGGTATCTCGGGGTCGTTTGGGCACGAAAATGGCCCCAGGATTCACCAGTTTCGATTTTGGCCCATAACAACGCTACAACTCTTCCATAGACGGTAGCGGAGGCACAGATGCTCGAAGTTCAGAGTGCTCGAGGTGGTCGAGGTACCCCCGCGTCGTCGAAATCGAAGAGTGCCCCAGAAGCTTCTGTACCGCGACCACATTCGCACCCGCGCGCAGGCAGCGAATGGCGAAGGAGTGCCGAAGACTATGTGGTGATATGCGCTTGCCGTTGATCCCAGCCCGATGGGTGACGGAGGCGAGTATCCGGGACGCACCACGGCTCGTCAGGCCCTTGACCTTTCGTCGACTCGCGCCGCGGTCGGTGGCGAGGAATAGGCCTCCGTCCGACCCAAGGTGCCGTCCGGAATCGGCCAGGTACGTCCGAACCATCACGCTCACGTCAGCGTTGACAGGGACGTGCCGATCCTTCCGTCCCTTTCCCTGGCGGACGAACAGGGCGGTCGCACCGTCGATATCCTCAACCACGTCTGCGACCGACAGCCCGACTGCCTCGGAGATTCGCAAACCGGCACCGAGGAGGATGGCGATCAGCGCACGCTCTCGAGAATCGGCTGCGGCCGCCAAAAGGAGCCTCGCCTCACGTTCCGTTATGACCGACTTTCGAGCGGATGAGGACCCTCGCGGCGTACGAAGCGCCGTCTTCACGACCGCCGTTGTGGGAGCCGGTCCGCCAAGGTCACGCACCCAGGTCAGGAACGAACGCACGGCCGCGAGCGCTTGGCGCTGTGATGACAACGCGAGCTCCGACTCGAGGATGCTAGACCGGTAGGTGGCCAGCTTTGCCCCGTCGACTTCAGAGACATCGCGGACACCGAGGACGACCTGGGCGTGGCGAAGATGACGGCGATAGGCCCTCCGGGTGTGCTGGCTATCGATCGCTGACGAAAGGAAGGCTTCGGCGGCTTCTTCCCAGCTAACTGAGTTCGCTACATCAACGGAAAAAGAAGAAACCGCTAGCTCAGTACTGCTGATTTCTAGCATTGTTTGCTGAGTCAGATAATTACCATTATCGGAACCTTGGACTTCGTTACTGTCGGACACGGAAAAGTACTCCTGATTTCAGAATAGTTGCGGATGTCAGTTGACGTTGTTCGGGCAGGCCCAGGACGAGCCGCTGGAGATCGTGAACGTGGCCACGAACGCGACCCAGGCCGAGACGGTCTTCTTCGAGAAGTTCAAATCGCGCGTTGAACGGCCCTGCTTCGCCGAGTTCCGGCCGGTCATCACCAAGACGGAAGTGAAGTTCGAGGCCAGGCCCAAGATCTACCTGCGCGCACTCCACAGCCAGGCGGAGGGCTGGGAAGGCAAGAACATCCTCGCCTGGGTCATGGACGAGGCAAGCGCGTTCCGGTCCAAGACGGGCAAAGACAACGCCGAGCCGGTCTACAAGTCGCTGCGCTCCTCGTGCCAGTCGCGCTTCGCCTGGATGCACTGGATCGGGTTCGTCATCTCATTCCCGCGCCAGCAGGAGGGAGACTTCACGCTGGGCAAGGTGAAGGACGCGCTCGAGCAGCAGGAAGCGTTCGAGAACGGATTCCGCAACCGCCCGCCAGACGTCTACGGGAGCCAGGCCGCGACCTGGGAAGTGAACCCGCGGTTCGAGAAGTTCACCCTCCGGCGCGACGACCCCGAGTACGAAGAGCTGAAGCCCCATTACCTAACCGTTGAAGAGGAGTCCGACGAGGAGGTCGTGACGCTCGCGCACCCGATGTGGCGCCGCAGCTCGACCGAATTCGTGCTCATCGAGGACCTGAATGTCGAGGTACCGGCGGAGTTCCAGGGCGACTTTGAGGAGGACGGCGCCGACGCGATGACGCGGCTCATGGCCAAGCCGCCACCCACGGCGAACGGCTGGTTCGAAAACCCGCACACGATTGTCGAAGCCGTAAACCCGCACCTGCCGGTGATAGTGGCCGAGCCCGGGATTCGCGAGCAGCTGCTGGAAGAGCAGGGCATCATCCGGCGCTACGTCACGCGCACCATCCAGTTCCTGCCGCCCAGGATCGACGGGGTCGAGTACTTCATGCACGGCGAACCGGGGCTGGTCAAGGACGCGTTCACGATCTGCGTCTGCCACAAGTTGAACGAGACCAAAACGACTGCGGAGAAGGGCGGCAAGACGATTGTGCTGCCCAGGGTGGTGGTCGACTTCGTGCTCAGCTGGGACCCGCGGCCGAACACGCCGGTCGACTTCCTGAACGTCGACGCGGTCATCAAGGAAGTCATCGACTACTACGGCATCAAGGCGTTCACGTCCGATCACTGGAACAGCGTCCACACCACTCGAAAGGAATCGGCGCACAGGGCGAGTCTCGGTGTGTCGAGCTGTCCGGGGGCCTAACCAAACCTCGTTGCGAGCGGGTTCTTTTGGTTATCAGAACCATGGACAGTCGCTACCCGGCCGCTGGCAACCGGCTTGCCAGCGGCCGTGCTCTCGCCATTGGAAGTAACGTATAAACTCGGAGATCTCCTCAGAGTTAGCCAGCCCAGAACCGACACCGAAGGTCCCACCTTGTGCGAGCAGAACTGATGAACCGGAGGAACCGTTGCGGGCGGACTAGATTCCGGAGAACTCAATTCGCCAACAACTCGTCGGGATCGACACCGATTGCCGCGGATTCGATGATAGATGCAGCTCTCTCGCGACCGGATTCGATGCTCAAATTCTCAGCCATTGCCTGCGCGCGAGCGGTGAATGTCGACTCTGACAATACGCGCTGCACAGCCACTCGAATCGCTTCCACGCTATGGCGTCGGCCAACATCGACGCCGGCTCCGGAATGCTTGACTCTCCGGGCGATGTCGAATTGGTCGAAGTAGATTGGCGTACAGACGATTGGTTTGCCATGACTGAGGGCTGTTAGCACCGTTCCATGTCCACCGTGAGTTACGACCGCGGAAATGTTAGGCATGAGATCGAAATGCGGGACAAAACCCATCGGCTCGGCGTTCGGCGGAAGCTTGAGCCGATTGGCGGACAGTCCGCCTGTGAGGGTGATGATGGACTTCACAGGCAGCGGTGCCAGAGCATCGAGAGCGGCTTGTGCCGTTGCGGTCTGTTCCAGGTCCGACGTGCTGAGACTAATCAAGACTGTTGGCCGCTCTTCTGGGTAATCCCGCTGCGCTCTAGCCACCGCCCCACGCGCGAATGGCATGCCAGCATAAACCACGTTCTGGGGTAGCCTGGAAGACTTGAAGTCAAAGTACTTGCTTGTGAGGACAATCACATGCTTCGCGCGAGCGTGCTGCTCCCACGGGTGCTGAATAGGCTCCAGGTCCACGCGGCTTCGAGCAGCGTTGAGGCTCGGCAGCGCGTCGCGGATGTAGACCCTCGACATGGACCGCTTAATGACGTGATCGCGAATTCGGTGGGCAATGTTCACGGGCGGGTCCATTCCCATGCCCGGAGGTGGAAGTCCCGGCGCCGGTCGGAAGAAATAGACGGTATGCAGGAGGGAACAGTAAGGAATGCCCGCGGACTCCGCGCCCACCATCGCGCCCGGCAGCATGTCATCGGCCGCTACCACATCAATGTCGTCCTTCCTGCAAAGCTCGGCGACGCACTGGGCCCACCGCCATGAGCCTTGGTGGATGGAATGCGTGAATTGGAGTGGCCCGAACCACCGACCCGTTCGACCGGCGAAGAGTCCGCGTTGTCTGGGGACATTCGGCGCGCGTTCGTCGTCGACCGTCATCTCCCGGATCTCGCACCCCAAGGCCGAAGCTCGCTCCGTCAGCGACTTCGACGTTTTGGATTCTCCGAAGAAAGGGCCGCCCAGAACAATCACCCGGTGGCCACGCGCCAAGAGTTCCTCAGCGACCGCCAGAAGGGGCGATACATTTCCACCCCCGTCGTACATAGCGAACAGCACGGTCTTCCTACCGTTTGACTCTGAGACGTCCATCATGCCGTGATTCTCAAGTGGCCGGTGCGTCCGCCCGAGAACTGCTCGTTCCGTGCGTTTCGCCGGAGGCGGCGATTCCACAACGTTGACAGCCTCGCCTGCGGAACGGATTGGCCTTCTGGCTCTCAGCCCTCGAATTCGAGTCGCCTTGCCTGGATTCGTGAGGCATCGCGGTATCGACGAACTTGCGTGCGGAAGTGTCTATCGGCACCGTCCAACCTTCCCGAAACCCACGTGACAGCGCCAGAAATCGACGGGCATGTCTTGGCCGGCCAGAGTGGACCACGCTTGAAAATACGTCCCACGCGCACTTGGCCAACGTCTTCGCGGCCGCAGGAACGATTGCTAGTTCCCCCGAACGAACAAATTTCGCTGCTCCGGCGCCAACACCATAGAAGTTGTTATAGATGAGCGTCGATGCAGCCCCGTTACTGAGACTTCGAGACCCCCAGTGAGTTACCGCTGGACCCGGACTAACGCCTACCTTGAATCCTCGTATGGCCATCCGAAATGCCAGGTCCCAATCGTCGCCACTTCGAAAATGACTCCCTGGACCAAGCGCTGCATCCCAACCTCCGATGGATCGCACAGCTTGGGTTCGAGCGAACATGTTCGCTCCCATGCCAACACCGGGAATCGCTATCGCGCTGGCGCGGACAATCTCTTTCGCCTCCTGCGGCATAAACGAAGGTATGAAGCTATCATCACCCGGTTCCGGTGCTGGATTGACAGAACCAAATATCAAGCCGATCCCTTTATCACAACAGAGGGCATCTACACCACGTTGAATCCAATTCTCGTCAACGACGGTATCGTCATCAGTCAAGGCTATGAATGGAGTATCCGCGAAATTGAGGCCGAAATTCAGAGCTCGCGCCTTCCCTTTCTGCGAAACAAAGACATGCTCCACATTCCGGTTGTCGCGAATGTCGAGCCTTCGCGTATCTTCCGTCTGGTCGAGAACCACTACGCGAAAGCACGTATATCGATTGTTGACGATGCTCTGAATGCACCTATTGAGCTGTTCCGTCCGACCGTTGGTTGGGACAAGGACCGTGACCGCCGCACAAAGGTCGGCGGGCGCAGTTAAGCTCTCGATGTACCTGTCATACATAGGCAAAGGTTCGCTTTAGACTTGAAACTCCGGATTCTTGAGTCCATGCCAGGTGGCGCGACACAACTGACACCGTCGACTTTACGCCAGCAACAAATCGGAACAACGTACCGAAGCTCGCCGCGGAACTCGGACCGACGAAATACAATCCAGAGACGGACGATTCGAAATGTCGCGAGAGCCTTGGCGCACGTTCGATGCGAGAAATCGCGGATCTCAAATTTGGCTCAATAAAACGAAGACCGTCTACATCTATGATATAACCGGTACCAGCAATAACTCTATCGACTTTGAGTTCTTCGAGGTTCCGGGAAGGTGTCCCGATTTTAAGCACAATATTTTGTCCTGAGATAGACGCGTCAGAAATCGACACGCCAGTGCGAACCTCTATGTTGTTTTCGAACCGATCCCGTAGCCACCAGGCACCACAAGGACCGAGGTGACTACGAGTGAATTCCAGACGAACTGAGTCTGGCACGTAGTGCATCAACATGGGCAAGTGATCCAGGGTCCAGCCGCGGCGACCTGGCCCTGTTGTGCTTTGCGGCTTCATTATGTTTTCGCGCAGCGACCGATGTAGGGGCATGCGGCTATGCCAATCGATGTCCGCTCGGGCCAAGAGAATCGGCTGCGCTCCATGCTCATGGAGCAACGTCGCCGCCTGTAGGGCTGATTGTCCGCGTCCGATGACCGCTATCTTCTCGCCTCGATACGGAGAAAAGTCGCCAACGTGCGCAGTGTGCGCTATGAGCTCCGACGGCAATCGGGAGAGCGATTCAGGAACGTGTTCGAAGCCGCTTAGCCCGGTTGCGACCACCACCCGCTTTGCCGCAAGGCGAGCGCCACCATCTAGGGTCAAGTTGAAACCCCCAGGCTCCTTACGGAGAGACGACACATTGGTCGCCAGCAAACTGGGGACGAATCGAGACTGCAGAGCCTCTCCGTAGTCAGCAAAAGCCGCGATCTCGACTGGTTCATTCGGGTCGATAGAATTTTGTCTGCAATACTCGGGCAGCGTGGCAGCCTTTTCAGCCATGGGAAGACTGGTCGCCCAGGTGAACGACTTCAAGTACATCCCGGGGGACATGGCCCTCCACGCGCTCATCGGTGTACCAATTACAACATGGTCGACTCCGCGTGACCGCAAATGACTCGCCAAGGACAGGCCATACGGACCTGCCCCAATAATCACGACATCAGTAGATTCCATCGACCGATCCGACTTGAGAGGTTCCCTGCCTACGGAAGGCGAATTTCCGGAGGTCGCCTTGCGACTGGACAACAGCGATTACACGGCATCGGGGTTAAGCAGAAATGGAGTTTTCCTTTCACCGTGCGTTCACCCTTCCGGCAAGTCGAAATCAATGCGTGATGCGAGCGGCGCAATCTGAGTTGTGGGTTAAAGTGACAACGTGCGCTCGCAACCTCCGGCCGAATGCCATCTGTGCCCCCCCAAGCGGCAACCGGTTTTCCACCTCGACAAGTCCGGGCAACCCAACTTTCCAATTCTGACAATTCGAAGCCAACCAAGCGGGTTGGCAGTCGAAGGCGATCACCATGTGCGGCTTGGCCATCGCTTGCCCGATGACACGGGAAACTGGGCGGAATGGCACTGGGATGGTCAATGGCTCCGCGCCGGAAATGACAAGAACGGCTTTCTGCCGTTGTTCTTCACAACGAGCCCGGGTAACGAAATTGCGATTTCGTCTTCGCTGGTCGAACTCATCCGTCGCGGGGCACCGAGCAAGCTCAATTACGCTGCATTATCTGTCTTCTTTCGGCTTGGCTACTTTCTGGGCACAGACACTCCGTTTGAAGGGATTCGCTCGCTTCCAGCAGGAGCGCAACTGACATGGAATCAAAGGGGCCTTACGGTGAAGGCTGCCTCACGCGACGTCTCCGAATATACCGGAACTAGGGAAGCGGCCCTCGACGATTTCATATCGCTCTTTCGCCAGTCAATCGGTAGGCGTCCACCGACAGGTTCCAGATTCTCGTTGCCTCTGAGCGGAGGCCGTGACTCTCGGCACATTTTGTTTGAGCTCGTGCGGCAAGGCTATGCGCCATTCGAATGCGTCACCCTGAGTGGAGGCCGAGATGATGCGGGCACCGACGCAGAAATTGCGGGAGAAGTTTCGGCATCCCTCGGAATCCCGCACAGAAAGCTAAGTGTCAGTTCCACGCGTGGAAGTCACCCATCCAAAGGAGTCCTTACCCATCTGTGCGCCGACGAACATGAGTGGTTTATGCCACTCTTCGAATTCTTCAAGTCCGCTGGAGTCTGTACGTACAACGGAGTTGCCGGAACTTGGGAACCAGAAGGCGGCACACGGCTTACGGAGCGGGCGAGTGAACTTTTCGACGACCGGCAGGTTGGACGCGTACCTCAATTGCTATTCCAGAATTTCCGCGGCGATGAACGGCGCCTACGGGCGCTACTGACGAAAAAGCAAATGCAACTTATGCCGTTGGAACTTGCGGAAAGCCGCTTAAGGTTCGAGTTGAACCAATACATCGACAGACCCAATCCTCTTGGAACGTTCTGGTTCGAAAACCGCGAACGGCGCGAACTCGGCCTGGTTGCTTCGGGAATCCTAGGCGGACTGCCGACGGTTTTCGTTCCCTACCTGGACTACGGTGTCGTTGACTTCATGCAAAGCCTTCCCACCAGATTCTTCCTGGAGGGCCCGTTCCATCACGACGCACTCATTCGGGCTTTCCCTGAACACGCCCACATCCCGTTTGCTTCAATTCAAACATCCATGATCGAAGAACGAAGCCCGGCGGGGCGGCTCCGCCTTATGGCCCGCCTGTTGAGCTACGCGTTAAAGAACAACCACCGACGAATCCCCACGGCACTTCGGTTCGCTGGCGGACGAGCCTTCGGCTCGCCATCCATGAGCTATCGAATGACGTCGTATCTAATCGAACTCGAAGCAATCGCTGGCGGTGCCGGGGTTAGAGCGCACAAAAAGACATACGCGAGGCAGACATCAGAGGGCGATAGACCGCAGTGACCCAACGATGTCGTCAAACGCGCTGGGCAACCCCACCAGTCAGTTCTGCGAGGCGGCGCCGGACGTCTGCAAGTTCCGCCTCGAGTTGCGCTTTGTAATAGAGGAGGACATCCGCATCGCCGCCCGTCCGTTCCACTATTTGCGGGTCGTTGAGCCGGTTGGCGACTACCCAGCTTCGATTCATGGCAGATTCGCTCATCGGTTAGCTCCTGGAAGGCAGTTTGGGTGGGCAACGAGGACATTCGCCATGACGGCGACCTCTTCGCTTGGGCGAATGACCTGCCCGCAAAAGAGACAACGGTGTTTCTCGATCAGATTCATCCGGCTTGCTCCAGGTTGATGTGAATAGACTGGCTGTGATCCGTCACGGACCTGTGAAGCAAATGTCGCGCGCTTATACAGTCATCCCGCCCGCGAACGACGAATATTTCGGCCAAAACATTTCGGTAACCAATGGGCATCGTCGGGCGTTTATGTCTTCGGGTGGCCCGGATGTTGCGGGGAGTGATTCGAGGCGGCGCGGAGGCAGGATGATTTCTGGTCTGGTTTATTTGAGGCGACGGTCCGGGCGCGAATGGGAGACCAGCGTGGACCGCGTCCTCTGGGAGCTCCTGGCAGCGGACTGCACCGAGGAAGCACTCGCTGCGGCCCGCCAACTCGCCGATCGCGGACTTGTCGCGCTCATCGGTCCGGACAGCGGGGCCTCGCGAGCCAACGCGACTGAATCGTCCCTCCACTCGAAACCCGCCTGAGCGGATTCGGTGTCTGGAAGAGAAGAGAACCTGCGCGGGAATGAACTCCCAGCGCAGGCTGTTGAACTCGCTAACGAACCGTGAACGTCCGGGCGTTGTTGTTCCAGAGGAACATGCCGGACCAGCCCGGAGCGAAAATGCCGATCTTCACGGTGTAGGTTCCGGGTTGGAGATTCGATGGCACCTGCCAGGTCGTGGAGAAGCTGCGGGTCGAGTTCGCTGAGAAGGACTGGTTGTCCCAGAACTGCTGGTGCACTTTCTGGCCCGAAGAACTGTAGACCTCGACATCTACCAGGCCGCCGGTAGCGGCTGAAGCGCGAACGCTGGCGGTGATCCTCACCGAGGAGCCCCGATTCACACGGCTCTTCGAAGTCGACGCAGACGTCGTCCACGTCACGTTGGTCGAGGGAGGCGTGGTCGGCGTGGCGGTGGGCTGCACCGGCGTGTTGGTCCGTGTAGGAGTCGCCGCGGGAGTGTTCGTTCGCGTTGGCGTTGTCACCGGCGTGTTGGTTCGCGTTGGTGTAGCTGTCGGCGGAGCGCTCGTCTTGGTGGGGGTGGGGGTGTTTGATGCACCGCCTCCACTGAGCGACATTGCGCCCTGGCTGTAGTAGGCAGCAGCCTTCTGCTTGAAGAACCCGCCGTCGTCATCGGAGTTGAGCGAGTTCAGATTGTTGCCATTGATCGGCGCAGGATTCGTGATGCCATCGCCGTTTGCATCGCACGCGCAAGTTGGACCATCGGCCCCGCGCCCGAAGAGAAATGCCACCACTCCGGCGTCGATGTAGGTCGACAGGTGCATGCGACCGGGATCGTCTAGGAGCCATTCGACGCGGTTGTCCTGATAGTGGTTCCAGGTGTTGTTCTCTGCCCGCATCTTCGTGTTGCCGAGCGGGATCTGCCAGAGGACGATGCGCTTCTGTGTCACGGTCGAGAACGTCTTCAGGAATCGCGCATGGCGGGCGAAGTCTTCGGCGTCGAACCACGATGCTCCGCCATCGCCGTAGATAGCCTGCTTGAAACCGGCGTCGCGGTCACTGAACTCGGCAAACGAAACGTCGAAGTTCGCCCCGAGAGAGTTGTAGAAGTTTCCTGCCCGGGTCGCGAGCTGATCGGTTGTGGAATCGTTGGTCTGGCTCCACTGGATATCGACCCCAGTTCCCCAGATGCTGAGGTGGTAACCGAGGTAGACATTCGGCGCGTACGTGTCGCGAAGCTTCACGACAGCTTTCGCAAAGCCGCTCATGTTATCCGGGAGGCCGGCTAGCTCGGAAACTCCGGTTGCTCCAACCTTGGCCGACACGGTCGCCGCGTTGTCATTGCTCGAGCGCTGCTCGACGTAGCCCCACATGTCCGGCTCCATGTGCAGGACGACTTTGTTGTTCGGAAATGCTCCCGCTCGCTGGAAAAACAGCTTGAGATCGTTCCAGTAGGCGGTCATGGTCGACGTGTTGCCAAGGTTCGCGATGACCGCGGACTGCTCGCCAGACGTTGCGCCCGGCGAGCTCTGGTAGATCTGGTAGTACGTGAAAACTGGAGTGATGCCGTTCGCGACCGAATCCTGGATGTAATAGGTCGCGAACTGGCCGTTGGTGTTCCAGTTCGCCCAGCCGTTGCCCGTGTTCACGCCGCCGGCGAGGTACTGATACCGGTAGCCATACGGCGCGACAGCCTTGGCAGCGGCAGCTCCCCCGGGGGAGTCAGCGATCCCGATTTGCAGGGTAGAGGGCCATCCTGAAGGCAAGGTTCCCGCTGCGCTCGCGGATTGGGCGCCCTCTCCCCCACTGAAAAACAGGACAACGCCTGAAAGGACCAGCCCGAACACCGACGCTGCGGCGATCCATCGTCGATTCATCATGAAAATTCCTTGGCCAGCTGTTGTTTCCGCTCAGCTGGTTGGGTTCAGATTCGACGCGAGTCCGGGTAGGAAAATCCGAATGGGGTAACTGTTCTGTAAAACATACGTTCCGAACTCACCCGGTTGTCTCCGGGGTTCACTCAGCGACGAGATGAGTAACGTCACGGTGATTGAGAGGCATGCTGGGGACGATCCTGAGGAGGTAGATGCGTCGGCGGGCTCAGTTGCACGAGAAACGCAATCCCCGCGATCAATATGAGTTCGACACTATCGCCGAGGTTCAATCGCGGCAGCCCCTGCCGGCGATTCAGGATTGCATCTACCTGGTGGAGGGAGATAGCCCTGATCACCAGGAACCCGCAAAGCATGGTCATCCCCACCAGCGACGCCTGGATGGGACGGGACGTTTTCCTGGCGATTCGCAAGAGCGCCGGCAACATCAAGAGGCACGCGATGACTACCGCGACAATGACAGCTGCCTGAAACGGCCTCCGCCGCTGATAGAGGCCGTCGTGTCGAGCAATCGACCGGACAATCTCGACGGACGCCCCGATGGCATCCGTTATCAAAAGCAGCCCAAGGATAGCCGCAAGCCCTCCCATAAACTGCAATGCACGCCGGTCCGCGGCACTGCTTCGACGACCAGCCAGGAAACACGAAAGCGCAAGGATCCCCAAGGCGAAGAATCGAACTACGTCAGACATCGAATCCTTTCGATGTTCGGCCGATGGAATCGTTCAATCCAGCGTTCGGGGAACGCTACCGTTTCGATCCCGTTGCGAAGAGCACGCGCAGCTTGTCCTTCGTTCGACCAGTCGTCAGTAGAGAAGGCAGTCCTCCTCGGATTACACCCGTTTCGGGTGCGAATTGCACGAGGCGACGGAACCGCCATTGTCGCTGGGGCTCAAGCAGCAGAACACGTTCGAGCGGCCACATCCGTTTAAACAGGGCTCGCGAGATGGCTCCCTGCTTTCGGGAGAGGCGCATCGCTTCCGGTGGCATCGGCGTGTCGAGGACCTGCGGGAGCAGCCAGAGCGTGTAAGAGATGGCAGCGAGGCAGCCCTGCTCGCGAGCCTTGGATTCTATTGAACCCCAGTCCAAGACGCCGGACCGGACCATCAGGTCGATGTCCTTGAACCAGATAAGTCGCTCGTAGCCGTGCCGGTTCAAGTGGACGCAGAGCTGCACGAACATGTCGTGATCTTCGAGTGCCCTTGCGGCCGCACGCCCGAACGAGCGGTCCGTCGACATCGCCCAAATTCGATCCATGCTGACCGGCTCAAGGCCGATCTGCAGGTGGTCGCAATGGACTTCGACAACATGGCCGGATTCTTGGTTTATGAAGATGCGCTGGAAAATGCCGTGGCATTCGTGGAGGCGATGCGGTTCCGGGTCCGATTCTTCGTTCTTGTCGCTGTAACCGCGACCCTGAAGGATAGCGGACACCGCCCCGAGATTGGCCTCGTGAATCAGAATGTCGATGTCGCCGTACGGCCGAAGGCCTGCGTCGGGATAAATAGATTCAGCGAGCGACGGGCCTTTCAGGACGACGACGGGGATGTCACGTTCGTTGAGTTCGCAGAGGACCGATGTCATCTCTCCGAACAACGCGAGCGTTCTGAACGTCTGCGCCATTCCTGCTCGATGCACGGCTTCGAACCTTGGCTCTCCGCGAAGCGCCGGAGACGCCTTGATGGCCGCCGACAGCCATGGTGCGACCCGATTGGAGGTTGCCAGCTCGGCAAGGCCTTCAACCTCGTCGCACGACGCCAACTCGGCCGCAACACGATCCGAAAGTCCCGGACGAGGACCGGCAGTAGCTCTTCGGAGAATCGCGGCGATATCAGGTGGAGTCATGACCAACCTAGTACTGGCTCAGCGAGCCGGTCCGGCGCGCGAAGTCGAGCGAGATGTTGAGGGCGAAGATGCCGATTGGCAGGAGTACGCAGAAGCCAGCAAGGGCCGCGAGGTGCAAGCCCGCCTGGGAAGAATCGGCGCCATTTAGAAAGATGAAGCGAGTGAGTTCAGCCGCGTGAGTCAGCGGGAGAAGCGGCGAAAGCAATTCCATCCAGTGCGGGAGCACCGATGTCGGATACATGATTCCGCTTATCAGCAGAGAACCGGCGACAAACGCGGAGGTGAACGGTTCGTTTTGCTTGAAGGCAATCACGAACGCGGCAGACAGCAGACCGACGCCTGCCAAAACAGCTACTGTCATCGCGACGACAAGCGCGACGAGCGGCAACTGAATCAGCCTCAGATCTGCCCCGAATACAACCCCACCAATGACCCACATGAGCGCTAACTGAACACAGGCGACCGTCAACGAATAGAGCGATGAGCAAACGACAATCGTCGCGCCGGAAGCGCGAGTTGTGAGCATGGCTTCGAACGTGCCCGTGACCTGCGCTGCTCGGACGGCACTGGCGAACGACTTGGTGACTGGATATGCAAGCAGGCTTAGTCCGGCTCCGAGCAAAACGAACGAAAAGTAATCGCCTCCATAGGCTTCAAGCGCGGCTGGACTGTTCTTTCCCAGGAGGTCAGAAACAAATCGAAGCGTCAGCACAGAGAACAGGAGGCTGGCGTTCTGGAAGAAGAAGGCAAAGCGGTAACTCCACGCGACGCGGAGGTCTCGCATAAAGAAGGCACGAGCGATGTTTAAGGTAGTCATGCGGGCCGACCATTTGATTGGCTTAGCAAGCGCTCAACGACGCCTTGGAGTGGCGTCGCGCGCTGCAGAGAACAAATCGTGGCGCCGAGGCCAGTCACTTCCTGGATGAAACCGCCGAGAGGCAACTCTCCACCGACCCCTGTCGTTACTTCCAGCACTTGCTCGCCGGCTGTCTGAGACGCGATCTGCACATCGCGAACACCCTGGACCATCCGGAGACGCTCGATCCCGCCCTGCCGCAGCCCTCGAACCGAGATCGTGAAGCCGTCGAGATCCGTTGCGAAGCGCTCCATGCTGCTCGCGGTGGTGTCGAGGACTATCTGGCCATCTGCCAGGATGGCGACGCGCGTGCATAGCGACAGAGCTTCCTGGATCTGATGGGTGACCAGGACCAGGCAGCCCTTTACGCCGTCCACTTCCTCGCGTACGAGACGCCAGATGTCGGCCGCGTGAGCCGGGTCGATGCTTCGCGTTGGCTCGTCCATTAGGAGCACCCGGGGGCGCTTCAGGAGCGCACGAGCGACGGCCAATCTCTGCTTCATGCCGGTCGAGAACTCTCCGAAGGGGCGCGCGGCGCTGGATTGTAGGTCGAGCCTCTCGAGGAGAAATGCGACCCGCGTGCGGCCTTCGGCCGGACTGATGCCTTCGAGCCGGGCAAAGAAGTCGAGGTTTTCGCTCGCGGTAAGCCGCCAGTGGAAGCTACGATCGTCGGCGAGAACATAGCCGACCTCGCGGCGAACTCGCCCGGGCTCCTTCGTTACGTCGCGGCCGAGCACCGAAATCGTTCCGGAATCCGGGAGGAGCAGCGTCGCGATGGACTTGAGCATGGTGGTCTTGCCGGCGCCGTTTGCGCCGAGAAGGGCGACGAAGTCTCCTTCGGAAACGCTGAGATCGACTCCCCGGAGGACAGTGTGCGCCGAGATGGAGTTGGACCGAAGCAGCATCCGAATGCTGGGGCGCCGGAATTTCTTGTGAACGTCGCGAACCTCAATCATGGGTTCAGGCACGGGTCACCTCGTCGAAGTCGCGAAGGATTGCGTCGCAGATGTTCGGCAAGTTCTCGAAGGAGCGGTAGTAAGAGACAACGCGGACGGGGACGGCGTTGGCGAGACGAGTGGCGAAGTCCAAGTTCTTTGTCGCGAGGTCGCGGACGATAATTTCTGGAGAGTACACGCTCGCCATGAGTGAGAGAGCGCCTTCAAGACAAGTTAATTGGCGGAACCGTGTCGGGCATCCCGCATCCATGTTTGGCGCAAGCAAATAGACAGTTCGTAGCGGAAGCTCACCCTCGGTAGTGACTCCGGGAACGATGCGTTTGCCGAATCCGTGCAAGACTTCGTGGTACGCATCTGCCCTGTCACCGAAGTGCTCCAATGCATTGTCCCAGAGCTTGATCCAGGGCTGGCCCTGGCCGCCCAAGAAGCTGCCTTCATGCTCCCGGATTGGGACCACGTCGTCTGAGCAAACGGGATATCCGGCGCGGTGAAAGGCGGCGGTCAGCGTGGACTTGCCGAAGCCATGGGGCGCAGAAACTGCGAACATGGCTCCGTCACATTCGACGGCTCCGCTGTGCAGGATGAAACGGCCTTGGAGTTGAAGCGCCATGACCAACGCTGGACCGGTGAGGATGTGTTGTACGTCGCCCGGAGGCGCGCCAGCAGCAAGCGTGTAGATAACTTCGGTACCGCCGGGCGCGATTACGAATTCGCCGATGCCACGTGCAACGTAGCGGATTCCGCCCCGGAAAGGCTCACGGACAAATCTTGGAGCACCCTCTTCCAGCGTCCCAACAGAAACGGCGGCTCCTGTGTTCCTCATTGTGACGGAGGCCGGGCCGAGACCCGGCGCAACCGGCAACCCGCGGAGCGGACAGTCGCTGAAGATGCGGTGCCCGAAAGCCATAAAGGCATTAGCTGGAGGAGCGGTCGCTACGTCGGAAAGAATTGAAGTCACACACGAATCCAGAGACATTCAGAGTGGGAGGGCGGTGTTGCCACCGCCCCCGAGAATGGGCGAGGCCCGAACCTAGGAGACTTCCGGCTTGGGGTCGGGCTCTGGGTTATGGGTGAGGAGCCCGTCACCGGGGCCCGGCCAAGGCGCACCCTGGGTCAAGGCCCGGATGTCACCCACCTTCGTCGCCAACGGCGTTGAGTAGTTCTTCTTCATGAGGTATCACCTCCTTCCCGTTTGTGGTACGCAACGCACGTCGGCGCGCGCCGGCGCCTGAACGCGCGGAGCATGCAAGGCCTGAAGCCACATGCCAACGCAGATGAACCGCCACGGCAGCTGCCACCAGAAATGGCGTGTCCCGATCCAACTTATGACTTCTCGACGAGCCGTCGAGATGTCGATGAGATGCCCGAGTTCATCTAGGCTCGATGTAGCCCGATGTACCCGCTCAAGTTCCGCTCCCGCAACTCCGCGCTCAAAGAGCTCGGTGTAATGGGCTTTATCGTTGCGCGCAGCGATCTCCACTAATCCTTCGCGACGGAGGCCTTCGCGAAGGAGGAATTTACGCCGTCCATCCCAGCGCTTCATGGGCTCAGGAGTTGATGCAAGAGTCTCAACGACGCGGAGGTCATTAAAAGGATTCCGGTGCTCCAGTCCGTGAACGCTAAACACATTGCGATCTCGCCATGAGATCACGGGTATCGTTACGTGGCGGTAGAGCGTTCGGATGATCTCTTCCCGTTCCGCGGGTCGAAGTACGCTCGTTCGCCCGAACTCGCTCAGGGAAACCGTTCCCGGGGGAGGAACGATCGCGGAGGATGCCGGACGCTTCCGAACAATCCCGCGGATCCGATCCTGTGCGGCATATGGGATGGCTTCTTGGAGCGACTTGCGAATAAGCCAGCGAAGTTTTCGCCGGGGGCTGCCTTGTCCGCTCAGCCGCCAGGCGGTTCTTACCTGCCCGCGACTCAGCGACGCGACTGCTGCCACCACGTCGCCGGACAGCCACTCGTCGCCGCCCTCCCCTCCGAATGTCACGCCGATTCCGGACCTCTGCGAAACTGCCGCGAGCTTACTCATAGTGGCACTTTGCATCGGGTGGTTTACATCGTCGAATACTTCAGGAGCCAGCCACTCGGACGAGAGAGTCCAACAATCATCGATGTCGGTCTCTAAGAGGGGGGTGCTGGTCCTTTCTGCGACCAGGCGGGCGAAGGGGCGTTCGTCCATAAACTGGGAAGTGGGTGCGAATCCGACGAAGCCGACCGCGTTGGCACCGAGACGACCGGCGACCGCCGCGACGTAGGACGAATCCAAGCCGCCGCTGAGCGAAATGCCAACGGGTCGGTTGGAACGCAATTGAGCTCGAGTGGCGGACTCAAACGCACTCTCGAAGGCATCCACATAGTCGTGAGGGAGTCGGGCTCCAATCTTCTTCTTTTTTGGGCGAGCGGAGTACACAGTCACCGCGGGCGTGCCAAAAGTGCAATCAATGCGGGACCCGCCGTGGAGCTCCAATGCTCCTGAATAGCAAGTCGCCCCAGACACCTGAAGAGCGTCCGCAAGAAACCTGAGTACATAATCTTCGTTTGGGATTTTGGGCAGCCAGTTGTTAGCAAAGAATTGCTGGGGTTCGCTACCAACGGCCAGTAAGCCCTCATGTTCGGCGTAATAGAGCTGGCGCCAGCCGATTGGGTCTTTGGCGCAGAAGAGCTTTCGCTCCTGACTGTCCCAGATGACGATGGCCCAGTCGCCGAGGAGTTGATGGACGCACTCGTCGTTCCACTTGATGTAGGCGTCGAGGACGTACTGGGCGTCGGTCTTCTGGGCGCGCTCGATGGCGTCGTACCCGAGTTTCGGGGCGAGTTCGTCGCGGTTATCGAGGCGGCCGTCCCAGGTGATCCAGTACCGCTCAGACGTGTCTGAAGCCGGGAGGAATTCGCGCTCGGCTTCCGGCGTTCTTGGCAGGTTCACATGACCGAGAGCAACGCCCGGTGCTTCCCAGAGCCGCGGCTCCCATTCCCCTCGATGGGCAATGGCGGCAAGCTGCGCACGTGCCAGGTCTGGCGGGACTGGCCGGCCGTCGAGGGAGACGAGTGCCATGATGCCGCTCATGCGTCCACCGCCGAGGGCGCCACTGATGGCAGATCAAACGCATTGAAGCGGCTGGCGATACGCTGGTCATCGAGAACGAAGTCACCAACTTCGACCCAAGCGTGGGCGTCAGCATCGACGGACGCGACTCCGATTCGCACGACGGACTCGATGCCCTTGTTGTCGAACAGCATCTGAGTGGCGAGGGCGGTTTGCAGGCAGGTGGAGTGCATGGGGAGCCACCTTTTTGCGCGCCAGACTGAGCGCGCGACGTGCCAGGTCTCGATGCCGGAACTCGCAAGCTGCGATTGGTTCGCGGGTGTCCGCGCCATCGCGACGGCCGTTCGCCGGGCTACGACGGCGTTCCCCTTGCGATACTCCCGGTGAATTCGGAGCAGGTAGAGGGCTGCCAGAATCGTGTCCCGCCCACGATTCAGCTTTGTCCTCGTCATTTTCGAAGCACGAGCCCTTCGGAGATGAGAGAATCGATGTACTCATCGATGTCGCTCTTCGCCACCGGCTCTTCAACTTCAAACTGCTCGATGACGGCTGTCAGGATCTGCGAAAGGTCCAAACCGGATTCGAGGCCCTTCCAGATGACGGCGCCCACTGCATTCAGAGTGAAATACTCACCGGATTCGAGGTCGAGGAGGATCATCTCGTCGCCGGCGGACCGTGCCACGACGTCGGACTTCAATGCGACCGTGCCAGTGGCCGAAACTGGAATTGTCATGTGCGTGCGCTCCTCGACGTGTGTGATGGACACAATCGAGTTTTCGGGTTTGGGAGCGGTTGAGAACGCGTCCGCTCGCCATCAGGACGACTCGCTCTTGGCGGATGGCTTCACCAAGCAGAGCTAGATGGAGCGTCCTCGACTGAAGGCAGCGCCTCGGACCGCGACGGCGCGGGCGCGTCGGATTGGACAAGCTGCTCGATAAATTCTCGCCACTCCGGGTGGTCCTTCAAAGCTGCGAGCAACATCTCCGATGCGGCGACGAGGGGCGCATCGGAGGAACTGGAGAGTGCCTCTTCAATCGCGGCGCGAGCCAGCGCTTCGGGAGTTTCGTCGGGCCGGGGTTTGTCGGTCACACAACATTCTGCCATCAGAGGCGGGGTCGCACACAAGTCTTGGAGGTCACACTCGGCCCAACTGCCCGCCTGGTCCCGGACGTTTAGGCGAGTCCCAGTTCTCTGACCTTCGCGGCGAGCCGTCCTCTCGAATTCACGCCGAGCCTGGAACTCACCGATTGGAGATGTGTCCGAACCGTATGAGGTGATACAAAGAGTTCCGAAGCGATCTCATTGTTGCTGTAGCCCTTCACGACGAGCGCGACCACCTGTTGCTCGCGAGCCGTCAAAGTTTGGCCGTTCTGACCGGATTTTCCGGCGATGAGCCGCACGATTTGTCGGCAAATATAAGTCGGACCGCCCTCAAGAGCCCGCAAACCTGCCATGAGTTCCTCGGCGCTGGCGTCGTACGTGAGCAGGCTTCGGTTGCCTACGGAGACATTTTCCGCGACCGAAGGTGCCGGAGGTTGAACGGAGTACACGATTAACGACGCGCCCGTGATGAGGTTGGTGACTGTCACGACGCCTGGTTCGCATTCGTCGTGGTTGGTATGGAACCGGGCGTTTGGCCAACGAGTCCTGACTAGTGTCATCAACAGGAGCCCCAGCATCGAGTCCCCGGCTATACCAACCGAAAAGCTCGGCTCGGGCGACACGCCATCAGTCGGCGGCGTCGGATCGTTGGTCAAAGTAATTCTTTCCCTTGGCGTGCGCGGCGCGGTTACGTATACATCATACCTTGCGGGTCATCTGTGACCCGCTTCACATCGAGCAGGTCGAGCCACCGAACAATCATCTACGCCGCAGTTATCGACGATTACTCGACCCGCACTTTCGAGGTTGCGAATAGGATTCGGCGAGTCTCATGCGGGTGCCTGGTCGCCTGCGGACTGGAAGCGAAACTCTGCAACCCTCGGAGCATTCTCCGGATCCCCTGATCGAGGCAATTCAGCAGCCGGTGGCCGAACTCCTGGCTCGCTACCGCAGGATTGCTCGCGTGGTCGAGCATGCGATCGAATCCTTAGAATCCGCTGAGTTTCCTATAAGAGGGGCAGACCCGGCTTCGCCTGCGCGGCACGACATTGCCCGAATTGAAACGCCGACAGGTGACCTGGACGCGCTGCTTGCGTTCCAGGAACGACTATCCGACCTCGAGGGAGTAACAAAAGTGACGGTCACGGGGTCGTCCGCGGAGCGCTCCACGTTTCTCGTGGAGCTTGCCCAGGAGTCTCTCGAAGAGGTTCAGCAGCAAATCCGCTGTTCGGTTTGCGACAAGGTGATACGAGAAGGAAGCCTGCCCGCTTCGCACGGCCTCTGCGATGACTGCCGGGCCGATTACGGGTCGTCTCTTCGCTAACGCGGGACGGAGAGCTGTTCATCCGGACGACCGAAGTCGTCTTCAACCCGGATCGTGGTCCCGACTTCCGGCGTTGATGCTTCGAGGACTGCGGCATCGCTGATCGCGACAAGCCGATGCTTCTTTCCGCGCTGCACCGTGTAGCCAACGCCGGGGATCATGTTGATGTCGGCCAGGTGCCCCTCGTCGTCCTCGAGTTGCAGCACCGCGGCGCCCGAGAGCAACATCATCGTCTCCAACTTCAGATCGTGAATCTGCATGCTGAGACGGTGCCCACCGGTTACGTAAAGTACTTTCCCAGTGTACGGAAGCTCAGACGGTGTGAAGACGACTTCGCGTCCCCAGGGCTTCGTCACTTCTCGAGAGAAGCCCGTTCCAACCGGACTGACAGATGCAATAGCCACCCGAGCACCGTAGACGAGGCGTTTTATCAAACCGTTGAGCGTTGGTGCGCCAGTGGTTATGACTTGAACTCCACCGGGTTGCAACGGAGCGAGGCTACACCTCAGCGTGAGGCAGGAGTCCGTCCGCCGCCTTAATTTGAGTGGGCGCCACTCCCCGGCGCCCACTCAACCAAATCACCATGAACAAGCGAACGTCTGCTCTTCTCGCAATTTCCCTCGTGGTCGGTGTGGCCACAGCCGCTGGCCGGAATGCCGGCCTTACCGCCGAGAGCCGGCCTTACCGGACGTATATCGCCAGTGCAGCCCGAGATGGAATGTTCATACCGGTCCCGACGGCCCCAGCCTCGGATTTGCCTCCTGCTCCGCAAGGTTGGCCGGCGACTTTCGGCCTCGGCCTCTCCGATGCACCCGGCGGCGGCGCCGGGCTTGCGCAAGAGGGCTTTCAGTTCCGCTATCAGTACCTCGCAGGCGGAGCGAATACTGGCAACGGCTGGCAGTCATGGGAGTCGAACGGGCAGTTCGTGGAGGACTACATTCGCGAGTCGACGGCGGCCGGGATCAGTCCGGTGTTTTCGTACTACATGGTCCGGCAATCAGAGCCTGGGGCAGCCATGTCGGAGCAGGCCGGCGTCCTGGCGAACCTTGCTTCAGACTCAACCATGAACGCCCTCTTCGCGGACCTCGCGGCCTTCTTCCGAAGCGCCTCCGCCGCGAGCAACGGCACAGTGGTCCTTCATTTCGAGCCAGACCTCTGGGGATTCCTCCAACAGCAAGCTGACAACAACGACGCATCGGGGGTTCCCGTATCCGTCGGTTCAAGCGGCGCTCCGGAGCTGAGTGGACTCCCGGATACGGCCGCCGGACTCGCACGCGCCGTTCTTGCACTGCGGGACCGCTATGCCCCGAACGTCCTTGTTGCCTACCACTACAGCACCTGGGGTTCCGGAGTAGACCATGTTTATGCAGACGTTTCGAAGGATGACCTGGTCCGGATGAGCGCGCGTTCGACGGACTTCTACAAGTCCCTCGGGGCCAACTTCGACCTGACCTTCGCCGAAATGAGTGATCGCGATGCCGGCTTTAAGCAAGAGGTGTACGGCGATGGCGGAGCCTCGTGGTGGGACGCCTCGGACTTCTCGAATCACCTTGAACTGATGTCCATGTTCGTGAGGAGTACGGGATTGAGGGTCGTCCTCTGGCAGATCCCGCTGGGGAACACGCTGATGCGTTCGATGGACAACACATGGGGCCACTACCAGGACAACAAGGTTGAGTGGCTCCTGGGTGGATCGGACTTTCCCCAGCTTCGCTCGTACATGGCCGCGGGAGTTCTTGCGTTGCTCTTCGGCCGCGGCGCGGACGGCGCCACGTGTGCCTGCGATGCGGCAGCTGACGGAGTAACGAACCCAACCCCGATCAACGGGAACGACCGGATTGCAACTTCCGCGGACGACGACGGCGGGTACTTCCGCGAGCGCGTTGCCGCCTTCGCTTCGGCCAGCGAAATACCGCTTCCGTAAGCCGAAATTCGTGAATTGGTGTGAGCAGCGGCACGTTAACACGAACGCAACAATCTTCACACAACGACGAGAAGTAGGTTCCGCCAAAGATTCGATGTTCGAATGCATGAATTCTGTTGACGCTCGTCCAGAGGCCGAATCCGCGGGGTGCTGAAAATGCCAATTTCCTACTTGCGACAGTCCAAATGGACTAGTCCTGTAGCCAGTCCGAAGTGATCCCTCAAATTCGTCGAATCGGCCGATGTAGGAGGTAGGGGTTTCCCCTATACCATGCTGCCCAGCGGATATTTCGGTAACAGCAGGTAGACCGGCAGTGAACAGCGTTGTTACAGACCCTGTAACCATGGCGTACCACGAATTGCGCAGTCCTCTCGCCTTGATGGCGACAATGGCAAGGACTGCAGCAGCCGATTGCAACGACGACGACCTCCGGGCCAGGTGCGAATCCATCGTCAATGCGGCCGAACGCATGCTGCGCACAGCGGGTCATTTGATGGTGGTTGCGGAAACCTCGAAGACAACGAGCCCGACTGTGTTCGATGCGCGGGGAATTATCGCTGGAGTGGTTGACGACTACCGCGAAATGGGAGTTCACATCGGAGTCAGGTTCGAAACCCGCCAGCCGATCCTCCTCGATAGCTCTCCGGCGACCCTGGAGGCGTTGCTATGCTCCCTCCTCGGAAATGCGATCGACCACGGGGGACCTGATGAGGTCACCGTGAGAGTGCGAAGCGACGAGACCGCCTGTGAAGTGCGGGTTGAGAATTCAATTTCGCACTCCTTGAAACATCGCGGGATTGGGCTCGGGACGTATATTGGCGGCAAGCTGGTTGAAGAGATGTCGGGAACGCTTCACGCCGAACGGACAGAGGCAACCTTTGGCGTCACGTTCCGGGTGCCGCTCGCCCATCGCATGCAGGTCGCAGTTTAGGCCTTGAGCAAGTAACCGAATCCGCGAATCGATGAGAGCCGGCTCGCATCGCCTCCCAACCGGTCGGCCTTGCGCCGGATTCGGAGAATCACGGTCTTTAAATAGCCATCACTCGCTGGTATTTCGCTTCCAGATAGCTCACGGAGCAACGCCTCCTTCGGTACGACCCCGCCATTTGCCGACACGAGAGCCCGAAGCACACCGTGTTCGGTAGGAGAAAGGGTCACAACCTGGCTGCCCCGTTCCAGCCAACGTTGACTGGGACGAAAACGGAGCACGCCGAATATCGAGACATCAGTCTCGGGCATGGCAAGCTTTCCGCTGGTGCGGCTTCTCGCCAACTGACCGACGCGGCCGACACTTTCTTGAATCGCGAAGGCGTCGCCACGGCTTTCGCGAACAACCTCGTCGCAGTGAAAGTCGCGAACGCGCGCACACGATGGGCATTCCGGTAGCACGACGAGGGTGGCCAAGAATTGCTGCGCGACCATGCGAACGGCCTCGCGATGTGCCGGGGAATCTTCGACAAAGGCGATGGCGACATCGCCATGGGCTTTGGGCGAAGGCCAAGCGGAGCCATTGGCGCCACAGTCAATCTCGTTGACGAACATTCCCAGAGCGACGAGAGACTGAAGCACAGCCGACCTCTGGGTAGGGCGGAAGTAAAGCACTGAGGCGAGCAGACCTGGGCTGGTTGGCTGAGGTCCGGAGAGACGATTGGCGTTCAATTCAAGGTAAAGCTAAGGTCAGGCCGTTGAGTGCCCGTCACTGTTCCGTTATGAGCGCCCATTACGTTAGAAACTGTGACAATACGAAAAGGCGGTCTTCGAAAACAGCATGACCACGCCGAAGATCCGAGCAGAAGCGAAGAAACCTGAGTACGTCGCTGAAGTGACTTCGCCGGGAAGAAGGGGAAACGATTGACCTACTCGGACGCCGCAGGTGATGCCGGAACCATTTCCTCACCGGCACTCCTTCCCCGACGAATTCTGGCGTGCCCGACCCTAAAGTCGATGGAACTCAGTGCTCGGGAACGCGAGAGCCTCGCACTCGCTATGTCCGGGCGGACGAATCGAGAAATTGCACGCGCCTTGCGGCTGTCCCCTGCACAGGTGCGTTCGGACCTGTTTGCGGTAGCGGCGAAAATCGGGGCATCCGCGCGGGATGATATGATCGTGGCTGCTCGGCGGCTCCTGCTGGACGGTTCAACGGAGTCGGGCGAAGTGGCCCAATTGAGTGGAGAACCAGATGCTCGTATTGATCGTTGAAGACGATGAGGACTACGCGGAGATCATCGCTCACACCCTTAAACGGGACGGTCACGAAACGGTTCGAGTCGACACCATCAAAGGAGCGGTGCGCTTCGCCGAAAACAAGATCCCCGACCTTGCCGTGCTGGATGTAATGCTTCCCGACGGCACCGGCCTGGAGCTCTGCACTGCACTGAGACATACCATCCCAGAACTTCCCGTCTTGTTTCTCTCCTCGCTTGATCGCACGGCAGACGTTATCGCCGGCCTGAATGCGGGCGCGGACGATTACCTGACGAAGCCATTCCATCCGGGGGAACTCGTGGCACGAAGCAGGGCGCTGCTTCGGCGAAGCAGCAAAGGATTGCCGCTGACCACACCAGTGGAGCGCATTGGCTCAGACGGCATCGAGATCGATGTCACCAATCAGGTTGCAACGTTCAACGGAACGGACATGAACTGCACGAACATTGAAGTGGATATCCTCGCGCAACTCGTCCGCTACCCAGGGCAGGCGCTCTCGCATGCGTTCCTTACCGAGAAGGTGTGGGGATACAAGAACGTGTCCGATGCCACGCTCCTGAAGGGCCACGTTAGCTCGATCCGCAAAAAGCTACGCGACGCGGGCGGCAACGAAGACGTCATTCGCACGGTCCACGGCGTGGGCTACAGCTTCACACCGGTTTAACCAGATGCGTATTGCCATCGCGGATTCCGATCCCACCAGCGCAGATGTCCTGGCGTTCGCCGCGCAACGGCGCGGTCATCGCGTGGTCACCCTGCCCAGTCTGGCAAGCCTTGGCGAGAGCCTGCCATTTGATCCGAATGTCATCATCCTGGGAACGGACCTTGTGAGAGAGGCACAACTGGTCGCACGGCTGCGGGTGGCGGTTCCCGACGTCGGATTGTTTGTTATTCTCGAACGACCCAAGGAACCGCTTCCGTCCGAACTTCTGAAGGCTGGAGCCAACGAAGTCATCCGCGCCCCGTATAACCCGGTTGAGGTGGTGGTTCGAGCTGAGAACTGGTACGGCAGCCGTCGGCCAGACCAGGTTCCGGACGATTCACTTCGGCTTGCCGACCTCGAGATTGCGCTCGATCGGTATACAGCCACGAAGAATGGCCAACGCATGACCTTGACCAAACTGGAACTGCGGCTGCTCTACTGCCTCACGGAACATTCGCCGCACCTCACTCCGACCGAGCGATTGCTGACCTTCGGGTGGGACACCCTCGGGGATCCGGACGCAGCGTTGATCAAGACTCACATCTCGCATATCCGCAAAAAGCTCAGCGATGCCGGCGGAACGCCCTTCGAGATTACCGCACGGCAAAGTCTCGGTTATATGTTGACCGTGCAATCCTAGATTCGGGTTCTCCCTATTCCGAAGGCTTGCGCCGCGGCGTATGTTGGAATGGTGAACTTCCGAAATCTAGGCCAGCGATTGCTCGGGCGGCTTGCCCCGGAAGTCTGCCCTTACTGTGATGAGGGCTCTGGGACAGTTTTGGACCCCAAGCTGCGGACGCTGAAACGTTGTCCTTCGTGTGATGGAACGGGAATTAAGTCCGTCGACCGCGCTGACCCGCAATCCAGGGTGGATTCATTCGCGAGCAGGCGGACGACCCGGTTTCCGCGAAACGTAGCCTAGCGCCGGCGTTGCCTTGGCGGGCGCCCGGTTCTCAGCGTCGATGAGGCCTGCATTAAGCGCTCTGTAAATCCCAACTTCCGCTCTCGCGCGGGGGACTCCGCCCTCGCCGAATCCACTCGTGGCGTCTCGATCTGCGGCTTCTCCTGGATCCGGGACAGTCCAGTCACAACCGGCAGCAGTTCCTGCATCTGGACATGAAGGCTAGCCAACAACCTTCGAAGCTCCGAACGCTCGGCGTACTCCCGGTCCAACTCGGTTTGCATTGATTCGACCTGGGCAGAGAGGACGCGGCGAACCTCTTTCGACTCCGCCAGCAAGTCTCGGAGGCTCTGAGCCTCGGAATTGAGCTGATCGGCTTCCCGCTGCTTTTCGGCGAGCCGCTTGGAAAGCGCGAACACCCGCTCACCGGCCTTCCGAAGCAGTTCGGATTCGCGCGGAGTGAGTTGGTTCAGCGGGCTTTCTGCGTCGTCATTGGACGTGCGCAATGGCGGTGCTCCTATAGCAACCTAATCCCGGGCAGAATAGCCGCTCATTCGTCGACCGCAAGTCGATCAGGAGTGACCGGTCGATTGAACCCCGCGGCCTGGCGGGCCATCTGGTCGTAGATGAGGTCGGCCTCAACACCCGCCTGGGCACCCGATTCATACGCGCTGAGGTAGTTTGCTACGGCATCGGTGAGGTCTTCAGCGAGGTCGCTCGCGTCAAGCTCGCTGGCCGGCGCCGGCCTTCCCGGGCTGCGGCTCATTCGCTTCAAACGGAACACCAGCCAGACGATTGGCGCTCCCAGGGCTGCGCCTGCCAGCGCGACGAGGACAACGAGCCCAAAGCCAACGCCTCGGCCGAGGCCATCTTCGGACGGTGGCGGAGCGTGTTGCGCTGCGGGCGCGGTTGGTGCGGGCTCGGTTCGGGTGGGCTCGATGGTCGCTGCGACGGTCAACGCGCCTTCAGTTACAGAAAAAGTCACGTCATCGGCGCCATGGTTGAGGGTTGCCTCGACGATTCGCAAGCTGCCCGAACCCGTGGCGATGCCGAGCCATGTGACTTGGGCGAGTCGGCAAGAGTTCCCGGGGAGGCACCCATCGGCGCTGGTGCCCGCAAGCTGCACGGTATCCGGCGTCGCACTTCCCAGCGGCGTTGGGTCCCATGCGTTGTCGAGCTGCACCGAATCCGGCCGCACCAACGATTGGTCGTAGGCGACTACCAGACTGAATGAAGTAATGGTGGTCGAAGCATCCGTCCGTACAAGGATCGACGTCGTGCCGGATGCTCCAGCCTGAATCGACAACCCTTCGATGAAGATGGTGGTGTTCGGCGACTGCGCGGATGCCATCGATCCAGGCCGGACTGACAGAACGACGGCAATCATCGCAATAGATACGAGGGCGGCAGCGAGGCTGGGAAACCGGTAAGTCACGTCCTACCACTCCTCAACAGGGCTTGTACGGCGTACACCCAAGATCTCCCTGTGACTGCTTCAGCATACGGTCCCGGGTTCGTTAGGCCTCAACCAACGAGCGCTCAGTATTTAACCGTTACGATCGACGGTATACCAGTATTTGCTGGTTCGGCGAAGCAAGCGGTTAGACGTTGTGTCGAGCTCGTTGAGTCGGGCGCGGGAGGACGCATCGCCACGGCCAACCTCGATTTCTTTGCCCTGGCCCGGCGCAACGCCCAGCTGCGCACGGATCTGATGCAATCATCGCTCGTGGTAGCCGATGGCATGCCTGTCGTGTGGATGGGCCGGGTGGCCGGAGCGGCGAGCATTCAAAGGATCGCAGGGGTCGACCTCGTCCGGGAACTCTTCGCGAGCCGCTCTTCGTCTTCGTCTTTTCGGGTCGCCATCTACGGTTCCACGGAGCTGATCACTTCGCGAGCGATCGACGTGCTTCATGCCGTGGGGGATGGCGCCCGCGTAGTGCATGTTGCTCATCCGCCGTTTCGACAACTGACCGAAGCCGAAATCGCAGCTGACCGCGCCGAATTGATGGCCTCCAGGCCAGACGTCGTACTGGTTGCCCTCGGCTGTCCATCGCAAGAACGCCTCATCGCAGAGTGGCATCCGCATCTGCCGACGGCCGTGTGGATCGGTATCGGCGGCACGTTGGACTTCTACGCGGGGGTCCGACGCCGCGCCCCGAAGGCGGCACAGCGCTTCGGATTTGAATGGGTGGTTCGAATGGCGCAAGAGCCGCGCCGGCTGGGAAGGCGTTACCTGCTTCGGGACCTTCCTGCGCTGGTTCGCATTGCCCCCGGCTGTATGCGAACCAGGTTAACGAACGCGAAATCTTTCGAAGAGGCCTGACTCCGACCTGCAACTCAGCCTCAACTCAGCATCAACGAACAAACCGCACCATAACGTCGCGCAGCATTCCGTCCGGAGGAAGCGATTTTGTCTCGAATTGCAGTGGTGGGTTGTGGGTACGTCGGTGGCGTTTCGGCCGCGTGTTTTGCCGAATTGGGCCACTCCGTGGAATGCATCGACATCAACACCCAGCGGATCGCACTCTATCAGAGCGGGAAGAGCCCCATTCATGAACCGGGCCTCGACGAACTCGTCGCGAAGGGCATTGCTTCCGGTCGGCTGAAATTCCGGGACTCCTACCCAGAGTTTATTGACGCGGAGATCGTGTTTATCGCGGTCAATACGCCAGGTTCGAGCGAAGGCGCAGCCGACCTGCGCGCCGTGCGAGATGCGGTCACCTGTGTCGCCGCAAGGCTCGCTCCCGGCTCCATCATCGTAAACAAGAGCACCGTCCCCATCGGCACGGGCGATCTCGTTGAGGGCATGGCCCGCCGCGTGAACGCGGAGCGCATCTCCGTCGTTTCGAACCCGGAGTTCCTGCGCGAAGGTTCGGCCGTCGCGGACTTCATGCACCCGGACCGCATCGTCCTCGGCTCGAATAACCCTGAAGCGGTTGAGCGGGTCGCCAGGCTCTATGCGTCACTCGAAGCGCCGGTCGTACAGGTGGATATTCGCACGGCCGAAATGATCAAGTACGCATCAAACGCGTTCCTCGCCACGAAGATCTCGTTCATCAACGAAATCGCCTCGATTTGCGAGGCGCTTGGCGCCGACGTTACCGATGTCGCCCGGGGGATGGGCATGGACGAGCGCATCGGATCGCGATTCCTCGCGGCCGGGCTCGGTTGGGGCGGAAGCTGTTTCCCCAAGGATGTGCGCGCGCTGTCACACATGGCTTCGGTTCATGGAACTCATCCGCAGCTCCTGCGGTCGGTCATCGATATCAACAACGGTCAGCGGCTGCGAGTAGTTGGGCGCCTGCGACGCGCCCTCTCCGGGCTGGATTCGAAGCGAATCCTGGTCTTGGGCGCCGCTTTTAAGGCGGATACAGACGACATTCGAAACTCTCCAGCGATCGAACTGGCAAACCTGTTGGCACTCGAAGGTGCAAGCGTCTCCATCGCCGATCCGGTAGTGCCGAAGGCGCGAATCGAGCAGGAATCGGCATCCGTCACGGTCGTTGACTCGATCACTGAAGCGATGGTCGGCGCACACGCCGTGGTGCTGGCAACCGACTGGCCGGAATACCTCGCGTTTGACTACGCGTCATCGCGCGAGTCCATGGACTCCGCCGTGTTCTTCGATACCCGCAACGCCATGGACGGCGAACTCCTTATTTCGAGTGGGTTCACCTATCTGTGCATCGGCCGGCCGGCAGTCGAAGCCGCTTCCGCGGCCATCGAAATGACTCCGGCAGAGTATGCCCTCGCGGGAGGCAACTGATGGCGGCGCTTTCCATCCCGCAGGCCGAATCTCTTGAGTTCCTGCCTGGCATCGAGAACATCCAGTCCATCCCCATGCCGTTCTGGAAGCGGTTCATCGATGTCACAGGGGCGTCAATCGGGCTGGTGCTACTCTCGCCGATCCTGCTGGTCATCGGCGCGGCAATCATGATTGAAAGCCCGGGCGGCGCGATCTTCCGCCAGGCGAGGGTCGGCCGGGGCGGGCGTGTGTTCACCTGCTGGAAGTTCCGTTCCATGGTTCGCGGCGCCGACAAGATGCTCGATGGGCTCATCGCACAAAACGAAGCCGATGGCATCATCTTCAAGATCAAGGACGATCCTCGCCGAACCCGCATCGGCAAATTCGTGCGGCGGACAAGCCTGGATGAACTTCCTCAGCTCTGGAACGTGCTTCGTGGCGACATGAGCCTCGTCGGCCCGCGCCCGCCAACAGCGACCGAAGTCCTTCGCTACGACGAGCGCCACCTCGGACGGCTCGCGGCTACGCCGGGGCTTACGGGGTTGTGGCAGGTGACTCTTCGCAGGGAACGGCACGACTTCGCGGACATGGTGGAACTCGACGTGCGCTACGCCGAAGAGATGTCGTTCTGGCTCGACCTGAAAATCATGCTCAAGACCGTACCCACGGTGCTCGGCGGAAAAGGCTCGTACTAGTTCATGAACATACTGATTGCAGGCGGGGCTGGATTCATCGGTTCCAACCTGACCCGACGCCTGCTGGACGACGGCCACAGCGTCACCGTCGTCGATAACTATTCGACCGGCCGCCGTTCGAACCTCTTGAGCGCCAAAGGGCATCCGAATCTACAAGTCCTCGAACTTGATGTGGTCCAGCCGCTTCCGGATCTGGGCAGATTCGAGCGCATCTTCAACCTCGCCAGTCCGGCGAGCCCTCCGGGCTACAAGCGCTACCCGGTCGAAACCCTCCGGGTGAACAGCGAGGGGACGAGGAACTTGCTCGAAGTTGCCGGAGAATGCGGCGCCAGGTTCCTCTACGCCAGTACCTCTGAGGCCTACGGCGACCCCCTTGAGCACCCGCAGCGCGAGACGTACCGCGGCAACGTCAGTTCGATTGGCCCGCGTTCGATGTACGACGAAGGCAAGCGCTTTGGTGAAGCAATGACGATGGCCTACTTCCGGGACCGCGGCGTCGATGCGCGCATTGTTCGCATCTTCAACACCTACGGACCGAACTCTGACCCGGCCGACGGCCGTCTTGTCCCGAACTTCATCACCCAGGCGCTCAACGGCGAACCAATCACGGTCTATTCCGACGGCAATCAGACGAGGTCGCTCTGCTATGTGAGCGACCTTGTCGAAGGATTAATCCGCGACATCGAAAGCCATGCCGCCGCGGGTGAGGTAATCAATCTCGGCAACCCTGAAGAGCACACAATCCTCGAATTCGCGGGGATTGTGGCTGAGCTGACTGGCTCGCGTTCTTCGTTGGAATTTCAGCCCCCCACCGTCGGCGACGACCCGCAGCGACGCCGTCCCGATATCGAAAAGGCCCGGACGGTGCTCGGCTGGGAGCCAAGGGTCTCCCTCGCGGACGGCCTTCAGCAAACGATCGAATACTTTCGCGCCGAGCTTGGGATAGATTCAGGGAAGAAGACCCCGGTCCCTTCCCGATAGGCGCTCACTCAACCGGCTCTCGACGGACGAGCCGGACAATGCAACCAATCCGTAACACTTCACCCCGGAGCAGTTGGTGATACCGGTAAAGCTTGTAGAGACGATATTTCGCCGTTATTGGGCGGTTTTGATTCCGGTGATCCTCGTGCCGATGATCGCGATGGCACTGACGGCGAAGCATTGGGAATACCAGTCGACCGCGGTCGTTTGGGTGTCTTCGCCCGTGGCCGGCGACAAACCCGCCATCGGCTCGTACAACACCTACCTCACTCCGGCACAGAACCAGGCCCAGACGCTGAACGACCTCTTGCACACGCGGTCCTTCCTCACGCTCATCGGCCAGCAGGCGGGGGTAATCCCGACTTCAGCCGCCGATGAACCCTCCAGCGCATCGCCGAGCGGCTTCCAGGTTTATGCCTACGCCACCGGGGTAAACCTCCTCACCATCTCGGCCATCTCCTCCTCTGGAGAAGACAGCCAGGCACTGGTGCAGGCGGTCATCGACCAATATTTGCAGCGAGCGACAGAGCAGATTCAAAGCGATTCGACAGTCTCGGCCGACTACTACCAGCAGCAGCTGGCGGTAGCGCAGCAGGGCCTTGTCGAGAAGAACGCCAAGCTGGCCGAATACCTTTCGACGCATCCGAAGGCCGCCGACCCAACAAGCGCTGAGAGCCGGGCGCTGGATTACCAGGCACTCGTGTCGCAGGCGCAAAGCCAGACGGCGCTCGTGTCGAAACTCCAGGACTCGCTGCAGGCGATCCAGCTGCGTGAGGCCTCGGCGCCACAGACCCAGGCTTCTCAATTTGCCATTCAGGATCCGCCAAGGAAGCCCGGCGCGCCCTTGCCAATCTCGTTGACTTCACGGCTCGGGATCCCGATGGCCGCAGCGATCCTCGGGCTGATGGTTGGTCTCGGGTATCTCTATATCGCCTACCGGACCGATCACACTATCCGATCCGCTGAAGACCTCGAGGGAGTGGGAGCAACACTCCTCGGCTCCGTTCCGCAGCTTGAACCAGCACCGGGTTGGGCGCGTTACACGCCGCTCGCGTGGTTCATCGGCTGGAGGAAGCGGGACTTCGCCCGGAAGGTGGCCGCCGCCATCGCCGCGCCGAAACGAGCCCTGCAGGGAACCCAGACGGAGGTCAGTTAAATGCCGACTGCAACCGAAGCCCGCGCGAGCGGCTACCTCAAAGAAGCGCTCCGCGAGATCCACATCATGGCGGGCCTGGATCCAACAGCGCCTTCTCGCCACACCGAGAGGAAGTCGCTGTCAGTAGGGGTGACCAGCCCGGACTTCGGCGATGGTAAGACCACCGTCGCGATCGCCCTGGCGTCATCACTCGCCGAAGACTTCTCGGCAACGGTGACGCTTGTCGATGCGGACTTTCACACGCACTCGGTTGGGCGCGAGTACGGTTTGCAGGGCCAGGAGGGGCTTACGGAAGTCCTGGCTGGAAACGTCTCGCTGCAGGCGGTAACGCATCGCGTTACCGAAGCCAAGATGAGCGTTATCACCGCCGGGAAAACGCCCTCAGACCCCGCCCGCATGGCGCGCAGTGAGCACCTCACGACGCTCATCGAAAACATGAAGCGCGCGAACGAGTACGTCGTCATCGACCTGCCGGCAACTCTGCACTCGATGAACTCGCCAATTCTCGCGAATCGCTGCGACGGCGTGGTTGTCGTGGTTCGCGCCGGGCACACCACCAAGCATGATCTCGAGCGGGTTTTGCACCTCCTGAAAGATTCGAATGTCCTGGGAGTTGTCGTTAATCGGCGTAGTTCAGCGGTCCCAGGGTGGGTTCGCAGGACTCTGAACCTAGGAGGCTGAGAGTGCTTCTCATCGGTCTGCTGGTCGCGGTCGCGCTCGCGCTCTCTTCGAGGGTGTTCCGATGGGCAGTGCCGTTCGAGTCGCTCTCCGCTATCGGCATCGTTGGTGTCATCTGCCTGGCCCTCTTCCAGGCGGGCAAACTCGGATGACAGCAGCAACGAGCTATCATCGCGGGTCGCCCGTTTTAGTGAAGGCGACGGGACGCGGCGCACTGCTGGCCGGCTGGATGGGGCTGTTGTTGGTGGCTGCCGCGTCAGCTGCTTTGCTCGGCCCATGGGCACTCATGCTGCCGGTTTACGTTTTCGGCATCTTCTCGGCAATCGTTAATCCCCGTGCGACCGCGGCGGGCCTCCTGATCATCGGTATCAGCCTGGAGCCTGCGGCAATTGACTTCACCGGACCGATAGCCAACGCCTTCTGGCAAATGCCACCCGGTTTCGAGAATGCTTTCAAGATCACGACATCGCCGATTGAGGTGGTTCTCTACATCACCACGATCTCCGCGCTGGTCACCATCCCATCGAGAACGCGACTGCCCCTAATCGCGTGGGCAGTGCCGCTCGTCATGGTCATGGGGTTCGCCTACGGTGCGTTCAAAGGCGGGGAAATCAACCTTGGCTACAACGAAGGACGCGGACTGATCGCCGGAACAGCAATGTTTGTCCTCGCAGTTCGTGTGCTTCCCTCGAATCTGAACTCGCTCGTGAAGCCGCTCATCATTGGCGAATCGATACTCGCCGTGACCATCATCCTCCGCTACATCGTCTTCATTCGTGGCAATCGCCTCACCGTACCCGTTGAGTTCGCCTTCTCTCACGAAGGGTCTGTCATCCTAGGTGTTGGGTTCGTCGTCGGGATGCTGGCGATCATCCGCGAAAACGCCACGATCTCTCAGCGAATGAAGGCTGCCGCTTACAGCGTGTTGATCCTGGCGGCCATGATTGCTTCGGGGCGTCGCGCCGCGACGCTCGTCCTGCTCGTGGGCGGACTAAGCATTGGAGCGCTGTTGTTTCCACGCCGCCCGATGCTCGTCATTCTGACCGCGATTCCGCTCGCACTTGCGGGTTCGGTTTACCTCGCCGCGTACTGGAACCAGGAGTACGGCGCCATCGCCCAGCCCGCACGCGCTATTCGCTCCCAGTTCGATCCCACAATCCGCGACGAGTCATCCGACGACTACCGGACGATCGAAAAATACGACGTCATCCAAACGATTCGCGTGAATCGACTGTTCGGCGTTGGTTTCGGGCAGCCGTTCTATGAGTTCCAACCGCTTCCCAACCTTGGCAGCTTCTGGTCGCTGCAGAAGTACACGCCGCACCAGAACATCCTCTGGCTCTGGCTAAAGATGGGCATTCTTGGGATTGCCGTTGTGCTGGGATTCGCGGCCGCGGCCCTGGGCCGGTGTCGTACTGCCATGCGCGACGCCGCGAGCAACGAGGAGTGGCTGGCGGCGGCCGTTGGATTCACCGTCATCGTTATGTTCTTAATGTACTCCACGGTGGACCTTGGGTTCATTGGGCCCCGTTCGTTGGCGCCGGCGGCCATCGCCGCGGCGCTTGCCTTCACGCTCAAGTCCGGAGCGAGGACAACGGAATGACTACCGCGGTTTCCAACGAGCGAGGCGCGTTCAATCTCAAAGAGGCTGCCATTCGCAACCTGCGACGCCGCGGCCTCCGGAGCGCGATGGAGAGTGCGACGCGCTACTTGCGTGCACGCTGGCAATTGCGCAAAGCCGATCATGTCGGATCTGCCCGGGTGATCGGAAAGGTTCGGGTGCGAAAGGCGGGAGGAACCCTCCGCATCGGGGACCGCGTCCTCTTCGAAGGAACGATCCTTCCGATCGAGTTGGCGGCCTGGGGAGCGGACCTGAGCATCGGCGATGGCACCTATATCAATTACGGGACGAACATCTCGGCACGCGCCGGGGTAACCATTGGCAATAACGTGGCTATCGGCCAGTACTCAATCATCATGGACGACGACTACCACTCTCCGATGGACCACCGCCAGCAGGGCAAGCGAGCACCGATTGTGATCGAAGACGATGCCTGGCTCGGAGCGCGCGTAATCGTTCTCCGTGGCGCGCGCATCGGAACGGGCGCGGTGATCGGGGCCAACTCGGTCGTCACCGGGATCATTCCTCCTCACAGCATCGCCGTCGGGTCACCTGCCCGGGTCATTCGCAGCACGAAGGCAGATGCGGAGCCATGACGTTCGAAGCAATCATCGCGACCTATGACCGACGAGCGTCGCTGTTGCGGACGCTAGCCGCCTTCGACCACCAGACCGACATGGACTTCTCGGCCGCAATCATCGACGACTGCTCGCCAGACCCGGTTGAGAACTGGCTTGATGTCTCGACCTACCGGTATCCGATCCGGCTTCTTCGGACCGAGAAAAATGGCGGCCCAGCCCGCGCGCGAAACCTCGGAGTGTTTACGAGCCTGGCAGACGTTGTCTTGTTTATCGACGACGACGTTGTGCCAGCGGCTGAACTGATAACGAGCCACCGGCGCGTCCTGAACGTGGGCGGACTCGGGACCGTTTCCATCGGTCCTCTGAAAGCCCCGGCGGATTGGCAGCCCACGCCTTGGAACCGCTGGGAGGCCGCGACGATCGAGGTGGAATACCAGCGGATGGCCCGCGGCGAGTACCAGGCAAGCTGGCGGCAGTTCTTCACCGGCAACGCCGCAGTGCGCCGTGCTGAGTTCCTCGCGGTCGGTGGATTCAATGAGTCGTTCACCCGCGCGGAGGACATTGAGTTCGCGTACCGCCTGGCTCAGACAGGCGCTCGATTTGTATTCGAGCCCGAAGCCATTGGATGGCACTACGCGAAGCGTTCGCTCGCGAGCTGGCGGAAGATCCCCATCCAATACGCCGAGTTCGATATCGCCATCGCACACCTCCACCCGGAGTTGAATTGGACCGAGCGGGTGCATCGCGAACAGAGGCAACGCCACCCGCTGACGCGGGCGGTGCAAACCGGAGTTGCGGCCTTGAGTCTCGAGGGCGCGACTGCAACGACGGCTATCGGCGCCGCACGTCTCGCGCACGCGTGTCGCGCAGGCTGGGCTTCGAATCGGCTTCTTTCCCTTGCCTTTCAACTGGAGTACGGCGCCTCGCGGCGACAGTTGAACGCTGGACAGCGCTTCAACCCGGCCTCCACAGCCACGTCCTAGCTTCAATTCACAAAATGCGACTTGCTCTTTGCCTTGAACAAACCCTCGGTCATCGCGCTCACGCGAACAACCTGAGCATGGCAGTCGCAAATGCCGAATCCGAAGTGGACATCGTCCGCATAGAGTATCCCGAACGTGGCCGCCTCCCGTGGGCGTTTTCAGCCAGCTGGCAGGCCGCGAGGCTGCTTCGACGGCAGACCAACCGGTATGACGTCCGCTTCTACCACACGCAGTCGGTCTCCCTTTTCGCTCCGCTTGTGAGCCAAGGGAGACCGTTCGTCGTCAGCGTCGACGCCACCCCTATGCAGGTCGATGTCATGGGCCGCTGGTATGAACATGCCCAATCCGCAAGTGCCCTCGAGCGCCTAAAGGCACGCTGGTACCGCGCAGTCTTCGGTCGTGCGGCTGCGATCGTGGCGTGGTCGAACTGGGCGGCCGATTCGCTTGTGGCGGACTACGCAGTCCCCCGCGAGCGGATCGCCGTCATCCACCCGGGCGCGCCGGCGGAGTTCTTTTCCATCCCTCGAGCGACTGACACCGGCCGGAAGCCGGTCGTGCTCTTCGTCGGCGGCGATCTCCAGCGGAAGGGCGGGGACCTTCTGTTAGAAGTCTTCGATGCCGTCCGCGACAGGGTCGATCTCCTGATGGTTACCCCAGAACAGGTCGGACCGCGGCCCGGTCTCGAAATCGTGAGCGACGCAACGCCGGGAAGTGCCCGGTTACGCGAGGCTTTCGAACGCGCTGACTTCTTCTGCCTGCCCACGCGGGGCGACTGCACGCCGCTGGTGCTCGGCGAAGCTATGGCTGCGGGCCTGCCAGTGATTACGACTCGCATCGGCTCCAACGCCGAAACCGTGCGCGATGGGATCGACGGGGTACTGATTGATCAGGATGACGCCACGGCGCTGCGGTCGGCTGTCGATCGGCTCGCTGGCGACGCATTGCTGCGCGCGCGCATGGGGCAAGCTGCCCGAGAAGCTGCCGAGGAGCGATTCCATTCGCAGAGGAATGCCGCCCGGATCCTCTCACTCTTGCAGACGGTGGCGAAATGAGAATCGTCGTCACCGGTGGTGCCGGTTTCATCGGACAACATCTCGTTCGAGAGTTGACTTGCCCGTCGCATGAAGTGCTCGTCCTCGACAACTTCCATCGCGCCAACCTCATCCGCATGTCGGTTCAAAGCAGTGCCCTCGTGCGCGGGGATATCCGTGACTTCGCCACCTGCGAAGACTCCTTTCGTGGAGTCGAAGCCGTAATTCACCTGGCCGCGCAGTCAAATGTGATGGGCGGCCAGGGGGCGCCCGATTACACCTACACCACCAATGTCACGGGAACATGGAACGTGGCGCGCGCCGCGGCCCAGGCCGGAGTGCGTCACCTCGTGTTTGCGTCATCGCGAGAAGTGTACGGCGACCCCGCGCAGCTGCCCGTTCCCGAGACGGCTCCGTTTGCCCCGAAGAATCTGTACGGCGCATCCAAGGTCGCGGCCGAACTGCTGCTCCAGCAACTTCGCACCAACGAAATGGCGATCTCCGTACTGCGGCTTTCGAACGTCATCGGGCGCGGTGATTGCGGACGCGTTATTCCGCACTGGCTGGAAAAGGCCCGCAGAAACGAGCCGGTCACCGTCTTCGGAGGCAGTCAGGTCCTCGACCTAGTACCCATCGACACGGTCTGCACGGCGTTCCGTCGCGTACTCGAACTGGGCGGAGCCGACGAACCGATCAACATAGGTAGCGGAACTCCAGTTGGGATTCTCGCGCTCGCCGAACACATCATAGGCCTGACGGGCTCCTCCTCGAAAGTAGAGGTCGTGCCACCGCGCGGCCCCGAGGTTTCCCGTTACTGCGCCGACATCACGCGCGCCCGCGATTTGCTCGGACTCGAACCACACCCGGACCCACTCGCATCGATTGAGGCAGACTGGTGAATGCGGACATCCTGATTTGCCTCAGCCTGACGAACGACGAATTAGAGCGGCTCACAAGCGACGGTCCGCGCCGCGACATCCTCGCTCTGGCGGAAGCACTCGATGCCCCCATGCTTCTCCGCTCCAAGACAGGTTCGCGGAGGGGGCTACTCGGCAAGCTCTTCGGCCCTCAGGTCCGTCACGCGTGGAACGCGGCCTCGTCGCCGGCGCGCCCGAAGACGATTTTCGCCGACGGCGAACACGTGGGAGTGCCGCTCGCGGTTGCGCTGTTCATTCGTCGTCGCCGAAACACACGACTGATCATTCTCGGTCACCTCGTGGACAAACGATGGAAGCGCGCATTGCTGGGAATTGCCACTCGTCTCATCCCCAATGGCACACTCGTTCTTCACAGCGTTACGCAGGCAAGCCGGGTGAAAGCGGACCTGGGCAGGGGTTGGCGTGTGACCACGCTGCCGTACCAGGTGGACACGAATTTCTGGACGCCTTCCGCCAGTACCCAGCGCAAACGCCCACTGGTCGTCTCCGCCGGATCGGAGAATCGCGACTACCAGACCCTTGTCGATGCGGCACGTGGACTCGATGTGGACGTGCGCATCGCTGCCGGGAGCCACTGGGCGCGGCAGTCGGCCTCAGCCCAGGACCTGCCGGACAACGTGGAGTTCATCAGCGAGACGCTTCCATTCGCGAAACTGCGAGAACTGTATCGGCAGGCGAGCGCCGTTGTTGTCCCGCTCTTTGCGGGTTCGAATCAGGCGGGAATCACGACCATCCTCGAAGCCATGAGCATGGCCCGACCGGTGATTACGACGTGCACCGACGGCCAGCGCGAGGTGGTCTGCGGCCCGCTTGTGACGGACGAAGGATTCAACAATCAAGCGACAGCGGACCGTGGTCCACAGGCACTGGGGATTCAGCTGTCACCAACAGAGCCAACAGGCCTGTATGTCCAGCCCGGCGACTCGGCCGCCCTCCGGCGCGCGATTCTGACGGTCCTTCAGGACCCGGGAAGCGCTGCCGCGATGGGTAGCTCCGCGCGCGAAGTCGTCGAAAACCATTTCGGCGTCGAGGACTTCGCCCGCAGGTTTGCATCCGTGATTTCCGACGATCGAAATGCGGGCGCCGAGCCTTCGAACTCCGCGGTCTTCGCCTGAGTGAACGCCATGACTGCGGCCACGCTGGTTCAATACGGGCTCGCCGGAGGAGTTACGGCGATCACCGGTTGGTGGACGGCGCTTTCGATGCTCGCTATCCCGGGGCCCCGTACGCAATCCACTTCCGGACCACGGGCCGCTGCACGCATCGCCGTTATCGTTCCCGCGCACAACGAAGAGCCGCTCATCGCCCGGACCGTCTGTTCGCTTCGGGATTCCGCCGGCGGAAGTTCGTCAGTTGAAATCGTTGTCGTAGCCGACAATTGCACCGACGGTACAGCAGTGGTGGCGGAATCCGCCGGCGCCACCGTGTTAGTCCGCGCAGATGCATCACGGCGCGGGAAGAGCTTCGCTCTCGAATTCGCTCTCGAACACTTGCGTAACTCGCTCGTCCCTCCAGACGTTGTGGCGATAGTAGACGCCGACACAGTCGTATCTTTGAACTTCTTCGATGCGATTTCGTCCCGGTTCGAGGTGGGCGCTCAGGTTGTCCAGGTTCACTACGCTGCCACTGCCGGAGAGACTCCTGTCTCGAGGTTGCGCCGTTTGGCCTTCGGACTGGTGCACTGGTCGCGACCGCTCGGCGCTTCGCGGCTCGGACTGCCGACGACGCTCAAAGGCAACGGAATGGCGTTTCGTTGGCCGGTTATCCAGGGCGGATTTCCCGGCACCGGTATTACGGAGGATGCCGCCGCCACTCTCGCTCTCGCGACGGCCGGCACGGTCGTTGATTTCGAGCCTCAGGCCACCGTCTGGGGATTGATGGCGGCCACTTATCGTGAGGCCGCGGTCCAGGACGAACGCTGGGAAGGCGGGCGTCTGACCATGACTCCGGGCGCCGTGGCCACGGGACTGCGATTGCTCAAGCGCGGGCACGTTCGGGCGGCGTCAGCCGCATTCGAATTGGCCAGCCCGCCGCTAACGCTGGTGGTCGCCGCTTCCGGCGTCTCGTTCCTCCTGGCAATTGCGGGCGCCGGAAACATTGCCTTCGGGAGCATCGCCGCGGGTCTCACGCTGGCGTACGTGGGCGTCGGGCTAGCAGCGGCTCACCCAGGCCGAGAGGACATCGCCGCACTCATCCACGCACCGCGCTTTGTCATCCACAAGTTAGTCTCTTATGCAAAGTTGCTTCGCGGTCGGCCGGCGGGTTGGGAACGAACAACGAGATAATCGGACCCTATCGGTGCCAGATCGCGATGTCCTGTGCAAAGTAAGGCCCGGAGTACCAGTCATCGGCTGAGAAGCGGAACTGAATCTCCGAGACACCCGCGGGCAACGGCATCCAGTAGGACGAGAAATGCTCCGGGTGGTGGTTGCCCTCAACTTCATCCACGGACTCCTGCCGATCGGCGGCAAGCCACGTTTTTCCGCCATCGGTAGAGAGCTCGACCGTGCCGATGGCGGCAAAGCGAAGCATTGAGTCAGCCTCGGAAGCTTCCTCGAAGTGCACTACCGGGTTGTCCGAATCCGCGTAGCGTTCCGTGGATCGAAGCATCTCGAACGGAATGGCCCTCGAAATGCCGATATTGTCCCAATGCCAGGTGGCCGGCACGCCTGAATGATCTTTCGTCGGGTTGTAGCTGTGGTGCCCGAACTGGAGAACGGCCGTATCGAACGGGAAGTCGATGGCTTCGTCCCAGAACACGAGGCTGGGCGCGGTTTGCGATGCGATCCGTTCGAACCGGGCCGAAGACTTGGTCAGCGTGAGCCGGAAAGTCTGGCGCACCGCGGCCTGGTTGGTTCCGGGCTGGATTCCTTCGTCCAGCGGTGAGACGGCCCAGCCTGGGTCATAGCCTTTGCCCTCACCGTTTCGCGTGGTGAGTAGCACAGGGGAACCCTCGCCGGGGCGATTGGTTACCTGGATTGAGTTTTGCGGCGGACCCTGCAGGTCCGGATCCGGCATTTCGAGCGGCAGCACCATGTTGTCGTCCCAGGGGGTCACCCACACGTCGATCCAGTCACGCGAGCTCATTCGCTCGGTGCTCAGATCGAACGTGATAGTGACCGGGCCATCGCTCAGGTCAACGAGCTGATTCGGTACAAAATAGATCGCCCCATAGTCCGAGCCGTTGATTGACGTCATGACGTGATTCCGGCAATTGAAGAACGCCGCGGCATGGCTGCCATCGAGGTGGTGCGTAGCCGGTGGACCCGCGCAGTCCATGCCGTGCTGCGCGTCGATTGGATCGAGCGAGTACCAGGTAGCAGGCGCGCGGCTGTGGACAACCACATCCCAGCCGGCGGCGCCGCAAGCACTCGTGGGCGAATCGGGGTTGTCATCGAAGGTGGCGAGGAAAGGTCCGGGCTCATCCGGGTTTGCATCGCCGACCGGGCCCGCCGGCGCGCATTCGTCCCGTGCTGGATCGGATGCGGTGCCGGTGGGATCGGGAGCCGATGACTTCTCGGAGGCCCGCGATACCACGCCCACATCCGGCGAAGGCGTTCCCTGGCCGGGGTTTCTGCTCGAACAACCAAGCACGAGCGATGCACCGACGCACGCGGAGATCACGACGAGAACAGCGAGCCGAGTACTCGAGCTCATGCTGGCGATGCTAACACCCCGCGGGTTGAGCCCCGCGGGTTGTTCCGTTGGAATCGAGGCGACTCCTTACCGAGACGATCCGCGCCGCTCCTGGTCTTCGAAAAATCCTTCGACCGCCTCGGAGAATCCCGTCACACTTCGCAACTGTTGGCGGCCTCGCACGAACTCCACCGTCAGCAGAAGCAACGCGATGCCCATGAGGACAAAACCAAACGTGCGGATTGGCAGACTGCCGTCCGACCCTTCCTCCCAACCCATGCCTGTGTTGGGAGGAAGCGGAACCGTTCGCGTAGGAGACGGGGAATTGGCGACACCAGAAGTGGACGGGCCAGAGACGGTTGTTGCCGCCGGGCCGGTTGCACCCGCGGGATTCGCGGCAGGTACCTCCGTGGGCGTGGCGAGCCCAGGCGCAGATGCATCAGGATTCGATCCGCCCGACGGAGTGTTCGCGGCGGTATCGATGGATGCGGCCACGGTCGGGGCCGCGACGGTCGGAACGGCCGTCGCAGCAGGTACTGTCGGCGTGAAGGTCGGCGTTGGCGTCGGCGCCGAGTTGCCCGCCGACGCGGCAGCCGTGTTCGTCGGCGTTGCTGTGTTGGCTGCCGCCGTCGGTGTGGCTGATGTTGGGGTGGCCGCAACAGTCGTGTTTGTCGCCGGTACGGGGGTGGCAGTCGGGGGTACTGGCGTACTCGTGGCTGGCACGGGCGTCGGCGTATTGGGAACGCGGGTGTTGGTCGCAGTGGGCGGAACTGAAGTATTCGTCGCGGGTCCCGAAATCGTCACGGCGCCGAACGCCGTGCTCACCTGGCCGAGGTTTCCCGCCACACCTGATTGCTTTCCGACCAGCACGAGGGAAGTCGACTGGACCTGGGCGTCGCCTGCGCCAGTCGCGCTCCAGGTGAGGGAAAACAGGGGGCAGGTTCCTGTGCAGCTGCCCAGACGCGATGCGGCGACGTGCACCGAGTTGCTTCCGATCGTTCCCGCGTCCAGCGGGATGGTCCACGCACCATTCAAAATAACGTTCGTGGGATGAGCCACTCCGGGGTTAAAGCTGATGGTCACGTCGAATCCGTTCAGTTCATCGGCAGAGGCAAGTGAGACACTCGCCGACGTGGAAAAGGATTGCCCGGACTGAGCGGAGGCGGCGCTGAGTGAGAGTTGTGTGCCTGCCGACGCATCGCTCGGTGCCAGCGATACCATCAGCGCGCCGACGGCGAACATGGCTATCGCGGCGAGCATGCCGAGACGGCGCGCGATCGGATTGGTTTGAGACATTGCTACCCCCGTGCTGCTGTACTCACCAGGTGGTAGGCCCGATGAGGTTGTAGTTCCCCGCCGCCAGCGAGACGTCCGTGACGTCGATGCTTCCATTCGCGTTCAGGTCGGCCGGGCTGCCGTTGGCCGGCATGCCGTAGAGGCCGGCAACCAGCGAGACGTCCGTAACCGTCACCGACTTATCGCCATCGATGTCTCCGGCGCGGAGCAGCGTCGTCCCGAGTTGGGCCGTGCCACTCGCCACCCGCAGGTTCGTGCGACGCGCGTCGACGAATCCCTCGAGCGATGCCGTGATGGTGTAGTTGGTGTTCGCCTGCAAGCCGGTCAGAGTGAACGTGCCGCCAGGCCCCGTGACAGCGGAAGCTCCACCTGGAGACGCAACGACTCGCACTCCTGCCGCGGAAGCGCGGCCCTCGAGTTGAACCGACCCCGCGACAGAAACGTTCGTCGGCGCCGGTGTCGAGGTCGGCGGAGGAGTTCCGCCGGGCGCGGTGGTTGGAGTCGCCGTTGGCGTCCGCGTTGGCGTTGGCATTGGAGCCGGAGCGCCACCGGTCGACCAGATCGCGAAGTCTTTGGCGATGTACGGTCCGTTGTACCAGGAATCTGCGCTGAACCGGAGCTTGAGCGTCCTCGTCCCCTGCGGCACCGGCATCCAGTAATTCGACATGTGCTCCGCGTGGAACCCGTCCGACAGACCGGCCGTCTTCGCGCGGAGAGCGGGCTGGTAACTCCCACCGTCCAGGGAAACTTCGATGATGCCGATCCCGCTGAACCGCAAGAACGCGTTGGCCGGGGCCGGCGTCAGGAAACTGAGCGTCTGGGTCGGACTATCGATGTAGCGCTGATCCGCATGAATAACCGTGAAAGGGACAGACGGATTAATGGCGAAGTCATCCCAGTGCCACGTAGCGGGGACGCCGGAACCGTCTTTGGAAGGGTTGTAAGAGTGGTGCCCGAATTGGACGACTCCGCGGCTGAAATTCACTGAGGCCTCGAAGTCGAAGAACTCGACCGCCGAGCCCGTCGATGAGGCCAGGCGCTCAAACTTGATCCGGCCGCCGGAGATGGTCAGGCGGAACGGCTGCCGGGCTGCGGCTTCGTTCGTCCCGGCAGCAATACCCGACCGTACCGAGGGCGTATCCCACCCATGGTTGAAGGTTGTCCCCTGGCCATTTCGGTAGACCGTCAGGATTGGGGCGCTCTCCGCCGTCTCGATTGAGACGTGGATGGCATTGAGCGGCGGACCTTGCAGGTCAACTTCTCCGATGTCGAAAGGAAGAGCCAGATTATCTGCCCAGGGAGTGATCCAAATATCCCACCAGTCACGGGTGCTCTGGCGCTCGGTACTTATGTCGAAAGCAACGGTCCCGCCATTTCCAAAGTCGAGCATCTGATTCGGAGTCAGATATACGAGTCCGTACCCTCCCGCATTTATAGCAGTCATCACATGGTCTTTACACTGGAATACCGCACCGGAATACGACGACGTCACATGCGTCGAAGGAGGACCGGAACAATCGGCTCCATGTTGCGCGTTCATAGCTTCGAGCTGGTACCAGGTATCCGAATCTCGACTATGAACTTGAACGTCCCAGTCCTGCAAAACACTTGCTGCCGCCGGTAGTGGAGACGCTGGTGAACCATCGACTGTGGCAATGAAAGAGTCGGCAGAGCTTCGACCGATAGACAAACCGCTGGCGACCGTTACCGTCGCGAAAACTGCTAGCGCGATGCGAAAACTCATTCGCATACCGTTGGCTTTAGAACGTATGAATCCCACTAGGGTCAGTCTCTATCGAGGGACAACGAACGAACAACCTTCAATCAACACGCTATGTCGAGGAGCCGCGGCCTTGGCGTTACCTCTTCGTAAATTCTCGAACAAGAAAACCCCGGCATTCACTGCCGGGGTTTTCTCGAAACAATTACTGCCGATTGGTTACTTTACGGTGAACGTAGCCGCCGAATCATTCCAATCGAACAGGGTTCCCCAGCCGGGGGAAAAAACTCCCACCTTTACCGTGTAGGTGCCCTTCGTGGCCCATCGCGAGATCGACCAGGACGGAGCCCACGACTTCGTCGCGCCGGCTGAGAACGATTGATTGTCGTAGACCTTCTGGTACACCTTCGTACCATCCGGACCGTAGACCTCAATATCGATGAGCGCTTTGCCCTTGGCATTGGCTTTCACGCTCGTGCTGAGCCTGATGCTGCTGCCTGCGTTCACCGACGACTTGTTCGGCGTCACCGAACTCGTGAACCCTAGCGGAGCTTGCGGTGCCTGCGTCGGGGTAGCGGTCGGCGGTTTTGGGGTCGAGGTCGGAGTCACCGCGGGCTTCGTCGGGGTCGAGGTCGCGGCCGGCGAGGTCGGCGTGGCCGTCGCAGGCTTCGGAGTCGAAGTGGCTGCCGGCTTTGTGGGTGTGGCTGTCGGCGAGGGCGCCGAACTGCCGTTTTTCGGGCCTACATCCGAATGCTTGCTGGCGAAGGTCTTCGCGGCGGCAAGGTCCACCGTTAGCCCATCGGAGGTCCGGTCCGTGAGGAGGGACCAGGCCCAGGCGCCGGCGAAGCCCTTCGAATACCAGTCGTCGTAGCGCTGCGAAGCGTTCACCGAGTTGGAGGCGTAGAACTCGCCAATCACGAGTGGTTTATCCAGGCCGTAGGTCGCCTTCACGGTGGAGTAGTCCGTGCACATCGCGCACCAGTTCCCTGGCTGCATGTAGTCGTACCAGTGAGCCTGGTAGTAATCGAGGCCCTGGCCGACCCACATTCCGAGGCCGTCGAGCATCGCCGAACCGACTGTCACCAGCGCCGGGCTGTTGGCATGAACCGAATCTGCGATCGCACGAACCTGGGCCTTCACGTTGGCTTCGTTGGCTGCGCCCGTCCAGATATCGAACTCCGGTTCGTTTACAACTTCCCACGTCATGACATGGGGATTGTTCTTGTAGCGGGCGAACATCGGTCCCAGCACTTCCGCGAGCTTCGTCCGCTGAGACGCATTGCTATACCAGCTTTGCGGCAGCGACGACGGAGCCGAGAAGAGAACGAGGTCGAGATAGATGTCGTACTGCGCGGCGAGCGCGACCGCGGCATCGAGGTCCGCGTATACGGCCTGGTTAATCCCGGTCGGGGTGCCATCGGACTGGCGGGAGATCTGCCATGGGTCACCGGGGAATACCCACCAGCGAATCACGTTGACGCCGTTTGCTTTCGCCTGAGCGAAGGCCGCGCCAACGGCCGACTTCACCTGGCTGGAGCTCGCGCCACCGTTGGCGCCGCAACCGAAATCGCAGCCCCAGTTGTACCAGGGGAGGTTGGCGCCGTGCAGGTACCAGTCGCTTCCGTTCCAGGTCACACGGTTCGCCGAGGTCATCGACGGCTGGCTGGCCGGCGGAACAATTACGGAAGTCGATGTCGCCGTCGGGACGACCGGGGTGTTGGTCGGCACGACCTGCGGGGTCTTGGTCGGCGCGACCGGCGTGTTGGTCGGCGCTACGGGAGTGTTGGTCGGCGCTACGGGAGTGTTGGTGGGATTCGATGGCGGATTGGTAGCGACCGTAGTCGGGGTTGACGTTGCCGGCAGGGTGGGCGCCGGAGCGGACCCGGAGGTATCGCGCGACCAAATATTGAAGTCCTTGGCGATATACGGCCCCTGGTACCAACCGTCGGCCGACCACTTGAGTTTCATGGTCGTGGTTCCCGCGGGGATTGGCATCCAGTAGTTGCTCAGGTGCTCCGGATGATTCCCCTGCTCCGAACCTCTGGCGATTGTCGCCGCCTGGTAGGACCCGCCGTTAAACGCCACCTGCGTTGACCCGATCGAGGTGAATCGGACGTAGGAGTTGGCCGGAGCGGGCTGGTTGAAGGTGATGAACTGAGTCGGGCTATCAACGTAACGCTGGTCGGCCTTGATGATGGTGAACGGGACAGCCGGGTTGATAGAGATGTTGTCCCAGTGCCAGGTGGCCGGCTCGCCGGCTCCGTCCTTGGTCGGATTGTACGAATGCTGGCCGATCTGGAAGACGCCCTGCGTGAACGCCAGCGCACTAATATCCGAGTCGATTGGCCACCAGTTCAAATCGGGCGCACCAAAGCGGACATGCGTCTTCGAGAGCTCCAGACGGAAGGTATCCCGTACAGAAGCGGATGGAGCTCGTCCGACAGACGCAAGCGCGGAATCCAGCGTCGACCACCACGCCCCCGGGATTTCCGTCTGCGAGTAGTTGTTAATCACGTACGCGCGGTAGATCGTCTCTCCGTTGAACTGGTCCATGCGGATATGAATGCCCCGGCGGGGCACGCCCTGGCCGTCCACATCACCCATGTCGAACGGAAGGGCGATCTGGTCGTCGTAAGGGATGACCCAGAAGTCGACGAAGTCCCGGATGCTGTGCCGCAGCGTTGAAAGGTCCCATTGCATGACGGCGGTGCCCGCCGAGAAATCCACCATCTCATCGGGTGTCAGGTAGATCATCCCGTACCCGCCAGCGTTGATGTTGGTCATGATGTGGTTTTTGCACTGGAAGACCGCATCGGCGTAGACGCCGTTGTTTACGTGCGTCGCAGGCGGTGCTCCGCAGTCAGCACCGTGGTCGGCGTTCATCGACTGGAGCTGGTACCAGGTCGACGAATCTCGGGAATGGACCTGGACATCGAAATCAGCAAGAACGGGCAGCGCGGATGTCGGGCCCGAGGGCGAGCCGTCGAACGTTGCCGAATAGGGACCGCTCGTGGCGCCGGCAGCCACACCAAGGAAAGTAATTCCAAGGGCAATTGCACCGGCGAATATCAACAGGAGCCTCCGGCTCCCAAACCTGCTTCGCTTCACGCGTTCCTCCGTGAGCACCCGCTTTGTGCTCTCGAGTTCCACGTTCGACCATCGAGGTGCGAGCCAGAATCAGCTTTTCCCGAAACGACGCCTACCTGCTCCCCAACTCGCTGCATGGTTCACGAGCAGTTTCATGTGGGTGTCTGCTCACAAACTTAACGGACGTAACATTCGTTTCCGAAATTTTCACTCTTGTCGAAACGCGTCACCCGGCAGACACGAATTGGCTTCCTCGAGGCCCCTTTTTCTGCACTGGAACAGACTTCTGAGAGCGAAAGTGAACGGTCGGGAAACCGTCCCGCGTAACGCCTTCGGCTTACCCAGAACGTGAGGTTTCAGCCCCGACCACGAAGTCTCGACTCGGGGTCGAGGAATCACCGTTCTAATTCGTTAGTGCACTATTCCCATTCCCTGCGGGACGGCAACGCGGTGGCCGAATCCGACGCGGAAATCGTCCCGAAGCTGGCCCGGCCTCGCGCTCTCTTTCTCGGTTCGGCGTACGCGGGCCATGCCACGCGTTTTGCCAACCTCGAGCGCAATATCGTACGCGATGGGCGGTTCGATGCCACCTTCCGGCGAGTCACCGGCTGGAAGCACGGCGCCCTGCTTGAGCGCGCAGCCCTCCTCCCCAGGGGCGTCCGCGGGAGGATTCGAGCGACCCGTGAAGCCTCGAAATTTGCTCAATTTCCGCGGCCCGATGTGATATGGACTTCTGCAAACGAGGTGCTGTTTCCGTACCTCTGGGCTCAGGCCCGGCCATTTCGGCGACCTCTCGTGCTTGATCTCGACGCGACCACGCTTCAGCTCGAGGCGATGGCTCCCTATTACCGAGGTGCCCTCCAGCCGGGAAGCTTGTCCGAGAGACTGGCCCGTGCACGCGAGCGACTGCTGTGGAGTTCGGTCAGTCTATTTACTCCATGGTCCAACTGGGCGGCAGATGGGTTACGCCGTCAGGGGGTGGAGGACAATCGCATTATCGTCATTCCACCGGGCGTGGACCTCGGAAGCTGGACTCCGCACGTCCGGACGGTCTCCGTTGACCGCCCGATCCGCTTGCTTCTTGTTGGGGGCGACTTTGCTCGTAAGGGAGGTAACCTCCTCCTGGATGTCTTGAGGACCGACGTTGGCCGCGACTTCGAACTGGATGTAGTTACTCGAGATCCCGTTCAGCAGGCAGGGAACGTCAGAGTCCATCGCCTTGAGTCTCACGATGCCAAGTTTCGGGAGCTCTTTGCCACCGCGGACATTTTCGTCATGCCATCACTTGCCGAGTGCTTCGGACTCGCGACGGTCGAGGCGATGGCGAGCGGACTGCCCGTTATCGTCTCTAATCGTGGCGGCGCCCAGGACATTGTTGAGCCCGGGAGGACAGGTCTCCTGATCGAACCTAACCGGGATGACCTCGCTGCTGCACTTCGCGCCATGGCGGCAAATCGAGAACAATTGCCGCGTTATGGTCGCGAAGGGCGGGCTGTAGCTGAAAGCCGGTTCGACAGCTCGGCGAATGACGGGCGCATACTCCAGCTGATGGAGGACCTCGCCTTCGAGTTCACAAACAGCCTCAGGTCGCAGTCCGTTCGACCAGCGGGCAACGACCGAGATTAGCCCCTGGAATCTTGATTGGATCCCGGTCGATCAACCAGGAGTGCCTTCGCCGGCACGCCGATCATTACGGCTCCCGGTTCGACATCGTGAATGACAACCGCGTTCGCGCCGATCACGGATCCCTCACCGACAATTACTGGGCCGAGGATCCGGGCCCCGCATGAAACTACAACTCCGTCGCGAAGGATCGGGAACTCCGCGGAACCCCGCATGCCGAGCGTGATCCCGCCCTGCAATTCCACTCCTTCGCCGATCTCCTGAGCAGTAATCACGCTGCCCACGGAGTGAGGCATGTAAAGCCCGGAGCCGACCTTCATCGAAGGCGTCATTTCGATCCCGTGCAGGGCTTGGTTAAGTTCGTGCAGCAGCGTTGGGACAGCGGTCAGCCGTCGACAGTGGGCCCAGTGGGCGACGCGGTGGAGGACCGTGGCTCTATATCCCCCGTGCGTCGCAAGGCGAAAGAGCAGACGCATCCCATGCAAATCAGCAGCAAAGCCTTTCGACTGCCACGCCTCGGCGTCGCGTTTCAGCGGTTGGAGCACCAAAACGCGAAATGAGGCTGAAGGTTCCATAGGCTCAAGAATGCAGCACGCGCGTGGAACCTAAATTGAGTGCCAGTCGCGATGGGTCAACGGGGATTCAACACAGTTCAGCCATCGTTGTGCGTAAGGTTCGGCCGCTCATGCATTCAACGTCGACACGCAACCAGAAGCTCTTTAAGACCGGAGCTGCCCTGCTTTCTATCCAGGGTATTACGTGGATCACGACGCTCGTCGGGGTGCTCATCGTGCCGCGTTTCCTGGGTCCCAGCGAGTTCGGGCTGCTCGCGACCGGCATGACAGCAGCGACGATTATTGGCGTGCTCGCGGTCTTCGGCAGCACTAACTACCTGATCAAAGAGACTGCACGAACTCCGAACGAAACGCACCGGCTGGTATTCAACGTCCTCTACGTTCGCTTCGCACTGTGGCTGGCCATCAATCTGGTACTCCTGCCGTTTCTTCTCCTGCTGGGTCCTTCGACCGCCTTCAAGATTGTGTTTGCCGCCTCAAGCCTGACCAGCCTCACGTTGCTCCTGGCCGATGGTTTCATGGCTGGCTTCCAGGGCAACCAGCGGCTCGGCCGCGTGGCGTTACTTTCGTCAACGGTCGGAGTTATCGGCCAAGGAGGCACAGTCCTCGTTGCCGTGACAAGCCGGGCCGCGGTAGAGGTCAGCCTGGCCGGCCTCGCTGTCACAGCCGCCGGCTTCCTGACGACAGCCTTCGTCTTTGTGTTTGCGTTCTCCGGGCCGTTTCGGCCGTCTCGAGCCACGATTCGAGGAATCCTTATCGCGGGGCCTTCTTACTTCGCATGGGACCTTGGGCTTGCCATCTATGCGCGCGTGGACCTGTTGATCCTGCCAGCACTGGCAGGTACGGCCGTCGCGGGCGCCTACGCATTCGCTTATCGGCTCGCAGCGCTTCCTGTCTTCGCCACTACCATAATCACGATGGCGATTTACCCGGCGCTCTCGACGGCGGCGATGGAGGACTCGGCGTGGTTCCGCCGAGTCGTGACAAATGCGGCGAGGCTGGGGTTCTCCGTGACCGCACCCATGGCGGCGGGTCTCGCGGTGCTTTCGGCCCCAATCGTCCATCTGCTCTCGGGCGATGAATTCAGCCGTTCGGCCGTGCTGGTCGTCATTCTGGCGATCCACATTCCGCCCGCCGCGGTTCACACGGTGCTTGGCGTGTCGCTATTCGCCCGAGACCACCAGAAGCGAATGGCGGCAGTCGCGTGGGGCGCCGTGGTCTTCAACGTCGTCCTCAACCTGATAACCATTCCACTCGCCGATCATTTTTGGGACGACGGCGCACTAGGGTCCGCGTTCACCTCTGTGGCGACGGAAGTGTTCGTTGGGTCCTTCGTCTGGTGGTGGGCCTGGCCAACGATCGACACCTCTCGTCTCGCGAGCGGCATCGCACGAGTCTCCGCGGCGACGCTGGTGATGGCGGTGGCGGCGGCGATTGCCAATGTTGCGGTGGGGCTTTTCGCGGCTGTCGCCATCGGTGGCGCCACATACGTCATCGCGAGCCTGGCGTTCGGAGTCTTTTCCCCGAACGATTTGCAGCGCCTGAGAGGCGTGCTGCTGGGCTCGGAAAGCTTGCCTCCGCCTACTTCAGTAGAAGCGTAAGACGCGGGCCGGCTGTCCGGCGGAAATTGAGCGCTGCGGCAGGTCCTTGGTGACGATTGAGCCCGCACCTACGATGGCGCCGGCGCCAATGGTAACTCCCTTGAGAACGATGACCCTTGCACCAAGCCAAACGTCGTCTTCGATCCGAATCGGAGCGGTCATCTGAGGCGAGCCGGGGACCTGATGTTCGTCGGAATCCATGATGATGACCTGGTAGGAGATCTTGCAGTTCGCGCCGATCTCCACGGAATCGTGACAGACGATGACGGTGTCGCGGTTGAGAATGGTGCCCTTGCCGATGAACAGAGTGGCGCATGGAGCTACCTCAAGCCTCACACCGGACCAGACGGCACAGCTCGAAGCTTCGATTCGGCCATGGTTTTCAATCCGTGGCATTGGTCGACCACCCGCCCAAAGGATTACCGACTTCTTGTTGAACTTTCGGCGAATGAGGAGCCCGGCCACCACGGGCCACAGGCCGTGCCGGTCGCGGGCGGCGAGGAGGCGCTTCGTCGCGTGAATGAGGCTCTCAATCAAGACCGACAAGGTAACACGACAAGAGTCTGGCTACTGTCTACTTGCGGTGGAATGGCTTTCGCCCCTATGAGGAGGTTAGACGACGATTTGCGCAATCATGTTACGGGGGTCAATGAGTTGCGGCTGCCACTGCGACGGTCACTGGCGCGGGGTCAAGAACCAGGGAGCGATAGACATCCGCGGTTCTCTCGGCTACGGCATCCCAGGTGTGCGAATCCAAAGCCCGTCGTCGGCCCGCCACCCCCATTCGACGTCTCTTCGCCGGGTCGGAGAGAAGGTCGCCGATGGCCCTCGCCAACGCCGCTGGATGCTCCGGCGGCACAAGGTAACCGGTCTCTCCGTCCTCGACGATTTCAGGCATTCCGCCCACCCTTGTCGCGACCACAGGGACACCCGACGCCATAGCTTCGACGAGCGACATTCCGAACGTCTCGCTCAGTGAGGGATTGATTACGACATCCGCATTCCGGATGACCTTTGCGACATCCCCGCGAGAGAGATTTCCCGTGAACGTCAGCCGGTCGCGATACTGAGACGACACGCGTTCGAGGATTTGCGCCACGTACGATTTGGGCGGGTCATAGAAGCGCTGGAGGTTGCGGATACGTTCGTCCCGCGCGATGGCGACGATGTGCCCGACTGGCAGAGCTCCGATTGGACCAACCATCGTGAGGGTGACTCCCTCGTGAGAAGCACTCAATTCTTGAAAGGCCTCGATGAGCGTGTGACATCCCTTTTCGGGTGAAACGCGTCCTATGAAGACGATGCTTAGTGGCCGAGGGTCAGAAGGCTCGCTTGTCGTTACGACGGGGACAAACATCTCCGTATCGACGCCGTTTGGGACGACCTCCCGGGAAGGAAACGCGATCTCCTCCCGGGCTTCGGCCCTCGAAATCACGTGGCGACTGCACCCAACAACAAGGGAACTCCTCCGAACGGCGGGTTCCACTTCGCGACCGTCCACCTGGGACAGCCACTCTGAATGCATGTGAAGGATGAGCTTCGCCTGCGGATTCAATCGCCCGATGATTCGCGCGAATGGGAACTGGTTGTGGATGTGGATGACGTCCGGCTTGAGCCTGCGGAGCTGCCATGCAACCCGAGTCGCCCAGAAGAAGTAGTACGACTGGCGCGCGACCAGGGGCCTATCGGCGGGCACCGAACGACGAAGTTTCGGCATCAGGCGGCCCATGAACGCGTCAACAGTGGTCGAAGTCAGGTGATAGGTCACACCTTCGCTGCGAAAGCGTTGGCCGCGGATAGCGCGAGCGGGCATTCCGCCGAATACGTGAACATCGTTGGTCTTCGCCAGCCTTCGGCCGACTTCGTAGGTCCATATTTCGAGGGACGAAGTGGGCACCGGGACGCTGGACAACCACGGTTGGTTAACGATTGCTATCCGCCACGCCTTCATATTCTCAGCATCGCGTTCAGCGGTGTAGGAGTTGGCGAGATGGAGTTCAGCCGGTTGAAAACGCGGCTCGTACACCCGAGGCGTTCGTGGCACCGCTGGCGGCACTCATCAGGCAGGCCCGCTATTGCGACTATTCGGAGCGGTCCGGCTGCGGGCCTCCGCATACGGTCGGAATTCGCCAGCGCCGACTACGGACATGAAGAAAACGAGCTGCCCGTGCAGGAAGCGATCGCCTCCCTGCTGAAGCCCGGAGATGTGTTCTACGACGTCGGGGCAAACGTCGGATTCTTCAGCCTCCTCGCAGCGAGGCAAGTTGGCCAGGCAGGACGCGTCTTCGCCTTCGAGCCGCTCCCCGAAATCGGCGCCAGCCTCGTCAAAAACGCGGGGCTCAACGGCTTCGATACCATTCAGCTCCTACCTTACGCGGTGGCGGACCGGGATGGCCGCGCAAACCTCCAGACGACAAGTCATCCCGGCGGCGCGACCCTTGAGGGCTTCGGCACGCCGGGCGATCGGACGGGGACCGTGTCGGTCGGAGTTCGAACGCTCGATGGGCTGCTCGGCTCCGGAATCATTTCCAAACCGAACGTAATCAAGATAGACGTTGAAGGAGCCGAGGCGGCCGTCCTCCGGGGCGCCGCACGCATCATCAGTGAACATCCCGTTCTCGTTTACGAATTGGATGCAGCGACTGCGGAAGAGCTCGATGCGAAGCGCGCAGAGGTCGAAGAGGAACTGCGGCGGGCCGGGTATTCGATTTCAGAACTCGATAGGTCGTACGGGGCATTGGACCTCGTAAGGCACTTTCTCGCCACGCACCCTCTGACTGACCGCCCGCGGTAAATCTCCGGCGGCAGACGTCCGCTTGCACAGCCCACAACAACCACTGGAGGAAACAAGTGACGCTCCGCCTCAAAGTCTCGAACTTCGCAGTCCACACCCGGCGCCTAATTCGACGGGCGATTTGGGACGCCTTGGCTCATATGCCTGGAACGAATCAATCCAGCATCTCAATACTGTCCGGAACCCCGCCCGAAGCATCCGAAGACAAAACAAAAGGCAGACGGGATCTCGTGGCGAGGGTGTGCGGGCACGTAATTGTTGAACCCAAGTATGGCTGGGCAATTGCGGGGCCTGCGCGCCTATTGGACTATTCGCTAACTTACGGGTGGCAAACTCACACAAGAGTTGGGCGAGCTACCGTCGGCTTGCCAAGTCCCACTTCCTTCCTTTGGTCCAAATACGCCCGACGTAATCAAGTTCACATTTCGACAGCTCGAAGCCTACTGTCGCCCTGGCCAGAAAATTACTTTCACTTTCTAGTCGATGTGCTCCCGAAATTGGCCATTATGAATCGAAGTTCGGTTGATGAAACAACACCGATATTAGTCTCGGCTCACTTGGCGAAACAAAAGTACTTTCACGAAGCCGTAATTCAGGGCGACCTTTCGAGTTTGCATTTCGTGAGCCCGAAAGAGGGTACGTATGTTGCGCTAGATGAACTCTTCTTAGCACAGACTTCAATATTCGATAAAGGCCTAACATGCGACGTCTTAAGACTTCTGAACGCGCCCGCGCGCACAGCAATTCCCGCAAAACGGGTGTTCCTTAACAGACGCCCAGAGTATGGACGCTGCCTAGACAACTTTAACGATATCTCTGAGATTCTCACGAAACTCAACTTTACGATGCTCTATACGGAAGATATGACACTCTCGGAACAAATGACATTACTGAGCGAAACGCGCTTTCTGGTGGGCATTCACGGCGCAGGCCTAGCAAATATGATTTTCGCTGCTAATGGACCACTTAGTGTAATGGAGATAGTACCACGCCATGCAGACCTTAACCAAGACTTCGAGCTATTGGCGAATTCACTTGGGTTCGACTACGTTAGAGTGTTTGGTATCGACGAACCCTATCCGCATAAGCGATCAAATTTTCACGTCGATCCCGAGTCATTTTCCAACTTTATAGAGGCATTCATTGCGGATTGACCTAAACACTCAGAGTGATCGATTTAGTTTTCGTAAGAATCTCTTTTCAACTAGTGCCAACATTTCCAGAAGTACCTTAGATTTGTCAAAGACTGATATTTCTGCTTTGAAAATCACAATGAGCGACTCAACGAACCTTCTTCTGTACTGAAAACCTACAATCACACGAGATTTGATAGAAGGGTCGTAGAAGTCTTGCTGTTCCCTAGGATCCGGACGTTTCTTGAATGACGATGACGCTTCATGCCGGGTGAATACTAGCAGCGGTTCCGCTGAGTAGACTACTCTCCCCTTTAACACCAGTTCCGTTGCCATTACAGAATCTGCCAGGTAGTAGTTCCCCAGGGGCCTGATAGAACGCAGCGTGGCTGTTCGGTAGGTTCCCATGGCTACAACCATGGCCGGTAGGCCTCCGACGGACAGGGCGCGGATGAGCCGGCATGCCTGCGCCGTCGGCTCAGGCGGCCAGGGACTTAACGGCAGCTCCGTTTCGGTGTCAAAGAGTGTTTCTCCTCCACTATCGACATAGGTCGCTGGTGTTATAACGCCAATCACGCTTTCCGCAATGAGCGTCGGCAAGACATTGTCGAAGTAGCCATCCTGCACATAGTCGTCGTGGGCATTCCACTTGAAGTACTTACCGCGGGCTAGCGCCAGCACCCGATTAAAGTTGTAGGCCGCGCCCCGGTTAATCGGCTCGCGCGAATAGACGATGTTTGACCACTCCGAGGCGTAAGCTCGGCAGATTTCCTCGGTTCGGTCAGTGGACGCGTTGTCTGAGATCACAACCTCGAGGTCGTCTCCGAGGTTTTGGGCGAGAAGAGCATCCAGAGCCCGAGCGAGAAAACGTTCTCCGTTGTAAACGGGTATGCCCACGGTCACCAGAGGTTGCGACGAACTGCTGGGCTTCGATGATTCGGACGTGGTGAGGACCCCACCAGGCGCTTCTGAACGGTCGTTCGATACGGCGTGGAACGAAGCATCTGGATCGCGTCGACCGAAACTTTGGATGCTCAAGGGCTCCGCACCTCTCGAGGGCTCGAATGGACTATGACCACTGGCTCTTGTTGCAGTCCTAGCTGCCGCACTAGCGCCCGAATTTCATCCTCGTAGTTCGGATTCATCACGATGACGGTGCCAGGGTGGATTCCGGCGAGTTGTTCGGGGCTGACGACGCGTTGGCCGGTGCCCGGGACATAGCGGCCAACTTTCTTCGGGTTCAGGTCAACCGCAAACGCAGTGCGGCGCCCTGGATCCACGAGATTCAGGAAGGTGGCGCCCTTCGAGCCGGCGCCCCAAATAACGGTCGGGCCTTGTGCCTCGTCGAGCGCTACGACTCGTGAGCGCCAGGCGTTGTGCTGCTGGAGCATGTTCCGGGCAGCAACCCGCAACGCATCGATGCTCTGGCGGGTTCGCGCACTCTCGGTGTCGTTCATGTTCGAGCGCGTCCCGGTACGGGCGATGATGAGGAGGAATTGCCCTCCGAAGGTCTCGCTAACTTCGTCGATTTCCAGCGCGCATCGGCGCAAGAGCTCGCTGAGCGAGCCGGCGGTGAAATACCCGCAGTGTTCGTAGATGACGTCCCAGATGCCGCCGGCGCCGAAGCACCACTCGCCATTGGGGACCTCAAATGCGACAAGCTTTCCCGGGCCGAGAGCGTCCACAAGGTCCCCAAGGAATTCCAACGGCTGGTCGATGTGCTCGAGGACCTGGCGGCAGACGACAACTTCGGTACCGATGGCGTCACTCGAGTCGAAGTAACGAGGTTGAATGCTCTCTACCCCGGGGAGCACCGCATCGCCACGGTAGCTGGGATCGAAACCGACTCCCGAGTTTCCCCCGGCAATGCAGAGCGCGGAGAGGAAGTCGCCCTGACCACAGCCAATTTCGACGATCCGTTGACCGCGGAGCCCGTGATCGCTGACCAGCTTGCGAACGAGCCAGTCCTGGTAGCCCACGAACGTCCCCGAGTGATGAAGTGCATTCTCATACCCAGCCGAATAGGCAACGAGGTTCGAGTCAAAGCTGGCGTTGAAAATGTGCGAACAGCTTGCGCAAACGGCGAGGTCGATGGCAGCCGTCGGGGCCGCGGAGGCCGACTCGGCGCTTTCGTGGAGTACGTTGCAGAAAACAGGCACCGAATCGAACCTGAGCAGATCCTCAACGTTTTGCGAGGAACAGACCGGGCAACCGAGCTTGACGGGCCGGGACTCGGGCAATTCTGCGACCTGCGTCATAGCGAGACTAACTCCGGGTTAATCCCGAGGGCGTCAAGATCCCGACGGATCTCAGCCAGGTAGATCGGGTTCATCGCGATTACTACGTCGGGATTCGATTCGCGCAGACGCTCTGGCAGGACGATCTCGTAACCACTCGCCGGCAGGAATGTCCCGGCTTTGTTGGGGTTGATGTCCACCATATCCTGAATGGCTGGCGACTCGCCGATGGCTGCCAGGAAGGCAACCGCCTTGGAGCCTGCGCCCCACACCGCAATGCGCTTACCGCCCCGGTAGTACGCCTGCAAACGGTCCCGCCATCCAGACATCTGACGCTCGACCTCCTCTGCGAAGCGCGCGACTCCACCTGCGGCGGGCGGGCCGGAATTCGCAGAAAGGCACTCGTGCGGACGACACGCCACTCGAGCCTCAAGCATCAGGTACTGGTCGTCGTAGCCGGTCCAGGTCCTCGCAACATCGAAACCGCAGTTGCGGAACAGCGCCCCGAGGGAATCTGCCGTGAAGTACGAACAGTGCTCGTAGTAGACGTCCCAGAATGCAAGCTCGTCGAAAACGTAGTCCGCGTTGGGAACCTGGAAGAAGACGACCGCATTCGACGAATCCGACATCGCCCCGCGCATGGTGGCCACAAAACGCCGAACATCGACGATGTGCTCGAGGGTCATTTTGCAGACGACGAGGTCGGCGTCGTGGGTGGAGGAGTTCTCGTCGAAGAATTCGGAGAAGAAGGTGATTGCCTCGCTTTGCGCGTGGCGGGTGGGTTCGAAGGCTGGGTCATAGGCAAACCCGCGGTTCCGTCCCAACTCGCACAGCAGTCGGATGAACTCGCCATCGCCGCACCCGATTTCTAGTACGGTCTTCTCGCGGATGCCGTGACGTTCGACAAGGTCGCACGCCAGGTCTCGGTTGAACTGGGCGAAAGTCGATGAGAACGCCTGGGTCGATTCGTAGCGCCCGGAATATTCGGTCATTCGCTGGTCGAAGCAGGCGTTGAAGACGAAGCCGCACTGTCCGCAGCGAACGAGCCGGATGTCAGAGGTGGGAAACTCCAGCGCTTGCTTACGCGTCTCCAGTAGGAGAACGCTATTCACGGGGACGGCGTTCACTTCGTAAAAGGACGTCATATTGCCGGAGCCACACGCGGTGCAATTGGTGTACGTCATCTAGACCGTGACTTTACTGGTGAAGCCTGAAGCACCGGTTGATGACTCGTTGCCGTGGGAATCCTCTGCGAATGCCCGAAACTCTCGGAACACGCTGCCCGCGTCGAGTCCCCACTCCCAGTTGGCGCAGATCCCCACGCGATTCACGGTGAGATTCGGCCACTTCGGCTTAACGTCCGTCAACGCTCGTACGAGTACAGGCTCTTCGTCGACGCTCGCGACAAAGTGATTGCCATCGAAAGTGACGCGAAGCCGGTAGTCGTTGCCCCAGGACACCCGGCTGCCAACGTTGGTCCATACGGCGTTGTAAATTTCCTCGGTACCGCCGATGCGAAAGAACGCGGAGATCGACGCCCCGTCGTAGCCGTCATCGAGCCAGGTAGAGACGATGAAGTAGTTGTCATCGTCCTGCCAGAAGACCACACCTGCTCGGCCATTGGCTCCTTCACCTCTGCGCTCGCCGGGTGGCGTCACCAGGATTTCGAGCGCTGTAGAGCCAGAGTGTGGCCACGGCAGGGTGTAGGAAGTCCTGTCCGAGATTGGTCGCCCGGGGGTGCCATCAACGCACGCGCCTTTTGGGTCTTCCACGTTGATTTGGCCATGGCCCGTCGTTAGCTCCCATACTCCGACGGAGGCGGTTTCACATGCCCGGCCATCGAGAGGGACGCGCGCACCCGTGAATGAATCCAGGATCCGAAGGGTTCTTGCTTCGGCCGCGACCGGCGCGCGTACCATGGCTTCATCCGGAAGCCGAATCTCTCGTGGTTGGATTTCGAGGTCGCGGAGGGCGATTCCGCTCCCGTAAACCACGAGCCGGATGCCGGTTTCACTCGAACAGAACGTCGATTCGAATTCGCCGAGAGCGTCCTGGCCATCCACCAACGCGCGAATCCGCCTTCCGTCGTCGAGGATTTGGAGGTCGTGAAGCGACCCTTCCGGAAGCTCGGCTGATGCCGCTTCGAACCACTCGCCGGAACGCCATTCGCTGAAGGAGATCTTCGAGCCGATACGGACCGCGCAGCCGTCGCCGGACTCGCTGCAGCGCCACCGCAATTCCGCCTCGCCATCGCCGTGGCGGTCCACGACGACACGAAGAAAGCCGGCGGCTTTAGCCAGCTCGAGGACGGCCGCGCCCGAGCTGTCGCTCGCGAGACCTTCGTCGGTGCGGCTCAACTGGCCTTCGATCTGCCAGGGCCTGCCGAAATCGGCGGCAGTTCCTTCCCCTCGGAGCGCATCCGCAAACAGCGCGGTCCCGCCGGGGGACGAAAACCGTTCAGACTCCCCGCTGAGTACGCCGTAGACCTGGCTGGCAGAGACAAATCCGACCTGTCCAAGCGCGCCCTGCTGGATGCACGCGAAGGCCTCTCGGCGGAGATTGGCCAGCGGCACGACCGATAACTGCCGCACCATCGGGAGCGCCGGAAGTGTTGGGACGCCGCGCATGGTGGTGCCGGCGAAGAATGCGACTTCGTCGCCCCTGATTGCCGTGAAGTACGTGATCGGAACGTTCGTGACGCGCCGGACCGTCGGCCGGTACCCGTTTCGGTCAGCGATGCAGAGTTCGCCGTTGTTGGCTTCTGCTGCGCGCATCACAAAGCACGCGCCCTCATTCGGGGTCCCGCCGGTCGCCTCGGGCATCCAGCCGAAGGCAAGATTTTCGTCCATCTGAACGAAGTCATCTCGAGCGGCGTCGCGGCTCATCTGCCACCACTTGCGAAACAGCCAAAGCGCTTCGCGCTTATCGCCGCGCCAGGTCCACTTCAGCATTCGACTCATCCAGGGCTCAGCTTCTGCCCCTTTCATCCAGCGCTTGAACCGTTGCCTCAACGTCTCTCCGAGCAGCCCGCCCTGGGAGGAGTTGTGGCCGTTGAGGATCGTTGTCGATATCCAGCTGCCGGCAGTGGGCCGAATCGGCCCGAGCGAGTAAGCATGCCGGCCCCATCCCGGGTGCAATGGGTTACCAATCCTGAGTGACTCGCCGTCGGTGGACATGAGTTTTTCCGCATCGACGCCAAGCCGCCGTCCGGAGCCCGATCGATACGGGGATCCGATGACCTTCCCGGCCTGCAGTCGTTCGCCGAACTCGGCATGAGCGTCGGTTCGTCGGTTCTTCGAAAGGGCCGGGGTGAGCTCTCGCGCGACTGTCATTCGCCGAACTCGGTCTCGCGGAAGAATTCGTACTTGCCGAGCGAATTCGCAAGCCAGTTGCCGTGGTCGATGTCAGAAAGGGTGAGCCAACCGGGGTCGCCGTTGAATCGGGTGACCTGCGTAAGGTGAGTGGCCAGCGCCGCTCGCTTCGACTCAAGCGTTCCACCAACATCCACGCGAGTCGTGAAATGCCGGTGCATCCGCCAATCCAACGCGGAGAGGGCGAACTTCCCGCGTGACTTTCCGCCGTGTCGCTGTCGCGGAAACGCGATCGGGTTCGTCCAGGGCCAACGGTCCCAAAGCCAGATCGGATATTCGCACACGGTTGTACGCTGAGGCGCCTTTCCAAGCGCGCGATGCACGATCCTATTTGCAGCAACGTGATCACTGAGCATGTCCTCGGCATGAGGGGTGAACACCTGCTGCGGACGCAGTTCGGCCAGCAATTCGCTCACGAATGTCGCGGCGGCGCCTTCGGACTGTGCAAGCGCACCATCCGGGACTTCCATGAAATGGACCCGCGAAGCAGGTATTCCAAGCACTCGGCAGGCGTCGAGCGCCTCGGACTTTCGCAAGCGGCACAGTTCATCGCGATCAATCAGGTGGGCGTGAGAACCACCGCCATCGGTTAGAAACGCGACTGAGACCGCTGCGTCGGCCCGAACCTTGCGCGCGATGACTCCTCCGCAGCCGAGCGTTTCGTCGTCCTGGTGCGGCGCGACGACAAGAGCGCTCTTGGCATCGAAGCCTGCCGTCGCCTGCGACGTCCTTCGCACGAGAGATTCGTACGCTTTCCGGGCGAAGAACCCACGCCGTTCGGCTGCGGCCGGAACGTCCGTCACGACCGTGCGCACCGGCGAACCCAAACCCACCATGGTTAGACGATCCGCAGTTCGGGGATCGGCACGATGAACTTGCCTCCCTGCGAGCGGAACTCGTCTTGCTGCCGGATGATTTCCTCTGCGAAGTTCCACGCGAGGACCACAACGTAGTCCGGCCTATCCTCAAGGAGCTTCGCCGGCGGATTGATTTCCAGGTGCGTGCCACTCATGACGCGACCCTGCTTGTACGGATTGAGGTCGACGACGTAGTCAAGAACCGAGTCGTCGACGCCCGCGGCCGCGAGCAAGGTGGTGGCTTTCGCGGCGGCGCCGTAGCCGGCGATACGCTTGCCTTCGGCTTTGAGTTGAGCGAGCAGATCGTGCAGTCCGTTTCGAATCGCATCCACCCGCTCCGCGAAGGCCTCATAGAAGCCAAAGCGATCAACGCCACGACGGGACTCGTCCTTAAGAAGTTCGGACAAGCGCTCCGTGGGCTCTTCGAATTTCTGGACGAAAAGCCGCAGCGAACCCCCGTGGATGGCCACGCGCTCAACATCGTTGAGATACAGACCCTGGCGCCGGAACAGCTTCGAGAGTGATGTCACAGAGAAATAACACAGGTGCTGGTGGTAAATGGTGTCGAATTCGCCATGGTCGATGAGGTCGACCAGGTATGGGCACTCGATTACGGCCACTCCGTCTTCGCGGAGCACTGTTGCAATCCCGGCGACAAAACCGTTGAGGTCGGGAACGTGGGCGAGCACGTTGTTGGCTAGGAAAACCCTGGCCTGCTTGCCTTCGCTGGAGAGTTCTTCCGCCAGCTGCTTGCCAAAGAATGTGACCAGCGTGGGAATGCCGGCGTCGATTGCCCGTTGTGCGGGCGCGGGCGCGGGATCGATGCCCTGCACGGGGATGCCGCGTTCTGCGAAATTCTTGAGCATGTAGCCATCGTTGCTGGCTGCTTCCATTACCAGGTCTTCCGCGCCGAGTTCCCAGCGGTCCATGATCGCTTCGGCGCTGGCCGCGAAGTGGCGGACGAGCGACGGGGAGACGGAGGAGAAGTAGGGATACTCCTCGTAGAAGAGCACCTCGGGGTCGACCGTTTCGCGGATTTGAACGAGAGAGCAGTCTTCACAAAAGGCCACGCTAAGGGGCGCCATCGGCTCCGATTCCACGACCTGGTCCTTGCGGAAGAGTCGGTCGGCGAGGGGAGTCACCCCGAGATCCAGGACCATTCGCAGACGGCTCGAACCGCAGGAACGGCAAGTTTTTTCCACCTGGTGAATCACGCTTCCACCGCCACGGCGCTGCGCCAGCGGAGCTCGCCATCCAGCGAACCTGCCGCCTGCAGCATCTGGATGTGGTCGATACGCCGGTAGCGCGGACCTTCGAAGTCCTCGACCTGGAGCCCTATTGCCTTGTACGCCGCGAGAAGCTGCTCGCAGCCGGCTCGGACTGTCCACGAGGGCTTGTACGCCGGCAGGACTCGCAGGATTTTGTCACAGTTCACGCGGTAGTCCCGCTTGTCCGGGCTGGCGTCTTCCGCGAAGCCAACGGTACTTCCTTCCACCACCTCTTTGACGATGAGGGCCACGTCCCGCACCTGGTAGTTCTCCGAAGTTTGGCCCACGTTGAAAGCTTCGTTGTGAACCAGTTCGACGGGAGCTTCCACCGCAGCAATGAAGGCGCGCGACATATCTTCGACGTGCACCAGCGGCCGCCACGGCGAGCCGTCGCTCTTCAGGCGCACGCTCCCGGTTGTGAACGCCCAGGCGGTGAGGTTGTTGACCACGAGGTCGAACCGCAATCGCGGTGAGGCGCCGTAGGCGGTGGCGCTTCGCATGAACGTCGGGGAGAAGCTCGCGTTGGCGAGCGCGGCGACATCCCGCTCAACGGCCACCTTTGATTCGCCATACGGGGTCACCGGGTTGAATGCCGAAGACTCGTCGAGCCATTCTTCCACTCCGGCGCCGTAGTTGCTGCACGACGAAGCAAAGATGAAACGGCGAACCCCGGCATCGCGGGAAAGGCGGGCAAGACGAACCGATGCCCGATGATTGATTTCGTCGGTCAGTCGCGGGTCGAGGTCCCCGAGCGGGTCGTTGGAGAGGCCAGCCAGGTGGATGACCGCGTCGAAACCGCTGACGTCCTCGATGGTCGCGTCGCGAACGTCCTTCTCAATGTTCGGCACCAGCGACAACGAAGTGTGAACGCCGAAAGTCGACCCCCGGTAGAGGTCGGCATCCATGCCGACCACATCGTGACCGGCGGCGACGAGCATCGGTGTCATGACGCTGCCGACGTAACCCAGGTGCCCGGTAAGAAGAATTCGCATTTAGTTCCAAACCTTCCAGGGGGCAGCGCCTGACTGCCACATCGATTCGAGAATGTGCTTTTCACGGAGCGTGTCCATGCATTGCCAGAAGGATTCGTGCCTGTAGGCCATTAGCTGGCCGTCGGCCGCGAGTTGCTCCATGGGCTCGCGTTCCCACTGCGTTTCATCGCCTTCGATGTATTCCGCGATTTCCGGCTCGAGAACGAAGAAGGCGCCGTTGATCCAGCCTTCCCCGATCTGAGGCTTTTCGGTGAACGAGACGACCCGGTCGCCATCCATCGAGAGGTGTCCATAGCGAGCGGGCGGCCGGACCGCCGTCATGGTGGCGAGCTTGCCGTGGGAGCGATGGAACGCGAGGAGGTCGTGCAAGTTGACATCGGAAACCCCATCGCCCCACGTCAGCATGAAGGTCTCGCCGTTCATGTACTGGGCGAGACGCTTGATGCGGCCACCGGTCTGCGTCTCCAGTCCTGTATCGATCAGTTCTACCTGCCAATCTGGCCGGTAACAGTCCGCCGTTTTCACCGCCCCCGTTCGGAGGTTGACTGTCAGGTCGCTACTGAGCGCGGCGTAGTCGACCATGTACTTCTTCAGAACTTCACCCTTGTAGCCGAGGCCAATGGCGAATTCCTTAAACCCGTAGTGCGCGTAGTGGCGCATGATGTGCCAGATGATCGGATATCCGCCGATCTCTACCATCGGTTTGGGCTTCACCGACGTCTCTTCCGTGAGACGCGTTCCCTTCCCGCCTGCAAGGATCCCAACTTTCATGCTGCCTCCATTTTGACAACTGGAAGTCTGTTTCGAGCGTGTTGACGGAAGGTCGATGGGCCGTGCGCTTGCGGGACATTGAAATCACGCGACTGCCCATTGCCTATGGGACACAGATTCTGAGAGCCCGCGGCCGCCAATCGCCACGTTCGGTGGACGACTCACCACTTCATTCCCGGGGAACTCCCACTCATAGAAGCAGACGTGACCGGTAAGTCGGCGCAACCCGGTGTTCGAACAGGCGATCGACCTTTTCGGAGAACCTACGATCTCGACGCTCAATGGCGTTCCTGTCACTTAGAGATGTCTTCCCGGAGTGGCTTGCTCATGTACTTCACATTTCCTAAACGCCGACATGATCGCGACATGCGAGAACACGTTCGCCCGACCGGGCAATACGGATCAGAACAAGCAGGGCATTCGAGTGCAGAGTCCGTGGTCTCTCTAATGGCTCACCCTACGGATCGTGGGGATACTCCGAACACCGACGAATTGGTCGCGGTGGTTGTTTCCACGCGTCCGTACGCTGCGATCGACCTCATACCGATTTTGTTGCGGCATCGAATCACCTCCATCGAACGGGGACGAAGCGACGCACTTGCCTTCGTTCAGCACCTCAACCCAAATTTTGTGATAGCTGTTGTCGATCCGACCCGGATCGAGGACCTCGACATCGTCCGGCATCTGTCCCGGGCCTCGGACGCGCTGCTGATGGTGCTGGCACCGACGAACGAAGCCCTGGCCGCAGCCTTACGAGCCGGCGCCGACATCTATGCACGGGATGGCGATGGGCCTGAAGCCCTCGACGCGCAAGTAGCTTCGTTGCGTCGCCGAGCCCTGACCAGCCAGGACAAAGATGTCGACCTCGTCGTGGAGTCTGGCCCGATTCGGCTTCGTCCTGCGTCGCGCAAAGCCTGGGTGAATGACAAAGAGTTGCAGCTGACGAACATGGAGTTCTCGCTCCTGCTCGCGCTGATGGAGGACGAGGGCCGTATCGTTAGTCCACTTCAGGCCGCGCGGATGAGCACTGGCCGCATGGTAGGCGAGTCCGAGGCGACGCAAACGGTCAAAGTCTACATTCGCCGCCTGCGACAGAAATTGGAGGAGGCGGGATGCTCGCCGTCCGTGATCGTGAACGTCCGGGGCAGGGGCTACATGTTCGATTCCGCGACGGCCGGTGAGCAGGAAGCGACCAACGCTTAGCCTCCGGCTTCGGAAGAGCCCAACACGCTTCGAGCCACGAGCCGGCGGGCAAAGTCATCGAGGCCATCCGCACGAGGCGCAGTGACAATTTCTGCCCATTCCGGGTACAGCATGGCTGCTCGAATGCAGGTTTGCGCAAGCAATTCAACCGCCGCGAGCATCGGCGGCTCCTCCGATTGAAGAAGCGCCTGCGAGACGAGTTCCTTCAGGGCTCTTGTCGCGGGCGATAGAAAAAACGAATCCGTCGACACGTGCCGGAGTATGAACCGGCGGACACTCAATCGACAATTTGGTTACGTCAACTTCACAAAAGTTGGCATGGTGTGAAAATTATGTCGCAAACGGTTGAAAAGTGTAGAGGCTTACCCCAGAATTCGTCACCTAAAGGTAACGTCTTAGTAACCGGCGAGAGTGAAGATCGACAGCGAAGGGTGGGGTGTGAACGTTGTCAAGTTCTGCTGTGCGATTGACGCGAGTGGACACATCGGTTGAGTCGAGTCCCATAAGCCGGTTCGAGCTCCGCGCCGTGGGTGCGTCGCTCCTCACGGCGCTGGTTTCGGCGCTGATTGAGTCGGTCATGCCTGATTCGCGACTTGACGTTCTCTCTTCGTCGCCAGAGGCGTTGCGTCCCACGGACGTTCTCCTCACCAATGCCACGTCCGGCCGCAGTCTCGTGGTCTTCGGAAGCCCTCCGGAACGAAAGGACGTGGCCCAGCATCTCAACGCCGGCGTTTACAGCCTGATCGGGATAGATGCTTCCCGGTCGGAACTGCTGCTCGCGATTGACAGCCTAGTTGATGGTCCAGCGTTCGTTTCCGCGAGTATCGTCCGAGCGGTTGCCATCGAGGCGACGCCATCGAGTCCGGACGTCAGGCTGACGGGCCGGGAACAGGAGATCGTCGGCCTCATCGCAAACGGACTGTCGAACCGGGAGATGGCTGAAGAACTGTGCCTGTCGCTCAACACCGTGCGATCACACCTCCAGTCCGTGTCCTCGAAGCTCGGCGTCCGAACTCGCGCGAAGCTGGTCGTCCGGGCACGAGAGATCGGGCTCATCTAGCTCGAAACACACCGAATTTACTCCCATTTGATGCGTTCACGTTGAACGCACGGGTCATCACGCCGAATTTGCATCGAGGCGGGTAGGGCAAGGGTCACCTGGCGGCGGTCCGGGTTTGATCGCATGGGAGGTCATTTCGTGAACTCGCGGGAAAACGCAGGCAATTCACCCACGACGTGGCGGCCGTCGCGGCGACCCGAACGAAGACCACGACGGGTGCAGATCAACCAGTTTGCCAGATACTATCCCGGCACCGGATGCGTTCGGTTCGAGAATGGTGCGGTAATCGAGCTGACGGTAGCCGAGGAAGAGCTCTTCGAACTACTCCTGAAAACACCGAAAATCACGGTCCCGTGGCCCAGGATGGCCTACGAACTCGCTCGGTCCGAGCAAACAATTCGGCACCTCATGCGTGGACTCAGGGACAAGTTCGGAACGCGTGCAATCCGAACCCATGTCGGAAGGGGCATTTCGGTGCAACCGCACTTCGTGGGCAGTCGCCGATTCGCGCTTGCGAATCACCCTTCCAGATCAATCCCACTCGAGGCCGCTTCCTGAACTTCACGACGAGATGCAACCGCGACGAAGATGTCGGCTGCCAACTTGTACGGATTGCTCGATCGCCGCACCCACTGGGAAGGGCTACACAACTCGAAGCAAGCGGTCCCGGGCGATCCTCGTTAGGCACTCCAGCTCTGCCCGATCCACGGCCGCGAGAAATTCCGCCCAGCGCGGTTCAGAAGGGTCAACACTCCGGCAGGCCTCGATCAACAGGCCGGCCGCATCGACGAGTGGGATCTGAGATCCGGTCGAAAGGACTCTTTCTACGGCGTCTCGAGCCGCAGTCTCCGGACTGTGAAGGTTCAAATCCTGGCCGGGCACACAACACTGATAGTCTCATCGAAGCAAAGTTGCACCCTAGTTGTGTAAATTTTCCGGAAAGGACCCCTTCGAGGGGAGCGCGACCTTCAGAAAATCTTCGGAGCCACTCCCTTGCAGAAGGTTGACTTACGCAAGCTTCAGTTCACGGGCCTTCACGGCGAGCTTCCCGCGTGAGGTGACACCCAACTGTGCGGAAATCGACCTGAGATGCGTTCGAACAGTGTTGGGAGAGATGATCAATTCTTCGGCAACTTCGCGGTTCGACAGACCCTGAGCAACAAGGCGCAAAACCTGCTCCTCCCTGGACGTCAATGTCGGATTTCGCGGTTGGCTCTGGCTGTTCGTCAGTAACCTGACCAGTTGTGCGGAGACAAACGGAGGGCCCCCTTCAAGTGCCTCCAGGGCGGACTCCAATTCATCTCCGGAGGCGTCAAACATCATCAGACTGCAACCCTGCCTCTGAAGTCGCCGCGCCACCTCGGCCGGAGTTGGTGGCTGGGCAAACACCGAAAGGGAACGTTGCGAAACGGCGTTGATGATCAGCGTCTCTCCGGCAGATAGATGATAGCTGTCGTCCGAACGAAGGATCTCCACCTTGGACTCCGGCCAGCGCGAAGAGAGCAGGGCGCCGAACAGCAGGGCTGTAAGCCGCGCCTCATCGGCCACCACACGAAATCTGGGTTCCCTGGGCAACTCCACCGCGTCCGCACCGTCCTCCAATACTTAAAACGACCATATTGAAAGAAAGTTAAGGGCGATCTCGAAGTACGACGACCTGGCTTCGCACTGACCGCATTTCGCAGTCACTGGTGGTTAGGCAGGACCTGGAGGCCGGCGACCACCCACGCGAACGAGGCGGGGAGGAGCACGGAGCCCACCCCTTCCGACAGAAGGATCACCTCGATGGTGGTGCTTCCCGCCGGGACCGTGAACGGCAGATTGACCAGATCCCAACCGTCGGAGCCATCGGCTCCGAGCTCGTTCCGCCATGTGTACTGCTTGCCACCGGCCCGAACCTCGACGACGCTGGGGCGAAGTGCGCCGTTATAGCGTGAGTCGAAACCAGAAACCACGAGACTGATGGTGCCTGGCCGATCCTGATCGGCCGCGGCGATTGAGAAACGCTGGGGAACGACTGCGTCGAGTGGAGGCTTGAACTTCTGAAACGCAAGATTAAGGCCGTCCCGCAATTCGACGCTGTTCGCACTACCCGACCCCGGATTCTGGTAGAACACAAACACGGCTGCTCCGCCGCCCAATTCATCGAAGGATGCGCCTGCGACCGTCATCGACGAGCCAGCGAGTGCGAATTCGGTAACATCTGCGCGAAACGCGGACTCGTTGATCTTCTCTTTTGAGGTATAGAAGTACGTCGGTCCCCCGACCCTGTTCCCTTTGACAGGCTTCCCGTCTACCACCACTTCCTGGTCGCCAGTCGAATCGACGTGTTCTCCCGACCAGTAAAGGATGGCGCCCACGATTGTTGAACCGTCGGGAACCGCATATTCGAGACGCAAAGATTTAGATTCGAACACACCGCCGCTGGTGACGAATCCATCAGCCTCCCACGCGGCGATCGAGCCTACGGGAGAGAGGGCGCGCTCAGGGCTGAGATGCGGAGAGGGATACAACATGGCCACCGCGAAGACAGCAAGCACGCCGGCGCTCATCAATCCACCCTGAAGCATGAAAGGCGCCCGCCAGTTCACGGCACGCCAGATAGCGATGCTGAATGCGAGGAACGCGAAAACCCAGATCGCGACGCTTCCTGGCGCCATGCTGTTTCCACCACGCAACCCGAAAAGCTGGTCGGTCCAGTGGTACGAGACCGCCCGGACGGAGAGGAGCGCGGCCAGAACAAGGACGACGACCACCATGAGTTTTTCTGCGAACGACATGGCGGACCGTGAGACGGTTAATCGCCAAATCAAGGCAGCCGCGACGACGGTCAGAACCAGAATAAGCAGGGCCTGGGCCGGACGCCGATCCGCGTACCAGCCCTGATGAATACTTTCCAGCCGAATGGTTTGCGCGAACTCGTTGTCCCAACCAAACAGCCGGACCGCTCCCATCACCAGCAGACCGAGCCCGCTCAGCAGCCAGATCGACGTGCCATTCGCCGCCAGGTTGGCTCCTCGTCGCCGCGCGAGCAACGCGGCGAGGCCACCAAGCAAAAGGACAACGCCAACGAACACCTCTGGAACGACCTCCCCTGAAATCTTCGCTCCAGTGTTCGTGCGCTGCGCACTTTGAGCGTTGAGCGCTAGTTCTACTCCGTCGAGGACATCTCATTTCCTTTCCGAACCTTTTCCAATGCTTCGGCGCGCGCGAGGGTACCCGCACTCAACCGCAGAAACCACCATCCGTCCTCTAATACAACCGTGACGGAAATCTTTGACGCGCGATTGCACGGAGGCCCGTGTGCGCGGGCAATAGCAGCAATCGGTGGCGGTTCTGGACTCTCGATGCTGCTGCGCAGCCTCAAACCCGCGCTCCGCTCGGGGAAGATCGGTCAGCTCACTGCCATCGTGACCGTAAGCGACGACGGTGGGTCGTCCGGTCGACTGCGAGAGGACTACGGCATCATCGCGCCCGGAGACATCCGCAATTGCCTCGTCGCGCTTGCCGACGAAGAGGATGTGCTCGGAAGACTGTTCCAATTTCGGTTCGACGGGACGAACGGTCTCGCAGGTCACTCGTTCGGGAATCTATTCATGACCGCGCTCACCTCCATTACCGGGGACTTCTACGAAGCCATCCTGGTGGCGGAGCGAATCCTTGCGGTGACCGGGCGGGTGTTGCCGTCGACGCTCGCCAACGTCCGCCTGGTAGCGGAGGGGACATCCGGAACCACCTACTCCGGTGAGAGCGCCATCGGTGCATGTGCGGAGCCTCTTGCAACGCTGTCCCTTGACCCGGGATCTCCCGCCGCCTTCCCGCCGGCAGTAGCGGCCATCGAAAGCGCCGACCTGGTCCTGATCGGTCCAGGTTCGCTGTTCACCTCAATACTTCCGAATTTGATGATTCCTGCAATTCGCGAGGCCCTCGTACAGCGCCGAGGCCCAAGCGTCCTCCTGCTCAACCTGATGACCCAGCCCGGTGAAACAACCGGAATGGACGGGCAAGCCCACCTGGACGCGCTTTCCCGTCACGCAGGAGACGGCCTGGTTGACTACGTCCTCGGGAACACGTCTCGGCCGACTCATGAACAGCTCGAACGGTACGCGGCGCAGGGGTCAACGCCGGTCGGCCTCGAGCGAATCCAGGGCACTCCCAATCCGTTCGAGCTCGTGGAAGTGCCTCTCCTTGGCGAGGGGGTGATGGTTCGCCACGACGCGGCAAAGCTCTCTGCTGCGATCCTGGCTCTGCCGAGCGGGCGGAGCGCCGCGATGAGTGGGTTATCGGTGGCCGCGGGCTGACGACAGACCAAGTGCCACAGCTCGCGACCGTCGGACAGGAGAGCACCGTCAAGGAAGTGGACGACACGGCGCGGAGAGGGCCAAACAACGGGCATCGGGAACCTGGATCGAGCGAACGCACCATCACCGGGAAATCGTCCAGGCGCATACCCGCGAGCCAGTCGAGCGCGGTGCATCTCGCGCACTCCGCGAAGAAGATCCTTGCGTTCGCCCAGCGATGCGGCGGAGCATGGAAGGTCAGCCGTCCGTTAGAGGTTGCTTTTCGCGAACGCGGCAAGCTCCTCGCGCGTATCGGCCCCGACGGCCTCGCCGCACTCGAGCAGGATCATGCCTATCGCCTGGGCGTTCAGCCCCATTGCTGCGGCGATTTCGTCATTCGTTAGCCCGTTTGCGAGGTGTCGCATGGCCGTTCGCATGGCCGGACTTAAGACCGAGACCTTCACGTCCACAGTCAAAGAATCGACGGGATGCGGACCGTGGTCAGCCACAGTGTCTATGGTCCTCGTTAAACGCTTCAATCGACGAAACCTTGTCCCGCCGGTTACTTCACCAGCTGCTGCGGCGAGAACTTGCTGTGGGCGGCCTTGGCCCGAGCCGCTCCGGCGGAGCGCCCGTAGCGGTCGACCATCGAGCGGGTCGACCAGCCGGTGTCGCGCATGAGGTCGCCTTCGTTGCCGCCGTTGAGGAGGTAGTGGTGGGCGAAGGTATGCCGAAACTGGTGGGCATGGATCGGCGGAATGCCCGCCTGCTCGCAGCGGCGGCGAAGCATCTGGTGGATCCCGGTCGGACCAAAGACGCCACGTTTGCCGAGCCAGAACGCCGTTTCTTCGGCATCCGGGTGCGCGCGACGCTCCATGATGTAGCGCTGGAGGTCCATCTTGGTCGCCTTCACGAACCCGACCTGGCGTTCCTTGCGGCCTTTACCTAGCACAATAATCTGCTGTTGGTCCATGTCCACATCGTTCACGGAGAGGCCGGCGATCTCGGCCAGGCGGACGCCGGTATCGATCAACAACGAGACGATCGCGCGGTCGCGCCGGTCCTCGAATTTCCGCCCCTCGAGGGCGTTCATGAGGCGTTGCAGGTCGCCCGCATCGATGACTGGGACGAGCGACTCCGGCACCTTCGGCTGGGGCAGCTTCTCGAGTGGGCTCTTGGCCATCCCCTCCTGCTCGACCATGAACTTGAAGAAGGCCTGGATGCTGCGGTAGCGCTGCGCCACACTCGCGGGAGCGAGTCCCTGGCCCTCCGGAGACGCCTTCTGGAGATGGATGAGCCACGCCGTCAGGTCATCGCGGCTGACGTCGAGCGGCGAGATGACCCCTCGCGACCGAAGGAAGTCGCGGAGCTGACCGAGGGCGATGTTATAGGTGCGGAGGGTTGTCGGTGCCCGGTTGATCGCCTCGAGGTGCCCACTGAACAGAGTCTGGTAATCTAACCAGGTGTCGACGGGCTTCAGTAGTGGATTCTTGGGTCGGGAAGCGATGGAAAAAACCTCAAGTAATATGCTGTACGAACGCTGTGCGCGCACTGCGATTGTGACATATTTCAATTATCTGCTGAAATTAGATTCGACGCAAGTGTTTTCGAGTGGGCCTGTAGCTCAGCGGTAGAGCAGTGGACTTTTAATCCATTGGTCGAGAGTTCGAATCTCTCCGGGCCTACCACAGATTCGAGCTGGACGATAACCACTTGCCCGCCTGACCAGTGGATTCCTTCGCGACCACTGGACTCGGGCCGCGGTCCCAGACACCGCGTCGGCGCTCGGGAAGCGGGGGCTCTCCGTCCCAGGCGAAGCCGCTGAACAGATCCCCGGCTCGGCGCCACCTCTGCGCCAAAACGTCCGCGGAATGGCCTCCGTAAAACGGCTGCAAACCCCGCGCAAGAGTATTGCGAAATGGGATTGACAACGCCGAAGGACCCGTATCTACGCTGTCGCGATGCACGAGCGAGGGTGCCGCCACGCCTCGCCGTGCTCGGTGGTGGTGGTATGGCCGTACTGGACTCCCTTACTGAGCGTCAGCTCGAAATCCTGAAACGCGTTAGCGACTATCACACCAAACTCGAAATCGCTGACGAACTCTCCATCACAGAGGCGACGGTCGAGTCGCACGTTCACCACATCCTTCACAAGCTGCACGTACGAACTCGCCACCGTGCTGCGCGCATCTACCGCGACTCCATCCAGAAAGTCGAACCGCGACGAGAGTCGCCACGGCGTTGAGCGTACTTCTTGACAAAAGATCAATGGTCACCATGGATGCCGCTGGTACTAGGGTAGCGAAGACCGGTCTGCAGGTTGGTAAGCAGATGTGTCGTTGTGGTGCACCGCAAGGACAATCGCCTGAAACACTCAGGAGGACAACCCATGGTGAAGAGCAATGCTCATCCAGGCGCTCGTTGGGTGCTCGGCGGCCTAACCGCCGCCGTGGTTGGGATCGCAGCCTACTTTGGCGGATCGGCTCTCAAGGCTGACGGATCGGCCGTAGAGGCCAAAGGTGCCAGCAACCCGTCAAACTCAACCCAGCAAGTGCAGGCCGACAGTCCGGCCAACCCTGACACAACGCAGCCATTTTGGTACGTGTCGTACCTGAATGAAGATGCAGCAAGACCGCGGTTCGACCAGGTCATTAATGGCATCCGAGTGGGCCCCAATGTCCTGCATGATGGAGGTCCGCCGTGTCCTACCGGTGCCCAGCTCGTGGATGAGTCCGTGGCCGACGGTACTCCACTGGAGACACCTATCCATCCGGACCACGGCCAGGTACAGCACCACGACACCATCGCTTGCGGCAACGTGGTCGTCGCGCACGAAATCGAGTACTACGACGAGCCGGATCCTAATCTCGACGCCGAATTGCGAAGCGGAAAGGCCCGCTGGGAGACCTCAGCACACGGGACCTCGCTAGCAATCTTCCGATTCTTGACGACGTCTCCAGCCTGGAATTCCGGGATTGCCGCCGACCGCTGGCACGCTGGAGCGGTGAAGGGCCGCCCCGCCGCCATCGCCAGGCCAGTCCACGACATTGGGCTCGGCGTCTCAACAATCGTCATTTGGGACCCGGACACGAGCGTTCAGACGACGTTGGTAGCGACCAACATGACGATCGGCCAGCTAACCGCAATCGCCCAGGAGTTGTACCGATGATGAGGCGAGGTTTCGTTTCAGTTCTCGTCGCGATGGCTCTCGCGGGCTCGGCACTCGGACTTCTCGCGCCGACGCCGGGTAAGGCAGTCACGAGCTACGAAATCAGAGTCAATCCAGGAGGGGCGACCAACGCCCTGACGTGCGGTTGGCACGTGACGTGCAAGCCGCCCATTACGTGGGGAAACGCCCTGGACTGGGGCAATAGCGCGAATGCCCATGTGCACTGGCGCTCCTGGGGCTACCGAGGTTCGGGTTCGGGCAACGTCGGGACGGCCTACGTCTACACCGCGAACACGGCCACCTGCTATCGAATCGCAGCGGATATCTACAGCACGATGGGGACGTTCCTGGGGGATGCCGCCTATCAGCACACCCGGATCCTCGTATCCGAAGGGACCAACTGGTCCATAGCCGGATCGACGGGGTGGTCGTATACATCGCGGGGTGACATCGGCTACACAGTGGGCACGGAGCTGGCACCGACGTGCCCGTGGACGGATCCGCACCTGCACCAATACAGCACGAGCGGCTCGGGCTGGTACGCTAACACGGACGTATACCCAGATGGACCAGACGAAGGCACAGGATACGACCTGACCAGCTGGAGCAACTGGCAGAACAGGAGAACTTGGAGCGAGTAGGGCTGTACCATGGGTCTTACCGAGAGTCACAGCTGGGGCATCCAGGGCATTCCTCGGCGGCCCCAGCTGTCCGCGTCAAGAAGGAGGCGCTACTGTGAATTACTCACTCCGATTGGCCGGGCTGATTGCACTGCTTGGTGCCACGTTGTTGGCAGCGATGGGTCATTTGTCCTCGACGCACGCGCAGGATCCCCGTGACGTTCCATGGGCGCAGGTGCCCGACGACCTGAAGACGGCTATCAAGGTCCGGGCCGAGGCGGACTGGAAGCCCTATAACATCGCGTTTGGAGGAAGCTGCGAGACTGCGCAAGGACACCAGGTATGTGCCCGAGTCCTGACTCTGGATGCTTCCAGAGCTCTTGTGGCCATCGGTCTCGTTCAAAGCGAGGCCGCGTTTTTCGATTTCACCAAAGGAAGCGCGGGGTGGTCTGTCGCACCGGCTGCACCCGCGACCGGCACCGGGGCAACAACCGACGCGCCCATGGCCCTGTGGCAACTGGCGGTCGCCGGCTCCGCCCTCCTGGGATTGGCCGCAGTCGCAGTCCTGTGGGAGCGGCGCCGGGTGCGGTCTCGATAGGGTGCAACTGCCCTTCCACGTGGAAACTGAGAACCTTCGACCACCGCGTTTGGATTCGGGCTTGGGCGCGCGCGCCATCCGAGTCTTCTTCTCGGTCCCAGCCATCCCTTAGAATCCAATGAGTCAACGACTTCACGAGGTGACCAAAGAACTGTGCCCGCTGCCTAGCGCGCCCGCCTGACCGGCCAGATACACTCCGGCAAGCGCCGCAACGACCTTGACTTGCGAGCCTTTTAATCCATTGGTCGAGAGTTCGAATCTCTCCGGGCCTACCAGACTTTGAATCTGCAGTTGACAGGAACTGAGCGTTCAGGACACCGGGCGCTTCGTCAACACCGACATTTTACCGTCGGACGCGGCGGGCCCGGGGGCGTCTTTCCGATGTGGGACGTGTCCTTCGGTCGCTGATGGATAGTTATTTTTAGGCCTCTTCGGCCTCGTCGGGGGCATGGACGCTGCAGGCGTATCGGGCCAACTGGTCGGCGTCGCAGATGAGCTCGACGGACGAGTCGTTAATCTGGAGGACGGCGTCAGGTACGATCCTGATGGCACCGACCGCGATGCAGCACGGCTGGATGTCGGAGATATTGCCGACGTGCCTGCCCCGAACATCGATGACGCGGTCGCCCAGTTGCAGGTCTCTCATTGGCGCTCTCCCCCCACAGGGATGACCGAGCAAGCGGGGAAGAGAAGAGGAGCGAGCTGCAATTCCCAGAATGCCAGTAAATGAACGTGTTTCGGGAAAAGGGTACAACGGCTGTCTACATCCTCTGGCGCAGGCGGATAACCGGATCTGATTCTGACTCCTAACGCTACAGGCGCGCCCATGCCTGCGGGATCGACCGAATCATCGGAGGGAGCGGCCCGTTTTGCGGTGGCCCATTCGAACTGATATGAACCCGACATCACTTTCGCAGCTCCTGTGACGACTGCGACAACGCCGGCGACTTACTCTCGAACGGAGGCGGACCCGGATTGACGTCCGGATGGTTACCGTTCGCCTCTCGCTTCGAAACGGACCCGTCAGGGTCAATTCAACAATGGAGAAGGCAAATGCACGCTTCTGTACTTTCAGCCAGCACTCTTGCGGGGGATTCGGTCGTCAATTCTGCCGGCGAAGATCTCGGCAAACTCGAAGACATCATGCTCGACCTCGAGCACGGCAAAGTCGCGTACGCAGTCCTTTCGTTTGGCGGGTTCATGGGAATGGGCGACAAGTTGTTCGCCCTCCCCTGGGATTCACTCCGCGTCGATGAAGCCAACAAGCGACTGATCCTCGAATTGCCCAAGGAGAAGCTCGAAAAGGCTGAGGGCTTCGACAAATCGAACTGGCCCGACATGGCCGATACGTCCTTCAGGGATCGCACCTACTCAGAATTCGGCGCGCGACCCTACTGGAACTAAGTCGTCCGCTCCGCTTGGCGCGGGATGGGCCCGTCCTGGCCAATGGCCAGGCGCGGGCCTGTTGAACTCAGAAACACCAGGCGATCCCGGTTTGGCTACCAAAATGAACTGGACCGACATGTTCGGCACCAACTGGCAAGAGCTCGTGGAGCTGTTCATCAGGGGCACGCTCGTCTACCTCGCCATATTCGCCGTCCTGCGCATCGTCAGGCGGGAAGTCGGAGGGATCAGCACTCCGGATGTGCTCGTCATCGTCGTGATCGCGGACGCGGCACAAAATGGCCTGGCGGGCGGATACGAATCGGTGCCCGCCGGCGTGTTCCTCGTCGTGGTCATCGTGTCCTGGTCGTTGGCCATCGACTTCGCCGTCTTCCGGTTTCCGTGGTTCGCGCGGATAGTTGAGCCCCACCCGGTGGTGCTCGTCGAAAACGGCCGGCTTCGGCGCCACAATTTGCGAAAGAACCTGATTACCCACGACGAACTGATGGGGGCGGTTCGCAGCGCCGGCATCGACGACCTGGCCCTTGTCAGAAGGGCCTACATTGAAGGCGACGGCGCCATCACTGTTGTTCCCGCGAAGTCAGCCTGATCGATCCCTCGCGGGTCCCCGCGGGGATGGATAGCCGCGCTCGCGACGAGCCTCCGGCCGTTACGCAATCGCCATACATTTGCCGCGTTCGTTTGTTACCTCCGCAATCCAATTCATGTTCGGATGGATCTACAGAGGAGTTCTTTCATGACGTCCGCAAGCCTCGAAACATCGCTGATTGGCCAGCGTGTCGAGACCTTCGATCATCACGCGGCGGGCACGGTCCAGGCCATCGAAGCCGACCAACTGCTCGTGAAACCGGCCATTCTTCCCGCGTACTGGATCAACGAAATTCTCGTCCGATCGGTCGATGACGATGCTGTTCGGCTGCAGGTGGATCGCCGCAGCCTTGGTCGCTACATGCGCGATGACCCGGCAGGCAAACCAGGCCCTAAAAGCCGGCGAATGGCATCGAACTGGAGAGTCGCGATCGCGTCACTCTTCTCCGCCCTCTGGTTCGTCTGATGCTGTCAGGATCAGTGCACGAGGCCGCCCGAAGGTATGTCCAGTTGCCGCGAAGAACGAAGCCGGGCGGCAATCACCAGTGGCTTATCCTGGCCGGTGTCGGCGTGGCGATGATGGCCTCGATCCTGGCCGCTGCGACAGTGGGGACAGCCCTTGCGTACTACCGCCACATCACGGGCGAGTTTCCTCCGCTCGCTGAAAAAATTGCGATCCGAGGCAGTGGCATCACCACCGTGGTCGATCGCAACGGCCAGCCGCTCGGTGTCCTGAGCAATCCCAATTCCGCCATCGCCGAACCAGTCCAACTCGACGAAGTCTCGCCGTATCTCATCGAGGCGACGATCTCGACAGAAGACAACAACTTCTGGGCCCACGAAGGCTTCGACCCGAAGGGCGTGCTTCGCGCCGCATGGTCGACCTATGTCGAAGGCCATTCGACCACGGGCGGCTCGACGATCACCCAGCAGCTGGTGAAAACCGTCTATTTCACCACCGACTGCGAAGAGTTCGCAGGGGTGGAACAGTGCACGGCGCCCCGCACCCTGACGCGCAAGCTGAAGGAGCTCGCGCTCGCTATCGATACCGATGAGCGATACACGAAAGACCAGATTCTCACGTGGTATCTGAATTCCATTTCATACGGCGGGCGCTATGTCGGCATCGAGGCCGCTGCGAAAGGCTATTTCGACAAGCCCGCATCGGAATTGACCCTGGCCGAAGCGGCGGTGCTCGCCGGGCTGCCATCGGCTCCCACGCTCTACAGTCCCCGCGCCAACTGCGTACTCGCCGAATCCTCCGAGAACTGCGCGGTCGATGAGCTGGGCCGCACGATCCTGGCCGGCGATTCGAAAGTGCGCCAGGAATACGTTTTGGACCTGATGGTTGAGCACGGCCGTGTCACGGCCGCAGAGGCCGAGAAGGCGAAATCCGAAACGATCCACGTCTACAACAACGCGACGGAAAATCGTGCCGCGGCGTTCATTGAAGACCAGGTCGAGCCACGGCTGGTGCGAATGTGCCGGGCCGGGCTACTCCCGCGAACCGAAGGCAGCCAGGACTGCGTGGAGAGCGTCCACAGCGGCGGCTACACAGTTACAACAACGCTCGATTGGAACCTCAACACCCAGGCTTCGGACCTTCTTCACACGTACGTGAACCAGGGACTGGCTTCCGGCTGCGAGTGTCACAACGGCTCGATCGTCACTATCGAACCGACGACCGGGCAGGTGGTGGTCTACGTGCCGAACATCGACCCCACCTGGGTTTCCGACCCGCGGGTGGCCGGCAACATCGACCAGGCGGTCGAAATCCACCAACCCGGTTCGTCCTTCAAGCCGGCGGTCTATCTCACGTGGATGGACAAACTGAACAAGACGCCCGTCAGTTCAATCTGGGACACCAATCCGCTTGAGCTGATCGACAAGCCCAAGAAGCCAGAAGACCAGGTCACCATCCAGAATCCTGGGGTGGCCGGAAGCAGCCAGGGGCTCATCACGGCGCGCGCGGCGTTGGGCGGATCTCAAAACGTGCCGGCCTTCCGCGCCGCCGAAGAGGTCGGTCCCGACAACGTGATTGCCACCGCCAAGGCCCTGGGCATCACCACACTCGACCAACGATTCGATCCCACCTTCAGGGACCATGGCTCGGTCATCTACGGACCTTCGTTAGCAACGGGTGGAGCCAACATCCGGGTGATCGACATGGCCTACATGGAATCGACGATCGCCAACATGGGTATGATGGTGGGCGTCCCCACCCTGGCTTCGACGGTCGAAGTGGACCAAATGGTTTCATTGGACGGCTCGGACGGCGAACGGCGTGGAGAGGCATTGAACCAACGAGACGCCTTCATTCACGGCCACATTCGTCTGCCCGGCACTCGCCAACTGGATCCCGTCGTGGTCCTCAAGGTCACCGCCGCCGACGGCAGCGTCCTTTATGAACACGGGGACGACCTCCAAAAGGTACAGGTCGTCAATCCTGGCTCCGTCTGGATGCTCCATTCGATCATGTCGGATTGCACGGCGCGCTTCCTTATCTGGCAGTGCGGACAGAACAACGACGACCTGTCGCTGGATGTTTTCGCGAACGGGGTCAAGGTCCCCGGGGGAGTGAAGACGGGCACGCAGCAAGGAGCGCTGAGCGCGAAGGACACGCTCGAAACCTGGCTAACGGGCTATTCGCGGTATGCCGGGACTGCCGTCTGGATCGGCAATGCGGACAAGAGCATCGTTCGCGATGGCCCATCCGCCAACTACATCAGCGCGAACACGACCCTCCACATCTACAAGCACTGGATGGGCGCCTATCACGAGTACCTGGCATCGCTCGGGGCTTTCAAGCAGCCAGCCGGATTCGATGATCTTCAGCCTTCAAACGTTAAGTACGACTACTTCCAGTCGGCCTCCACCGAACGAGGGCGCGCCGGAGGCTGCTACACGAAGGTGAAGGGCTGGCAACGGACCGACGTCGACTACCACGGCGGTGACTGCCTCGGGAAATCTTGCTTCGAACTGCCGACGTTCAAGAAGGATGCCGCGGTGAAGCTGGCATATTCACGAGGGATCCAGGCCTGCGGCGTCTACATCGCGCCTTCGCCTACACCAACCGAAGAGGGAATACCCGGCGCAGGAACGCCCGCGCACGGGACCCCCGCACCAAAGAAGACACCGACAGCCCCGGGCAGGCAACACGAGCCGCCTGCCACGGTCACCGCGGCCCCGGCCAACCCGGCGCCAGAGCACACCAAAGAGCCGGCGCCCCAGGGCCCGCACGACCAGCCCAAACCCGAAAAGCCGAAGAAACCAGGCCACTAACGCCTACAACACACACCGAAGGGGAGGATCCAGTTGTTCGACGACATTATCAACGACACTACTTTGCACTACCTGTGGATCGCAGGAGAGATAGTCGCCATCTATGTGGGGCTGCTGTGGATCGCCGTAGCGTACTGGACGTTTACCGACGCATGGCGGAGAAGTGCGCAACCGTTCTTCGCGATCATTTCTACGTCGCTTGTTGTGGTCTTCTTCTTACCCGGACTCTGGATCTACCTCCTTATTCGTCCTCGTACAACTCTTGCCGAACGCGCCGATGAGCGGCTACGAACCGCGTTAGTCGCGGAATACGATCAGGAATGCCCTCGCTGTCGAAAGTACGTTCGCGAGGACTTCGTCCTTTGCCCGCGATGTGGGCTCGAACTGCGCAGTACATGTAATGGATGCTCGCGTCCGATTGATCAGTCATGGAGTATGTGTCCATTCTGTGGGCGTGCTGCGAGAGAATCAGGTGTTTCAGAACTGGTGGCTGGCGAGCCCATCGAGAGGAGACAAGCGGCACACGCGTAACAAATATGCGATGTGGATAAGCCATCTTTAGATGGTTTTGCAACATCCGGATCCCGGTTGATAGGCTCATTTGAGCCCATTTCTGCCGAGGTCCGGATTTGCGTTTTGGTCGTCTCTGGAGCTACGCGCTCTTCTCTATTGTCCTTCTCCCCGCAGCTCTTCATCTGTCGTCTGCAAGTGCGGAGGAGCCGCCCCTGGCCTACGATATTTCGTGGCCGCAGTGTCCGGAAACGGTACCGTCTGGCGAATTCGCGTTCGCCATCATCGGACTGAATAACGGGCGCCCTTTCACAACCAACGATTGCTTTGCAACGCAATACTCGTGGGCAGCCTCGGAGGAGGCGCATCCGGACGTATACATCAACCTCGATTTCCCGAAGGCGGACCGGCCAGAGGCAGCGAACGGGCCGTATGGCCTCTGCGAACCGGCCGACCAGTGGTGCCGCGCCTACAACTACGGTTACGCCCTCGCGCGCGATGCCCACTATCGGGCGGCGATCCTCGGCGTCCAGCCCGGGCGCTACTGGCTGGATGTCGAGATGGCCAACTATTGGTCGGAATCGGGCTCCGACAATTCGCAGGTTGTTCATGGGGTCCTCGATTACTTCGACTCCGTGAGTCTCGCAGTCGGGATTTATGGCACCAGTTACCAGTGGGGCCTGCTCACCGCCGGGTACATGCCACTCATCTCCCGCCCACTCTGGGTCGCGGGCGCCGAAACGATGGAGGAGGCACTTGGCCGTTGCGAGGACGCGAGCTTCGCCTTCGCCGGCGGCGAGATCTGGATGGTTCAGTACCCCGAGGGAGGCTTCGACGGTAACGTGCGCTGCTCGCGAGCACCCGGCCGGGTCGAGGCCAACGGTTCCGCGACCGCGCCCGCCTCTTCAGAGCCGCCGTCGCGACCACGGCGAAACACGAACCGAACCCGCGTCCTGGCGCCGAATTCCATCATTCCAACCTCGCCGGTGTTCGAATCGACGATCCCGCGGCCGCTTTCGCTTCAGGAATCTCGCGTTCTCGTCGGCAGGTGAGCCATCGCGCCCAGGTTTGCGAATTGAGAAGGTTCGGCTTCCTGCTGGTGACTCCGGCGATCGACGGATTGAGATGTTTTCGAAACATTTGGCACCGGCATTGTTGCTTTCCGCGCAGGCCCGCGACTCTATGCTCTCGTTGCCTCGAAATCACGTCGACAAGGCGAGGATTTCGCGACTGTTCTGGAAGGTTGGTTGGATGGTCAACGGGTCTGGCGAGGCACGATCGGGGGTCTCAAGTGCTTGAGCTTGGCGCGCACGCAGAACTCCTCGACGCCGTTGGATGCGGAATCTGGGTATACGACGGGACGGACGTCCTGTATGTGAACCACGCGCTCGAGGAGATCTCGGGCTATAGCCGCTCGGAGCTGCTGGCCCCGAACTTCTTTGCGGGGCTCATCCATCCAGACGATATCGATATGATTGTCCAGCGTGGCCGCGCCCGGGTCCGCGGCGAGGATGTCCCCGAGCGATACGAAATCAGCATCCTGGCCAAGAGCGGCGAACGGCGGTACCTCTCGTTGCAAGCTCGCCGGGTGGACGATGGCTCGCGAGCAGTTTCGGTCGTCTCGGCGGTGGATGTGACGTCCCTAAGGCATGCGAAAGAGACGATCCGCGAGGGGACCACTCAGTTGGCGGCGCTGCTGAACGCCGTGCCCGCACACATCATCGCTACAGACCCCTGGGGAAAGCCGACCTTCGTCAACCAGCATTGGCTGGAGTTCACGGGCCAATCCCACGAAGTCGCGATGCGAGAGGGGACAGCACCCCTGATCCATCCGGATGATCGACGAATCGCCACCAAGGCCTGGCTGACGGCCCTCGAGACGCGGGAACCTTACGAGATTTCGTACCGGGTAAGGAACCGGACGGGCCAGTTCCGCTGGCAGATGTTTCGAATTCGGCCGGTGAAAGACTCGGTTGGCACGTTCTATGGCTGGACGTCAGTCAGCATAGATATCCATGACACGAAGGCGCTTCAGGCCGAGTTGGAACGCACCGTTGAGCAGCTGGCGGAGGCGATAAACGCCAAGGACGAGGTCTTCGGGCTCATTTCGCACGAGCTACGAACGCCTCTGACAACGATCCTGGGCAACGCCATGTACCTGTCGCGTCACCTGGACCGGGTGGATGCCGAGTCGTTGCGTTCGATTGCCGAAGATCTTGAGTCTCATGCTGTTCGATTGAACGACTTGATAGAGAACATGCTGGTGCTCTCACGTACACGGACGGGTGAGACGGAGATCGAGACCGAACCGTTGCTTATCCCGCGTCTTGCGGAGGAAGTTGTCCGAGAATTCGAGGAGCGCCATCCCAGCCGCTGCGTCGCCTTCTCTTCAACGCCGGCAGTCGCCCTGGTGGAAGCGAATGCCAGCTACTATCGACAGACCCTCTCGAATCTACTTTCGAATGCCAATAAGTACAGCCCGGAAGATTCTCCGATCATCGTGGAGGTCGTTGAGGACGTTCGCCAAGTGCGGACATCCGTAATCGATGCGGGGCCCGGAATCGCCGAAGAGTATGTCAAGAACATCTTTGATCCCTTCGTGCGCCTCAACACGAAACCTGGGATTTCGGGCCTTGGTCTCGGATTGACGTTATGCAAACGACTCGTGGAGCTCCAGGGCGGCCAGATTTCCGTCGCGAACCGCGAGGGTGGCGGCTGCGAGTTTTCTTTCACGCTGCCGGTTATGAGTTTGCCCGCCGAAGCCTGAGCCCTGAGCTCTCCTCGCGCCATTTATCGTTGACCTGGGTCCCCGATGCGAAGGGCGTCCTCACGAATCAGGCCGAGCAACTCGGTTTGCCCATGACCGCATCCGCCGTCGGCTCGCACGCCTGACTGGGCCGCTCCCAGCCTCACGCCTCTCGTTCGGCGAGCCGTTGTTGTTCGTTCGGGGCCACGCGCGACAACCTGCCCCGCCATACCCACAGAGCCACGCCCAACGTCGCGAAGGATACGGCGAATGTTGCGAGGAGAAGGGCGCCGTGAGGAGCGAATTCCGGCCGATAAAGCGCCGACGGGGAGAGTACTTTGATGATCGGGAGCGTGAGTGCACCGAGGACGATCTGCAGAACCGAAGCGGAAATGCTCATACCCGGCAACGGGTAATCCCGGTGGCTCGGGCGGCGTATTACGAAAGTGACCACGTCGATGTCGGGGCGCTCGACTCCCCATCGCGCGGCGATGAGCGAAGCGCTCAAGACAAACAGGCCCACCGCGAACGCCAATGGGGCGAGATTGAGACTCGACATCGTGAGGCCTTCAGTCCGCATCGCCGCGGCGAGCATGGCCACGCCGGCAATGGCCTTCGCGCCACCCGCCCAATGGATGATGAAGGCCACCGAGGCCGCAAGTCGAATGCTCGTTCGGTCGCTCGTTTCCGCCTCAATCACGGGAAGGCGCCAGATGTTCGGCGCAAACATGAAAGCGAAGGCTGTGGCGATCTCCGTGAGACCGAAGACGCCCACAAATTGCATTCTTGTCCACTCTTCAAGGCCGCCGAGGACCACCAGTGTCAGAAACACCCCAATGAGGTTCATAAACGAAATCGAGAGACCCAGCGCAAGGCCCCGAAATGCACGGATGAAAGAGTTCATGGTTACTGATTCTGACCGGTAATCGAACCTCTGAACGTCGAAAGTGACGACTTTGCAATGCAGGCAACGGGATTAATGACGCGGACGAAACGATGAACGCAGTAGCGTGCAATGAACAGGAGGTATTCCCATGTCGCAGAACCGCGAAGACGTCCGAGATATCCCCACGCTGGTGGACCAGGTGGACAGCGACGAAACCGGTCAGGGCGGTGTTTACATCGGCGGCGGCGCCCTTCTAGTCATCGTCGTCATCTTGCTGCTGATCGTTTTGCTTTAGCGCCACGAGTCCGCGAAAGGATCGTGTAGTAGAGAGGGAGCTGTTTTTCGAACCACGCCGTGTTGCATGTCTTCTTTCAATCAGAGAGATCGCAACACGAGTGTGGCCAGGAGCAGGATCAAAGTCCTTCGGCGGTGGGCCTGGTGTCTACCGTCGAACTGTATTGGAGGCTAACGATGGGTATCGGGATTAGCATCTTCTTCATCGCCGTCGGCGCTGTCCTGACGTGGGGAGTGACCGACACAACACCCGGAATCGATGTCGCGGCTGTCGGCGTCATCCTGATGCTGGTCGGCCTCGTCGGGTTGGCGCTGACGCTGGCGTTCTGGAGCAGTTTCTCTCCGTTCCCCCACGGCTCTCCATTCCGCCGGAACTATGCGAGCGGTCCTGGTTACTACGACGACGATGTGGTCGTGGAACACCGGCCGCGCCGCCAGCGGCGGGTGGTTCTTCACGATGAGCCGACCACGGTCATTCGCGACGAGCGAACTTCGCGTCGGGGAACAGTCGTCATCGAAGAGCTCGATGACCCGCTGACCTGATCGCTCGTTCGACGTGGCTCGCGGTGAGCTCAGGCTTCTCCCTCCGCCGCGATGCATGAGCGGCCGGCCGGCCTCGACGCTGGCCGGCCGTTTCGTGTCGACCCTCGCCTCGCGGTCACGCAGACCCCGGCCCCGGCGTCTCCCGCCGGTGGTGGGTTGGCTGGCTTACCGGAGACCAATCCAACGGCCCCACGGAAGCCGGAGCAGAACCACCATGAGCAGCAGCCCCGCGAACTGAAGCGCGAGAAACTTCCAATCGGTGTACGTACCGGAGAGCAACTCGCGGACGCTTTGCGTGGCTTCGATACCAACCCACACCCACAGGGTGTCGGAAAACATCCGGGCAAGCGCGTAGCACGTGGCTATCCCGCGGAGGTCCGAGCGGCCCGCTCCAAGGGCGATGAAAGGGAGGTTGCTCGGGAACGGGCCCAGGAAATAGGCCATGACCATGGGCCACTTGTGGCGGCGGCGACGGTCGAACCACTGGCCGAGGGCCTCGGTATCGCGGCGCGTTGAGGCTGGCAGCCTCGAGACAAATGCGCCGGAAATGCGTCCGAGGACGAATCGGCCAGCGCCGCCGGCCCACGCGGCTCCGAGTGTGAGGGGGAGGAGGGGAAGGTCGAACTGCTGCTGTAACGCGATGAGGACCAGCCACATCGGCGGCATGAATGCGGGCGCAATGCTGACCAGGAACGCAGTCAGCCAGGCAAGCGCCAGCCCGGCGATGGTCATACTCGTTCGCCCGAGTTGTGACGGCTCTTCGGAACCCGATCGATCGCCATGGTTGCCATTCGGTCGAGACGGATGAGCGTGGTCGTGGGCTTTCCTCCGATGGCCCAAGCTTGCGGGAGCAGGCCGGGGTTCCAAACGTACGAACGGTCAGATTGTCGAGGCCTTTCGGCTCGCCCACCAGCGAATGTGCCCGTCCTGGAGAAGCCGTCCGAAGGGGACGAAGATATTGGCCCTGGAGGTCAACCAGAATGCCTGGCCGTGATGTACGTTTTCTCCAGGCACCCACAGCGGCGGGAGGAGAAGCGGGATGGCAAAGGCCGTGTCCCAGGAATTCGGAACAAGGCTCTGGAAGGAGCGTCAGCGATTGCTCCAGGACTATCGCGCCTCGCTCGTTCGCGAATTGCATGAAATCGACATCTCGCTTGACCGGATGAGGGCTGAGGCGAGAGACGTCGTTTCGGAGCAATCCAAATGATCATGATCAACCGGCACGGAGCTTTGCCTGGCTCCTGGCCTCGCACCTTTCCGGAGGACTGATCCTGTGACTGCATTTTCCGATGGAAGCTATCCGCGTGTGATTACCTTGCGCGACGGGACGGAACTCGTCCTTCGGGCACCGGAAGCGGGAGACTCCGAGGCACTCCTCCGGTTCTTCCAGGGGTTGCCCGCGACCGACACGCACTTCATGAAGGACGACGTCCTGAACCCGGAGACGATTGCGCGCTGGCTCGAACGCCCGGACGGGGAGAGGAGTCTTGTGCTGCTCGGGTTCGCCGGCGAGCGAGTGGTGGCCGATGCCGCCCTGATCCGGCAGCGCGGGGCCGCGCGACACCACCTCGCCGAACTGCGAGTAAACATCTCGCCGGACTTCCAGGGCAGAGGGCTTGGCACCCTGCTGATCCGTGAGCTGGCGGACCGCGCGTGGGACGCGGAGATCGAAGTGTTGGAGTTCCAGCTGGTCCAAGGGTTCCAGGATGCCGCCATCGAGGCGGTTCGCGGTGTGGGAGCGTTCCATGCCGGGACCCTGAAGGACTATCTCCGAGATCCGAGGAGCGAGCCGTGCAGTCTTGCGTTCTACCAGCTCCCGCTGGGTGCCTGGTTCAAGTTCTAGCCGTCGCTGGGGACCGCGGCTCCGACCTGTGAGGCCGTAGGCTGCTCCTGCGTAACAGCGGCGGGCTCGGATTCAAGCAGTTCGCCCAGTTCGGGCTGCTGCAGGGTCTCGACCTCGAGGAGTTTGGCGGCGAGCCGGTCGAGTAGCGAGCGGTGCTCGTTCAGCAGGCAAACGGCGCGTTCACGGGCTTCGACAACGAGGCGGCGGACTTCCGCATCGACTCGCCGGGCGGTGTCTTCGCTAAACGTTCGCGGCTGCTCTTCCCGATACCAGCCGCCGGGGTCCTCTCCGCGGCCGAGGAAGAGCGGCCCAATGGAGTCGCTCATGCCCCAACGCATCACCATTGCACGGGCGAGACGAGTCGCCTGCTCCAGGTCGTTCGCCGGACCGGTTGAAGCGGAACCGAAAACGAGTTCCTCGGCGGCGTGGCCGGCAAGTTCGGCAGTTAACTCGTCCGCGTAGGCTTCGCGGGTCTTGAAGTGATCCTCCGCCTCGGGGAGGAAGCGGGTGTACCCGGCGGCAGTCCCGCGGGGGATGATGGTGACTTTCTGCGGCCGGTCGTGATGTTCGAGGAGATGGGCAACCACGGCGTGGGCCCCTTCGTGAACCGCGACGATGCGCCGTTCGTGCTCGGAAAGCAGCCGGCTCTTGCGTTCCGGACCCGCGAGGACGCGGTCAGCGGCCTCTGCGAAGTCCGCCGCATCGATCGCGTGGCTATCGCGCCGCGCGGCGAGGATGGCCGCTTCGTTGACGAGATTGGCGAGGTCCGCGCCAGTGAACCCCGGCGTCGTTTTCGCGAGTATCTCGGGGGAGACATCTTCGGCGACCGGCTTGCCGCGCAGGTGGACCTTGAGGATCGCCTCGCGGCCCCGGAGGTCGGGAGGATCGAGGACGACCTTCCGGTCGAAACGCCCGGGGCGAACCAGCGCCGGGTCGAGGATGTCGGGGCGATTGGTGGCGGCAAGGACCACGACGTTCGTGCCGGGCTCGAAGCCATCCATCTCCACCAATATCTGATTCAGCGTCTGCTCGCGTTCGTCGTGCGCGCCACCGACGGAAAGGCCACGCTGGCGGCCGACGGCGTCGATCTCGTCGAGGAAGACGATGCAGGGCGCGTTCTTCTTCGCCTCGGTGAACAGGTCCCGGACTCTGCTGGCGCCTACGCCGACAAACATCTCGACGAATTCCGAGGCGGAGATGCTGAAGAACGGCACCTCGGCTTCGCCGGCGACGGCTCGCGCGAGGAGGGTCTTGCCGGTGCCGGGTGGGCCGAGCAGCAGGATTCCCCTCGGGATCCGGGCGCCAAGGGCGGCGAACTTCTGCGGGACTTTGAGGAACTCGACGACCTCTGCGAGTTCCTGTTTCGCCTCGTCCACGCCGGCGACGTCGTCGAAGCTGACACCGGTGGCCATGGGGGCGATTAAGCGGGCGCCGCTCTTGCCGAACCTCGTCGCCTCTCCCGGCACGGAAGAACTGCGCTTGAGAAGGAGGTAGAGGAAACCGATCACGAGGAGAAACGGCAGGAAGTTGAGAAAGACCCCCAACCAGGTACCCCACCCGGAGGACTGCTTGGTTGCCTCGAACACAAGGTCGACCGCGGGTGTGGTTCCCTCGGCGCGGGAGATTGCGACACCTTCGGATTGAAGCAGCGCGACAAGGTCGACCGATTCAGGGAGACGGGAGGTGCGTGTGACCACCGCTCCCGAGTCAGTCGCCGCGTATTCGATCGTCAGATCTTCGCCCGAGACGGATATGCGCGAGATCTTGCCGTCGCGAGCATCGGCCAGGACCTGCCCGATGCCGATTTCGGATGTTGTGTCTTGCCCCGGCGGCTCGAGCCAGAGATAGAGCGTGAGGACGACGGCAAGGACGAAAGCTGCCGCCAGGATCGAGTTGGCAACGGACCACCTCGAGCCGGTATCCGGTTTTTGCGGCATCGTGTTTTGCGGCACGCATTCAGGCTCGGCGAAATTGCCGTCGAGGTGAACGGCCGATCGGCCCGACATTCCTGCCCTTTTCTGGCATGCGCTCGGGGGCCCTCGAAGGATGACCTAACCCTTTAGGACGTTGGATCGGGAACGGTTGATCATGGCCGCTCCGCGAGGGGCCAGCGAACCTCGAATCCATGGCCGCCGCCACCACGCACAACGCTCGAAACTCCGCATGGCGGATCGCAAGGCGGGGACAGGTGCCGTTTGGGCGCCGGTCGCTGTTTCACGACCGCGTGCGCGTGGCAATGAGTGCCGGGGCACTGGCGTTCGCTGTGCTCCTGGTGCTGTTGCTACGCGGAATCATGGACGGGACTGTCCAGAAATCGACCTCGTATATCGACCACGTCGGGGCCGATGTCTTTGTGGCGACAAGCGGTGTCACCAACATGGCGCTGGCTGCATCGACCCTGCCCGAGAGTTCGGTGGAAACGCTCTCCGAACAACCTGGCGTGGCGCGCGCGGGGGGCATCCTTCGCATTAACGCCATCGTCTCGACCGCGCAGGATTCGAGGCCCGGAATACTCATCGGCTACGACCCGGACCGCTCGCTGGGCGGACCCTGGAAGCTCTCCCGGGGGCGCGGAGTGGAAGCCACCGACGAGACTGTCCTGGACACGGAGCTCGCGAAGGAACTGCACGTCTCGCTGGGATCGGAGGTTTCAATCGCCGGCGGGACCTTCCGGGTCGTGGGACTGTCGACCGAAACGGCGGCCATCGCCGGCAAGCTCGCTTTCGTACACCTCCAACGCGCACAGGAGATCCTCCGGCTCCCGGCCGTTGTGAGTTTCGTGCTGTTAGACCTGGCACCCGGCGTAAACCGGGAGGCGTTCGTCAGCAGCCTGGCTGCGGCCAGCAGTGACATTGAAGTGCTGACCAGGGAGACCCTCTCGCGGAACGACCGCAAGCTGCTGGCGCGCCTCTTCGTCCAGCCGATCAACGTGATGTCGACCATCGGCCTGCTTGTCGGCCTGGCGATCGTGGGGCTGACGATGTACACCACGACGGCGGAGCGTCTGCACGATTTCGGGGTGCTCAAGGCAATAGGAGCGCCGAACCAGTTTCTCCTGGCAACGGTGGCAAGCCAGGCAATCTATCTCGGGGCGGGCGGGTTCGTGCTGGGGCTGGCCGGGGCATGGGCGGTTGGGCCCGTGATTGTCCGGCTCGTTCCCGACATCGGTGTCCTCGTGACCGCGAAGGCCGTAGGCCAGGCGCTGGCGGCGGTGTTCACGATGAGCCTGGTGGGAGCCGTGGGCCCGCTCGTGCGGATCTTGCGAGTTGACCCCCTGCTGGTGTTCAAGCGATGACCACGCAAACGCAGGCGGCAACGCTGGTGATCGACGCGCTTTCCAAGACATTTCGTACGGGCGACACCGACATCCGGGCGGTAAACGGCGCGAGTGCCGCGATCGGGAATGGCGAAATCGTCGCGATCGTCGGGCCATCGGGGAGCGGAAAGACAACCCTTCTTTCCATGATGGGGTGCCTTCTCACGCCGACTTCCGGACGCGTACTTGTGCTGGGCGAGGATGTGTACGAACTGGGACAGGGACAACGCTCGGCGTTCCGCCTCCAGCACCTGGGGTTCGTGTTCCAGGCGTTCAACCTGCTGCCGGCGCTCGATGCACAGGAGAACATTGAGATCGCCCTGAACCTCGCGGGTATCCACGGCCGCGAAGCACGCGTCCGAGCGGGACAGCTACTCGAATTGCTCCAGCTCGAGAAACGAGCGCGGCAGCGGCCGGGCAACCTGAGCGGCGGCGAACAGCAGCGGCTGGCGATAGCTCGTGCCCTGGCCAACCGGCCCGAGGTCATCCTGGCCGACGAGCCGACGGCGAGCCTTGACTCGCAGGCGGGACAACGAGTGATGGAGCTGCTCCGCCTTGCGATTCGGGAGGGTGAGGCGCGCAGCCTGGTAGTGGTCACCCACGATGTACGGATCCTTGACTTCGCAAACCGAGTGTTGTTCATGGAGGACGGCCAATTGGGCTCCCCGGTGCAGCCCGGAGAACCTGGGACGATTCATCGATGACGAGACACAGGCGGGGGCGATGATCAGGGGCAAGCGGGCGGCGACGGCCGATTCCGCTGGCGAGACCGTGCCGGCGCTCGCAATGACCCCTGAGAAACGCAGGGAAGCACTCGGCAGTGCCGCGCCGGCCGGCAGGCTGACGCTCTACTCGTCTGCCCCTGGCGGCCTCGCAAGCGCCGACGCGGCCGGTCGGCTGGCGAAGTACGGACGGAACCGGGCGCTCGACGAGACATCGCCGAGCCACCTGAAGGCCTTGATCGGCAACTTCACCCATACGCTCGCGCTCTTGCTCTGGTTCGCGGCCGGATTGGCGATGGTGGCGGGGATTCGCGAACTGGCGGGAGCCATCCTCGCGGTCCTGCTCGTGAACGGCACGTTCGCCTTTCTCCAGGAGTACCGAGCCGACTCCGTCGTGCGGGCCTTGACCCGGCAGGTGGCGGTTTCGGCCCGGGTGCTGCGCGACGGCGGCACAACGCGCATCCCGGCGCCCGACCTTGTACCGGGCGACGTTCTCCTGGTCGCCACCGGCGACATCGTGCCGGCGGACTGTGCGCTGCTAGAAGCCGAAGACCTGACCGTGGACCTCTCGGTAATCACCGGAGAGACAGTCCCGGTCGAGCGTTCATCGGAAACCGTTCCGGCCGCGACATTCGCATCGCCGCCGAGTGCGGACCCATGGTTCCTGCCTTCGGGCTGTGGTGTGGTCACCGGGTCGGGGACGGCGGTGGTGATCGCTACCGGCGCACAGAGTTCGATCGGCCAACTTGCGAGCCTGATGACAGGGTTGAACCGTGGGCAGTCCCTGTTGGAGGCCCAGGTCGCAGCGTTGTCCCGGACCACGGCGATTGTCGCCGTTGTGCTGGGAGCGACGACACTCATGGCGATCGCGACCCGCGGGGAACGGTCCTTCGTAACGGCTCTGACCTTCGGGACCGGGGTGGTGGTGGCGCTGGTCCCCGAGGGCCTCCTCCCGACGCTGAGCGTTTCGCTGGCGATCGGAGCACGACGCATGGCCCAGAAAGGAGCGGCGGTCCGGCGGCTCTCGGCCGTAGAGGTGGTGGGTGCGGTAACGGTCATCTGTACCGATAAGACGGGAACGCTCACACAGAATTCGCTGAGCGTCTCTTCGGCGGCGTTCAGCGGGGATGAACAGGCCCGCCGGACGGCGCTGATCGCCGCGGTGGTATGCAACGAGGCGTCGAACGCCGACGAAGGCCAGCCGCTCGATCGGGCGCTCCTGGCCTGGTGCGCGGAGGAAGGCATCGACGTGCCCGCCACGCGGGCTCGATGGCCGCATGAATCGACGATTGCGTTCGAGGCGCGACGCAGGTTTTCCCAGGTCAGTTGTCGCGGGCCCGAAGGCGAATTCACCTTCGCGAAGGGAGCACCGGAAGCAATCACGGCCCTCTGCAGCCTCGAAACGCTCCCCGAGGAACTGGAAGGGCGCGTGGGGGAGGCGACTCGGCGCGGCGAACGAGTGATCGCCCTGGCCGCCGGAAGAGGGCCGGACTCGATGCGGCCGGTGGCTGTCGTCGGGCTCTACGATCCGCCCAGGGCCGGCGTCGCCGAAGCCATCGAACAATGCCGTTCGGCCGGCATTCGCATCGTCATGCTCACGGGAGACCACATCGAAACGGCCAGGGCGGTGGGTGTTGCGGTGGGCCTCCCGGAACAGACGCCGGCGCTGGAAGCCGCAAAGCTGAACGAAATGCCAGAAGCGGCGGTCCTCGAATTTCTCGCGGGGAACGCGATCATCGCGCGGGTGGACCCGGAGCAGAAGCTGCGAGTTGTGGAGTTGCTTCGGCGGGCGGGCGAGGTGGTCGTTGTCACCGGGGACGGAGTTAACGATGGACCGGCGCTGCGCGCGGCCGATGTCGGGATAGCGATGGGCCGGCGAGGGACCGAGGTGGCGAAGCAGGCCGCGGACATCGTACTGGCAGATGACAACTTCGCCACGATCGTCGCGGCGATCGAAGAGGGCCGGACCATCAAGAACAACATCCGGAGATTCGTTAGCTACGTCTTCACGAGCAACGTCGCGGAGATGGTCCCGTTCGTGGCCTACGTGCTCATCGGCATCCCACTCCCGCTCGCGGTGATCCAGGCGCTCGCGATCGATGTCGGCACGGACCTGCTGCCTGCACTTGGGCTCGGGACCGAGGAGCCGGCGCCGGACACGCTTAACAACCCGCCCGAACCGCCGGGCCGGCCCCTGCTCACGCTCCGGCTGGGATTGTTGACCTTCCTGTTCTTCGGCCTGCTGGAATCGGTGCTTGGGCTCGGCGCCTACCTCGCCTTTTACTGGGTGGACGGCTGGCGGCCGTTCGAATCGCTTTCGGGGTTCGATGGCGCCCACGGTGGTGCGATGACCCTGACGTTCCTGGGGATTGTCGGAGGGCAGTTGGGCTGCCTTGCCGCAGTGCGGGCAGGGACGCTTCGGCAGCGGCTCCGGCTGAGACTGAAGAGCTGGATGGGCCTGGGGATCGCGGCGGAGCTCTCGCTTGCACTTGCCGCTGTCTACGTCCCGGGCCTGAACCGCTCACTCAGCATGGAGGCTGTCCCACTGCAATGGTTCATGGCCGCGCCCGTTGCGGCGGTGTTGTTCATCGGAGCGGACCAGCTGCGTCGCGGAGGCCGGAGCATGGCCACTTCGATGCTTCGGGGCAGGGCCGCTTGAACACGGTGCAGGCGGCGGCCCACAAGTGCCGTGATCGCGTCCCGAGGGGCCGTGCCCCAGAGCGGCCGGGGAGCCATACGATCCGCGCGTGAACGCGCGATTCTACGCCGCCGTACTTGCGGGAGGGGCATTGTTGGCGCTCCTCGGAGCCTGCGGCGATGACGGGAAGGATGACTTCGACGATATCCGCGCGACCGCGACGGCGGCCGCTCTCCAGACCCCCTCGCCGGGACCAACCACCGATCCGGTCACAACCTACTACGCACAGGCGTTGAGCCTGGCAACCGAACTCGGCGAACTCGTGAACGCTCTCGATGCCGACATGCTGGCGGCCGCTCAAACCCAGGCCGACCCGAAATGGCCGGGAGTCCTCAACACCGATGCCGACCTCGTGATCGCCAAAGCGAAGGCGCTGGATAGCCTCGCCGCGCCCGGGTCGGTGAGCCAGACGCTCACCGGGAAGATCAACGGGGCAAGCGATGGCCTGGCTGCGGGAGCGGAGCTCTTGAAGCAGGCGATCCTGAAGCAGGATCCGGCGATTGGCGCCAGCGCTGCCCAGACGATCGACGAAGGCGAGAACGCACTGGACGAGGTGCGATCCCTGCTGGAGGCGGCGCAAGCGGGCCGCTAATTGTCGCCCTGGCTCACGATCCTGCCGTCCTGCATGCGGATGATGCGGTCGGCCTGGGCGGCAACTGACGGGTCGTGTGTCACGAGGAGAATTGTCAGGCCCCGTTCTTCACGGATCTTTCGAAACAGGTCGAGCACGGCCTTGCTGGAAGCGGAATCGAGACTCCCTGTCGGTTCATCGGCGAGGAGGATTCTTGGCCGATTCGCCAGGGCGCGAGCGATGGCGAGGCGCTGACGCTCGCCGCCCGAAAGCCGCGGTGGCTTTACGCGTGTCCGGTGGCCGAGACCAACGGCCTCCAACAATTCCCTCGCCCGTGCACGCTGCTCCCGCGGGGCGAGGCCCGTGCCGAGCATGGCGATCTCGACGTTCTTGATGGCGGAAAGAACGGGCAGCAGGTTATGTAACTGGAAAACGAGTCCGATCACGTTCCTTCGGTAGCCATCGACATCGCGGAGACCGGAGATGTCCTCGCCGTTGACGATGACCTTCCCCGAAGTCGGCGAATCGAGGGCGGCGATCAGGTGGAGCAGCGTGGATTTGCCACAGCCCGACGGGCCGGAGAGAGCAACCCACTCTCCCTGCATGATGGTCAGCGAGGCGCCGTCCAGGGGACGAAGCACCCCCCGATCGAACGTCTTGACGACGTCGACCAGTTCGATGGCTGGAACGTTCGGCTCACTCATGACGAATTGCCTGCAGCGGCACAAGCATGGCCGCACGGAGGGCAGGATAGAGGGCGCCGAAGAACGCCATGCCAAAGGTTATTGCGAGCGCGCGAAGGAATACCGAAGCCGGGTACTGAGGCTGGAACACACCGACCAGGTCGGGGACTTCTTCCAGGGCCTGGATTACGAAGAACCCGCCCACGATTCCTACAGCCGCTCCCACCAGTGAGACGGCGACCGCTTCGAGCATGACCAGGGCGAGCACCCGCTGCCGGGACCAGCCGACGGCGCGGAGCACTCCGAATTCGCGAGTACGTTCGAAGACGGTGAGGACCATGGTGTTCATCACCATCACGGCTCCAACGACCAGCGCGAGCACTGAAACCCCGACATTGGCAGCGCTGATCAGTTCGAGGTTCCGGTCGACCCGGCCGAACTCGGATTCAGTCCTCACGGTTGCCAGTTCAGGACGTTGCGATTCGATCTGGTCGCGGATAGCGTCGATGTTCGCGCCGGAAGCAACCTGGACGAACGCGAGCGTGATGGTGCCTGGTTTGCGCTCCCTCGCCTGCAAGCCGGCGAGCGGCATCATGCAGGCCTGGTCTCCAAATACCTGCCCCGTCGAATAGATACCGACGATGGTGAACACATTGCCATCGATTTCCATGGTGTCGCCGATTGTCTTGCCGAATTCCCGGGCTGTACGGAAACCGATCATCATTTCGTTCGGCGAATCGGCTTCGTACGCTCGTCCCGCGACAATTTCGACGCCGAAGTCAGCGAGCTGGTCTGGTTGAAGCCCGAGCTGGAGAAAGAATGGGTGCTTGCTATCGAGTTCGACCGGCGCAACGAGGACGCCGACGGTGCTTTCGACGCCGGGCTGCTCCTGCAGGAAGGTGAGGTCGGCTTCATCCATCGAGCTGTAGATGACGTCGGAGACGCCCTTTTGGGCGACCGAGAAGTCGGCTTTTCCGGTCTGAAGTACAGAGATGGCAGTCTGGCGGAGGCTGTGCGTGAGGACGCCCATGGTCACAACGGTCATCACGCTGATGGCGATGGCGAAGCCTGTGAGGCTCGCACGGAGCTTCCGCGCGTTGACGTTTTCGATGGCCAGCAAAAAGAAGTGCACTCGGTCGTTCTCCAGCGAGCCGGGCCGGAATTGCATGAACCCTAACATTTGTGGTGACTTGATAACCTGAGCCGATCGGGCCCCGAATTGCGGCCCCTCGGACCTCATCAGTGGCGAGGAGCCAGAGCAATCTGGAGCCTGCGAGAGCGGCGCGCGCCCGGGAGGTGATGCAATGCTGTTCGAAGATCGTGACGATGCCGGGCGAAGACTTGCGGCCGCGGTGAAGGCGCGAGGCTTCGCGGGGGCGATAGTGCTGGGCATTCCACGTGGGGGTGTCCCCGTGGCTGCATATGTGGCCCGCGCCATCGGAGGAACGCTGGGTGTGGTGGTCGCCAGGAAGCTTGGGGCGCCCGGCAACCCGGAACTGGCTGTCGGGGCGGTGACCGCGGACGGGATCCCCTGGATCAATGAAGACCTGGCGCGGGACACGGGAGCCAACCATGACTACCTTGACCGGGAGATCGCCTCGCAGGCTCGCGAAGCTGCCCGGCGAGAGGCCGCATTCGATGGAGGCCGCCGTCCCGATGTTCGCGGCCGGGCGGTCATCATTGTCGATGACGGGATTGCGACCGGTGCGACGGCGCTGGCCGCCGCGCGCTCGATGCGCGCCGCGGGCGCGAAGCCGGTTGTCCTCGCAGTGCCGGTCGGGCCTCCTTCGACCCTTCGACGGCTGAAGGACGAAGCGGACGAAGTCATCTGTCTTCACGAGGACTCGGACTTCTGGGCGATCGGCCAGTTCTACCGCGACTTCAGGCCGGTCGAAGACGACGAAGTGCGCCGGATCATCGAGAAGTTTTCGACCCACGAGTCACACCGCGATGCGAAGATCCGGCGAGGCAACGTTGACCTAGCGACCAGGCTGATGACGCCGGGTATGCGAGCGCCGGCCGTGGTGTTCGTCCACGGCCTGGGCAGTTCGAAGGAATCTCCGCGGAATGTGGTAATCGCCAGTTCGTTCGTCGACCACCATGTCGCCGCGGTCCTGTTCGACCTGAGCGGGCACGGGGACTCGAGCGACGACCCGAGGGAGGGGCTGGAAGCCTACGTGGACGACCTCGCCGCGGTATTCGATTGGGCGACCAGGCAACCGGAAATCGATGCGACTCGAATTGCGGTCGCAGGTTCGAGCCTGGGAGCGGTTGTGGCGCTCAAGGCGGTCACGGAGAAGCGGGTTCAACCAGCGGCACTGGTGCTTCGAGCACCCCCTGCCTCCGTCGAGGACTTTGCCGGGCTGGACATCCCCGCCCTCCTGCTGGTTGGCTCGCGAGACGGCCTGGTGACCACCGCGCGTGGAGCCGCCGCGGCGTCGAAGACAGTTGAACTCCGCGTGGTGCCCGGCGCGAGCCACCTGTTCGAGGAGCCCGGAACGCTGGAAGTGGCCACCGAGACTACCGTGTCGTGGACCTGCGATCGGCTCGCCGAGGGAATCGAAGCGCGCGCCACGGCGCGTTAACCATGGCACGGCCGGCGGCTGTGGCCCTGCCGAACTGAGGTCCGATACATGGCCGAGACGCGGTTGCCGAGTTCGTTCATTGCATGGTTGGAGACTGTCGGCCGGGGCGACGCGGAGCGAGCCGGAGGCAAAGGGGCGTCGCTCGGCGAACTCAACCGCATCTTTCGGGATTCGACTGCCCTGGTGCCGACTGGCTTTGTCGTAACCGCGGATGGGTATCGCGCATTTGTGGCGAACCCGAACCTGGCGGCCGCAATGAAGACGGCGCTCGCGGATCGGGCCACCGGTGTTGCAACCATCGAGGAAGCGGCATGGGCTATCCGTGCGGCGATGCTGGCCACCCCGCTGCCCGTCGAACTCGAAAGCGCTGTCCGCGCGGCGTACCGAGAGTTAAAACGGCGCCTGGGAAGCGACCCGGCCGCGGTGGCGGTTCGCAGCAGCGCCACGATGGAAGACCTGCCGGAGGCGAGCTTCGCGGGCCAGCACGCTTCGTACCTGGGCGTGGTGGGGGAAGACGGCGTGATGAACGCCTGCCGCGAATGTTTCGCATCGCTCTTTACGGCGCGGGCGATGAGCTATCGAGAGAGCATCGGGGTTGCTCACGATGCGGCAGCCCTGGCTGTGGTGGTGCACGAGATGGTGGCATGGCCGGAATGCAGCGCCGCCGGCGTGTTGTTCACGATCGACACCGAAACGGGCTTCCCTGGCGTCACCGTGATCAATGGCAACTGGGGTGTCGGCGAATCCGTGGTGAAGGGCATCGCGACGCCGGATGAGATCGTGATCTTCAAGGCCGGGCTGGGAGAGGCGCTCCTTCCGATCATCAGCCGGAAGCTGGGCAACAAGCTGCAGAAGGTGGTGGCCTCCGATGTCCCAGGGGCCACGAAAGTCGAGGCGACGGGAAGCCTCGAGCGAACGACGCTTTGCCTTTCGGATGCGGAGGCGGTGCAGCTCTGCCGCTGGGCGGACGACATCGAGCGGCATTACGGCTGCCCGATGGACATCGAATGGGTGCGAGAAGCTGGCACAGGACGACTCGGGATTGTGCAGGCACGACCGGAAACCGTGCACGGCGCAACCGCATCGAGACCCGGCCGAACGTACCGCCTGCTGGAAGAGCCAGAACCGATCCTCCGCGGCGCGAGCGTCGGCGCGGCGATCGCGGCCGGCCGTGTCCGTGTCATCCAATCGCCGGATACCGGGGTGCTGGAGACTGGCGACATCCTGGTCACTTCGGCGACCACGCCCGACTGGGTCCCGCTCATGCGGAAAGCCGGCGCAGTGGTCACCGATGTTGGCGGACGGACCTCTCACGCGGCGATTGTCTGCCGCGAACTGGGAGTGACGGCCGTGGTGGGCACGGGCAACGGCACCTCCGCGCTCAAAACCGGCGACGCGGTAACCGTCTCCTGCGCGGAAGGCAGCGAGGGCCACGTTTTCGAGGGCGAGTTGCGCTTCGAAGTGGCGGAACCGCCTGCCGGCGCATCGCCGGCGACACAGACGAAGGTGCTGATGAATCTCGCGATCCCCGATGCGGCGCTGCGATGGTGGCAGTTGCCGGTTGACGGCGTTGGCCTGGTGCGGATCGAGTTCATCATCAGCGAGGAGATCGGCGCCCATCCCATGGCCCTGCTCCATCCCGAGCGCATCGGCGACGCGGCGGAGCGGGAGCGGATCGAGGAACTGGCGCGAGGAGGGGGCTCGGCGTCGGCATACTTCGTTGATCGCCTGGCGAGCGGGATCGGGCGGATTGCCGCGGTGCAATACCCTAGGCCGGTGGTGGTCCGGCTCAGCGACTTCAAGACGAACGAATATGCCGGACTGATGGGCGGACGATGGTTCGAACCTGCGGAAGCGAACCCAATGCTCGGTTGGAGGGGCGCGGTGCGATACACCCACCCGGGCTACCGCGAGGCCTTCGCACTTGAGTGCCGCGCGATCGCGAAGGTTCGGAACGAGATGGGGCTCACCAACGTGGTCGTGATGATTCCGTTCTGCAGGACCGTCCCGGAGTGTGACCACGTACTCGCGGAAATGGCGGCGAATGGACTCGCCCGGGGAGCGGACGGCCTCCAGGTGTGGCTCATGTGCGAAGTCCCATCCAACGTGGTGCTGGCGGCCGAGTTCGCGAAACGTATCGATGGGTTCTCCATCGGGTCGAACGACCTGACGCAGCTGGTCCTCGGCGTCGACCGTGACTCGGCGGAATTGCGCGGTCTCTTCACGGAGCGCGATCCGGCGGTGAAGTGGATGATCCGCTCGGTCATCGAAGCCGCGCACGGGGCTGGCGTGACGGTGAGCTTTTGCGGACAGGCTCCGAGCGACGATCCCGACTTCGCGACCTTCCTGGTGGAATGCGGGATCGATTCGATTTCGGTGACGCCGGATACCGTTGCGAGGGTGCGCCTGGTTATCGCCGAGGCCGAGCGCCGGCTGGCTTCGGTGCCCGGTTAGCGCTGCGAGCGGAAGTCGGCCAGCGAGCGCCCTTCGGAGAGGCGCCGGATGGCTTCGGCGAGCAGGCCGGCCAGACCAACCACACGAAGGTTCGGGAGGCTTTGGTTCAACGGGACGCTGTCGGTCAGGAGCAGCCTGCGCAACTCGAGACCGGCCAGCACTTCGGGGGCCTCGTCCGAGACGATGCCGTGCGTTGCCGCGACCACCGGATGCGGAAGCGCGCCGGCCGCAAGCAGTGCGCCAACTGCGGCGCGGACGGTCCCGCCCGTGGTGATCATGTCGTCAACGATAATCGGAGTGCGTCCTGAAACGTCCCCGGTGACGCGTGAGGCGGCGACCGCCACTCCGCTCAGACGCTCCTTGTGGACTACGGCGAAGGGGAGATCCAGGTCCCTGGCGAAGCGGTCGGCCAGCTTCGATGCGCCAAGGTCGGGCGCGACTACCACAGCATTCTCGCGGTATTCGCGGATGGCTTCGAGATGGAGCTGGTATGCCTCCAGGTGTTCAACCGGAATCGAGAAGAAGCCCTCGACGGAGGGTTGATGCAAGTCGACCGTGACAATGCGGTCGATGTTGCCAGTCCCTAGCATATCGGCGACCACGCGCGCACCAACCGCGACGCGCTGGGCTGCCGCACGCCGGTCCTGGCGGCTGTAGCCCAGGAACGGCACGACGGCGGTTATGCGGGCGGCTCCCGCTCTGTGCGAAGCATCGGCCAGCAGGAGCAATTCGAAGAGGTGGCGCTCGGACGGAGGCGGCGTGGGCTGGACGATGTAGAGGTCGCCGCCGCGGACCGATTCCTCGATCCGGACCACTTCAGCATCGGGAAACTGCAGGAGGTCAACAGCGACGAGCGGCAAATGGAGTTCGCTGGCCACGGCCGCGGCGAGGGTGGGATGGGCACTGCCGGACATGATCAACACCATCGAGGCAACCTCCGGCCAGGTTCACACGGCGTGGCTCACCAGATAGGCGATGCAGTCGTCCAGCGTCGCAACCAGCCCGTAATCTTCCTCGGGGATATCGACGCCGGTCTTTTCGTGGAGGCCGATCGCGAGATTAAGGAAGTCCATCGAGTCGATGTCCAACTGGTCACGGAGTTCGACATCGGGTTCGAGCTCGGAGAGGTCGGCCTCGGGAGCGATCGTGCCCAGGACCGAGAGGATTGCATTGCGTGCTTCGTCTTCGCTCATAGGTGCTCGGGCTCCTGCAAGAGTTTATTGATCGTGCCAAGGAACAGGGCGCCCCGGTGGCCATCGCTCGCACGGTGGTCGGCGGCAAGGGTCGCGGTAACAACCGGGCGGACGGCTAGCATTCCCTGTTCGGCCCACGGGCGTTCGCGCACCTTCCCGAAGCCGACGAGCGCGACCTGCGGGGCGTAGATCACGCCCTGGACGTAGTCCACACCCTGTTCGCCGAGGTTGGTGACGGTGATGGTGCCGGAGGACATTTCCGATGCGCGCAGGCGCCCCGCGCGGGCGCGCTGGACAAGTTCCTGGAGCTGTTTCATCAGGTCGCCGAGCGAGAGCGCGGAGGCGTCGCTGATGGCAGGGGCAACGAGCCCACCGCCGCGAAGCGAGATGGCGACAGCGAGATTTACGCCCTCGCCCGGACGAAATTCGCCGTCTTCCCAGTAGCCGTTCATCTGGGGGTGCTCGTGGGCGGCGAGCGCGGTCGCCTTCAGGAGCAGTGCGCTGTAGAGGATTCGGTCGGTGACCGGGCGCCGGGCATTCTCGTTTCGCAGCCATTCGAGGGCGGCGGAGAGATCGATATCGATGCCCAGGTAGTAATGCGGAATCTCGCGGTTCGCTCGCTCCATGAGGGCAGCAATGGGACCGCGGCGGTGAATCCTGGGAGCTTGCGGAACCGCCGGCGCGCCGGCAGCAGGCTCGGGGCGTTCTGGAGCAGGGGCCTGGGGTGGCGCGGCGCGGTCGATGTCGGCGGCCGTGATGGATCCGGCAGGTCCGGTGCCGACGATGGCAGACACGTCGATGCCGCGTTCGCGGGCCAGCTGCCGCGCGCGGGGCGAGATAAGAAGGCTGCGGGGCGCGGGATGGGGCGCTTCGCCAGCCGGTGCGGCCGCTCGTGAAACATCTGCACGGGTAATCGCGCCGTCTACTCCGGTCCCGCGAACACGGGAAAGATCCACTCCCAGGCGTTGCGCCAGGATTTGCGCGGTCGGTGTCGCACGATGCGCCAGGGGTCTCGGCTGTACCGGCGGCGCGGGCGGCGCGGGTTGCGGTTCGGGCGCTGGCACAGCCGCCCCGGGTTCTCCGGCGGCGACCAGCGCAGCCAAAGGCGTACCGATGGGCACCTTCTCACCCTCGGGGACCAGGATGCGTTCGACCACTCCGCCATCCCAGATCTCGACTTCCATGTCGGCCTTGTCGGTCTCGATTTCGACGACGACATCGCCTCGCTTCACGGTGTCGCCCGGTTTCACGAGCCACCTGGTGATGGTGCCTTCTGTCATGTCGGCGCCGAGCGAGGGCATGCAAAAGTCAACCATCGCGTCCCATCACGCGGCGCGCGCCGGCGACAATCTTCTCCGGTTGTGGGAGCGCGGCCTCCTCCATGTGGTGCGAATAAGGCAGAGGCGCCTCGACAGTGCAAACGCGTCCCACAGGTGCATCCAGTTCATACAACGCGTTTTCCATGATGCGTGCCATTATCTCCGCCGAGATGCCTCCCGAACGCCATCCTTCGTCGACAATCACCGCGCGATGCGTGCGCCGAACGGCATCGACGATGGCGTCGTTATCGAGGGGGCGCAGGCTACGCAGGTCCACGACTTCGGCGCGCACCCCTTCCGCAGCGAGAGTTTCGGCGGCCGCGAGCGTCTTCGGCACGGAGCCGCCATACGTGAACAGCGTGAGATCGGCGCCTTCCCGAAGCAACCGCGCATGGGCGATTTCGACCGGGCCCGCGTCGTCGGCCAGTTCGCCCTCGAAGTTGTAGAGGAGCGCGTTTTCGAAGATGAGGACCGGGTCGGGGTCTTCGAGTGCGGTCCAGAGCATGCCGCGGGCATCTTCGAGTGTGCCGGGCGTGAGCACCTTGATGCCGGGGATGTGGGCGTACCAGCCTTCGAGGCTGTGCGAATGCTGGGCGGCGAGCTGGCGCCCTCCGCCCGTGGTCATGCGGATGACCAGGGGAACGTTGAACTGGCCACCCGACATGTGAAGAAGCGTCGCCGCGTTGTTCAGAATCTGGTCGAGCGCGAGGAGGCTGAAGTTGACGGTCATGATCTCGACGATGGGCCGCATGCCGTTCATTGCTGCGCCGATGCCGGCCCCGACGAACGCAGACTCCGAGAGCGGAGTATCGCGGATGCGCTCCGGGCCGAACTCCTGGAGGAGCCCCTTGGATACCGCGAAGCATCCGCCGTACTCGCCGACATCCTCGCCCATCAGGAACACGCGTGGGTCGCGCTGCATGGCTTCGCGGATGGCTGCGCGCATCGCGTCGCGGTAGGTGGTCTTCATCTCTCCACCTCCGAATAGACGAAGCGTTCGAGTTCGTTAACGGGCTCCAATGTCCCCGCCTCGGCGAACGCGACCGCGTCGTCGATCACGTCCATGACGGCCGCCTCGATGCGGGCGAAGCCTTCCCCATCGAGCGCCCCCGTGGATTCGAGCGTGCCCCGTAGCCGGTCGATGGGGTCACGCTCCTTCCATTCCTCGACTTCGCTCTTCTGTCGATAGAGCTCGGGGTCGTACATGGAGTGCGCGCGGAAGCGGTAAGTCTTTACTTCGAGGAAGACCGGGCCGCCACCGGCTCGGACCATCTCAGCCGCCCGGGCTCCCGCTTCGATCGTTGCGTGGATATCCATGCCATCGACGCTCCAGGCAGGCATGTTGTAGCCGCTGGCTTTGAGCGCGAGGTTGGTCTGCGATTCGGAGCGCTGCAGGGCCGTGCCCATCGCGTAGAGGTTGTTTTCGCAGATGAAAAGCACGGGCAGGCGCCAGAGCGCCGCAAGGTTCATAGATTCGTGGAACTCGCCTTCGGCCATGGCGCCCTCGCCAAAGAAGCACGCGTTCACCCGCCGGCGATCCTGCATCCGGTCGGCGAGGGCGAGGCCGACGGCGATTGGCAGGCCGCCACCGACGATGGCGTTTCCCCCATAGAACCGGGTGGCGGCATCGAAGATGTGCATTGAGCCGCCTCGGCCCCGGCAGGTCCCTTCAAGCTTCCCGAACATCTCGGCCATGAGGGCGCGAGCGGAGATGCCGCGGGCGAGTGCGTGGCCGTGCTCCCGGTAGGTGGCGATGACCGCATCTTCGAGTCGAAGCGCCCGCATCATGCCGACGGCACCGGCCTCCTCGCCGACGTAGAGGTGCAGGAAACCACGGATTTTGCCGGCGCTGTACAGCTCGGCACACTTTTCTTCGAAGCGGCGGATGAGCAACATCTGGCGGAGAAGGTCGAGTTCGTCCTCGGTCGAAAGGGAATCAGGCATCGCACACCGCCGGGAGATTCGTCGAAGCGGCCATCAGGCGTTCTCCAGGGTAGAAAGGTCGCCTTCGGGGAGGCCGAGTTCGCGGGCTTTCAGCAGGCGGCGCATGACCTTGCCGCTGCGCGTATGTGGCAAAGATTCGCTGAAAGCGATTTCCTTCGGAGCGACCGCCGCGCCGAGCCGCTGGCGCGCGAACCCGAGGATTTCGAGGCGGAGCGCTTCGCCGGCTTCGTACCCGGGGTGAAGGGAAACGAAGGCCTTCACCAGTTCGCCGGCCATGGGGTCGGGCTTTCCGATAACCGCCGCCTCGGCGACCGCCGGGTGCGCCATCAGGACGCTTTCGACTTCGAATGGGCCGATGAGGTGCCCGGACGACTTAATGACGTCATCGGCGCGGCCAACGAACCAGAAGTAACCATCGGCATCGATGCGCGCGAGGTCACCGGTCAGATACCAGCCGCCGGCGAAGCACTTCCGGTAGCGCTCGTCTTCGCCAAGGTAGCCACGGAACATCGAGGGCCAACCAGGGCGAAGGGCGAGTTCGCCTTCCTCTTCCGGTTCGGTAATGACCGTGAGCGTGTCACCGTCCCGGCGCACGACGGCAGCCTCGACGCCGGGGAGCGGCCGGCCCATGGACCCGGGGCGGATCTCCATGGCCGCGTAGTTCGCAATCATGATCCCGCCGGTTTCGGTCTGCCACCAGTTGTCGTGGATCGGGTGGCCGAGGACTTCGCTGCCCCAGACGACTGCCTCGGGATTGAGGGGCTCGCCGACGCTTGCGATGAATCGAAGCGCGCTCAGATCGTAGCGGGCTGGCAGCTCACTCCCAGCGCGCATGAGCATGCGGATCGCAGTCGGCGCGGTGTACCAAACGGTCACACGTTCGTCCTGGAGCACCTGGTACCAGCGAGCTGCATCGAACTCCTGCTCATCGACCACCATCGTGAGGCCATGGGTGAGCGGCGAGATGATCCCGTAGGAGGTCCCCGTCACCCATCCCGGGTCGGCGGTGCACCAGAAGATGTCCGAATCGTGGAAGTCGAGAGCGAAGCTGCCAGTAGCGTGGTGGGCGACGACTGCCTCGTGGACGTGCATCGCGCCCTTGGGCTTGCCGGTCGTGCCACTGGTGAAGTGGAGCAACGCCAGGTCTTCGGGTGCCGTGTCGGGAATGGTGAAGTCATCGCCGGCAGCTTCCATCAGGCGGGCAAGATTGCGGGTGCCGGGTACGTCGGACTCATCCGGCCCGGCGACGAGCAGCACCTCTTTAAGGTCTGGAAGCGATTCGCGGATGGGGGCCACCTTGCGCTTGTACAGCGCTGGAGTGGTGACGAGGACCCGGCCCTTGCCGATCGACATCCGCTGGTGAATCGGTTCGGGTCCGAACGCGGAGAAGAGCGGGCAGAAGACGCTGCGGTTCTTGAGGGCGCCGAGGGCGGCGACGTACAACTCGGGGATGCGGCCGCAAAGGGCAAATACCACATCGCCATCACCTACACCGAGCGAACGCAGGACGATTGCGAACCGGTTGGTCCCGGAACGAAGCTCCGAGTACGTGATGTCCCGGCGGGCGCCAGACCGGGAGAGCCAGCGGATCGCAGTCCGGGAGGCCCGTTCGCCCAGGGCGTGACGATCAATCGCCTCGTGGGCGATGTTGAGACCTCCCCCGGGTAGTCCGTCGAGCTCGGCGCGAGCTGCGGCCCAGTCGAACTGGCGGCAAGCCTCCGCGTAGTCCAGGAGGTTGGGAGCAAGGGCCCCCGCAGGCGTTGATTTGGGGATGGCCCGCCATGCGGTGAGGCTGGTGCGCGTCATTGCCCGTCTGCCTTTCGATGCGAAATGGAATGCACGGCATACAGGTTGCGCCGAGCCGGACCGGCGCGGGCATGTCCGTTGGGACCAGATTTGGGGCCCGAGCGCGCCAACGAACGGGGCCGGTGGTGGCCGCGTTTCGGGTGAACGGTAGATGACGCTCTTCGCCGTTTGCGGTTCTGAACTTTCGTCCCGTTAAACAGGTACCAATTGTTCATGTGCTGCCGAAAATTGCGATTTACGATGCCGCCAGTTCGCACGGGTTAAGACCCCGAGAAGGAGGCCACGTGAACTCGTGGTGGAAACGGCTACTGGTGATGGCGGCGCTCGTGGCGCTTCCAGTCATCGCTGTCGCCTGTGGCGACGACGACGACAACGGCGGTAAGACGCCTACTCCTGGAGCACCTTCGGGAAAACTGGAGATCTTCAGCTGGTGGACGACAGGCGGCGAGGCAGCAGGCCTCGAGAAACTCTATGGCCTCTATCCAGGCCAGTGCGGCGGATCGGTGGAGATCGTCAACTCCACGGTCGCCGGTGGTGGTGGCGCCAACGCACGGCAGGTACTCACCACCCGCATGCTCGGCAACGACCCACCCGACTCGTTCCAGGTTCACATGGGCCATGAGCTCATCGATAGCTGGGTAACGACGGGGTACATGGAACCGCTCGACGCTCTTTTCAAGGAGCAGGGCTGGAACGACATCTTCCCGAAGGGCGTGCTCGACATCATTTCCTACGAAGGCAAGCCCTACGCCGTGCCGGTGAACATCCACCGCGCGAACGTGCTCTGGTACAACAAGAACGTTTTCTCGGCCAACGGACTGCAGCCGCCCAAGACGATGAGCGACTTCTTCACAGTCGCCGACGCCCTGAAGGCGAAAGGGATTACGCCCCTCGCACTTGGCGACGTCGATTCGTTCGCTTCGATCCAGTTGATGGAAACGGTCCTCCTGGGTGAGCTGGGAGCGGATGCCTACAACGGGCTCTGGACCGGGAAGACCGACTGGAAGGGCAACGATGTGAAGGACGCCCTGAACACGTTCAAGAAGATGCTGGACTACGTGAACAGCGACCACAGCTCGCTTTCGTGGGACCAGGCGAACGACCTGGTGATCAGCGGCAAGGCCGCCATGACCGTGATGGGCGACTGGCTCGAAGGTGACATGAAGGCCAAGAACTTCACGAACTACGGGTGGCTGCCTTCGCCCGGGACTGACGGAGTGTACGACGCACTTTCCGACACGTTCGGGCTGCCCAAGAACGCACCGAACCGCGATGCCGCCCTTTGCTGGCTGAAGGTGGTGGGTTCCAAGGCGGGGCAGGAAGCCTTCAATCCCCTCAAGGGCTCGGTGTGCGCACGAACTGACTGTGACGCCAGCCTGTTCGACCCCTATCTCCAATCCGCGATGAGCGACTGGAAGAGCGACACCATCGTGCCGAGCCTGGCGCACGGCGCAGCGGTGAAGCCCGGCTGGCTGACCGATATCAGCGACGCCGTTACCGCCTTCGTAACGGATAAGGACGCCGCGACGTTGCAGACGCGCCTCGCGGCGGCTTGCGGGAACGCAGGCGTCTGCAAGTAACGGAGTGCAAAGCGTGGCCGCGACAGCGATGCACACTGGCCACCGACTCGCTCGCTGGGTAACCAGCGAGCGAGCCGTGGCCATCGCCCTCATTCTCCCTTCCGCATTCGCGGTGGCCGTGTTCGTGTACGGATTCATCGGCTGGAGCGCGCTGGTTTCGGTCAGCCGATGGGACACGGTGCGCCCGGACTATACGTATGTCGGGTTGAAGAACTTCCGCGACCTGTTCAGCTACTTCCGCTTCCAGCTGGATATCCGGAACACCATCGTGTTCACGCTGTTCTTCGTGGGTGGCTGCCTGGCGATCGGCTTCACGCTGGCTTCGTTGCTGGACCGGCATGTCAGAGGTGAAGGACTGTTCCGAAGCATCTTCCTGTTCCCCATGGCCGTGTCGTTCATCGTCACCGGTGTGGCGTGGCGGTGGTTGCTGGCGCCCCGGGCGGGCGTGAACATCCTGCCCGAGAAAGTGGGTGGCCAGGCGATCGACTACGGCTGGTACACCGACCCAACCGTGGTGTACGTGCACAGCGATACGCGCCTCGGCGACATCCTGCATAGCGTGGGCCTCGGCTTCCTGGCCAACCCCAACTACGGGATCCCGCTCGCGATCATCTCCGTGGTGATCGCGGCGACGTGGCAGATGTCGGGCTTTGTGATGGTGATGTACCTCGCGGGCCTGCGGGCGATCCCCGACGAGTTGCGCGACGCCGCCAGGGTGGACGGCGCCAGTGAGGCCCAGATCCTGCGCCACATCTCGCTGCCACTGCTCCGGCCGGTGACGCTGAGCGCCATGATCATCCTCGGCCACCAGTCGTTGAAGATTTTCGACCTGGTGATTTCGATGACGCGGCGAGGCCCGGGATTTGCTACCGATGTTCCCGGACTGTTCATGTTCGAGACGACATTCCAGGGCAGCCACTTCGCCGATGGCGCCGCCGTTTCGATTGTGATGCTGCTGGCCGTCAGCGTGCTCGTCATCCCATATCTGTTCTGGAGTCTCAGGCGGGAGGCACGGCTGTGACATTCCGATGGTCGCGAATCGCTATCTATGGCGCGCTGCTCACGTTTGCCGCCTTCTACCTGATGCCGATCTATGTCCTTCTCGTGACGGGCCTCAAGAGTTTCCAGGAAGTGCACCTCGAACAGATGTGGGATCTGCCCTCGGGGCTCCACTTCGATTCGTTCCGCGAGGCCTACACCTCACTCGATACCAACCTGGCGAACAGCTTCAAGATGGCGATCCCGGCCACGCTGTTTTCGTGCCTGCTCGGCTCAATCAACGGCTACATCCTGACGAAGTGGCGCTTTCGCGGCTCGGACCTGATTTTCTTCCTGCTCCTGTTCGGCATGTTCATCCCGTATCAGAGCGTGTTGATCCCCCTGGTGAAGACGATGCAGCGTCTGCACCTCTACGGGAGCCTCTGGGGGCTCGTCGTCACCCATGTGGTCTACGGCATTCCGATAACGACGCTCATCTTCCGAAACTACTACGCGAACATTCCCACCGAACTCGTGGAGGCGGCGAAGATCGACGGCGCTTCGATATTCAAGATCTACACGCGCATTATCTTTCCACTTTCTCTTCCCGGCTTCGTGGTCGTCGCGATCTGGCAGTTCACGTCCATTTGGAACGACTTCCTATTCGCGGTGACGATCACCAGCAATCCGCACCTTCAGCCTGTGACCGTGGCGCTCAATAACCTCGCGGGCAGCTTCATCGTGGAATGGAACGTACAGATGGCGGGGGCGCTCATTGCCGCGTTGCCCACCTTGCTCATCTACGTCCTGCTTGGCCGCTTCTTCATGCGGGGGCTCATGGCGGGAGCACTCAAAGGCTAAGGGGGACAGCGAACATGGCAAGCGTTTACTTCGATCGGGTGACCAAGAAATTCGGGAACACCATGGCGGTGGACGACCTGACGCTCGAGGTGCGGGACAAGGAGTTCCTCGTGCTGGTGGGGCCCTCGGGCTGCGGCAAGTCGACCGTGATCCGCGTGCTCGCCGGACTGGAAGATGCGACCTCCGGCGATGTCTACCTCGACGGCGAGCGAGTGAACGATCTTTCGGCGCGCGATCGAGACGTGGCGATGGTCTTCCAGTCCTACGCGCTCTATCCGCACATGTCGGTGTTCGACAACATGGCGTTCGGGCTGCGGATGCACCGGACTCCGCGCGATGAGATCCGTCGCCGGGTTGAGAATGCCGCCCAAGCACTCGGCATCTCGGAACTGCTGCGGCGAAAACCGGCTCAGCTTTCGGGAGGGCAACGGCAACGGGTGGCGCTGGGACGAGCGATTGTGCGCGAACCCAAGGTGTTCCTATTCGACGAGCCGCTTTCGAACCTCGACGCGAAGCTTCGCGTTCAAACGCGGACAGAGCTGAGCAAGCTCCACGAACGGCTGGGTACGACATTCATCTACGTCACGCACGACCAGGTGGAGGCGCTGACGATGGCGACGCGGCTGGCGGTGTTGAAGGACGGCATCCTGCAGCAGGTTGGTACGCCCGACGACCTCTACTTCCGCCCGGACAACGTGTTCGTCGCCGGATTTATCGGCAGCCCTTCGATGAATCTGTTGGAGGGGAAACTGACCGGGACAGTCGACGACATGGCGGTGGAGTTCTCCGGCTTTCGAGTGCCGATTGCCGCCGAGCGTGCCCGGGGTCTCGCGGAGCACCTTGGGAAAAAGGTCACGGGAGGCATCCGGCCCGAAGACATTCACGACGAGGCGTTCATCCGGGCACAGACCCCAGGGGAGCATATCAGCGGGCACGTCGATGTTACGGAGATGATGGGCAATGAGCGGTTCCTCTACCTGATCGTGGGCGAAGACCGGCTGATGGCGCGGGTGGATTCGCGGACCAGCGCCCGCGCCGGGCAGAACGTCCAGCTCATGCTCGATATCGACCGGCTTCACCTGTTCTCGGAGGAAGGGCTGGCCCTGGACAAGCTCTCCATCGATCAGCCACTCAACGCCTCGGCGATGGTGCGCCCAGAGACATCGCCGGCGGACCCGGTTACCCCGTGATTCTCGGGCCCGGCGCGACCAATTCGGTGATTCCAGACGCACCCGGGCGTTTTAGCCCGGTTGCCGGGCGGCCGGTTGTTTAGAATCGCAGACTGATGGCAAGGACACCGAGGTCTCTTCGGTTGGCGCCGTGGCGAAGTCGTGGCGCGGTTCGGTGTAGCCGATGACCGGGGTGCTGGCCGGGATACGCCTGTTGGAGATCGGCGGGCGGGCAGCGCAGATCTGCGGCCACCTGTTCGCGCAGATGGGCGCGGAAGTGGTGCGAGTGCCCTGGCCGCCGAGGAGATCCGGCCAGGCGGACCCGGAGGACTGGACTCTCTCGTCGAACACGAAAGTGCTCGACCTCGATCTGCGCGAGGGCGAGGGCCGGCGGTCGCTCGGAGAGCTCATAGGATGTGTCGACGCGGTGGTCATCGACCTTTCTTGGGCCGACCTGCGGACGCTCGGGCTGGAACCGGACGAGCTTGCTGTAAAACATGGACGGCTCGTCGTCGCAACCATCACGCCGTTCGGGATATCCGGGCCCCGGCGCGACTTCAGGGGGAACGACCTGGTGGCCTTTCACGCGAGCGGGATCGCGCGGCTTCTTGTGGGGCATGTCGACGATGTTGAGATGGAGCCGCCAGTGCGGGCCGCGGGTGACCAGGCCGATTTCATCACGGGCCTGACGGCAGCGTGCGCCGTGATGCACGCCGTGTTCCAGCAGGGGAAGACAGGCCGCGGCCAGCTGATCGATGTCTCGGCTCAGGAAGCGCTTTCGTTGATGGCGGCGCGGGAGCTCGCGATCCCGGGATTCGGTGGGCAGCCGGCTGCTCGCGGGGGGCGCGAACCTGGAGGCAGCGCGGTCATCCCTGTGTTGCCAACCTGCGACGGGTTCGTCGCGATTTCGCCACGGGAACCACACCAGTGGGAGCGCTGGATCGAGGTCCTCGGCAAGCCGGCCTGGGCTGCAGACCCGAAGTTCGCGACGCGGGCCGGGCGCACGGCGAACTACCAGGAAGTGTTCGCACACATGGCGGAATGGAGCCGGACGAGGGGCAAGGTGGAAATCTTTCGCGTGTGCCAGGAGGCGCACGTTCCATGCTTTCCGTTCGGGTCCGTTGGAGCGATGCTCGACGAACCGCAACTCGCGTCGCGGGGATTCTTTGTCGAAGCGACTTCGGAGGACGGCCGACGATTCAAGATGCCCCGGCTTCCGTTCGGGCTGCCGCCATCGGCCGAAGCTCCTCCGAGCGCAGCCCCCGATCCAGCGCAATGGGAGCCGCGGGCGCCGGGCGGGGCAGGCGGAGACGGCCTGCCCCTGTCCGGCATCCGCGTCCTGGATTTCTCGTGGGTGATCGCAGGCCCGACCTGTACGAGGTACCTCGCGCTCATGGGTGCCGAGGTCATCAAGGTGGAGGGACCGGGTAAGCCAGACGCGGGGCGGGCCTCGGAGCTTCACGATGTCCTCGGAGAATCCAAGCTCGGACTCTGCTTGGACCTCAGGGCGGAGGGGGCGCTGGACGCGATCCGCGCGCTGCTCCGGGAGACCGATGTAGTGGTCGAGAATTTCGCGACGGGCGTGATGGAACGGCTTGGGTTGGGCTACGCAGACCTCCGCGCTATCAACCCGGACATCGTGCTGCTGTCGGCCTCGGGGCTGGGGCGGAAGGGGCCGGGGGCGGGGTGGGTGGCCTACGGCAATCTGCTGAGCGCGTATTCCGGGTTCGCTGAAGCGAACGCTCCGGGAGGCGGGGAACCGCGGACGGGGCTGGCCTGGGCCGATCCGCTGTGCGGGCTGTTCATGGCCTTCGGAATTGTTGCAGCGCTGCACGACCGCGAACGGAGCGGCGGCCGGCACATCGACTTTTCGATGCTCGAAGGACTTCTCTGGACCATGCCGGGCGCGCTACTCGCGGCGCAGGGGGAGCGGCCCGAAACGGGTTACCTCGGCAACCGGCACCAGGCGCATTCGCCGTACAACGTCTTCCGCGCCGACGGGGAAGATGCCTGGCTTGCCATCGGTGTCACTGACGACGAGGAATGGCGGGCACTGTGCGGGGTGACCGGTGTGCTTTCGGAGTTCGAGCGACTCTCGGAGGTGGAGCGCATGGCGAATCGAGAGGCCATCGAGACTCGGCTGGCAGATTGGGCACAAACCCGAGACGCGATCGAGGCGATGGAGACGCTACAGGCAGCCGGAGTACCGGCGAGCGCCTCTTACTCGTCGAACCAGATGTTCGAAGACGCGCACCTGTGGGAGCGCGGCTTCTACCAGACGGTGGTCGAGGCGGACGGCACGCCGCGCGTGCTGCCGGGGCTGCCGTGGCGCTGGGGCGACGACGGAATGGTCCAGCCGCGCCATGCGCCGCAACTGGGCGAGCACTCCGAGCGGGTGCTGCGGCAGTTTGCGGGGCTGCCGGACGAGCGAATCGCTGACCTCCGCGCCGCGGGTGCACTCGGATAGCCAAACGATGGAAGGAAGTGCCATGGAAAGCTACGAAACGATCATCCTTGAGACGACGGGCGCGATCGGGCGAATCACGTTGAACCGGCCGCAGCGGCTGAACGCAATCAACGTGCGCATGGGCTATGAGTTGCTCGATGCGCTGACCAGGCTCGAAGAGGATGCGGCCGTGCGGGCGATCATCCTGACCGGCGCGGGACGATCCTTCTGTTCGGGGGACGACCTTTCGGGGCTGGAGTCGGAGGGGTACAGCCGGGCCAAGGGGCCAGACGAAATCAAGAACTACGTGCACGCGCCGTACCGCTGGATCCAGGTGGTGGATGCGATACGGAGGCTGCCAAAGCCGGTGATTGCGGCGGTGCGAGGGCATGCCCATGGCGCCGGCCTCAACCTGGCAATGGCCGCTGATCTCCGAGTAGCTTCGGAGACGGCGAATTTCGCTATCCCGTTCGTGAAATGGGCGATGGCCACGGGTGTGAACCAACTCCACTACTTCCTGCCGCTGGGTATCGTGATGGAGATGGCCTTTACCGGAGACAGCATTGATGGTGCGCGGGCGGAGCGGCTGGGAATGGTGAACCGGCTAGTGCCGGACCCAGAACTTGAGGGTGCGAGCGAACTGCTGGCAGAGCGGCTCGCGGAGGGCCCGACGACCTCGCTGGGGCTGACGAAGGCGGCGATCCACAAGGGCTGGTGGCGCACCATCGACGAGGCCTACGACTTCCAGGCGGTCGCGCAAACGCTGGCCGGGCAGACCGCCGACCGCGAGGAGGGCCGGCGCGCCTTCCTCGAAAAGCGGGCGCCGGAATACACCGGCCACTGATTCTCCGAAGCGTGACACCCCGGAGCCCGTCCGCCCCCGCGAGCTTTACCAAACGTTCTGTTCCGCCGCCATTCGGCGTTGACTGCAATCCCGCCGCGCCAACACTGGAACGTGCGTAGCAGTCGGTTCTGATACGCATCGAGGACGGCCCACTTGAACGTGCGGATCGCAAGAGTCTCGGGGTTGCTGGCGATCCTGTGCCTGGGCGCAGCCTTCGTCCTCATCAACCGGGCCGAGGCCTCGACCGCACTGTCATCGCTCCGTGAAGCGGACCGCGCTCTCCTATCGCTGGCAGTCGCCTGTGCAGCTGGGTATCTCGTTGCGTACGCGGCGCTCGTCTGGACCTGCATGGCCTCCGCCGGATTGCGGCTGACATTTCCCCGGGCAGCGCTCGTGGGCACTGCAGCCCACTTTTACAACCTTGCGATTGTGTACTCGGGCGGCCTTGGCGGGGTGGGGGTCGCGGTCGGAGAGGCGCGCCGGATGGGGGAGCGGACCGGCAAAGCGGTGGCCGGCTATCTTCTCGTCTCCCAGATTGGCCATTTCACGTTCGCAGCGGTTCTCGCTGCGGCGTTATTGCTGGAGTTCTCGGCAGGCAGCCTGTCGCCGATTGAGGTTGCCGCGGCGAGCGTGTTCGTGGCGTATTGCGTGGCGCTCATCGCGACGATGGTGGCAATCGTGACCAGCGAACGGCTGTTCCTTTTCGTGCATCGAATCGAGGCAGCCATCCTTGGCCGAGTTCGGCACATGCTTCGGCTTCACGAGGCCACCGATGAAGCCGCTTCGGAGCCGGCCCTGGAGATGCGCACCGTGCTCAGGGACCTATTCCGGAAGCCGCGCGCGTTTTCATTGCCGGTGTTCTCGGGAGTGCTCGTCGAACTCGCGGGCATTGCGACTCTCTGGGCCACGCTTGCGGCCTACGGGGTGCATACCGGGGTCATGACACCGCTGACGGCCTACGCGGTGGGGGTCCTCTTTTCGATCGTAAGTTTTCTTCCTGCAGGTCTCGGGTTCGCGGAAGCCGGCCTCGGATTGTCGCTCAGGCGCGCGGGGGTCGATGGCCCTTCGACGGTGCTGGTGGTCGTCACATTCCGGCTGCTCGAGACCTGGCTACCGTTCGTGGCAGGCGCCTCTGCCGCTTTACTCGTGCGAAGGGTGAAACGCAATGCATGCGACGACCGGTAGCCGGCCGGGCATGCCGGGCGGAGGATTTCGCCGGCTGGCCTCGGGCGCGGTGTTGCTTGTCGGCGTTTTGAACATCCTGCTCGCGGCGAAACGGAGACTGTTCCTCCACATTGGGCCCGTTCACGGCTACGTTCCCCACCTGGCCATCCAATCGTCTCGCTACATGCTGCTGGCGGCAGGGCTGACGATGGTGGCATCGGCGTGGGGCCTGCTCCATGGGAAACGCCAGGCCTGGCGGTTGTCGGTCGCGGCTCTTGCCGTCGCCCTGATTGCGCATCCGCTGAAGCGGGTGGACTACGTTGGAATTGCCACAAATGCGGCATTGCTTCTGGTTTTGCTTCCGGCCGCGCCGAAGTTTCCCGCCCGCACCGATCCGATGCGGGCCAGGCAGGGTCTCCTGTGGCTGCTCCTTGGCGAAGCCGGCGTGTTCGTCTACGGCGTCCTCGGGCTCTACTTCCTGGACCGGCACTTCGCCGACCACACCTCTTTTGCCGACGCTCTTGAGGACGCGCTCCGGCTTCTCTTCGTGCTCCCATCAACCACCATTGTCCCAACGACCAGGCATGGGAGCTGGTTCATCGACTCGGTGCGCGTTTCGGCCCTCTGTGTGCTGATGGTGGGCCTGTACCACCTGCTCCACCCGGTGATTCACAGGGCCACTCTCGGCCGCGAAGAGCGCCGACGGGTAGAGTCGATCCTCGACGCCTATGCGACGAGTTCGCTCGCGTTCTTCCATCTGCTTCCCGACAAATCGTATTTCTTTCCTTCCGTGGGCGAGGCGTTCATTGGCTACCGAGTCGTTGGTCACTCGGCCGTCGCGCTGGGCGAGCCTATCGGCGAGCCCGCAGCCCTCGGGCGCGTGGTAGGGGAGTTTGCCGACTTTTGCGACCGGAACGGCTGGGCCTTCTGTTTTCATCAGGTGACACCTTCGGGACGGGAACAACTCGCGCTGGCGGGTATGCAGTCATTGAAGATCGGCGAAGAGGCCATCGTGGATGTTCGGTCGTTCTCCCTGGCGGGGAAATCCTTCAAGCACATGAGGAATGCCATCAACCGCCTTACGCAGGCCGGCGTCCGAGTCGAATTCATCGACCCGCCGATTTCCGACGAGGTGGTTTCCGAGATCGAGGAAGTTTCGGACCTGTGGTTGCAGAACGACGGCCACCGGGAACGTTCGTTCACCCTCGGGGCATTCAGCCGCGACTACGCGCGAAGCTCCAGCTTCGCCCTCGCGCGTTCGGCGACAGGAAGGCTAGAGGCCTTCGTCAACATCATCCCAAGTTATCGATCAGCGAACGGTAACTTCGACATGATGCGTCGCCGGCCAGATGCTCCCGATGGCGTGATGGACCTCCTCATCGTGTCCCTGGTCGAACGGTTTCGTGACTGCAATTTCGAAGGTCTGACCCTCGGCATGACGCCGCTGGCGAACCTTGAGGGATCCGGTCTAGTCCCGTCGGCGTTGCGATTGCTATACGCCCGAGGGAATGAGTTGTTCAATTTCGCCGGGCTTCGAACCTACAAGGAGAAGTGGCACCCGCGATGGGAGCCGCTCTACCTTTGTTTCCGAAGCGACCTGCAACTCCCGAGCCTCGCCGTGGCGGTCGCCCGCGCCGGCGAACGGTCGGGGAAGTTGCCATTGCGGGTCCGGTGGCCGAAGCGCCATGCCCGGGAATGAGGCCAGTGGCCGGTTCAGCTGGGCGGGACGGCGGGCGCGCTTCCCGTGGTTCAGCGCAACCGTGATCGTGCTGGTGGCGGCCAGCGAAACTGCAACACATTTCAAGCCTTCCTGGAATACGGCGCTCAGCAATCACTTCGCGATCGACTGGAACGTTTTGACCCACGGCGAGGTTCATCGCTTCCTCTTCAGCCCGTTTTTCCAGGCCAACGCAGGGTTCTCGTGGACGATTCTTCTGCTTGTGGGGACTTCCCTCCCCCTGTTCGAGATCTGTTGGGGCACTGTTCGCGCAGCGGTGACGTTCTTCGCCGGAGATTTCTTGAGCAGCACAACTGTCCTGCTGGTGCTGAGGCTAGCATCCGAGCTGGGGAATGCAGCCGCATCGCGGGCTATCGCCCACCCGGACTCGGGAGCGTCCGCCGGGTGCTTCGCCTGTATCGGGGCATTCTGCGCCAGTCTTCCGCGCCCCTATCGCGGATGGGCGCTGGCGGCGCTCTGGGGGTTTCTGGTGGTTCGAGTTGCCGGGTGGCAGAGCCTTTCGGATTGCCAGCACGCAGTCGCGGCGTTCGTCGGCATGGTGCTGTGGGCCGCCTGGGAGGCTGCGTCGGACACGCGAGCCGCCATCAATCCCTCGCCACGCGGCGCGCGCTGAGAGCGTCCGTTGAGACCTTCGTGCCTTCCCGGGACGCCGCCTCAGGGGGTGTCGTTCGCGGCGAGGCGAGACTTCCGGCGCTCGTAGTTTTCGAAGGCTCGCTGCACCATCGGGCGGCGCTTGCCTTCGGGTTTGCGGAGTGCGTAGTCGGGGTCGGCTTCGCCAGTGGAAGAGAGCATGTGCAGCGCATGCGCACCGTAAATGTGGCCGGTGAAGCCCTGCGCATCCTGGGCCTGGTTGATTGCGAGTTTGATCATGCGGAGCTGGAAGGGGTCGTTTTCCGCAACGCGGGCAGCGTACTCTTCGACCTCCTCGCGGAGGCGGGCGCGCGGCACAACCCAGCTGACGAAGTTGAGCTCCTCGGCCTCCCTGGCATCAACCAGTCGGCTTTCGAAGAGGATGGCCTTGGCTTTCCGCGGATGGAGGTCCCACGGCACGGAGAAGTACTGGAAGTTGGTGGGGAGGAACATCGCATCATCGGCAGCGATGACCACGTCGCAGGCCGAGGCGATCATCCAGCCGGCGAAGATACAGTAGCCCTGGACGGCGGCAATGGTGGGCTTTGGGACGTTTCGCCAGCGCAGGGTGGGGTCGATGTTCAGGTCCCAGGAACGGGTATAGCGGCCGCGCAGGCCGGCTCCGATGGGGCGAACCTCGCGATCGGCCATTTCCTCCGGGCTGCCAAGATCGTGGCCGCCGGAAAAGTGATCGCCTTCGCCCTGGAGGACGATGACACGAGCGGCCGGGTCGTGGGAGGCGGCGTCGAAGGCGGCATCGAGCTCCTCGATGAGGATGCGGCTCTGGGCGTTGCGGGCTTTGGGCCGGTTAAGCGTCAGCCAGGCGATACCATCGCGGATGTCGTAATGAATCTGGGTGTAGTTCATGAGTTCTCCTCGCTTACTTCGGCGGGACGATTCCGCTGACGCCAGCCGCGACCAGCGATTCGTATTCCTCTGTTGTGGTGCCGAGCAGGTCGGCCAGGACTTCGGCCGAATGCTCTCCGAGGCGCGGGGCAGGCCGCAACGGGGGATTCGGAACCGCCGAGAAGTGCCACGGAATGCCGGACTGTGGCCATGTACCGGCTTCGGGGTGGGTGACCTCCATGACGACGTGCCGGTCACGCAGGTCGCGGTCGGCGGCGACCTCCAGCGGGTTGAGCACGGGAGCGGCGATGACGCCGGCCGACTGGAGCACCCGAACGAGTTCATCGCGCGTTCGGTTGCGGGTGACTGCGTCGATGGCGGATTCGAGGGCGTCTTCGTTGGCCTTGCGATCCAGGTTCGTGGCGAATTCGAGCGCTTCGAGGGAAGGGGCGCCGAGGACGCGCTTGAGCGCGGACCATTGCTCTTCTGACTCGCAAGAGAGGGCGACCCATTGCTCTTCGCCGGCACAGCGGAAGATGCCGTGGGGCGCCCAGCGCGGGTGACGATTTCCGCGGCGCGGGCGCTGGGAGCCGGTACGAATGTACTCGAGGGCGGCATCGCCGACGAAGACGAGGTTCGCTTCCTGCATGGAGAGGTCGATGTACTGGCCTTCGCCGGTTTGCTGGCGGTGGCGGAGCGCGGTGACCAGGGCCGCGAACCCATTGAGGCCGGCAACGGCATCGGGGTACATCTGGCCGGAGTTCATGGGACCGCCATCCACGTAACCGAGGAGGGCGGACATGCCAGAGGTTGGTTCGATGGTGCCGCCGATGCCGGGGATGTTCGCCCACGGGCCGGTGTGCCCGTAGGCGGAAAGGCTGCAGAGGATGATGTCCGGTTTGATTTCGCGCATGGCTTCGTAGTCGATTCCGAGATTGCCGAGGACGCGGGGCGAGAAGTTCTCGACGACGAAGTCGGCAAAGGGAAGCAGGCGCTTGAAGGTGGCCATGCCGTCCGGGTGCTGGAGATTGAGGGTGATGCAGCGCTTGTTGAGGTTCACGGAGTTGTAGAGGAAATTGCAGTTCCAGGGGTGCTCGGCGGTGGGGATGTCTTTCATCCGGCCGGCGAGCGGCGCATCGTAGCTGCCGCGCCAGGCATCGGGGCGCTGGAGTACCTCGATCTGGACCAGGTCCACGCCCATGAAGGCGAGGAGCTCGGTGCAGTAGGTACCGGCCCATGCCTGCGTGAGGACGATGCCGCGGAGTCCCGCGAGTGGGCCGCTCACGACTTCCACTCCGCGGTGCGCGCGCCAGTTGCGGGCGCAGGATCGTGGAGCTGCCAGGGGGTCTCCGACATCTTGAACGGCGCGCCGGGGTAAGTCGTTTCGCCGAGTGTTGTCCAGAAATCACGGTCTGCGAGGTGCTCACTGTTGCGGAGCTCCTCCATGGTGAGGACGGGACCGGCAACAACGCGGCGGGCTGCAAGTTGTTCGAACAGGTCGGCCTTCGACCAGGTAGACATGGCCTCGCCGACACGCGACGTGTACTCATCTTTGTGGGCGGCGCGGTACCAGGAGGTTTCGTAGCGCTGGTCTTCAGCAAGGTCGGTGAGGCCGAGCACGTTCATAGCGTCGCGCCAGAAATGGGCGCGGCTGATGGTGAGAGCAAAGTGGCCATCGCGGATAGGGACGGGACCGGTTGTGATGTCGATACTCTGGCGACGTGTGCCCGGGGTGCCGAGGTACTGCGCGCGAAGGACCGCCGGCGAGGCGGTCGAAACCATCACATCGAGTTCGGCGATATCGATTTCCTGGCCTATGCCTCCGTTCTCTTCGCGGTAATAGAGCGCGGAGACGATCGCGGCATAGGCAGCCGTACCGGTGCAGAAGGCGACCTGGTGGCCGGAGGGTTTCAGCGGCGAACGATCGGCATCGCCGTTGAGCGAAGCCCAACCGGACATAGCGGCGACCGTCAGTTCGTTGGCTGGATCGTTCGCGCGGGCGCTCGTCATACCAAAGGGCGTGACGTGGCAGAGGATGAGCCGCTCGTTCCGGAAGGCTGGGTATTCGAGCCCCAGTTCGGAAAGCGCGGCCGGTGCGTAGCTTGAAACGACGACATCCGCGTGTTTGGCCAGGGCGAGCGCCTTCGCCCGGTCGTTCGCTTCGTTGAGGTCCAGGACGACGCTTCGCTTGTTCGCGAGGAAGAGTGCCGCGGCGATACCGTTGCCGACCGCATCGAAAGGAGGTTCTCCGCGAAGCGGATGGCCTTCGGGACCCTCGACCATGATCACATCGGCGCCGAAATCGGCGAGCACGCGGGAACACCACGCGCCGGCGGCGGAGGTCGAGAGATCGAGGACGCGGACGTTGGAAAGCGTTGGGTTCAGGATGGGCTCCCGGCAGGCTCTCGTCGGATTCTAACCAACTCAACCGGGACGGGCGGGGATGGCGAACCGCGGGAATACTGGAGATGGCGACGTGGATTATTCTTAAAAGGTGCACTCGGAGGAGCTTGCCAACTTCGCGCACCTGCGGCGCGCTCGCGACCTGATGGACCGCGAGTATGAACAGCCGCTGAGCATCGCGGCAGTCGCGCGGGCGGCACTGATGTCGACCGCGCACTTCGCCCGGCAGTTCCGCGCAGCCTACGGCGAAACGCCGTATTCGTACCTGATGACGCGCAGGATCGAACGGGCGAAGTGGCTGCTGCGCGCCGGCGAACTCTCCGTGACCGACGTTTGCATGGCGGTAGGCTGTACGTCGCTCGGGTCATTCAGCGCGCGGTTCACGGAAATAGTCGGCGAAACACCGACGGCATACCGGGGCCGAAACCACAGCGACCTCGCAGGACTGCCGGGATGCGTCGCCAAGGACCTCACGCGGCCGCGCCGCAAGCTGAGCAGGATCGAAGAAGCCGACGCCGCACCGGCTCACTAGGATCGAGGCATGAACCTTTCAGTTGCTCGCTGCTTTGTCCAGATCCACGACCCCGAAACCGCGCTGGCCTTCTACCGCGACACGCTCGGCCTCGAGGTGCGAAACGATGTTGCCAACCACGGATTCCGCTGGATCACCGTCGGCTCGCCCGCACAACCGGGCGTTTCGGTCATCCTCACCAACTTCGTGAACGGCGGCCCGGCCGATGGCGGGGCGGTGGCGAAACTGCTCGCGAAGGGCGCGCTCAACGGCGTGCACTTTCAAACCGACGACCTCGACGGCGCGTTCGAAACGATCCGGGCGGCCGGCGCTGAGATCGTGCAGGAACCGACCCAGCAGCCGTGGGGCACCCGGGACTGTGCTGTCCGCGACCCTTCCGGGAACCTCGTGCGGATCGACCAGCCACCGGCCTCCTGGTCATAAACCTTCCCCGGGGCTAGACCCAACCCTGCGGTTCGAAGGTCTCCGGGCCTACATCGATGCTGGTTGCACCTGAAGCGGAGGCGATGAGAAGCAGCTGGCTCGAGTAGTCCTTGCGGTCCTTGTAGTCCGGGAACTCGTACCAATCGAAGGTTATCGACCCATCGTCGCCGGTTCGGAGGTGGAGTTCGCGGGGTTCGCGGGAGCCTCGTTCGAAGGCGCCGAACCAGTCGATAAGGGCGACGGTGACTTCGGCTCCAGGGACGGGATTGCCGGCTTCGTCGAGGACTTCGACGCGGTAACTCCGTTCCGGGATGGGGTTTTTCGCCTCGACGAAAACGGTGAAGTCGCGCGAAACCGTCATCCGATCCGTCGCCCTCGTGATTTCCGCTTCGGAGTTGCCCGGCTAGATGGTGTAGGCGACCCCGTCGCGGCGGCGGGAGGCAGCTTCCTCAGCGCGAGCAGGGGTGAAGCCGAGGTCGCGGGTAGTGAGCGGCTCTTCCCAGGCGCTGAATTCCAGCAGGATGCCGTCGGGATCCTGGAAGTAAAACGACGTGATGGACTCCCCGTTCGCATCTGTCTGGCGAACGATGTCGGAAACCTCGACGCCGGCATCGATGAGCTTCTGGCGATACTCGGCGAGCTTGTCCTGGGGGACGCCGAAGGAGAGATGGTGCATCGAGCCCTTGGCCGACTTGCCCACGAGGCCGCGAGCCGAGCTCGGGGTCATCTCGCCGGCGGTCCACGAGGCGCCGGCGAGGCCGGGAGCCTGGGGATTCATATTGTTGAAGAAGAAGAAGGCGATGCCGTCGTCCTCAGTGACCTGGAAGAAAAAGTGTTGCCCGTAGCCACCCAGGTCGAGCGTCTTAACGAGCGGGAACCCAAGGATGCCCTGGTAGAAGTCGACGGTGTCTTGCATGTCGGCGCAGGTGAGGGCCACGTGGCCGATGCCGCGAAGGTTGAAGTTGGTGGAACGCGTAGGCATGAGAAACAACCTCCAGGCCGGTGGGGCCATTCTAGGTAGGCGGGCAAGCCCCTGTACATCGGGCGAGCCCTTGCCGGGGACCTTCGCTACTGAGCGGCGGCCTTTCCGGGGGCGCGGGCGGGCGTGTGGACCACGTCATCGGGGACGAGCGGGCGCGTCCAGGCCGCGAATTCGAACGTGCGCCCGTCTGGATCAGGGAAGTAGATCGAATTCACGAACTCGTCGATGGCTTCGGCATCGTTGGGAAGCAGGACGGGGTGATACGCCTGCTTGCCGTTGCCATAGGCGATGTGGTGGTTGACTTCGGTGCAGGGGACGCCGTGTTCGCGCAGGCGTTCCTTGTACTCTTCCTGCTTCTCGAGCGGTACGTCGAAGGCGAGGTGGTGCATCCCGCCGGCGGCCGACTGGACGCGGTTTCGCGGCCCCGGTTTGTGCTGGCCAGTCTTCTCATCGACGCCGCCGAACGGCGACGTCACCAGTCCGGGCTCGGCCTCGGGGGCATCGGGGTACCAGACGGTGGAGATGATCGTTTCATCGCTGATGGCGAAGAAGACCTGCTGCCCGCCATCGGCCAACTCCATGGAGCGGACAATCGGGCAGCCAAGGACTTCGGTGTAGAAGTGGATGGTCTCGGCCATATCGTTCACAACGAGGGCCAGGTGATTGATACCGCGGACATCGAACTGGGTGGACCGTGTTGCTGGCATATGCAGGCCTCCTGGGCGCGCTAACTCTTCACCGGGTCGCCGCTCATCTGGGACATGATATCGACTTGGGCGCCGCCTTCTCCGCCGGGGACTGGGATTTCGACAACTCGCTCGGGCACATCGTCGTACTCAAGGCGAAGCGCCTTCGTGAAGATGGCGTAGGACATGTAGAGCAGCGAGATATAGGTCAGCTCGAGTATGGCTTCATCGGAGAAGTGCTTCTTGAGGACTTCGAAGGTGCCGTCCTGGACCCGGCCATGGGAGAGCACAAGCTCATCGGTGTAGGCGAGGACGGCGCGCTCGGGCTCGTCGAAGAGGTCTGTCACCGACCAGTGGGGGATGGCATCGACCTTCGCGTCAGAGATGCCGGCGCTCCGGGCTCCCTTGCAGTGCTGGGAGAACACGAACTGGCTGCCGGCCGAGAACCCAATGCGGACGAGGGCGAGCTCGACGAAATAGCTCGGGATGATGCGGTTCTTCCCTTTATAGAGGGCGCCGCCCTGTTGAAAGTACGTCAGGACATCGGGGACGAGGGAGATAACCGTCCACCAGTTGCCGGGCGTTCCGGTTGCAGTGCCGGGTTCAGCGACGGGATCCCTGTCGCCGAACATGCGCTGGTAGGTGGCCAGGGCGGGAGGAGATGCTTCGGACCGGGGGACCTGGCGAAGCCTGGGCATGTGGCTTGCTCCAGCCTCAGCAGAGGCGGCGGGAGTATAGCACGAGGTTCCCGGGCGCCCAGGCATCCCTGCTGGCGGACGGGGATCGTGCGGCGAGTCAGCGGGCTGCGACCGTTGGCGGTTCGGGCTTCTCGACGCTCTGGATGTGGCTATCGACCCTCTCCTTAAGTACCGCGAACTCGTCCTGGTGCGCTTTCACTTCGTCATCGTCGGCGTTTTCGAGGTCGAGGAATTCGGACCTGGCGCCATGCAATGCGCTGATCAATTCGTCGAGCTTGAGGTGGAGCGCGGCGGAGTCCCGGTTCTGGGTGTTCTGGATGAGAAACACCATGAGAAACGTGACGATCGTGGTGCCGGTGTTGATGACCAGTTGCCAGGTGGAAGAGAACCCGGCGAGCGGGCCAAGGGCTGCCCACACGAGGACGACGGATGTCGCCGCGAGGAACGCCCAGGTCGTGCCCATCCAGTGGGACGTCGCGCGGGAGAATACCCGAAAGAGATCGTTCATGGTTCCTAGTACTCCTGGTATTTCGCGCGAACGAAACGCCCGGGCCGGGGCCCGGACGTCGCTTCGACTGCCCATGTGGGCAGGCTAGTTGCGAATGGAATCGGCCGCCTTCTTCGCGGCATCTTTCACCTTGCCGGCGGCCTGCTGGGCATCGCCTTTGGCCTCCTGTGCGGCGCCCTTGGCTTCCATTTCATCGTTGCCGGTCATTTCGCCGGCCTTCTTGCGGGCGGCTCCGACGAGTTCGTTGGCCTTGCCTTTGGTTTTGTCGTTATTCATGCGATTGTCCTCCGTGATCAATTGCGTTTTGTCGAAAGCGCACCTTTCGGCTTAAATGACCGCGATTACACCAAGGTATTCGGCCGCAGGAGTTCGCCGATCAGTTGCGCTGCTTCCGACGTTACAGCGGAGTGCGTACACACGGCGTTTCAGGAAGAGGCGGAGACATTTCAAAGCTCTGACAGTGGGACTTCAGGCAGCTGGAAGCAGCGCGAAAAGTTATGCAACGCACCGCCGGGATTACAAAGCCGTTGCAATCGCCAGATTAGCAACCGTGAGATGCAAAAAGTTAGTAATCTGATCATGCGATGACTCAGTTGAAGTATCTACGCCCCGGAATGAGCCTTCGAGATATCAATCAGCGGCCAGTGGGTACTGTTCGAGCGGTCCTGCCCACTTCCTATGTAGCGAAGATCAACGAAGCGGAACTGGAACTCCGGCGGGAGTCCCTGTTTTCGGTCGGGCCGTTTAGCGCGACCCTGGTGTGCGAGGCGGACGCAATCGAGCGGTACATGATTCGCGAGGCCGGCAAGCGCGAGGCGGGCGACGGCTGACGCACCTGAAGGCGACGCCTTCGGCGTTGCCTTCGCGCCCCGGCCGCTGAACAGGAAGCGAGTCTCTGCGTACATGCGCCGCAACGTCCACTGAAAACCGAACCGTTGAGATCGGGTGACACACGATCCCGGCTTGAGTGAGCGATTTGACTGATCTGATAGTCTTGCTGCACCTGGTGGGGAGGGTGCCGGCAGGAGTGTGGCGCGGTGGCGGAAAAGAGTTACGTCGACTTCGACCTGCAGATCGAGTGGTCCGGAAATGGGTACCGGGCCCAGGTGCTCGATTCTCCGGGTGGCCAGGCCCAGGCCGAGGTCACGGTCCCGTTTTCGGACCTGGAACTGGAAAACTTTGTCCTGCGCGTTGGGCAACGGCGCCGTGGGCGCCGGCGAATCGAGTCTTCGGACCTTGATGTAGCGCGCCAGTTTGGCGCGAAGCTGTTCCAATCGATCATCCACGAGGACATCGCGGGCGTGTACCGCTCCAGCCTGGTCTGGGCGCAAACGCATGGCATGGGCCTGAGAATCCGGCTGCGGCTCTCCGGGGCGCCGGGACTTATCGATATCCCCTGGGAATTCCTGTTCGACCAGTCGGCCCGGCGGTTCGTCGCGCTTTCGGTGGATTCGCCGCTGGTGCGCTTCCTCGATGTGCCGGGAGTCACAACGCCGCTGAAGGTCGCGCCGCCGATCAAGATCCTGGCTGCAATCGCCAGCCCTTCGGACTTCGAGCCACTCCAGGTGGAGGACGAATGGAAGCGCCTCCAGGCGGTGGCGGATTCGGTCTCCGCACTCTCGATCGAGCGGCTGGAAAAGCCAACGCTTTCGGAATTGCAGCGCGCGCTTCGGCGGGAGTATCACATCCTCCACTTCGTGGGGCACGGAGGTTTCGACGAGGCGACGCAGGACGGACTGCTGGTGTTCGAAGACGAACAGGGGCGCGGCAATGAGGTGAGCGCGACGTACCTCTCGACGCTGTTGCACGACGCGGATTCGTTGCGCCTGGCGGTGTTGAACGCGTGCGACGGGGCCCGCGGATCGCGGACCGACCAGTTCTCGGGTGTCGCACAGTCGCTGTTGCAGCAAGGCGTGCCTGCCGTGGTCGCGATGCAATTCGAGATCTCGGATGACGCCGCCCTGACGTTCGCCCGCGAGTTCTATGGCGCGTTTTCCGAAGGTCTCCCGTTGGAAGCAGCGCTGGCCGAGGCACGGAAGAGCATGTTCGCCGAGCAGAACGACTCCGAGTGGGCGACGCCGGTGCTGTACCTGCGGTCGGTGGGGAGCGACATCTTCGAGATCTCGCAGCCTGCGACGGAGGCCGCCGCCGACCCGGAGGGCGTCACGCGAATCATGGAACCCGTGCCAATCCCCGTTGACCGGACATCGGTCGACGACCCGGATGCGACCCGGACGTTCGAACCTCCGGAGACCACGCCGGAACCAGAGGCCGCGCACCCCGAACCAGAGCCGGAAGCATCCCCAGAGCCACCGAACGGTGGCGGCGGCCAATCCGAACCCGTGCCGGACGGAAGCTGGTGGAGGCGTGTCCCACGGTCGGGGGTTGCGGCAGGGGCGGCTTCGCTTGGAGTCCTTGCTCTGCTGCTGGTGATCGTGATGTTCGCCACGCGAGGCGGTGGCGGCGACGACGACAACCACGGTGGTGCTGAGCCCGAGACGGTCACGACGACCGCCGGCAACGACGACTTCAGCGGGACCTGGTACACGAACTTCGCGCGGATGGACCTTGAACAGGACGGCACCCGGGTGACCGGCCAGTACGTCCGGTACCTCGACGGCGACCTGCCACTGCCACTGAAAGGCGAAGTGGTGGGCAGTACTCTCAGCGGGACCTTCGCCGGGGATATTGACCCGTTCTCGTTCACCATGCGCGACGACAAGCAATCGTTCGACGGCTACTGGAAGGACCGGCAGGGCGTCGAGCAGCAATGGTGCGGTTCGCGCGATACGAACCAGATGTTCGATGGCTGCGGATACTCCGGGGTGTGGCAGGTGAAGGGTTTCCCGGATGCGGCAGGAAACGTGGGCGACGCCCTGTTGCTGCTGCAGACCGAAAACACCGTCGCGGCGCAATTCACTTCGCGCCAGTACGGGATCGTCTCGTTCGACACCGACTTCGATGGGACGGTGCTCGCCAGGGCGAGAGGTACCGCCCAGCTCACCGGTGACAACCTGCCGACGATCGAGATAGCGTTCGAGTGGACCGTGAAGACTCCGAAGTGGGACGCGTTCATCGGCACCTGGCAGTTGCCGAACTCACGCGTGCCGTCGACCTGGTGCGCATGGCGCGGCGACGCAACGCCGCCGTGCTGAGCAAGCCTGAGAATCAGGCCAATGTAGCGGTCGGTTCCCCGTAGATGGTGTAGGCCAGCCACGTCTGGTCGCCCGCATCGCGGATGGCGACGCGCGCGGCCCGTGCGGCTGCGGCGAGGGTGTCGCCGCGCTTGAGGGCCGTGTAGAAGGCCTGCGTGAACTTACCCGCCGCAACATCATCGACCGACCAGAGCGGGCTAACGATGACACCCGCGCCGGCCTTCAAGAAGGCGCCCGCGAAGCCCCCGACGCTTGTAAGGGTGTATCCGCTGCGACCCGTTTCGCAGCAGTTCAGGACCACGATTGGACGGAAGTCCGCACATGGAGTCTCGCTCAGCGTGGCGTTGCTCGTGACGTCGTTGGGGCCGAGCGTGGAATCGGGCTCCCAGCGGGGGCCGTTGCGCGCGACACTCAGCACGAGCGCTTCGTCGCCGATATCGGATGAATCACCGACACCGTGGCCGGCGTAGTGGAGGAGGTCAAAGTCGGCCGCGGTTAGCGAATCGACAACCGCGGCGAATGTCGGCGGGACCTGCCGAGCCGAACCAAAGATCGTCTGCAACGAACTGAGGTCGGCCTGAGTGCTCTGCAATTGCCAGCCGCTGGCGGCCGGATAGTCCGGTACGATGGCACTGACCTTGCCGGGGCGGACACGCAACTTGCCGGGCGCCCGGGTGCAGACGTTCGCGTCGTCGGAGAGGATCCAGCGCACGACGCCGAGTTCGGCGAGGAACCAGGACTGGGCGGGAAGCGTGCGCTTGCCCGGCTCCTTCATGTGGATGAGTTCCCAGGGAATGAAGGGTTCGTCGGAGTAGACCTGGATGAAACCGATGCTTTCGCGATTGGCCCAGAGCTGGCGCTGGATCGGCTCTGGGACGAGTTCGTCCCAGAGCGATCCACCTTCAGCGCGGATCTTGCGCGCGAACTCGTCGATCTTGTCGCGCGAATCGCCCCACATGTCTTCGATGCGCTTGTAGAGCGAACTCACATAACTTGATTTGTCGCCGCGCAGCGGATTGGAATCGGCCTCGACCGGCTCGGGCGGTTCGCCGGGGCGGAGCAGCTCGAGGTGGAAGTGATAGCGGGTGGCAGTCCCATCCTGGATTTCGGAGATGTAAAGCTGATGGCGCGGCGATCCGGCGGGCCCAGGTGATGCCACACCGGCCGCCTCCGCGCGTGCCCCGGAGGTGACGGTCTGTACGACCCGGGGCTTGAGGATGATCTTTGCAAGCGGGGACTCGGTCTGACGGACGATGACATCGACCTGTGCGTCGCCCAGGGTCGTCCCTTCGATGCCGAAATAGAGTTCGGCGGTTTCGCCTTCGGCCGGGACCGGCACGGACTGGGTGCTCTTGCCGGTGACCTTGAGGTTCTTGCGGCCAATGCACATCACGAGCAGCGGGCGGTTCGGGTCGGCGGCGGCTATGCCGGCGAGCCCGACCGCGGCACCTGCAGGGAGATCGATCGCCTCTCTCGAGAGGTTCACGGTCAGCGTGGCCGGCTGCGCGAGTTCGATTTCGGCGTCGGTCCAGGCGCCGACATTGATGCTGACTGCCTCTACGGCCTCGGGTTCCGTCTCGGCGGCCGTGGGCTCGGGCTCAATTCGGCCGCCGCCGCGGGTGGGCCGGCGAGGGCGAGGAGGGCGAGCGCGCGAGTGCCCATTGCGCGCCACCGGACGCGCCGTCTCCGCAGGGATGTCGGAGAAATCTGGCTCGGCGGCGGTGGCTTCGCGAGTTCGACCGAGAGGTGCAGCCGTTTCGGCGAGCTGTGCAGCGGTGAGGGCCTCGCCGGCGAGAGGGAGCACTCCAATCGGGCGGTCACCGTCGAGGATGACGGCGCGATGAGCTGCCGGAGTTCCTCCGCCGCTCGGCGCCACCACCATGCCATCGCGGCGAAGTTCGGAACGATCTCCCTCGTGCAGCTCGAAGGCATCGCCGATTGGCTCGCCAAACTTTCCTCGCTGTTGAGCGCGGGCGAGGAGTTCGGCGAATTCGTGCCGGCGGAAGGCGTACTTCACGTCGCTGTAGCGGTCGATGACGATGAATTCAGCCCGGCCCTGGTTGAGTATCTCCAGCAACAGGTCATCGAGGGGGCGGTCGGCTTCGATGGTGACGAAGTCATCCGAGACTTCGACCGGTTGGGGCGGGGTGATGCGTGCGCTCCGGCGGCGCGGCCCGCGCGATGACGCGCCATCGCCGGCAAGCCATTCGCCGATCGCGCGGGCGGTCTGGGGTTGGTGGAAGTAGTTGGTGTGGTGGACGGCGCCGTTCGTGCCGAAATCGAAACGCTCATCGAAGTAGTCGCCGGCGGTGGGATCGATGCGCGTCATCGAAGCGACATCTACGACCATGTCATTGTCGGCGCCAAGCAGCTGGTCGATGAGGCCGTCCTTGAGGAGGGCGATGAGACGTTCTGGGATCTCGGCATCGGGTGCGCGGAGGTCCGGTTCGAAGTTAGAAACGACGGCGAAGTAGGCTGATGAATCCGGCGTGGGGCCGGGGCCGGCCGCATTGATCGACGTGATGAACTGGCCGGTGGGCTGCATCGCGGCGAGGCCGGGGATGTCGCCGTCGTTGAGCGCAATGGAGACGATCGTCTTGACCAGGGTGCCGACGCCATCGAGGAGCTCGGCGAGGACGAGTCCCGCGGCGCCGGCACCAGGAACAACGATGGCGAGGCCGCGGGCGGACATCGCGGCGAGGTTCGTGTAGAGGTCGGCAAGGCGGACCCAGTTGGCAGAGTTCGCCAGCTCGGTGCCGCTGTTGGCGGCGGCGACGAACACCACCTTGCCGAAGGTCGCCGGCCACGGCGCCGCTGGCAAAAGGGTTTCGACGAGGCTTCGATACACCAGACCCCCGCGGCTGTGGCAGACGACATCGAAATCGACCTCGCCCGTAGGCCAGAGGGCCCGCAAAGCCGCAAGAAGCGCTTGGGCGTTCTGGCGCGGATCGACGCTGAGCGTCTTGTGGTCGTATCCGATCACGAGGTCGAATTGGCCGAGGACGGTGTTCATGAGCGCCTCGCCCCACGGCGTGGCGCCGAGCGCCCCGAAGCCTCCGCGCGTACTGCTGAAGGTGCCATGGATGAACAGGAGCACGCGTGCTCGCCTGGTACCGCCGGGCGCGACGGGCGAGCCTGTCCAGGTCTGTGGGTCGGCCGATTGAATCGCGATAAGGCCTTCGTGGCGGTCGCGCTCGAGGTGGTCGACGACATGGTCGATGACCGTGGGCAGGGCGAAGCGCAGGACGGTAGCGGTGGCGCGTTCGATGGCCTTGCCAATGATCGGGAGGCCGCGGCGGCCGGGCGCGGCCGGAGCCGTCTCTCCAAGATCGATATCGAACTGCCAGACCGCGCCGGTGGGCGCGCCGCGGCGTCTCCGGCCGGTTGGGGCGGCCGCCGCGTTCGCGAACCGCCAGGTGAAGACGCCATCCTCCTCGACGAGGACGACCGCCGCCTCTTCGGGGGGAAGTTCGACGCTCACGCTCGCGGCAGACCCCGCGGGGGCGGCTCGGCGGCCGGGCGCGGCGGGGCCGCGTTCGACCGTGAACTGGTCCAGCACCGAGAAGTTGGCGTTCGCAAGGGCGGAACTGATGTCGATCAGGCTCGCCGGAGCGGCCGCACCGGGGCCGCGGCGGCGCGGGCCGGCGGTTGGCGCCGCTTCGGAAAGCTCGAGGCCGGCGGGAAGGTCGATAGTGATGCCGTTGGAACGTTCTACAAGAGCCACGGTCCTCTCCTGAGGCTCCCCCGATGCCGTCGATGAGACTATCAGAGCTGTCGAGCGCTGCGCGCAGCGAAATGCTCGAATCGGAAGTGCCGGGCGTCTGTGGCGCAGTTCACTGAACAGACCCTGAGAAACAATTGAAAAGCGTTTGCTTCGGGACTACTCTGCTGCCAATTCGCACAGCGCCCACAGATACGCGTGGCCGGGGGGAACGACGCGGCAAGGAAGCCTGCAATGCCCCTTACCCCCAAAGACCTGCTCGATCTCTCTCAAACCGAACTTGATGAACTGTTCCGCTCGAGCGAGGCGGGGCCGATCCCGGCAGGCGAAGCTGCGGGGACGGTGATCATGCACCCCGGGACGGTCTTCGCGGACATTGCGGCCGAGGCCGCGGAAGCGGTGGCGTGGCAGGGCAAAGTGTTCGACCCGGCAACGAAGACGCTCAAGAACAAGGTGACCGCGGCAGGCGTGCAGGAAGTGCAGGCGGCGGTGGACTTCGGCGAAAGCTGGTTCGATCAGAAGAAGTGCATCGTCCTGGATTACTCGAAGACCTCCACCGTTGCCCGCGCGATTCGCGACGAGATTCGGCAGGTAGCGCCGGGCGTCTATCTGGGAATCGTGTTCATCGGCGACAAGAAGACGATCAACTTCGCGCTCGACTTCAACAACCCGGGCTCGCGGCAAGGGCTCGTCACTCGGCTGATTTCGGGAATCCGAAAACTGTTCCGGCGCGGCCGTTAGCGGAGAGACAACCGCATGGCTGCGACAATCCAGGACCCGATCACTGTCGTCGCACCCGTGGAAGCGGGCGCCTTGGGGCGGCTGAACGCGACCATCGCCGCGATGGCTTCGGACGTTTCGAACGGGCCGCTGCCGTTCGGGAAAGTTGATGGCCTGCACTTCGCGCGGCTGGTGATCATCCCGCCCGAGAGCGAGAGCGGGGCGCATCAGTTGATGCTGTTGTTGGATTGCGACGCGCCGGGAAGATCCCGGCTGCGACGGCTAGTTACGCTCGGCGGCGAGGGACTCGACAGCGTGTTCGGCCTCTGCGAGGGGTACCCCGGCGAAGAATCCCGGAGTTCCGCAACGCGGTATGCGTACCTGCGCGACCACCGGATTTCCACGGCGGCGACTTACGTGAACACGGTTGGCCGCACGGTGGGGCAAATCCTCAACGAGGCGACGCTGCGCGACGAGATCGAACGCTTCCTCGATTCCGGGGATGGATGGGCGGCGAAGCCTGCACTCGAAGTCCGAAGGGCGATCCAGAGGTTCGTGCAGGAGCGGGCGGACCTGAACTGGGCGCTCGAACCGGCGCCGAAGCTCTCCCTGGTGGAGCGGGGGAAGACAAAGGCGAACCTGGCTGGCGGGATCGCACTGGGAGTGGTGCTCGCTCCCATCGCGGTGGTGGGAGCGATACCGTTCCTGGTCCAGCTGCGGCGCCTGGAGCGCAGCGACCCGGCCCCGAGGGTGGTCGTGGACGAGGCGCACGCGCGTGAACTCGCGGAGATCGAGGACCTCGTCCACCAGAACCAGTTCACCGCGTTCGGGCCGATAAAGCCGGGTCGGTTCCGCCGCTACCTGGCCATTGGGCTGCTCTGGGCGGTGAACTTCGGCGCCCGGCACCGGTTCAACAACGGGAACCTGGCCGGCGTAAAGACGATCCATGCGGCGCGCTGGATCTTCATCGATGACAAACGCCGGGTGGTGTTTTGCAGCAACTACGACGGGTCGCTGGAGAACTACATGGACGACTTCATCGACAAGGTGGCATGGGGACTGAACGCGGTTTTCAGCAATGGCGTGGGTTATCCGAAGACCAACTGGCTGATCAAAGGCGGCGCGAAGGACGAACTGGCGTTTAAGTCGTACATCCGGGCGCACCAGGTGCCGTCGCCGGTGTGGTATTCGGCGTATCCAAACCTCACAGCAATCAACATCGGCAACAACGCGAAGATCCGGGCCGGGCTTTCGGGCGAGATGGACGAGGCCACGGCGCTTGCATGGCTGCGGCGGTTTTAGGGGGGCCAGATGGAATCACTCGAACTCGACGATATCCAGGGGCTGGTGGCACGGGGCTATGGCCGGCTGCGGGCGGCGAGGTGGCTTGCCTTTCGCTTCGGCGACGCCGCAGCCGCCCGAAGCTGGCTCGGTCGCATCGCACCGCAGGTCACCACCGCCTCGCAGGACCCGCGCGACCACGCCATCCAGCTGGCGTTGACGCATGGCGGGCTGGTTTCGCTTGGCCTGCCCGAAGCGGTGGGGAAGCAGTTCGCGCCCGAGTTCCGGGAGGGCATGGTCACCGAACACCGCCAGCGCGTGCTGGGAGACTTCGGCGCGGACGCTCCGGGGAATTGGCGATGGGGCGGTGGATCGAACCCGCCCATCGACGGGCTGCTCATGTTGTACGCGACAAACGATTCCGAGCTTTCGGCACTTGCTGGCCGGGCGCGCGCCGACCTGGAGAGCGCGGGCATCGAAGTTCTCGTCAGCATGGATACGACGGACATCGGCGACGTGGAGCCGTTCGGTTTCCGGGACGGGATATCTCAGCCGGTCCCGGATGGATTCGGTCGAGATGGGCGGAAGGAAGACACGATCCGGCCGGGCGAGTTCGTGTTGGGGTATGCCAACGAGTACGGGCTGCTGACCGACCGGCCCCTTGTGCCGCCTGGCTCCGCGAATGCGGACCTCCTTCCACCGGACTCAGCGGGGTCCGCAGACCGGGACCTGGGACGAAACGGCAGCTACCTTGTGGTCCGGCAGCTCGAACAGGATGTGCCCGGCTTCTGGAAGTTCATCGACCAACACGCGGAAACCGCCGGCCTCGAGCCTGTGGCGCTCGCCACAAAGATGGTGGGCCGCTGGCCTGGAGGTGCACCGCTGGCGCTCGCGGCGAGCGCGGACGATGCGGAGCTGGCCGCGGCGAATGACTTCGGCTATCACACCGGCGATCCGGACGGGCTGGCGTGCCCGGTGGGGGCGCACATACGGCGGGCGAACCCCCGCGACTCGCTCGACCCCGACCCGGGGAGCAGCGACTCCATCGCCGTTAACAAACGCCACCGCATCCTCAGGCGGGGGCGCGCCTATGGCCCGCTGCTCTCCCGGGAGAAAGCACTGGCAGCGACCGCTCCCGACGGTATCGAGCGCGGGCTGCACTTCGCCTGCATAGTCGGGAACATTTCGCGACAGTTCGAGTTCGTCCAGCACACGTGGGCGAACAATCCCAAGTTCGACGGGCTGTACGACGAAGTCGATCCGATTACAGGCCCGAGGGAAACGGGCGGCTCGAACTTCAGCATGCCGGCGAACCCGGTACGAACACGGCTCACCGGCATCCCGTCGTTCGTGACCGTTCGAGGCGGCGCGTACTTTTTCATGCCGGGACTCCGGGCGATTCGCTACCTGGCGGCCCTCACATGACCGCCCGGAACGGACGTGGTGGGGCGCCATTGCGAAGGGCTCATGCCCGCCATAGAGTGCTGACAGTGGTGGCTCGCAGGGTTCGCCCCGCCCTGGAGTCTCGCAGTGTGGACGGGAAGAGAGGGGGAACCCAGTGACGAACGAAACTTCGAGTGCGGACCTGCGCAACATCGAGGAGCTGCTTGATCAGGGAGAGGTCGGCAGGGCCATCGAGGGCCTGAGGCCGCTGGCGGAAACCGGAGATTCGGCAGATGTCCAGGCTCTTCTCGGGCTGGCGCTGTTCCGTAGCGGGGACTACTCCGGCTCGGTGACGGCCTACGAAAGGGCAGTGGCAAAGGCGCCGGGCAACGCCACCTGGACCGCCATGTTGGGGCGCGCCCGCGCCAACGCCGAAGCGGAAATCTCGGTGTACGTGCCGGAGGTGCAGTACGCCAGCCTCGAAGAACTGCTGGCTCCAGCCGCTTCGCTGCCGGATGTACTCCCTTCGCCGCTTCCACCGGCGGAACGTAGCGCTGTGCGGAAGACGCTGAAGCTGGTGGGTGACGGCGTCGGCTTCGTCCTCTCGTTCGTCGTGGACGCGACGACGGAAGCGGTCGGGCGGTTCCAGGGCTACAAGGACGAAGTCTGGACGAACTGGTACCGGAAGCGGCTGACGCTGGGGATCCTCACGCTCGCATACATACGGACGCGGTTGAACCGCGACAACCTTCGGAACACGTATCCGAAGCGCGTGCTCATTGGGTTCCAACCGGAGGGACAGACGCCTCCCAGCGGCGTGACGCAGTTCCGCACCGCCGACGGCAGTTGGAACAACCTGGAGGATCCCAAAGAAGGCGCAGCCGGCACGCGATTCCCCCGCAACGTTCGCAACAACGTCGCGAAGGCCGAGACCGGCGAACGCTTGATGACTCCCAACCCACGGCTCGTCAGCCGAAAACTGCTGACCCGCGAGGGTGAGATGAAGGAAGTGCCTTTCCTGAACATGCTCGCAGCCTCGTGGATCAACTTCCAGAACCACGACTGGATCAGCCACGGGCAGAACCTGCTGACGGAAGTACACGAGATCCCGATGGCCGAGGATGACCCGGCGCGGATCACTTTCCATCAGCGGAACATGTTCATCGGCAAAACCCAGCCCGACCTGACCCGAAGAGCTTCGGGTGAGCGAACGCCGACGACGTTCATCAACGAAGTCACGCACTGGTGGGATGGTTCGCAGATTTACGGGAGCGACTGGGAGACGGTCGAGCGACTCCGCAGCCTCACCGACGGGAAGCTGAGGCTCAACGCCGATGGCACCCTGCCGGTGGGCAAGAACGGCGTGGAGGAATCCGGGTTCATCCGCGACTGGTGGATCGGGCTGGCGATGCTGCACAACCTGTTCGCCCGCGAGCACAACGCCATCTGTGACGAACTGAAGAAGCATCACCCGGAATGGGACGACAACCGCCTGTTCAATGTCGCAAGGCTGATCAACGCGGCCGTGATGGCAAAGATCCATTCGGTGGAGTGGACCCCGGCGATACTTCCGAACCCGGCGCTCGCGGATGCGCTGAACGCCAACTGGTACGGGGTGCTCACGAACCTCTTGCGGCGCGGTTCGGACAAGAAGACGCTCGCGCCGATCAATGTCCGCAATCCGGAGATGGGCGGCGTGGTGGGTAACCCGATCAACAAGCACGGGCAGCCATACGGTCTCACGGAGGAGTTCGTCGAGGTGTACCGGCTGCATTCGCTGCTTCCCGAAACGCTGACGATCCGGCGAGTCGGGTCAGACGGGGCCGAAGCGCTCCCGTTCCCGGCGAGCCGGCAGGCTGGATCGGTGAAGCTCAGCCGGCGCGTGCCAATGGCAGACCTGTTCTACTCGTTCGGGAACCAGCATCCGGGGCAACTGGTACTCGGCAACTACCCGCGGTTCATGCAGGAGCTGAGCATCCCGGGGAACCCGGTATTCGACATGGCGGCGGTCGACATCCTCCGCGCACGCGAACGCGGCGTGCCCCGCTACAACGAATTCCGCCGCCAGCTCGGGCTGAATCCGATCCGGAAGTGGGAAGACCTCACAAAAGACCCGGCGCTGCTGGCGCGGCTGCGCGAGGTGTACGGCGAAGGCCAGGAGGGCATCGAATCGCTCGACCTGATGGTCGGGACCCTTGGCGAGGAGGTGCGCCCGACCGGCTTCGGGTTCGGCGAGACGCTGTTCCAGATCTTTATCCTGAATGCCTCTCGGAGGCTGCAGGCAGACCGGTTCTTCACGGACGACTACAACGCCGACATCTACACGCAGGAAGGCCTCGACTGGATCGACCGGGGCGACCTGAAAACAGTAATCCTGCGCCACTATCCAGAACTCGCGAAGACCGGGCTGGCCAATGTGAAAAACGCTTTCGAGCCGTGGGACGAGGCATTCCCGCTCAAACCCGAGCGCCATCCGCTGCGGGGCTTCGACCGGGAACTGAAGAAAAATCCGTGGGGACCACCGGCCAAATGATCGTCGAACCAGGCTCGGCTTCCCGGCTGGACAAGACGGTCCACCAAACGCTGGCGACATTGCAGCGAGCCGAGCGGCGATTCGAGCCGTTCTTCCGTCCGGCGGTCAACGCGACGTTGCGGAAGCCGTCGGTCGCGGTACTCCAGTGGCTGATCAATCGGAAGCGCGAGGACGAAGGGCTCACCATCGCGGAGGAACGGACGCTGCCTGGGGAAGCGGAAACCGTGGAACGAATGATCCAGACGATCGCGGCCTATCTGAAGAGCCAGTACAAGCCCGGCGAGTTTCAGCGCGGCGGGAACACCAAGACCCATGGCGTGGTACGCGGCGAGGTGACCATCAACGCGAATATCCCGGAACGGATGAAGCGCGGCATCTTCGCAGAGCCCAGGACATTCCGTGCGTGGGTGCGATTCTCGGGACCCGGGCCGGACAGCCCGAAGGATATCGACGACGTCGGCTTCGTCAGCCTCGCCGTGAAGATGATGGGCGTCGAGGGACCGAAGTTCATGGATGACGAGAAGTACACCCAGGACCTGACCGCGGTCTGCGTGCCGACGTTCCCGACCCCGGACGTCATCGCCAACCAGGATCTCCAGACCGAGATCTTGAAAGGGACACCGGGCCTGTATTTCTTTCGGCCACGACGGATGCACCTGCTCGATCTGCTAATGCAGAGCTGGTGGAACCAGACGCAATCGAACCCGCTCGAACAGCGCTACTACAGCTGTGTGCCGTACCTGCTCGGCGAGGGGCAGGCCATGATGTATTCGTTCCGCCCGAGGGGGAAGTTCCATACCAAGATCCCGCGACTGCCTTTGCGGCCGCCGGACAACTACCTTCGGGATGCGATGGTGAACACCCTGGCGAACCGGGACGTGGAGTTCGATCTCCTGCTGCAGTTGCAGGTGAACGCGCACCGGATGCCGATCGAAAACGCCTCGGTGCTCTGGCCCGAGAAACTTTCGCCGTTCGTTCCCGTGGGGACGCTGCGCATTCCCCGGCAGAAGTTCGATTCGCCCGCGCAGATGGCGTTCGCGCACAATCTCTCGTACAACCCGTGGCATTCGATCGCCGAGCACCGGCCGCTGGGGAACCAGAGCCGTGCACGGCGACGAATGTACTGGGAGTTGTCCCGGCTGCGGCAAACCATGAACGGCACGCCGCACATCGAGCCGACCGGCGACGAAGTCTTCGAATAGGGGGAAGCCACCAGTTGGAAAGCGCCGAAAAGGTCCTGATCGTTGGAGGGTCGCTCCTCCTGGTCTATGCGTTCGCAACCGGGTTCATCATGGGCACGGTGCGGGGGCGAGAGGCGACCGCGCCCAAGTACCTCATCCTGGCGCACATGGAACCATTGATGCAGGGCTCCATGTTGCTCGGGCTCGTCTGGGCCGTGCAGCTTTCGGACCTTTCCAACGGCATCGAAACATTCGCCGCCTCGCTCATGGTTGCAGCGGCCTGGATCCAGGGGGTGAAGGAGTTGGTGAACTGGCGCCAGGGCATCGAGGACGAATTCCGCGAACGCCCGTTCCCGGGGTTCTGGGCAGCCCGTATCCAATCGCCGATCGCCTCGGTGGGGTTGCTCATCCTCGTTTTCGGAGTGCTGAGAGGTCTCTGACGTTCACCGGAGGCGCCTTGACTGCCTCGCGGGCACGGGCGTAGTACTGGTCTCATGCTTACTACCGCCTTTACCCGCACCTTCGACGTCCAACATCCAATCATCCAGGCGGGGATGTCGAGCGATTGCGGGTGGAGGATCGCGGCCGCGGTTTCGAATGCGGGCGGATTGGGCACGATCGGCAGCCTGGGGCGAACGCCGGACGGGCTGCGCGAAGAGATTCGCAACTGCCGTTCTGCGACCAACAAGCCATTCGCGGTGAACGTCTGCCCGTTCCAGTGGGCACCCTTCGCGAACGAAGTGCTGGACGCTGCCATCGACGAGCGCATCCCAGCGATAACACTCTCGTTCGGGGATGTCGTTCCTGCGCTCCGGCGGGCGAAGGCGGCGGGCATTCGAACGATGGTGCAGGTACAGACGATGGCGGCGGCGCGCGACATCATCGCCGAGGGAACGGATCTCCTGATCGTCCAGGGCCACGAGGCGGGCGGGCATTCCGGCCAGCGCGGAACGCTCAGCTTCGCGGCACAGGCACTCGAGGCCGCCGGAGGCATCCCGGTTGCCGTGGCCGGTGGAATCGGGAATGGCCGGGGCCTGGCTGGCGTGTTGGCCATGGGCGCTTCGGCGGCCGTGATGGGTACCCGATTCAAGGCGACGCCAGAGTTCGGGCCGCTGGCGACGATGGACGAGGAGCAAAAAGCCGCACTCGTTGCGAGCAACGGCGATAACACCGTTCAGGATGAGATCACGGACATCGCCCTGGGAATGACGTGGCCCGAGGGTGTCGCCGGGCGCGTGTTTCGCAATCAGTTCACCGAGGAGTGGCTGGAACGCCGCGAGGAATTGCGCGCTGCGGTCGCAGCCATCCCCCAGCCGTTCGGATGGACATCGCGGAACAATCAAGCGCCGGACACCATCCTGAACTGGACCGGTGAGTCGGCCGGACTCGTTGACGCCGTGCGCCCGGCCGCGGAAATCGTCGCGCGGACGGTCTCCGAAGCGGAGTCGCTCCTTCGCAACGTCTCCGGCGTCGTTTCCGGTTAGGCAGCCAGCGCATCCCGCAGGGGATATCGAGGACTGCCCCAGGCAGGGCCGTTCTGTTGCGCGACGGTTTGTGCGCCGAGCCGGTCTCAGATCGCAAGGCGAGGGCCGTGTTCGCGCAGCCACTTTCGACGAACTTTGTGGTCGGGGAGGAACTCGGCGACGACGGCCCAGAACGCCGGCGAATGGTTTCTTTGGGCGAGGTGCGCGAGTTCGTGTACTACCACGTAGTCGAGGATGTCCGGCGGAGCGAGGACGAGACGCCAGTTGATCCGCAACGTGCCATCGGGGGAGCAGCTCCCCCAGCGGCGGCGCTGATCGCGGACGAGCACCGCTCGTGATGCCAGGTTCATTCGCGCGGACCAATAGCTGACCGAGCGAGCCACGGCTGACTGGGCCCGCTCGCGATACCACGCGGTCAGGGCTTTTCGGAAGGCGTTTTCGCGGGCCGATCCTTCGAGTGTCTCGGGAAGGACGAGGCCAAAAGTGTCGCCGTTGAAGGCGACGGAAACGCGTCGCGTGTGGCCGCCGGGCGAAACAAGAAGGGGGTAGTCAACTCCCAGGTACGGAAGCCTTTCGCCGGAGACAAACTGGCGTGGGGATGGGGACGCCGTTGCCTCGGCGGCGAGACGCTTGAGGATCCAGGTTGAACGCTTCGTGACGAGTTCCCGAATAAACGACTCCGAGGTTGTCACCGGCGCGGCTATGCGGACGCCGGTTTCGGCACTGACGCTAATGGAGATGGTCTTTCGGCGGCGCTTGCTGCGGACGATTGTGCAGGTGATCGACTGATCCCGGCACTGCAATTGGAACGCCGACGGCGCCTCGCGCGGAGTCGAACGGCGCAAATTCACCGTGAACCGGCGGCGGCGAGGAACGGCCGGAGTTCGCGCAGGAACGCCTCGGGCTGGTCGTGGTGGATCCAGTGACCCGCTCCCCGGATCTCGACAGTGCGGGACGAACGGAGATGGTCTTCCGGGTGTGGGTGCTGGCGGCGGCGAGCGTGTGATTCGCTCCCAAGGAAGAGGAGCACCGGGCAGGCGACTGCTTCCCAGAAGGCCGGCAGTTCACTCCGACGAACCTCCATGGAGGTCCGGGCGTTGACCCAGTGGTCGTACTTCCAGATGAAGCCGCCATCGACCGGTTTCGACGCGTAGCCGGCGAGGCCCGGGAGGATCTCGTCGGGGAGGCGGGGATTCGCCTCTTTCATCCGTTCTTCGGCCTCTTCGAGGGTCGGGTACACGCGCGGTTGCTGGCCCTCGAACGAGCGAAGGCGGTCGCCCCAGCGGCGGACCCAGGCCGGGCCGAGGCGCTCTTCCTCGGGCGGATTGAGCGAGTGCGTGCCTTCGATTGCGGCGAGGGCGCTGAAGTGTTCGGGGTAGGTGCCGGCCGCCAGCAGGCAGATTGAGCCGCCGTAGGAATGAGCAACCACACGGGCGGGTGAGCCGATAGTTTCGATAACGCGGACGACATCGAGTGCGTTGTCCGGGAGGCCGTAGTTCCCGCCCGGGGTCCACTCCGAATCGCCATGGCCGCGAAGGTCGAGGGCAACAACGTGGTAGTCCTCCCGGAGGGCACGGGCAGTCGCATCCCATGAACGCGCATGATCCCGGCCGCCGTGGACGAGGAGGAGTGGCGGCGCAGATTCGTTGCCCCAGTCCCAGTAGGAAATGCGGATTCGCTGGGACATCACAAACCGCTGGCGGGGCTCATCCGTCATCTACTACCTACCTCCGGTGGATGAGCATCCGCGCTCGCGGCGACACGATCCACCTTTCCCGGGCCGGTCGAAAATCAAGTGGCGGATGACATACCGCCGTCGATATTCACGGCGACGCCGGTGATGTAACTGGCGGCATCGGAGAGGAGGAACGCGATGACGTTCGCGGCCTCCTCCGATTCGCCCACGCGCCCGAGGGGCACGTTCGCGCCCATCAGCGCGTAGCCCTCTTCAGCCGACTTCCCGCCGGAACGCGCGAGCGCGGCGCGGCTGATCTGGCGGCTCTTGATGAGGCCGATACAGACGGCATTCACGCGAATGTTGCTGGAGGCAAGGTCTTTCGACATGCCCTTGCTGAGGGCGATGCCGGCGGCGCGGCTGACACTCGTGGGCATCGAGCTGGCAGCGGGGTGCTTCCCATTGATGGCGGTGACGTTGACGATCGAGCCGCCGCCGGCCTCCTGCATCAGCGGGACGACGAGCCGCGAGACGCGGATCGCGGCCATGAGCTTGAGGTCCAGGTCGTAACCCCAGGTCTCGTCGGTGACGCCGGGGAATGGCGCGGCCGCGGAGGTGCCGGCGTTGTTCACCAGCAGCGTCGGCGTCCCGAGTTTGGCGCTGACGCTGGCGACTGCCCGTTCGATGTCCTCGAGCTTCGTGACGTCGGCGCTAATGGTGAGGACGTCCGTGCCGGTTGCGGCCTTGATTTCGGCGGCGGCGGCATCGAGCGCCTCCTGCCCGCGCGAACAGATGGCGACCTTCGCGCCTTCGGCGGCGAGGACATGGGCGGTCGCGCGGCCGATGCCTTCGCTGCCCCCGGTTATCAGTGCGACTTTGCCCTTCACTCCCAGGTCCATGTGCGAACTCCTGCGTTGGTTTGGGCGAGAGTCTACGCGGGCAATCGGTTGTTCACCGGCGGTTACTCGATCTCCACGCCGCCGTAAGGGCATCACCGGCGAAGATCGGGCGAGCGCCAGGCTCCCCCGGCGCGTGGGTGCGGCCCGGTGCCTCCCATTCCGGGCCGCACCACCCAATACCAATCCAGTGCGTGCCGGGCGCCCGCAAAGGCGTAGACTCCCGCGCCATGACAGTAACCAGATTCCAGATCCTCAATCGCCGGCCCAACGAGGACGGTAAGCCGTTCGGGCAGGCCGGACCGTATGAGCGCATCGACGGGGTGCTCCACTTCGCCGTGGACCCGGCCGACCCGATGAACGCCGGCATCGCGGACCTGGAACTCGCGCCGCGCGACGCGGCCGGGCGGGTGCACTTCCAGGCCGACATCCGGTTGTTGCGGCCCGTGGCGAAGCAACCGGGAGGCAAGCTCTACACCTCGGTTGTGAACCGGGGACGCTCGGGGATTGTGCCCTTCAGTTTCCCGCCGAAAGGCTTCCGGCCGGTGTTCGACGATTCACTGGTGCCGGGAGACGGCTTCCTGCTGGAGCGCGGTTACACGGTGGCGTTCTGCGCATGGCAATGGGACGTGATCCGCAGGCCCGGGGCGCTAGGGCTTGTGGCGCCATTCGCCTACGAGGCGGACGGCCGGGCCGTTGCGACAACGGTGAAGGTTCGGTTCCAGCCGCTGACCAACCGTCCCAGCGAACATCTCGCCCACTGGCCCGCGCACCCCAGCTATCGGGAGGATGAGCACCACCAGCCGTACCCGGTCGCCGACCTGCATCAAAACGATGCGGTGCTCACGGTGCAGGACGCTCCCGGCGAGAAAGCGTCGGTTGTGCCACGTTCCACGTGGCGATACGCGCGCGTGACGGCCGGCGCGGAAACGACTGACGCGACCTGGGTAACGCTGGATGGCGGCTTCGAGGCGGGGCGGATTTACGAGCTCTCGTACCGGACGGAGGAGTGCCCGGTCGCGGGCCTGGGCCTGTTGGCAATTCGCGACAGCGCGAGCTTCCTGCGCTTCGGGACAGCCGACGAAGGCAACCCCTGCGCGGGGACTATCGAACACGCGTTCACGCATGGCGTCAGCCAGACCGGGCGGTTCCTGCGCGAATTCGTACTCACCGGGTGCAACCTCGACGAAGCCGGGCGTCAGGTCTTCGATGGCATCTTCATCCAGATCGCCGGGGCGCGGCGCGGCGACTTCAACGTGCGCGGTGCGCAGCCTTCGGCGCAGTACGGCGCAGGGCCGGTCTTCGAGCCGCCGTTTACCTACGCGCCGACCTCGACCTGTTCGGCCACGTTGCTCGACGAGCAGCGACAGCGAGGCGGGGTGCCGAAGATCTTCGAGGTGAACACGGCCAACGAGTACTGGCGCTCGGACGGGATCAATGTGCATACCGATCCGGCGACCGGGAAGTCGCTGGATCTGCCGGAAGACGTGCGGGTGTACATGATGGCCGGCTGCCAGCACGGCCCGGGGATCCCATTCATCACGGATCGGCCGCCGCTTACTCCGGAACAGCGGCTGGGCAACCCGATGTCGATCCTGAACTACACGCCACTGACGCGGGCGGCGATGGCCAACCTGGAGGCCTGGGTCGTCGACGGGACATCACCGCCCGCGAGTTGCGTGCCGTCACCGGAAGCCGGCACCGCGGTCTCGCGCGAGGGAGTGCTGACGGCCGTCTCCCGGATTCCCGGCGCGGCGACGCCGGCGCCCGGCCTCATCGGGAGATCGCTTGTTTCGAAAGTGGACGAGGATGGGAATGAGGTAGCCGGCATCCGGCTGCCCGAATTGCAGGCGCCGCTGGCAACTTCAGCGGGATGGAACGTTCGGCACGCGGAAAACGGCGGTGAGGGCCAGATGTCGGACATGGTTGGTTCGACCATCCCGTTCGCCGTGACCGAAGCTCAACGCAGGGCCGCGGGCGACCCTCGGCCATCGATCGAGGAACGCTACAACGGGCTCGATGACTACCAGGCGAAGGTGCGGGCGGCGGCCGAGCAACTCGTGGCGGACGGCTTCTTGCTGGCGGCGGATGTCGAGACTGTGGTCTCGAACAGTGGAGTGCTGTGGGGTCGGGTTGTGGGGACGGGCGAGGGCTAACGGCCCTTGAATTCCGGCGTGCGCCGTTCGGCGCTCGCGCGCGTACCTTCCTTGAAGTCCTCGGTGGCGCGGAGGAGGGCCTGCTCCTTGCCCTCATGCGCGGTGGCTGCCCTGTAGCGGGCGCCGATGTCGGCTCGCATGGTGGCGCGAATGCTGCGGACCGCAAGGGGAGCCGAGGATGCTATCTCGGCGGCGTAACGATGGGCTTCATCGCGGACCTGTTCGATCTCCACGAAGCGATCGAGCAGCCCGATGCGGTGCGCCTCTTCGCCATCGATGCGGCGGCCCGTGAGGAGCAGGTCGAGCGCCTTCTGCTGCCCGACGATCGGCGGCAGGGTGATCGTCAGCCCGAAGCCGTGATGAAACCCGAGTTGGGCGAAATTGGCAGCCATGCGAGTTTCGCTGCAACCCACGCGGAAGTCGGCGGAACATGCCAGGCCGAGGCCGCCTCCGATGGCCGCGCCGTGGACGGCGGCCACGACCGGGACTTTCGCCTCAATGAGGCGGGCGGCTTCGGTGTAAAGATCCAGTTGGGGTGCGCCCGGCGATTGGGGCGCGTTCCGGTTCGGGGCGCTGAAGTTCGCGCCGGCGCAAAAGTGCTTGCCTTCCGCGCAGAGGACGATGGCGCGGCATTCGGGCGTCGCGTCGAGGGCTTCGTAAACCTCGGAGAGCGAGTTAATCAGCGCCGCATCGAAGAAGTTCGCGGGCGGGCGATGCATTTCGACAGTGGCCACGCCGTTCGGGGCGAGTTCGACGGTGACGTCGCCGTAGGTCTTCTCGAGCGCCATATCCGAAACCTCCGAGGCGTCGCCTCGAGGCGTGCGCCGCGGGCGCGATGCTAAGCGGCGGAAGCGAACGAGGGCAACCGGCAGGGCTGTTCCTAGGCAGCGGCAGAAGGCCGGAACATCCCGACGGCGCTGAAGAGCGAGAGCGCCTGGAAGAGCGAACCCCACCGTGCGATTGCATGGCTGCGGGTGAGCTTTGCATTCCGGGCGACCAGTTGGTCGAGGACTTCTCCAAGCGTCTTGCGACCGTCCATCAGCCTGAGGAAGTCGCGGCGGAAGCCATCGAGGCTGCACTGGAAGCCGATGCCCTCATAGAAGACCTCGATCTGGGGGCGGCGTTCGACCTGCTCCATCACCCAGGAACTGTCGTGCATGAGCCAACCGGGGACGGCGGACTCATCGTTCCATGCGGGCGGTTCCGCGATGGCCGATTCGACGCTGGCCGCGAAGAAGGTGTGTTTCTTTATGCGGCCGTGGAGCAGTTCGGCGGCAGCCTGGCGATCCCGCTCATCGAGAGCGCCGGCATCGAAGCCGGGCATGTTCGCAGAAGGTTCGTAGAGGATGGGCATGTCGAAGCGCAGGAGCTTCATGCCGGCCGATTCGAGCCAGTCGTAAATCTGCGGGACGGTGTAGGCGCGGTCCTGCGAGTGGAGGAAAAGATCGAACAGGCCGGCATCGCCGTGCATCTTCACTTCGCCGGCGAATGATGCCTTGCCGAGCGATGCCCAGTGGTCGGGGTTCAGGCCGTTGAGCGTGCGCTTCACGATTTCGAGGCGCTGCTCCACCGGGAGAGCGGCCGGCGCGATGAGCTGGAACAATCGCTGGAGTTGGTAGATGTGCATGCGCCCGTGTTCCCCGTACACCATCGCGCCCAGGCCGCCGGAGGGCTTGAGCACCCGGGCGATGCTGCGGAGGCCAAGCGTGGGGTCCGGGAGGTGGTGAAGGACGCCAAGGCTGACCACATAGTCGAAGGGTTCCAGGCCCAGCGCGGGCAGGTCCTCAATGCGCGCACGGATGAAGGCGACGTTCGTGAGTTCTCGGCGTTCGGCGCGCTGGCGAGCAATAGATAGCGATGCTTCCGAGAGGTCGATGCCGATGACCTGCGCACCACAGTCGCGTAGCTGCTCGGCCATGAAAATGGCGGAATCACCGGTGCCGCAGCCGGCATCGAGCGCGCGGAAGCTGGACGTGAGCCGGGATTCGCCGCCCCAGAAGATAGTGGTGGCGAGCTTGAGCTGACCCGCGAGCGTGGCGCGGAGTTCGCGCAACTCGTGTGCCGGGTCGCGCGGGGGATAGGGCAGCGCCTCGTATTGGCTCCGGACGAGGTCAGGTGCGGTCATCGTCTCCAGACTGCCGGCAAGCGCGTCCGCCGCCTATCCGGGACTTCCATGACTGGCCGGATCGCTTACCCGACACTCCCGGCGGCGTGCGCGAGCGGGTAGGATGCGCGGGAACTCGAAAGGTGGTGGCGGGCCATGAACACCGCTCTCGATGGGCTTCGCGTCCTCGATATGACGCAGTACGAAGCCGGGACCTCGTCGACGCAGATGCTCGCGTGGCTGGGCGCCGACGTGGTGAAGATCGAATCACCCCGGGGAGACCCGGGGCGGCGTGCGTTCGCGCTGGGCGAGGCGGATTCGCAGTACTTCCTCAACTACAACAGCAACAAACGCAGCGTGGTGCTCGACCTCAAGTCCGAGAAGGGCCGTCAACTGCTCCTGGACCTCGTGCCGAAGTTCGACGCGTTCGTCGAGAACTTCGGGCCGGGCGTGATCGAGCAACTGAACATCGGCTACGACGTGATGTCGGCGATCAACCCGGGGATCATCTACGCGCGGATCAAGGGATACGGGCTCTCGGGGCCGTACGCCGAATGGAAATGCTTCGACCCGCTCTCGCAGGCAATGGCGGGGGCCTTCTCGATTACCGGCGAGGCGGATGGGCCGCCCGTGAAGCCGGGGCCGACCATGGCCGATAGCGGCACCGGCATGCAGACCGCGCTGGCCATCACGGCCGCCTGGGCACAGAAACTCCGGACCGGCGAGGGTCAGTTCATCGAGGTTTCGATGCAAGAAGTGATGACGATGTTCATGCGGACGACCGGCGTCACGCAGTGGGGACGCGAGCCGGTGCAACGCAAGGGACATCGCGGCGGCGCGCCGACGGGCATGTACGCCTGCGCGCCGGGCGGCCCGAACGACTACGTCTACATGCTGATTTCGGACACACGGATGTGGGACCGGCTGTGCGTGACGATTGGCCGGGACGACCTGCTGGTGGACGAGCGATTCACGACGGGGCGGCTGCGGATCGCGCACGCCGACGAGCTGGACGCCGAGATTGCAGCATGGACAAGCAAGCACACCAAGTTCGAGGCGATGCGCATCCTCTGCGAGGGCGGCGTCGCGGCGGGCGCAATCCTCGATTCGATGGAGGTGCTGAACGACCCGCACCTGCGAGCGCGAGGCTTCATTGAGGAAGTGGAGCACCCGACCGAGGGCACGATCACGCTGATGAAGTCGCCGCTGCGGATGTCGAAATCCGCGGTGGCGCTGAAGGCGGCGCCGCTGCTCGGTGCGGACACGGACGAGGTGCTGGCGGCGGAGCTCGGACTGGATGCCGAAGTGCTCGCCGACTTGCGAGCATCCGGCACAATCGCCTGAACGGACAACGACAAATCACCTGAGGAGGGATGGCATGGCTGGAGAAAACACAACGACGGGAGCGGCGATACTCGCTCGGAGCCTCAAACAGCAAGGGGTGGACTACCTGTTCGGGGTGGTAGGTTTTCCCATCACCGCGTTCGCCTCGCAGGCCCAGAAGGCTGGCATCACCTACATCGGCATGCGGAACGAGCAGGCTGCCTCGTACGCGGCGCAGGCGGCGGGCTACCTTACCGGGCGGCCGCAGGCATGCACCGTGGTTTCCGGACCCGGCGTGATTCACGCCATCGCCGGGCTGGCGAACGCGCAGCAGAACTGCTGGCCGATGATCCTCATCGGAGGCGCCTCGGCCATTTACCAGAACGGGCGCGGCGCGTTCCAGGAAGAGAACCAGGTGGAAGCAGTCCGGCAGTTCTGCAAGTACGCGCACGCCATCGAAAGCCCGGACCGCATTCCCTTCTATGTAGAGCAGGCTGTGCGGTACGCGCTTTCGGGGCGACCAGGGGGTGCATACCTCGACGCGCCGGATGACGTGCTGACCGCCCAGGTGGACGAAGCCGACGTGCGCATGGCGCCCACCGTTGGCGAACCGCCGCGGACGCTTGCGCCGGAGGAGAGCATCCAGGCGGCGCTGGCGGCGGTGAAGTCGGCTTCGAATCCGCTGGTGATTGTCGGCAAGGGCCTGGCCTGGGCGCGGGCCGAACAGGAAACCCGGGAGTTCATCGAGAAGACGCAATTGCCCTACCTGGCGACACCGATGGGCAAGGGGGTCATCCGGGACGACCATCCGCTTTCGGTGGCGGCCGCGCGGACATTCGCCCTGCAGAACGCGGACCTCGTGCTGCTGCTGGGCGCGCGCTTCAACTGGATCCTGCACTTCGGCATGCCGCCCCGCTTCCGGCCGGACGTTCGCGTGGTCCAACTCGACATCGCGCCCGAGGAGATCGGTAAGAACGTCGAAGCTGAAGTGGCGCTGGTTGGCGATGGCAAGGCCGTGATGGCCCAGCTGAACCGGGCGCTCGACCAGAACCCGTGGCAGTACCCGGCCGAGACGACCTGGCGGACCGGCATCGAGAATGCCGCGGCCCAGAACGAGGCGGTGACCACGCAGATGATGGCCGAGAACGGCCCGCCGCTGAATTACCAGCGTGTGCTCAAGGACGTCCGCGATACCTTGCCGAAGGACACGATCGTGGTGAGCGAGGGCGCCAACACGATGGACATCGGGCGCACCATCCTCCCGAACTTCGATGCCCGGCGGCGGCTGGACGCAGGAAGCTACGGGACGATGGGCGTCGGCATGGGGTTTGCGGTGGCGGCGGCGGTTTCGAATCCCGGCCAGCGAATCGTTGCCGTAGAGGGTGACGCGGCGTTCGGGTTCAGCGGCATGGAAGTAGAGACGATGTGCCGGTACAACCTGCCCGTGACCGTTGTCGTGATCAACAACAACGGCATCGGCGGTGGCGTGAGCGAGCTGCGACCGGGAGTCGCGCCGCCACCCTCGGTGCTACTGCCAGGAGCGCGCTACGAAAAGGTGATGGAAGCGTTCGGCGGCAGGGGCTACTTCGTCGAACGCGCCGAAGAATTGCTGCCGGCGCTGGAAGCGGCGAACTCGGGCAGTGGGCCGGCGCTGGTCCACATCGTGATCGACCCTCGCGCACAGCGAAAGCCCCAACAGTTCGACTGGCACACCGGGCGCACGTAGGCCGGACGAAAACAATCAATCGCAAAGGACACGAAGAACTCACCACTTTGAGTCACTCGTGCGTTATGCCGCGTGTTAAGAACGGGGGAGGGACTTTCACGGGCAAGGGCCGGGCCCTTCGGGTAACCTGCGCGCGTGATTACTCTGCATGTAAACGGCGAACGCCGGGAAGCGCCGGCCCCTCAGCGAAACCTGCTCAGCTATCTGCGTTTCGACCTGGGGCTTACCGGCACGAAGTACGGCTGCGGCGAAGGACTCTGTGGCGCTTGTACGGTGCTCATCGATGGGCAGCCTCTGCGGGCGTGTCTTGCAACCGTTGGGAGCGTGGCCGGTGGCCAGCTCACAACGATCGAGGGTCTCTCCGACGGAGAGCAACTGCACCCGGTACAGGCTGCCTTCGTGGCCGAATCGGCGGCGCAGTGCGGATATTGCATCCCCGGGATGGTGATGTCGGCCGTGGGACTCCTCTCGCGGGTGCCGAAGCCCGATGCGGGCCAGGTGCGTGAAGCGCTCGCCGAGAACATCTGCCGCTGTGGGACCTATCCGCGAATCGAAAGAGCGATCCTGAGGGCGACCGAATGAGCGCGGGGCTGACCGTCCGCGGAGCCTTGGCGCTCGGCCTGCCGCTGCCGACGACCGGATACGCGCGTGGAGCCTACGGAAACGTCAGCGTCGATTTCGGCCCGGCGACGTGGCTGACTGTCGGGGACGATGGACGGGTAACGGTCTTCGCGGGGAAGGTCGAATACGGTCAGGGCATTCGCTGGGGGCTGGCAATGGCGGCCGCGGAAGAGCTCGGGCTCCCGCTCTCCGCTGTGGACGTCGTGCTCGGGGATACCGACCGAACGCCGTGGGATATCGGCACCTTCGGGAGCCAATCGACGCGGCACACGGGCCGGCAGGTTCGCCGGGCAGCGGCAACCGCGAGGGAGACACTACGCGGCCTGGCGAGCTCGCGGTTGGACCTGCCGGGCGACGACCTCCGGATCGAAGGCGGGCGCGTGGCCTCGAACAGCGACCCGGGCAAGTCGCTCACCTTCGGAGAATTACTCAGCGGGCAGCAACTCGAGGTTGAAATACCCGAGGAGATCGAGGTCCACAACTCCGCCGAATTCACGGTGATGGGCACGGCGACCGGGCGGATCGACGCTGTGGAGCGAGTGACCGGCAGGGCGACATATTCGCAGGACGTGCAGCGGCCCGGGATGCTCTTCGCCCGGATACTTCGGCCGCCTTCGTTCGGGGCGGAGCTCAAGTCAGTCGACACGTCTATTGCGGAGCGGATGCCGGGTGTGGTCCAGGTAGTCAAAGGCGGGCACCTCGTGGCTGTGCTGGCTGAATCGGACCAGCAGGCGGACACGGCCATCGAACTGGTCGCGGCGGAGTGGAACGAGCGAAACGACCACGTCTCGCAGTGGGATCTGCCGGCGCTGCTGGCCGCAGAGCCACGGGACCCGGTCACGATGCAGGAAGCGGGCGACGTAGAGACGGCGCTGGCGAGAGCGACGCATCGCCTCGAGGCGACCTATTTCGTCCCGTACATCGCCGTCGTCCCGATGGAACCTCGCGCTGCCGTTGCCGAATGGAGCGGCGACCGGCTGACTGTCTGGGCGGGCACCCAACGTCCATTCGGGATTCGCTCCGAGCTGGCGACGGCATTCGGGTTGAAGGACGAAGCGATCCGGGTGATAGCGCCGGAAATCGGGGGAGGTTTCGGCGGAAAGAGCATCTACCGGCCGGCGATGGAGGCTGCCCGTCTGGCACGTCTAGCAGGACGACCGGTGCGCGTGGCCTACAGCCGCGTGGAAGAGATGACGTGGTCCACGTTCCGACCGGCGGCGCTCATCACGATCCGGAGCGGTTTTGACGAGCAGGGGAACATCACCGCCTGGGACTACCACACGATCACCACGACTACGGACCGGCCGATGATCGGGCAACGCGGATCGGAGACTCCCTACGCCATCGGAGATCTCCGGGTGATTGCTTCGGCCGGCCCTTCGCCCCTGGCCCCCGGGTCGTACCGGTCGCTCGGCTGCGCCGTGAATCACTTCGCCCGCGAAGTCCACATGGATGAGATAGCAGCAGTTGTCGGCGCCGACCCTGTGGAATTCCGGCTTCGCCAGCTGCCAGAGCCCAGATTCCGGAAGGTGTTGGAGGCGGCCGCCAGCGATTTCGGCTGGAAAACGGCAGCCGTGCCTTCGGGCGCAGGTGTCGGTGTCGCCATCGGACTCGATGTTGGTTCGTACGCGGCGGAATGCGTGGCGGTGGCCGTGCGAGGCAAAGAGATCGATGTGAAGCGAGTCGCCTCGTCGCTCGATTGTGGGGTGGTGTACAACCCGGAAGGCGCGCGGAGCCAGATGGAGGGAGCCATCATCATGGGGCTTGGCTCAACACTCTTTGAGGCGACGGAGTTCGAGAACGGACGCGTGCTGAACTCGGGGTTCGCGCGCTACCGGGTTCCGCGAATCAACCAGGTGCCCGAAATCAGCGTTTCGCTCGTCGGTACGAAGGAGAATCCTTCGACCGGGGCGGGCGAGCCGGGCATCGTGCCGATCGCGCCCGCCGTGGCCAATGCGGTGTTCGATGCAACATCGAATCGCATTCGTGAGCTTCCGCTGCAACGGCAACTGTAGGAGGGTTCGTTGGCGCCAGTAATCGATATTCACTGCCATGCGGCGCCTGCCGCGGGAATTCGCGAACTGGTGAGCGGCCTGGCGCGTCCCGAAGATGAGCCTGCCAGCTTCTTCAGCAACGAGGCCTCAACGGCGCACAACCGGAAGCTCGCCGCGGAGCAGTACACTCGCGCACTTACCTCCATCGAGGAGCGCCTGGCTCGGATGGACCGTTCGCGGGTCGAAATCCAGGCAGTTTCGCCGTCACCGCAGCAGTTCTACTGGGCCGAGGCTGACCTCGGAAAACGCATTTCACGGGTCCAGAACGAGCACGTTGCGGGAATTGTTGGGGCGCGGCCGGACCGCTTCGCCGGGCTGGGCTCGGTGCCGTTGCAGGATGCAGCCGCGTCGGCCGAAGAGCTCGATTACCTCAGCGGGACACTTGGTCTCCGCGGCGTCCAGATATCGACCTATGTTGCCGGCAAGGAACTCGGCGACCCGGCATTGGAGCCGTTCTGGGCCGCCGCCGAGACACTGGGACTTGTGGTGTTCATCCATCCGCTCGGGTTCTCCCACGGTGAACGTCTGCGGGAGTTCTATCTCAACAACTCGGTCGCCCATCCGTTCGAGTCGACGCTGGCCATCTCGAGCTTGATTTTCAACGGCGTACTGCGAAGACATCCGGAGCTGAAAATCGTGGTGGCACACGGTGGCGGGTACCTGCCCTTCCATTCGAGCCGGCTCGACCACGCCTGGAAGGTTCGACCTGAGTGCCAGGTCCACATTGATCGGCCCCCGAGCGAGTACCTGAAGCGGCTTTACGTCGATACGGTCGTTTACACACCGGAGAGCGTCGCGCGCCTGGTTGAAATGATGGGCGTGGAGCATGTCTTGCTCGGGCCCGACTACCCGTACGACATGGGCGAGGACGATCCAGTGGGACTCATCGAAGCGACACCGGGACTGTCGGCCGACGAACGGGCGATGCTCATCGGCGGGAACGCCGCGCGACTGCTGGGGTTGGCCGTGTAGCCCGGCGGAAGTGCAGGGCGGAGCCTTGCCGGGAGTGGCAGAATAGCCGCACTTGCAAGGAGGGTCCGATGGCCGACTACGACAATATCCTCTACGAAACCGATGGGCGGCTGGCATTCATCACCCTGAACCGGCCGGAGAAACTGAACGCGCTTTCGAACGACCTGCGCGGCGAAGTGTTCCACGCGATGAAAGAGGCGGAGGCCGACCGTTCGGTCGGTGTGATTGTGTTGCGGGCGAATGGGCGGGCGTTTAGCGCCGGCTACGACCTCTCGCCGTCGCGGGCGGCGGCCGAAGGTTCGCAGTTCGTGCATCCGCGATCCGGGCTGCCGGATACCGGGACGACGCACCCGGCCCACTACGACTGGTCGCGGCATGTGTTCCTCGCGAACTGGACGATCTGGGAGCTGGCCAAGCCGGTGGTGGCGCAGATCCAGGGCTATTGCCTCGCGGGCGGCACCGAACTGGCGACGTTCTGCGATTTCCGCATCGTGGCGGAGGACGCCCAGATCGGTTATCCCCCGGTGCGGGCGATGGGCACCATGGACATCATGTGGGCGCCCTGGCACCTGCCAATGACGAAGGCTCGCGAATTCGCGTACGTCGGCGACTCTTTCTCCGGGAAAGACATGGCGGCCATGGGCTGGGCCACCTACGCGGTCCCGCCCGCCGAACTCGCGCAATTCACGGAGACGTTCTCGCGGCGCATGGCGAACATCGACAACGACATGCTGATGTACTCCAAGAGATCGGTGAACCGCCAGTACGAAGCGATGGGCATCCGCCAGGGGATCATGTCGGGAACCGACGTGGAGGCCATGAGCAAGCACCGCCCTGCGGCGCAGGAGTGGAACAAACGGCTGCGCGAACAGGGCCTGAAAGCGGCCCTCGAATGGCGCGACGGTCCATTCCGTGATTTCCGGGGGGCGCAGGCGAGCGCACCACATGATAGGCCGATTGCGGGTAGCTAATCGCGAATTGTGATAAGTCCGTCACGCGCCGTAACAACTCCGTAAGTTCCTTGCGATGGCCCAGCCGCAACATTGGTTGGCATGGAGCCACCTGAGCGCGCGAGCGTACTGGACTATTACTTCGAGCATTTCTGCCCCGGAATGGTGGACCTGTCGTCCTCCACTCCTCCAGCGCAGGCGGGCGCCGGTTCGAACCCGGGCGTTGAAGAGTACCCGGCGCCGGGCGGGCTGCCGGCGCTGCGGGCCGCGATCGCGAACCTCTATCCTGGGCTGGGCCCGGAGGATGTGATCGTCACGAGCGGCGCATCCGAAGCGCTTGCAGCTTCGGCGCTCGCGTTCGCCGGGCCTGGCGACCGGGTGAGCATCCCGGCCGGCGCCTACCCGAGCTTTCGGCATATGGCCGAACGCGTGGGGAGTGAAGTTTCCGTGGCCGATCTTGCTGCCTCGCCGATGGAGTTGGCGCTGGTCAACAACCCGACGGTTCCCGATGGCCGGCTTCTCGATCTCGGCGGCTGGCTCGACAGAATGGCGCTGCAAGGGACCCGGGTGGTCGCAGACGAGGTCTACCTGGACCTGCGAGCGTGCGGGGGAACCATGCCGGCCGCGTGCCGGCACGAGCGGGCAGTGAGCATCGGAGATCTGTCGAAGCCGCTCGGGCTCGGGGGGTTGCGGATTGGGTGGGCGGCGAGCCGCGACCGGGAGGCCCTCCGGGCCATCAATCGCGCCGTGCAGATGCTCTCCGGGGGGCCTTCGGCCCTGGCCATGGAGATGGCGGCGGAAGCCCTCAACGAGTACGACTCACGCCTGACGCTGCGGAAGAACGCCGCCGCCGGGAACGCCCCGGCGGTGTTCGCGGCGCTCGAAGCCGCCGGATGGAGCTATCGCGCGCCCGAGGCCGGCTGGACCTTTGTCGCGACACCGCCCCGTCCGCTGAGCCCGGACGACACGCGGGCGTTGCGTTCAGCCGGGATATTCCTTGTGCCGGCGAGCGTGTTCGGCGCGGGCGAGGGCTATCGGCTGAGCCTATTCGCCGACGCACGATGTCTGCGTACGGCGTTGCGGCTGGTGGCTGCGCGCGAGACGGCAGGCACCGAAGCGCTGGTGGTGCTGGCGAAGGCGCCTGCGCCCGGGCTTTCCAAAACGAGGCTCGGCGCCGAGGTGGGCGTGGACGTGGCGGCGTGCCTGGCACGCTCATTCCTCGATGACACGCTGGCCCTCGCGCAGTCGTTGGGGCGCGGCACGCTAGTAGCCTTCACCCCGGAAGAGGCTCGGGAAGCGTTCGCGCGGACGGCTCCGGGGGCGGCGCTCGCGGCGCAACCCGACGGAGACCTGGGCACGAGAATCCTGTCCGCCCTGAACAGCGCCCTTGCGAGTGCCGGAGCGGCGATACTCATCGGCTCGGACACTCCGCACCTTCCCGGCTCCATCCTGGAGCAAGCGTTCGACGCCCTGCAGGCCGCGGACATGGTGATCGGCCCAGCCTCGGACGGCGGTTTCTACCTGATCGGCTTCAACGCCGAACATGTTTCGCGAGAGATCTTCGCGGGTGTGGAGTGGAGCACGGAGACCGTATTCGCATCGGTGATGGGCAACGCCCAGCGGCTCGGCATGGCTGTCAGCGTGCTTGGGGAAGTCACCGACATCGATGACCTTGCCAGCCTCGAGGCTGCGATGGATGCCGCCCGGGTTGCGGGAAACGCACACCAGACACGCACCGCGGTACGCGCGCTGGGGCTGGAGACGGCACATGTCTCATGAAGTGCCTCCCTATTCGAGTACGCGGCTTACGGCCCAGCTCGGGCTGCTCCTCGCGTTGATGCTCGCGCTGATGTTCTCGAGCGGCGCGTTCTTTTACCTGTACGCGTTCAACTATGACCTGCCCCCCGGGTTCAACACCGTCCGGTTCCTCCACTTCTACACCGGCCTGGCATCGATCCCGATCCTGCTCGGGAAGTACGGGAGCACGTTCTTCCGGTTCGGCGGCTACTACCTGCGGGTGCCGCGCTACAAGGCTGCCGGCCCACCGCGGTTCATCCCACGGGTGCTCTCGCCGCTGCTGGCCGCGGACTTCTTCGTCCTCTACTTCAGCGGGCTCTACATGCTCTTTCACTACTACTACACGGTGACCAACATCTGGCCGTTCGAGGCCAAACCCGTGCAGGTCCACCTCTGGGCGGCGATCATCGGCGCTCCACTGGTTTCGATTCATCTCCTGTGGCACCTGACCGCTGCGTGGCGAAGCGTCGCTTCGACGAGTCAGGCAGCGGCGAAACCAGTGGCGAAGTATGCCGAGACACCGGGCGGCGTGATGACGCGGCGAACAATGCTTGCAGGCATTGGCGTGGCCGGCGTGACGCTGGCACTCGCGTTTCAAAATACCAAAGCGCGAAGCTGGGAGTTCGCCAACCTGTTCATCGGGCGCATTCCCGAATCGGAGCGCGGCGGCCCGGGCAATTTCCCGGTGGAAACGCTCTTCGGCCGGCAGGACCCGGTGGACACCGCGAACTACCGGCTGGTGGTGGAAGGCGAAGTGGACGGGCGGCTGGAACTCACCTACGCCGAACTCCTCGCGCTGCCATCGGTCGAACACAAGATTCGCATCAGCTGTGTCAGTGGATGGACCGAGGTGCCGACCTGGCGCGGGCCAAGAGTCCGCGATGTCCTGGCGCTGGCGAAGGAGCGAGCGAACACCGGGTCTGTGGCGTTCCACAGCCTGAGCGGCTACGGGCTCACCTGGCACAGGCGGCGTCTCAATTCCGACAAGGCCTTGCTGGCAACCCACGTGAATGGCGCTCCGCTGAGCACCTACCACGGGTATCCGGTGCGGCTGATCGTCCCGGGTTACCCCGGCCAGAACATGGTGAAACAGATCGACCGCATCTTCGTGCGGGGCGACAAAGAGGAGTTCCACGTGGACTTTGAAGTCGTCTCGAACCCAACAGAACCGGAGGACAGAGCATGACGCAGTCCATGACGGCAACCCGCCCAGGCAGCACGCCGCGGCCGCTCCCGGAGGAGCTGTACCTGGAGGTGACCAACCGCTGCAATCTGAAGTGCACCACCTGCCCCCAGTCGTGGGGGATGTCGGAAGTTTCGGCCGACCTGACGCCCGAACGGGCGGGCGAACTGCTTTCGCAGCTGCCGACCGTCCGTCGCGTCGTATTGCACGGCATCGGCGAGCCGACATTGAACCCGAAGCTCCCGGAAATCATCGACGTAGTAAAGGCGAAGGGCGCCTATGCGCTGTTCAACACGAACGGCCTCCTCTTGCGGGGCAAGCTGCTGGAGGCGCTCGTGCATTCGGGGCTGGACGAGGTCCGGATTTCCGTGGATGCAGCGACCCCTGAGACCTACAAGCTGGTGCGGGGCGCCGACATGTTCTCGCGGGTCATTGCGAACGCGACGGCGCTGAGCGAGACGCGCAGGCGGCTGAATGCCACCACGCCGCGAAGCTCGCTCTGGATGACCGGGCTGAAGTCGAACATTCGCGAACTCCCGGACCTTGTGCGGATTGCGGCGGAGGCCGGCATCTCCGAGGTCTACATCCAGCGGCTGGTGTACTCGGAGCGGAACCTGGCGCGAGAGGATGAGGCGCTCTACGGGCACATGGGCGAGGCCGAAAAAGCCGGCCTCGCGGAGGCCGAGCGCGTGGCGGTAGAACTCGGGGTGACCCTGAGGGGTTCCAGTGAGGCGATGCCGGCAGAACAGGCGCCGGATTTCGCTGAACGGCCCTGGAGCGCCTGCCGTCGGCCCACTTCGCTCATGTACATCACGGCAAACGGGAACGTGCTGCCGTGTTGCATCGCCCCATTTACGGATGCGCCGTACGGCTCGCTCATCCTCGGCAACACCGGCCGGATGAGCCTGGAGGAAATATGGAACGGCAACCAGTACGAGGAATGGCGGTCGCGGATGCAGTCGGACGAACCTCCGGCAGCATGTCGCGGCTGCGGTTCCGCCTGGGCGCTCTGAGCCAATCGCGGCAGGAGGCGGCCTGGTTCGGCGTCTCGCTGTGCGCCATCGCGGTTGCGATGGGGGCCTTCCTTCGCGTCGCGTACGTCCGCTGGGAATCGTTCGAAACAAATTCGTTCGACCTGGCCTTCTTCGACCAGATCATCTTCAACACGTCGCAGGGGCGCTGGTTCGGTACCTCATTCGTGACCTACAACTTCGCGGGTCAGCACCTGGAACCGATCCTGCTGGCGTTCGTGCCCGCGTACTGGCTTGGGGCGGGGCCGTTCACGCTCATGGTGACGCAGGCGTTGGCCGGGGCCGCGGCAGCGATACCGCTGTATTTCTTCGCGAAACGGCTTGGGTTGCACGCGGCCATCGCGACCGCGGGAGTCGTTGCTTACCTCGCAAACCCGTATCTCCACCGGGCGATGGCGTTCGACTTTCACCCGGAAGTGATGGTCGCGTTGCCAGCGTTCGTGTCGGCCTGGGCGATTGTCGCCGGGCGCCGGCGGTTCGCTATGGCCACGGCGCTCTCGGTGCTGCTGTTCAAAGAAGACGCGGTCTTCATCGCCCTGGCACTGGCGGGCCTGATGTGGCTGCAGGGCATGCGGCGGCCCGCTGCCGTGACCGCCGGCGTCGCGCTGGCGTACGCGGCAATCGCCGTCCTCGTGGTGATGCCAATCGTGCGAGGCGGGCAGAGCAGCGACCTCGTGGAGCGCTTCGGATATCTGCTACCGAGCCACAGCCCCCGAGACGTGTTGCATGCACCGTTCCGCGCGGCCCAGGTGCTTTTGGGGCTGAGCCAGATCTGGACGATGATGGTGTTCGTCGCCGCGAGTTCCGTGGTGGCCCTTTGGCGGCCCTGGTTGCTGACGGCAATTGTGCCGGGGCTGGCACTGGCGTTGCTCTCGGCGCACCCGCAACAGCGACACCTGGAATTTCACTACGCGGCGGAGCTCGTGCCGGTAATGGCGATCGCCGGGATGCTTGCGGCGAAGTCGTTACGGGAGCGGCTGCCCGTCGCGGCTGTGGCGGGCATGGTCGCAGTGCCAACGCTGCTCGCGATGATGGTCATGAACCCCTTCGCGGAGGCGCACGGCGATCCACCATCCGCGCAGCACCGGGCCGCCGTCCTTGGCGCGCTGGCGCTCGTGCCTGCGGATGATTCGGTGGAAGTGTCCGCCCAGTCCGGGCTGTTGCCCCGGCTGGCCCACCGCGAGAGCGCCCATGAGTTCCCGGGCAACGCCGAAACGGCCGAGTGGATCGTGGTGGACCGGTACGGGTTCCGCAGTTCGCAGTCGCTGGCGGCAGGCTTCGACGAAAGGCTCGAATCAGTTCGCGAAACAGCTGAGCGCGTCTACGCCCAGGACGGCGTTGAAGTGTTCCGGAGGCTGCGATGAAGGCGGCCCTGATTCTGCCCGCGCGCGATGAAGCCGAGTGCATCGGACTGGTCGTCGAAGAGGCTCGCCGCTATTTCGACGGCGAAATAATCGTCGTCGACAACGGCAGCCGCGACGCGACTGCAGAAGTGGCGATGGCGGCCGGGGCGCGAGTTGTTCGCGAGCCGGAGCCAGGATATGGCCGCACCTGCATGGCGGGAGTGGCGGCGGCGCCGGACCGCGATGCCTATGTGTTTATGGACGCGGACGGCAGCGACTGCCCGGAGGACATCCCGGCCCTCTTGCGCGAGCTTGAGGGCGGCGCAGACCTCGCGTTGGGCGTGCGCGGGGGAGAACGCGTCGTCAAAGGTTCGCTCGCCCCGGCGGCGCGGTTCGGCAACTGGTTGAGCGGCACACTCATCGGCCTTTGGAGTGGACGACGGTTGCACGACCTTTCGCCGTTGAAGGCTGTAACGGCGGAGGCACTCCTGAAGACAAGTCCTCGGGAGCAGACATACGGCTGGACGGTTGAACTGCTGGCCGTAGCCGCTTCGCAAGGACTGAACATCGCCGAGGTCGGGACCGGCTACCGGCACCGCCTCGGCGGGCGCTCCAAGGTGAGCGGCACCATTTCTGGCTCGTTCAAGGCCGGATACCGCATTCTGTTCGTGCTCGGGAGGGTAGCCGTGAAGCAGATTCAGCCGCGAGCGATCGGGGCCGTGTTCGGCGCCGTGGTTGGCTTCGGCGCGATCGTGGCGTATTCGGCCTGGCTGCTGACACAGGGGCCGGCGAGCCGCGACGTGCTCGTGAGCTCGTGGCTGCTGGCCTGGCCGGTGATCCTGGTGGGGACATTGGCGGGCACTGCCGCCGGCGGAGCACTCGGCCGACTGCGAAGAGGCCCGGGATGAACGGGCCCCGCGTACTTGTGGTAGACGACGAGCCGATGGTGCTGGAGGTGGTGGAGCGCTACCTCGCGCGCGAGGGCTTTTCAGTGACCACAGCGCTCGACGGACAGGTTGGGCTTGAGCGATTCCGCGACGTGCACCCCCACCTCGTGGTGCTGGACCTGATGCTTCCGAAAGTCGGCGGCATGGAAGTCTGCGAGGAGATCCGGCGGACTGACCAGGTGCCGATTATTATGTTGACTGCTCGGGGAGATGAGATGGACCGGATTGCCGGCTTCGAGGTCGGCGCGGACGACTACCTCGCGAAGCCATTCAGCCCTCGCGAACTGGTGGCCCGGGTGCGAGCGGTGCTGAAGCGCACGTTCGACCCGGCCGAACTTCCCGGTGGCGTGCGCACCAGCGGAGAGATCACCGTGAACCACGATATGCGCGAAGTGACGCTCAACGGCGACCAGGTGAACCTGACCACGCGCGAGTTCGAACTGCTGTGGTTCCTTGTGAACCACCCCGGCAAGGTGTTCAACCGCCTGGAACTGCTCCGGCAAGTGTGGAAGTTCGAAGTGCCCGGGGACGAGAGCACCGTGACCGTCCACGTGCGACGGCTGCGGACCAAGATTGAGCCTGACCCGGAACATCCACGGCACCTGAAGACTGTTTGGGGGGCCGGGTACCGGTGGGACGTATGAAACGACACCATCTCGCGCTTGGAACCGCTTCGGCACTCGGGATCGTTGCCGCGTCGGTGACCGCGGCGCTGGCGGCGAACCGCATCGCCGATACACCCGGGTCCGACCTGCCGCTCTTCATTGCGACGCTTGCAACGACCGGGTGGCTGGGCCTGGCGGCGGGCCTGGCAGTGCAACGCTGGTCGAGCCGGCTGGGGTTCGGGTCACGGATGCTGATCTTCACCGGACTGGGCATCGCCGTGTTCGTGGCGAACATGGTGATCGCCGCCTCGCTGATGTTCATTTCGACGCACGACCTGCGACTTCTGCTCATCCTTTGCGGCTATGCGCTGGCTGCCGCGGTGATACCCGCGCTGGTGCTCGGGCGAAGTCTCGGCCAACGATTGGAGCGCGTGGGGCGGGCCGCGGACCAGATAGCAGCGGGCGACCTCACCACCCGCGTCGGGCTGACCGGCGGCGACGACATCGCGCGGCTGGCCCAGGCCTTCGACAGTATGGCGGCGCGACTGGAAGAGGCCGACACGCGGCGTGACGCCATGGAGCGTTCGCGCCGGGAGCTGTTCGCGGCGATTTCGCATGACCTCCGCACGCCGTTGTCGAGCATCCGCGTGATGGTTGAGGCGCTTTCGGATGGCGTAGTGACCGACACCGCGACGACCGACCGCTACCTCTCGACGATGACGGCGGACATCGAACGGCTTTCGGTGCTCATCGACGACCTGTTCGAACTGGCGCGAATCGACAGCGGGGCTCTGCAGCTGCGCCTCGAACAGACGGCCATCGATGAGGTGGTGGCGGCGGCGGTCGCGGGCGCGCTGCCAAGCGCCGAACTGGCCAGGGTGGCGGTGATGTTCGAACCCGGCACAACCGCAACCAGGCTGTTCGCGGACCCACAGCGCCTGACCCGCGTGCTTGCGAACCTCCTGCAGAACGCCATTCGCCACACACCGCCCGATGGGAGCGTGACCGTTTCCACTCAGTCCGCGGGCGCGGAAGTGCTGGTTACCGTCGCGGATACGGGCGATGGAATCCCGGCGGAGGATGTGCCACACGTGTTCGAGCGCTTCTACAGGGTGGATAAGTCGCGCAGCCGGATTGGCGGCGGGAGCGGGCTGGGCCTGAGCATCTCGCAGGGGATCATCGAGGCCCACGGCGGGCGCATCTGGATTGCGGAATCGAGCGGCGACGGCACGCGGGTGACGTTTGCGCTGCCAGTGGCCTGACGGTCATTGGCGGTCGGCGAACTCAAGGGCGTAGCGGACGAATTCGAGCGTCTCGGCAACGTCGGATTGGTCGGGCTTGAGAGCGGCGTGCCGCTCGGGTGCACCGTGGCCGCGCGGGTAGCGATCCCTGTGGCGCCAGGCGCGTTCGATGAGCGAATGCCAGCGAGGGTCGAGGTTCAATTTGGCCCATTTAACGGCTTCGAGCTTCGAGACGAGGCGTCCTTCCGCGACTGTCGCGAGCACCCGCGGGAAGAAGAGGGCGGCGAAGCCCTGGATCCAGAGGGCGTCGAGGTTCGCCTTGCCGCTGAGCAGGTCGGCACCCCACCAGCGCATTGTTTCGAGGCCCGCTCGTCCGAGTTCCCCAGGATCGACTGGATCGATCAAGGTCTCCGGCGGCGGGCCAAAGAGTGTGATGCCATGCTCGCGGAGCACCCAGCGAACTGCCAGGCTGTTGTCGTGCTGCGAGCGGATGAGCGAGTTGCTTCCGTTGTTGAGGTAGAGCACCGGATAAACAGAAAGCGGTGCGCCGTTCGAAGGATCCGTCCAGCCGGGTGCCCGAGGCGAGCCAGGCAGTTCGGTCGGCGCTTCGGCGAGATTCTTGAGCACGTCGCGCGGGAAATAGGAACCTTCCAGGTGCTGCGCCCAGGTCTCCGGGCGAGCGTGGAGTTCGCAATGGAACTCGTCCAGCCGAGACTGCACGACGGCATCGATGTCGTCCTCGATGACCGCTGTCCAGTCGACGTCGCTGTTCTCGTCGGCATCGCCGAGCGCGAACGAGCCCTGGAGGTAGACGCCGATGAGGTTCGGGCCGAGCACCTCGCGGAGGCCGGTCACGAGGTGTTCGAGGACCGTGTTGAGTTCGGGAAACCGTGTCGGTGTTCGCTCAAAGGGCATGACTGGGCCAGTATGCCGCCTGAATGCTGATTGCGACGTTCTGCGCGCTCGGGGCGGCGGTGTTACACGCCTCGTGGAACCTCGCGCTGAAGCAGGGCGGAGACCGGTTTTCGGCGGCGACCTTGCAGTTCCTGTTTGGCGGGCTGCTCTTCTTCCCGGTGATGCTGGTGGCGGGCATCCCGAGGGGCGAGGCGATCGGGTGGCTCGCCATCTCGACGCTGGTGCACCTGGGCTACGTCACGTTCCTCGTGCGGGCGTACCACCATGGCGACTTCTCGATGGCGTATCCGCTGGCGCGCGGGAGCGGGGCTGTGCTCGCGGCACTCGGCGGGGCCATCCTGCTCGATGACCTGATCCCCCCGCTGGGTGTGGCCGGAATCGCAATCGCCGGGATCGGGCTGCTGGCGCTCATGCGGTTCGGCGGGACAAGAGAGGCATACGGATGGGCACTCGCGACCGGTGTGCTCATTTCGACCTACACACTGGTCGATACACAGGGTTCGCGAGCTTCGAACGGGCTGGGCTATGCCTCCGCACAGGGAGTCACGGTCGGGGTCGGACTCACGCTCATTGGCATGGTGAGCGGGCGAACCGAGACACTCATCGCCGCAGCGAAGAGATCGGGCCGGCGGTACGCGGTGGCCGGGATGGCCTCGGTGACCGCGTACGGGATGGTGCTCATCGGGGTGAACTACGCGCCAGTTGGGTACGTTGCCGTGCTGCGAGAGACATCCGTGATTCTCGGGCCGATCGGCGGGTGGCTCCTGCTGCACGAAGGGCTGGGGCAGCGGCGGGCGGTTGCCGCCGCTGTCGTCGTCCTTGGGATGGTGGTGCTGATCGCCGCCCGCTAGGCGCCGAGGGCTGCGGCGACGGCTTTGCCGACCCGGCGGGCTTCATCCGTGCCGTCATCTATGACCGGGTTGGCCCAGGTGGTGTGGGCCTGGCCGTCGTACCGCTTCAGTTCCACCGGGACGCCCGCGGCGCGGAGCTTCTCCGCGTACGCCTCGCCTTCGTCGCGAAGGGGGTCGTATTCGGCGGTAATAACCAGGGCCGGGGGCAGACCCTTGAAGTTCGTATGCCGCAGCGGGGACGCTTTCGTGCTCGCGCCGTCTGCCTCGGTGTTCAGGTAGTGGCCCCAGAACCACTCCATCCCGGCCTTGGTCAGGCCATAGCCTTCCGCGTTCTCCTGGTACGAAGCGGTGGTGAAATCGTGATTGGTGACCGGGTTAACCAGCGCCTGGAAGCGTAGCGCGGGGCCGCCAGAATCCCGGGCCAGTTGGGCCACAACCGCTGCAAGGTTGCCGCCCGCGCTCCAGCCGCCGACTGCGAGGCGAGAGCCATCGATTCCCAGTTCGGCGCCGTTTTCGGCGACCCACTTCGTGACCGCGAACGCATCGTCGGCGGCCGTGGGGAACTTCGACTCCGGGGCGAGGCGGTAGTCGACCGAGACGACCACGCAGTTGCTGGCGTTCGCGATCAGCCGGCAGCCGAACTCGTCGCTGTCGAGCGTACCAATGACCCAGCCTCCGCCGTGAAACCAGACGAGCCCGGGCCTCGGGTCCGTACCGGGGTCGGAGCGGTAGATTCGGACAGGGATATCGGCTCCGTTCGCCCGGATCGTGCGGTCCGTGACGGAGGTGACTGGTTCGCCTTCGGGCTTCGGGGCGAGCGCCATCATGGCGCGAATGGGAGCGGCGTCGCCGGCGAGCTCGAAACCGGTAGCGGCCATGATGTCGAGCACGGCTTTGGCCTGGGGATGGAGGGGCATTGGGGTGGCTCCGAGAGCGAGATGGGCGGGAGCATACCAGCCACGCCCGGAGAGACAATCGAAACGATCCTGGGGATGCTTATACTCGCGGAATGGATACGCGGATTGTATTTGCGACATCGCACGATGGCGTGCGGGTTGCGGCCGCCGTCGAGGGTTCGGGGTTTCCGTTGCTCTGGCCGGGGCTACCAGTGAATTCGCGCGCCGTATCTGGGCCGTTCTTCGAACACGGTCACCTGTGGTTCGAAAGATTGACCAAACGCCATCAACTCATCGCACTCGATCTCCGGGGCACTGGACTGGCGGATCGACATTGCCAAACCCATACCTTTGCGGACTACGTGACAGACATGTCGGCAATGCTCGACGAACTCCACGTGGGAACCGTGGACATTCTTGCCATGGGTGTCCGGTTCCCGATTGCTATCCGTTTCGCCGCTCTGCACCCCGTCCGAGTCCGCCGGCTGTTGCTCGCGGGGGTGACCGTCGGGCCTACGGCAGCGTCCGGTAGCGCCCAGGCACTGGCTGGAAGCGTTGCCCGGGAATTCGTCGCGAGAGACTTTCGCGGATACCTTGAAACACTGGCAGCTCGAACGACCAGCTCAGAAGTCAGTGCTTCGGCATATGCCGACCGCCTTGAGCAATGTACGGATCAGGTCAGCATGCTGGCGGAACTGGAAGCGCTCGAGCGCGAAGACATTCGCGACGATTTGCGTCGGCTTCGGTGCCCGTGTCTCGTTGTCGAGTTGAGAGACAACACAATGATTGCTCCCGGGCATTCGGCGGCGTTTCAAGCGCTGGTTCCTCAAGCCGAAATCGTCTTGGTCCCCAATCGTACGAAGGTGTCGTGGCTGCACGACTTTGCCGACGCCATCGAGCACTTCGAGGACCGCCTTGATGCCGCGGAGAATACACCGGGCAATGAGCTGAGGCTGTCGCCACGGGAGGTCGATGTCCTGCGGCTCGTCGTCTCAGGGTTCACCAATGCCTCTATCGCGGAAGCTCTCACCATCAGCCGCAGCACGGTCGACCGGCATGTGGCGAACATTTACGCAAAGGCGGGCGTGCACAACCGGGCGGAGGTGGTGCGCTGGGCGATTGCACATGGGATCGTCGATCCCGGGACTACATAGTTCGCGTCATCTGGGTGCGGGGCACCACGAAAGATGGTGCGTTCTGTCAATTTCGGGGGACGTTCGGCAGCGCTACCTTGCCAACGTGAGCACGGGCGAGGCGCTTGGGCATCCGAAGATGGGCGCGGTCGGGGCGGCGGGCCAGCTGGCATTGGCCGCAGTGCTTTCGGTAGTCGGGATTATCGTCGTCATCCGGCTTGCGGAACGCGATAGCTCTGCCGCGGACGAGGCCGTTCTTGCGCCTCCGACCTCCTTTCCACACGCGGAAATCGTGAAGGTGGAGGTCTCGGACTTGCGTTACGTCTTCCTGGTGAAGACGGTTGCCGAAGCCGATACCTTGCGCGAGTTGCTTGCCGGCGAATCGATCATTCGAACCGTGACCAATCAGACACCCAGGATCGGAGAGGTCGTGGTCGCAGACAACGATGCGATCGCGGAAGCGGTACGGGCCGACGTGGGAACCGTTGGGTACGGCGGCGGAAGAGCCGTGTGGGTGGTGGACCTGCGCGGCACCACCATCCTCGTCGGAGATTGATTAGACCGGCCGGAAGACCGGGATAGGGGCGGCTGGCCACTATACCCACGAACAAGCGCGCTTGAAGGTCTGTCATGGACCGGCTTCTCGGCAGCGATGGACGGGGGCGAGAGGGCATGAGTGTGGTCCCACAGGGCGACCTTGCGTCCTCAGTTAAACTCCGTGCGTGGACACCAGGATCGTCTACGCCACGTCTCACGACGGAGTACGTGTGGCTTGCAGTGTTCGCGCGTCCAGTTTTCCGCTTATCTATCTCCACGTCCCGCTGTTTTCCAATTGCCGGTCGCTTGGCAGCACCGAGTCATCGGTGCGATTCAAAGAGCGCCTTATGAAACGGGGCCAACTGATTATGGTCGACTTACGAGGCAGCGGGCTTGCCGACCGTCATCCGCCAAGTCAGACGTTCGAGGATTGTATGGCGGATCTGGAGGCGATTTATGCAGCGCTCAAAATCGAACGTGCCGACATCCTAGCGTTCGGGGCACGAGGCTCAATGGCGATCCGCTTCGCCTGGAAGAACCCCGAAAGAGTGCGGCGACTGTTCATCTGGGGGACGAGTTCCGGCCCGACGCCCGCTGATGGAGTGCCCATGGCTTCACCTGGGTTTCGATACCTGGTAGCCAATGATTGGCCACTGTTCCTGCAAACGTTCGTGGCGCGGAACGCCATTTCGGAGAAAGCCGTACCCGCCCTCCTCACCGATATTGAGCGCAACTCGGACCAGGAGGACGTACTTGCGTTTCTGGATTGCCTGCGGGAGACCAACATCGAGGGAGAAGCCGCGCTACTCCGCTGTCCTACGCTGGTTGCAGAACTCGACGCCACAACCTTGCGGGATGCGGGGCATGCCCCACGGCTAGCCGCAATGATCCCGAATTCGGAACTTGTTTATCTTCCTAATAAGGCGCTTTTTGGCTGGACGGAGGAACTTGCTGACGCGATCGAACGCTTCGATGCCATGCTCGACGCGGCGGAGAGGACGCGAGGTGTTGATGCGAGCCTCTCCCCGCGCGAACTGGAGGTGCTGCAGAAGCTCGTGGCCGGGGAAACCAACGCTGGCATCTCGGAAGCTCTCGCCATCAGCCGGAGCACCGTCGACCGGCATGTGGCGAACATCTACGCGAAGGCCGGCGTGCACAACAGGGCTGAGGTGGTGCGCTGGGCGCTCACCCATAGCCTCGTTTGAGCGCCCCAACCGCGTTGACTAGACCGGCCGGAAGACCGGGATAGGGAATTCGCCGCTGTCCTGCTTTTCGAAATCGACTTTCACGCGCTGGCCGATTTTGACGTTCTGGGTAGGGTCGCCATCGACCATGACGTTGGTGAGCATCCGGAAGCCTTCATCCAGGTCGACGTAGGCAACGGCGTAGGCGCCGAGTTCCTGGAAGCCCGGAATGCGGTTCTGCATGACAACCGAGAACGTATAGACGCTGCCTTCGCCCTTCGAGACATTCCAGGAGAGGCTTTGCGAGCCGCACTTCTGGCAGTGAGCAGTGGGATAAAAGTTCACCGACTTGCAGTCGTTGCAGGTCTGGTAGCGAAGTTCGCCGGCCTGGACACCTTCCCAGTAGTGCCTGGTGTCCGGTTCGGGGAAGTGAGGTTGAGGTCGATTCGGCATTGTTCGAATTGTCCTTTCTTAGTCGGCCGCGAGGATGACGGTGCCACCGGTGTGGGTGCCGCCGAGGAGTCCGCCGTTCCCGTGGGCGACGGCGAGCTTCGCGCCGTTGACCTGGGAGGTCGATTCGCCGCGCAGCTGGCGGGTGGCTTCCAGGAGGAGGAAGAGCCCGCGCATGCCGGGGTGGTTCGAAGAGAGCCCGCCGCCATCGGTGTTGAGGGTGAGGCCCGGCCTATCGAAGGCGAGGTGCCCATCGCCGACGAAGGCGCCTGCTTCGCCCTTCTTGCAGAAGCCGAGATCTTCGAGACAGGTGGCGACCGTGATGGTGAACGAGTCGTAGATCATGGCGATGTCGATCTCGTCCGGCGTGACGCCGGCCTGGCCGAACGCCGCGGGCCCGCTCATCGCGCCGGCGCTGGTGGTAATGTCGCCGCCGTTTTCGCGGTACTTGGTGGCTTCGCCGGAGCCGATGACCCAGACCGGCTTCTTCTTGATGCCGCGGGCCACTTCGGGCGAGACGATGACGAGCGCGCCGCCGCCATCGGAGACCATGCAGCATTCGAGCAGGCGAAGGGGCGAGGCGACCAGGCGCGATTCGAGCACATCGGCGACGGTGATGTTGTCGACCTTGACGAACTGGAGGTCGGTCATGGCCTTGACGGCTTCCGGGTTGCGCATGGCGTGCTTGCGGGTAGCGACGGAGATCTCGGCGAGCTGCTCGTTCGTGGTGCCGTACTGGAACATGTGGCGCTGCTTCACCATCGCGTAGTTGCTGATGAGCGTGGAGCCATAAGGCGCTTCCATGTTGGTGGACCACGAGGCGCCGCCGCGCCCGCCGCCGGTGCCGATGGCGAAACGCTGCGAGGCCGCGGTCGAGCCGTAAGTGGTCACGGCGACGTTTACGCGACCCGCGGCGATATCGCGCAGGGCATGGGCGGTGTGGAACTCGTACGACGAGCCGCCCACCTGGGTGGTATCGATTACGCACGGCCGGAGGCCAAGGTAGGCTGCGAGGCCGAGGCCGCCGCCGCCTTCACCGTCACCGGCATCGTAGAGGCCATCGACATCGGTCCATTTGAGGCCGGCGTCATCGAGTGCGGCCTTCAACGAGGCCGCCTTGATCTGCATGGCCGAAACGCCCGGTGCAACTCGCAGGGGATATTCGTGGATGCCGGCGATCGCCGCCTGGCGACTCTGAGTCATGGGCTGTCCCTCCTTCAAAATCTGCCGCAAACGCGCATCACGAAGGAGCGAAGCGGCCCGGAAACGGGCGCCAGCGATCGTGGCTCGCGCACGGCTTGTCCGCTCAGCCGCGCAAGGATAGCGTACTCGGGTGAGAATCGGGCTAATCGCCGACACCCATCTTCCTTCGCTCGTACGCAGCCTCGATGAATTGGGCCCTCAAATCGCCGATGTGTTGCGATCCGTCGACCTGATCCTGCATGCCGGCGATGTGACGGCGCCCTCGGTGCTCGAATGGTGTGGCCAGTTTGCGCCGCTGCTCGTGGCCGAGGGGAACAACGATCTCTTCCACGACCCGAGGATGGAGAAGCGCCAGATGTTGGACATCGAAGGCTGGCGGATCGGCATGGCGCACGAGCTGCGCCCAGAGTCGCGCCCGATCGATGAAATCCTCAGGTCGTCGCTCGGCGGGGAGCGGGTGGACATCCTGATCGGCGGCGATACGCACGTCGAGCGGCTGGAGTTCCGCGAGGACGTGCTGCTCATCAATTCGGGCAGTCCGATCCTGCCGCACCATCTCTCGACGCGGCTGGGGACGGTCGGGGTGCTCGAAATCACGCGGACGCGTGTGCATGCGGAGATTGTCGTGCTGGGGCACAGCGAGGGGCTGCCGAACCCGTGCACCGCTATGCAGATAGAGCTCACTCCGGACCAGTTACGGCGCAATGGCGGCGGGGCCACGGCCGAGGCGGCACTTTAGCCCTCACCCCCTGCCCCTCTCCCGACTTCGCGGGAGAGGGGAGCGCCGATACCGAACGTGAATGACGGGTCGTGTGTGGTCGGGCGACCGCCGGCGTATGTTTCGCCTATTGAGGTTTGAGGTGATTTGGCGCGATGGATGGACTGCAGCTCACGGGACTAGAAGGGAAGGTCGCGGTGGTGACGGGCGCGGGGCGGATGCGGAGCATCGGCAGGCCGATTGCCGTTGAGATGGCGCGGGCCGGGTGCAAGGTGGTGCTGACCGGGTCGGGGCGCCCGAAGGAACAGTATCCCGACGACGAAAAGGCCGCCGGCTGGAAGGACATCGAGTCGGTGGCGGAGGAGATTCGCGAGTTCGGCGGGACCGCATTGCCGGTCGTCTCAGATGTCGGCGATGAGGGAGCCGTGCGGGCGCTTCTGGCGCAGACGCTGAAGGAGCTCGGGCGCGTGGACTTCGTAGTGAACAACGCCGGGGCGGCGCGCGGACGGGACCGGGTGCCGGTCGTCGACATGCCGATCGATGCGTGGGACACCGTCATCCGGGTGAACCTGCGGGGCACGTTCCTGATGTCGAAGATTTTCGGCCAGCAGATGATCGACGCCGGAAACGGCGGCTGCATCGTGAACATCTCTTCTATCGCGGGGAAATTGCTGCCGCCGAACACGACCGCCTATGCCGCTAGCAAGGCGGGCATCCAGGCATTGACGGCGGGGATGGCGCAGGAAGTCGGCCAATACGGGATTCGCGTGAACGCGATCTGTCCCGGGCTGGTCGATACGGTCCGCATCGACGATATCCGCGGGACGCCGGCGTGGGACCAGGCGACGGCGCGGATTGCGCTGCGGCGGATGGGCTCGGGCGAGGAGATCGCTTACGGAGTGATCTACCTCTGCAGCGACCAGGGGGCGTGGTTCACGGGGCAGTCGATCAACCTGGACGGCGGCCACGCGGTGCAGCACTAGCCCTCACCCCCGGCCCCTCTCCCACGCTTGGAAGAGGGGAGTTTCAACTCAGGCGGTGCGGGTGGCGCCGCACGCTTTGAGGGCGGCGATTTCGTCCCAGGTGTAGCCGACTGAGAGCAGGACCTCTTCGGTGTCGAAGCCGAGGATGGGGCCGGCAGAGTCAACGCGCGGGGGCGTTTCGCTCATGTGAATCGGGGCTCCGGGGACGCGCATGTGGCCGAGGTGCGGCGTATCGATCTCGACGAGGTACTGGTTCGCCCAGTACTGGGGGTGCTCCGACATTCCGGCGTAGTCGAGGACCGGAGCATGCGGGACCCCGCATTGGGCAAGAGGTTCGAGCCAGTCCTCCATCGGGCGCCGGCGGAAGATGCGGTCGAGTTCTTCGACGAGCGCGTCCTTGTTTTCGGCGCGGCCCCGCGGGCGAGCGAAGCGCGGGTCCACCTTCAGGGCTGGTTCTGAGAGGGCGTCGCAGAGCTTTTCCCAGTACTTCTGGTCCTGGGCCGCGATGGCGATGTGTTTGCCGTCGGCGCACTCGTAATTCGTGTAGGTGGCTGCGCGGCGGCGCTGAAAGCCGGACTGCTTGCCGGTGCGGAGAAACTCCATGATCTGCTTGGATTGCATGGCAACCATACCGCCGATCAGTGAGCCATCGATGTGCTGGCCGATGCCATCGCGCTGGCGGACGAAGAGCGCGGTGGAGATGCCGAAGGCGAGGAGCATGGCGCCGATCTGGTCGGCGAAGCCGCCGATGAGCGCCTGGGGTTCGCCGCCCGGGCCTTCGCCCTGTTCGTACATGACTCCGCTGAGCGCCTGGGCGACGTGGTCGTAGCCACCGCGCTTTGCCCACGGGCCGCTGCGCCCCCACGCCGAGGCCGACGCCAAGATGATGTCCGGGCGAAGCTGCTTGAGGTCCTTGTAGCCGATACCCATGGCTTCCATGATGCCGGGCCGGAAGTTTTCGACGACGACATCGCAGGTCGGCGCGATGCGCCTCACGATTTCGATGGCTTCGGGGACGCGAAGGTCGAGGGTGACGCTGCGCTTGCCGCGGTTGTGGCCTTCGAAATAGGAGGAGAAGCCATCCGGCCCGAGGCCGTTGGCTCGCCCTTGCTCGCCGCCCGGGGGTTCGACCTTGATCACTTCGGCGCCCATGTCGCAGAGGAGCATGGTGGCGAAGGGGCCCTGCTGCGCCCGCGTGAAGTCGAGAATGCGGATGCCTTCGAGTGCCGGTCTCCCGCTGGGCATGGCGCGAGTCTACACCGTGTAGGATCGGCGTACTTTCATCCTGAACCGGGAGTCGCACGCTCATGGCAATCGTCGAAACCGAAGTAGCGGGGCCAGTCTTCACCATTCGAATGAACCGGCCAGAGCGGCTGAATGCGCTGGGCAACAAACTGCGGGGAGCGCTGGCCGACGCATGGAACGAGTTCAATGACCGGCGCGACCTGGAAGTGGCCATCTACACAGGCATCGGGCGGGCGTTTTGCGCGGGCGAGGACATGAAGGAATCGCTGCAGCGGGGCGCTCCGGGGCTCGACACGAGCGTGAGGCGTGACCCGTTCACCTCGGGGACGCTGGACAAGCCGGTTATCTGCGCGATCAACGGCTATGCAATGGGCGGTGGCTTCCAACTCGTCGAGCGCTGCGACCTGCGGCTCGCGGTGAAGGGCGCCATCTTCGAGATGTCCGAGGCGAAGCGCTGGTTGGTGGGAGGCTACCAGCATGGGCACCTCGCGAACTTACCGCACGCGGTAGCAACCGAAATGGCGTTCGCCTTCCGGTTCGATGCGGAGCGGCTCTACCAGGTCGGATTCCTGAACCGCTTGGTTGAGCCCGAGGACTTGATGCCCGAGGCGCACAAGATGGCAGCCCACCTGATGTCGCTGCCGCCGGCATCGCGTGCGAACACGCTCGCGATCATGCGCGACATTCGCCCAAAGGTTGCCCCCGAAATCGAGCGGCTGGGCGACCGGCTGCGCGACCACGGGGCGAAGTCGGACCTGATGGAGTCTCGCGCGGCGTTCGCGGAAAAGCGCACGCCGAACTTCAAAGGCTGGGACGACCCGGAGGACCGGTACAGGCGTCCGACGTTGGGCGATATCTAAATCTGAAACGCAGAGGCGCAGAGACGCAGAGGTTCTTCGAGGAAGCCTTTCGAATACCAACGCCACCGGAAAATCTCAGCGCCTCTGCGTCTCTGCGTTTCGCCTTTTTAGCGCAGCACGGACTTGGGCATCGGGACGATGCGGCTGACGACGATCTTTTCGCGGTCGAGAAGCTCGCCGATTTTCGGGCTCTGTTCGTTCTTCCACTCGTCCGAGCCGTAGACGGCCTTGTAGAGCTGCTCGCGTTCTTCTTCGCTTTCAAATCGGCGAATCCAGACGTAGAGGTTCTCGTCCGTTTCGCCGGTGAAGCTACCGGTGACGACCATCCCTTTCGCGATCTGGAAGGGGATGATGACCTCCTCCATGTAACGGGCGAGTTCATCGCGCTTGCCGGGTAATGACTGGTACTGGCGCAGTTCGTAGAACACTGGCGGCTCCTGATCGATATGGAGCCGACTCTACAGGTTCGCAAGGCAGTTCCGCTTTCCTATTCGGGTGGCGCCTCTCTCGCCGAGACATAGGACTCCGCACTCCGGCGGGCCGCTGCGATAAGCCGGTCTTCAAGGTCGTAATCAAAACTCCCGGCGAAGGCCGGAGAGACGGAAGGCCCGAAGTCCGGGTTCTCGAAGAGCCAGCGGGCGGTCGCCCGGGTGGCTTTCTCGACATCGACGACATCTTTGTAGCCGAGGATGCGCCGGGCCCTGGAGAAATCGAGGATGAGGTTCGACTTCTGCGCGAGCGGGTAGAAGCCGCGCGAGTGCTCCGCCGGGACATCGACGAATTCGAGGTTGCCGCCGAGTTCGTGCGAGATGGCCTCGGCCACGCCGCGGGCGCTCATGACGCGCTCATCGCCAGAGTTGAATGCCTGGCCCGCGGCGGCGGGAACGGTCGCTGCGAGGTAGACCAGGCGCCCGAGGTTCTCGATATAGCCGCGCTGGAAGTGGGTGATGCCTCCCTGCGGGAGCAACATTTGCTTGCGGCCGTCGAGGATGCGTTTAACCACCGCCCATTCGTGGGCGAGGTGGCCGCGAGCGCCATAGACGCCGGGATAGCGGACGACGACCGCTTCGAAGGCCCTGGCGGCGTGCTGTTCGAAGAGCTGATCCTCGCCGATTGCCACCTTTCCGGTGTAGTTGTTCGCGTCGTACTGGCGGGGCGCATCCTCGGGGATGGGGAGCGGCAACGTGCCGAATGGGGTGGGGTTCATCGTGCCGAGGTAGACCGGCTGGCCGGTGATCCCGACGAGGCGGCGAACCTTGCCCGCGAGTTCGAGTGCGAGCGCGCGGAGGCGGCCGGAGGTGCAGACGGCGACGTCCCAATGCCGGCCTGCGAACACTCTCGCGATGTCTCCGGCGTCGCGGGAATCCGCGTGGATGTGCTCGACCTCTGCGATGAACTCGGCTTCATGGGCGCCACTGTGGAAGACGGTTACGCGGTCACCCGCGGCAAGAAACGCATCGACGATCGGCACTCCGGAGGGACCGGTACCTCCCACCACCAGGACATCTCGCGCCATACCGAACTCCTCCTCTCGCCGTTATCGACTATACGAAGGCTCACGGCGCCAGTCAGGCGCGAACCACTGGATGTCATCGCGATCGGGCGCTCGGTGGTGGCACGAATTCCGGCCACGGTGCAAGCTCCGGAGACCTTCACCGCCGGAGCACCTTCATGACCAGCATCACCGCGATCCTCGGGAGCGTGACCCCGCCGGGGCGTCTCTCTTCGGCGATTTCAGGAGCGCTCGACCGCGCATCGGCGAATGGCCACCTCACCACGCTGCTCGACCTTGGCCAACTCAACCTGGGATTCGCGGATGGAAGACCCGTGGAACAGTTGACGGATGACACGCCGAGATTGGTCCACTCCGTGGAGCAGGCCGAAGCCGTCATTCTCGCGACGCCCGTCTACCGGGCGACGCTTACTGGCGCGCTGAAGAACGCGCTCGACCTGCTGCCGATCGAGGCGCTGATGGGCAAGCCGGTCGGCGTGGTGGCGATGGGCGCAACCTTGCACCACTTCCTGGGCGCGGAGAGCCACCTGCGCGACATCCTGTCCTGGTTCGGGGCGTGGCAGGTGCCGACGAACGTGTACCTGTCGTCCGCCGACTTCGCAGAAGGAAAGCTGACGGACGGGGCGGCTGACCAACTCGATGCACTGGTGGACGCGCTCACGAAGCTGGCCGACGCTTCGAAGTCGCTTCCAGCAGGCCCGGCGCCGCTGGCCGCGCGACGCTGATTGAGGCGCCGGGTCCGAACCTGTAGCGTATCGCCTCGTGGAAAATCTCCCGAACGGCTGCATCACGCTGCAGGTGGGCCCCGAGATGCAGTCGCGAATCAACCAGGTCAGTACGCCGACGTTCCTGGCGGCAGGGCATTCCCCGGAGGAGTTCAGGGCGGCCATTGCCAACACCGAAGGGCTGCTTTGCAGCAACCAGATCCCGATCAGCGCGGAGTTGATGGACTTCGCGCCGCACCTCCGTGTGATCTCCGGGTTCGGCGTGGGCTACAACAATGTCGACCTCGAAGCGGCGACGGCCCGCGGTATCGCGGTGTGTAACACGCCGGGCGTGCTCAGTGCGGCGGTAGCGGACCTGACGATCGGGATGATTGTGATGGCTTCGCGGGGCCTGGTGCCGAACGCTGCGTACGTCCGTGACGGCGGATGGGCGAGACGCGAACCCGCGCCGGGACTGGGCTGGGACCTTGCCGGCAAGACACTGGGAATCATCGGGTTCGGACGGATCGGCAAGGCGGTGGCGGAGCGGGCGCGGGTGTTCGGTATGAACGCTATTTACTACGACACGTTCACCAATCCCGGCCCCGGATTCGAGGACTGCCCCTACCGCTCACTCGACGCGATCTTTCGCGAGTCGGATGTGCTTTCGCTGCACGTGAACCTGACGGACGAAACGCACCACATCGTCAACGCGCGGACGCTCGCATTGATGAAGCCGACGGCCTGGATCGTGAATACCTCAAGGGGGCCGGTGATCGACCAGGTGGCGCTTACTAGCGCGCTCAAGGCGAAGCAGATCGCGGGTGCAGTCCTGGATGTGCTTGAGGCGGAGCCGCCGGTTGCGAGTGACCCGATCCTGACGCTCGAGAACGCGTTTATTCTTCCCCATATCGGTTCGGCGACGGTGGAAACGCGGGCAGCGATGCTGGAGTTGGCGGTATCGAACTTCATCGCGGTGATGTCGGGGAAGCGGCCGCCGGAATGCGTGAACCCTGAGGTGCTCGAATCCGCGCTGCGACGGCGCTGAACCATTCCCGGAGGCACGAATTTGAGAATCAATACGGTCAAAGAGAAGTGGGCGCGAGGAGAAGTCACGCATGGTGCGTGGCTTTCCATTCCGAGTTCGTTCTCGGCCGAGATCATGGCACACCAGGGCTTCGACTGGCTGTGCATCGATATGCAGCACGGCGTCGTCGATTACCAGGTCGCACTGACGATGCTGCAGGCCATCGGGACAACCGAAACGATCCCGTTCGTGCGCGTACCGTGGAACGAATTCGGCATCATCGGCAAGGTGCTGGATGCGGGCGCGATGGGCGTCATCATCCCGATGGTGAATTCGCCGGAAGAGGCGCGGCAGGCGGTGGCCGCATGCCGGTACTTCCCCCAGGGGAGCCGCAGCTTCGGGCCAACCCGCGCGAGTTACTACGCCGGGACGGACTATTTCGCGGGCGCGAACACCCAGATCGCATGCATCCCGATGATCGAGACGAAGCAGGCCGTTGAGCGGCTCGACGAGATCCTGTCGGTGCCGGGCATCGATGCGGTGTATGTCGGGCCCGCGGACCTGAGCATCACGTACGGTCTTCAACCGGGGATGAACAACGGCAGCCCATTCGAGGAAGCACGCCTGCGGATTGCCGCGAAGTGCCGCGAATACGGCATCACGGCCGGCATCCACGCGAACGCGAGCCTCGCGGAGAAACACGCGACGGCGGGGTACCGGATGATCACGATCAGCGGCGACGCGGTCGCGATCCCGGTGCAGGCCCAGGCCGACCTGAAGCTGGCGCGCGGCGTGGTGGATGGCCAGAAACCGGTTTACGGGTAGCTTTTCGCGGATACGGGTGGACAGATTCGACAAGAGATCGGAACGTTGCGCGAGTGGATTCCTACACGGAGATATGCGCGGAACTGAGCAACAGTGGAGAGGGATGCCTTCGCTGTGGAGCGCCGTTGCCGCCCCGGCGAAGGAAGTGGTGCTCGAAGGCGTGCCTCGACTGGTGGCACGGCAACCATCGATTCATGGTGGCGCGTCAACTCGCGCTGAAGCGGGCCGAGGTATTCCAAATCCCGCGCTGCCGCGACACGCACGGGCACTATAAGACGAACCGGCTCCATCGGCACTCGCTCGGGTTCGCCTGCAGCCATTGTGGCGGGGTGTTCCCGGCGCGTCAGTCCCACGCGCGAAGGGCGAAGACGCCGTCAGTCCAGGTGAACCACATCGTCCCCGCGCTCGGGCTGCACGGCGCGCTTGATTGTGTCCACCACCAGGGGAACCTGGAGGTGCTCTGTGAGCCGTGCCATCGAAGGGTGACCAGAGAGCAGGCGAAGGCGCGGGGTATTGGGGCGAAGCCCTAACGCTCGAGACCTTCGGGGTTTGTTACCATTGACGCCATGGCCGATACAAGCGTGAAAGAGGAAGCGAGGCGGATCGTCGAACAACTGCCGGAAGACGCGACGTGGGCAGACCTCGCGCACCTCGTAGCGATGCACGAACGTATCGCGCGTGCGCGGCGCGATAGCGCTGCAGGGCTCTCGGTGCCATTGGAGGAAGTCGAGAAGGAATTCGGCTTCACCGGTTGAGGGCGTTCGTCACACCGGAGGCACGGCAAGACCTTCGAAACATTCGCGACTTCCGCAGTCAGTGGGCGCCGGAGTCCGCCCAGGACCTGATCTTTGCGATATTGCGCCGGCTCAGGCAGGTTCGAGACTTCCCAAACTCCGGGCGAATCATCCCGGAGTTCCAGATGGAGAGCCTCCGAGAGGTGCTCGAGCAGGGCTACCGAATCCTCTACGAAGTGTTCCCGGACCGGGTGGAGATCTTCGGAGTGATCAGTTCGCGCCAGGAACTGGTTCGGCGCGATATCAACTAACCGCCGACGGCATCGGCACACTGAGGTCCTTTGCGAGGGCGGTCAATTGTTCGATGGTCTCGGCGTCGAGGGGGATGCCGAGGCGCGTGCGCTCTTCGCGGGCCTTTGCTTCGGGGTCGCCGGGCACGAGGACGGCTTCGACGCCGGGCCGGGGACGGAGGCCACGGAGGTGGTCAACCATGCGCTTCATGTCGGTCTTGAAGTCGTCCACGTCGCGGAAGGCGTCGATACGCCAGGCGGCGAACCACTGACCCTGCATTTTCGCGCCTTCGAAAATGGCGCTGCCCATACCGGGGAGGACACCGGTGAGGATGTCGACCATGATCCCGAGGCCGTAGCCCTTGTGGGAGCTGGTTTCGATGTAGGAGCCGAGTGGCTGGAGGGCGCCGCCGCTGCGGAGAATTGTGGGATCCGCCGTATCGGCGCCGGATGCGTCGACGGCCCAGCCGGGTGGGATGCCTTTGCCCTGGCGCTGCGCAATTTCGAGCTTGCCTCCCGCGACCGCGGTGGTCGCGATATCCAGCAGGAACGGGTGGTCATCCCTCACCGGCGCGCCGAAAGCGATGGGATTTGTGCCGTACGCGCGGTCGAGGCTGCCGCTGGCGACCGCGAGCGGTGGGACGTTGCACATGGCCATGCCGATCATGTCGCGTTCGGCAGCGATGCGGGCGTAGTAACCGGCTGCGCCGAAATGGCGGCCGTTGGTCAGGGCAATCATGCCGATGCCGGTTGCTTCGGCCTTGGCCATGCAGGCCTGCATGGCCTTCGCCGCGACGAGTACGCCGAGGCCGCCATCCGCATCCCAGGTGGCCGCGACCGGACTGTCGCGCAGCACTTTCACGTTGGGATTGGGGTTGAGGAGGCCGCGCTGGAACCCCGGCGCATAACCCGGGTGCCACGGCAGATGGGCGATGCCATGGGATTCGATGCCGGAAAGGTCGGCGTCGATTAGGACTTCGGCGGCTAGGGCCGCGTCGGACTCTGGCATGCCGTAGGCGGCGAAGACTCGCGTGGTGAGTTCAGTGAGGTCCGCGGAACGGTAGCGGGGGCGGGGATCGGGGGGTGATGCAGGCATGGTCTACCTACCCGCCCTGCAACGCAGGCAAAATCAGGACCTCGCTGTCCGGGCCGACCGGCGTGTCGAGGCCCTGGGACTCGACGTTGTCGACCACCAACATGATTTCCGGCATGACGCCTGCGGCGTCGTAGACGCGGTTAGTGAGGCCCGGCTGCTGGCGCACGACGTCGGCGAGGACTTCACGCAAGTTGGAACCGGCGGCCTGCAAGGTTGCAGTGCCGCCGGTCAACTCACGCAAGAGCGCGGGGATCTGGACCGTCACCACGACGGCTTACTTCCCCGTGGTTTCGAGGATCCGGCGCGGGTTCATCGGGAGTTGCGTCTGGCGCACACCGGTGGCGTGGGCGACAGCATTCGCGATGGCCGCGAGCGGCGGGACGATGCCGGGTTCGCCGACACCGCGGACCCCGTAGGGGTGCAGCGGGTTCGGGACCTCGACGATGATCGTGTCGATCATCGGGACATCGAGTGTGGTCGGGATGCGATAGTCGAGGTAGCTCGAATTCGCCATCCGGCCCTCGTCGTCGTAGTAGTACTCCTCGTTGAGGGCCCAGCCGATGCCCTGGACCGCGCCGCCCTGCATCTGCCCTTCTACGTATGCAGGATGAATCGCCGTACCGGCGTCCTGTACGGCCGTGTAGCGAAGGATCGTCACCTTGCCCGTCTCGGGGTCGACTTCGACATCGACGATGGCGTGGGCGAAGCCGCCACCCTGGAGGAAGCCGGCGTTGACCGAGCCGCTGGCCGTAAGGCCGGGCCCGCGGCCAACGACGGCCTGGGCGATTTCGCGGAAGGTGCCGCTCTTCGAGCCGTCCTTGGACTTGAAGGTGCCATCGACGAACTCGATGTCGTCCGGCGTTAGCTGCCAGGTTGGAGCGAGGCGTGCGGTCATCTCCTTGATGACGTTCTTGCCCGCTTCGTAGACGGCCATGCCGGAGCCGAAGGTGACGCGGCTGCCGGCAGTCACGTCGTTGTAGCCGACGCTGTCGGTATCGACGACGGTGGGCTTCACATCCTCGAACGGGACACCGAGCGTTTCGGCGAGCTGCATGGCGAGCGAGGCGCGGGTGCCGCCGATGTCGGTGTTGCCTTCGATGAGGCTGACCGTGCCATCGGGCTGGACGGTGACGGAGACGCTCGAGCGAAGACCGACATTGAACCAGAAGCCCGAGGCTGTCCCGCGGCCCCGATTCGGGCCTTCGAGCGGCGACTTGTAGTGCTCGGAGTTCATGGCCTGGCGGACGCATTCCTCGTGGCCGGGGGCCTGGTGAGGCATGCCCATCGGGCCGCGAGTGCCGGGCTTGCAGATGTTCTTCATCCGCAGCTCTTCGACGTCCATGTTCAGCTTCTGGGCCATCTCATCGATGAGCTGTTCCATGGCGAAGGCGGCGGCGGGCGAGCTGGGAGCGCGGTAGTCCTGCGTTCGCGGCTTGTTCACCACGACGTCGTAGGCATCGAGCTTCACATGTTCGATGTCGTAGCCCACGGCGATACACATCGTCGCGTAGTTCGCGGCCGAACCGGGGAAGGCGCCGTTTTCGTAGGCCATGTCGGCGTAGAAGGCGACGAGCTTGCCGTCCTTCGTCGCGCCGAGCTTGGCGCGGATGGAGGTGCCGGGGGTCGGGCCGGTGCCTTCGAAGACATCGACACGGTCCATCGTCATCTTCACAGGGCGGCCTGCGTGCTTGGAAAGGAGCGCCGCGACTGGCTCGAGGTAGACGCTGATCTTGCCGCCGAAGCCGCCGCCGATTTCGGTCGGGATGACCTTAATCTTGGAGACCGGGTGGCCAAGGATCGCCGAGAGAGACTGGCGCGCCGGGAACGAACCCTGCGTGCACGTCCAAACCGTGAGCTGTCCGTCCGGGTTCCACATCGCAGTCGAGGACTGCGGTTCGATGTAGCCCTGGTGGACCATCTTGGTCTTGAAGTCGCCTTCGACGATGACATCGCACTCGGAGAAGGCCTTGTCGGCATCGCCGAACGCAACGGCCGCATGAGCAACGACGTTCGACGGCTCGGTGCCGGGGCCGGCAGGCGTCTTGGTGCGGAGGTTGGGGTGGAGGATCGGGGCGCCGGGCAGCATCGCTTCGCGGACATCGAGGTTCGGCTCGAGGACTTCGTACTCGACCTCGATCAGGTCGCACGCCTGGCGCGCGATGAGGTCCGTGGAAGCGGCAACAGCGGCGATGGCGTGGCCGCGATAGAGGACCTTGTCGCCTGCGAGGATGTTCTTCGACATGTCGGGCAGCGAGGCAACGTCCTGGCCGAAGTCGGCCGCGGTCACCACGGCGTGTACGCCGGGAAGGGCGGCGGCCTTCGAAGTGTTGATCCGCTTGATGATGGCGTGGGCGTGCGGACTGCGCTTGATCCGGCCGTGGAGCATTCCGGGGAGGTGGATATCCGCTCCGTAGACGGCGCGGCCCGTGACCTTATCGACACCGTCGGGACGGATCGGGCGAGTACCAATGACTTTGTAGGCGGGCTTCTCAGTCGTCACCATGGAACAACTCCTTCTAGCTAGCGCGAGCCGGCGGGCTGGCGCATCTCAGTTTCGGCCTTGAGGACGGCTTTGACGATCTTGTCGTAGCCGGTGCAGCGGCAAAGGTTGCCGGCGAGCCAGTGGCGAATGCGGGCCTCATCGGCGTTTGGCTCCGAATCGAGGAGGGCCTTGGCGGCGACGATGAAGCCGGGAGTGCAGATGCCGCACTGGAGGGCGGCTTCTTCCAGGAACGCCTGCTGCAACGGGTGGAGATGATCGCCCTGGGCAACGCCCTCGATCGTGGTGATGGTCCCGCCGTTGGCTTCGACGCCGAGGACGCAGCAGGAGTTCACCAGCTGGCCGTTCAGCATGACGTTGCAGGCGCCGCAGTTGCCGTTTCCACAGCCTTCCTTGGAACCAATGAGGCCAAGCTCATTGCGCAGCACTTCGAGCAAAGTGTCGTAGGGCTCCGCGAGGAATTCTTCGACCTCGCCGTTGATGGTTGCGCTCACAATTCTCTTGCTCATTTATCCCCTCGCCCGGGCTACGGCTTTGTTGATGACGCGCCGGGTGAGCACGCCAACGAGGTGCATGCGCTGCTCGACCGAGCCGCGCATGTCGGTGATTGGAGTGGCAGCGGCCTGGGCCGCCTCACAGGCTTTCGCGATGGTCGCATCGTTGACCGGCTGCCCGGCCAGGGCCGCCCCGGCCGCTTCGACGTAGAGTGGCGTTGGAGCGACGGCGCCGATGGCGATGCGGGCCGACTGGAACGTCTGGCCATCGGCCGAGAGGGTCACGTTTGCGGCGGCGTTCGCGACGGCGATATCCATTTCGTTGCGCGGGATGAAACGTTCGAAGGCGGCGCCGCTATTGGCGGCCGGCGCCGGGAAATTGAGCGCTACGAGCATTTCGCCGTTCTGCAACACGTTGCGGCCGGGGCCGGTGCAAAACTGCTCGACGGGCACGGTGCGCGAACCGGAAGGCCCGGTGATCTCGCAGGTGGCGCCAAGAGCGATGAGCGTCGGGATCGAGTCGCCTGCCGGGCCGCTGTTGCAGAGGTTGCCGCCAAGGCTGGCACGCGACTGGATCTGGATGCCGCCGATGAGCGAGGCGGAATCGACGAGTGCCGGGAACCGCTGCTTGATGCCGTCATCGTGGTAGATGCGGGAGCACGAGGTGGCCGCGCCAACGCGGAGCGAGCCATCACCGTTGTGCGTCAGCTGGGTGACTTCGGCGATGCCTTTGACATCGACCATGACGGCGACATCGCGGCGGCCCTCACGGGCCTGGATGATGAGATCGGTGCCACCGGCGAGCACGCGGGCCGCCGGCCCGTGCTTCGCGAGCACAGCAACCGCTTCCTGCACCGAGGATGGTGCTACGTAGTCGAATGCCTGCATTCTTCCTGCCTTTTGGTCCCGGCAACGGGGTGGAGTCGGCTCTGCGAGGTTAGAGCCCGGCGCATTCTAGCGGGAAAGCGAACGCTGTTCATCTCGGGTTCGCGGAGTGCGTAACGACGGCCTTTTCGATGCTGACTCTTGCACGACGGCGGCCACTCAGACGGCGTCCCGTTTTCGTGCCGCGAGCGCGCTGATGACTTCGAGGCAGATTCGGTTGGCGACCTCGGCTGTGATTTCGGAGTGGTCGTAGGGCGGGGAGACCTCGACAACGTCCATCCCGGCCATTGGCACCGAATATGCGAGCGTGCGAACGGCCCGAAGGATTTCGGCTGCGGAGAGGCCGCCAGGCTCCGGTGTTCCCGTGCCGGGCGCGAAGGCCGGGTCCATCACGTCGACATCCACCGACAGATAGACGAGGTCGGGGCCATCGAGTGCTTCCTCGATTGCGGTCTTGAGGACGGCATCGAAGCCGCGCTCCTCAATCTCACTCATGAAGTGGCTGCGCATCCCGTGCTCTTTCATCCATTCGAGGACATCGGGGCCGGGCCAGTAACCGCGCAAGCCAGCCTGGACGAAGTTTCGGCCGGCGACATGGCCAGCTTCGATCAACCGGCGCATCGGCGTCCCGTGGCTGAGCGAGACACCCCACGAAGCATCGGCTGCGTCGCAGTGAGCGTCGAAGTGCACGATCCCGACGCGACGGCCGTGGTGGTCGGCAACCGTGCCGGCGGCGGGGTATGTAATCGAGTGGTCGCCGCCGAGGACGATGGGGAACGTGTTCGGCGCGGCGGCGAGGACTTCGCCGACCTTCGCGCGAATCGCATCGTGGCCGCGCTGGATATCGCCCGGCGGGCACTCAGCATCTCCGGCATCGATGCCCGTGAGCAACGAGAACGGTTCGATCCGGAATCCCAGGTGATTCACGCTCCGGTAGCTGGCGTAGCCCGCGTTGCGGATGGCGCGCGGACCGAACCTCGCGCCCGGCCGGTGCGTGACTGCCACATCGAAGGGCGCGCCGATGACGACAAGGTCGGGATTTAGCGCGGCAATCTCAGCCGGATCCGACACCCAGGGAAGGTTGAAAAAGGTGGAGATGCCTCCGAACGACGGGATGGCCGGGGGGTTCTCCATGAGGGCAGTCTAACGCGGCAGTGGAAGTCTGGAGTCAGTTTGAGGAGGAACCGGCCTGGACGCCCCGCCCACCGGCGAACGCAGCCAGCACCAACGCGCTGACCGATGCCGCTGCAATGGCGGTGGTCATCGTCCTTGGGCCCGGTTCGAGCAGGCCATTGAACCCGATGCTGTAAACGGAGGCGATCCCGATCTGCGAAAAGCCCATCAGAGCTGAGGCGAGGCCAGCCATCTGCGGGAACGGCGTAAGGGCACTCGAGCGCGCGGCGGGACCGGACATTCCCGTCGCGCCGGCAACGACCATCATCGGGATGAGGATGAAGGCGACGCCTTCCAGCCCCGCGAGGGCCATCGCCGCCATAGTTGCGCTGCTCGCCCCTCCGAAGGTGGCGGCGGTGAGGACGATGCGGCGGGGCGTCCAGTTGCCGGCGAGCCTGCGCGAGAGCGTCGCGCCGACCATGATCCCAAAGGCAACGAGCCCGAAACTGAACCCGTAAAGCCGTTCGGAAAGACCGAGGTCATCGACGAGCACGAACGATGAGGTCGAAATGAAGACCAGTTGTCCGGAAAACAAGAGAGCCATTAAGAGGGCGTGACCGGCAAAGACCGGGGTCGTCCAGAGGATTTTGTAGTTGCCAAGCATGCGCCCCACGCGCAGAGCGTTGGGATCACGCAGTTCATTCGTCTCGGGGAGGAGCGCAAAATACCCGAGGGCGAGGATGCCTCCAACACCCACAAGGGTGACGAAGACGGAACGCCAACCGAAGGCGTCGTGGAGAAAGCCGCCAACAATCGGCGCCAGCATGGGCGCCAGGGCGGTCACGACGGTCATCGCGGCAAGGGCCTTGAGGGCGCGGTCCTTCTTGTAGACATCGATGATGATGGCGGAAGCGATCGCGGGGCCCGCGCCGCCACCAAGACCCTGAATGACTCGGCCCACGACCAGCATGCCCACGGACTGGGCGAAGAGCGCGACAAGCCCGCCCGCGACGTAGAGCGCGAGACCGGTGAACATCGCGGGGCGCCTTCCCCAACGGTCGGAGGCCGGCCCGTAGACGAGTTGGGAACCCGCAAACGCGAAGAGGAACAGGGTCACGGCGAGGCTGACGGCGCCATCACTGGTGTGGAAGTCGTCGGCCATTTGCGGCATCGACGGGAGGAACATGTCGATGGAGATGGGTGCAATCGCGGTCAACGCGATGAGCATGCCCAGGGCCGTCCGCGATTCGGGGTTGCGGAAACCTTGCCGTGGTGCGGCCGGCGATGCAGCGGTCAAAGGAGGCAGCGGCTCCCGGTCATGTGCGAAAACATTACAGGGTGAGGGACGCATGGGGCAGCGCCGAGAGGCCGGGCGGGAGGCTGGTCTTCGCCCATTACTCCGCATAGGCTACTCACACGAAGTAACAAGAGGAGACACCCTTGCCGATTGCATTGACGGATGAAATGAAAGCCGCCTTCGAAACCTCGCTCGCCGACGGCGCGCCTGTCATATTCGCGACAGCCGACAAGAACGGGATGCCAGACATCGCCTACAAGGGCAGCGCGATGATATTCGACAGCGAGCACGTCGCATTCTGGGAACGCGCTCTTGGAACGACTTTCTCGAACGTGAAGGAGAACCCCGGCGTTTGCGTGCTGTACCGGAATCCGGCGACTCGCCTCGCCTGGAAGATGTTCGGCCAGGCCGAGGTCCTGACCGAAGGCGCTGTCCGGCAGCAGGTGATGGACCGGACGATCCAGCTCGAACTCGACCGGGACCCTGAACGCAAAGGCGCGGCCGTGCTGATTCGCATCGACCGCGTTTTGCAGGCGGGAAAAGTGGTGATGGAGCGGTAGACCGCTACCGCGAGGTGGCGCTCAGCCACATAACATCGCCGCTGTTGATGGTCTTGAGGTCGTTCAGGTAAGCCGGAAGGTTTGGACCGTAGCGCTGCCATCGGCCAGTTTCCGGATTCCAGACGTAGATCATCTCGATTGCGGTCGGGTTGGAGCTGGAAAGGGCTTTCTCGGGAGACATCGGCTCGCCGCCCCAGGTGAGAAGGTTCCATCCTGGCGTGAACGGCAGTACGGGGACGTCATCCGCGTTCGGCGCGGGCGTTGCGGTTGCAGATGGCGTTGCCGCCGGCTGCGAGGGCTTTGGCGCCTGGGGGCCGGCGACATCGGCAACCGAAACCGAGCCGGGCGTGAAAGTGGCATCCAGCGGGGCGCCGGCCTTGCCAAGGACGTTTGCCGGCGCACCATCGATTTGCAGTAGGGCAGAGCCCGGAGCAGCGGCAGTCCAGTTAACGATGAAGAGTGGACAATACGCCGAGCAATCCGAGAAGCGGAGCGCGCTCACGTGGAGCTTGCCGCCGGCGTTGTCGAAGCCGGGCTGTGGGGCGAACGACCAGCCCGGGCCGGGGGTGATCGAATCAACGGTCGCCACTGAAGGATCGAAAATCAGGGTCAGGTCAAACGAGTCGGGGCGTGGCGAGTCTGCTGGGAGGCTCAGTGCGGCGGTGGTGGTGAAGGCGGCTCCCGTGGCGGCCCCACCGCTGCCTGCGAGGATCGCCGCCGGCGCGCCGGGTGCGGGCGTTGCCGGTGCGGTCGCGGTAGCGGTAGGGCTCGCCGTCGGGCTCGAAGCTGGCGAGGCAGTTGGGCTCGCCGTCGAAGTGGGCGAAGGCGTGGCGGCCGGGGTCGGAGGGGCAGTCACAGTGATCGAGCCGCCTGTGAAACCGGAAGCGATGTACTGACCGGTCCCAGCAAGCGATTGATTCGGATCACCGTTCAATGCGAGTGGCGAGACCCCCGCAGCCAGGCCATTCCACGTCACGGCAAACGCGGGGCAGGTAGTTCCACACTGATCGAAGCGAACAGCGACCACACGCACGGAGCCGGCGACATTGTCGATCATCGGGGCGGGCATGAACGACCAGCCGGCCGCCGGCGCCACACTGGCGACCGATACCACGGAAGGATCGAACGAAAGCGAAATGTCGAACGCGTTCAGGTGAGCGTCGTCAACGGCGCGGGTGATGACCGTAGTGGTTTCCCCCTGGCCGTTTTCCTGAATCGTGGCCGAACCGGCACCGATGGTGGTTCCACCCGAGGCAAAGGAATCGACAACGCCCAGCACCAGGGCGAACACGACCAACACCTGGACGAACAGAATCCTGGGGAAGAGATTCCGCCTTACTCTCACATTCACGACGCGCCCTCCAACGAGCAGCGGACGTTCTCAAGCGTCCGCCGACGCCTTGGTTATCGGGACGATGGGTCAAGTCGTGGAGTGGCAGCGAAGTGAATTTTCTCTAAGGAATAGAGAAATAGGGAGTTCGCGCGCGGCGGTGCGGCGGGTGCCTTATTGGGCCTGGGAGGCACCGGCCCAGAAGTCCCGGCGAAGCAGTTCGAGGGAGAGGCCGAGGGGATTCTTGGGGTGCATCCAGGCGATGTTCTCCGGGTCGCCGCCCTGGCTGCCGATCATGCGTGCGCCGGAAGCTTCGAGCGCCGAGGAGCCCTGCGCGAGTTCAGCGACGGTGAAGCCAACGGAATCGACGCCCTCGCCGCGCTTATCGATAAGTTGGGCCAGCGGGCTGTCGGGGCTCGCGGGGGCGATGATTTCCATCACAAGTCCGCCGAGCTGGACCATCGCCATCTCGCCGAACGAGATAGCGGAACGCTCGCGGAGGACTTTCGCGCCGAGCACATCGCGGGCGTAGGCGACGGCGGCATCGAGGTCACGGACACGGAGGTTGATCTTTGCGAAGGCGAGGTCGGTCATTTTTCGAGCTCCTGGCTAGGCTTCCGCCGGAGCCGTCAGGCTCACGGAAGAGCAATGGTAACCGGAATAAGCGGGTCGCCGCCGTCGCCGACCGAACGCCCGGTCGGGAAGGACTGGCCGTTGGCGAAGACGGAAATAGCGGCGCCGACACGATTCGCACAATCCGAAGTGCTCGCGAAGAAGTCGATCCGGAAGGCGCCCTCGATGTTCATCGCGGAGGGCCCGAGTACACCGTCAAACGCCAGGAAAAGTTCGACTGAGCCCGGCGCAGCCGGCGCGCCGGAAATAGTGACAGCACCGGCGACGCGGCCGGACGGCAGCGAACCTGAGGACGGCCCAACCGAAGTCGGTGGGCAGAATGGCCCACCAGATGCCGCGGGCGCGGATGTCGGCTCCGGCGTTGGTGTCGCAGCAGCGGGCTGGCTGCTTCCGCCGCCGCCACTGGTGCCCGGATTGAACACGGCAGCCTTCGTCGGCGTGGCGCTTGGAGTCGCGGTCGGCGAAGGCGTAGGCGATGCGGTGGCGGTTCGGGTAGGGGTAGAGGTCGCCGTAGAGGTTGAAGTCGCGGTCGGCGAGAGGTCGCGTTCGGCCTGGGCGGGCTTGTTGCCGCCGTCCTCGGTGAGGAGCCAGAGGCCACCGGCAGCCATCGTGATGCCCAGGACGCCAAGCAGAGCCCAGCCAAGGGCCTGGCGTTGCGGAGTCGAGAAGAATGACTGGAGGGCGCCCATTCGGAATAGGTTAAGCCCAGGGTGACTCTAGCGTCCCCGGATTTGGTAAGCCGAGATTACTTTTTTGGCGCTCAAGCCTCGAGCCAGTGATCGATAGGCCTGGGTTTACTACTGGTGAACGGCAACGGGACCCTTCGGCCGGTGCGCGCCGATTCGTAGGCCGCGCAGATGATTTCGAGTACGCGGCGGCCATCTTCGCCGGACGAGCGATTCTCGGCCCGCCCCTCTATCACATCGACGAAGTGCTGCAGTTCTTGCGGGAAGCCGAACTGCCACGCCTCTTCATACATGGCGTACTGCCAGCCGGAGCGGGTCGAGGCGTTGAGCGCGGTTTCGCCTTCGGGAGCCGTGTACATCGAGATGGCCGGCCCGCGCTCGAGGTTGGCGACGAGGCGACCCTTCGGCCCGTAGACCTCGAGGTAGTCGTTGCCGCCGGGCATGGCCCAGGAGTTTTCGGCGATGCCGATGGCATTGCCGGGGAAGTGCAGGATGACGGTCGAGTGGTCTTCGCCGCGGCCCTTTTCGGCGTGGGCGTAGCGGCCCATGGTCGCGGTGACGGCCTCGGGCCAGGCGCCCATCACCCAGCAGATGGCGTGGATGCTGTGGCAACCCATGTCGAGCACCACCCCACCGCCCGCTCGGTCAATGTCCCAGAACCAGGGCGAATAGGGACCGCCGTGGCACTGGGCCTGCTTCACCAGGAACAGGTCGCCAACCTGCCCGCGCTGCGCGAGTTCTTTCACGCGCTGGTACATGGGCACGAAGAGGAGGTTTTCGGCGTAGAGGAGGACGGTCCCGGCGGCATTGGCCGCGGCGATCATCGCGTCGGCTTCCGGGAGGCTCATCGAAAGCGGCTTTTCGCAGAGGACGTGCTTGCCGGCGTTCGCCGCGGCGATCGCGATTTCGGCGTGGGTGTCGTTCGGGGTGGCGATGGCGACAGCGTCGATTTCGGCCGAGGCGATCATTTCGCGCCAATCGGCGAAGTGCGCCGGGATCTGCCAGCGTTCGGCGAATTGGGCGGCAGTGTTCGGCGAGGCAACGGCGGTGACGTCGGCGCCATTTACCTTTGCGAGCGAATGGCAGTAGAGGTTGCCGATGAACTGGGTGCCGACAAGGCCGATGCGAAGCATCGGGGGATTTTTCACCGGCTGGAGCCCATTGTCGACAAATCACCAACTCGAATATCGAACATGGAGTAGGGTCAGATTGGCTCCAGCGGGGATAGAGTGACCGCGTGGCACCGAAATCAGGGGGCGAACCTTCGTGGACTCCGCGAGAACGAGAGGTGCTCGACAAGATCTCGCGAGGGCTCACCAACTTCGAAATCGCGCAGGGTCTTGGCATATCGCTCGACGGGGCGAAGTGGCATGTCAGCCAGATTCTTTCGAAGCTCGGCGTCACATCGAGGGAAGAGGCTGCGGCCTACTGGAAGCGACGGCGGGGGTGGCGACGGTCGGCGGGCAACCTCACCAGCTTGAAGTTGGCCCCGCTAGTGCTTCGCGTAGCCGTTTCAACGGCGGCGCTGGGCGGCGGGGCTGCCATTGTGGCGGCCTTGATTCTGGCCCGGCAGTCCTCTGAGGGGGCGGCCGAGGAAGATGCATCGCTCAGGGGCCAGCCGACCATCACGGGCGAGCAGGCGACGCTGAGAGTAGGCGAGATTTTGCCTTTCACCTGCCTCGTCGCTACACAGGCGAGGCGGCCCAGCGCTGACGAGATGCTCTCAATGTACGCAATACGCCGGTTTCAGGACGAGAACGGCGTTCTTTATCCGCCGCTCTTCGCCCTTGAGCTGTCCTCCATCTACTACGACTTCGCTCCTACCGCGAATAGCGGCGCCATCGAGCCCTCGAATTTCTTTCGGTCAGTGCCCATGCCGTCGAGCCAATGCCGAGCGCCTGAGGTCCACAACGTCCGGCTCCGTGACTACCGCCCAATCGAGATTGAAGTCACTTCGGTGGACCCGCCAGCAGCCAGGCTCCTCGTGGAGCCCGACCCCGGAATGCGTTACGACCTGGCTTTCAAACCTCTGACAGACCCGGACCCGAAGGGTGGGAACAGTCCATCACCTCTAAGTGAGCTTTCCGCCGAACTTGCGGACGGTACAGTGATTCGTTCGTTCAAGCTCCCCCGGGGCGAACCGGAAGTCGAGTACCGGCCCGATGGTTCCATGGTTGTCGGTGAAATTGTGGGAGGCACCGGCGCAGGCATCGTCAAAACAAACGGCCTGCCCGGATCGTGGCGCATCCTCGCGAGCGGACCGGGCGGCGGCGGTAGCGTTGCTGTTCGAAGAGCCGACGGGACCACAATCGAGCAGATAAAACTCGTCGTCCCCGACCATGCGTGGCAACAACTGGCGATGGTGAATCTCACGCAAGAGGCAACGGATGTTCAGGTCACGTCTCAAGGAGGGTTGCTCATCGTCCCGGTCGATACGCCACTCCCTCCGGACGGCGAGAAGTACCGCTAAGCCGCTTCGGGCGCCTGCGCGCGTTTGCCGGGTTTCGGGATGAACAGGAGCATGGCCGCGGCGGCGATGTTCAGGCAGGCGACGGTGAAGAATGCACCGTTGTAGTTGCCGACGTGGTCGAAGTAGATCGAGACCAGCAGCGGCGAGCCGGCGCCGAGGATGAGGGCGAACGGCAGGCCGGCGCTGCGCACCGAACCCAGGTAGCGGCGGCCGAAGTACGAGGCCCAGATGACTTCCTGGAGCGGGATCATGCCGCCCCAGCCGCAGCCGAGAAGGAAGAACCCAAGGTACACGAGGAGGTCGGCGTTCGCGTTGACCGAGGCGGTAATCACGACCATCGCGCTGCCTGTGATGAGGGCGCCCGCCGAGGCGAGCTTCTTGGGGTCCCAGTGGTCCATGGCGTAACCCCAAACGGGCTTGGAGAGCAGTGCCGGGATGGAGGACATCGTGATCATCAGCGATGCCGTCGCGCGGCTGTAGCCGGCGTCGGTCATAAACGGGATGGTCTGGAGGAGCATGACGCCGATAGTGACGCCGAACATGCCGAAGCCGATGACGAGCATGTAGAACGTGGCGGTGCGCACGGCCTGCCTACGGGTCATCGACATCGCGTATTCGGCGCGAGCGCGCTCGCCCATGCCAGAGGCCATCTGTTCGTTGCTGCGGCCGTCGGGGTTCCAGCCGTAGTCTTCGGGGGCGCGGCGCATGAGGAAGGCTGTGGGGACGATGAGCGCGGCCGAGCCAATCGCGAGGACGCGCCAGGCGGCGCGCCAGCCCCAGTTATCGATGACTTCGGTGATGGCGGGAGTGAGCGCGACACCGGCCATCGAGACACCCATCGAGGCCATGCTCACTGCCCAGCCGCGCCGCTCGACGAACCACTTCGAGAGGGTGACGTTCACGACAAGGTTGCCAATCATGGCGGCGCCGATGGTGAGGATGAGCCCGTTCAGGACAATCCACTGCCAGAGTTCCTGCGTGAAGCTCAGCGCGTAGAGCGCCGTCGCGAGAATACCGATGCCGATGAACATGAGCCGTCGGCCGCCGTGGCGATCGACGTGGCCGCCGATGACGAAGCCGGTGAAGGCCATCACGAACTGGCCCACGGTGCGCCCGAGTGTGTATTCGGAGCGAGTCCAGCCGAGGTCGGTGGTCATCGGCTTAAAGAAGGCGCCAACGACGTAGTTCTGGGTGCCGACCGAGACGAACTGGGCGATAAAAGCGGCTCCGATGAGGTAGTAGCCGTAGTAGAGCCGGTTCACCGCGCGAGCGGGAATAGATGCCGGGACTTCCGCTACTTCACTGGTCATGAATGGTTTCCCAGCCTCGAAGAATACCGCGAGTCTACACGGGCGTGCGGCGGACGCCACAACCCGGTTTCGGGCTACTAAAGAAGGAGGAACTCCATGGCACGTGTTGTGTCCGAGAGGTCCGGCAACGCGAACTCGGCGCCCGATTCGATGAGCTGTTTGGGGGTGAACCGACCAGTACCAACGCCAAATGCCCTGGCGCCCGCGAGGTGGGCCGCTTCGACATCCAGCGGGGTATCGCCGAGGACGATGACCTCGCACTCGCCGGGCGGGAGCTCGAACAGGCCTTCGAGTTCGAGGATCCCGGCGCGAACGAGTTCGGCGCGGACCGTGTGATCGTCCCCGAAGCCGCCACCGGGGAAGCGCTGCCAGAGCCCAAAGTGGCCGAGTTTGTGCGCGGCCCCTCTCCGAAGGTTGCCGGTGGCCAGGCCAACGACTGCATCGGTCGATTCGAGGGCGGTGAGAAGTTCGACAACCCCGGGAAGCACGATACCGCCCTTCTGTGCGATCCAGCCGGGAAAGAATTCGAGATAGCGTTCGGCGAAGCGATGAAAGTTCGCGACCGCGTCCGGTCCGCCGAAGCCGTGGCGTTCAAGGCACTCGAAGAAGATGCCACGGTCGGTGCGGCCGTCGAAGAGGATGCCTTCGGTGGCGCGTTCAATGCCGAATTCGTGGTGGAACGCCTGCTCCATGGCCGCCCGGCCTGCTCCATCGGTGCGGATCATCGTCATATCGATATCGAACAGGAGGATCCGTCGCATGCATCAGAGTGTAGAAGGCGGATTGCCTACAGGGCGGCAACCGGCCGACGATTCGAGCGATGACCATTGAACTACGGGCGCCCGGTTCGCGGTTGCTGGTGGAGCCACGGCACGGCGGGCGGCTGCATCAGCTCTACTTGGACGTGGACGGGGCTGAGGCGCCGCTACTGTTCGCCCCGGAAGACCCGCGCGAATACGAGCAGCATCCGCTGATCGGTGGCTGCTATCCGATGGCGCCGTGGCCGAACCGCATCCGCGAGGGCACGTTTCGCTGGGGCGACCGGGAGTACCGCGTGCCGATGGATGTCAACGGTGAGGCGCTGCACGGACTGGTGTTCGACCGGCAGTGGGAAGTTGTCGCGCGGGTCGGGCGAATCGTCGAGATGTCCTGCGAGTTCGGCGGCGCCTGGCCATGGGAGGGCCGCGCGTGGCAGCGGATCGAGCTCGGACGAAACTTCCTCGCGATAAAAATGGAGGTGCGAGCAGGGCGCGAGGCGTTCCCGGCCGGGTGCGGCTGGCACCCGTGGTTCAGGCGCACAGTCGGCGGCTCCGACGATGCGAAGGTGACGGTGCCTGCAAGCCGGCGATACGTGCTCGACAACCTGCTGCCGACCGGAGCGATGTCGGAGGTGGGCGATGACTTCGCGCTCGACGGGCGCCCATTGGGTGATCGCTCGCTTGATGACTGCTACACCGGTTTCGAGCGCGGCGCGGCAACTATTGAGTGGGATCGACTGAGACTCTCGATGACGTTCGACTGCACGCTGCCGCACATGCAGGCCTACACCCGGCCCGACTCGTTCTGCCTGGAACCGCAGACCTGCGCGCCCGATGCCTTCAACCTCGCGAATCACGGGGCCGTGTCGGATGGCACGGCGGTGGTCGCGCCCGGACGGCCGCTGGCGCTTTCGATGCGGTGGACATGGTCGGTTCGGGAGGAAGATTAAGGTCTTCGAACCTGCTTCCGAATCGCGTTCGGGTTTGGTACAGTACCCGGAACACCAAGATCGAATCGAGCCGCACGATGACCCAGCAACAGGAAAAGCCAGCCCTCGGCATGCGCCTTTCTCCGATGAACCCGGAGTACCAGAAGGACCCCTTCACGCTTCTCGACGAGGTCCGCGAACAGGCGCGTGCCGTGAAGGATGACTTCCTCGGCCGGTACATCGTGGGCCGCTTCGAAGACGTCCAGCAGATCCTCAACGACCGGGACCTTATGGTGGACCCGCGCAAGGCCGAGGAGAACAGCTTCAACGCGATGTTCCGCCAGCGTTTCAACGACGACACGCGCGAGCCATCGATGCTCTTCCTCGACCCGCCGGATCACACGCGCCTGCGCGCGCTGGTGACCAAGGCGTTCACACCGCGTTCGATCGAACAGATGCGCACACGAATCGAAGAGATTGCCAACGAACTCCTCGACAAGGTCGAGGGCCAGTCATCGTTCGACCTGATGACCGCGTTCTGCCAGCCTTACCCGACGATCGTGATCGCCGAGATGCTGGGCGTGGACCCGAAGGACCAGGCCGACTTCAAGCGCTGGACCGACGACGGCGTCGCTGCCGGCTTCGATCCGTTCGCGACCGAAGAGCAGCAGCGCAAAGCGAAGATCGCCCGCGAAGCGCTCGAGGAATACCTGCGCAAGGCCATCGCAGAACGCCGCGCCGAACCGAAGAACGACCTCATCACAGCGCTGCTGAATGCCGAAGAGGCCGGCAGCTTCTTCAACGACGAAGAAGTGGTCTCGATGATTTCGCTCCTGCTCGGCGCCGGGAACATCACGACGACCGACCTGCTCGGCAACGGGATGAAGAACCTGCTCCAGCACCCGGACCAGGTGCAAATGCTGCGCGATGACCCTTCGCTGGTGGTCAACGCGGTGGAAGAGATGCTGCGATACGAAGGGCCGGTCACGTTCTCCGGCCGCATCGCCGTCGATGACCGGGAGATTGCCGGCTGCCCCATGCATAAGGGCCAGTCGGTGACGGTGGCGCTGGGCGCCGCGAACTACGACCCACGGCTGCACAAGGACCCGCACAAGTTCGATATCACCCGCGAAGACATCGACCACGTCGCCTTCGGCGGCGGCCGTCGATACTGCCTTGGCGCGCCGCTCGCGCGGCTCGAGGCGCAGATCGGCGTGACCACGCTTCTCAAGCGCCTGCCGAACCTGCGGATGCCGGAGCAGGAGTTGGTCTGGAAGACCGTTCCGGGTTTCCGCGGGCTCGAAAAGCTCATCGTCGAGAACTAATTCGCAAGCCGAAATGAAAAACGAGGGCCGGGAATTCCCGGCCCTCGTTCGTTGTTGGAGAGGTTGTTCAGGCTGCGATCTGTTCGACCACCTCCTTCTCCGGGCCGTGGCCGAGCATGAGGCCGGCCCAGCGGGCATAGAAGTACGCCCAGGCGTTGACGAGGTGCACGTAGCCCACGGCCATCGCAAGGCCAACGGGCACGAGCATGAGCGCTTCGGCGGCGGTGTCGACGCGCCAGAACCCGAAGTTCGCGACGCGGTGGGCTTCAGCGAATGGCCACGTGCCGGAGGCGACCAGCGGGCCGGCCGTGAGCCAGTAGGCACCGTAGGCAGCGACGACCATCACCACGAAGGTGGTAACGCCGATGAGCAGGTCGACGGTGAAGAATGCGATGCCTGTCCAGGTGGAGGACTCGGACACTACCTTGCGGGCCTGGCGGGTGAGCGGTTCCTCGCGGTTGAAGCGCGTTGGTGGACGGCGGAAGGGGACTCCCGCGAGGTGCCGGGCAAGCTGGCTTTCGAAGTCGCCAAACCAGCGGGCGGCGACCGTGACGACCGCGAAAATGGCGAGACCGACAATGGTCCACGAGAGCGCGCCGCCGGCACAGAGCCCGGCAATCATTACAAAGAAGTAGGCAATTGAAAGCGGGGGCCGAACGGCAACGTAAGCCGCCCGCCGAACCGTCCAGGGTGTGCGGAAGGGCGCGACAATGGCGCTCTTCCACGTCGACCCGGGCGGGTAGAGGGGTATGGGGTTCACTTGAAATCTCCGGGGCGAGGTCTGGTGCCCGGCGGGGGCATTGCCTCGGTTCCTGGGTTAATAGTTACCGACCGGTAATCACGCCGAATCCCGCGCGCGAACCTTTGTCGCTCGCCAGTTCGGGTGAGGCGGATTCACCCTCACGGGTGGCGAGCGTCTCGGCTACCTCCACGGTTCACGGGCGCCAGCGACTCCCAACGCTCGCTGCGGGCCCTACCTGGGCCGCTCTTTCTTCTCCGCTTCCAGCAATCGAATGAACTGCTCGATACGTTCGGCCCGAACGGCGGGGCGCCGGGCCGAGCCGGACAGCCACGTCAGGTACGCCTTTCTGTAGAAGCTCGGCAGCGACTGGAAGAACTCATTCGCCCGGGGAGAACCATCGAGTGCCCTTCGGATATCCTCCGTGAGATCCTCAAGCTGCGGACCTTCGGCCCACAACTCGACCGCAACCGGTTGACCCGGTTCCAGCGGGGAGTCTCGCCGCCAGGCCGGCGGAAGTATCAGCGCCGGATGTCCGCTCACCACTGCGAGCGGACCCCTGATTTTCGTCGCATTCACGGTGCCCGCGACGTGGTGGCGTTCCCTGGTTCCCCAGGCTTCATCCGGGTCAAACGGCAACTCGATGTGCCATTGGCCCTTACTACTCTGGACAGCCGCTGTGAATGTGCGACTTTCCTTCGGCATGAACGCACCTCCCTAGCCCGCGGTCGGGTTTACCGGCGCATCGGCGATGACTTCGGCTCGTTCGAGTTCCGCGATTTCGGCATCGCTCAGGCCGAGTAGGCCCCGCAGGATTTCGTCGTTATGTTCGCCGAAGAGCGGTGCGTGACGCCGCAGCTGCGGCCTCGCCTCGCGGAACTGCCAGGCGCCGCGCGGCTGTTTCCAGGTGTCCATCTTCGGGTGGGGAAGTTCGACCCAGAAGCCGCGTGCATTCAGGTGTTCATCTTCGTGGACGGTGACCGTGTCCAGGACGCGCGAGACGGGAATACGGGGCCCACGAAGACGCCCAACTACCCATTCCGGCAACTCTCCGCGGCAGTACTCAGAGATCCGCCGGGCGATTTCATCCTGACGGCCCGTTTCAGGAATGGAATCAAGATCGCCATCGACGCCTAGAGCCGCCCCCAGATCGAGCCAATCACCCTCGTCGCGCAGGGTGATCGCAACCCATTGCTCTTCGCCCGCGCAGCGGTAGACGCCCTGGTGGTAGTAGCGAGAGTCGCGGTTGCCGCGATGGACTGGCTCTTCGCCACGGAGCGAGGCGCCGACGAAGGCCTCACCGATTAGCGTCGAGAGCACTTCGCGCTGGCCAAGGTCGATGCAGGAGCCTTCGCCGGTCTTGCGGCGCTGGATGAGGGCGAGCGCAACGGCGGAAGCGGCTGCCATGCCTGCGACCGGGTCCCCGTAGGAGACGCCGGTCTTCATCGGGATGCCGTCGTCGCCATAGCCGGTCATCGAGGCGAGCCCGCTCATCTGCTCGATGATCGGGCCGAACCCAACCTGGTCGCGTTCCGGCCCGGTCTTTCCGTAGCCGGCCATGCTGATAAGGATGATGTCCGGCTTCGCGGCCTTCAGTACGTCGTAGCTCAGGCCGAGGTTATCGAGCACATCGGCGCGGTAGTTTTCGATGACGACATCGCACTTCGCGACGAGCTTGAGGAAGGTCTGCCTGCCCAGGTCTTGCGCGAGGTCAAGCGTGAGCGACTTCTTATCGCGGTTGTAGTCGTTGAAGTAGAACGACTTGTTCCAGGGCTCTTCGACGCCGGGCTGGGGGATGAGCGTGCGGATGTTGTCCCACGCGCGGGGCGATTCGATCTTGATGACCTCGGCGCCCATCTCCCCGAGGATCTTGGTGGCGAAGGGGCCGGCCCACATCATCGTGAGGTCGGCGACGCGGATGCCTTCGAGCGGGAACTTCTTCATGCCGGCACCCCGAGCCACTCGGCGTTGACTTCGGCGGTATCGGCCTCTGGCTCGTGGAGTTCGCCCGGCACCCAGGGCAGGCCGAGAAATGGCCGGCCCGGGACCATCGCGTTGCCGCCCTGCGTTGTCACCGCGTCGAAGAAGCCCCGTTCGTCGAGGCTGGCGTTGGAGAGGAGGTCTTTCGGCGTCATGACCGCGCCGAAGGGGACTTTGTACTTCGCGCCAAGGTCGAGGATCTCCTGCTTCGTGTGTTCGGCGAACCACCCGTAGAACTTCGCCTGGAGTTCGTCGTCGTGGTCCGGGCGCTGGAGGCGGTCGCGGAAGCGTGGCTCGTCCAGTTCCGGGTCGCCGACGACGGAGAAGAATGCCGGGATTTGACGTTCGAGCGCGCACACGCCGGCGAAGCCATCGGCGCAGGGGTAGATGCCCCACGAAGCGCGCACGTGGTTGCCGGCGCGCACGCTGGGCACACCGCTGACGGCGCCACCGGGGCCGTAGAGTTCGAGCATGCCGGCCATGCATTCCTGGGCCGAGATGTCGACCCAGTCGCCTTCACCGTGGATGAGCGACCCGAGGTAGGCGGTGACGGCGGCGCCGAAGCCGTTCAGGCCGGCGAGGTAGAACGCCTGGCTCCCGCCGGTCACGAGCGGCTCGCGCTGCGCCATGCCGGTGAGCGACATGATCCCCCCGCTGGCGAAGGAGGTGATGTTCGTGCTCGCCGAGTGGCTGCTCGGGCCGTCCTGGCCATAGGGCGTGATCGAAACCACTACCAGTTCGGGCTTCTTTGCGCGGAGAGGTTCGACATCGAGGCGCTTGCGATCGTGCGAAAACGACGGCGGTTGATCACCTTCGATGACGATGTCGGCGGCGAGGGCGAGGGCTTCGAGGTCGGCATCAGCGGAGACGCGGCGCTTTCCCGCCAGGAGGTAGACCTCTTCATCGGCAGTCAACGGCTGGTGGGACAGGTACGCCGGACCCTGCGAGTTTCCGGAAGGCAGTTCGGAACGGACAACGTCGGCGCCGAAGCCGGCGAGCCACTTCGCGGCGAAGGCAACGGAAATGCCCGCGCCGACTTCGAGCACGCGGACACCTTTCAGGACGGGTTCACTCATGGGGCGGGATTCTACCGGCGCAAAGTGCCCGGTGCTTGGTGCCGGGTGGGGCTAGCTCAGGCGGGCGTCGCCGATGGGTTCGCGTGGGACATCCTGGCCCGCGTTGACCATGTGGTGAGCGAGCGGGCCGAAGCGTTCGAAAACGATCGCGACGACGTCATTCGGGACGCCGGCCTCGACCCATGCCTTGCGCATGTAGCGGAGCCACTTACCGGCGGCCAGTTCGTCGATGACGAACGGGAAGTGACGCATGCGCAGGCGCGGATGACCGTATCGCTCGGAATAGGTCTGCGGGCCCCCGAGCCACTGGGCGAAGAAGAGCTTGAGCTTTTCCTTCCCGGGGCCAAGGTCTTCGGGGTAGATGGGGCGCATGTGCGCATCGGCTTCGACCTGGACGTAGAAGGCTTCGACGATTCGAGAGATGGCGTCGGCGCCACCGGCACGGTCGAAGAGCGAGGTAGAAACGATCTCCTGGGACATCGATTCGATTGTCCCGGAGCAGGCTGACCGTGTCGACCGCGGTTGAACCGGGCGAGTCGCTCGCCTACCGTTACGTCACTTTCCCGACAGGAGCCCGTGATTGGCTTCGGCACCGGCATCTCTCGATCTTGAGGGCGTCCTGCAGCGCGCAGCGGAGCTCCGCGACAGGTTCGCGCTGACTGCGGCCGACTACGACCGGAGCGCGGCGTTCCCTTTCGCGAACTTCGAGGCGTTGCGAGACGCCGACATCCTGAACCTGACCGTGGACTCGAAGCACGGCGGGCCGGGCATGGGCCTCGAGGCATCCTGCCGGGCGGTCTCGCTCATCGCGCAGGGCGAGCCGAGCACCGCGCTGGTTTACGCGATGCACCTCATCTACCACGCGGTGCCGGCGCTCATCGGCGGCTGGGACCCGGTGGCACACGCCGACATGTGCCGCGAAGCGCTCGAGGGGATCGCGCTGGTGAATGTGATGCGCGTCGAGCCCGAGCTGGGCACCCCGGCTCGCGGCGGCCTCCCATCGACCACCGCCACGCGCACAACGAACGGCTGGAAGTTGAACGGCCACAAGCTCTATGCCACTGGCAGCCCGCTGCTGCGCTACTTCGTCACCTGGGCACGGACGGACGAGAGCGAGAACCCGAAGACCGGCTGGTTCTGTGTCCCCCGGGAGACGGCGGGCCTCGAAATTGTCGAGACGTGGGACCACATGGGTATGCGCGCCACAGGAAGCCACGACCTCTACCTTCGCGATGCCGAAATCCCGTTCGAATACGCGCTCGACGTGCGCGAGCCAGAGGCCTGGTTGGCCGACCCGGCGCTCGGTGCCTGGAACAACCTTGTGCTGGCTGCGCTCTACCACGGGGTGGCGCGTTCGGCGGCGACCTGGCTGGAAAAGTACCTGCACGAGCGCAAGCCGACCAACCTCGGCGCTTCGCTGGCAACGCTGCCACGCATGCAATCGGCTGTGGGCGAGATCGAGACGCTGCTGTATACGAACGAGCGCCTGGTATTCGGCCTGGCGGCGGAACTCGATGCGGTCGGCTACGTGGGCAAGGCGGCCTCGGGGACTTCTATGGCGAAACTGGTGGCGACGACGAACGCCATCAAGGCGGTGGACATCGCCATCAGCCTGATCGGCAACCCGGCGCTCTACCGCTCGAACCCGCTTGAACGGCACCACCGCGATGTGCTGTGTTCGCGCATCCACCAGCCCCAGGACGACATCGTTCTCCTGAACACGGGGAAAGCCGCCCTTGGGCTGACGTGAGCACGGTGCGCCGGTTGTAGTGCACAATGTCTACCGACCAAGTCAACTTTATCCGTCAAACGGGAGAAACAGCATGAGCATCGAAGTCATCGGCATGATCGGCACCCGTTCCGCCTCGGAGCTCGACGGTCCGCAGGCGAGCCTGGTCGGCGGCTACATCGATGCCGAGTTCCTGAAGACGTTCGCGCTCGCGCACGAGAATGCCGGGTTCGACAAGGTGCTCATCGGCTACGGCTCGAGCGGCCCGGACGGCTTTTCGGTCGCGAGTTATGTATCGTCGTTCACGTCGCGGCTCGGGTTCCTGATCGCGCACCGGCCGGGATTCGTGGCGCCAACGCTGGCCGCGCGAAAGGCCGCGACGCTCGACCAGCTTTCGAACGGGCGCGTTTCGCTCCACTTCATTACCGGTGGGAACGACGCCGAGCAACAACGCGATGGCGACTGGCTGGGCCACGACGACCGCTACCGCCGCACCGACGAGTACCTGGACGTGATGAAGCTGGAGTGGACGGGTGATACGCCCTTCGACTACGACGGCGAGTTCTACAAGTTCCGCAAGTCCAGCTCGGAAGTGAAGCCGCTGCAGCAGCCCCACGTACCGGTGTACTTCGGCGGTCTTTCGGGCCCGGCGCGCGAAGTCGGCGCGAAACACGCCGACGTCTACATGATGTGGGGCGAACCGGTCGCGGCGGTGAAAACGGAGATGGACGAGGTGCACCGGTTGGCCGAGAAGTACGGCCGCAAGCCGAAGTTCAGCGTTTCGGTGCGGCCAATCATCGCGGCCACCGAAGAGAAGGCGTGGGAGAAGGCGCACGACTACCTCGAACGCATCACCGCGCTGCGAAAGGCAGCCGGCGCGGCGGTGCCCGCCAACTACAAACCCCAGGCGGTAGGCTCGCAGCGGCTGCTTTCGCTCGCCGACCGGGGCGAGGTTCACGACAAGCGTCTCTGGACCGCCATCGCGGCAGCCGTTGGGGCGTATGGGAATACGACGGCGCTGGTCGGCACCCCGGACCAGGTAGTGGATTCGCTGCTGGACTACTACGACGCGGGCGTTTCGACGGTGCTCATTCGCGGCTTCGAACCACTCCCTGATGCCATCGAGTATGGCCGCGAGCTCATCCCGACCTTGCGCGCCGAAGCGGCGAAACGAGACCGGCTCCCTGCGGCGACGCGCTAGGGAACGAAGAGGAAGCGCCTGCTACACTGTGAGCACGCCCTCGTAGCTCAACGGATAGAGTGTCTGACTTCGGATCAGAAGGTTGGGGGTTCGAGTCCCTCCGAGGGTACCACTACGTTGGCGCGGAACAGTCATCCTTTCGCCCGCCACACCGGGTACGCGATCCCGGCCAGGCGGTAGATCACGAGGGCCTGCACCGTCAGGAGGATGACCGCGGCCATGTCAAACCGTCCGCGGCCCCGAACATAGCCATCCGCGCGGGGGATGCAATGCGGATCGAGCCAATCCGGCCGCCTCGCTTCTCCCGGCCGGCGTCCATCCAGCTTTCACCATGGCCCGCGCGGAAACGGCCGCGCATGGTGCGTCCAACGGTCGGCGCATGGTCTTCGCGATGGGGCTTGTAACAGCGGTTGCATCACACTGGCGTCTGCGACAGGTGTTGCAGGATCTCATGGAATCCGAACGGCTGCTCTTTCCGCCCCAGCTCCGGTCCTCGCCATCCGGCCTACGAGTGGACTGGCGTCGGCATAGCGCCGCCGGCGCTCTGGGACTGCAGATGGGCGTCAGGGCACGGCCAGACCAGCCGTCACATGAGCGCTTTCCGCAGCCGCTCCCCGCGGCGATCGGGCCGCAAGGCGGGAACGGGCGCCTCTTCCGCGCCGCGGCGCTGCAGGCAGGCACCCCCGGCGACATCGTCGAGCGCGACCGGGATAACGCGGAGTTCGCGCCCGGTGCGGTAACTTCGGAGCCCATTGCCGCCGACATGGCTCGCAGCCGGGAGGTATTCCAGGAGTTTGCCGAGGCTGTCTATCGGGAGGCGCAGATCTCCGAACGGGAGCCGGAAGCCGGGAGCGAGCCCGTATGACGGGCCAAGGGGCAGAGCGGGCTGGCATTGCCGCGCGGCTCCGCGGAAACCTGTCGCAACGGAATGCGGTGGCGTTCGTCGTGTTCCTCGGCTTCGTCAGCATGTTCGGCGACATCGTCTACGAGGGCGCGCGGAGCATCAGCGGTCCTTACATGGCGGTCCTCGGTGCGAGCGCCACGACCGTGGGCATCGTGGCAGGCCTCGGCGAGCTCGTCGGCTATAGCCTGCGCGTCGTCTTCGGCTACGTGAGCGACCGCACCCGCCGGTACTGGCCGATCACGCTCGCCGGATACAGCCTGACCATGGTGGCGGTTCCGCTGCTCGCCGTGGCCGGGCACTGGCAGGTGGCAGCGGTGCTCCTCGTCCTCGAACGGCTGGGGAAAGCCATCCGGACACCGGCCCGCGATGCCATGCTCTCGCATGCGACATCGGAGATGGGGCGTGGCTGGGGCTTCGGACTCCATGAGGCGCTCGACCAGGTTGGGGCAACAATCGGCGCCCTCTTCATTGCCGCGGCGCTCGCTGCCAGCGACAGCTACCGCATTGGATTCGCCCTCCTGGCCATCCCGGGCGCCCTGGCGCTCGCGACGCTGATTTCAGCACGGTTGCTCTATCCCGCGCCGCAGGAACTGGAAGCGCCGGCTCCTCCTCAGTTGATGGCCCAGGGCTTTCCGCGGCACTACTGGGTTTACCTCGTGGCGGTGGCGCTGGTCGCCGCCGGCTACACAGATTTCCCGTTGATTGCGTTCCACTTCCGGGAGGAGGCGACTCTCCGGGAGAGTTTCATTCCGCTTTATTTCGCAGTCGCCATGGCGGCCGACGCCCTCGCCACGCTGGTATTCGGCCGGCTCTTCGACAGCCTGGGGCTCGGCATCCTCATGCTGGTCTCGCTGTTATCCGCGCTGTTCGCGCCACTGGCGTTCCTCGGGAATGCCCCGGTGGCGCTCATCGGGGTGGCGTTGTGGGGCATCGGGCTGGGCGCCCAGGAATCCATCATGCGCGCGGCCATCGCCCCGATGGTCTCCGCTCAACGGCGAGGCACGGCTTACGGCATCTTCAACACGGGCTACGGGATCTCCTGGTTCCTGGGCAGCGCCCTGATGGGCATCCTTTACGACCTCTCGCTTCCGGCGGTCATCGTTTTCTCGTCGGCCATGCAGCTGGCCTCTGTGCCCGTCCTGTTCTGGGTCGCGCGGCTTACCTCCGTCACTGCGCCGGACACATCCTTAAAGGAGTGACCTTCGCGGACGATTTCGCTCATCCTGCACTGGTACCGGAACCGCATCCGCCGCACGCTCAGAGCCCTTGCCGCGCCGGGTGAGGGACGTTGAGGTAGAACATGGACGTGGCTGGATGGCCTGGTCTGCTGCTGCTCGCCATCGGCGTTATTGCGACGACATGGATCGTCCTGATCTTCCTGGCGGTGCGCCTTCCGCCGGGGCTGGCGAAGGACCTCGCCAGCCTGATTCCGGACTGCCTTGTCACCGCACGGAAGCTGCGCCGGGACCCGCGAGTCCCGCGGCGAGCACGGGTCGCGGTCGCATTCGCGGGGCTGTGGGTGCTCTCACCCATTGACCTGATCCCGGAGTTCCTCCCGGTTATCGGCCCGCTGGACGACATCGTGGTTGTCGCCCTGGCCTTGCGGTATGCAGCCCGGTCCGTCCCTCGCGATGTCCTCGTCGAAGCATGGCCTGGCAATCCCGACCTCCTTGAGCGCTTGATTGGGCCTCGCGGAAGAACGCCGAATGCAGCCGACGGGTGAGTTCGAACCGGTGCACTTCGAGAGCGGTCGCCCGGTTGCCGCCGACCATTGATACCTCATCTCAACCAATCGAAAGTTGAGCAACCTTCGAACTGTCCGTAAACTCGTGTCAATGGATGATGCGACGTCTCTGCCCCATCAGCACGACCCGGAAACACTCGAAACGGTCCGCGAGCATCTCCTCCCGGCAGAGTTCGCCGACCGCATCGCCGGGGTATTCTGGGCTCTCGCAGACCCCACCCGCGCCCGGATCGTCCACGCGCTCACGCTCGCCGAACTCTGCAACGCCGACATCGCCGATCTCGTCGGGCTGACCGAATCGGCCGTGTCGCACCAGATGCGCGAACTGCGGCTCTTGAACATCGTGCAGTCCGAGCGACACGGCCGGATGGTCTTTTACCGCCTCAACGACACGCACGTCCGGCACATCTTCGAAGACACGCTCCGCCACGTGCAGGAGGACGTACGATGAGCCACGAGCATGCCAGCGCAGGCGGGCGGCACCGGACGCGTCTCATGTTCGCGCTGGCCCTGACCGCTGGTTTTATGCTCGTCGAGGCCATCGTTGGCTACCTCGCCAACAGCCTCGTCCTCCTCGCCGACGCCGGACACATGCTCACGGACGTGGCTGGTCTCAGTTTCGCGCTGATTGCCATCTGGTTCGCCCAGCGTCCGCCCACCGCGGGCAAGACGTATGGCTATTATCGCGTCGAGATCCTGGCGGCCCTCTTCAATGGCTTCCTGCTGCTCGGGGTGTCCGTGTACATCCTCTATGAGGCATACGGCCGTTTCACCGACCCACCCAGCGTCAGCAGCGTCCCGCTCCTGGTGGTCGCGACCCTGGGCCTGGTGGTGAACCTGATCTCCGCCGCCATTCTGATGACGGGTGCGAAGGAAAGCCTCAACGTCCGCGGCGCGTTCCTCGAGGTGGCCGGGGACCTTCTCGGGTCGGCGGGGGCGATCGCCGCGGGAGTCATCCTCCTGACCACCGGTTGGCGCTACGCCGATCCGCTGTTTGCCGCTGCGGTCGGCCTCTTCATCCTGCCCCGGACCTTCCGGCTGATGAAAGAGGCCGTCGATGTACTGCTCGAGGGCACACCGCGCGGGCTCGAGTTCGAGGAGGTGGCCGGCGCCATGACGGATATCGAAGGCGTCCGCTCAATCCACGACCTCCACATCTGGTCCGTAACCAGCGGTTTCACCGCCCTCAGCGGCCACGTCGATGTGCCGGAGACCGCCAACCGCCAGAGCGTGCTGGTTGACCTCCATCGCATGCTCACCGAGCGGTTCGATATCGACCACGTAACCCTGCAGGTCGAGACGGGCGAGATCGAGCGTGAGATGGGCCAGCCCTGCTTGCCGGGGACGGCCAATTGCTTCCCGGGACCCGTGCTGGCGGCGCCGCCCGGCAAGCCCAGGCCCTAGGGGGTAACTATCCCATCTCTGTACAAGGCGGGCGACGAACCCCCATCATTCCTCGACTCCAGCGGCCCACCGAGCGGGCCAATACATCTGGAGCTGGACGAACCCATGACTTGCATCGCAGCCACCGCAGAGTCGCCGGAGGCAATCCTCATCGCCGCCGATAGCGGCCAGACCGAAGGCGAAACAGGGCTACGCGGGACCTTCCTAGGGAAGCTCAAGCGCCATCCATCCGAGCCCGTGGCGTGGGGCAACGCGGGGGCGATGGCGATCTTCGATGGCTTCGACTCGTGGATGACTGCGTTCGACTGGACGCGCGGATGGGAAATATTCAAGGCCGAAGCCCTCGATCATCTCGCCGGGCTTAACGGCGCCCATCGCCGGATGATCCGAAAGTCGGGAGTGCGCCCGAAAGCCCAGTCCCAGGGCGATGCGATGCAGGCGTTGGTAGTCGGGTGGAATGGCGATTCGCCGGAGATACTTCAGTTTGATGACCGAGGCGTTCGCGAGTCCTATAAGCACGAGGGCTTCTATGCCATAGGGAGCGGCGGAAACATCGCCATCGTTGCCCATCGCGCCCTTCGAATCGTGAATGGGCTGCCCCCGCTGAACCGGCTTTTGGTGGCTGTTGCGATGGCCGCTGAAATGGATAAGCAGTGCGGCCCGCCGCTGCACGTCTGGCGCGTCACACGTGAGGCGATAGAGGAGGTGCCTCTTGGCTAGGCATTGCGCTGTCAAACAGCAGCGCGACGATCTGGAAGGTTCCCTTAAGAAGGTCTTGCAGGGTTGGTATGATGACGCTTCCCCTGTAGGCAGACGGGACGCCCTCGTCGAACACCACATCCACTGTGAGATGGGCGTACACGTTCACCTCCTTTTCCATTCCCTCGGGGGCCGTGACATCGGCGCAATGCAGCCAGCCAAGGTGTGCGCCGTCTTCGAATCTTGCCAGGGTGTCGAAGGTGAACGCCGGGCTATGCACCAATGTTCCGTTGACACCCTCGACCCGGACTTCGATGCGGTTGTGAACGACAGCGCCGATGCCCAAGACTTTGTGCTTGTCGGCTACATCGAGTTGATGGAGCACCCACAGTCCAGCGTTTCTCGGGTGCGCACGCCTGTACGGTTGCATCCACTTGATGATTGCCCGTGGGCGGAATTGAGTGGCGGGATCGAGCGTGGCGATCATTCTTCGCCCGAAGTCGCGAAACTTCTTGGGGTCGTCAAAGATGGGGAACTGCGTTCGGGTGTCTTCAGCATCGACCGTTTTGCCGGTGAGTTGCCATACCGCATGGTCAAGCGCGGAACGCGCGTTGTGGATGCAATCTCCTATGAGCAGGCCCCACCGATCCAGTGGGACGGCCTCTTTGAGGCTGAGCCTAATCGGAAAGTTGTAGCCGTTTACGTTCGGCTCGACCACCACGGTATTCGGACTGCGGCGATCAAAGTCTTGAATCTCGCGCTGGAGAGCTTCGAGGTGCTCCTGCGCCCGCTGGAGCTTGAGCCGCGCACTATCCGCCATGAGGTATCCTCAATCTATGGAATCGAAGACTCAGAAGACGCCAAAGGGCACGGAGATTCCGGTCCCACAAAAGGCAGAGTGGGAGAAGGTTCTGCGGAAGGCCGCGAACCCGAAGGACTCAACTACCGACCGCCCGCCAAAGAAGTAGGTCGAACATCGCCCGGCCCGCGTTCCGCTGGTTATAGCGCCACGCATACTCGTTCAGGTAACCCTGAAGATGCTTAGCGGAAACCGAGTGGTAGACCCCGCCGAGGCCGCGCTTTACCAGCGACCAGAACCCTTCGATGGTGTTCGTGTAGATGTCCCCGCTTACGTACACACCCTCGGAGTGGTTCACCCGATGGTGCTCGTACCCGTGGTTGCCGAGCGTCCGGTAGGACATGAGTTCATCGGTGAACACCGTAGTCTTGGGGAGTACCCGCTTCTGGACGTTCTCCAGCAGCGTCACGCGCTTCACGTTCGGCACAGTCACCGCAACCACACGCCCGCCGCGCTCAACAGCGCCAGCCACGGGCGTCTTATTGGCCAGACTATTGAATCCGGGCGCTTGCCCGGTGTGCCCCTTGCGACCGGGGAACTTCCGCTTGCCGCCAACCCACGTTTCGTCCAGTTCGACCTTGCCGGAAAGCGGCTCGTCGGACTGTTCCATGAGTTCAGTTCGGATCAAATGCGCCATGCGCCATGCGGTCTTGTAGGTGACGCCAAGCTCGCGTTCAAGCTGTTTCGCGGAGATGCCACATCGGGTGCTGGTCATCAGATACATCGCGTAGAACCAAAGGTGAAGCGAAGTGGACGACTTGTGGAAGATGGTGCCAGCCGTCGGATGGAGCTTGTGGGCGCAAGCCGTGCAAGACCAGGACTGCCGTTGCTGCGCCGTCTCGTACCGCTTGAACTCGCGGGACACGCCGCACTTCGGGCAATCAGCGTGAACGCCGTCTTCGGAATAGCGCCGCCGCCAGAGAGCTTCGAGGCACGTGGCATCGTCCGGGTACTCACGCATGAACTCCATGAGGGAGTACTGCGACTCGGAAGATGCGGCCCGAACGGGCTGGTTTCGATTGACTGGCGGCATGGCCTTAACTCCTTGAAAGGAATGGTAGCCGCATGAGCTTGTACAGTCAAGGGATAGTTACCCCCTAAGGGCGTCGTGCATCCAGGCCTGGATCAGGCTGGCGCCGGCACCGCGCCGATTTGTTGCAGCAGACCGAGCATATCGATGTCGCCGGTGTGGCTGGCGATTTTTCCGTCACGGATTGTGTCGACGTGTGTCTCCGACATGGTGACGCGTTTGCCGGTGGCCGGGACGCCCATGAACGGGCCCGAATGCGTCCCTGTGAACGAAATCCTGTAGGCGATCATGTCGCCACTTGAGACGAATTCCCCGAGCGAAATTGCCACGTCGGTGAGCGCCTCCCGAAACGCGGGAAGCACCTGGCGCAAGCCCTCGACCGTCGGTGGCATGCCGGGCACGCTCACCTGGCAGCCCGGCGCGAAGCTGGCCACGAGTGCCGAGTCGTCGCCGGTGCGGAAGTAGTCTTCCATTTCCGAATGGAACGCGTTGATAACATCGAGATTCGACATCGATCCAGCCACGGTGACCTCCAGAGCGAGGCGGAAGTGTACACCACCGTCTCGGGGTACGGTGCGGCGGGCAGAAACATCGCGGCGCTGGTTCCCCAGCTCGCAGGGACGGCGATGGAAGCCTCTCCGACGCTACGATTGAGCCATCGCGCTAGGGCCTCGTTCGGTCCTCATACGGGTCTCTAACGAACGCGCGCGGTTCCCCGACACCCGCCGACCAGCACCAACACTCCTTTGCCCGGCACGGCGACGAATACGCCGATTCCGCCGACTGCCACAAACACGCCGGTACCGGGCACCGCGACGAACACGCCGACGCAGACCAACACGCCGGTACCGGGAACTTCCACGAACACGCCGACACAAACCACTACGCCGACCGGGTCCACCACACCGGCCGGTACAACGCCACCCGGCGGGTCGGCGACAGCGACGAGCACCGCAACGGCCACGCCAACAACCATCCCCGGAGGGCCGCGGACGTTTATCCTCTACCTGCCGATGGTGGCGGCTGACGGCGTCCCCGGCGGCGGTGACCTGACCCGCGCGACGGTCGATGCGCTCGCGGAGCAGGTGCTGGAGGCGACCCTTGGCGCGCTGCTCGGGCGCTAGACGCGGCCCACGGCCTGATAGGTGAGGCCGAGGCCGACGACCATGACAACTGCCGCGCTGATGACGGGCATCGCCGTCAGTGCGCGCGCGACGAGCGGGTGTTCGAAGAGGCGCCGCTGGCGCGCGGGGATCTTGCGCCCGAGGACGAGTGAGACCCCGAGCGCCACGAGCACGCCCGCCAGCCCGAGGCTGAACGCGACGATGAGGAGCATGCCGAGAAGGACCTGGCCCTGCGAGATGGCGGCGACCATCACCACTACCGCGGAGGGGCAGGGCAGCAGCCCGCCGAGCACGCCAAGGCTCAGGAGCGAGCGCCAGGTGACGGCGGCCGCGTGCTCGCGGGCGTGATCGTGCGGGTGATCGTGTGATTCGCCGTGACTATGCGGGTGTTCGTGTGAGTGCTCCTCGCGGGGCGCGTGGGGGTGGGCTTTGCCGAAGATGCCGTGGCGATGCTCGCCGGTCTCGGATTCCGGGCGGCGCAGGCTGAGCAGCCGCTGGATCACAAGCACGAGTCCGAAGGCCATGACCATTACGCCGGCGGCGACGCCCATCCAGAGGTAAACGGTTTCGGGCGTGATCCAGGCGGCCGCGACAAGCGTCACGAGGCCGAGGAGGTACACGGTTGAGGTGTGTGTAGCGGTCACGGTCAGGCCAAGAGCTATGGCGTGCTTCGGGGTGCCTTTGCTGCCGACCAGGTAGGCAGCGACCATCGTCTTGCCGTGGCCAGGCCCGAGCGCGTGCTGCGCGCCGAATGCGAACGCGACCAGCAGGGAGAGCAAGAGGAACCCGAGGGTCACGTGACCGTCGGACAGGTCGGCGAAGATGCTCGCGAAGCCGCCGGCGCTGCGGCCCTCCGTCGCGAGCTGCAGCGTGGCGGATTCGGGCGCGGGCGAACCGGTGCCGGCGACCCACTGGAAGCTCGCTTCCGAGACGTTCGGCGCCGAACGCAGCGTTTCGGCTGGATAGTGCCGTAGCGCGTCGGACTGGTCGACGAGCAGCGCCGGGTCGGCGGTGATGGCGGCGCCTTCAGAGCCTTTGATGATGATCTCTCTCCAGCCCTGGTTGCCGGAGAAGTTGGAGTCGGTGAAGCCGATCTGCAGGTTCGTGCCGGCTTTCGCGGCGATCGGCGCGTCATAGACGGCTACGATGCGGAGCACGTCGAGGCCGCCCTGGCCGGGCAGCAGCTGCGCGGTGGATTCGAGCGTCGCGACGGCCGTCTCTTTGCCATCGACTGTGAGCTCGAACCTCGCCGGAAGAGCCTTCGCGGTCTTCGCAGCGAAGGCGGCGAGTTCAGCTTCGGACGCTGCGCCATCGCCGTCGGTGTCGATGCCGGGCATCGCCTGGAAGGTCGGGATTTCGGCCATATCGACCACATAGTGGACCTGGACACGGTCGGCGTAGACCTCGAGGCGCGCGTATCGGTTTTCCGTGAAGTTGCCCAGTGGGTGGGCGAAGGTAGTGCGCGCGAAGCTGGGGGCGAGGGCGAGCGTAAGCACCGCCAGCGCAGCAAGGATGCGCAACCGCCAGCGGCGGGAAACGACGAGACTCATTGGGCGCCTCCGAGTTCCTTCAGCGCCTTGCGGGCTTCCGGCGCGTGCAGGGGGTGGAAGTTGGGGTTCAGTTCGAGTGCGGCTTCCAAGTCTTTGCGAGCGGTCGCTTCGTCGCCACGCGCCTTCGCAATCATCCCGGCGTGGAACAGGTAGAGCGGCTCTTTCGTGCCAGGGTGGAGCGCTTCATTGGCGTACTTCTGGGCCTCATCGAAGTGGCCGGCGCGGTAGAGCACCCAGGCGTAGGTATCGGCGGCGGCAAGGGATGGACGGGCTTCGTAAGCAGCCCTCGCGCTCGCAAGAAGCGCGTCGCCCACGGTCCCGTGGTCTGCCTGGAAAAGGATGAGCGTGAGGTCGTTCTTGATGCCGTTGGCTTCGAAAAGCTGGCCCAGCGCACCCATGAGTGCCGCCTGCTGGCCCGCGATAGTCGGCTCGCCGGCGCGCTCGGCAACTTCGGCGTATTCGGCCACGAAGATGGGCGAAGGGTACGAGGCAGTGACGCGGGCGAAGCGTTCGAGCGCTTCGTCGAAGTCGCCGCGCATTGCCGCGACCTGGGCGAGGCCAGCATCGGCGAGGGTGTAGCCGGGGAAGACCTTGAGGGCCATCTCGAACTGGGACTCGGCGCCCTTAAGGTCGCCGATCTTCGTCCGAAGTGTCCCGAGCTGAACGCGTGCCCAGGCGGAGTCGATCGGCGAATCGAGGCGAGTGGAATCGATGGCCGCCTGCCAGAACTGTTCGGCGACAGCCACGCTGCCGATGGCCTCTTCGTAGGTGGCCTTGCGGCTGAAGGCGCTGAACCCGGGCGCCTTGTCGAGGTATTCGGCGTAGTCGCGGCCGGCTTCGTCATAGCGACCGAGGGCCATGTTGGCGTCGCCGGAAATAGCGAGTGCATCGGGTTCGTTGGGCCGAAGCTCCTGCGCCCGTTGAGCGAGCGTTAGGACTCCCTCGAAGTCGTGCTGGGCGAGACGGACGAGCGCCATTGAGATGACGCTGGAGTAGGCGTTCGGGGCGACTTCGAGCGATTTCGTGGCCGCCAGTTCCGCCCGGACCACATCGCTCGTGTCGCCGTGGAGGCGAAGCCGGCCGAGGTAGAGGCTCACGAGGCGGTTGTAGCTGAGCGAATCGTGCGTCTCCTGCACGCGGGTTTCGAAGAATTCGATGTTGGCGGCTAGCCGCTGTTCGTATTGCGGGTCGACCCTGGCGGACGGCGAGGCTGAAGCCTCGCCGTCGCCGGAGCCGCGCGCCAGGAGGAACGCGCCCAGGGCGATGGCGACCATCGGCAGCACCTGCCAGATGATTCGCCGCCAACTCCAATGGAGGGAAAGCCGAGAGGGAAGAGGCTGTCCGGGTGCGCGTTCCATGGTCATCTCCTTACGCCTGCACCTTGCGGCGCTGGACGTAGCCGGCGGCGCCCATGAGCAGCCCGGCGGCGATGAGTCCGGCCGGAAGTGTCCAGGAGAGGCTGCTGCCGCTGTCGTTCGCGACCAGCGTGTCGCCGGTGTTCGGGGCGCCCGGGGCCGAGCCGGTGGAGGGTGCCGCGAGGTACGGGAAGCTGCTGCTGAACGGCTTGTCGTTGGCATTCACACCGTCGCCGATGGAGCTGTTGCCGGTGATCGCCTGCAGCGAGATGTCGATGACGTCGTCGGCGAGGCCGCGGCCGTTGAGGTAGCCGATCGGCTTGCTCAGGTCGACGGTGAGGATGTCGGGCAGGAGCAGGGCCGCCAGATCCGCGGTGGCCGGGCTGCCGAGCGAATCGAGCGCCGCCGTCACTTCGTCGGTGTAGATGCCCTTATCGCGGTCCGGGGAGTTGCTGTTGTAGGCGTCCTTCTGAGCGGACGGGATGAAGACGGTGTTAATGGCCGGGCGGCCCATGCGGTCGAGCTGCACCCAGTTGCCGAGGTTGTCCTTCTTCGAAGTCGTTGCCCAGAAACCAATCTGCTGCGTCGGAACCGACGGCACTTCGAAGACGATGGCCGTGACGTTGGTGCCCTTGAAGGCGTCGACGCCGGTGAACTTCAGGCCGTTCTGGAAGCCGGCAAGGTCGAAGAAGAAGGGGTCGTCGCGCGGGCCGACGTAGAGCTTGCGACCGGTCGAATCCGTGATGACGGTGACGCCGGCGCCGGCGCTCGACTTCCCCTGCATGATGATGTCGCCGGAGATGTCGTTCGTTACGGCGTCGGCGCCGGTGGCGCGGCGAAGCGTGATGTCCTGGACGGCGCCCGTGCCGCTGGCGGTCAGCTTATAGCTGACATCGGCGACGGCATCGCCGTTGGTATCGGCCTTCAGCTCGTAAAGGGTGTCCGGGTCGAGCCGAAGGGTTCCGGTATCGGCCGGGCTGGTGAGCGGGTTGACCGTGATGACGGCCGTGTAGCCGCCGGTGGACTGACCCTTGAAGACGAAGAGATCGTTGATGTCGCTGCGCGGAGCAGCGGCTGCGAGCGGGGAATCCTTGTGGTCCGCCGCGAGGGACGGGATTGCTCCGAGGACGCCGACCGAAATGGCGGCGACGCCGAGCAAGAGAGAAAGCTTTCGCAATCGCATGGTGTGAAGATTGCCTCCTGGTGATCCGCGGGCCGGTGCACCTTCGAGCCCGCCGTCGAGAGTCCTTTACGCTGAGGTGGGCCGGGCTGATCAATGAAATTTGCGGACACTGATGACTGATCCCGGTCAACCCACGTCGCCATGACAGCGATTGCTGGGCATAGGACGCTGGATGGCGCACCATCGGGCCATGCGAATTCTCGGCATCGATCCCGGTTTGAATACGACCGGCTGGGGCGTGGTCCAGACGGTCAGCAACGAATGCGCCTGGGCGGCGCACGGCGCGATTCGGACGAAACCGGCGGACGCGAAGTCGCACCGGCTCGTCCTTTTGCGCGATGCGGTCTGCAAGCTGGCACGCGAACACCAGGCCACCCACGGAGCGATCGAAGCCGGCTTCGTCGGTTCGAACGCCCGCAGCGCGATGGCGCTTGGCGAGGCGCGGGCCGCCTGCATTCTCGGGCTCGCCGATGCGGGCCTGGAAGTGGTCGAGTACGCACCGGCGCTGGTGAAATCGACAGTCTCGGGGTATGGACGCGGCGAGAAGTCCCAGGTGGCGGAGATGGTGCGGATGCAGCTTCGCATCGCGAAGGCGCCGACCCCGGCAGACGCGGCCGACGCGCTTGCGGTGGCAATCACGCACTGGGCGCATGCCCGCCTGTTGCGCTAGGCGGCGCGCCGTTCGCTAGAATCGCCGCATCTCGAAAGATGAGGCACTGACTTGGACGAACAAACCGCTGCCGCGAAGAAGACCATCCTCAGGACGATTCCCTACGGCCTCTACATTCTCGGCGTGCACAACGCCGGCGAAGATTCAGCCGCCGCGATCAACTGGGTGACGCAGACATCCTTCGAGCCTCCGCTCATCGTCATGGGTGTGAAGAAGGACAGCGGCGCGTACGCGCTCCTCAAGAAGAGTGGGAAGTTCGCGCTCTCGTTCCTGGAATCGGGCCAGAAGGACCTGGCGTTCGCCTTCTTCAAGCCGACGACAGTCGATGGCAACCACATCAACGGCTACGAATTCGAACGTGGCGCCGTCAGCGATGCACCGATCATTTCCGTGGCGCCGGGCTTCGTGGAAGGCACGCTCGTCGGTGAAGTCGACATGGGAGACCACTCGTGCGTGGTGGGCCAGGTGGTCGATGCGGTCCTCAAGCGGGACTACCAGATCCTGACGCTGAAGGACTGCGGCGTGAACTACGGCGGGTGAGTGAGATCACCACGGAGGCACGGAGAGCACGGAGAGCACCGAGATGATTCATGGAGAGCATCGTGTTGAAGAATGAGATGCTCACGAGGGCGATCGTCGGGGCGGCGATTGAGGTGCATCGGGAACTCGGACCGGGGCTCCTCGAGTCAGTCTACGAGGAGTGTCTTGCCCACGAACTTCGCCAACGAGACCTGAAGTTCACGCGCCAAGCTCCGCTACCCTTGCGGTACAAGGGCTCTGCCCTCAACTCCGCTCTCCGCTTGGATCTCGTGGTAGAAGACTCAGTGGTCGTGGAATTGAAGTCTGTCTAGGCGCTGTTACCGATCCATGAGGCCCAGCTTCTGACATACCTCAGGCTGACTGGTTGCGAAGTGGGGCTGCTCATTAACCTCAACGTTCGCGTCCTGAAGGATGGCATTGTCCGTCGCGTTCTTTAGTTCTCAAAATCTCCGTGCTCTCCGTGCCTCCGTGGTGAACTCAGCTGGAGCACATGCGGCGCGTGAGTTCCCAGACCATCTGGCAGTTGAGGCGGAAGGATTCGAGGCTTACGCGCTCGTTGTGGCCGTGCACACCTCGCGCGATTTCGGGGCTGGTGAGGCCGCCGGAGAAGCCGTAGGAGATCATCCCACGGTTGCGGAGCACGCTGCTGTCGGTGAAGCCGACGGTCATACCCGGGACAACCACCGCATCTTCGACGTGATCGTGGATGACCTCCTCCATCACGCGGAAGAGTTCGGTGTCGTGGGTGTTTGAATCTGACCAGCCAACGTGCACATGCTCGATCGTCACCTTCGGGTCATCGATCACCTTCGTGAGTTCGGCCTCGAAGTCCTCCGGTTTCACACCGGGGAGAAGGCGGATATCGAGCGTCGCCTCGGCGCGCGCGGGAATCACGTTGTGCTTGATGCCCGACGTGGCGGTTGTGGCGCTGATGGTGTTCGAGAGCAAAGCGCGGATCCGCGGGTCTTTTTCGGCGGCGGCAGTCAGTGCTTCGACCGTAGCCTTGCCCTTATAGATGCCCGCTTTGCTCAGCCGCCCGAAGTACTCGGTGAGCACCGGCGCGACGGTGAGCGGCCGGTTCCACTCCTGGATCCGGTACATGGCGCGGACGAGGCGGTCGAGAGCGTTGTCGTCGTGGGGGACGGAGCCATGGCCGGGCCGCCCCTCCGCCACGAGGCGGAGCCAGAGCGGGCCTTTTTCGGCAACGGCGATGCTGTAGACCGGGCGTTCGACGCCGAAGACCTCGGTGCTGCCGCCGCCCCCTTCGTTGATGACGTATTCGGCATCGAGGGTTTCGGGGTACTCGCGTTCGATGAAGCGCATGCCATAGTGGCTGCCGGCCTCCTCGTCGGCCTGGGCGAAGAAGATGACGTCCCGCGCAAGCGGTCTCCCCAGGCGCTTGAGGGTGAGGAAGGTCATCAACTGGGCGATGCCGAGACCCTTCATATCAAGGGTGCCCCGGCCCCAGATGTAGCCATCCTTGATGAGCCCGCTGAACGGGTCTTCGTCCCAGAACTCGCGCTGCACAGGGACCACATCCGTGTGGTTCAGCAGCATGAACGGCCGCTTCGAACCATCGCCCTTCAGCACCGCGCGCAACGAGACGCGCTTATCGCCGGCATCGTAGAGGTCGTAGTCGATGCCCTCGTGATGGAGGATTGCCCCAAGGAAGTTGCAGGCGAGGATCTCGTTCCCAGGCGGGTTGGAGGTATCGATGCGGAGGAATTGGCCGAGCAGTTCGGTGGCCTCTTCCATGTAGGAATCCCAGTCGATCGCGGGTGCGGTGCTCATGGCCCGGAATCCTACGCGACAGCGAGCCGTTTGCGGAGCGAGCGAACTAATCCGCTGAGGTCACCACACCGGTGGTCAGCAGATCCTCTACTTCCGCTTCGGTAAGGCCGCACTCGAGGAGCACTTCGCGCGTGTGGTAGGCGAGCGGCGGCGCGGGGCGGGTGGCAGCGGTCGGGGTGCCGGACATCTTGATGATCGGGCTGACTACCTGCTGTGGACCGGTCAGCGGGTGCTCCATTGGGGTGGTCATGCCTGCGGCGATCACATGAGGGTCGTCCGCGAGGTCTTCTGGCTGGTTGACAACGCTTGCGGGGACGCCCGCCTCCAAGAAGAGCGCGACCCAGTCCTCGGCGTCGCGTTCGTGGAGCTTCGCCTGGATTTTTGCGCGCCACTCTTCTATCAGTTCGCGGCTGCCGGGCGCCGCAGCATTAAAGTCCGGAGAGTCGGTCGGGTCATCCAGGTCGAGAATGCGCCGGATGGTGTTGCGGTTCTGCTGGGTTAGCGCCCCGAGCACGAGCGCGCCCCGGCGGGTGTGGTAGCCGCCGTAGAAGAGCCGGTGGCTTGCGAAGCGCGGGCCCTGGCCTTTCCTGATGGCGGCGATCTCATCGTAGGGAGCGCCTGAATCGCGCTTCTCGTGGAGTTGTTCGAGGAGCGGATCGCGGATGACTGCGTCGTGCACAGGTTCGCGCATCACTTTGTCCGAGAGCAGTTCGAGCGCGGTCTGCAGCAGGGAGACGTGGATCTCCTGGCCCTTGCCGGTCTGTGCGCGGTGATAGAGCGCGGCGCAGATGCCGATTGCCGCGGCGAGCCCCGTCGAACGGTCGATATACGTGCTGCTCTGGAGCGTCTGGGGCGCGCCGTATTCGTCGACCTTGGCTTCGGCGGCCATCACGCCGCTGTAGGCCTGGGCGACGATATCGCTGCCGGCGCGGTGGACGTACGGCCCTTTTTCTCCGAAGCCTGTGATGTTGGCGAAGATCAGACCGGGATTGATGGCCGAGAGGCGTTCGTAGCCGATGTTGAGCCGATCGGCGACTCCGGCGCGAAAGTTCAGCAGGACAACATCGAACCCCGGGATCATGCGGTGGATCAGAGCCTGGCCCTCGGGCTTCGAGAGGTCGATCGTCAGGCTTCGCTTCCCGCGGTTGAGCGACTGGAAGTACTTGCCTTCGTTCGGCACGACGGCACCACTGTTGCGGCGGTCTTCTCCGCGAGGAGGCTCGACCTTGACCACGTCGGCGCCCAGATCGGAGAGGGCGACTCCCGCGAACGGCCCGGCCACGATCTGGGAAAACTCAAGGATGCGGATGCCTGCGAGGGGGCCAGTGCTCAACATCAACCCCGGGGAAGGCCCAGCCCGCGCGTCGCGATGACGTTGCGCTGGACTTCGCTGGTGCCGCCCCGGATGGTCGCGGGGACCATGCCCAGGTAGTGGCGCGCGAAGGACGATTCGTCGTCCTCGATGGCCTGGCCGCGGAGGCCCATCACCTGCATGCAGGTCTGGGCGACGCGCTGCGAAAGCTCGGAGTTGTAGAGCTTCGCCATCGAGGCTTCGTCGTTCGGGAGCTGGCCTTTGTTCTGCATGGAGATGATGCGCATCGAGAACTGGTACATCACCTCGGCCTCGATGAAGCGCTCGGCGATCTCGTGACGCAGGACCGAAATGTCGAGGCGGCGCTTCAGCAGTGGGTCTTTCGATACGGTCTCCACCAGGCGGTTGAGTGTCCGCTTCGCACCAATCGCCCCGCCGATATTCGAGCGCTCGAAGTCGAGGAGCGTCATCGCGACGTACCAACCGCGGTTTTCCTCGCCGACGAGGTTGCGGGCCGGTACGCGGACATCTTCGAAGAAGACTTCGTTGAAGTAATGTCGACCGTTGAGGTCGACGAGCGGACGAATCGAAATGCCAGGCGTCTTGATGTCGTCGATGAGGAGGAACGAGATGCCGCGATGCTTCGGCGCTGTCGGGTCTGTCCGGACCAGGGCGAAAATCGCGTCCGCGGTGTGGGCGGCCGAAGTCCAGATCTTTTGGCCGTTAACCACGAAGTCGTCACCGTCGCGGGTGGCACGCGTCTGGAGCGAAGCGAGGTCCGAGCCGGCGCCGGGTTCGCTGTAGCCCTGGGCCCAGGTGGCCTCGCCCGCGAGGATGGGCGGGAGGTACTTGGCGCGCTGCTCTTCGTTGCCGTGGAGGATGAGGGTGGGGCCGAGCATGGCCACACCCGAGCCGCCCACGGCTGGAGCACCGGCGCTGGCCATCTCCTGGTTGAGGACGAATTGTTCCATGGGTGTCATTCCGCCGCCGCCGTAGGCCTTCGGCCAATGCGGCGCTACCCACCCGTGTTCGGCGAGCGCGGCGTGCCACTGGATGGCGGCTTCACGCGCGGCGGGGTCGGCCGACTTGCGGTCGTTCTCCCACGCGCGTTCGCCTGGGCCACCGCGGGCGGCTGCCAATTTGTAACGCTGCGGCAGCCGCGTCTCGATGAGTTCGCGCACGGCCGCGCGGAATTCGGATTGTTCGGGGGAATCGTTCCAGTTCACAGTGCACGCAGTCTGATGCCGTAAGGCCGCGCCTGCAACGCATCATCGCTCCGAGTCTTTCTCGGGGCATTCCCGAAAGGTGCGGCTCAGCCCCCGCTCTCCGAGAATGCGAAGGTGATTCGATGGTTGCTGGCTGCGGCTGCGCTTGTCCCTATCTTCGCCGGATGTGGCTCAGGTGGGGATTCCTCATCCGCCACGACCGAAGGCTTCGATGAACAGCGCGCGATGGCCGATGTCCAGCAGTTGGCGGTAACAATCGGCGAACGGCCCGCCGGCTCGGAGGCAGCGAAAGCCGCGGCGGATTACGTCGCCGAGGAATTCGCCGGAGCGCGCTTCGGGGTCGTTCGCGCAAGCTATACCTACGAACGCGACCCGAACCGTCCGGCTTCGGTGCTGACGGGAGCGACGACCATCGCGGCGGTCACCGCCGGCGGTAGCAAGGTTGGCATCGCGAGCGGCCCGGCCGTTGATGTTGGCGAAGCCGACAACCTCGCAGCGGGCTCCCTCAACGGCAAGATCGCGATTGCGACGCGCGGTGGGACGAGCTTCTGGGAGAAGTACAACGCGGTGAGGGCAGCCGGGGCGTCGGCACTCATCATCGCGAACACCGAACCCGGCGAACTGGTCGCCGACCTCGGAGGGACGGCCGTCATCCCGGTGGTAACGGTGAACGCTGACGATGCGGAGAACCTGGCGCCAATTCAAGCGTCCGGAGGAACCGTCACGGTGGAGGTGGTAGCGCCTGAGCTGGGCGATGGCTTGAACATCGTCGCCCGCTCGGCGACCGCGCACGCCTGCGTGTTCACGCTGATGGCAAACTACGATTCCGCGCCGGGTTCCGCGGGCGCGAACGATGAAGCCAGCGGCATCGCCGTGATGCTCGAGCTGGCGCGCCAGTTCGCTCGCAGGAACGAACTGCCGGCCGTGTGTTTTATCGCGATGGATGGCGGGGCTTCGGGCAGCACCGGCGTCGCGGAATATGCGAGCTCGCTGCGGACGGCGAGCCAGCCCGCCGCGGTCATCGACCTTCACCGCGTCGGCGCAGGCGGGAAGCTCATGGTTTCGGGCGAGACAACACTCGTGGGCGACGCGACGCAGATCGCGGGTGAGTTCGGGGTCCCGATCCAGGCGGTTTCTTCACTGCCGTTCGCCAGCGACCTGGCCTACTTCAACGCGCCGGGCACCGCGACGTTGCAGGTTTTCCGCAGCGGCGACCAGGATGCCAAGGACGAAGTCTCCGGAGTCCAGCCCGCCAACCTGCGGGAGGCGGGACTGGTTGTCGGCGAGCTTCTGACCCGCATCAGCGAAGTCGTGGATCCCTGATATGGGCGGGATTTGCAACGGATCTTTAACAAAGACCCGGTTAATGGGTACCCCAAAACGGCCAAAACGGGGTACCTTAGAGACAGCCGAACTTTCGCCCAACGGGCGAAGGCGGGGGACCCAACACTTGGGGTGAATTGCACGCTTGCGTGCATAGGCGACTTCCGACGCCGAACCCGTCAGCTCACCTCGCAGGCTTTCGGAGGGTTTGTAACCCTCCCGTCCCGGCAGCCGGCTCCACGGAGCCCCAGCGGTCTCAGGAGGTTACTCATGACCGTCTATTCAGGTTCGTTCACGCCAGATCGCACCAGCGGCGATGCCATCGAGTTCCGCGATCCGCTCGGCGAAGCTCGCGAAAAGCTACGCCACGCCGCACGGCTCCCATTCCATGCGTCGCAGCCAAGTTCGTGGCAGAGCCAGTTTCGCGAGCTAACCCAGGACGCCAGGTCCGACATTCGCCGCCACATCTGGCTCGCCGCCCTCGAAGGTTCGCCTCTCAAGGATGTCGAGCAGGCCGAACCGCGGCTCAACTACCAGGTCTCGATCCAACGCTCCGAACACGAACTGTTTTCGGAGAACATCGACCAACTCGTCGCTGACTCGGGATCGACGTCGCCGGTCGACATCTGGAAGATGATCGAACTCGGCGAGCGAGCGATCCTGCTCGAGATGGCGCTTGCCCGCCACCACAACCGTCTCTCGGAGCTGATTTACGAATCGACACTCCGTGACGTGGGCGGCGGGGGATAACCGCCGTCAGCCACGAGATCCGATGAAGGCCGCGTGACTACGCGGCCTTCTCAGTTTCCGGCTGATTTGAGTTGCGGGTTCGCCAGAGGTAGTACATCGGCACGATGCCGACCGAATTCGCAACGAGGATGCCGGCTGCCCACCCGTACTCTTTGCGGGATAGCGCCCGCCGGATAGCCACGGCCTTCCATGCCAGATCCCACACCAGCAGAGGGCCAACCAGGCGCTTCCGGTCCTTCCGGCTCATGGTTGCCTACCCCAGCTCGATGTTGTCGAGCAGTCGCGTCTTGCCGAACTTCGCCACGAGCGAGAGCAGCGCCGGCCGGATCACGGGACCGCTGAGTTCATCGAGCGTCACGTTGTCGGCGAGGGAAACGTACTCCAGGTCCGCGAGCAGTTCGCCGTCAAGCTTGCTCGTGACGGCTTCGCGGAGGGCGTCGGCGTCGCGCTCGCCGGAGTCCCAGAGCGCCTTCGCATCGTCGAGGGACCGCTTCAGGATGGGGGCCGCGGCGCGCTGTTCGGGGGTGAGGTAGACGTTGCGCGAACTGAGGGCAAGCCCGTCGGGTTCGCGAACGATATCGCAGGGGACGACTTCGACCCCGATATCGAGGTCCCGGACCATTCGCTGGATGACGCGGAGCTGTTGCGCATCTTTCCGGCCGAAGTAGGCGCGGTCGGGCCGGACGGCGTTGAAGAGCTTGAGGACGACTGTCGTCACGCCCCGGAAGTGGCCAGGGCGAGCGGCGCCCTCGAGCGGCTGGGTAACCTGCTCCACTTCGACGTAGGTCTGGTAGCCTTCGGGGTACATGTCCGTGGCGCCAGGGAGATAAACAGCATCAACGCCGGCGGCGCTCAGCTGGGCAAGATCGCGGACTTCGTCTCGGGGGTAGCGGGAGAAGTCTTCGTGCGGCCCGAACTGGGTGGGGTTCACGAAGATGCTGACCACGGTGTGGAGGTTCTCTTCGATCGATCGGCGGACCAGGTCCATGTGGCCTTCGTGGAGGTAGCCCATCGTGGGGACGAACCCGAGGCTGCCGGAGTTCGCGGCGCGCCAGCGGCGCATGGCCGCGGGTGTGGTGAGGATGACCGGGGGCACGGGCTGTGGCGGGCGCGTGTCCTCATCGAGGAGGAAGCGCGCATCTCTCAGATCGGCGGGTACTTGTGCCATCGAGACCTCCAGAGTCCCGAGGAGCCGGGAACACCCGCGGGCGTTCCCGGCAGGGTCTGCGCTCAGGCCAGGGCGAGTTCGTTGAGCGTCGCTTCTTCCATTTCGAAGCTGTGTTCCTTGGTCGGGAACTCGCCGCCCTCGACTTCGTCGATGTAGCTGCGGACAGCGTCGCGAATGGTCGCTCCGAGGACCGCATAGCGCTTCGCGTGCTTCAGCGTCCGGCGGTCATCGTAGATGCCCAGCATATCGTGAAATACCTGGACTTGCGCATCGCAATATGGCCCGGCGCCGATCCCGATCGTCGGGATGGAAATGCGCTCGCTCACCATCTTCGCGAGGGGCGCCGGGATGGTTTCGAGAACGACCGCGAAGGCGCCGGCCTCTTCGAGCGCGCGGGCATCGTTCACGAGCTTGGCGGCTGCCGCCGGTGTCTTCCCCTGCACCTTGTGGCCACCGAACTGGTTGACCGACTGCGGGGTGAGACCAAGGTGCCCCATTACCGGGATTCCGGATTCGACCATGCGGCGGACGAGCGGGGCCACATGGCTGCCGCCTTCGAGCTTCACCGCGGTGGCGCCACCTTCCTGCAGGAGCCGGCCGGCGTTGCGGACCGCTTCATCGGCATTCGCCTGGTAACTCATGAAGGGCATGTCGGCGAGGATGATCGCCTTGCTGGTGGCGCGGACCACGGCGCGCGTGTGGTAGACGATGTCTTCCATCGTCACGGGGACAGTGCTGTCGTAACCGAGGACAACGCTGCCGACGGAATCGCCGACGAGAATGATCGGAATGCCGGCCTGTTCAACGAGGCGGGCGGAAGGGTAGTCGTAGGCAGTGATCATCGCGAACCGCTTGCCCTCGGCCTTCCACTGCTTCAACTGATGGATGGAAATGCGTCCCATGGTTGTCTTTCCTCTCTGTCCCTAGAGGGCCATCGCGGCTTCGCGCGGGTGGTGAGCGAAACCGTCCCCGATTTCGATGTTCATGATCCGGTTGCGGGCATCGACGAAGACCTTGCGGGGCTGGATGGCCGGGGCTACGTCTTCGGAGACCTGCTGGTAGGCGATGATGATGACCGTGTCGCCCTCGCGGCAGAGGTGGGCGGCAGCACCGTTGATGCAGACTTCGCCCGAGCCGCGGGAGCCCTGGATCGCGTAGGTTTCGAGGCGGGCGCCATTCGTAACATCGACGATGGCGACCTGTTCGTAGGGAAGGATCCCGGCCGCTTCCATCAGGTCCGGGTCCAGGGTGACGGAACCTTCGTAATCGAGGTTCGCCTCAGTGACGGTTGCCCGGTGGATCTTCCCGGACATCATTGTTCGCATCTGGTGATGCTCCCCGTTCCCTGGAGACAACAAACCCGCCGTTGGCGGCGGTTGGGAGAGGAGGAGCGGGATCCGCGCAATCACGCGCGGGTTGGCTCTTTGCCTATCCGTACCGGCCGCGAAGGGTCCAGGCGGACGTTGTAACCAGGTCAATCAAGCTCGACTTCCTTGCGGATAGCCGGCAACTCGAATCCTTCCGGTTTGGAGGAAGGATGTCAACGAATTTTGGGTAAGGAATAGCCGGTTCGTTTAAACACTCGTGTAGAAAGTGTTCAGACGGGGGTGGCACCGATCGCAACCTGAGCATCCACGACTCGGGTCCCGGCCAAGAAGTCGTGCAACGAGTACTTTCCCGTGACCAAAATGACCAAGAGATCCCAGCACGCCACGTTGATAAGCATCAGCATGACGAGCGCCGGCTTCACTTCATCGAACACGCTCGCATTTGCTTGTGTTCGGACTAGGAATTCGGTCACTACGGCGGCAATCCAGACGGCAAGGTACGGGACATCGCGCGCGATGACTCGCAGGCGGGGCGGGCGCTGGTAGTTCCTGGAAAGAACGCTCAGACCCAGCAATTGCTTGCCGAGCGTGGCGCGGCCCATCGCGGCGAAGCCGATCCGATATGCCAGGATCAATAGGATCGCCCCTTGCGCGACGATGGCGTTGCCCGAGGGAACGACGGCAGCAAGAAGCCAGAACGGAGCGACATCGATGAGGAGCGCGCCGGATCGGCGGAGGCGAATCGAGTTATCCGCAGTACCGCTCTTCATGAGTTAACGATCGGCGGAAGCAGACCAACTCAACATGTGTCGCTCTAGAGTCAGGAGGCCTTCGAATCTCCGACGATTCCTTCGCGTTTCTCTTCCTCGTAAAGCCGCTCGGCGATGAATTCCTTGGCCAGGGTCTGGTAGCCCTTGTGCTTTCGGCGCGCCAGCGACTTCAAACGGGCGAGGGTGTCAGCGTCGAAACGAATAGAGATTGGGCTGGACCTCGGGCGCGGCGGAGGAAGAATGTCATCGAAGTTCAGGTCACCGGCTTCGGCCTCTTGAGTCATCCTCGGCCCGAAGGAGTGAGTCTGCCAAAACTCGGCTTCTTCCGATTCTGAGGCGAAGGGTGGAACATCGGCCCAGGAGTTCACCTCAATCAGGTCACGGCCTTCGTCTCGAACAACTTTCCTCGTCATTTGTTCCTCCCGTACAACCGGACCTCGCGTCTCGCCGCATCTCTCGCTGTCACTACGCGGATTCGGGCATTCCGCCGCGCGAACACGACCGTCAACATTCGACCAGCGAGCGTCTTTCCGACAATCGCGAAGCGGTACTCCCCACGGGGCATACCTCGGGAGAGCGCAAACCTATCTTCATCGAGGAGCGCTTCTTCCGCTTCCCACCATTCGATCCCGTGCCGAGCAACGTGGCCTGCGTTGTCATCGTCCCACTCGAAAGCGCCGTCGTCATCCGCTCTAGTGTATACCATAGTAGCTACCGTCGGTAGCGGCGACCCCGGTCGCGGCCGCCGGCCTGGCTGCGGCCAAAGCGAAGCGGACCACTGCGGCCCGCGGCTTCCGCGAAGGCTGCGAGCTCCTCGGCATCGGTGCCGACCAGTTCCCGACGGAGTTCTACGACCTTGTCGCGGAGGGCCGCGGCCTTCTCGAACTCCAGGTTCTTGGCAGCGGTCTTCATCTGCGATTCGAGTTCCTTCACCACCCGCAAGAGTTCGTCCTTCGGCATCGAGGCCGGAACACCAGCGTCGTACGGGGTCTTCTCTTCGGCGACCATGCGAACGTGGTCGGTGATGTCGCGCACCGACTTGATAATGCTGGCTGCTTCGATACCGTGGGCTGCGTTGTACTCTTCCTGGATCTTGCGGCGCCGGTAGGTCTCGTCGATGGCGTTCTGCATGCTCAGCGTCACCTTGTCGGCGTACATGATGACCCGCCCTTCGAGGTGGCGAGCGGCCCGTCCGATGGTCTGGATAAGCGAGCGGTTCGAACGCAGATACCCTTCCTTGTCGGCATCGAGGATGCAGACCAGGGACACCTCCGGAAGGTCGAGACCTTCGCGGAGGAGGTTGATGCCGACAATCACGTCGTACACGCCGAGACGCAGGTCGCGGAGGATTTCCACGCGGTCGAGGGTTTCGACCTCGGCGTGGATGTAGTGGGTCTTGATGCCCATTTCTTTCAGGTAATCGGCGAGGTCTTCCGCCATCTTCTTGGTGAGCGTTGTGACGAGAACTCGCTGGCCCTTGTCGATCGTGCGCCGGATCTCGTCCATCAGGTCGTCGACCTGGTTCTTGGTCGGCTTGATGATGATTTCCGGGTCGAGGAGCCCCGTCGGGCGAATCACCTGCTCAACGACCTGGGTCGAGTTCTGGAGTTCGTAGTCACCGGGCGTGGCCGAAACGAAGACGGCCTGGTTGATATGGCGATCGAACTCCTCGAACGTTTGCGGACGGTTATCCATCGCGCTCGGGAGGCGGAAGCCGAACTCGACGAGCGTTTCCTTTCGGGCGCGGTCGCCGAAGAACTGACCCTGAACCTGCGGGAGCGTGTTGTGTGACTCGTCGATGACGATCAGCCAATCGTCGGGGAAGTAGTCGAGCAGGCACCACGGGGTTGAGCCCGGTTCGCGCAGCTGGAGGTGGCGTGAGTAGTTCTCGACACCGGGGCAGTAGCCGGTCTCGCGCATGGATTCGATGTCGTAGTGGGTGCGTTCTTCGAGGCGCGCCGCCTCAAGAATCTTGCCCTGTTTGCGAAATACTTCGAGCTGCTCTTCGAGTTCCTTCTCGATGCCTTTGATGGCCTGTTCCATCCGGTCCGATGTCGTGACGAAGTGCTTCGCCGGGAAGATGTCCATCTGCTCGTGTTCAGAGAGGATTTCCCCGGTGAGTGGATCGAGCTCGACGATGCGTTCGACTTCGTCGCCGAAGAAGTCGATGCGGACCGCGAGTTCGTCGTAGCTCGGGAGAATCGTGAGAGAGTCGCCGCGCAGGCGGAACTTCCCGCGGACGACGTTCATGTCGTTCCGTTCGTACTGCATGGAGACCATCTTGCGGATGGCATCCTGGCGACTGAACTTCTGGCCGCGCTTGAAGGAGAGGACGAATTCGGCGTACTGGTCCGGTTCGCCGAGGCCGTAGATACAGCTCACGCTCGCGACGATGATGACATCCCGGCGGGTGAAGAGCGCGCGCGTGGCGGCATGGCGCAGCTTGTCGATCTCGTCGTTGATGTCTGCGTCCTTGGCGATGTACGTATCGCTCCGGGGGATGTAGGCCTCGGGCTGGTAGTAGTCGTAGTAGCTGACGAAGTACTCGACCGCGTTTTCCGGGAAGAACTCCTTGAGCTCCGAGCAGAGCTGGGCGGCCAGCGTCTTGTTGTGGGCAAGAACCAGCGTTGGCCGGCCGGTCTGCGCGATGACGTTCGCCATCGTGAACGTCTTTCCCGAGCCGGTAACGCCCAGCAGTGTCTGGTAGCGATCACCGCGATTGAGTCCCTCGACGAGCTTGGCGATGGCTTCGGGCTGGTCACCGGTTGGTACGTAATCGGCGACCAGCTTGAAGTTCGCGGGAGCAGCAGAGGAAGGAGCAGTGACCATGAATTGAGTGTAGCGGATGGCGGAATACGTCTGGGGAAGATAACTGACAGCAGGCTGTCAGGAGGAATTGGGCGCCGGCGCGGGCCGGCCCTCCAGCGCGGCGATGCTCATCAGGAGGCAGTCAGTTTCATGCGACGCATCCTTCCAGTTGTCGCCTTTGAGGAAGGCCCATTCCTGCCTGGGCAGCCAGGAGCGCACCCAGGGCCGCCAGTCGCTGCGAGGTTGCATGAAGATGCCACCGTAGCGCTCGTCGAGGAGGTTCGCCTTGAGCCACTTCCAATGCGCCTGGAGCGCACGCATATACGCCCCGGGCTGGTGTTCCGCGGCGGCGTAGAGCGCGAGGATGCGAAGACCTTCGAACTGCACCCACCAGAGGCGCGCCTGCACGCGCAAGCTATGACCCATGAGCCGCGCGGGCTTTCCAGCGGGGCCGGCGTAGGCAAAGCCGCCCGGCTTCGTCCGGGCCTGGCGGACGGTGTGGAGCATGATTGCCCTGGCGCGGGCTTCCATCCCGGGCATCCGCGGCAGCAGTCGGGCCGCAGTCAGGAAACGCTCGGTGGCCTGGAACCCGTAGCCGTGCCACTCCGGCCCGGGTTGGGGCGTCCAATCGGGGTGGAAGGCGTAATGCACTTCGCCTCCGACGGTGGTTGCCCTGTTCAGGTAGATATCGCCGAACTGCTCAAGTAGCGCCTGCACCCGCGACGAATCGGACACTTCGCGCAGGTCACAGAGCGCTTCGAACCAGTCGCCGAGAACGTTCACGTCCTTGAGGCCAACGTCGTGGCTCAAGGGGTCTTCGTCGTCGGCGCCTTCCGGCACCTCGGATTGCGTGTGAATGACGGTCCCTTCGCGCGTGAGCCAGCTGTGAAACCCGCCAAATTCCCGGTCGAGGGCATGGCGGTCGTACCAATCGACGCCCTCGTGCGCATGATCGAGGGCTTCCCGCTCGCCCGTGGCGCCGAAAACCAACGCCAACGCCTGGACGGCATAGGCGCTGGAGTGCGCGTGCTTCGTCTGTCCGGCGATGGGCTCGCCGCGACCGTCGACGGCCCAGAACCAGCCACCATGCTTCGAGTCCCACATGGTTTCGCGCATGAAGCGGAGACCGTGGAGCGCGAATTCCTGCCAGCGGCCGTCCTGCGGGAACGCCGCCGCAAACTGTGCAACCACGCGGGTCTGGCGAGCCTGGAACTCGAGGATACGAGCGTTCGAAGGTCGGCGGCGCCACTTCTGGTCGAAGTCGGGGTGGAAGCCTCCGCGCTCTGAATCGATGCAGCGCGGGAACCACGAATCCATCACATGGCGCTGAAGGACATCCCGCATTTGCGCAACGAGATCGTTGGCAACCGCACGGTCCCGGGACGCCTCAGTCATCGAAGCCACGGGCCGACTATACCGGAGAGATCGAGGATCCCTATTCGACCTTCAGCCCGAGGACCTCTGGATCCGCCGGCGGGTAGCGGAGGTCGAGGGCTTCGAGCCGATCGACAATGGCGCGCGCAACGATCACGTCGCGGTACCACTTGTGGTTCGAAGGGACCACGTGCCAGGGCGCGACCTTCGTGTTGCAGTGCGTGATTACGTCGCTATAGGCCTCGATGTACTCGTTCCAGAGCTTGCGGTCGTCGAGGTCGCCCAGCCTGAACTTCCATTGCTTGCGGGGGTTGTCGACGCGCTCCTGGAGCCGTTCGCGCTGTTCATCATTCGAGATCATGAGGAAGAACTTGATAACCTGGGTGCCGTTTCGGACCAGGTAGTCCTCCCACTCGTTGATGTCGTCGTAGCGCTTTTCCCAGACCTTCTTCGGGACAATGTCTTTTACGCGTTCAACGAGCACCGATTCGTAGTGGGAGCGATTGAAGATGACGACCTCGCCCTTTTCGGGCGTGACCTTGCGGTAGCGCCAGAGATAGTCGTGCGCCGCCTCCTCAGGCGTGGGCACCTTGAAACTCTGGAGACGGCACCCGATAGGGCCGACATCCTGGAAGACGCTATTGACAGTGCTGTCCTTCCCGGCCGTGTCGATACCCTGGAGCACTACCAGGACGCCAAACCGTTCATCGGCGTAGAGCAGGTCCTGGAGCTCGCCGAGGCGGATACGAAGGCGTTCGATCTCGGCTTTCGCGTCGTCCTTGTCCATGTCGTCGGTGAATTCCGGGTCGTAGTCCCGGATATCGACCTTGCTGCCGGGTTCGGGGACGATGGCGCGGGCGTCTTTGTGGTTGCTCATGCGCGAAAGTGTACGCGCTGAAACTACGGGCCACTTCCCCCGGGATTGCGGGCACCGTGCAGGATGCGGCGAATAATGACTCGCTCATCTGTGACTTCGTACGTCATCACGTAATGACCTCCATACAGGAGACCGCATACCGTCCCCGCGCCAGCGGATGCGCGGTGGTTCCGAGCCTGGGGAACATCCGAAGGTTGGATACTTGCCGGACGAAATCATCGACCAGACGTTCGCCGGCAAATGATGGACCAAGAAATTGGCAAATCGCGAGAAGGTCAGCCTCCGCGGTCGCGGTGACCTCGACGAGCATTAGTGGGCCGGACGAGTGACTATCGACCGAAGCTGCTCGACGAACTCGTCCGAAACAGGTCGATAGCGCCCGGCGCGGAGATCGTCATCAGCCTCGGCGTCTTCGCGTTCCACGCGTTGCCACAGTGCGTCCCGATCGGCTTCGAGCGCCGCCAGCGCAACCCGGATCACCTCGTCCGCCGACGCATAACCCGATGTGGCGATCAGACGCTCGATGGCACGTTCCACATCCGAACTCAGTTCCACAGCCATGACGAAAGAGTAGCAGCCGCGTAGTCAGTCTGTCCGCGCGGCCGCCCGCCGGCGCCGCTGCTCCTCGGGAAGCGCGTCTTCGAAGTGATCCTTCCAGTCAGGATCCGGGGCTTCGTGGTTGGCAGCCGGCACGTAGACGGAGCGCTCGACCATCTCCATCCGGTGGATGTAACGGCCGCAGTTCGGAAAGACCTCATCGGCGCGGACGCGGACGACGAACTGCGCCCCCGGCCATTCGCCAAGCATCGGATCAGCGAAGTCGATCGAGGCGGTCCCGTTCAGTCGCATGCGCCACTGGTTCTCGAAATCGATAAAGAGCAGTCCGACCTTCCCGGTCTCGAGAATGTTCCCGGTTGTGAGGTACTGGCCGTTGCCGTCGTAGTTGGGGAAGGCGATGGTGTGCTCGTCCACGACCCTCACGAATCCCGGGTCGCCGCCTTTGTAAGAGCAGTCGAGGCCGCCATCGGGCCCCTGGCTGGCGATGAAGAACATATCCATTTGTTCGATGAATCGCGCATCGTTCGGGGAGATCGTATCGCTGATGGTGCGCGAGGTGATGGCATCGGCAAGCCGTCGGGTATCGAAGCGGTCCTGGATTTCGCGTGAGCCTTTGCTGTGTTCGAAGGACATCGGGTGCTCCTTGCAGTGTCCGCGTGCAGCGGCTCTACTGTGCGCACAGATTTTAGTAACCGGAGCAAACATATGCCGAGCCGCCGAGGGGCAATTGCCCTGACCGAAGAGGAACAGAAACAGGTGCTCGACGAGAGCTGGACGCTGCAGGTGGCATCCAACGGCCACAAGGGATATCCGCACCTGGTGGCCATGTGGTACGTGATGATCGAGGGGAAGATTCACTTCACCACGTTCGCCAAGAGCCAGAAAATCATGAACCTCCGGCGGGACCCGAAGATCAGTTGCATGATCGAATCGGGCAAGGGCTACGCGGAACTCAAAGGACTCGTCATCGAGGGCGAGGCGGAACTGATCGAGGACACGCCGTTTACGGCGAAAGTGATGGGCCTTGTTGGCGCGAAGTACAACGGCATTCCCGCCCCGACGGAGACACCGGAGGCGGCACTGAAGGTCGCAAGCAAGCGCGTCGTGGTGAAAGTTAACCCGGTCGACATCTATAGCTGGGATCATTCGAAGCTGGGCGGGCGCTACTAGGCCCGCCGCTTTCACGCGAGGACGACAGCGGCACTTGAGCGGGTGCCGCAATTCCGAGGAGTTCAGGATGACCACGATCGAGAAGCCCCAATTCAAGGTGATTGGTACCCGACCCGTGCGCCACGACGGCGTGGCCAAGGTGACCGGTCGCGCACTCTATGCGAACGACATCCAGGTGCCCGGTCACCTGACGGGCAAGTTCCTGCGATCGCCGCATGCTCATGCCCGCATCATCTCGATCGACACGAGCAAGGCCGAGGCGCTGCCCGGTGTGCACGCCGTGGTGACCGGCGCGGACATGCCGAACGTCTCGGCGATTTTGCGCGAACAGACGGAAGGCTCGCTGGTGAACCTGGGGCTGATGAGCCGCAACAGCATGGCACGCGAGAAGGCGCTCTACCGCGGACATCCCGTCGCCGCGGTCGCTGCCGACAACGCGTTCATCGCGGACCAGGCGCTGGCGCTCATCGATGTGAAATACGACGTGCTCCCGCCGGTGCTCGATGCGCTCGAAGCAATGAAGCCCGAGGCGCCCATCCTCATCGACGAACTGCGGACCAACGTCGGTTCGACCTTCCGCGGCGGAGGACTGGCGGCGCCGGGCGAAGAAGCGTCGCGTTCGAACGTCGCGACCACCTTCACGATGGAGGTCGGCGACCTGGCGAATGGCTTCGAGGACGCCGACATCATCCTCGAGCGCGACTACCACACGACCGCCGCGCACCAGGGCTACATCGAACCACAGAGCGCGACGGCGCACTGGACTTCGGACCAGCAGCTCACGATCTGGACAACCACGCAGGGGCCGTTCGGTATTCGCGATTCCGTCGCAACCGTGCTCCAACTGCAGCCGGGACAGGTGAAGGTGATCCCGACCGAGATCGGTGGTGGCTTCGGGGCAAAGCTGCAGATTTCCATTGAACCCGTGGTTGCGCGGCTTTCTCAGAAGTGCGGGAAGCCGGTGAAGATCACCATCAACCGCACAGAAGTGTTCGAAGCGATGGGCCCGGCCTCACCGGCCTACGTGCACTTGAAGATGGGCGTCACCAACGACGGCCGGATCACCGCCGCCGACGCGCGGCTCATCTTCGAAGCCGGCGCCATCCCCGGTTCGCCGGTAGCCGGCGCCGCCAACTGCATGTTCACGCCGTACGACATCCCCAACGCGCGCGTCGAAGGCATCGACGTGATTGTGAACAAGCCGAAGACGCTCTCGTACCGGGCGCCGGGCGCGCCCTCGGGGGCGTTCGCCGTCGAACAGATGATCGATGAGTTCTGCCATCAGCTGAACATGGACCCGATTGAATTCCGCCTGAAAAACGCCGCCCTCGACGGGTCGCGGCGGGTGAACGGCATCGCCAACGCGAATATGGGCTTCAAGGAAACGCTGGAAGCCGCTCGCGCGACCGACCACTGGAAGACACCCTGGGAGGGCCCGTTTCGCGGGCGCGGGGTCGCGGGCGGCTTCTGGGGCAATGCCACCGGGCCGGCCTCGGCGATTGCAGGGCTCCTGCCTGACGGCCGGATCAGCTACATCGAAGGCTCCGTGGATATCGGCGGGACGCGCACAACATCGGCGATGCAATTCGCCGAGGGCCTCGGAATCTCATCCGATGGCGTGAAGCCGACGGTGGCCGACACAGATTCGATCGGGTTCACTTCGAACACCGGCGGCAGCAGCGTGACCTTCAAGCAGGGCTGGGCCGCGTACGAAGCTGCCGAAGACATGAAGCGGCAGCTGGCGGCTCGCGCCGCGAAGATCTGGAACGTCGAGGCTGAACGCGTCGCTTACGACGCGGGCGTGCTGACCAACCTTGATGATCCCGAGAAGACACTGACGATCGCGCAGATTGCCGCGCGGCAGACCGCCACCGGCGGCTCGATCATCGGGCACTCAAGCGTTGTGCCCCGGGGCGTGGCCGGCGGCTACTCGGTGCACATCGTGGACGTGGAAATCGACCCGGAGACCGGAAAGGTCTCCATTGCACGTTACACCTCGGTACAGGATGCCGGGCGCGCGATTCACCCGAGCTATGTGGAAGGACAGATGCAGGGCGGCGCGGCACAGGGCATCGGCTGGGCCCTGAACGAGGAGTACGTCTATTCGCCTGAAGGCCGGATGGAGAACTCCAGCTTCCTGGACTACCGGATGCCAACCTCGCTCGACCTTCCGAACATCGACACCGTGATTGTCGAGGTGCCGAACCCCGGCCACCCCTTCGGTGTGCGCGGCGTTGGCGAAGCGGCGTTCGTGCCGCCGCTCGGCGCCATCGGCAACGCCGTCGCGGATGCCCTGGGCAAACGGCTGTTCGAACTGCCGTTTAGCCCGCGACGCATCCTCGAAGCGATGGAGTAGGGCGGGCCCACTTGGCCACGGTATTCATCCCTGCGCTACTTCGCGACCTCATCGGCGAAGAACGCGTCGTCGTCACGGGGAGTACCGTCGGCGACATCATCCGAGGCCTGGATCGGCGGTACCCCGGAACGATGGACCTGCTTGTGGAAGACGACGACATTATGTCGGGCGTGGCAATCGTCATCGATGACCAGGTCGGCCAGATGGGGCTGTTCGATCCGGTGACGGACGAGACGGAGATTCACATCCTGCCCGCGCTTTCCGGCGGGGCTCACCAGGCCGCCGAAGACTTCGCGACCATCACGGCGTTGGCTTCGGCATAGACCACGCCGTCGATGGTGGCGGTCGCTTCGATCATGGTCCTCGACCCCTCCTTCGCCACCACAGCGCCCTCGAAGAGGACATCCTTGTTCAACGGGACGGGCTTGAGAAAGTGAACAGTGAGCTGGCCCGTGTAGCGGATACCTGGCACGAACGTATCGAACAGACCGCAGAAGTCATCGAACGCCTGCGCGATGAGACCGCCGTGAGCGAGGCCACGGTGCCCTTCATGCCGCGAGCTGAAAGTCAGCCGGGCAGTCATGGTGTCGCCTGCGAGACTGGGCGATGGTGCGAACCCGGCCGAGCCCTGCATCCCCATGACGCCCATGATTCCCCGGTGCCCGGAGATACCCCAGAAGAGGGCCTCGGGCGGCGACGCCGCCGCGTGTTCGGCGAACGACTCGAGAATGCTTGCCCAGGCGTCCAGCTGCTCGGACGTGGCTTCCCGGTCGACAAACCGGTCGATGACCAGTTCGATGGCCGTGCGAAGGCGCTGGAGTTCGGCAGGTGCGTGTGCTGGCATCGACCACCCCCTTACTTCCAACGCTAAGGGTTTGATGGGCGCCTTGCCAGCCTGTTATTCCACGATGATTTTGCCTCGCATGGTCGGATGCACCACGCAGATAACGTCGTACTGCCCTGGCGACGGAAACGTGATGGTGTACGTCGCCGTTGTCACGACTTCCCCACTATCAAATCCAACCCCTGGAACGGTTAGGTCGTGTGGCGCCGTTGTATTACTCCACGAGAAAGTGACGCTACCGCCCGCAGCGATTGTCGATGTCCTGGGAGTCCATGAATAACTACCGGCTTCGGAGACGCCGACCGTCGCCGAGAGCGGGTTGGCGCTCGATGGCTTCGTGGTAGCGGTCGGCGGCGGGGCCTGCGTGGCCGGGGGCTGGGTCGCCGCCGGTTGGGTTGCGGCCGGCTTCGTGGCGACGGCCGAGGCAGTCGCTGCGGGCGGCTGGGTGGCTGACGACGTGGGCGCCACAGTGGGTGATGTCGACGACGGCGTAGTTGCCACGGCAGTTGCCGAGGCAACGCCTGCGGTGGGAGATGCCGCCTTCGTGGATGTCGCCACCGGGAGGGTGGTGGGCTCGGTCTTTGAAGAACCGCCCCCGCACGCGGCGGCCAACGCAACAAGCAGCGCAATCGGGGCAAGGAAAAACAGACGTTGCATGGGTGGCTACCTCAACGTTAGCGAGACTGCGGGAGTCGGTCGATTTGGGGGAAAGAGAGTGGCCACCGCTTGCGCGATGGCCACTCAGTTCACTTCGAACCTTCGGGACTACTTCCGGGTGGTTGCGAATGCGACTCCGGTTGCGGCGAAGGCAATCGCCACGGCGCCGAAGACAATCCAGAGACCCGTGGTCCCGGATTGAGGGCTACCAACAATGACCGCGTCACCGGTATTCGGCGGCAGTGGTGCTCCCGTGGCAGTCACGTTAATGGTGCCACGCATGCCCTGGCTCCCGTGCAGCACGCACTCGTATTTGTACGTACCAGTCTTGGCGAACGAGAACGAAATCTTGTTTGTGCTGTAGTCGTCCAATCCGATCATCGGGCTGATGACTGGCTTGCTGTTGTCGAGCTTCACGCCCGGGCTGTAGTTCAAGTCCTGGGTGAACGGATCGAAGTCTTCCAGACCAGGAGGTGGCGGGCCGTTCAGGTCGGCGGGGCCCGGGAAGATCACGTCGTGCGGCGTGTGGACGTTGGACACGAACTCGACGGAGTCGTTGACACCGATGGTGAGGCTGGCCGGGAAGAATTGCATCACGTCGCCAACCGGAAGGTCATTAGAGCTGGAGACCTGGAGGGTGAACTTCCGGCCCGCACCAGAGCCGGTGACGGCCACGGGCTTTGCTGCCGCGGAACCAGCGGCCGCCTTCAGGACGGAGATCGCGCTGCTGTAGGTAGAAGCACCACGACCATCGATCGACGGCTGGTTGTCCTGCTCTCCGATGCCGTCATCCTGGACGTTTACCACGCCAGTCATGCCGGGGTGGATCACACAGAAGTACTGGTAGGTTCCAGGAGTGGTGAACTTCATCGAGAACTTGGCGCCCTCGGGAGTCGGAAAGACAAGGCCGGAACTGACGAACCCCGTCCCGTCGTACGAAACGACGGCATCATCCGGGTTGGTCGGCACCGTCGGATCACCTGCCGGCGTGCCGAACGTCACCGTGTGCGGCTCATCCCAGTTGAACTTCCAGGTCAGCGTATCGCCCGGGCGGATGTAAACCGATTCGGGCAAGAACATATTGACGGAATAGCCGGTCTCGCCGTCGCCTGCGCGGAGATTGAGACTGACTGCGGCGGCCTGAACCGCCTGCCCCGTGGACGCAAAAATGACCATCATCGCGATGGCGAGCGCTGGCAATGCCAGCAGGTATCTCTTCATTCGTACTGCTCCCCAATGGTATGGGCCTGGGGCCCGGCATCGGAAAGTAAACCTGCCTGAACCACGGTTCAAGTGATTAACGTGGCCTAGATCACATTTGCAACATCTCCTCAGCCCAAAGGCCGAGGGGCGGCCGGGCCCCCATATGACAACCAGTGGTCGAAACCGGATTAACTCGGCTTCCACTCGGAAATCGAGGGCAGGCCTCCGACAGACTTAGCCAGCGAGACGCCACGCACGATCGCGATCTCCACCGCGCGGGCGGCGAGCGCGCCGACGGTGAGCACGTGGTGGGGTGCGACCTCAAGAGAGCCCATCGAGACAGCGAAGGCAATGTCGCCGTCGCCGGTGGTGTGGGCCGGATTTACGGCCCTGGCGAAGCCATCGTGGGCGTGCGTGCAGATGCGCTGGAGCTGGTGCGGTTCCAGCGCCACATTGGTCGCCACCGCTATCAGGGTGGTGTTCTCGCCGGGAACCGTTTCGAATGCCTCGTTTCGCTTCGCCAGTGACTCAGCAAGGGAGTAATAGCGTCCCGGCCGCGAGCGCGGCCCGGCGATCGTCTTGCCAGTCATTGAATCGACGACCGAGCCGACAGCGTTCGTGGCGACCAGTGCGCCGACGACGATGCCATCGGGTCCGGCCAGGCTGGCTGTGCCCAGCCCGCCTTTCACCGCGTGGTCGAGCCCAAGCAGCTTCGCCGCCGAGGCGCCGGTCCCGGCGCCGACGCTCCCTTCCTGCACGGCGCCGCCCTTCGCGCGTGAAGCAGCGCGGAAGCCGTCGTCCGCCGTCGGAAAGGCTCGTGGACTGCCGAGACCAAGGTCGTAGAGGACCGCCGCGGAGACGATTGGCACCGGGCGGGCCCCCGTCGGGAAGCCAACCTCGCGGTCGGCCAGGTAGCGCATGACGCCGTCGGCGGCGCCGAGGCCGAACGCGCTCCCGCCGGTGAAGACGATGGCATGGCACTTCCGGACCAGGTTCGAAAGGCCGAGGACGTCCGTTTCGCGGGTGCCGGGTGCGCCACCCCGCGTATCGACCGCGGCGCCCGTGGCGGTTTCGCAGAGGATGACTGTGCAACCGGTGGCGCCGCGTTTATCGGTGTAATGGCCGACGCGGATGCCGGCGACATCGGTGATGGCGTTTCGCGGGCCTGCCTGCCAGCCGGCCATCGTCAGGGCTGGCGGCCGGCGCCGCGGCGAGCATTCAGGTAGGACATCAGGAAGTCGCGGGCGATGGTGGAAATGTCAGCCGTGATATCGGCGAGCGTGGTGGCGTCGCCCTCCTCGGCTCCGAAGCTCGATGCAATCGGCTCGCCATCGGCGTTGATGCCTGCGAGCCACACTTCTTCAGCGACGTGGCGGCGGGCGAGGTCCGGGATGAGGAGCATCGGGTTGCCCGTCTCCGCGGCAGCGACGAGTCCGGCAAGTTCGCCCAGTTCGGGCTGCGAGCGCAACAACTGCGCCGCCTCCAGGGCATCGTTGCCGATGTTGAGTTCACGCAGCATCTGCTCGGGCGAGATGGTGGCGGCGCGCTGGATGAATTGCATCCACTGGGCCTGCCCGGGGAGCGGCTTGAGCAGCGACCGAGCAACACTGTGGGTGCGGTCCGCAAGCGCTTCGTACACGGCGACGAGCCTTCGGCAGGCTTCGGCGAGTTCCTGGGCGATGAGCCCGGCGAGGATCGCGCGGTCTCCCGACTCCGAAAAGACAAGGGCGCGGAGGGCGGCGTCGGCCGCCATCTGGGGCTTGCGGAGTGCCGACTTCGCGTAGGCCTCGACGAAGTCGAGTTCGGCCATGTTGCCGGGGAAGGTGGCTGCCGGGCTGGTCACGACTCGAATTGTCGGCCGCGGAACACAGGTTGTCGACCGCCGGGCGGCAACGTTAGCGCTCAGGCCAGAGTGCGGCCCGGATGGCGGCCGCCACGGGGGAGTCTCCGGCGGGCTGACGAATGCCGCGCTCCACCCGCGTGGAAGCGAGCTTGAGCGAGTCCGTGGTGGCGTCGTCGCCGAGGTTGGTGATGAGCCGCCGCGGCAATTCCAGCAGCCAACCGATGCCCCAGAGGATGCCGAGCAGGTCCACGAGGTCCGCGGCGGCATCGGGCGAGACCTCGCGATGCCGCGCGTAGGCGGCTGCCAGCGCTCGCCGTCCCGGGGCCTCGACGCCGGAGGTCAGGAGAAATGCGGCGACATCGAAGTATTGGGGCCCGTATCCGGCCGCGCTGAAGTCGGTCAGCCACGCGTTGGCTGGAGCGAGGAGCACATTCGCGGCGATCGCGTTCCGGTGGGCGAAACCGAAGGGCGAGGCGAGCAGATAGTCGCGAGCCTTCTGCAGCGGCTCGAGGGCGGGCTCGCGTTCGGCCGCCGCGAACCCGAGGCGGTGCAGCGGGATTTCCCCCGCCGGGAAAAGGTCATCCGGCATGCGACCCCAATCGAGGCCTTCCTTGAGCGGAAGCGCATGCCAGGCGGCCAACGCCGCCATGGCCGCTTCGGCCGATCCGGGCGGCGGGACCAATTGCATCGCCGTGGTGCCGGGCGGGGGTTCTTCGATGGTGGCGTTCCCGACAATGGCGACGAGTTTCGGGATGTGCGGAAACCCGGCATTCGCGAGCGCCTCGAAAACAGCCGCGTGGTTCTGGGCTTCGTCGAGGTCTGCTGAATCGCGGATGAGGAACTCGCGCGTCGATTCGCCGCCGATGGTGAGCGTGGCCGGGCTCCATGGCGAATCGCCGATCGACTCCCACGTCGCCGGTGTATCGGGACTGTAGCCGAGGGCCGCGAGAATTTCGCGCTCTTCAACCACGGGTGACTTTCCTCTTGCGGGGCTTCGGTTGGCACTTCGCACAGTAGTGCGCCGAGCGGCCACCGACGACCGACCGCTTGATCTCGCTACCGCAGGTGTAGCAGGGCTTGCCGGTGCGCCGGAAGACCTTCACGTACATGTGCTGGCTCCCTTGCTGGCCCTGGCCGTCGACGTAGTCCTTGAAGCTGGCGCCCCGGTTCTCGATGCCGCGCTCGAGGACGCTGCGGGCCGAGGCGAAGAGGCGCTTCGCTGCCTGCGGCGAGACGTCCCCGGCCGGCGTATCGGGCCGGATGCCAGCCTCGAAGAGGGCCTCGTCGACATAGATGTTGCCAAGACCGGCGAAGCGGCGTTGGTCGAGGAGCACGGCCTTCACCGGCGCCGTCCGGTTCGCGAGGCGGCTACGAAACTCCTTCAGTGTGAGCGCTTCGTCGATCGGTTCGGGACCGAGCTTGTCGATGACTTCCGCCGTCGAATCGTGCAGTCGCCAGGTGCCGAACTTGCGCAGGTCGGCCCAGCGCAGGTCGTGGCCGTTATCCAGTTCGATGACGGCACGCTGGAATTTCTCCGGCTCGGCCTCGCGCTTTCGCCAGACGAGCCGCCCCGTCATGCGGAGATGGACGACGAACACCTTGCCGTCATCGAGCGTGAGCATGAGGTACTTCCCGCGCCGGCCCATCGCGGTGATCGTTCGGCCGACCAGGTTCTCGCGAAGGGTTTCGATCGGCGCGCCGGCGAGCAGGTGAATCGTCGCCGGATCGATATCGACGCCCGTGATGGTGCGGCCAACGACCAGCGGTTCGAGGTCTCGGCGAATGGTTTCAACTTCCGGGAGTTCGGGCACGGATCGATTTTCGAGTGTGTGTTTGCCGTTGTCGATTTGACGGTGCGATCCCGTGACTGTTCGCTGTGCAGGTGATCACGCATCTCCAGGGGCAATTGGCGCGCATGGATGCCGCCGGGCCAAGCATTGAAGTCGATGTCCAGGGCGTCCGCTACGAGGTGCTGGTGCCCATCGTGCTCTGGCCAGAATTGCAGGCGATCGCGGGCGATGCGGACCTTGGGACCGAGGCGGGCCCTGCGATCGGATTGCACATCTTCTACCACGCGACCGCGAACAACCCGACGCCGGTGCTCGTCGGCTTCCTGCGGCGGGCCGAGCGAGAATTCTTCCGGAAATTTACGACCGTCGAAGGGATCGGACCGGCCAAAGCCGTGAAAGCCATGAATATCTCGGTGAGCACGATTGCGCGGGCTATCGAACAGGAAGACCGGGCGGTGCTTTCGAAAATGCCGGGAATCGGCGCGCGCAGCGCCGACAAGATCATCGCCACGCTGCGCGGGAAGCTGGTGGCGGAGGCGGCTATGCACGACGGCGGCGTCGCGCAGCCGGTTGACGCAGCGAAGTTGGAAAGCAAACGGACAGTAGCCGATGCCGTCGAAGCGATCGCGGCCCTGGGGTATTCGCGGGGCGATGCGAAGCGCCTGGTCGACGATGCGCTCGCCGCCGACAGCGAACTGGAAGGGCTCGAGGCCATCACGCTGGCGGTGCTTCGCCGGCTGGATACCCGCTCTTAATCGGGATTCGCGCCAATCGGAGTCTCACTGCACGATTGGACTGTGACTGAGCCCGAAGACGAGCCAAAACTTCACGGCGAGCCGGCCGAAATCCCACCTCTCCCGGAACCCGCGCCGACTCAGACGCTGAACGAAGTGCCGGGACCTGTCTATGTGAAGGACCCGCCGGCGTGGAGCTACTTTCTCACCCCGCTGGCACTGGTGCTCGGCTCACTGATCATCGCCGGGACAATCTGGTGGACGCGCGACGACAACAAGACCACGGCCGCGCCGGCGAACCCGGAGGTCTCCGAGGCGGTGGGAGGCGTGAGCTCGGTTGTGCCGCCGACGCAGCCCGCGGCAAGCTCGGCGACCGGCCTCCTCGAAACGATGAAGACCTATGCGCGCCAGACCGGCCTCGATGAGGACCAGTTCACGCAGTGCATTTCAAGCCCCGATAACGTGACCGAACTGAATACCAGCCTGAAAAACGGCAGCGCGCTCGGCGTTACCGGGACGCCGACCTTCTTCATTAACAACAAGAAGCTCGTCGGAGCGCAGCCGATCGCGCTGCTGCAGGAGATCATCGACGCGGAACTGAAGGGCAGCCCGACGACGCTGGACGGCTACTCGCCGGCCCTGAAGTCGCTCGCCGCCAACAACCCGCCGGGCTTCGTCATCCTCGATAGCAAACCAGACATCACCGGCGCGCCCATCGAAGGCAACCCCAACGCCAAGGTCATCGTGGCCGAATATAGCGACTTCCAGTGCCCGTTCTGCAAACAATGGACCGAATCGTCGCTGCGGCAACTGCGGGCCGAACTCGGAGACGATGTTGCGCTCGCGTTCCTGCACTTCCCCATCGTGCAGATCCATCCGAACGCCGGGAACGCCGCCCTCGTCGCTATCTGCGCCGGGAAGCAGGGCAAGTTCTGGGAGATGCACGACCTGCTGTTTTCGCGGCAGTCCGAATGGGCCAGCCTGAAATGAACCGCGTCAGCTGGCGGTCATCCCGCCATCGACGATGAATTCGGCGCCGGTGCAATAGCTGCTGTCGTCGGAGGCGAGGAAGAGCGCGAGCTTCGCCACTTCGTTCGCTTCAGCCAGGCGGCCCAATGGGATGCGCCGGAGCCACCGATCGGTCCCGCCGGCATCGATGCCCGGCACTTCGTGGAGCATCGGCGTATCAATCAGGCCGGGGTGGATGGAGTTCACGCGAATGCCGTACCGCCCAAGTTCGGAGGCGGCGCCCTTGGTCATCCCGCGCACAGCCCACTTGCTCGCGCCGTAGGCCGCCGAACCCGGCGAGCCCTGCATGCCGGCAATCGAGGAGATGTTCACGATGACGCCCGAGCCAGCCTCCATCATCGGCTTCGCGACCGCCTTCATACCGAGGAAGACACCGAACTGGTTGACCTCGATGACGCGTTTGTAGTCGGTGAAGCTGGTGTTGAGGATGCCACCAGTTTTGAAGATTCCGGCGTTGTTGACGAGGATGTCGAGCTTGCCGTGCTGAGCCAGCACATGGCCAACTACCTCGTCCCATCCTGCTTCGCTGGTCACATCATGGTGGAGGTAGGTAGCGAAACAGCCCTTCGCCGTGACGGCGCCATCGACATCGAGGACGTCGGTGATGACGACCGTCGCTCCTTCACGCGAAAACAGCGTCGCCTCTGCCGCGCCCTGCCCTCGTGCCCCTCCGGTGATCAACGCGACTCGACCGTCCAGTTTGCCCATGACGCACCCCTGCTCCCGCGAAGCTCGCTCCGCGAACGAAGTGGGCCATGCTACCACTAGCCAGCCGCGCTTGAACCCTCGCCGAGCTGCATTTGTTCGAGGATGTGGCGGACGATACGGCCGGTGCGGTCCATGCCCGCGCTGCAGTGCACCAGCACGGGCTTCGGCAACCGCTGGAACGACTCCCAGGCGTGCTCGTATTCCTCGGGCGTAAACGGGTGCGTCTGCTGGTCCTGCGTTGGGATGTGGCAGACCGAGAATCCCTCGCGTCGGTAGCGTTCGAGCAGCCCCTCGGGCGCGGCTTTACGGTAGAGCCAGAGCTGGTCGTTGCCGATGAGGCACATCACGGAGCGAATTCCGAACTTGCGGGCCTCGGCGATCCAGTCGTCGACGACCTGGTCGTGGACCATTAGTTCGGGGCCCGGCGTAAACCCGGGCCGCGGGCTCGTTGCGATCATCCCTTCGAGGACCCAGTTCGGCATGGCTCTAGTAGTCTATCGCGACTCTTCGGAACCACGCCCGGGCAACACGGGCGAGATTGGCGGCACCCATGGACTACTCGACCTACCAGCACCTCCTTATCGAGGTCTCGGAATCCATCGCGAGCGTGACCATTAATCGCCCGGATGTGTTCAACGCCACGAACGACGTGCTCCACAACGAGCTGACCCGCATCTGGGGAGATTTGGCCCACGACCCGGATGTCTCCGTTGCGATCGTGACCGGTGCCGGCGACCAGGCCTTCTCGGCCGGCGGCGACCTTAGCGACATCGAAGCGCGGGCGGCGCTGCCTGCGGAGCAGCGCTTCGAGGCCATCATGCAGGTGATGAAAGAAGCGGAGGCCATCGTCTACGAGATGATGAACTGCCAGAAGATCATCATCTCCGCGATCAACGGCGTGGCGGTCGGCGCGGGATTGACGGTGGCGTTAATGGCCGACATCTCGATCATGGCCGAAGAAGCGCGGCTGACCGATGGCCACGCGCGGCTCGGAGTCGCCGCGGGTGACCATGCCGCCATCATCTGGCCGTTGCTGTGCGGCATGGCGAAGGCGAAGTACTACCTGCTGACGTGTGACTTCATCGACGGCCGTGAAGCCGAACGAATCGGGCTCGTGAGCAAGGTGGTGCCGAGGGCAGAACTGCGGGCGGAAGCCCGCAGGATCGCCGAGCAGTTGGCCGACGGCCCACAGCACGCCCTCCGGGCCACGAAGAAGTCGCTGAACCAGTGGCTGCGCCTGGGCGGCATCACGGCGTTCGACTATTCGCTTGCGATGGAGATGCTCGGATTCTTCAGCGATGCCCCTGCCGAAGGGGCGCGAGCGATCCAGGAGAAGCGGCCTCCGCGGTTCGGTTAGTTCACCACGGAGGCACGGATGGTAATGAGTTTGGATCGGACTCTGTTTCGCCAGCACGTCCCTCCGTGACCTCATCGGCAACTCCGTGTCCTCCGTGCCTCTGTGGTGTCCTTCCTACTCGCCCTTGAAGACCGGCTGGCGCTTTTCGGCGAAGGCGCGGGGGCCTTCTTTGGCGTCTTCGGTTTGGCCGATTGCCCATCGCATGGTGGCAGCGAGGCGCATGGCTTCGTCGTTGGGCATGTTCCCCTGGCGACGGATGAGTTCGTGCATGGCGCGGACGGCGAGCGGCGCATAGCCGGCGATCTTCTTCGCCATCGCCTGGGCGGTCGGCAGCAGCTCGTCCGCGGGGACGACCCGGCTGACGATGCCGAACTCATAGGCCGTCTTCGCGTCGAAGCGTTCGCCCGTGAAAAGCATGTCGTTCGCCATCACGCGGGGGATGGCGCGCGGAAGCCGGACGGGCGCTCCTGCCAGCGGGAAGAAACCGAGGGTGATCTCGGGGAGCCCGAACTGGGCGGCCTCGGAGGCGATGAGGAGGTCACACGAAAGGGCGATTTCGAAGCCGCCACCGAGACAGAACCCGTTCACCGCGCCGATGAGCGGCTTTTTCGTGTCGAACTCATGGAAGCCGACCGAATCGTCGGTGCGGAAGAGCCCAGCGACGCCGCTCGCCGCAGCGGGGCCGCCGGCCCGGCTCCGGAGGTCGGCTCCGGCGCAGAACGCGCGGCCGTTCCCGGTGAGGACCGCCACGCGGATGTCATCGCGCGAGCGGACCTGGCGAAGCGCATCCATCAGCCCGGCGGAGAGGTCGGCGTTGATGGAGTTCATCTGGTCTGGCCGGTTGAGGGTGATGGTAGCGATGCCTTCGGAAACATCGAAAAGGACGGCGGGAGCATCGGGTGAGGACATGGCGGCCTCCGTGTTAGTTGCAATTTGCAACGGACTGTAGACCCACCGGTGCAGGATCGCAAGAGAGGGTGCTTGCCACGCGGCGATCCGGTGCCATACTATTGTTGACAGAGTTACTCGACTTTATCAGGAGTGACTCTTCCGGAAGGTAGTTGGGCTGTCTTAGATGCGTGTTTCCACCCGAAGCGACTACGGCCTGCGCGCGCTCATCGAGCTCGCCGGGCACTACGGAAGCGGCCCGCTCCAGTCATCCGAGATCGCCCTTCGGCGTCACATTCCGGAGCAATACCTCGACCAGCTCCTGACGTCGCTGCGGAAGGCCGGGTTCATACGCTCCGTGCGAGGGCCTGCAGGCGGCCACGAATTGGTCCGCCCACCTTCGGAAATTTGCGTCCGGGACGTCATCGCGTCGCTGGAAGGCACGCTTTCCCCGGTTTCCTGGCTCGATGAGCCGCCGGAGCAAACCGACCACCCGCACCACTGCGGCCAACGTGAGATCTGGGAGCGAATTCGCGATGCCACTACCGAGATCCTGGAGTCCTATTCGGTTGCGGACCTCCTTGAGCGCGAACCCACTGCCGTCAGCGGCCGGTGGGTGATATGACCGCACCAGTCGCACGACCGGCCATCGCAGACTCGGTACTCGACCTCATCGGTTCGACGCCGCTCGTTCGCCTGCGTCACATCGTCCCGCAGGATTCCGCGACGGTGCTCGGGAAGATGGAGAGCCTGAACCCGGGCGGCAGCGTGAAGGATCGCATCGCGCTGGCGATGATCGAAGACGCCGAACGGTCCGGACGACTCAAGCCCGACTCGACCATCGTCGAACCAACCTCCGGGAACACCGGCATCGGCCTGGCGCTCGTCGCCGCGGTGAAGGGGTACCGGATCATCCTGACGATGCCGGAAGACATGTCGCTCGAACGTCGCCGTCTTTTGGAACGTTACGGCGCTGAACTGGTGCTGACGCCCGCCATCGAAGGCATGACGGGCTCGGTGTTCGCGGCGCAGCAACTGTGCAAGGAACACCCCGACTACTTCATGCCGCAGCAGTTCGAAAACGAGGCGAATCCGGAAGTCCACTACCGGACCACGGCGAGGGAGATCCTCGAAGCCACTGGCGGGCGCATCGACGCCTTCGTGGCGGGAGTGGGCACCGGCGGGACGATCACCGGCGTCGGACGGCTGATTCGCGAAGAAATCGGCAACGACGTCCTCATCGTTGCCGTCGAACCATCGCGGTCGCCTGTGCTGAGCGGTGGGCGCGCGGGCATGCACGGCATCCAGGGCATCGGCGCAAGCTTCGTTCCCGGAGTCCTCGACCGGGCGATCTATAACGAGATCCTCCGCATCGAAGACAAAGACGCCATCGCCTACTCAAAGCGCCTTGCACGCGAAGAAGGCATCCTCGCCGGGATCTCGGCGGGGGCGAATGTATTCGCTGCGCGGAAAGTTGCGGAACGGCTTGGAGCGGGCAAGACCGTCGTGACAATCATCTGCGATACCGGGGAGCGCTACCTCAGTGTCAACATGTAATTGAGACGATTTCACTCGCACCGCCCGGGTTGCGCGGTGTGGGTTTCAATGTGCAACGATTGATCGCCCGACCAAGGAGGCCACCATGTCCGTCAATGTCTATATCCCCACGCCGTTTCGCCACCTCGTTGGCAACCGAGCCAACGTACAGGCGCGCGGGGCCACCATTTCCGATGTGCTTTCGGACCTGGATTCGCAGTTCCCGGGGTTTAAAGCCCAGGTAGTCGGCAGCACCGGCGAACGTGCGCCGCACATCAACATCTACGTGAACCAGGTGGAAATAGAAAACCTCCAGGGCGAATCGACTTCATTGAAGGACGGCGACGAAGTGGCAGTGATCCCGGCTCTGGCGGGCGGCGCCACGGTGATGACTCCAGAGATGGTGGAGCGCTATAGCCGCCACCTGATCATGCCGCAGGTTGGCAGCGTTGGGCAGCGCCAGATCATCGAGTCGAAGGTGCTGATGATCGGCGCGGGCGGGCTGGGATCGCCGGTGGCGCTCTACCTGGCGCTTGCGGGCGTCGGCACGGTGGGGATCGTCGACTTCGATGTGGTCGACCGCACGAACCTCCAGCGTCAGATCCTTCACCAGACCGACGACATCGGAAAGCCGAAGGTCCAATCAGCGAGCGAGACTCTGCTCGCCCACAACCCGAACATCAACGTGGTGACACACGAGGCGCCCATCACGAGCGAGAACGCCTTCGAGATCATCTCGCAGTACGACATCGTCGTGAACGGCGCCGACAACTTCGCCACCCGCTACCTGGTAAACGATGCCTGCTACCTCCTGAAGAAGCCGCTCGTTGATGGCTCCATCCTGATGTTCGACGGCCAGGCGACGACGTACATCCCCGGCAAGGGCTGCTACCGCTGCCTCTATCCGGCGCCCCCGCCTCCCGGCCTGGTGCCGAGCTGCGCGGAAGCCGGTGTCCTGGGCGCGATGTGCGCGACCATCGGCAGCATCCAGGCGACCGAGGTCCTCAAGCTCATCCTCAACATCGGCGAGCCGCTGGTGAACCGGCTGCTGCTTTACGATGCACTCTCGCTTGAGTTCCGCGTCGTGAAGGTTCGGCGCGACCCGGAGTGCCCGCTCTGCGGCGACAACCCGACAATCAGCGAGCTCATCGACTACGAGGTCTTTTGCGGCGCGCCGATCCCGCACCGCGACGACCCAACCGGCGGTTGATTCGCAGCGCCGCATATGACGATGACGAACACACAATTCCAAGGAGAACTGCACCAATGACGAGTGCGACTGCCCCGACCATCAATGTGCGCGTTACGGCCGTGCTCCAGAAGGTCACGAACGGCCAGAAGACGGTCGAAGCCACGGGCTCGACTGTGGCCGAAGTCTTCGACGACATGGATGCGAAGTTCCCGGGCTTCAAGGAGCAGGTGTACGGCGCGGATGGCAAACTGCATCGCTTCGTGAACATCTACCTGAACGACGAGGACATCCGCTACACCGGCGGCGTGGATACGCCCATCAAGTCCGGCGACTCGCTCGACGTACTGCCCGCGCTGGCGGGTGGTTAGGGCCCCGGGAACGTTGAGGACAACGTGACGGTGGTGGTGTTTCGTTCGCGCATACATCCCGAATACGCGGAGGAGTTTCAACGCCTCGCAGACCGAATGTTGGAGTTGTGCCAGACAATGCCGGGATTCATCTCGTACAAGGTTTACCGGAGCGACGACGGCGAGCGCGTTTCTATCCACGAATGGGAAAGCGCGGAGCAGCTTCGGGCGTGGCGCGAGCACCCCGAGCACCGTGAAGCGCAACGCCTCGGGCGCGAACGCTACTACCAGGAATACACCTCCTACGTAGCCGATACGCCCCGCGAGGCACGCTTTCCGCATCCGCAGCCGGTGGGGGCGAACTCGTGACCCTGTATCGCTCGGTCATCGAAATGATCGGCAACACGCCGATCGTCGAATTGCAATCGTTCGCGCCCCGGCCCAACATCCACATCTACGCCAAGCTCGAAGGGCAGAACCCTACCGGCTCGGTGAAGGACCGGATCGCCAAGTACATGATCGAAGCGGGCGAACGCTCCGGCGAACTGAAACCGGGCGCGACCATCCTCGAGCCTACCTCGGGAAACACCGGCATTGGCCTGGCGATGATCGGCAAGGTGAAGGGCTACAAGGTCATCTGCGTGATGCCGGAGAGCGTGAGCGAGGAGCGGACCTTCCTGCTGAAGGCCTTCGGCGCGGAGATCATCTACACGCCCGGCGACCTGGGCTCGAACGGTTCTATCGCGAAGGCGAAAGAGATCGTGGCAGAGAACCCCGGGAAGTATTACTTCCCCTACCAGTACGGCAACGAGGCGAATCCCCGGGCGCACTATGAGACGACCGGCCCGGAGATCCTCCGCGACTTGCCGCAGACCACCGTGTTCGTGGCGGGCCTGGGGACCGGCGGCACACTGACCGGCACCGGACGGTACCTGAAGGACGCCAAGCCCGGCGTCCGTATCATCGCGGCGGCGCCGCACCCGGGAGATCTTGTCCAGGGCCTGCGCGCGCTGGAAGAAGGCTTCATCCCGCCGATCTTCGATGAGACCGTCCTCGACGGGAAAATCGTCGTCGACAGCAAGAGCAGCTTCGCGATGTCGAAGGAACTGACGATGAAAGAGGGATTGTTCGTCGGCATCAGTTGCGGAGCAGTCGTACGAGCGGCAATCAAGGCGGCGGAACGGCTCGAAGGCGAGCAACACATCGTCTGCCTGCTGGCGGACGGCGGCTGGAAATACCTGTCATCGAACCTCTGGACAACGGAATGGGACGACCAGCCAGACGAGGTAGAGCACAAGATCTGGTGGTAGGCTGCTTGCCGGCTCAGTAACGCGACAGATAAATCAGTTCATTCCGCGCCATCTCGGCTTTCCTCGCCGCATGAAGTCTTTGTAGTGCACGGATCAAATCGCCGATTGAAGTGCGCTGGCGGACGAGGACGATGCCAGCATGTGTGCGGCCCATCGCCAGCCACTCCCAATGGAGCTTACTGAAGTCTCCCTCGTCGGCAGTAACCAGCGCTAAGCCGTGCTCCGCCGCGAATTCGAGATGCTCGGAGTCTGGTTTGCCGCGGTTGGCGCTCTCGTCGGCGGTCGTCGCTGAGACTCCTGCCATTCGAAGGGCCGAAATCACAGGCTTCGCAGCGATGTTGTCATCGAAGTAGAAGGCAAGGTTCACCCGGTGGCGCGCGAGGCGGCACGGTCGTATTGCGATTCCTGCTCGTCCAGAGACGCTTCGATTGCCTTTCGATTCGCGTAGTAGAACGACAGCGCAGCGTGAACCTGTTCGGGTGTGAGGGACATCGCCTCAGCAATCTGGGCAGGAGTCAAACCGTCGACACTCTGAAGCACGGAGACTCTATCCACGGTGATCCCCGTCCCCACGATGAACGGACGCCCGCCCCGGTAGTCCTCGCGCTGGTCGATGAACGAACCGATGTCCACGTAGTCGGGAGAGATGCTCACAGACGGATCCTAGCACAGGGCAGCAGGGCTTCCTTGCGCCATGCCAGGGCCTCGGGACCTCCGCGAAGGTGTTACCGTCTTCTCAATGTGCACCCAGATCGCGATTGATGGCGAAGAGATCCCGACGGCCCCAGGGAAGCTGATGCCGGTGCTCGGCCCGTTCAGCGAAAAGACGCCGATCCAGATACCGCTTTCGAAGACGGCGTTCGCGCGGGAGATTCACCTGTGGCGGGCGGGCGGACAATTGCCATGCAAGGACGAAGACGAAGCCCGCCGGAGGGCCGTGGAACACATCACGGACAAGTACGGCGCGAAGCAGGTGATGTGGTTCCATTCCGGGTTTGCGCGCGGCTACATCGATGGAGTCACACGCTTCGCCGAGAAGAATCCGGACTTCGACGAAGACCAGCCTGTTAATGAGGAGATCAACCCGTTCTTCCTCTGGTTCGATGCGCCGGAGGGGATGATCACGCCAGTAGTGCTGAGCGTAGACACCTTCCGGTGGAATCCGAAAAAGCAACAGGGGCTGCGCGTGGTCGCGAATATCCTGACGCGCGACGCGGGCAAAATCGTGCCGCCCGAAATCCACGGGCGGGAGCCATACTTCATGACCCGGGAGCGCTGGCTGAACGGGCCCTCGAAGCCTATCCCCTAGGCGCAAAAAATCAGGTTGACACCCTTCCATTAACGGGCGTACGTTGCCGGTGCATGGGTGTCTTGAATTTCATCCATCTGTAAAGACGGCGGCTCCGCAGGGGCCGCCGTTCGTGTTTTCAAGAGGAAAGGAGTCCGCCCCTCATGCAGTCGAGCTTGATTGGCAAAGTTGAGAAGGCAAAGGTGTACGCAGGTGAACGTCACCGAATGCAAATCGACGACCTCCACGTCGCTTTCCATGGCGAAAACAGTGAACACGAAGTAGTCCTGCACGAAGGGAAGTGGCGCTGCAACTGCGACTTCTTCTTGGACTGGTCGACCTGCAGCCACACCATGGCGCTCTCGCGCGTGCTCGAAGGCATGGTGCCGGCGTCCGATCTGCCGGAGCTCGCCGCCGTTTGATCGTCGAGTCCCGGTGACACCTGGGGCTGGCGTCCCGCAGCCAGGTACGCCAGCCTCGAATCGCGGACAAAATACGCGCTGGTGCGCGTCGCAGTTCTTACGGGTTTCTCCCTGTTTTTGTGCTGACTCGCGCCGATCTCGGGTTGTAGAGTAGGGCAGCAAGGAGCGAGCTATGTTGCCACTCGGTTTCAGCTGGGGAGCATTCTTCGTCTACGTCGCTGCGTTGGTCTTCGTAACGCTCGGCGGCTTCTGGGGCCTGGTCGAAAGCCACCACCCGGCGTTCCTCATCCCGATCCTGATCGGACTCTTCTACTTCTACCTCTGCTGGGAAGCCGTCGTCGAAGATGAAGACGATGCGCCTCCGGCTCCGCCGGCCAAGAAGAACATGGGTTGAGAGCAGGCAGACCCTCCGCTTTACCGCCCGCCTACTAAGGTGAACACATGAAGTTCGGAAACCTCCGGGTCGGTTCGCTTGCCGGTATTCCCATCCTCGTCAGCCCGAGCTGGTTCGTCCTCTTCGGACTCGCGACGTGGCTGCTTGCGACGCAGTTCTACCCCGATGCCCTCCAGGAGGCGGGACGCACCACGCACTACGCGATGGCGGCCGCCAGCGTGATCCTCTTCTTCGCTTCGATCGTGCTGCACGAGATGGCCCATAGCCTTGTGGCGCGGGCGTACAAGATCCCGGTCAAGAGCATCACCCTCTTCATTCTCGGCGGCGTGGCCCAGATAACGCGCGAGGCTGCCAGGCCGCTCCACGAACTGCTCATGGCGGCGGCCGGACCGCTCACGAGCTTCGTACTTGGCGGCATGTTCTTCGGGATCTGGTTTGTCCTGGGCGCCGAGAACACCCGGCCGATCGATTTCGTGCTTGTTTGGCTCGCCCTGATGAACCTGATCGTGGCGGTGTTCAACCTTCTGCCGGCATTCCCCATGGACGGGGGCCGGGTGTTTCGCTCCATCTGCTGGATGGTGAGCGGGAACTACAACCAGGCGACGAGCATCGCCGCATGGACCGGGCGAGGATTCGCGTTTGCGGGCATGGCCGCCGGGCTGGCTGCGGTGGCCGGCCAGGATGTCGTCATCGCGAACAACCCGGCCAGCGGGGCCTGGCTCATCTTCCTCGGGCTGTTCCTGGAGAACGCCGCTCGCCGCAGCCTCCAACAGAACCGGCTGGTCAGCGAGCTTCGCCTGTACAAAGCCGAAGATGTGATGTCCAACAATCTCCCGGTGGTCGATGGCGGCCAATCGGTTGGTTCTCTGGCCCGTGGTGTGCTCGACCTCAATCCACGCGTTTGTTACATGGTCGAGGATGCGGGCTCGCTCGCGGGGCTGATCAGCGGCTACGAAATGCGCGGCGTACCGGAGACGCAGTGGGACACGATCACTGCACGCCAGGCGATGATCCCAAGTGCCACCCTCCGGGCCACTGCCCGGGAGCAACTGGTTTCGGATGTTCTCCTCGAGATGGAGACCGAGAACCTCTTCCACATGCCCGTGGTGGAAAACGGCCGGGTAGTCGGCGTCATTGCCCGAGACCGGATCATGAAGCTCCTGGTGCAGGCAGGGCTGCTGCCCGCCCGCGCTTAGCTTTGATTGATGGCCTGAGCGCCGCCACCATGGCCCTGTGACGAATATTCGGACTGCCCTCGCCGTTACAGCCGGGAATGCCGCTTCGCTGGCGACGCGCGTGACCCGCCGCGGCGGCGGCACGGCAGTCCCCGGGCTCATCGCCGAGCGCTTCGACCCTTCCGTGGTGGCGAACCTCGGCCGGCAGCTTGGCCGCGGCCGCATTGTCGTGACCGGCACGAACGGGAAGACGACAACCAGCCGGATGATCGCGGAGGCGCTCACGGCGGCGCGGATCGCCTTCGTCCACAACCGCGAGGGCAGCAACCTGATGCGCGGCATGGCGAGCACGCTCGTCGCCCGGGCCGGCATCGGCGGTTCCATCCGGGGTGCAAACCGGATGGCCGGGCTGTTCGAAACCGACGAGGCTACCATGCCCGCCGCCGTTGCCGCCCTCCAGCCTGGGGTGCTCGTGTTCACCAACCTGTTTCGCGACCAGCTCGACCGCTACGGCGAAGTCGACAGCGTGGCCGGGCTCTGGCGCGAAGCACTGGCGAAGGCGCCGCGAGACGCGACGCTCGTCCTGAACGCCGACGACCCATCCGTCGCAGAGATGGCGACGGGCTGGCCCGGGCCGGTCCACTGGTTCGGCCTCGACGACGAGGCGTTCACAACCGAAACAGCCGGCGCTTTCGATGCGCGCTGGTGTGCCTGCGGCGGGGACTACCGTTACGACCGCCGCTACTTCGCCCATGTCGGCTACTGGCGTTGCACCAACTGTGATCGCAAACGCCCCAATCCGGACACATCGGCTTCGGGAGTGAAGCTGTCGTTGGATGGCGCGACGATGACCATCAGCGGGCTCGGTGATGTGAGCATGCCGCTTACCGGCCTGTACAACGTGTACAACGCGCTGGCCGCCGCGGCGGCATGCGCAGTCTTCGGTGTGCCCGAAGGCCCAACGATCAGCGGGCTGGCACGCGTGAAGCCAGCCTTCGGGCGACAGGAACAGGTCGAAGTTCAGGGGCGGCGACTGCGCCTGTTCCTCGCGAAGAACCCGGCCGGCGCGAACCAGGTGCTGTTGCTCCTGCGCGAAGTCGCGAGAACGGGTCGGAGACTGAAGCTGGCGCTACTGCTGAACGATCGGTTCGCGGATGGCCAGGACGTCAGCTGGATCTGGGATGTCGACTACGAGTTGCTCGGAGATTTGACGGATGCCTGGTGGGCGGGAGGCGACCGGGCAGAGGACCTTGCCGTGAGGCTGAAGTATGCAGGCTATGAACCTGCGCGGACCGTGGAACATGACCCTGCGAAACTGCTCGACGCGATCGTCACGGAGACTCAGCCGGGCGACGATGTGTTCGTTATCCCGACCTACACGGCGATGCTCGACTTCCGGTCCGAACTGGCGAGACGGGGAGCCGTCGCTGGACGTATGGACTAAAGCCATGCCCCCGCCGCGGCCCTTTTGTCACTGAACAGTAGCGTGCGTGCACCCATCGCCTTGTGCGGCTGAATTGTGAGAGTTCTGCAAGCGCTGCACGGCAGCGTTGATGGTTTCGCGAGGGAACATGTGCGACGTTCCATGGGATGGGGCCTGACGCCGAACGGGCCGGCCCCACACAACGCGCGCACGCGCGGGCCTGGAACTGTCTCAACGAAGTAGTCCTCGATCTCGTGTGTACGTGTGCCCTGGGAGCATTCCCGGGGAATCCACATCACTCTGAGGTAGGCATGAGCGCAAGAACGGCAACAATCGACGAACCTGGCAGTATCTGGATGAAATTGGCCCCCGTGGGCCGGAATCTTCTTCGGCGTTGTCTTTGTAGTGGGCTGGTTCACGGGAGTTGAAACCCCTGACAACGATGATCCACAGGGATGGACCACGTATTTCGCTGACAGCGGAAATCAGACGCAGCTGATCGTGGGTGGATATCTCATGATTGCGAGCATCCTGGGGTTCGTCTGGTTCGCGCGGGGGCTGCTCGCTCGAGCGCCGTTCTCACCCTCGAATTCAACGTTCTTTTCAGGTATCGCGTCCGCAACGTCGACACTCTTCGCAGCATTCGCGATGGCGGCGATCATCATCAACGTCTCGGTTGCTGCGTCGATGAAGTTCGGCAGCGCCGACTTTCCGGGTCCGGAGTTTGCCATCCAGTTCGAACAGCTGGCGTTCGGCATGCTCCTGATCGGCGGATGCCTCTCGTTCGCTGGATTCATTGCGGCAATCAGCGCGTTGGGCCGCCGGGCCCATGCGTTGCCGGGCTGGTTCGTCTGGGTAGGGTTCGTCTTCGCGTTCCTGCTGCTGTTCGGGCCGGCATTCTTCCCCATCGTGCTGGTCCCGCTCTGGTCCGTCATCGCCGGCATCGTGTTGCTGACCCGGCCCGCAACTGCGCGGGTTACTGGCTAACGGTGATACATCGATGAACCGTCGCCGCCGCGCCGGAGCATGATGACCTCGGCCATGATGCTGATGGCAATCTCCTCGGGCGTCTCGGCGCCGATGTTGAGGCCGATTGGGGTGCGTACCTTCGCAAGCTCCTCCCGGTCGAAGCCTTCGGCCGCGAGATGTTCGAGGACCGCGCCCGTCCGGCGGCGCGAGCCGATCATCCCGAGGTAGCCGGCGCCACGGCCGAGGCACTTCCGCAGCGAAATCTCGTCCTGCTTGTGTCCGCGCGTCACCATGGTGATGTAGGTGTTGGCGTCGATCGGGAATTTCTCAAGCGCCTCTTCATAATCCTCGCAGAGGATCTGGTCGGCCTCGGGGATGCGTTCGGCGTTCGCGAAGTCCTCGCGGTCATCGAGCACGGCGACCTGGAAGTCCAGGAAGTCCGCCAGCTGGGCCAGTGACCGGCCAATATGCCCCGCGCCGACCACGAGGAAGACGGGCTTCGCTTCAACTACTTCGACGTAGATGGCGGTCGCGCCCTTAATCGTCCGCTCGGATAAGCCATCGGGGCTGACGTAGAGCGTCTGGGCGAGATGTTTCGGGAACGCCTCCGGGGCGAAGGCTGCGACGGAGTCATCGAGGATGGGATCGCCGAGGGAGCCCAGGCGAGAGCCGTCACGCTCGATCAGCAGGCGCGCGCCGGGTTCGAGGGGGCGGGGGCCGGTTTCGAGGATCGAAGCGAGGAAGACGGGATCACCGCCTTCGGCGGCCCGGAGCAGTCGCTGGGTGATTTCAAGCACGGTGAAATGGTATCGGAAAAGAGAGGCGGCCGGTGAAGGTCTCGATAGGCTCTTGAATCCCTGATTTTCCTGTTGCCCGAAACCTGCTACTTTCGTTATCGACAACTCAAGAGCCAGAGACCGCAGGTCCCTATGCGAGGCGCCGCAAGACGCCAGGGGTAATGCCGAAAGGCGCCTGCCGAGGCAGTGATTCCGTCCTTCCCCGGAAGGTCGCGGTTTTGATCCCTGCCATTCGCGCAGGGATTTTTGGTCTCCCGGCTCAGACGCCCTGTCCTCCCCTGGAGGACCCATCGCTATCGGGAGGTGGCTATGCCGACTCCACGGAAAGTCGAAATGCTGGCAGAAATCAAGGACCGCATGGAGCGGGCCTCGATTGCCATCAGCGCCGACTATCGTGGGCTCTCCGTTGCCCAGATCACCGAGCTTCGCCGCGCCCTGCGCCCGGCGGGTGCGGAAGTGAAAGTCGTTAAGAACACGCTCGCGAGCATGGCTGCCAAGGAAGCCGGCCGCGACAACATGGCGGATATCGTCCAGGGCCCGACAGCCCTCGCCATCGGTTTCGATGACCCGATCGCACCGGTGAAGGCTCTGACCGAGCACCTTCGCGCGAAGCGGTTGAACATCGAAATCCACGGCGGCTGGCTCGAAGGCAAGGTGCTCACGCGCGCAGAGGTCGAGAGCCTCGCGACCATGCCCTCGAAGGACCAGATGATCGCCGACGTTGTCGCCAAGCTGCAGGGTCCGCTCTACAACTTCTCGGGCCTGCTGCAGTCGACTATCCGGAACTTCGCCGGCCTGGTCGAAGCGCGTGCGAACCAGCTGGAAGCTGCCGGCTAGGCCGGAGCCCCGAACCATTTCAGAAAGCTCCGCCCATGTTTCATGGGCCGGGACCAAAGGAGAACAAAACGTGGCCAAGATCGAAGAAGCTCTGGAACTCATCAAGGGTATGACCCTGCTCGAACTCCGCGACCTGAACAAGGCGATCGAAGAAGAGTTCGGCATCACCGCCGCCGCGCCGATGATGATGGCCGCCGGCGGCGCCGCTGCTGGTGGCGCTGCCGCCCCGGCGGCCGCCGCGGACGAAGAGAAGACGGAATTCAACGTTGTCCTGAAGAGCTTCGGCGACAACAAGATCAACGTCATCAAGGCGATCCGCGAAGTCGTCAGCGGCCTCGGCCTGAAGGAAGCGAAGGACCTGGTGGAAGCCGCTCCCGCCAAGGTGAAGGAAGGCATTGGCAAGGAAGAGGCCGAGTCCATCAAGGCGAAACTCAGCGAAGCCGGCGCGACCGTCGACATCGAGTAAGCTTCCCCGGCGCGGAACAAAAACGAACAAGGCCCTTCGATTTGAAGGGCCTTTTCGTTGCGACGTTGTACCATCTCTCGACCCCACCGAGGAGCGCACACGTGGACTACCCCATCCGCCCTATCACGCCGGAGGAGGCGCCACGGTTCTTTCGAACGCAGGCCGTCGGTTTCGGCCACGATCCACGGCCAGCCGAAGGCATCGCCACTACCCTGAAGTACGCCGACCTCGGCCGCTCGATTTCGGTCTGGGATGGCGACCAGGTGTGCGGTACAGCCGGGACGTGGACGTTCGACATGACGACCCCGGGCGGCTTCGTTCCGTGTGGAGGGCTGACGTGGGTTTCGGTGTTGCCGAGCCACCGGCGTCGCGGGGTCCTCACAGGGATGATGCGCTACCAGCTCGACCAGGTGCGTGACCGCGGCGAGCCCATCGCCGCGCTCTGGGCCTCGGAGTCGATTATTTACGGCCGTTTCGGCTATGGGCTCGCGGCGGAGGGCCAGGAACTCACGATCGACCGCACGCGGACAGGATTGCGGTGGGCGCCGGAATTCGCCGGGCGGACGCGCTACATCGACCGCGACGAGGCGCTCGCTTCCTGGCCCGGGATCTGGGACGAGGTGCGGAGGACCTTCCCCGGCATGCACAACCGTACGGCCGGCTGGTGGGAATACCGCGTGCTGCGCGACCCACCGTGGCCGGCACCGTCAGGCTACAGCCAACTCTTCGATGTGCAGTACGAAGAGAACGGGAAGCCGCTGGGCTTCGCACGGTATCGCGTGAAGGAGCACTACGAAAGCGGGAATGCCGCCTCCACCCTTTCGCTGAACTCACTCTTCGCGACGACCGACGCGGCGTATTCAGCTCTCTGGCAACACATCTTCGGCGTCGACCTCATCGCGACCATCAACGCCGAATGGCGGCAGGTGGACGAGCCGCTCTACGCAATGCTCGCCGACCCACGTCGCCTCGTGCGGAGGACTTCAGACACTCTCTGGGTACGGATCGTCGACACGCCGCGGGCGCTGGCTGCTCGCCGTTACGCAACGAGCGGGGAACTGGTCATCGAACTCAGGGACTCGTTCTGCCCGTGGAATGCCGGACGCTATCTGTTGCAGGGTGGGCCCACTGGCGCGCAATGCTACGCAACGACGCGTGAGCCCGACGTGACGATGTCGGTGAACGAGCTCGGATCGCTGTACATGGGCGGGATGCGCGCGTATCAACTGGCGCGCGCCGGGCGAATCGAGGGCGCGGCCGAAGCCGTGGCACGTGCCGACGCAATGTTCGCCTGGAACCCGCTGCCGTGGGCCCCCGAAATCTGGTGAGCAACGGTAGAACGAACGTCGAACCGCCTGAATTATGACCCGGGGTTCGGCGTCATCGTGTACGCTGGATAAGCCCTTATGTACCGGCCTCTCGATCACCCGCTGTTGCACCGCCTGCGGGAACAGGTGCTTTACTCCGCTGGCCCCATCGGCTCGACACTGCTGTCGTTCAACCTTGGGCCAGAGGCGTTCGTTGCGCCTGATGGCGAGTCGCACGACGGATGCCCTGAGTGGCTGAACGTCTCGAATCCCGCCATCCTCGAGAAGATCTACCACTCGTTCTATTCCGCCGGCTGCGACGCGGTCGATTCCTGCTCGTTCGGAGCGAACGAAGTGGTGCTCGCGGAGTTCGACCTCGCGCCGCGCACACGCGGACTGAACCGCCTGGCGGCACAGGTCATCGGACGAGTGCGCGACCAGTACAGCACCCCGGAACACCCGCGCTATTCGTTCGGGACGATGGGCCCCGGCACCAAGCTCCCGAGTCTCGGGCACATCACCTGGGACGAACTGGTCCGTGGCGCCACCGAGCAAGCCATCGGCCTCATCGAAGGCGGCATCGACGTCCTGAAAGTCGAGACCTGCCAGGACCTGCTGCAAACGAAGGCCGCGCTCGCCGGTTGCGAAGCCGCGTTCGAGGCGACAGGCAAGCGTATCCCCGTCATCGCCAGCGTCACCATCGAGACGACCGGCACGATGCTGCTGGGATCGGATATCGCCTGCGCGCTCACCACGCTTGAGCCGCTCGATGTCATCGACATCATCGGGATCAACTGCGCTACCGGGCCCGAGCAGATGATCGAGCACGTCCGTTACCTCGCCGAACACTCCCGCCGGCCGGTGTTCATCGGGCCGAATGCGGGCCTGCCGGAAGTCATCAATGGCGAGGCTTGCTACACGCTTACGCCGGAACAGTTCGCAAAGCACCAGTCGGTTTTCGTGAACGAGTTCGGCACGAACATCGTCGCGGGCTGCTGCGGCACGACTCCCGCCATGTTCGAGGCCGCCATTGGCGAGATCGGCAGGCGGGCGCCGAAGTTCCGGCCTTCCGCCTCGGAGTTCCTGAAAGGGGAATGGGCGTCGTACGAAGCGAACGTCTCCTCGCTTTACACCAGCGTCCCGATAGAACAGGAGACTTCGTTCCTAGTTATCGGCGAGCGGACGAACGCAACCGGTTCGCGAGCGTTCCGCGATCTGCTGCTGGCGGAAGACCTCGACGGCATTGTCGGCGTCGCCCGCGAGCAGGCGGCTGAAGGGGCGCACGTCCTCGATGTGAGCGTCGACTACGTCGGCCGCGACGGCACCGAGGACATGACCCGCGTCGCGACCGCGCTCCGCACGCAGTCCACATTGCCCCTGGTATTCGACAGCACCGAAGTAGCGGTGGTCGAAACCGCTCTCAAGCTCTACGGCGGCAAAGCCATCATCAACTCCATCAACCTTGAGGACGGCGAACGCAAGATCCGGCGGCTGCTGCCACTCATCAAGCGCCATGGCGCTGCCGCAATCGCCCTAACCATCGACGAAGAGGGCCAGGCACGCACGACCGAGTGGAAGCTGCGCGTCGCCCGGCGCATCTATGACCTCGCCGTCGGCGAGTACGGCATGGAGCCGGGCGACCTGTTGTTCGACTTCCTGACGTTCACGCTTTCCGGCGGGCAGGAAGACCTGCGCAAAGACGGCATGGAGACACTGAACGCCATCAAGGCCGTCAAGGCCGAGTTCCCCGGCGTCCACACCACGCTTGGCGTTTCCAACGTCTCATTCGGGCTGAAGCCGGCCGCGCGGCGCGTGCTGAACTCTGTGTTCCTCGCGGAAGCCGTCGCACACGGGCTCGACTCCGCGATCGTGAACGCAAAGCAAATCCTGCCGCTCAACCGCATCCCGGAAGAGCAACTCAACACCGCCCGCGACCTCATCTACGACCGCCGCCGCGAGGACTACGACCCGCTCCACCACTTCATCGCGCTCTTCGAGAACGTGGAGACGGCGAAAGAAGCGAAGGTCGACCGTGCCGCCCTTCCCGTGGAAGAGCGCCTGAAGCAGCGCATTGTTGATGGCGACCGGCGCGGCCTCGAAGTCGACCTCGAAGAGGCACTCTCGCGATTCGACCCGCTCGTCATCATCAACGAATACCTGCTGGATGGGATGCGCGTAGTTGGCGAGCTGTTCGGTTCCGGGAAGATGCAGCTGCCGTTCGTACTCCAGTCGGCCGAGACGATGAAACAGTCGGTTGCCTACCTCGAACCGCACATGGATAAGGTCGAGGGTTCGACGAAGGGCAAGGTCGTGCTCGCGACCGTACGCGGCGATGTCCATGACATCGGCAAGAACCTCGTCGACATCATCCTGAGCAACAACGGCTACACGACCTACAACCTGGGCATCAAGCAGCCGATCCAGAGCATCATCGAGAAGGCGCAGGAAGTGGAAGCCGACGCAATCGGCCTTTCCGGGCTGCTGGTGAAGAGCACCGTCGTGATGCGCGAAGACCTGGAGGAGCTCAACAGCCGCGAGCTTTTCCACTACCCCGTGATCCTCGGTGGGGCAGCGCTGACGCGACGGTATGTCGAGAGCGACCTGAGGCAGATCTACAAGGGAACGGTCTACTACGCCCAGGATGCCTTCGAGGGTCTGGCGACGCTCGACAAGGTGGTGCCGGCCGCTCGCGCGGGGGCGCCGCTCCCGTTGTTGACCCGTGGTGGCGCCGAAATCGAGCGACCCTCCGACGATGTCTACGACGCCGTGCAAGTGACGGTGCCGGGCAGCGGTGGAAGTGAGACCGGTCCGAAAACCAGCGACTACGCACCCTCTGAGGTGAAGCGCGACGTCCCCATTCCCACGCCTCCGTTCTGGGGGAGCCGGGTGGTGCGGGGTCTGCCGCTACGCGACATCTTCCCGTGGATCAACGAGGTGCAACTCTTCCGTGGCCAGTGGCAGTACCAGCGCGGCGAACAGAGCGATGCTGAATACGAAAAGTTCGTCGACGAAGAGGTGCGGCCGATCTTCCGGGCGTGGTCGGAACGAGCCATTTCCGAGCAATTGCTCACTCCGCAGGTGGTGTACGGCTACTTCCCGTGCCTCGCGGACAAGAACGACCTGATCTGCTGGCCGGACGTGAAGGACGGCAAGCCGGTGGGCGAGCCCGTCCGTCTCACGTACCCACGGCAGACAACCGGGCGGCGGCAGTGCATCGCCGACTTCTTCCGATCAGTCGATGAAGCAGCGTCCGGAGGCCCGCAGTTCGATGTGGTAGGGATGTCGCTCGTGACCATGGGCGAACGAGCGAGCGTGTTCGCGAAGGAACTCTTTGAATCGAACGAGTACCGCGATTACCTGCACTGGCACGGGTTCTCAGTCGAGAGCGCCGAAGCCCTTGCCGAGATGTGGCACAAGCGGGTTCGCGACGAACTGGGCATCTCCGGAGCCGACGGACCGACGATGCGCAGCCTCTTCCAGCAGCAGTACCAGGGCGCGCGCTATTCGTTCGGGTACCCGGCCTGCCCCGACCTGGAAGAACAGACGAAAATGGCCGCTCTGCTCAGGCCCGAGCGCATTGGCGTCGAGCTCAGCGAGACGTTCCAGTGGCACCCGGAGCAGAGCACAAGCGCCGTGATCGTCCACCACCCCGAGGCACGCTACTTCGTTGTGAAGTAGTCGCCATCGGGTTCTTCGCCGGCGTCGCGTTCATCCTCGTCGAAATCGAATGGTAACTCTTCATCGAGACGGTGCCTCGCCGGGCGCCTGCGGACGGGCTGCGGCATCGCCAGTAATTCGAGGAGCGCCGGGGGAAGGTCTCCCTGCGCGCGCCCGGCCGCGATCAGCATCGAGTCCTGGGGAGCTTGCTTTGCGATCCCGATGAGCAGCACCGCGGCCGCGCGTTCGTACGTGGAAACCTGTGCCGGCCCCACCGACCCTTGGGGCTGTGGAAGGGCACCGAGCAGCTCACGCACGAGTCCCTGGATCTGCGCGTCAGTTGCGCCTGGCGCACCACCGGGTTGATTCGCCCGCGAAAGCAGCGCCTGTACCAGCCGCGCGACCTGTTCGTGCGCAGCGGGGGGCAGTTCCGGCAGCGCGGCGGCTGCGACGCCCGAGGCCTGGACTGCGAGCGACACGAGTTGAGCGACACCGGCCGCCGCGGCGGGCGAACCCGGCGCGGCCGTCGCCAGTTCCTGGATGGCGGCGACCACCTCCCCGGGTGGCGGGAGTATCCCCAGGTTTGTCGAAGCGGGCAGCGGGCCGAATTGCGCCGCGCGCGCTTCCGGCGAGATGTGCACGGTGTCCGGCATGGCCACCGCTGGAGCAGTCGCGCCCGAAGGCGGCTCGGCGAGTTTCGCGGGCAGCTTCGCCGCCTCGGCGAGCATGTTGCCGCGCCGGGCGATGAATTCCTTGCCGACGGCGTCATCGAGTTCGCCGATGCGCATGATCCGCTGTTCCTCTCGATGGCCGGTTGCCGGCCCTTTGCCTGATTTTCGGCAGATCCCGGGCACTGCTGATGGTCCGCAACCTTTACGCCACGCAATCTGCCGCTCGCCCCTGGCGCACCGAGCACACAAACTGGCCGGGTGCGCGAACGCCTCCTGCTTCTGATCGTGGCTGTGGCGTTGTTCGGGCTTGCCGGCGCGGCTGCACCCGCGGCGGCCGATGGAAGGGCCCACCACGACTTCCGCGCCAGTGGAGACGTCCTTCCGCCACGAACGCCCGGCGCGAACGTCGAGGACGTGGTCCTCGGGGAGGACGGGCGAACCCGAGTCGACGACACGAGCGTGTTCCCGTTCAGCGCCATCGCCTTCATCGAACTCGAAGATGCAAACGACGAGGTCTTCGGCTCGTGTACGGCTACCTTCATCGGGCCGGACGCCCTGCTCACTGCGGGCCATTGCCTCTGGGATAAGGCCGAGAGCGGGTGGATCGCAGAGCACATCCGGGTGATCCCGGGCAAGGACGGCGATGTCGAGCCGTTCGGCTCGGAATATGCCTCGGACTGGTGGGTCCCGGACCAGTACGCGCTTACCGGCTCGTCGCTCTGGGACTGGGGCATCCTGAAGCTGCCAAACGACCTGCTGAGCCTGGATACGGGCTGGCTGGGCGTAACCGTCGCCGACACCGAGACGCTCGAAGCGCCAGACTTCCAGCCGGCGATCTTTGGGTACCCGGCGGATAAGCCCATCGGGACAATGTGGGGGATGATCCGGCCCGCGTTCTTCCAGGTCGAGGACTTCCGCCTCCTGTACGACATCGATACCGCTGCGGGCCAGAGTGGCTCCGCCATCTGGTCGGCCGCCGACGGACCGTACCTCGGGCTGGTGGTTGGCATTCACACCCAGAGCGGGCTCTTCAACAACGGGTCGCGAATCGACCAGGAATTGCTCGACGACCTGCTTGCCGGGTGCAGCGCGATGGAGTGCACCATCGATGTGGTGACCTCGCCCGGGAAGCCTCCCCCTCCGCCGCCCGGGAGCCTCCCCTACCGCAGCTACGGAGTCGCGATAGCGCGCGACTGACGAATGGCTATCCGGGACGCGGCGGATCGATCAAACTGTCGCATGGCCAAAGGGGCATTGGCCCATCGCGACTTCAGATTGCTGCTTGCGGGCTCGGCCGTGGTCGCGTTCGTCATGCCCATGCAGTTCCTCACGCAGATCTTCTGGATTCAAGATCGATACCCCGATCGCGATGTGCTCTACGTCGGAATGGTGGCGGCGAGCCGCGGCACCGCGATGCTGCTCTTCGGTCTCCTTGGCGGAGCGTTCGCGGACCGGTTCGAACGGCGGCGCGTCCTCCTTGGCTGCGAGATTGCTTCCGTCACGCTCGGTGCCGGGGTGGCGATGCTCATGATCTTCGAACCGCTGGGCGCCGCGAACATCGCCGTCCTCATCTGCCTTACTTTCCTGACCGCCGGCACGATGGCCGTCGACCAGCCGGCGCGGACTGCGAGCACGCCGGCAATCGTCGGCATGGAAGCGTTGCCGAGCGCGATCAGCCTGCAAATGGCAGCCCAGCAGATCATGTTCCCGCTCGCCCTCCCACTCGTCGGGTTTCTAAATTCGGTGTTCGACGCGGGAACGGTCTACCTGCTCACGCTAAGCGCCTGGCTGGTCATCCTGCCGCTGATTTCGGCGCTGCGTTACCGAAGCATGGGTACCGCGAATCGCTCGGTTGGCATGCTCACGAATATCCGAGAGGGCCTGGCCTATGCACGGCAGGACGCGACGATCTTCGGCGTCATCGGGCTGGTCGTGACGCTGCAGGTGCTGGGTATGCCCGGCCCGGCGACGCTTGGGCCAGTGTGGATGACCAAAGTGCTGGGGCTGAGCACCACCCAGTTCGGCTTCATGGCGATGACCTGGGGCTTCGGGACGTTCGCGGCTTCGCTGTTCTACGTGTGGAGACGGCAGCTTCCCGGGCGCGGCCAGACGCTGTGCGGGGCGGTGCTCCTGTTCGGGTTTGGGGCGGTAGTGTTCGCACACTCGCGCATGGTGGGGCTGACGGCCCTTGCGAACTTCGCGCTCGGGTTCGCCATGGTGAGCACGATGGTTTCGAGTTCGACGATTGTTCAGCAGACGGTGCGCGAAGACATGCGAGGCAGGGTGATGGGGCTGTTCCCGCTCGCAATGGGGCTCTCGATGCTCGGCGGGCTGCCGGCTTCGGTGGCAGGACAGGCGTATGGCCTTCCCGTTGTCTTCCCGGTCCTGGCGTGGAGCATGCTGGCCGTGGCGGGAACGATCATCTTCCTGCTTCCGGCCGTGCGGTCGGTGGGGAGGCCCGCGCTCGCGCCTGCGCCGGCCTCGGGCGGCAAGTAGTCAGCCCTTTCGGCGAGAGCGAAGCCAGCCTGGAATCGACCAGAGCGTGAGCGGGATGAGCGCGATCAGCCACGCCAGGACGAAGACCAGAGACATGAAGCACCCTGGCCCAGCGGTCATTGGATGCCCAATACGCGCCTGGTAACCACCGCTTACCGCGTCACCGGTATTGAGACGGTCCCTCAGCCAGGGCAGTCCGGGAAGCGCCATCGTTAGCCGCGGTTCACCACGCCACTGACACGCTCGGGTGTCACGCGGATGATGACGCGGCCCTGGGACCGAAGGGTCGCTTCGTAGCCCTCCGGCGGTTGCCAATCGGCGACACCGCGCATTGCCCGGTTGACGGCGATGTGGCCGGGAATGATGTCGTCCTCGACGACGGTGGCCTTTCCCTCGACGCTGACGAAACGGTACGGCGCACCCTCATCCAGCACGGTCACCGCAGCCCGGGGGTCGCGTCGCAGCGACTTCGCCTTGAGGCGGTCGTTCGTCGTGCTGAACAACAGGTCGTCGCCATCGACAGCGTAAAACACGACGGACGTCGTGGGACTGCCGTCCTTCCGCAACGACGTGATGCTCGCCCACTTCATCGAGCGGACAAATGCGTCCTGTTCCGGTTTTCCGATCATGGTTTCCCTCCGCGTGGGTCGACCTCGCCAAGGAAGGCCGACAGGATTGCGTTGAATTCGGTAGCGCGTTCGAAGTAGACGGAATGACCAGCGCGCGGGACTCCCACGAAGCGCCCGTTCGGGACGGCATGGGCAAGGATGCGCACGGTCTCCGGCGGGATCACGATGTCTTCCTCACCCGCGATGCAAAGCACGGGCATGGTGAGCTTAACGAGCGACTCCACGGGCTCAGCCCGCAACTCGCCCAGTTGTCTCCTCAGCGCATCTTTATCCACGCCGGAGGCGAGATCGTTGATCTGCCAGTAGAGATGGTGAAGCGCAGGCTGCTCGGCGGCCATCCGTTCGCCCGCGGCGGGGTGGATGCCGCGGGCGAACAGGCCTTGCTCCCGACCACGCGGCTGTGCGGCCCAGATGGTTTGGAAATCCGGGTGAGCGAGCGTGCCCGTGGTGTCGCACATCACGAGCGCGCGCACGCGTTCAGGATGGGCAAGCGCATATGCGAGGCAAGTCCAGCCGCCCATCGACTGCGCGACAAGCGTCACGTCAGGCATCTGAAGTTCGTCGATAAGGGCCGCGAGGTCATCCGCGAAGGCGAACGCACCGGGTCCGCCGGGCTCCTCGCTAGAAGGAGCGAAACCACGGTGCGCGAAGGTGACGCACGTGTACTGGTTGTTAAACACCGGCACCTGCTGCCACCAGCTCATGTGATTTCCGCCGAGGCCGTGGGCGAAAATCAGCGCCGGGCCGCTGCCGGAAACTTCGTAGTAGAGGCGCGCGCCCGGACGTTCGAGGTATGGCACCCGCGCAGTCTACGCGGATGCCAGAACCCTCGTTAGGGAGTCTGTACCTGCGTTATTTGTGTGGTCTATGGTGCAAATCGAGGGTGGTGTAAGCTCCGCGACTTCAGAGAAACGTCATCGCCGGAGGGTACAGCCAGTGGAGCCATGGATTGTCGGAAGCAAGCCGAGCAAGCGATATCCGCTCTGGACGCGCGCGAACGTGGGTGAGGTGTTCCCCGATCCGGTGGCGCCGCTGACCTTCAGCCTCTTCATGAAGGATCACGTTGAGGCCGCATGGCGGCGTGCGCTGGTCAAGATGGGCGCCTTCACCCTTGATGAATTCGCACCCGACGACATGGAGACGCTGGGCGTGTTCGGTGGCTATTGCTACTTGAACGCCTCGGTCACCCGCATCCTCGGCGAGCGTGGCCCAGGCCTGACCGCGCAGATGATGGACGACCTCTTCTTTGGCGCGCAGCCCGGCATCCCTCCGTACGAAGTGGCGCCCGGCGACCAGAACGAAGCGCGCACCGCCGCCATCGGCGAGGTCTTCCAGTGGGTAATGACCGCTGAATCACTGGAAGGTCCTGCGAACTCCGAGAAGCTGGTCGACAAGATTCGCGCCAACCGTCCGGACCTGGAAGCAATGTCGAACCAGCAACTTTGGGAATACGCCCGCGACCTCTACATCACCTACCTGGGCGACCTGTTTTCCGAGCACATCTTCATCACGTTCATCTCAACGGTGCCGGTTGGCGCACTGACGCAGATCTGCGCGGCGGTAGGCCGCCCGGATGACGCGATGCGGCTCATCTCCGGCCTGGGCGATGTCGAGTCCGCCGCGCCCTCGATGGCGATGTGGAAGCTGGGCCGCAAGGTGGCCGCGGACCCCGTGTTGTCCAAAGCGTTCGATGCGGGCGTGACAGGCCTCAAGGAACGGCTCAAGGAAACGCCTGCGGGGCAGGCGTTCCTCGAGGACTTTAAGGGCTTCATCAAGGAGTACGGCTCTCGCGGACCCAACGAATGGGAGGCGATGTACAACACCTGGGAGACCAGGCCCGAATTGGCACTTGCGGCGATCGACCGCATGCGGCTTGCGTCTCCCGAGCAGGACCCCTCGATTCGCAACAAGAAAATGGCCGAGGAACGTGGGCGCATCACCAACGAGATTTCGGCGATGCTGGCCGGCGATCCGGAGACGCAGGGGATGTTCCAGGCGGCCGCCCGGGCGGCTGTCCTGTTCCAGGCCGGGCGCGAGCGGACCAAGACAAACAACGTGAAGCTCATCCAGGAGGCGCGCATGGCGCTTCATCTCATCGGCCGGCGACTGGTGGAGCAAGGCCTCGCCGACGAGATCAACGACTTCGGTCTCGTGTTGAAGAGCGAAGTCGAGGACTGGATCAAGGACCCGCGGCCGTTCCGGGACGCTATTCGAAAGCGCCGCGAGCAGATGAAGCTGTATTCGAGCCTGCAAGAGCCGTTCGTGTTCTGGGGCGAACAACCCGACCCATCGACCTGGAAGCGAAAGGGCGAGGACGCCATTGAAGCGGTCGCTGCCGGCGACGTGCTCGCCGGCTTCCCCGGGTGCCCGGGACAGGTTACCGGTGTCGCGCGAGTAGTCCTCGACCCGATCGACCCTACGGCGCTCGAACCCGGAGACATCCTCGTGGCGCCGATCACCGACCCCTCGTGGACGCCGCTCTTCGTCTCAGCCGGCGGAGTGGTGGTAGATGTGGGCGCGGCCCAGAGCCACGCGATGATCGTGAGCCGCGAACTCGGCATCCCCTGCGTGCCGTCCGTGACCAACGCGACTCGCCGAATCCCCAACGGCGCGACCGTCACCGTGAACGGTGATGCCGGCACCGTTACCATCGTTTCACTGCCCTGATGGTCATGGAAGCACCACTCGTCCACGCGCTCGAAGATGCGCTCCCCGGAATCGACAACCAGGAGCGGCTGCTCGGAGGGAAGGCGGCAGGCCTCGCGACGATGGCGCGCGACCTGGGGCTGCCGGTGCCGCCCGGCTTCGTCGCGACGACCCGCGTGTGCCACGAGTTCCTCGCCCGCGGCTGGCAGGCTGAGCTCGACGACCTCCTTCGCGCGCACCTGGAACGGCTTGCAACGAAGACCGGACGCCGGTTCGGCGATCCGGTGGCGCCGCTCCTCGTCTCGGTGCGGTCCGGGGCGCCGGTTTCAATGCCGGGCATGATGGACACGCTACTCAACGTGGGCATGACCCCCCGGATCCGCGAGCGGCTGGCCGAGGAATCCGGTAACCGGGAGTTCGCGGCCGATACCTGGCTTCGGTTCAACCGGATGTACGCGGAAATCGTGCTTGAACTCCCGCGCGAGCAACTGCAGCGCGCCGCGGAACACGACGGCTCGGAGCAATCGATGCTCGGCGCGGCGGAACGCATCCGCGGGTTGGCGATCGGCGCGGGGGGCATCCCGGGCGAACCGTTCGACCAGCTCCGCGGCGCCATCCAGGCCGTCTTCCGGTCGTGGATGTCGGAGCGAGCTATCGTTTTCCGCGAGAAAGAAGGCATCTCGGCGGATTTGGGCACTGCGGCGACGGTCCAGGCGATGGCGTTCGGCAACCTCGATGACCTCTCCGGCACGGGCGTCGCGTTCACGCGTGACCCGGCGACGGGCGAAGCGAAGCCGTGCGGCGACTACCTGGCGCGCGCACAGGGCGAAGATGTCGTGGCCGGGAGCCACAAGGTCCTCGGCCTGGAGGCCCTCGCGCAACAGCTGCCGGCGGTGCACCAGGAACTCCTGAGCGTCCTCTCGCGGCTCGAACACCACTACCGCGATATGTGCGATGTGGAATTCACGGTCAGCGCCGGGAAGCTCTATCTGCTGCAGACGCGCGTCGGGCGGCGAAGCCCGCTGGCTGCGGTGCGTATCGCCGTTTCCATGGCCGAAGACCCCGGCTTCCCGCTCTCGCAGAACGAGGCGGTCGACCGCGTCGGCGAGGACACCCTGCGCGAGCTGGCCCAGCTTGGCCGCGTGAAGCAACACGCGACTCCCATCGCGTGGGGGCTGGCGGTCTCTCCCGGGGTGGGGGCCGGGGCGTTGTGCTGTGATTCGAACCGCGCGGCCGATTGGGCGGCGAACGGCAGGGCGGTGATTCTCGCGCGTCCGGAGACGTCGCCTTCCGACGTACACGGGATGGTGGCCTCGGCCGGCCTGGTCACGACCCTCGGCGGGATGGTGAGTCACGCGGCGGTGGTTGCCCGGGGATGGGCGATCCCGGCCATCTGCAGCCTCACGAATGCCGTTGTGGAAGCCGACGGGCTGCACGCCGGGTCCGTCATCGTGCACGAAGGCGACACCGTCACCGTGGACGGCACCACGGGGAACCTCTACCTCGGCGATGTCCGCGAAGACGCGGGCCTCGACCTGCCGGAGGTCCGCAAGCTACGGGCCTGGGCGCTGGAAGAAGAGAGCGAAGCCTCGGTCGAGTTCAACGAAGCCACCGGCGATGTAACGCCGTTCGAGTTGCTGCGGGCGCTCCAGTTGAAGGGCCTTTGCTCCGTGGAACGGCTGGCGGCCGCGCTTGCGTGCTCCGAAGAGACCATCTCCGAAGCACTCGAACCACACGAAGCCTTCCTGAAAACCACGCCGCGCGGCTTCGCGCTCACGCCGGAAGGACGCGCCTGGGTACAGGAACGGCTGGCGGAGGAGCACGCGAGCGTGGAAGGCGACCTGGAGCCCGCCTGGCAGCGCTTCCAGCCGCTAAACCACCAGCTCAAGGTGCTGGTCACCGAAACGCAGATGTCCTCGATCAATCCCGAGCATGAGCGCTGGGGCTGGCTGATGGAATCGATGGCCTCGCTGCACGCCGAATTCCGCCCGGTGGTGGACGAGGTAGCGACGATGGCCCCCCGGCTTCGCGGCTACGGCCGCCGTTTCGATGCCGCGCTGGCGGCGCTTTCCGCTGGCGACGCTTCGATGCTGGCTTCGCCGCTGAAGGACAGCTACCACACCGTCTGGTTCGAATTCCACGAGGAGTTCATCGCGCTCACGGGGCGAAACCGCGAGGATGAGGAGCGGGCCGCGAGCCACTGAGGCCTGGCCACCGAAAGGCTTTCATGCTTCACGTTTCAATCCTCACAAGCGATCGATCCCGTGACCCCGAGTTGTGGGCCACCGTCTGGCAGGGCAAGGCGCCGCCGACTCTGAAGATCCTGGCGGTGTACAACCTTGCATCGCACAAGCGACTCTTCGTCTGGGAGGGTGAGGGACGACGGGACATCCAGTACATCGACCGCCTGAACCAGGTGGGCGTTCTCGAAACCTATGTGGCGTTCGACCAGACCGGAGGATGGCAGCACGCCTTTGCCGGTGACCTCGAAGCAATGCGCGAATGGTTCGGCGAACGCGGAATGAGCGAGAGCCAGATGGCTCCTGCAATGGACCTCCGCACCCAGGGGCATTACGCCGCGAATCCCGCAGCTGCCCGAAAAGCGGCTCGAGACTGGGCCGCCGAACAGGAATCCCTCCCGCCACGGAAGCCAGCCGATGGCTGATAGCGAGGCCATCCCCGTACAATCGGGCCACACAACCCGGTAAGGAATTTGAGCCATGCCCTACGTCCCCACGCGCGACATCATCACGTACTACGAAGAATCGGGAAGCGGCGAACCGCTGGTGCTGATTCGCGGCCTGGGGAGCGACCTGCAGGCCTGGGCCCCGCAAGTACCTTCACTGGCGAAGCACTTCCGCGTCATCACTTACGACAACCGCGGCGCTGGCCGCACCAGCGCCCCCGACAAGCCCTACTCCGTCGCGGGAATGGCCGACGACCTGGCGACGCTTCTCGCTGAGTTGAAGATCGAGAAGGCGAACGTCCTGGGGTACAGCATGGGCGGGATGATCGCGCAGGAGTTCGCGCTCAAGTATCCGAACATGGTCGACAAGCTGATCCTCCTCGCCACTTCCGCGAAGCTCGATGGCTACTCCCGCGTGGTCATTCAGAACATGATCAACATTCGCCGGTCGAACATGAGCCGGGACCAGGTTGCCCGGGCGACCGCGCCCTTCGTGTTCAGCGCCGAACTGCTGGACGACCCGGACCGGTTCGAACGTGCCATCCAGGCAACGGTCGACAATCCCTATTTCCAGCAAGACCACGCCTACATCCGCCAGGCGCAGGCAGTCCTCGGATTCGATGCCTCCGGGCGATCGGGCGGGATCAAGGCAACCACGCTTGTCGTAACCGGCGAAGACGACACACTCGTACCACCTCGCAATTCGGATGCGCTGAACAGGATGATCTCGGGTTCGAAGCTCGTGACATTGCAGGGCGGCCACGCCGGCGTGACGGAGTATCCGAACGAGTACAACAGCGCGTTCCTCGAGTTCCTCGGAGCGGCTGTCCCCGCCTGAACCCGTCAGCGGGCGTCCGCGATGGAACTGTGGATCTGCACCGTTAGCGCCTGGATCTGCTCCGAGAGGCGTTTCACCTCTTCGGTCAGGCGCGTGTTCTGTTCGAGAAGAGTGATGGTGGTGTTGGCGAGTTCTTCGCGGTGCTGGGCATCGGCGGCGGACCAGTCCTTGTCGCGGTCGGCCTGGCGCGTTTCCGCGAGGAGGATGAGCGGCGCGGCATAGGCGGCCTGCGTGCTGAAGGCCAGGTTCAAAAGGATGAATGGGTAGGGGTCGAAGTGGGTCAGCGCCACCGCGTTGATGCCAATCCAGCCGGCGACCACGAGTGTCTGCACGATGAGAAATTGCGGTGTGCCGAAAATCCGCGCGAACTTTTCCGCGAGTGCGCCGAACGTGCTCGTCCCGAACGGGCTGGCAAGGTGGGAGTGAGGAGTAAGAAACCGCAGGTGATGATCGCGTTCCAAAGGTAGTTGGCCCCCCATAGTGTCGCCAGCATCATATGGAGCGAGGCGGAGTAAACGCCCGGGAACGCGCTCCGGACCCTGACCGCGCCTTTTGGCCTACACTTGAGGCAGTGACCCCTCGGGCGATTTTCTTCGACATGGACGACACGCTTCTCGACACCTCGGGCGGGGTGAAGGAGGCCTGGCAGAGCACCTGCGCGGACTTCGGGCTCGAACTCGGCTGCGACCCGGAAGAATTGCATACAGCCATCCGCGAGCAGATGGCCGCGTTCTGGAAGGACGAAGCCGCGGTAGAACACTGGCGTACGAAGCTCCACGAAGCGCGCGTTCACAACGTGGAGCAGGCGCTTGCCGGACGCAAGCTGGATACAAGCCGGGCGAGGCTGCTCGCGGACCGCTACTGGGACGAGCAATCGAGCCGCATGAAGCTCTTCGACGACGCACTCACGACGCTGAACCGGCTACGCGCTGAATCGTTTCGACTTGGGTTGATCACCAACGGCCCCAGGGAGATGCAGCGCTGGAAGATCGAGCGGTTCGACCTGGCCCACCACTTCGATGTGATTGTCATCGAAGGTGAATTCGGTCGCGGGAAACCGCATCCGGAGGTGTTCCGACACGCGATGACCACGGTGGGCTCGAAACCCGACGAGTCGTGGCACATCGGCGACAACCTCTACGCCGACATCGGCGGCGCACAGAGCGCAGGCGTGCACGCCGCCTGGATCCATCGCGACCGGCTCGAGATGAAGGACGATTCGGCGCACGTGCCGGACCGCGTGTTCGCCCACCTGCCCGAGTTGCTTACCGCGCTGGATCTCTAGCCAACCAGAACTAACACCCAACATCGACTTGCTCACGCGCTTAGTGGCGTGCGCGCCTCGGATTCGGGATCAGGGAATGACGACGATTTTGCAGTCGTCCGGCTTCGCGAGCGCTTCGAACGCGGCGGGAAGCTCATCGAGCGTTACCGTCCGGGTGATCATCGGCGACGTATCAACCGAGCGGTCGCCAAGCGCGGTCAGCGCTTCCTGGTATTCGGCCGGCGAGTAGCCGAGCACGAACTTGAGCGTGAGCTGCTTGTTGATGCCGACCATCGGGTGGATCCGGTCTTCCTTCATGCACACGCCGACGACCACCACGCGGCCGCCACGATCAACGGTCTGCATCGCCTGCGAGAGCGTGCCCTCGACGCCGACGCACTCGAAGACCACGGGGATACCGGTGCCCGGCGCCCCGCCAACCGCCTTGCGATGGGCTTCGGCGACATCGCCATCCGCCGGGTTCACCACGAGATCGGCGCCCAGCTTGGCGGCGAGTTCGCGGCGAGCAGGAGCAAAATCGCTGACGGTTACGTGGGCGACGCCCTCTTTTTTCAGCCAGATGAGCGTCATCAGGCCGATCGGGCCGGCGCCCATCACGATCGCGGATTCGCCCGGCTGCATCTCGGCCTGGCGCACCGCGTGAAGGCCGACCGCGCAGGGCTCCGTGGTGGCGGCGGTTATATCAGGAAGCCCATCCGGGACCTTGAGCAGCATGGGCGCACTCATGATGACGTACTGGCCGTAGGCGCCGGGGAATTCGGTGCTGTAACCGATGGAGGCGAATCCGTTCGGTGTGTTCGGCGCGATGAGCACAGGGACGGAAGTCACGCGCGTGCCCTTTTCCCAGGCCTCGGCGCCGGGGCCGGCTTCGACCACTTCGGCGACGAATTCGTGGCCCATAACCATGCCGGCCGTTTCAGCGCGACTGTCCCATGCGACGCTGCCGCTGAGCCGCGAGGCGGCGATCATGTCTTCCATGTACTTGGCGGCGTGAAGGTCGCTGCCGCAGATGCCGCAGGCGAGGACCTTCGCCAACACCTGCATGGGGCCAGGCTTCGGGACATCAACTTCTTCGATTGCCAGGGCTTTGCCCCGAAGGACCATCGCGCGCATTTTGTTAGCCTCGCAGGAAATTTTTGCGACTCTACCACAGGGGCTCTTAACGGGAGTCCGTTGCCGATGGAAACAATCAGGCACGAAACTAAGGCTGTGGCAGAACGGAAGCGGATCCTCCTCGCAACGAACAATCCGGGCAAAGTACGCGAGTTTCGAAGGCTCATCGCCGATGCTCGCCTGGAGCTACTGACCCCGGCGGAACTCGGCATCTCGCTCGATGTGGACGAGACCGGCACCACCTACGCGGAGAACGCAGCACTCAAAGCGCGCGCATTCGCCGATGCCGGCGACTGCCTCGCGCTGGCCGACGATTCAGGAATCGAGGTGGATGCGCTCGACGGCCGCCCGGGTCTGTACTCGGCCCGTTTTGGCGGTCCCGGCCTGGACGATGAAGGGCGGACGGCGCTGCTGTTGCGGGAACTGGATGGCGTCACCCCGCCCCGGCGGACGGCGCGCTACCGGGCCATCGTCGCGCTTGCGTGGCCCGGTGCCGGCGAGGTGCGGCTCTTCGAGGGCATACAGGAGGGCGCTGTCGGCTTCGAACCCATTGGCAGCGGCGGCTTCGGTTACGACCCGGTGTTCCTGGTGGACCAGGAGCGAACCCAGGCCCAAATCTCCGACGAAGAGAAGGACACGCGAAGCCACCGCGGCCAGGCTGTGCGAGCCGCTGTGGCGTGGCTGGCGGAGCACTGCCTGTGAGGGCACTGGCGCTGGCGGGATGTTGCGCCGCGGTGGTCTTCGCGGCCTGCGGCGGCAGCCCCTCGAACTTCCCCGAGGAAGTTGAATGCCCGGCGCCAACGCCTTTGCCGACATCGCGCGCGAATCCGGGCCGCGTTTCGCCAAACGGCTACGTCTCGGAGCTTCGGAATTCCGCAGGACGGCTGGAACAGTTGCGGGCGACGCTGCGTTCGAAGTACCCCGACGACACCTTCCACCAGCGCGAAGAGTTCCGCCCCGACTTCGCCGACTACGCCAGCCAGACTGTGTGCACGGCGCAGGCGATGTTCGATCTGAACCCGCCGGACGCCCGATTCTCGAACTACGACGCAACGCTCGACACACTCCTGCAGGACCTGATCGAATTCACGCGTGCGGGACGCGAAGCCGTCAAGAAACGGAACGTGAGCGAGTACCGCGACTGGTTCGATGGAGTCGACGCGAAGATCTCGGCCGTGCGGCAGGCGGCGAACGCCGCCATTCGCTGAGAGGTCAGTTCACCTGGCGGTCGCGGCCGGCCCAATACGGCTCGCGCAATTCGCGCTTGAGGATCTTGCCGGATGGGTTGCGCGGCAGCGCTTCGGCAAAGTCCACCGACTTGGGCACCTTGTAGCCGGCGATGCGTTCGCGGGCGAAGACGATGATCTCTGCCGGGTCGATATTGGCGCCCGGCTTTTTGACGACAATCGCCTTCACGGCTTCGCCCCAACGGTCATCGGGCACGCCGATGACGGCAACGTCCGCGATGGCCGGATGGCCGAAGAGCGCGGACTCGACCTCGGCCGGATACACGTTCTCACCACCGGAGACGATCATGTCCTTCACCCGGTCATGGATGTAAAGGTAGCCGTCGGCGTCCGTGTAACCGGCGTCGCCGGTGTAGAACCATTCGCCGCGAATGGCCTTCGCCGTCTCTTCGGGGAGGTTCCAGTAGCCCTTCATGTTCTGGCGCGACTTCACGATGATTTCGCCGACCTCGCCGGTTGGCAGGTCTTTGCCTTCCCCATCGACGATGCGGATGACGGCCCCGGCGATCGCGCGCCCACAGGAGCGCATGCGCGCGTTGCCGTTCGGGTCGTGGTCCTGGGGCGGGAGGTAAGTGACCGCGCCGGTGGTTTCGGTGAGGCCATAGAGCTGGGCGAATTCGCACTTGAACGTGGTGATCGCGGTCCGCAGCAAGTCGAGCGGGATGGGCGAGGCGCCGTAGGCAATGAATTGCAGCGTCGAGAAGTCGGTCGTTTCCACTCCCGGCGTCTGCACCAGGAACAACAGGACGGCGGGGACGAAGAGGGCTCGCGTCACGCCGTACTGCGGAATCGCCTTCAGGATCTCCGGCGGGATGATGTCGCGGATGATGATGGCGCTGGCGCCCGCATAGAGCCCGACGATTCCCCACCCGCTCCCGGCGATGTGGAACAGCGGCATGCAAACGAGATTCACATCGTCTGCGGTCCAGGGCTTGCCCCACTCCTGGGTGGCGCCCGGCAGCAAGCAGAGGAAGTTCTCGTTCGTGAGTTGCGCGCCCTTCGGGTGCCCGGTGGTGCCGCTGGTGTACATCTGGATGGCGACATCGTCGGGTTTGATCTCAAGGTGCGGGTCAGTCGCGGGCTGGTCATCCCGCCAAGAATCGAATGAATCCCAGCCGTCGTGGGTTCCATCGAGCGCGATGACCTTCTTCACGGTCTTCAGGTCGGGAAGGATCTTCTCGGCGACCGGGAAGAATTCCTGGCCGACGAACAGCACTTCGGCCATGGCATCGTTCACAACGTAGGCAACCTCCGGCGGAGCGAGCCGCCAGTTCACGGCAACGAGCACATCGTTCGCCTTGGTCGCGCCGAAGAGGGCCTCGAAGAAGCGGTCGGAGTTCTTGTCGAGGTAGGCAACACGCGTCTGCGGCTTGAGCCCGGCGGCGATCAGTCCGTTCGCGACCTGGCTCGCACGCCGGTCGAGCTCGGCGAAGGTGGTCGTGCGGCCTTCGAAAATCAGTGCGGCCTTGGCGCCACGAGCTTCCGCATGAGCGCGAGTCACATCGGCGAGGCTCTCGATTCGAATCTCAGTGGTCATGGTGTGTACCTCTCGACCGGGTATGGAACCGGAGTGTCCTACCGTTCAGAAGGAATGACAAGGAAGGTGACACAAACTGCACCCATCGATGGTGAAGATGTACTCGGTTTCCCTGATTCCGAGAGTGGATATCGAGTTCTGGCGTTCAGAGGGAGGGTGAATCCGCCGAAAGAGTTATCGATGGGTAAGGACGCGAACGAACTACTGAACCGGGTGGATGACCTTCCCCCGCTTCCCGCCGTCGCCGCGAAGGTGATGGGCATGGCCGAAGACGACCGGACCAGTGCGATGGACCTCGCGCAGGTCCTGGCCACGGATCAGGCGCTGACGGCCAAACTGATCCGGATCAGCAATTCGGCCTATTACGGCTTCGCCCGGCGCATCAGCACGGTGCGCGAAGCGGTCGTGATGCTGGGCTTCAAACAGGTCCGCCAGGTGAGCGTGGGCGCGAGCATGATGAACACGTTCAAGCGCTCGGGCCTGAATGATGGCTTCGACCTCGACCTGTTCTGGGGGCACAGCGTCGGGGTGGCGGTAGCCGCGGAAGCGCTTGCGAAGAAGACGCTCGGCGCGAAGCCGGAAGACGCCTTCACCGCGGGAATCCTCCACGATATCGGACGGCTTGTGCTGCGCCAGGTACTCCCCCACGAGTTCTCCCAGGCGATTTCGCTGGCGCGCACAGGCGAAATGTCGCTTCACGATGCCGAACTCGAAGTGACCGGCTACGCCCACGACGAGATCGGCCAGGCCCTCGGCGAGCGCTGGAAGTTCCCGGGTCACCTCGTTGATGCGGTGCGCTGCCACCACGATGAGACGCTGACGGCGGCCGCCGACGGGCTTGCGGGTGTCATCGCGCAGTCGAACCGGCTGCTCCTGCACTACGGCCTGTTCTGCGGCTACGACCTCGACATGGGTGAGGTACAACCGCTTTCACCCGAACTGGAGCAGGTCGAGGCGGCCTGCGGCGGCATGGACCGCGTGCTCGCGAAGGCCTTCAGCTTCATCGAAAGCGCGAGTGGGACACCCGAGACCTGGTACGCCAAGGCCAGTTAAGGCCACCTGGCTCCTTAGGTACCAAACGGCGCTTTGAATTGACTCCGGCGGCGCACGGCTCAAGCATTTGGCCATGGCACGCGAGCCCGCTGCGCGCGAGCGGAACCCCTGGCTCCCTTATTTCATCGTTTCGATAGCGGTTTTCACTGGCAGCATCGTCGCCCTGGCGATCGTCCTCTTCGATGTCATTTCGGACGGCGAAACGCGAGGTCCGGGCGAATCAGTCTTCCCGCCCACCACCTCTCCGGAATCGACGAGCACACCCGCTTCCTTGACGTACGCCGGCGCGCTCCCCGCCAGTGCCAACGGCCTGGCTCTCGCGCCTTCCGAGCCCGGAAAGGCCGCAGATATCGAATTCGTGACCGGCGCCGGTGAGGACTCTGTGCCGGTCAGGTATTTCGTTCCCGTGGCCGCCCTTGGCGCAGGCGTGGATGCCCTCACGTCACAACAACTCCAGGACATTTGGGCCGGGACCGTGACCGACTGGGGAGAACTGGGAGGGGTGCCGGGCGAAATCGACCTCGCGTCGGGGCCGGATTCCCAAATCGGGGACCTTTCATTGCTGAAGGAAAACGCGGACCACTTCGATTCGTACGAAGCGCTCCGCGCAGCCATGACGCTCGACTCCGGGATCATCACGTTCGTTCCCATCGAGGAACTGCGGCCGGCGATGGTGGCCATCGCCGTTGACGGCGCGGATATCGCGCGCGGCATCGGCGACCCGGCTTCCTGGCCGTTCGCTGAGCGCATTGAGATCGTTTCTCACACGAAGAAGGGCGAAGGCGCGCTCGCCCAGGTGAAGGAGGCGGTCGCGGCGAAACTCCCAACCATCACCCGCATCGTCGCCACCGGGGACGTACTGCAGTCGCGCTGCTCCCTTGCGGCCATCGAAGCCACGGGTGACTGGGGCGCGGCGCTTCGCAGCCCCGTCGGCCAATACCTGGCCTCCGCCGACCTTGCGCTGAGCTCGCTCGACGGGAGCATCCAGGGGCTCGGCGAACCATACGGCTGCATCGCGATGGAGTACCCGAACCTGACATCGCCGCCGGAAGTGATCGAGGCGCTCACCCTGGCGGGCATCGACGAGATGACGCTCGCGACCAACCACGCCTTCGACTGCGGCATGGGCGCCTGTGGGGGCCAGGCGCTGATCGAATCGATGACCCGGCTGAACGCTGCCGGCATCAAGACGGTCGGAGGTGGGCACAATCTGGAGGAGGCGCTGGCGCCGGCGATCTTCGAAGTTCACGGGCTAAAGGTCGGCGTGCTTGGCTTCGATGACATCGCGGCGGAAGACCTGGAAGCCACGGAAGACGAGGTTGGCACCGCTCCGCTGGACGACAGTTACGAAGATGAACGCAACACTCCGCCGCGCGAGCCGGCCTTCTACAAGCCGGCCGAAATGCTCGGTGTGACGCGGCTCCAGGAACGCATCAAGGCATTGAAGCAGCAGGTCGATGTCGTCATCGTCCAGATCCAGAGTGGGACCGAGGACACGCACACGCCGAGCCCGCGAAGCATCAAGGGCTTGCGCGCGGCGGCTGATGCCGGCGCCGACCTTGTCGTCGGCAACCAGGCTCACTGGGTGCAGGCGGTGGAAGTGCGCAACGACGTATTCATCGGCTATGCGCTGGGGAACTTCATCTTCGATCAGACGTGGACGCCGGAACACACGCAGGGCTACCTCCTGGAAGCGACGTTCCACGAAAAGCACCTCGCCACCGTGCGGATGGTCCCGTACCAGATCGAAAACAAGTACAAGCCGATGTTCGTCGAGGGCGAGACGCGCGCGAAGGTGCTTGGCGACATCGTCGACGCTTCGGTGGCGCTGGCGAACAACTGAAAGTTCCATTTCGGGGTGTGCACCGAATTCAGGGGTTCACCCACTGGTCTTGACTCATGGCACAGACGTTCTCTTAATCAAGAGGGAAGTTCTCGCCGGAGGCAACGATGAGAGACCTCGCCCTGGTCCGGGAAGACATCGCCATCCTGCGCGATACAATTCGCGCGAATGACGGCGAGAACATCGCCACGAGCGCGTTTGCGCGCAAAGTCGACCAGCTCATCAGTGACTTCTACGACGACATCGGCGAACTGACCGGCCTCCAACTCGGCGACATCCTCGACCTGTTCCTCATCAAGGTGCTCTACGTGAACCGCCGCAGCCGCGACGCCGAGACGATTACGTATCTTGGCCGGCTGATGGAACGGTATCTCAGCACCGGAGAACTCAACCTGGGGCCGGGCAAAAGCTACCTCCCGTACCTTTCGGACCTGATGGAAGAGGAAGCCGTGCCGAGCGGCAACTTCGCCGGGAAGTTCGAGACCTACCGCAAGTACGGCGACAACGCGTTGTTCATCACCGGCGTGTACCCATCGAGTCTCGGGCGCAAGCGCGCGAGCGGACGCATGGGCGGTTCGGCGATGGCCGACAAGGGCTACTTCATCACGCTTGGGAAGCGCTACTACGAGATGGCGGCCCGCCAAGACGCGGCCCAGTGGATCCACCTGAGGACCACGCTCGAACGGCTGGCGCGCTTCTTCGATGTGTACGTCGAGGCGCTCAACGAGATGAGCGACCGCTACGTGCTGGGCATGGACATGCAACTCATCGCGGACAAGATGCTCGACGCGTTCAACCGCTACCGCGAGTCCCACGACCAGCAGGACCTCGATGCTGCTCGTAAGTACGCCGGCCTCCTGCGGCTCGACGGCAAGGCCTGGCCGGCTCTCGAACAGGTCCCGGACGACGGGCCGGCGTACTTCTAGGAGAGTGCCTCCACCATCTTCGCGATCTGTTCCGTGTGCCACGAGGCCGCCCGGAGCATTCCATGCGAGAGGTTCGAGTAGGCCGGGCTGGTGTGGGTGCGGACCCAATCGCCGACGGCGCTGAAGAAGAACATGGTGCTGGCCAGGTGTTGTTCCGCGGCGACGCGGTTTCCCGCCAGGGCCTCATCCCAGGCGGAGATGCGGGCGGCAAGGTGGTTGGCGTAGGAAAGCTGGATGGCCAGATCTTCGCGGCAGGCGGAGCCGAGGCCCGCAGGCGCGAGGGGGACATTCGCCGCCGCCGCGTTCATCGCGCCGACGGCTTCGCGGAGCTGTTGAGCTTTTCGAGTGAGTGCCTCTCGGGGCGTGTCGGAGAAATCGAGTACATCGTGGCGCGGGATGCGTTCCAGTTCGCCCAGGTCCAGCAGTTGGCGATAGGCATCATCAAATCCTGCGTACAGGTCGACGAACCTGTCCGAGTCTGTGCCGTAGGCGGCGGCGCAGAAGCGTTCGAGGTCGGCGCGGGAATCCGCTTCGGGGTTCCAGGCGCAGCGGGCGAACCACCATGCATGCCAGGTCGGCCCGACCCATGGCCGCGGCGTCACAGCGAGGTTGCCGAAATCGAAGGTACCCGCGCGGGCGTAGGCCCGGGCGTCGCGCGGGAGCACCTGCAGGTTTGGGGGGTCGAGCCACTTGTAGAGGATCGCGTCGCTGTAGTACTCGAAGCAGGCGAGGGCGTCCGGGGTGTCCCGAAACGTCCGGCCAAGGCCAAGCAACTCGGCGTAATGTCCATCGACGTTGCGCGCGCACGATGGATCGTCGATGGAGAAGGCGTAGTTGCGGTTCCGGGGCGCGTAGAGGGCCGTGACATTCGCCGCGGGCGTCACGCTCTTAGGCGGGGCAATGGTGTCGTGGTAGGCCAGGTGAGCGATGCGCGCAGCGGGATCGACCTCGGCCAGGACTTCCGCGAGGACGTTGGTGGCGCGAAGGGCCTGGTCCGAGGGCGTGAGCGCGGAGCAGTGATCGCACGAACACCAGCCGCCACCGACGATATCATCGGCCCAGAGGTGATAAACGGCGGCGCCACCGAAGCGCTCGAAGAACTCGCGGGCCCGGGCCGAGACTTCGGCAATGGCACCGGGACTCGAAACGCACAGGTTGTAGCGGGCGTCGCGGGCGCCGTCGCGCAGCGGAAACCAGTCCGGGTGCGCCACGAAGAGATCCCGCCCGAGCAGGCCGGGCAGATGGTGGCCGCCGAACTGCAGGGCGATACCCCGTTTCGCCGCTTCGTCGCGGATAGCGCCGCCATCGCTGTCCCAGCGCTCGAACATCCAGCCCTTGCCATCGCGGGCGATATCCTCAGCGAAGAACGGCCGCCGGGCGCCCCCACGGTCGATGACGCTCGGGGGCGTGTCATGGAAGAAGACGCTGTTATAGCGATTCCTGCTGGCGAATTCGAGCCAGTCGCGCCACTCGTCGTGGAGCGCGTCGTTCCCGAGGATAAGCGTGCGGCGACGGAAGCCCGGGGATTCGCGATAGCGGCCATCCGGAAGCCCGCGGCCGGCTACAAAGCGGACTCCGTCCTCTCCGGGGCGGACCCAGAGGAAGCCCAGTTGTTCGAGCAGCCAGTAAGCGCCGTTCAACGCGCCTCGGGGAGAGTCTCCCGCGATGACGACCGAGCCGCCGTTGACGCTGATTTCGAAGCCATCGGTGTCGAGGTCGCTCGCCCGCAACGAGACCTCGCCGCCGGAACCAGCGTGTGGGGCGATTCGGAGATGGTGGGCCAGTTCCTGGACTGCGAAAGAGACCACGGGATCGTTCGAATCCGCGGTTATCGCGGAGGGCGAGAGGCCACCGGCGGTGATTGGCACGAAGCGGATGGTACCGGGGCGATGGCGGGGTCGCTAGGAAGCTTTCGCCTCGGCTTCAGTAAGCCACGCGACCAGCTGGCGAATGAAGGCCTGGTGCGGCGGCGTCAGGTCGCGGAAGCGCAAGTGCAGGATGGTGTCGGAGCCCACCTGTGAGCTGGAGAGGAGGTCGCAGAGGACGCGCGCGGAATAGCCCTGTGCGGTGATGCCGACTTCGATCTGGCTGCCGCCGGGTTTCGAGGCCGTCGCGATGGCGGCGCCTCCGAGCGAGATGTCTATGACGCGGCCCGGCTGGCGGGAGTTCCCGAGCACCGAGCGGACTTCGGCCGCAAGGTCGGTGGCGAAGCGCGGGTCGCGGCGGAGGTCGAGGGGCTTCCAGCGAGATTCGAGCTTGAAGGCCGCCGTATCGCCGTTGCGAGCCACGAAGTTCGCCGGCGCTTTGAACCGCGAGCCCGGAGTACCGCAGATGATGAAGTAAGGGAGCATGGTGTCCCAGGTCTCGGGAGCGTTGGCCACCCGGATCGCGAGGGCGGCTTCGCGCACCGCAACGAGTTCTCCCTGCCACTGGACGGGCTGAGGCGAACGAAGGACCACAACCACCGGCATGCCCGGCTCGGGTGTCGCGCTCATACAGTAGGTATCGGCACGGTTTTCAAAAAATGGAGCGCTGTTTCTGTCCCGCCAAAACGACGAAGATGGAAGAACAGTGACCCGTCCACCGCAGCTCTCGATGATGCAGCCCACGGATATGAAAGAAGTGATCGCCGTGGAGCGCGCCTCGTATTCCCCGGGCTGGCCCTCCACGGCGTTTGAACGCGAGCTTACGCAGAACGCGATGGCTCGCTATGTGGTGCTGCGAGACGGCGAAAACGCCGGCGTCGCGGGCTTTGCCGGGCTCTGGCTGATGGTGGATGAAGCCCACGTGGTCACGGTCGCGGTCCTTCCCGAGGTGCGACGCCATGGCTACGGGCGAGCGCTCGTGCATGCGTTGATGGCGGTGGCCATCGCACACGACATGGCCCAGGCGACGCTCGAGGTGCGGGAATCGAACCAGGCCGCGCGGAATCTCTACCGGGCCTTTGGCTTCTACGAAGTTGGAGAACGCAAGCGGTACTACTCCGACAACCGGGAAGACGCCGTGATCATGACCACCGAAGACATCCAGTCGGCGGCCTATCAGCGACGCCTGGAGGCCCAGGGACAACGCATCCAGGCTGTCTTTCCGGGAATCGAGTTGCGGCCCGCGGGACTGAACTAAGCCAGCGAGCCGGCCAGCTGGGTGAGCACCGCCTCGGCGCGTTCAAGGCGCTTGAGGATGCCCCAGGGCCCGTGGATATTGAGCGTCATGTTCTCTGCCTGGCCACGCACGCCGGGAAGGCGGCCGCGTTCGCCGGCCGCTTCGTGATACCTCTGCACTTCAGGCGAATCTGCGCCATACGTGGCGCGCAGGATCTCGACGGTGCGGGTGTTCCAGAGATCATAGTCAAACGGGTTCGGACCGCTGCCGCGGAGCCGGCCGATGCTATCGATCTGGGCCTGGAGGCGGGCGCGGGCGCGGGCTGGGTCGGTAACGGTGCTCATGCGAGCGAGTGTACAGACCCCCGGCGAAAAGAGCACCGCTTTGGCGGGAATCAGGCGGCCTTGCTTGTCCCGCCGCGCGCGTTCAGTTCATAGGCGATATCGCCGAGGCTGAGGAGCGCGCCAATCATGTCGCCCGAGTTGCCGTTGAGGACACGGCCAGCATCGCCGAGGAAGGCGCGCACCTGGGCCGGACCCTCAGCTTCGTAGAAGCTGGCCGGCCGAAGGACACCCAGGCTGTTGCTGCAGATCACCCGCCCGGAATCGTCGCGGGCGGCGAGAGCGAGGGCGATGTGGTCGATGCCGTATGGCCGGCGCATGTGCCCCATGGCCGAGCGAACCCACGCGACGACATCCTCGACGAGGGCGTCGGCGTTCTCGGAGTGGTCGGATTCGAGGCGCCAGCAGGCCTCGTGCACGCCCACTCCGTCGCGAATAAGCCGTTCCACCTTGCGATGCGTTGAGAACTTTCCGAAGAGCGCCATCACCTCAGTAATCGACACGAACGGGCGGGACTTGGTGACAGTTGGGTGGTGAAAGGAGCCAGCAGGTGGCCGCGGGGGATGACGGCGGGTACACTCGGGGGCGGTGGATAACGACTTCAATATCGATCTCAGCGAAATCGCCTCAACAATCCGCAGTCACGACGTGGTGGTTCTCCGGTTTGTCACCGTGGGGCAGCGATTGCTCCTCGACTTCCGTTGCAGCGACATCGACGGCCCGGCAGTCCGGCTCGTTGAACCGGTGAAGAGCGTTCAGGAGCGCTACGCCAGCCTTCGAAAGATCCGGCCGCGATTCCGCGACCCGGAGAAGATCGTGATGGTGTACTGGCCGCGGTTCACGCGGTCGCTCGGCGAAACCGAGGCCTGGCGCGAAGTGAATGCCCGGCTTGTCGAAGCAGGCCATCCGGAATCGGTGCGCGAAGCGGAACAGGCCTTGGCCGAGGTGATCGCCGCTGAGGATGCCCATCAGCGGGCGGCTGTCCGCGGTGGCGACGGCTTCCGCACGCTGTGGGACGCCTCTCCCGCGAAACGCTAACAGCGTGGAACGCGCGGAATTTCGAAAGCTGGTGCGCGAAGCGGTGGCCTCGCTCCCGCCTGAGCTTCTGAAGACCGTGCACAACGTCGACATCGTCATCGAGCGCCGGCCGACCGCCATGGACCGGAAGCTGGCGGGCGTTGTCCCGCGGGGCATTCTCCTTGGGCTCTACCACGGCATCCCACTGACCCACCGGGGCGAGTTCTACAACCTGGTGGCGCCCGACAAGATCAGTATCTACCAGGAAAACGTCGAGGCCGTTTGCGCCGACGACGATGAGATTCGCGAACAGGTCCGGAAGACCGTCCTGCACGAACTGGGGCATTACTTCGGCATCGACGACGACCGCCTTCACGAACTCGGCATGGGATGACTCAGCCAGGCTGGAGGCAAACAGCCGGTAAATTCGTTTACGGCGAACGGTAATCTTCGTTTCCTTCCCAATTGACCGTGACGAAAGCCCCTGCAACGGTGGAAACCGAATGGCGGGTGGTGGTTACGCAATCCGGCAGCCAGGGCCGCGCAGGGTTCGCAGGGCACCGGAATTAGCGACCGGAAGCCAGCGCGCCCTTTACGCGTTCGCCCTGATTACGCTCTTTCTCGCGGCCACCTACACGGGCGTCGCGACCCTCGCTCGCGTCACTCCCGCGCTGTTTCCCGGCCGGTCTCTGAAGAACATCGGCGTCGTGGCCCTCCTGGATAACGTCGTCAGTGTCCCCGAAGCGTCGGCGACTGGTTCCTTCACCGACCCGATCCACGTGCTCGTGCTCGGCATCGACAAGCGGCCTCAGTACGAATTCCAGGAAGACCAAAACGGCGCCTACCTGACCGACGTGGTCATGGTGATGTCGCTCGACCCTATCACGAAGAAGACCACGCTCCTCAGCTTCCCGAGAGACATGTACGTCAACATCAACCGGAAGGACGGACGCGTGTTCGAAGGCCGCATCAACACCTCCTACCAGACCGGCGTGCTCGACGGCGGCGGCCGGGCGGCGGGCATCGAGCAGGTGAAGCGGGATATGAAGACCGACTTCGGAATCGATATCGACTACTCGGTGATGGTGGACTTCAAGGGCGTCGAGGGCCTGGTCAACGCACTTGGGGGCGTGACCGTCGATATCCCCGAGGACCTCTCCATCTACAACTGGTTCTACAGCGACGACGATGTCCATGGGCAGTACGTCAGCTTTCCGACAGGGATCAATGAGCTAACCGGCTACATGGCGGTGGCGTTCGGCCGGAACCGCGAAGGCGATAGCGACCTCTACCGGATCAAGCGTCAGCAACTGGTGGTGAAAGCCGCGGTCGACAAGACGTTTTCGAGCGGGCTCATCGGCACCAACATGATCGAACTCTGGGATGCGTACAACAACCTCGTGAAGACAGATATCCCGCGCAGCGCCATGCTCGGGTTGGGAGACCTCGCCCGCCGGACGAACGGGACCATGGTCAGCTACTCCCTCGGTGACCCCGTGGATGACGTCCCGACGATGATCCCGTTCACGACCGACGCCGGCGCCGCTGTATTGAAGTGGAATCCGGAAAACGTCCAGTACTGGCTCTCGCGCGCATTCCCGGTGACTCGCCACGCGGACGCCGTGGTCGAGTTGCAGAACGCCTACGGCGACATCGCGCAGGGGACCTCGCGCATGGCCGCGCTGGGGCGCTACCTCGTGTACTCCCGCGGACTCGTGACCGTCTACTACGGTGACGACCTCGACGCGCCACAACCGACGCAGGTGGTCCTCCACCGCGAAGACCAGCGCGCGGCGGCCCAGGACATCGCAAACTGGCTGAAGCTGCCGAAATCGAGCGTGATCACGCAGCTCGTGCCCGCCGACGATGTCACGGCGGCCGACATCACCGTGGTGGTCGGCACCGACTTCGTTATCCCCGGCAGCTGATTGACGGGTTCCTTACCCGGGTGTGATGCGCGACATTGACTCTGAGCCTTGACGATTCATAGTTGGAAGTTGTGGCAACCCGCGTTGAACCAGCCAGTCCTGCACTCGCGGTAGCCCGGCGGCGGGCGGAATCTCGAGCAAAGGTCACTCACGTCACAGCAGGCCAGCGCCTGCTGTTTGTCTTTGCATTGCTGACGTTCGGACTTTCCAGCACCTATTCGAGTATTGCCCTGTTGGCCCGCGTGACGCCGGCGTTGTTCCCCGGCAAGGACCTGACCTCGCTGGGCTTCATCCGGCCGCTGGCGAAACTCGATCTGCCCGTAGTGCCGATCAAGGCGCCTTCGGACACTAGCGTCTTCAACAAGCGCATCAACCTGCTCATCCTTGGCGTCGACAAGCGGCCGTCCTACGGCGCCGACGGCCAGCCGCTGCCCATCCCCGAAGGCGAAAACGCCGGCTATCTCACCGACACCATCATGGTGGCGACGATCGACCCGGTGGCGAAGACGAGCGCGGTACTGAGCTTCCCCCGCGACATGTGGATCGACATCCACACGAAAGACTTCGTTTACGAAGACCGCATCAACACCTCTTACGGCGTCGGCGTTCGCGCCGGGAAGACGGTGAGCGCCGGGATCGCTCAGCTCGAACTGGACATGAAAGAGAACTTCGGGATCGACATCGATCATTATGTCATCCTCGACTTCAAGGGCGTCGAGAAGCTGGTCGATGCGCTCGGCGGCGTCGAAGTCGATATTCCGTACGACCTCTCGGTCCCGGACTGGCTGTACAGCGATGACGACCTGAACGCCGTGTGGGTGAGCTTTCCCCCTGGAATCAACAAGCTCGATGGCTATCACGCCGTCGCGTTCGGGCGGCACCGGGAGTACGACAGCGACCTGAAACGCGTGAAGCGCCAGCAGCTCGTGCTGAAGGCCGCGCTGGCGAAGGTGTTCTCGTTGCATCTCCTGAACGACCCACTCGGCCTCTACGACGCCTATAACAGCACTGTGCGGACCGATATCCCGAAGGCGAAGATGCCGGGCTATGCCCTCCTCCTGAAGGACACGAACGGCCGCCTGGAGACCTATTCCCTCGGCGACCCGGTGAATGATGTCCCGACGATGACCGGCACCATCACAGATGGTGGCGCCGCAGTGCTCATATGGAACCCGGAAAACGTGCAGTACTGGCTGAACAAGGTGTTCACGAAAGCCCAGTACGTCGGGGCCTCGGTCGAGATCCAGAACGGTTACGGCGAGGGCCAGGAAGGCCAGGTGCGGACCGCCGCGCTCGGGCACTACCTCGCCTACAGCAAGGGCCTGCCGACCGTGTACTACGGCCCGGACACGCCGGCGCAACCGCACACGACGATCACGCTTTACGGCAGCGACAAACAACAGCTCGCGGAGGACCTCGCGAACTGGATGGGGCTGCCCAAGTCGGTGATCACCGTGCTACCGAAGGACAGCGAGACCCTGCCGGATGTCCTCATCACCATCGGAGGGGATTTCAAGATCCCGGAAGGCTAGGAAGCTATTCGGCGGCCTTCGGCGCCTCGGCCGCCTCATCGAGGGCGGCGCGGGCGAGCATTTCGAGCGCACGGTCTTCGATCGGCGGGTTGTGCAACGCGGCGCGGACATCGCGGTAGTACCGCTCGATGGGCCGCGACTTCTGGAGACTGACCCCACCGACCACCCGCATCGCCAGGTCCACGGCTTCGATGCAGTTGTTCAGGGTATCGATCTTCGCCGCGGCCACGCGATTGAGGAGCGACATGCCGGTCGGTTCCCTGGCCTCCCAGGCGCGGCAGGCATCATCCATGAGGGCGCGACTGCGCTGGATGAGGAGGTCCATGCGGGCGATGCGCATGCGGACGCCGGGGTATTCCTTGATCGCGCGGTTCGAGTTCGGCGTGCGTATGCGGGCATAGTCCACGGCATAGTTTCTCGCGGCGGTGGCCACACCGATGGTCACGGCGCACAGCCCGAGTGCGAACCAGGCCATCCCCGCGCCACCGCGCGCATCGGCACTGCCGAGAGTGCGTTCGTTGAGGAGACGATCGGCATCCAGGCGGATGCCCTCGAGCACCACATCGTGTGAACCGGTGGCCCGCATCCCGAGGCTATCCCACGTTGGCTCCACGTGAAGCCCGGGGTCCGTGCGGAGGACCATGAAGTTGCCGATGCGGGGCCGTTCGCCTTCGGGCACCGGGATCTTTGCGAGCACGATGAAGTAGTGGAGGACCGGCGAGAGCGTCGTGAAGGTCTTTCGGCCCTCAAGCAGCCATCCGCCCTCAAATGGGGTGGCGGTGGTGTCGGGGAGCCCACCACCGGCCGGCGAGCCCAGCCCCTCCTCGGTGGCAACAGTGTTGACGAGATAGCCGTGGGACATCGCTCCGCGCGCCATCTGTTCCAGCCACGCCGGCGGATAGCTCGGCGCCTCGCGCTCCTGGCCGAAGGTCTTCAGGTGCATCATGAACGAGAGCGCCGTGGAGCCATCACCGGTGGCGATCGCCTCGAGCACGCCGAGATAGGTGTGCAGCGGCGCCTCAGCGCCGGCGAAGCGCGCGGGAACGGTCAGTCCGAAGAATCCGGACTCCCGGAGCTCATCGAAGTTCTCGTACGGGAACGAGCCTTCGCGGTCGTGTTTTTGGGCTCGCTCGGCGAATCCGGCGGCGAGTTCTCGGGCGCGTTCGATCCAATCCATTGCTCCATTGTCGCCCCCATCAGAAGTCACCGCGAACGCTCATGATTCTGATACGATTTGGACCATGGAGAGCATCAGCCGATCCAAGCAGACTGGAACGCGCGAACCCGCCCCGGGCACGCCAGCCGCCATGCGAGAAGCGCAAAGGATCTTCCGGCAGAGGGTGCCGGAGGGTGTTTCGCTGGCTGACGAGCTTCTCCGAGAGCGGAGGTCGGAATCTGCCCAGGATACGAATCGTTCTTGACGCTTCAGTGGTACTCGCACATCTGGGTGGCGAAATCGAACCGGACGCGTTCGAGCACTCCGAGGGCGAGGCGGCCATCAGCGCGGTCAATCTTGCAGAAGTAGTTGCGAAACTGGATGAACGAAGTTTCGACCCCATCGCCATCCAGCAAATGTTGAGTGCTTTCGGGATGGAAGTGTTCCCATTCGATGAGCCGCTGGCGGTGCAAAGCGGTCTGCTTCGGTCCAGAACTCGCCGGAGCGGACTCTCATTGGGCGACCGAGCCTGCCTGGCGCTTGCCCAACATCTCGGAGTCCCCGCGGCGACCACGGACCGTGCATGGCAAACACTGGACACTCCAGTCGAAATTCGACTGCTTCGCTAACCCCCGCACAGCGCAAGAGCAAAACGGCCCGGCGAATCGCCGGGCCGTGCGTCATAGGCGAGCGGCAGGGCCTACTTGCCTCCGGCACTGACACCGGGCAGAGGCTGCCGCTCGATCGGCCCTTCCACATCGATGTGCGGGAGCAAACGGTCGAGCCATTTCGGCATCCACCAGTTCACCTCGCCCAGGAGTTCCATCGCCGCGGGGACGAGGAAGATTCGGACGATGGTCGCGTCGACAAAGATGGCCGTTGCGAGGCCGATACCGAACTCCTTGATGATGCGGTCTGGCCCCAGCACGAACGCCAGGAAGACCGAGACCATGATTGCGGCCGCAGCCGTGATCACGCGCGCGGTGGCGGTCAACCCGTTTGCGACGGCTGTGGCCGTGTTGCCCGTGCGCAGGTACTCCTCGCGGATACGGCTGATGAGGAAGACCTCATAGTCCATCGAGAGGCCGAAGAGGATCGCGAACATCATCATCGGGAGGAAGACTTCGACGGGGCCCTTATCCACACCGAGGATGCTCCCGCCCCAGCCCCACTGGAAGATGGCCACGACGACGCCGTAGGCCGCGCCGATCGAGAGCAGGTTCATGAGGGCCGCCTTCAGCGCGATAACCACTGACCGGAAGACCGCCGTGAGCAGCAGGAAGCTCAGGCCGATAACCCCGACGAACAGCAGGGGCATGCGCGACTGGATCTGTTCGGCGGCATCAACGTTCCCGGCGGTTGAGCCGGCGAAGTAGTAATTGGCGCCCGAGGTTTCGAACGGGGGCGTCACCTTGCTTCGCAAACGGTCGACCAGCGCCGTCGTCTTGTCGTCCTGCGGGCTGGTCTTCGGGAAGATGCTGAAGACGACGGTGTTGCCACCATTCGAGAAGGCCTCGGCGACGGCCTGGACGTTCGGATCCTTTGCGATGGCCTCGCGCGCCTTGTCGATCGTGTCCTGGCCACCCTCAGAGACATCGACGACGGCGAGAATCGGGCCGTTGAAGCCCGGGCCAAAACCCTTGGCCAAAAGGTCATACGCGCGCCGGCTGTGGAGATTCGTGCTTCCGTTGCCTGCATCCGTGAAGCCAAGGTCCATTTTCAGGAGCGGGAAGGCGAGGAACAGGAGCAGACCAGCCGAGACAGCAGCGAACGGCAGCGGACTGCGCTGGATGCGGCGGCTGAGCCGGTACCACATACTCGTCTCGTCCACGCCTTCCTTCTGGTGGAGGAAGGGAACCTTCAGACTGTCGATGCGGTGACCCACCAGGGAGAGCCCGGCCGGGGTGACAGTGAGCGCGATGACGACCGCCAGTATGACTACGATGGCGCCTGACGTTCCGAGCATCGCCACGAACGGCAGCCCCATCACGAACAGCCCAAAGAACGCGAGCGCCACCACAATGCCAGCGAAGATGACTGCCTTGCCGGCCGTCGTCACGGCCATCACGACCGATTCTTCGACCGAGTTGCCAGTGTGCAGCCCCTCGCGGTAGCGAGTGACCACCAGCAGGCTGTAGTCGATGCCGACGCCGATGCCAATCATGGCGGCGAACTGGCCGCTGAAGTCGGGGAAGCCAAAGAAGTTCGCAAGCAGGGCGATGATGGCGAAGCCTCCGGCCAGTCCGAAGAGGGCCGAGACCACGGGCAGGCCCATCGCGACCACCGATCCGAACGCGATCAACAGGATGACGACGGCAGCGAGCACGCCGAGCATTTCGGAGCCGAAGGCCGGCTGCTCGTTGAAGTACACCGCGTCGCCGCCCACCTCGACGGTCAGCCCATTGCCGTTGTTGGCATCGACGGTATCGAGTAGCGCATTCACCGACTTGAGCTCAACGTCATCGACGGGAACATCGAAGCGGATTACCGCGCGGGCGATGGTGCCGCCCTGCGCGATGTAAGCCGGGTTGTCGTACGGCGATTCGACTTCGGCGACCTGGGGCGAAGCTTTGACCTCGTTGATGGCGCGTTCGACCTGCGTCTTGATCGCCGGGTCATCGAGGCCACGCTCGGCCTCGAACACAAGGTCCGCTTCACCGGCAGCCCTTGCCGGGAATTCGGCTTTCAGAAGGTCAAATGCCTTCTGCGATTCAGAGCCTGGCAGCGTGAAGTCGGACGAGAACTCTCCTCCGAACTGGACCATTCCGAAGAGCAGCAGGGCGAGGCCGGCGAACCAGGCGCCGATCACGGCACCGCGGCGGCGATGGGCGAACCTGGCCCAGCGTTCGAGCAGGGGCGGCTTTGAGTTGGCGGCATTGCGAGAAGCCAAGCGTTGTTTCCTCCGGGGCATTGGGGGCGGTGATCCACCGTAGGTGAGCGCTCGCAATCGGCGCCTCATTCCTTTGGGGGAGATGTCGATTCAAAGGCAATACGCCTTTCCAGCTTGTGGGCCTGAAACGCTTTTGAACAACCTGCCTATCAGGGTAGTGGGGGTCTTTTAACATCCCCGAAATCGAGCCCAAATGCCGATCCGGCACGGATAGACGACTTAACCAGCGAGCGATAGGAGATTGCTATAATTCGCGCCACCAACACGGGAGCCGCGTGGCACATTTTCATCGCTGCCACGTCCGTTATTTTTCAGCGGGAGTCACACCTTCGTGGAAGACCCAAAAATCGTTGCAGAGCGAATCATTTCGAACGTTCAGAACGTCATCGTCGGCAAGAATCGTGAGATACGACTCGCCGTAACCGCGTTGCTCTGCGGCGGCCATATGCTCATTGAAGACGTCCCGGGCGTCGGCAAGACCATGCTCGCCCGGGCGATAGCCGTTTCAACCGGATGCACGTTCCGGCGCATCCAGTTCACGCCGGACTTGCTGCCCAGCGACGTCACCGGTGTCTCGATCTACAACCAGAAGGTCGGCGACTTCGAATTCCGTTCCGGCCCCATCCTTGCCCAGATCGTGCTCGCCGACGAGATCAACCGGGCCACGCCAAAAACACAGTCCGCGCTGCTCGAAGCCATGGAAGAGCGCCAGGTGACGGTCGACGGCGTGACTCACAAGATGCCGGCGCCGTTCATGGTGCTCGCAACACAAAACCCGATCGAGTACGAAGGGACGTTCCCGCTGCCCGAAGCGCAACTCGACCGCTTCCTCATCCGCATCTACCTGGGCTACCCCAGCCCGACGGATGAAGTCCTCGTCCTCGACCAGCAGCAGACGGTGCATCCCATCGAGTCGCTCCAGCAGGTGACCGACGCAAACGAGATCCTGCAGTTGCAGCGCGCGGTCCGCGAGATCTACGTCGATCCGCTAATCAAGCAGTACATCGTGCAGCTTTCGAACGCGACGAGAGAACACGAGGCGGTCTACCTCGGCTCGAGTCCCCGCGGCTCGCTTGCGCTCTTCCGGACATCGCAGGCCAAGGCGCTGCTAGAAGGCCGCGACTTCGTCACGCCGGACGACGTGAAGGAGCTCGCGCTCTTCACGCTCGCGCACCGCGTGATTGTCAGCCCCGGAGCGAAGGTGAAGGGCATGACCCAGGCAGACGTGGTGGCGCAGTGCCTCTCGCGAGTGGCGGTCCCGGGCGCCCGGGCGCGGGTGTAACCGGGTGATCGGCCTTGGGCGAAAACTGGTCGCGCCGGAACGGCGGATCCTGACGCTCGTCGTCCTCATCCTGCTGGCCGCGATGTTCACGGCCTTCGGGACGGGTTTCTGGCTGCTCTTCAGGCTCGTCTACATCATCGCGCTCGCGATTCCATTCGCCTGGCTGCTGGTGTGGTGGAACACGCGAAACCTCGAGGCCGATGTCGACAGGCGGACGGCCCGCGCCCAGGTTGGCCAGGAAGCGCAAGAGATCATCGAAGTGCGCAACCGTTCGGTGCTGCCCAAGGTCTGGCTTGAAATTGAAGACCCGAGTGACCTGCCCGGCCATCGTTCCAGGCGCGTCGTCATCATTCCGCCGCGGCGCAGCCGCAACTGGGTGGTCAACACCCGGCTCACGCGACGCGGCCTGTTCGACTGGGGACCGCTGCGAATCACCGCGACCGACCCGTTCGGCATCTTCACCCGCCACCGCTACATCGGCGGCCAGCAACAGATTCTCGTGTACCCGGCAGTCATCGACCTGCCGCACTTCCAGGCGCCCCCGGCAAACCTCCCGGGCGAGGGCCGCTTCCGGCGCCGCACGCACTACATCACGCCCAACGCCTCCGGCATCCGCGAGTACGCGCCGGGCGACGCGTTCAACCGCATCCACTGGAAGAGCACCGCGCGCACCGGAGAGCTCATGGTGAAGACCTTCGAGCTCGATCCTGCGAGCGATATCTGGGTGATCCTGGACCTTGAGCGCCGCGTGAATGCCGGCAAGGACGAAGAAAGCACCGAGGAATACGGGGTGCGCATCGCGGCGAGCGTGGCGCGCCACTACATCGTGAATAACCGGCCGGTGGGGCTCATCAGCTTCGGGAAGGACCTGCGAATCACCGAACCGGAACGCGGCCAGCAACAGCTGACGCGGATCCTGGAGACCCTGGCGACGGCCAGCGCCGTGGGTGATGCGCCACTTTCGAACATCCTGATGGAGGAACAGCGGCGCTTCGGGCGGCACACCACGCTGATCGTCGTGACTTCATCGACGGATGACACCTGGCTGACGGCGATCCAGTCGCTCACGCAACGGGGCGTACGCGCGGCCGTGGTGCTGCTCGATCCCTCGACCTTCGGGGATTCGCGCTCACCCCTTATGCTATTTGGACAGTTAACCGCGAGCGATATCCTTACGTATGTGGTTCGGCGCGGCGATGACCTGAGCATTGCGCTGAGCCCAACCGGGAGCGGGGTGAACGCATGGCAACAATAAATCCCCCACTCGAACGTCCAGCCGCCCGCCGTATCAGTTCGGCCGCGATCCGCGCCCCTCGTCTCGTGATGAGCTGGGAAGACTGGCTCACCTTCGCCGCGGCCGTCATCACCTTCATGGCGGTGGCGGTTTCACTCGAACAGGCGAATTGGGTCCGGCGCATGCCGGACTTCCCCCCGACCGCCATCGCCGGACTGCTTATCGGCATGGTGGCGGCGCGCATCCGCTACCACGCGGCCGCCATCCATCCCGTTGCCCTGCTCCTCGGCGCCGTGGTGGTGGTGATGGCCACCCAGACATTCGCCGACGGCGTAACCCTCGGAGAACGCCTCTCGGACTACCGCTTCCGGATGGTGGAGTGGTACCACGTGGTTCGCGCCGGCGACATCAGCAACGACAACCTGCCGTTCGTCGTCCTCGTCCACGCCCTCATTTTCCTTTCGACCTACTTTGCGGCCTGGTGCCTCTTCCGGTGGCGGAACGCATGGCTGGCCGTGGTGCCCAGCGGAATCATCCTCCTGACGAACATCAGCTTCCTCCGCGGCAAGCCGAGCGAAGCGTTTGTCGTCTTCCTCTTCGGCGCGATCATCCTCATCGCCCGCTTGCACCTGCAGAAGAACCAGGACGAGTGGAAGAAGGACGGCATCGATTACCCCGAATTCATCAGCGTGAGCTCGATTCAGCTCACCGTGCTCGCCACCGTCGGACTGATAGTCGGCGCCTGGGTCATCCCGCTCGGCAACCAGGCAAAGGCCGTCGAGAGCGTGTTCAACACCGTCGCGAAGCCCGTCACCGGACAATCCGATACGTTCGTGCGCCTCTTCCACAACATCGATTCGCGCAAGGGCGCGCAGCTGCACAGCTTCGGCGATACCCTGCCCATCCAGGGCGATGTGAAGCTCGGCACCAAGCAGCTGTTCGAAGTGAACAGTCCCGATGCCGGCCTCATTCGGGCCACCAGCTACGACGACTACACCGGCGCGGGCTGGAAGGTCACCGGCCGCGAAACCGACCGCGTCGATGCGCGGACGCTTGCTCCGGACGAGGAAGTCGCACAGTCCTACACCTCGCGCGATGTCTCGATCCTTCGGGTGACCGTGCTCGACGGGGAGAGCACCCTGCTCACGCCCGGCACACCGCTGATCGCGAACGTCGACACCACCATCGAGCACCCCAAGGGGTTCGATGGCGACATCGAAGAGATTCGCAGCCGGCGCGGACTGAACAAGAACGACACCTACGTGGCCATCGGTTCCATCTCGAAGGCCAACGCCGAACAGCTGAATAATTCCGGCACGGACTACCCCGAGTGGGTCACGGGCCGGTACCTGCAGCTTCCAAAATCGCTCCCGGACCGCGTGCGTGAAGAGACACAGCGAATCGTCTCCGAGGCGGGCGCTTCCACGCCGTACGGCACTGCCGAAGCCATTGAGAGCTTCCTCCGCGAGATGCCGTACGACCTGACCGTCCCTTCGCCGCCCCCGGGACGTGACGCCACGGACTTCCTCCTCTTTGACCTGAAGCGTGGCTACTTCGATTACCAGTCGACGGCGATGTGCGTGATGCTGCGGACGCAGGGCGTCCCCTGCAGGCTGGCGGTCGGCTACGTCCTCGATCCCGCGACCGGCGACGAAACGAACTACGTCATCAAGAAAGACAACGCCTATACGTGGGTCGAAGTATTTTTCGCCGGCTATGGCTGGGTGAACTTCAATCCGACAGCCGACCGACCGGCGGGCGGTGCGAACGGCCAGGGGATTGGCGACATTATCAGCGACGGCGACCCCTTCGAAGAGCCGAACCTCGATGAAATCTTCCAGGATGTCCCGGGTGTCCCGCTCGATCCAAACAGTCCCGGTGGCGCGATTGCCGAAGAGCCGGTCGTGAACCAGCAGTTCCCGTGGACCCTCGTCTTCACGGCCGCCGGCGTGATGGTGGCGCTCGCGGCACTCGCCCTCTCCGGGCGCTTGGCCTGGAACTGGGGCCTCGGCGGCCTCGACGGGCGCGCGAAGCTCTGGGCGAAGACCCACAGGCTTGCCGGCTGGGCGAAGCTCGGCAGCAAGCCGGCCGAAACACCGCGCGAATGGTCCCGCCGCATCGGGAAGTCCATCGACCGCGAGGATGACGCGATGCTGCTCTCGAGCGCCTACGAAGAATCCCGCTATGGCCGGCCCGACCTGGTCCGCATCGACGACGAGGACGCCGAGACTTCGTACCGGAGCCTTCGCGGCGCGCTGACGGCAAAGATCTTCCGGCGCCAGCCGAAGAACCGGAAGAAGAAGTAAGCGGGCGGGCCGCGTTACTCTAGCTCGCGGCGCGCGTTGACACGCTATGGAGACGTTGACCGCCGCCTGGACCAACACGGAACTGGGCTGGGCCGGAGTTGCGCTGGGTCCAGCCGGAATTCGCTACGCCACGCTATTTCACCGCTCAGAGCAGGCGGTGGCCGGTGAATTGGCGTCGTACGGAGCGACGCCGGGCGAACACCCCCTCGCGACGGCTGCGACGGAACTGCTCAGGACGTATGCGGCCGGCGACGCGGCACCTATCGAACAGTTTCCGGTGGAGTTACCCGAGTGCACGGAGCTCCAGGCTAAGACATGGCTCGCCCTGCGCGAGATCCCACGCGGGCAAACCCGCAGCTATGGCTGGCTGGCCCGTCACGTGGGCGAAGGCCACGCTCCACGGGCGATTGGCGCCGCCGTGGGCTCGAATCCGATCCCGCTCTGGCTTCCCTGCCATCGAGTGGTGGCAAGCGACGGGTCGCTGCACGGGTTCGGCGGCGGGCTGGCGATGAAGTCCGCATTGCTTGAACTCGAGGGCGCCCTGCCGCGGCGCATGCTCGCCTGACCTGACTTCGTCGCAAGGCAAAACAGCAAACAAAAGCGCCCTCCGCGAGGAGGGCGCTTCGATTTTGGTTGGCCTGGGAAAACTAGGCGTCGCGCCAGGTCTTCATCAGGTGGGTGTACGGGAACCACGCCGTCGGGCGGTAGTTCTGGATGTCCGGGTTCCAGAAGTAGGAGCGGGTGTCGGTCGAGAAGTAGATCTCGTACTGCTCTTCGGCGACGAGTTCTTCGATCTGCTTGACGGTCTGGAGGCGCTCTTCGAGCTTGAGCTGCGAGCGCTGCTTGTCCATGAGGTCTTCGAGCGCCGGGTCCGTCACGTAGCTGAGGTTAATTCGGCCACGCTTCGGCTTCATGGTGAAGCGCTCGGTGATGAAGTCCAGGAAGTACGAAACGGCACGCGGGCTGTGGCCCATGCCTTCGTAGTTGCCCTGGTACGTGGTGCTGATGTAGTTGGCGTACGGCTGAATGTTGTCGGTGATGTTGATGCCGATTTCCTTCAGCTGCGCCTGGGCGAGGGTGGCGGTATCGAGATATTCCTGGCCGTAGGCCGTGACGTCGGCATGGCTCCAGGTGGTGTTGATCTCGCCGACACCTGCCGCCGACATCATCTTCTTGGCTTCAGCCAGGTTGTATTCCCAGTACTTGCCCTGCGGCAGGTCCTTCGGCTGGCGGGCAAATGGGTAGCCAACGAAGTAGAGCTGGTCCGGAACGCCTTCGCCGCCGCTGATGGCGTCGCGAATGGCCTTTCGGTCGAGAGCCATCGAGATGGCCTGGCGGACGAGCTTGTTGTTGAACGGAGGCTTGTCCGTCCGGAGGTAGATGTAGCCACCGATGCCCTGGGTCTCTTCGAACTTGGCGTCGGGACGGTTCTTCTTGACCTGGTCGCGCGGGTCCGGAAGGAACAACCAGGTGAGGTCGACCTGCTTCGAGGAGAAGTCGGCGACGCGCTTCTGGAGGTCCGAAACACCGAAAGCCGTCAGGTCATCGAAGTACGGGTACGGGCTATCGAAGTACGACGCGTTCTTCTTCCACTTGATGCTGACGCCGGTCTGGAGCTCGGTCATCGTGAACGGGCCGCTACCGACCATCTTCGTCGCGGCTTCGGGGCTCTCAGCGTGCTCCTTCGGCGAGATCCAGGCACCCAGGTTTCCGCCGAGGTACGAAATCGTGTCCGCGTACGGGGCCTTGGTAGTGATAACCACTGTGTTATCGTCCGGCGCCTCGATCTTGTCCGTGAAGGCGAGTCCAGTCTTGTGGACCGACTTTTCGAAATTCAGGTAGCGATCGAACGCGTAGAGAACGTCCTTGGAGGTCAGCGCCCGGCCATTTGTCGGCGCGACGTCCTGCCACTTGGCGTTCTTCTTGATCTTGAAGATGTATTTGAGCTCATCCGGCTGTTCCGGAAGTTTCTCAGCGAGATCCGGCTCCATAGTGTTGTCGGCTGGGGCCACTTCGGGCACGCCCGCGGCGAAGCGAACGAGCTTGCTGTAACTGAGGCCGTTGACGTAGGCATTCTGGTACGACGTCTGGGTGTATGGGTCGAGGCTCGGCGGGATGGCCGGCATCTGGAACGAGAAGGCTCCACCGGGCTTCGGCTGCTTCACCGCAGTGGTCGGGCTTGCGCCGGCTGTCGGCGAACCGCCCGCAGCAGTGGTTGCTGTTGGCGAAGTATCGTCGTCGTCGTCATCGTCGCCGCAGCCGACGAGGGCGAGCGACGCTGCGCCAACGCCCGCGAACGCGGAGCCGCGAAGGGCGGTACGGCGGCTCAGTTTCCTTCGGAGCCAATAGTTCGAGTTTTGTTCCATGTAGTTTTCTCCCTGCAAGCGGCCTGAGCCGCATTGTCCCCTTGTTATTACGACGACTGCCGCAACCGCGGATCCAAAACGTCGCGGAGCGCATCTCCGAAAAGGTTAAAGCTCAGCACGGCAACGCTGATCGCCATGCCAGGCACGACTGCGGTCCACCACGCGAGGTTCCAGACCGGCCGCGTATCTTGCAGCATCTTCCCCCAGCTCGGATGTGAGTCATCGGAAATGCCCAGGCCGAGGAAGCTCAGCGCTGCTTCGGCAAGAATGGCGTTCCCTATCTGAATACTCGCAATGACGATGATAGGCGCAACTACGTTTGGCAACACGTGCCGCAACATGATGCGCAATGGCGTGTTGCCGATAGATTCGGCTGCCTCCACATACTGGAGGTTTCTGATGCCGAGAACTGAGCCCCGTACAATCCGGGCGGTAGCCGGGGCGATGATGATGCCAATCGTCAGCGAAAAGATGATGAATCCCTTCAGGCTGTAGCCCTTTTGGGTGAGGAAGATTGCGAGCAAGAAGATCGCCAGCACGAGCGGCGGAAATCCCAGCACTATTTCCATTACTCGGCTAACCACGAGATCAACCTTGCCCCGGAAGTAACCGGCGATCAGGCCAAGGACTGTCCCGATGATCGTGCCGAAGAAGACCGACATAAACCCGATGCCCAGGGATATCCGGCTGCCGATGAGGATCCGGCTGTACATGTCACGGAAGAGGTTGTCGGTCCCGAAGGGATGCGAGAACGACGGCGCGAGCAGGCGCGGGTTCTGCGTCGGATTCACGTTGTTCGCTGCCTGGGGCGCAAGCACATCCGCGAAGATGGCGATCAGCACGAGCAAGATGCAGATGATGGCTGCGATGGTACCAATCGGCTTGCTCTTCGCGACACGGAGAAGCTTCGTCCAGCGGCTGGGGCTGGCGAGCATTTCACGCTGAATCGGCGGCATGGTGGATTCGGCAACCATCAGGCGTACCTGATCCGTGGGTCGAACCACGCGTAGCTAAGGTCGACCAGGAGGTTGATGGTCACCAGTACCGTCGCGAAGAAGAGGACGACACCCTGCACCTGGGTGTAGTCCTTCACCGTCACCGCCTGGAACGTGAGGAACCCGAGGCCAGGGAGCGAGAAGATGCCTTCGAGGACAACGGTACCGCCGAAGAGCACGCCAACCTGGAGGCCGAAGAGGGTGACCACCGGGATCATGGCGTTCTTCAACGCATGCTTGATGACGACGACACGGTCCTTCAGGCCCTTGGCTCGGGCGGTCCGGATGTAGTCCTGGCGGAGCACCTCGAGCATCGATGAGCGTGTGATGCGCGTCAGCGAGGCGCTCAGGGCCAGGCCGAGCGAAAACGCCGGGAGATACAGTTGTTCGAGGTTCTTCAGTGGGTCTTCCCAGATGTCCACGTAGCCCACGGGCGGGCTATAGCCCCACCATCGAGCGGGAAAGACGATGAGCATCGTCGCGACCCAGAAGGATGGCAGGCTGAGCCAGCCGATCGACGTGATGCGAAGGACGTAGTCGATAGGAGTGTCCTGCTTCATCGCCGAGATGATGCCCATGGGCAGGGCGATGATGATGGCGAACCCGGTCGCCAGCAGGGTCAGTTCCACGGTCAGCGGGATACGGATCTTGATTTCGTGCCAGACGTCCTGGTGGGAGATGAGGGCCTGGCCCCAGTCGCCAGTGAGGACGCCGCCCATGTACTTCACGTATTGCGTGGCGATGGGTTCATCGAGCCCCAGTTCGGCGCGGACAGCGTCGCACTGCGCCTTATCGACATCCTGCACGTTGAGGACGATTTTGCAGACGTCACCGGGGATGGCACGGACGGCAACGAAGACCAGGATGCTGATGACAAACAGCACCAGAACCGAGGCCATCAGCCGTTTGATGATGTACTGGGTCATTCCCCCTCGATTTCTCCGCGACGCAAAAGCCGCGTTTGCTGTCAAACGCGGATTGGGGAGTCTTGCCGAGGCCGGCGCCTATCGTCAAGTAGCGATCGTCTAATAGTTATTGCAAGAGAAACTATTTTCGAGGGGCCCGGCGTTGGCCGTTGGAAAGGATCGCCGCAACCTATTCAGATGCAGTTGGGGATTATTGGACTCGCGCGCTCAGGTAAGACCACCGTCTTCAACGCGGTAACGCGCGGGAGCGCCCAGGTCGGCGCCTATAGCTCTTCGAACCAGCCAAATGTCGGCGTGGTAAATGTGCCCGATTCGCGCGTGGACCGGCTCGCGGAGATTTACAAACCGAAGAAAGTCACCTACGCGACGATCCAGTACGTGGACTTCCCCGCCGCCGGAGAGAGCTTCGGGAAGGGTGAAGGCCCCGCCGGGAAGTTCATCAACGACCTCGCCCGGATGGACGCGCTCATCCACGTCGTGCGGGCCTTCGAAGACGATGCGGTGCCGCACCCCGAGATCACGATCGACGCTGAGCGAGACATTGCCACGATGGACCTCGAACTGTCGTTCCTCGACCTTTCGATTATCGAGCGGCGCCTCCAGCGGTTGGAGACAGAGATGCGCTCGGTAAAGGCCGGCGAGCGGGACCAGATGCAGCGCCTCAAGGACCTCCTGACGCGAATGAAGGCTGGTCTCGAGAACGAACAGCCGTTGCGCGAACAGGGACTGAACGAAGAGGACGAGAAGCTGCTCGAGGGCTCGCAGTTCCTGACTGCCAAGCCACTGATGATCGTCGTGAACATCGGCGAAGGGCAGCTCGCGAACCGGAGCGAGATCGAAGCGACCTACCGGGCGAAATTCCAGAAGACTGGAATGGACGTGGCCGTGTTCTGCGGCAAGTTCGAAATGGACCTGAACGAATTGAGCGATGAGGACGCGGAAGAGTTCCGCGCCTCGGCGGGGGTGACCGAGAGCGGCATGGCGGGCGCCATCCGCATCAGCTACGAGCTGCTGGGGCTCATCAGCTTCCTGACTGCCGGCCCCGATGAGTGCCGCGCCTGGACAGTCGCTCGCGGATCAACCGCGCCGATCGCCGCCGGCAAAATCCATTCGGACCTTCAGCGCGGGTTCATCCGTGCCGAGGTCATTCGTTTCGAAGACCTGGTCGAATGCGGCTCCGAGGCCGAGGCCAAAAAGCGCGGCCTGCTCCGCACGGAAGGCAAGCAGTATGTCGTCCAGGATGGCGACATCATGAACATCCTCTTCAACGTTTGACCCGCGGCGCTTCACGGCTTGAGCGTGAGGACGGACCGGGCGGCGGCCTTCATCTGATCCGGCAGGCGATGCATCGGGATGCGCTCGCACCGCTCCCATACCGGGAGCTGGTCAGCGAAGTGGGGGCTGGTCGAGTCGCCTGAAACGCCGCCGGGGATGACGAACGACGGGTTATCGGTGTCTGCGAAGTCGACGACCTGGCGGTAGACCGAGGTGGAGGCGATCACGAAGTCGCGCTTGCCGCTGACTCCGTAGCCCGCGCAACGGATGGTGTCGGCATCGCCGCCGACCGTGGCGGAAGGCGGGTCGAGTTCCGCATCGGGAAACACCGGGCTAAGCGGGTTGCGGCTGGCCGTGCGGTGCGAATCGCCCCAGCGCCAGGACGCTGGCTCCGGGCCGCCCTTCTGCACAGCCGAAGCCCAGGCACTCTCGAGCGCACGCGCGAGCACGCTCGGCCAATCACCGCCGCACGGCGGTGGAGTGCCTTCATTCAGGTGCGCGACCACCTCTCCCATCAGCCCGCTCACGATCCGGCCAAGCCCGGGATTCGCGTCGGTGGTCAGCCAGGCCCACGTCTCTTCACCGACCACCGGTGCGAAAAGCTCACGCAGGAGCGCCCGCCGGAAGTAGGCGTAGAGCAGCGCTTCGCCGCTGTCGACGCGCAGGTCGCCGTCCCAGGCGCCGAGCATGGCGCGGCCCTGCTCGGCGACGCCGTCCATGGGAGGTTGCTTGGCTAGGAAGTTCGCCCACGTCCGGGCGAACTTCGAAACCGTATCGGCCTGGAATCCTGCCACCTGCCCGGGCGTAAACCGTGTCTCGCCGCCGAGGAGTTCGACAAGGCGGTCGGCGCGCGCCGGGTTGGCGAAGTACGCCGAGATGTACGGCTCATCGGCCGCGATGACACGCTGGTTGGCGGTCGCGTAGAACCCTTCAGCCGGGTTGATGGAGCGCGGAAGACGTTCAAATGGCACGGACTCGCGCCATTCGTGTTCGCCTGTCCACCCCGGCACGGGCAGGCGCCGCCCGGCCTTCGAAGCGCGCACCGGAATGTCACCGCGCACCATGTAGCCAACATTCCCGGAGGTATCGGCGGCGACAAGGTTGTTCACCGGGTCGACCCACGTACGCTGGGCCTCGAAAAGAGACTCGACATTGTTCGCCATCACGGTGGCTCGGAGGCCATCGAAGGGCCGCTTGCCGCTTTTCAGCGCGGTATAACTCAGCGCGAGCGCCATGCCGGACCGGGGATCTCCGTGAACGATCGGCCCGTGGCGGGTGCTCCAGGTTTCGACTGTTTCCGATGCCGCTCCGCGCACCTGAATGGTCTCGGTGCGGCGTTCGGCGTCCCGGAGCCCGGACTCGGTGAGGTAGCGTTCGCCCGCGGGGCCCTCGAATTTCTCGATGAACAGGTCCTGGTAGTCCGCCTGGGTATGGGTGATGTTCCAGGCGACCGAGCCATTGAAACCAAAATGCGGGAAGCCCGGGAACCCGGCGAAGGTGGCGCCGGCAACGTTGAACTCAGGGCACGACAGGTGGACCTGCCAGTACGCGTTGGGTACATCCAGTGCGCGATGCGAATCGTTGCAGATGACCGGTTTGCCCGTAGTGGTGCGCGCGCCGCTCACTACCCACGAGTTGGATCCCGCGTCGATCTCGGAGAGGAAACCGAGGTGCTCGGCCACGGCGCCGATTTCCGCGCTCGCATCGGTGTAGAGCTGCTTGATTTGCGTGCCCGGCGGCAGGATCACCGATGTGCCGACGGCAGGCAGAAACTGGAGGGACTGCCACTTCTCCGTGCCCACGCGGGCAAGCAGGCCGGCGCAGGCGACCTTCCACTGCCAGAGCCCCATGAGGATGTGGCGGATCTTGAAGACGGCGATGGAGTGCCACGGTTCCCAAGGTTCGGGCGCGATGCCCGTGAGGCCGTATTCCGGCGGCAGCGGCGGATTCGACGCAAGGAAGGCGTTCACCCCCTGCGCGTAGGCTTCGAACATGGCCCGGGCTTCGGGGGCCATGACCTCCAGGTCGGCTTTGGCGGCGGCTTCGATGCCGAGCCGTTTCGCCACACGGTCGGCGGCGAGGCCCGACGGCCCGACAGCCTCCGACCACCGGCCCACGGCCCGGCGCCGGTCGTATTCCATCTGCCAGAGCCGATCCTGCGCGGCAACAAATCCCTGGCCAAGCCAGGCGTCGTGCTCGGTGGCCGCTTCTACATGAGCGACTCCGAAGGTATCTCGGCTAATCGTGAGCGGGGCGTCGAGTGCGGGGCAGGCGAGTGGTTCAGACATCGCGCCGATTCTGGCCTCGGGGCCGGGCGCTGGCAACCGCGACGGTCAGCGAAGGGCCACGGCCAGCTCGTCTCCGGCGTGGTGCGGCGCGGCGAACGCTTCCCGGGTCTGCGCGAACGGCCACATCAGGTTGATCGCCTTCGCCCACTCCGCGGCAATTTCGCGGCCGAGCGGAGCGGTCAGTTGCTCGAAGTGGTAGGGCCGGTGGATTCGGCGCCAGCTCTTGGTCCACTCCTCGAGCTCCCACTCGTCGCCGAGCGCCGCCCGGATCTCGTCCTGGTGCTGTGCCACTCGGCCCGCCCAGTATTCGTTCTGTTCGAGCGGACCCTCGAAATGGAGACCAACTTCGATCAGGGAGCGCGAAGGCTGCGGCTGGAGTTCGAAATGGACGAGCGGCTGATCCCAGTAGAACTGCAGGATCGTCCACATGACCTTGCGCTGGGGGCGCGGGACCGATTCGTGGAGGGCGGCGAGGGCCAGGTCCTCGGTATAGAAGAGCCATTCCCGGGCCTTCATGCGGCCGTCGCGCGTGGGCATGAACCAGAGTCTACGTCTCGAAACGGGGCGTTCAAAGAGTGTTGTTACACTGGTCGGTAATGCGTCGCACGAAAATTGTCTGCACGCTGGGCCCGGCCTCGCTCCATCACGAGACGATCGCCGCCATGATTCGCGCTGGAATGGACGTGGCCCGGCTGAATACGAGCCACGGAAGCACCGAAAGCCACGGCGATGCGGTTGAACTTGTGCGCAAGGTCTCAGCCGACCTCGGGAAGCCGATCGCCATCCTGATGGACCTGAGCGGCCCGAAATTGCGGACCGGGGAAACGGAATACGAACGCACACTCGAACTGGTGTCCGGGCGTGAAATCCGCCTGACGAATCGCGATGTGCCCAGCAACGAGCAACTGCTGCAGGTGGAATACCCGCGCCTCACGGAAGATGTGCAGGCGGGCGAACGTGTCCTCATCGATGACGGGAAGATTGAACTCGAGGTGCTCCGGGCCAGCCCTGAAGGGCTCGAATGCCGGATCCTCACCGGCGGATTCCTGGGTTCTCATAAAGGGGTCAGCTTTCCCTCGACGAACCTGACCACTCCGGCGCTCACGGACCGGGACAAGGAATGCATCGAATACGGCATCAAGCTCGAGGTGGACTACTTCGGGCTGAGCTTCGTGCGCGACGCCGACGACATCACGCGCACGCGAGACTTCATTGCCGAGATGGGTGCGGAAATTCCGATCATCGCCAAGATCGAACGCCGCCAGGCCGTCAACAACCTCGATGAGGTCCTCGCTGAAGCGGACGGCGCGATGGTCGCGCGCGGAGACCTCGGGGTGGAACTGCCTCCGGAAGACGTGCCAATCCAGCAGCGCCGGATTATCGACGCTGCCGCCAAAAACAAGATCCCGGTCATCACCGCCACCCAGATGCTCGAATCGATGGTCGATTCCCCTCGCCCAACGCGTGCGGAGGCTTCCGATGTGGCCAATGCTGTCTGGGAGCTTTCGGACGCGCTGATGCTGAGTGGCGAAACCGCGGTGGGGAAGCATCCAGTCGAGGCCGTGGCGATGATGGACCGCATTATTCGGAGGGCAGAAGCCTCAATGTCGGAGTACGAACGCGCAGCGCAGACCCTGCCGGAAATGGATGATCACTCGCTGGTGGTTTCGCTGGCTGCACGCCGCATCGTCGAGTCCGACCCGAATATGCGCGGGGTGGTCTGTTTCACCAACAGTGGCTACACGGGCATGCTCCTCAGTAAGGTGCACCCGAACGCGCCCATCTTCGCGATCTCGCCGCATCCCACGGTGACGCGGCGCCTCGCCCTGGCGCGCGGGGTCGTCCCCATCCGCAGCGACCTCGTGGACACCTCAGAGGAGTTGCTCACCCTCGTGGACAATCTCCTGCTCGAAGGAAAGCACACGGTGGAAGGCGAAGAAGTGGTGGTGGTGGCGAGCCTGCCGGTGAGTCAGCAAGGGACAACGAACTTTTTGAAGCTGCACGTCGTGGGAGAGTCGCGCCGGTCGGCGGGGCGCAGCTCAGGCGGCAAGTGAATCCATTCGCGGCTGTTCGCGCCGGCGGAGCGGCTTCATCTCCTCAAGGTCGCGGAGGACATCGGTCGCGTAGAGCGATTCGAGGTCGTACTGGTGCACCCGCGCCGTCACAGGGATATCAAGCATCTGGTGGCCGTCGCTAACGGAGATATTGCCGGGCACCCGCTTCAGGTAGATGTAGGACTGCTCGAGCGTGCACTCGACGAGCATGACCACGAAGCGCGGGCCACCGAGATGGGCGAGGAAGTCGGAGCTCCGGGTGAGCCGCTTGAGGACATCCACGAGGGAGTTCACAGCGCGGTCGGCGAATTCGTCACCCCGGCGCTCGCGGACCTGGTCCAGGTTCTCGAGCGAGAGCTGAATGAGCACGAACGGAGCGTTGTGCGTGCGCGCGCGCGGCATTTCGCGGCGGAGTTCGGCGAGCACGTAGTTGCGGTTGGGCAGGTTCTGGAACTCGCTCAGGTAGGCCGAACCGTGGAGTTTCGATGAAACACGGCGCCAGCTTCGGCCACCGAGCCAGCCCATGAGCAGCAGATTGAGGTTGACGATGGCGAAGAGAAGCAGGAACGCGGCCGACACGATGACGTTGGACGTCGAAGGATTGCTAACCGTGCTGGCGACCTGGACCGCGAGCACAAGCCCCCAGCCGGCGAGCAGCACAATGCGAATCACGAGCTTTCGCGTGTCGTGACCCGACCGTTCAGGGGCTTCGGCTGCTGACTCAGACCGCTGCTTCATACATTGTCCTCACTAACGGATATCGGCCAGAAGTGGCCGGAACATCAGGCCGCGCCGGCCTGATCACTCTTTTCCGAGTCAGAAACTTCGCCATCCCCGCGCGTGGCATACCAGCGTGGAGCCCGTGACGTGACATGGAGGAGGAAGGCCCGGGCCTTCTCTTCCACTGTCGCCATGCCGCCGTGGACCTTGCGGATGGCGATATCGACCGCGGGGGGCACTGCCGTGAGATCCTTGCGCGATTCGTCGCGGGTGAAGTCGAATCCACAGGCCAGGCCCTCGCGGTTGCAGGCCAGGTCGGCGGCAGCCACCAGCTCGCTCATCGAGGTCACGCCATGGACGCCCGCCTTCGGGTGGTGATCACGGATCGCCGAGACCAGCGTCTCAGGGAACTTCCAGCGCTGGGCGAGCCGGGAGCCGACGTGTTCGTGACCGATTTCGAACACCGCCAGTTCGGCTTCGCGGTACTTCATCCCCTCGTGGTTCACAAGGTCGATGACCTCGCCAAAGAGCTGCGGTTCGGCGAGCATCATCGCGAGCTTGCCGACATCGTGGAGGACGCCGGCCGTGAAAGCGTCCTCCGGGCGGCTGACACGGGTCTCGCGGGCGATAAGTTCGGCGACAAGGCCGACGCTCACCGAGTGCGCCCAGAAGAGATCCTGGTCGAATCCACCGCGTTCGAGCTCCGGGATCTTGAAGGCATCGATGATCGCCGAAGAGATGGCGACCGAGCGGACCGTGCGCATGCCCAGGAGGATGACGGCTTCGCGCACGTTCGAGATGCGCCGCGCATAGCCGTAGTAGGCGGAGTTCGAAAGCTTCAGCAGCTTCGAGGTAAGCGCCTGGTCCGAGCTGATCACGGTCGAAAGGTCCATGGCCGCGGAGCGTTCGTCCTCCGCGAGCTGGATGGCCTTCGTGGCAACACTCTTCAACGGCGTGAGGTCTGTCGTGCGGTTGACGATCAGACGGAGCCGGTTTCGAGCGTCACTATCAAGCGATGATGGTTCAGTCGTCATGCGGCACTCCTGCGCTCATCACTGTCGGTGGATACCACCAGGTTTCGTCCCCCGCGTTTGGCGGCATACAGCCGGTCGTCGGCGATGCGAAGGGCTTCGTTGAGGCTATCGGCGCACGATGGAATCGCCGCCACCCCTGCGGAAATCGTGATCAAGATCGTGATGTCATCGACCACGTGCAGCTTGGACCGCTCGATCCCGACGCGGACCCGCTCGGCGAAGCCCGTCACCGCGTCGATGTCCGCTCCCGGAAGGAACGCCACGAACTCTTCGCCACCGAATCGGCCGATGATGTCGGCCTGGCGCGCAGTGCGGCGAAGGATCCCGGCCAGTGTCGCCAGGACCTTGTCTCCGACAAGATGCCCATACGAGTCGTTCACGGACTTGAAGTGGTCCAGGTCGAAAAGGGCTACCCCGAAAGGCTTGCGGTCGAGGCCGGAGGCGAGGAGGGCATCTTCGGCCGCTTCCACGGCGCTGCCGCGCCGCAGGAGACCGGTGAGCTGGTCGTGCCTCGCCAGATGGTCCAGCTCGGAAACGAGGTGGTTGAGCTGGGTGTTCTTCAGGCGGAGGGCGTCTTCGATTTCACGCACGCCGGAGTGGTCGCGGATGTAGAAGATGGTGCCGAGAACTCCGCCGTAGCGGTCCTTCATGGTCGCTGCGGAGAATGCGGCGGAGAATTGCGCTCCACCCTTGCGCACGGCGGGCACTTCGAAGTTCGCCACCTGCCCGCGCAAGCTGAGCTCTCGCTTGAGGAACTGAGCAGAAACGGGATCGTCGATGAGGACGCTGTAGTCGCGGCCCATCACTTCCACCGGTTCATGCCCGAACATGCTCTCGCTGGCGCCCGCGTAGAGGACGATGCGGTCCTCCGCATCGGTTGCAAGCACGCCGTCCGGGCAGGCGAACAGCATGAGCTGCAGCATGTCCGGGTCGGTTAACAGCGCGATGAAGTCGGTCTGAGCGGCCAACGATCCTCCGGCGGCACCCGAGATGTCCCCGTAGGTATCGGTTGAGCCGAACAGAATGTTGAGGGAGGCGGGCGATCAGTTGTGGCAGTCAGTAACCGTGTTCTTCATTTCACAGGTTGCCGGAATTTGCGGACGACGGTTTCCCGGCGCCGGTCCATGGAGGTTGAAGCGATTTTCGAGCGCTGCCCGTCACGTTCAGTTTGGTTGGGGCCTCCCCGGACGGCGCCGGCGGCGGAGCCGGATCGTCGGGATAGTTGGCGGGCATCACGAAGCCTCCTCGGCAATCTCAAGCGGCTCACCGGTTTCAATGAACGATTTCAGGCTGTTCAAGAGCGGCGCCCAGCCCTGCGAAATCGATTTGTACGTGACGGTTTCGCCATCGAAGTCGTCATGCGTGAGCCTCAGCCGAGTGGTCTCGCCCATTGGCGTGAGTTCCCACGTCACCCGGCTGGGACGGTCGTTGGCGAAGTCCGGGCCCCAGTTTGCCTTCCACGTGTGGACAAAGCGCCTTGGGGGATCGATTTCGAGGACCTCGCCGTCCACGGCTGAATCGCCTTCGCGGCTCACGAGCTGGAACGGCGCTCCTGGTTTCAGTTCGCCGGTCAGGGTTGTCTCGTGGAACCAGGCGACCGTCTGGTCGCCCCTGGTTATAGCCTCCCACACACGTTCGGGCGTGGCGCGAATGTAGACATCGTAGATGTGCTTTGGACGTTCCATGGTTTCCAACTCCAGGTCGTGCTTCAGCCCGGCGAGCGCACCCACCCAGGGCTGAGCGAACTTCGAAATCCAACGATCCGCGATCTCCTGGATCGGGACGGGATTCAGGTAGTGGAACTTTTCGCGGCCCACCCTGGTCGTGCTGATGAGCCCGGCCTCCTCGAGAACCGCCAGGTGCTTCATCACTCCGAAACGCGTCATTTCCGGCAAGTACGCCTGCAGCTCGGCGAGCGTTTGGCCATCACGCTGATAGAGCTGATCGAGCAGGTACCGCCTGCTGGCATCCGAGAGCGCCTTGAAGATCGGTTCCACGTTCCGAACGATATGTGAGTATTTAGTCACATGTCAAGCTGGCCGCAACGGTAAAGGCGACGTTAGCCGGCCCTTCGTCGCGTCTCATAATTCTCCAATCATTCTTTCCTAGTCTGTGGATCAGATAGCCCGAACGAGGTCGAACAATGTCTGGTCAGCCTTCGAAACGCGCGCCCGGATCGAAATCCGAGCAGAGACGCAGCATCTGGCAGTCCCCGCGATTGCGTTCCAAGGCAGGTTTGGTGGGTTTGAGTTCCGCGGCGATCCTGTCGGTGTACGCCGTCGGCTATTTCAATACTTCGGCTGCCGATTCGGTCCCATCGGCGAACCTTGATGCGATTCTCGCCGCGCCGGCGCAGGTTGGCGCGACTGCCACTCCGAACACCGTGATCGTTCCCGGTAGCGCGGGGAGCACGAACACATCCCAGGGCTCCAGTAACCGGACCGCGCCGACGGCCACGCCAAAGGCCAACCCGACACCCACCGTGGTGCGTTCAGGCCTGAAGGACGGGAGCTACAGCGCCGTCGGCACCAGCCGCCACGGCAACATCGGCGTTACTGTCGTCGTGTCCGGCGGGAAGATCGTCTCGGCCGACATCGTCAGTTGCCAGACGCGGTACCCGTGTTCGCGCGTTTCCGCTCTGCCCGGCCAGGTCCTCGCCAAACAATCGGCCGTCATCAACCACGTCTCCGGAGCGACCGATAGCTCGAACGCTTACAAGAGCGCCGTGGCCCAGGCCATCGCCCAGGCGAAGGCGTGATGACCACCGTCACTCATGCCGCATCCGCCCGGGAGCGCACCGTGCACTACCGCATCGCGATGGACACCACGGTCATCGTCGAAACCATTTCGGCGCTTCCAGCGAGCGAAGTGGAAGCGCGAGTTGAGCGCGCATTCGGCTGGTTCACGCAAGTCGAGGCCTGCTGCAGCCGGTTCGACCCGGAGAGCGAACTCTCCAGGCTCTGCGACCGTCCCGGCGAGCCCGTGAAGGTGAGCAACCTGCTGGGGCGAGCGCTGGCATTTGCGCTTGCCGTCGCCGCGGATTCCGGCGGAGCGTTCGACCCGACTATCGGCGATTCGATGGTGCGGGCTGGTTTCAGCGAGAACTATCGTTCGGCGGAGGTCGTGGTTCCCCGCTCGGCCGACCGGCCGAACTTCCAGGACGTGGCCTTCGACTCGACAGGTAGCGAAGTCACCCTGTTGCGAAAGCTGACGTTAGACCTGGGGGCCGTAGCTAAAGGTCTCGCGATCGATCTGGCCGCGCGAGAACTCGAAGGGCTCGATGGCTTCGTCATCAATGCTGGTGGCGATATGTACGCTTCGGGCATCAACGCCCTTGGCGAACCGTGGGCCATTGGCGTACGCGACCCGCGGGATCTCGACATGCTCGCCGACACCTTCTACGTCGGCGGCGCCGCCGTGTGCACATCCGGTGACTATGAGCGGACCTCGGCGGCAAATCCCACCCGGCACCACTTGCTGGACCCACGGACGCGAGTTTCGGCGCAGGCCGCCGCGAGCGTCACCGTCATCGCCCCGACGGCCATGGCAGCCGATGCACTGGCGACCGCGGCATTCGTGCTCGGCCCGCGCGATGGCATGGCCTTCCTTGAACGAAATGGCGTGGACGGGCTCATCATTACGCCCGATGGCGAACGCCATGAGACCCCGGACCTCGAGGTTTACCGATGACCGCGATGACGATGCAAACAGGAATTGACCTGAGGCGGTTGAAGCGCGGAATCCGCAGTCCCAAGGGCAACCTGCTCCTGCTCTTCGGCGCGCTGGTCGCGGTAGCGATTGTCGTCCAGGACAGCTCACGGGCCTTGCCCTCGGTGATCTACGCCGTCTCCGCTGCAGCCGTCGCAGACATCATCATCCAGCGCATCGGGCGCCGGATGTGGGTGTTTCCCACGGCCGGGATACTCTCCGGGCTCATCGTTGCGATGGTCCTCAGCCCCTATGAATCGGCGATCGTCGCTCCCATGGCGGCGATCCTCGCCATCACCACGAAGCACCTGTTCCGGGCACGGCTGACGAACATCTTCAACCCGGCGGCCCTTGCCCTGGTAAGCGTGGCCGTGCTGTTCAAGTCGATCGAAAGCTGGTGGGGGGCCACGCCCGATGCCGGCTGGAGCGGCGTGTTCTTGATCGGCGGCCTGGGCTGGTACACGGCAGACCGCGTGAACAAGCTGCCCATGGTCCTGATGTTCCTCGGGACGTTCTACCTGCTTGCCACCAGCACGAGCTTCTTCTCGAACAGCCCCGAAGTGGCGAGCGTCTTCCGCTCACCGGACCTGCATGCGGCCCTCTTCTTCTCCTTCTTCATGCTCGATGACCCGCCAACCTCGCCGGTGAAGTACCGCGACCAGTTGTTCTTCGGAGTACTCGTTGGGGTCACCGCCTTCGGGGCGCTGGAGATATTCGGCTGGCTGTACTACCTGCTCGCCGGGCTGCTCGTCGGCAACGCATGGTGGGCAGCCCAGCGCACCTACCGGGATTGGAAGCGCCGCCAGGCTGTCCGTCCTCCGGCGCCGCAGGTGAGCTGGGCGAGGCCACGGTAGACGCGCCGGGCGACTCGTCTCATCACATACGGCGGCTCAGATGACAATCCCAGGCGGCAGCGTGATCACTTCCCATCCCCGCCGCGGCGGCATCGTGAGCGGGACAATCACGCGCTCGGCTGAAAGTGCCTGCAATCCATTCGGCACAATCACGCGCCGGCCGCTACGTTCGCCGAGGTAACCGGCCCACCAGCTGAAGGTCCCCGACGAGAGGATGACGTGGTCGCAGAGGGTGAGCGCCCAGAGGTCCAGGATCGGGTCCCGGCCGTCGCTAAAGTGGAGATTTGCCGCTTCGCCGAGTCCGAGGTGCTCGCGGCACCACGCGATATCGTCCGGGGAGTCGGAAAACACGAGGAAGTTCGCGTCCGCCGGAAACCGTTTCGCGGCCTCGCGGTAGTACTCGGCCGGGAGCGTGGAAAATGGGGCGAAAGCCTGGCCTCCGGGCGCCCGGTCACCCCTCCGCAAATGCACTCCCACCACTGGTCCGGTGGAGTTACGGCTTCGCTCCACCAGGTTCTCGGCGGCGAGCACCACCTCGTGGTTGCGGGGGCGATATCGGCGTAGCACTGTCGAGACGATATCGGCGAAATACACCTCGTCTTCCCAGAAACCGCAGACCCAGGCGCTTCCGTGGTCCTGGAACAGGAATTCATCGAAGGTGCCGAGCCTCTCCCAATGGGGCCTCAGGCGCGTGGTCAGCACCTCGAACGAGTTCGCACGCTTTATCGGCACTCGCAGCCGGCCGATCAGGAACTCCCGGTCGTCCGAACCCTCCTCGTAGCTGGCAAGGTCGAGCCGCAGCGGAGCACCGATACGGCGGGCGTATGCAAGGGCGGCGGCGTACTGGAACATCTGGTTCCCGAGCCCGCCGCTGAGCCGCGCAACGACTCGCCGGGGGCCGAGTCTCCATGGGAAACGCCATCGTGGCTGTATCGGAGTGGTGGAATTCGCGTTGGCAAGTTCCCGCACGCTCGCTGCCAGGGCGGCCCAGCCCGCGTTGCACTCCAGCCTGGATAGGGCCGAACCGGCAGCCGGCCGGTACTCGCGCAGCCGGACAGCCATCCTCGCCACTCCGGCTTCCAGGTCCTCGGGGACGTAACACAATTCGAGGAAGCCGATGAGACCCCTCATTCGCGCCGAATCGCCCGCCGCAGTGACGAGCGCGAGCGCCGCGAACGTCGCGTCGATTGCCTGCTGCGATTCCAACGCCACGCGAAACGCCCGGCGAAGTACGCCGGCTCGCGCGTGAGGGTTCGGCGACGCGGCGTGTTGATACACGGCGCTGAGGTCGAAGCCCGGCGGCCACTCTGTCTCGCGGTTCGAACGGCCTCGCCGGGCTGCAATCCGCTTGAATTTGCGCTCCACCCTCGTGCTGAGAATCGGCCGTATGGCGCCGCCGTGCGGCCACTCTCGCCAGGATGCCGCTCCGCCCGATTTCAACGAGTTGTCAGCCACGAATCCAGCGAACGGGACACTTCGTCACGGTCTTTGGTGGCGAAATACCAGTCGATTGTGCGCTGCAGGCCTTCTTCGAACCGTACCCCGGGCCGCCAGCCGAGGAGCCGTTCCGAGAGCGAATTATCAGCGACGCGATTGAGGGGGCCTGTTGGCATCGCCGGCTGGAACTCTATTCGCGGGGAACGCCCGGTGTACCGGAGTACATCGCGTACCGCATCGATGACACGGATGCGTTCCATGGTCCCGATATTCACCGGGGAACCGTCTTCGATCGCCTCGGCCGCGCGGATGGTGCCTTCCACAACATCTCCAACGTAGGTCCAGTTGCGGACCTGTTCGCCCGTGCCCCAGACGAGAAATGGGTCCTGGCCGATGAACGCCCGGGCGATCATCGCGATAACCGCGTGGTTCTCCCTCCCGCGTTCGCCGTAGACGGTGAAGTAGCGGCACGAGGCACCCTTGAGTTTGCCCTCGCGGCAGAGCGCCGCCAGCGTCATTTCGCCCATCAGCTTCGCCCAGCCGTAGAGGTTGTCCGCGTCATACGGCGGGCCCGCGGATTCTTCGCTCAGGAAGACTTCTTCTGCCGGGTCCATCTGGCGAAAGTTCGGATAGACGCATCCGGACGAGGCGTAGATCACCTGCTCCACACCAGCAGCGACGCTCGCGTTGAAGACCACTCCATCGAGGACCAGGTTCGTCGCGCAGGCCGACTGATTCAGGTCCACATACCCGCGTCCGCCATGATCGGCCGCCAGGTGGAAGACCGTGCCGATGCCCCTGGCGCACTCGGCGGCGAAGCCCTGGTCGCGGAGGTCACCTTCGCGGAAGTCGATGCGTCCGGCGTCCAGGTTCACACGCAGGTTATCCAGCGTGCCGCTGCTCAGGTCATCCGCCACGCGCACGGAAGCGCCACGCCCAAGGAGCGCTTCAACGAGGTGCGAGCCGATGAACGACGCTCCTCCTGTCACCAGGACTGGGCGGCCAGCCCAGGTGATAGTCATGCGGCCTCCATTGCCTGCGTCGTCGGGCGACCCGGGCTGCTAGATTTTCCCCGTCTGGCGGGCGCGTTCAAGCGTGACTTCGTAAAGGCGGGCCGTAGCCGCATCGATCATCACACCGCCGGCGTTGGCGGCGCCGGTGCCGGCGGCTTCGGCTTCACGGACCTGGGCGATCACCTTCTGAGCGCGAGCGATCTCGGAGTCGGTCGGCGAATACACGTCGTTGGCGATCGGCACCTGCGACGGGTGGATCGCCCACTTGCCAACAGCGCCGAGGGCCGATGCCCAGGTGGCCTCGCGCCGGTAGCCTTCGTCGTCGCGGAAGTCCGCGAACGGGCCGTCGATGGCGTCGAGGCCGTTCGCCTTCGCCGCGACGATCATCCGGTTGCGGTGGTAGCTCCACGGGTCGCCCGGGTACTTGCCTTCGCCCTTCCCGTGAAGGCTGAGGCGCATGCCCTGGCTGGCGGAGAAGTCACCAAAACCGAGGATGAGCGCTTCGAGTCGTGGACTGCAGGCCGCAATCTCTTCGACGCGAGCCAGCGCTTCAGTTTCTTCGATGAGGAGTTCCAGGCCGATCTTCCCTTCCTCGAGGCCGAGCTGGTTTTCGAGCTGGGTGAGGAGCGTATCGACGAACCAGACATCGCGGGGCGATTTTGGCTTCGGGACGATGATCACGTCGAGGTTCTTCCCGGCGCCCGTGACCACCTCGACCAGGTCTTCGTAGCACCAGTGCGTGTGGGTGCCGTTGATGCGGACCGCGCGGGTCTTCTTGCCCCAGTCCAGGTTATTGAGGCCCTCGACGATGAACTTCCGCGAGGGGACCTTCTCGTTCGGGGAAACCGCGTCTTCGAGGTCGAGGAAGACGAGGTCGGCATCGCCCGCGGCGGCGCGCTCGATCATCTTCGGGTTCGAGCCGGGCGTGGAAAGTTCGGAGCGGCGCAGGCGGGTCGGGCGGGTCATGAGTTCTCCTCGGATTCGATTTCGGCGAAGACTTCGTCGTTGTGTTCGCCAAGCTTTGGGGGGCGGCGATAAATGCCGGATGGCGTGGCGGTGAAGTGGATCGGGCTGTTCGGCAGGACCACGGGGCGCGGGCTCCCCGGGTGGTCGACCGCCACCAGCATGTGGCGCGCGTGCAGGTGCGGGTCGTTGAAGAGGTCCTCTGCGTCGTTCACCGGCCCTACCGGCACCGAACCGCCAAGGATCTCGATGATTTCGTGCGTGGTGCGGGCCTTCGTCCACGACGAGACGGTTTCCTTAACGAAGGCGGCGTTTTCGACGCGGTCCTTGTTACTGATGGTGCGCGGGTCGTGGATGAGGTCGGCGCGGTCCATATGGGCGCAGAGCAATGCCCAGTGATTCTGCGTAGGTGCGGCGATGGCACAGTAGCCATCGGCCGTCTGGTAGACATCGAACGGCGTGAGCTGGGGGTGGCTGTTGCCCAGGGGCTTCGTAACCGTGCCCGCATAGGTGTAGCGGTAGACCGCGGCCTCGCAGAGCGCCGTGATGGCGTCGACCATCGAGACATCGAGGAACTGGCCTTCGCCGGTCATCTTCGCGTGCAACAGGGCACTGACAATGCCGAGGGCAGCGACGGTTCCCGGATAGAGGTCCCCCACGCTGGCGCCGACCTTCAGGACCTGGCCATCCTCGGTCCCGGTCATGCTGACGATGCCGCCCATGGCCTGGGCAACGACATCGTAGGAGGGCCACTCGGCGTACGGGCTCGCACCTGTGCGCGGATCGCCGAAGCCGCGGATTGCGGCATAGACCAGCGCCGGGTTCCGTTCACGCAAGGTCTCATAGCCGAGACCGAGCTTCTCCATGATGCCAACCCGGAAGTTCTCAACGACCGCGTCGGCGCCATCAACCAGGGCGAGGATGCGCTGGTGTTCGGCGGGGTCCTTGAGATCGACCATCACGCCACGCTTGTTGCGGTTGATGCTGGCGAAGTAGCCGCCAAAAGCGCGTTCGGTGTCGCCTTCAGGATACGGCTCGGAGAAGCGGGAGAAGTCGCCTTCGGGCGGCTCCACCTTGATGACATCGGCGCCAAGGTCGGCGAGGAGCATCGTGCAGAACGGCCCGGCGAGCGCCCTCGTGAAGTCGATAATCCGGATGCCGCTCAGCGGGCCGGTGGGGCCCTTCGCCATCGGCGCGGCACGTTCATGCGCAGTGCGATAGTCCGGCCGTTCGCTCACCGCTCAGCCCAGTGAGATCGCCGCTTGATGAGCACGGTGCGTTCACCTTCGAACACTGCCTGGCCGTTCTGGTTCACTCCCCGGTGGGCGAAGCGCACGATGCCCGCATCCTCGCGGTCGCTATCGCGCTTTTCGAGCACTTCGGTAAAAGCGTAGAGCGTGTCGCCGTGGTGCACCGGCACGCGGAAGCGGATGCCGGTCATGGCCAGTTCGCCGAGGGCCTGCTCGCCCGTGTCCTGCATCGCCAGGCCGATGACCATCGAGGCCGTGACGCCACCGAAGACAATGCGCTGGCCCATTGGGCCTTTCGACATCTGGTCTTCGTTAAAGTGCCCCTGGGCGGTGTTCATTACAAGGTTGGTGATGAGCACGCCATCCATTTCGGTGACCGTCTTGCCGCGGGCGTGTTCGTACTTCGCTCCGACTTCGAAGTCCTCGAAGTAGTTGTCCTTGCCGGTGAGCGATGAGATGGGTCCGGGCATCTCAGTTCTCCAGCAGCCGGTCGGAAATAATCCTTAGCTGAATCTCCGAGGTGCCTTCAAAGATCTTCGTGAGGCGAGCGTCGCGCCAGTAGCGTTCGATGGGCAGGTCAGTGGTGTAGCCATAGCCACCGTGAATCTGGAGCGCTTCGCTGGTGACGCGTTCGGCCATTTCGCTGGCGAACCACTTGGCCATGCCGGCCTCCTTGTCGCAGCGGCGGCGGCTATCGAGCTCCTCGGCCACGAAATAGGTGAGCTGGCGGGCCGCTTCGATCTCCGCGGCCATCGTCGCAATCTTGAAACGGATGGCCTGGAAATCGCCGATGGGGCGGCCGAACTGCACGCGGTTTTTCGCGTACTGGATGGAATCCTCCATCGCGCCGCGGGCGAGGCCGACTGCGCGGGCCGCGGTGTGGGCGCGAGCCGCCTCAAGTCCCGAGACAGTCGCGTGGAAGCCACGGCCCTCGCCGCGCAGTTGCAGCGCTTTCGTCCCGTCGAAGTGGAGCTCCCAGGTGCGCCAGCCGTGGTACCCGATCTTGTTCACCGGGGTGCCGGTGCAATTCTCGGGGAGCTGGCCACGGGGCTTTTCGATGAAAAACGTCGAAGTGCCCCGGTGGCGATGCTTTAGGTCGGTGATCGGCTCCGTGCGCGCGAGCACACTGATGTAATCGGCGCCGTCGGCGAACGTGCACCACATCTTCGTCCCGTGGAGGGTGAAGACGTTCGGGTCGTCCGTCGGTTCGGCCCGGCAGGTGATTGATCCGAGGTCTGAGCCGGCGTCCGGTTCGGAGAGCGCCGCGGCCCCGAGGAACTCGCCCCTGGCCATGCGGCCGAGGTACGTCTTCCGCTGTTCTTCCGTGAAGACCGACGTGCCGAAGAAGCCATTGCCGCGGGCGATGATGCTGGCCACGCTCATCCAGCCGCGGGCGAGCTCTTCGGTCACGAGAACGTACTCAAAGACGCCAAGTCCAAGGCCGCCGTACTCCTCCGGGATGCGGATGCCGAAGTAGCCCAGTTTGCCCATCTGGTCGCGCAGAGACATCGGGATCTCGCCCTTTATCGGGTCGAGCTTGTTGCCGACGGGAAGGACTTCCTTCATCGAGAATTCGCGCGCGCTGGTCTGGATCATCCGGCGCTCTTCCGTCATGTACGTCATGAAATCGTTCTCCTCGTTAGCGGTTGACTCGTGGCCGGGTGCACAGGCTGCTTTCTCCCCTCTCCCGACTTCGCGGGAGAGGGGCCGGGGGTGAGGGCGGTCACTGGCGGGGCCTCCCCCTGACTACAAAGTTCGTGCGATGGAATTCGATGACCTGGTCGCCGCGCTGGTTGTGGCCGCGTGTGTGCCAGGTGACGATGCCCGATTCGGGGCGGCTTTCGGATTCGCGCATGTCGGTGACGGTGCTGCGCGCGGTGAGCGTATCGCCGGGATAGACAGGCGCGCCGTAGGTCAGATCATCGACCCCGAGGAACAGCCCGCCCGATTCGCTCAGGTCTTCCACAGAGAGCCCGAAGACCGTGAGGAAGACCAGCATCGGGTTCACCTGGATTCCGGGGTGTCCGTGTGCCTTCGCAAATTCGGCGTTGAAGTAGTTGGCGTTGTAGCTCAGCGTCAGCGACGAAAAGATGCTGTTGTCGCTTTCGTTGATGGTTCGGCCCCAGTGATGGATAAACTCCTGGCCGATGCTGAATTGCTCGAAATGGTTGCCTTTGCGCCACTTCACGGCCTCGGTCATGCGACACCCGCCGGGGTGCTCGTTGCCAGCGCCATCAACGGCCGCACGGAGCTGGCACGCTCGAACGTTGCTACCGTTTGAACGATCTCCGCGGCTGACGCCGCACCCACCACCGGCGACGCCAGCGAGCGGAACTTCTCTTCGAGCCGGCCCTGCTGGAGCGAGACATCCTCGGCCGGGATGTTGAGGTTCACCTGCTCACTGAACTCGCGGCCATCGTTCATCCGGATGGAGACCCGCGTCCCGCGCTCCCAGTCGCCTTCCTGGGGCACCACCGAAACGCGGTCGCGGATGGTAGTCAGGCGAGGGTCGTGGACGCTATCGAGGCTGAAGGCATCCTCGCCGGCGCGGCCATCGGCCAGCGCGAGCGCGGCAGTGAACCGCAGGCTGAACTTGCCTTCGAGAGCTGTTGCCGGCTGTTGAATGTTGCACATCGCAAGGTGGCCCTTCGGGACTACGAGCTCGATGCCGGCGACCGAATCGGGAGCGAGGCCATTGCCTTCGGCGATGCGCTTCACACCCTCGATGGTCTCGTGCGTGCCGTAGCAGGCCGCGTAGTACTTGAACAGCGTGTCACGGACGGCGAACCGCTCGCCGAGTCCGGCGAGAGCGCGTTCGGGGTTCGGAGAGGTGGTCTGCGTAGCAGCGAACCCCTGGGCCGTTTCCAGGACGTCGGGGTTGCTGGTGAAACCGCGTTCGGCCATCAGCGCGGCGAAGAGCCCGTTCTGAGCGGCCTTCCCGGCGTGGAGCGGCTTGCACATTGTGCCGAACATGGATTTCAGCCCGGCGGCCTGCGCGCCCGCGATACCCATCGCGCGGCCCCACTGTTCGAGGTCCAATCCGAGCAGGTGGGCGCAGGCGGCGGCAGCGCCGAAGGTGCCGAGCGTCCCCGTCGAATGGAAGCCGATGCTGTAGTGCGCGGGCATCACCAGCATGCCGATGCGGCACTCCATTTCGTACCCGGCGGCGAACGCGGTGAGCACGTCTCGCCCGCTGCCGCCGCGCAGTTCGGCGAGGGCAAGGAGCGCCGGCCAGATGGGGACCGAGGGATGCCCGCTCATCGCGAGATGGACATCGTCGTAATCGAGTGCGTGAGAAGCGGAGCCGTTGACCAGCGCCGCCTGCCGTGCGGTGACCTGCTGGCCGGTGCCGACGAGGGTTGCCTGGGCGTTGCCGCCTTCGGAGAGCGCCTCGTCCCGGAGCAGGTTCGTGAGCGGTTCGGATGAGCCGGCGAGCGTCACTCCCAGCCAGTCGAGAAGGCATTGCTTCGCGACCACGGCCGCATCGGCCGGGAGACTCTCGTAGCTGATTCCCCGGCAAAATTCGTTGAGGGTGGCGGTTACTGGAAGGTCCGACACTGCGTTCACCTCGTGTTTCGGAAAGCCAACAAATGCCGGGCGAGTGTACCAGAGCAACGCCCGTCCCGAGTCCGCGCTCATCGACAATCGGAAAGCCAAAATCCAAAATGACCGCATGTGCCGAAGCATCAAGAAACTCCGGAACAATGAAGTCCCGGCAACTCCCGAAGAGGTCGAGGCGGCGGCCCTGCAATTCGTCCGCAAGGTGAGCGGTTATCGCGTGCCGGCGAAAAAGAACGAAGAGGCGTTCTCTGCCGCCGTGGCCGCCGTAACTTCGGCGACAGCGGCGCTCCTTAAGGACATGGATGCCCCTCGCCAGGCCCAGACGAACTGAACCCGGCGACCACCGTCGAAAATGCCTCGCAGGCGGGATGAAATTCCTCCTACACTGATTCGATGAACGGAAGCATCGTGCAGGTGAGCAGTTCCAAAGGCGGGGTGCCGAAGTTGCCGCTGCTTGAGGCGGTCATCGGCGAGCTTGGCATCGTCGGCGATGCCGTCGCCAACCCGGACATCCACGGCGGGCCTGAACGCGCGGTCTGCCTCTACTCAGCCGACCGCATCGAGAGCCTCGTGGCGGAGGGCCACCCCATCGCCCCCGGCACGGCAGGAGAGAACATCACGGTGCGCGGAATCGATTGGGATGCGGTGCAGCCAGAGTCGCGGCTTCGCCTCGGGAGCGAAGTGCTGCTCGAGGTCACGCGCTACACCACGCCGTGCACCACGATCCGCGCCTCGTTCAACGACCACGACTCGAACCGCATCCACCACAACGTGCACCCCGGCTGGAGCCGGGTCTACGCGAAGGTCATCACGGGCGGGACGGTTCGCCCCGGCGACACGGTCGAACTGCTGGAGAAATAGCCATGGCTCGAACCAGCTACGAACGGAAGATGTCCAGCGAAGAATCGCGCGAAGGCTACGTGCTTGTGGAGAAGGCAGCGCTGAGCTTCTTTCCACCCATCGGTGAGACGTTCGAACTAGAAGAGCCTTCAGGCCGGCGTGCCGCGAGCGTTGAGGCACGCCACTGTGAATGCCGCGGGCCGGAGAAGCCGCACGAGCACTACTTCATCCGCGCGGCTGGCCTGGAACGCGGTTCGCGCTGGAAATTCGAACGTGCGGGCGATGGGTATCGCCTGTCTTCCCTTGCGGGCTAGACCTTTTCCAGTGCCGGGATGACCTTCGTCGCCATCACTTCCATCACGCGAGGGTCATGCGCGTTTACGAGCGAGCCGAGGGCGGCCCTCACCCCGATCGAGGCAAACGCCGCCAGGCGCTGGACCTCCTGGTCAGCGCGTTCGCCATTCGCACCGGGATCGAACCGGGTGACGATCGTGCGCTCGATTGAACCCGGGTCGCGGCCTTCCTTTTCGCAGTGCTCATCGAGGATGCCCATCAGGCGTTCGGTGCTCTCGACATCGGTGCCGCGGACGTTGCAGGCGTCGCCGTAGCGGGCCACCAGGCGCAGCGTCTTCTTCTCGCCGCTCCCGGCGACGAGGATGGGCGGGCGAGGCTGCTGGACCGGCTTCGGCGAACAGAGCGTCTCCGCGAGGTGGAAATGCTTGCCATCGAACGGCCCATTGTTGTCGCTCCACATCTGGTGGCAGATCTGGATGGTCTCTTCGAGCATTTCGAACCGCGTCTTCAGTGGCGGGAAGGGGATGCCGAGGCCGTGGTGTTCGCGTTCGAACCAGGCGGCGCCGATGCCGAGCCAGGCGCGCCCGCCGGAGAGCACATCGAGGCCCGTGATCTGCTTGGCGAGGAAGCCCGGGTGGCGGTAGGTGATGCCGGTGGCCAGCACGCCGAGCTTCAGCCGCGTTGTCTTCGCGGCGATGAAGCCGAGCACGCCATAGGCCTCGAACATCTCGTTCTCGACCGGCCCCACGTTCGGGATCTGGAAGTAGTGGTCCATCACCGAGAGGCGCTCGAACCCGGCCGCATCCGCGCCGGCGGCGATTTCGCCGATGGTGGCGCCGAGCTTTTCGACCGGCACGCCATAGGTGAAGTTGGAGACGTGGAGACCGAGCTTCATGGAGAGCCTCGAAGTGCAGATTTTCACGAGCGGTTGCTGTGGTGCGCATCGAGTCTAGCGGAACACACGTCCCGCGTGGATTTCCGTTCTGGTCACCCAAAGGTGGGATTCACAAGCGTGGGCGGCGTGACGTACGCTTGCTTTATCACCGCGAGAGGTCTCCGTTGACGCGATAACACCGGCGAAGCGCGAACACGAACCAGGGCAGCCCTGAGGCCCTGCCGTGTCCCGGTGTGTCCCAACCCTCCCGCTCCCCCACCGACCGCGTTCTCGTCCCCCATCGATCCGTTCCGAGCGGGAGCATGTCCCGTGGAGAACCCGGCATGTTGTCCGTATCTACCCTTGGCCGCGAACTTGGCGGCCGCCCTGTCCTAAACGATGTCTCGTTCAACCTCGATCGCGGCGAACTGCTCGGCGTCGTCGGCCCGAACGGCGCCGGCAAGACGACCCTGCTCCGCATCCTCGCGGGCCTCGACCGTCCCGATGCAGGCCGCGTGACGCTCGCTCCCGGCGCGACGGTCGGCTACCTGGCGCAGGGGTTCGCCGGCCGCGAAGCCGAGTCGGCCGCATCGGCTTTCCCGGGCGCGTTCGCCTCGGAGGATGCGGCTCGCGAGCTTCAACGTCTGGCCGAAGCCATAGCCGTCGAGTCCGAACCCTCTCGCGCGGACGCTCTCTCGATTGAGTACGACGCGCTTCTCACGCGCCTTTCGGCCTCGGCCGAATTCGACCTCGGCCAGGCGCGCGCCGCCCTCGGAGTTGAGCACATCGGCCCGGACGCCCACCTTGGCAGGCTTTCCGGCGGCGAACTCACGCGCCTGGGGCTACTCGACCTTGTCGCCAGGTCCCCCGACCTGATGCTCCTCGACGAGCCCACCAACAATCTCGACATCGCGGGCCTTGCCTGGCTCGAAGGCGCGCTCGGCAACTTTCGCGGCGCCGTAGTCGCGGTCTCGCACGACCGGACATTTCTCGATTCGTGCGCGCGCCAGATCCTCGAACTCAAGCCCGGCGGTCTCGCTGCGGAGGTGTTCGCGGGCAACTACAGCGACCTCATCGCCGAGAAGGCCCGCCGCCTGGAGGAGCAGCAGACCGCCTACGAGCGGCAACAGCGCGAAGAAGCCCAGCTCAAGCAGGCTATCCACAGGATCGAAACCCGGGCGAAGGGCATCGAAAACCGCACCATCGATTTCGCCAAGCGAAAGAAGGCACTGAAGATTGCCCGCCGGGCGGTGACGCTGAAGGCCCGCCTCGAGCGCGAACTGGAGTCGGCCGAACACATCCACCGGCCCGGGCAGAAGCCACGCGCGTTCTACGGCGGGCTTGAGTTCGCGGGCGCGAATGGCGGCGCCAGCCGGCTCGTCTCGGTCACCTCCGCCGCGCTCGAAATCGGCGGGCGTCGGCTGTTCGAGGGGCTCGAGTTCAGCGTGAACAAAGGCGAATGCGTGGTCATCAGCGGCCCGAACGGCCGTGGCAAGACAACCCTGCTCCGGGCGATCCTCGGCGAGCATCCGGTCGCCGAGGGCGAAGTGTCACTCAGCCCCTCGGCGAAGGTGGGGTACCTCTCGCAGCAAGATGACCCGGCAGTGGTGGCTGAAGACCAGGCGCTCACGCCCGTCGAACTGCTGCGGCGCGCCGCGCCGATGACCGAGGCCGACGCGGCGAACTTCCTCCACCGCTTCCTGCTGGGGCACGCGCAGGTGGCCACACCTGTGGCGCGGCTCAGCTACGGCGAACGCCGCCGCCTCAGCCTCGCGCTCATCGTGCGTGGCGGCGCAAATCTGCTCATCCTGGATGAGCCGACGAACCACCTGGACCTGGAAAGCCGCGAAGCCTTCGAGGACGCACTCGAAGGCTTCGACGGGGCAATTCTCGCGGTCAGCCACGACCGGCGGTTCATCGAACGGTTCGCGGATGAGGTCGTGGAGTTGTGACCTAGTTCTGCTTCAGCCGTTCCTCTACGGCCCCACCGGCGGTGGGATGGCTCGGAATGTTCCCGTTCCGCATATCGGCGCATCCGTTGGCCATCGTGCCGATCACCTGTTGCAGCGTCATGTTCGAGGCGTCAGCAGCTCGCTGAAGCGTATCGACCGTGATGTTTCGTTCGTCGCCGTGGGATTCGTTGTACTTTCCGCATCCGCAGGAAATGCACATGGGAAGTTCCTCCTTTCACCTGGTGTACTGGTAAGCGACGTTCCGGTTCGAAATTCGGGTGCGAGGTTCGGCTCGCTTTCAACCCTTGTTGGCACTGGACCGGGTTGTTCGCCGCATGCCATGCCGCCAGCCTAGGACCACGTGGGCATCAGTCGCGTAAGTAAAGCCGCTGCGGACGTTGCAGTGCTGTGACAGAGCGTTCAGCGGCGGCGATCGGCGTAGGGTGGCGCAAGCGAACAGAGCTTCATCACGAGCAGATCGAGCGCCACATCCTCTTTGACTTCTCCCGCCTTATGCGTCCGGTCGGCTTCGACGAGGTACTGGTAGGCTCGCTTGATCGTCGCCGGGCTGAAGCGCTTCGCCGCTGCCACATCCTTCTGCAGTGGGTAGTTGTTCGGGCGTTTCAGTTGTTCGGCTATGGCCGGCGCTGCGAGCCCCTCGGCGGCAAGCTCTACAACGGGTGCAAGCGAGCGATAGCGGGCCATGATCAGCGCGAGCAGCCCCTGGAGCGCTTCGCCATTATCTTCGAGCGTCTTCAGCGCGTAGAGCGCCGGGCCGAGCTGGCAATTGATGAGCGCATCGGTGAGGTCCCAGGACTTCAACTGGCGGTCGCCATGGGAGACACGGTTCACATCGGCGACCGTGACGTCGCCGCCGGAATCGCGCGTGTAGAGGGCGAGCTTGTCGAGTTCGTTGGCGATGCTGAGCGTGTCGCCCTGGAGCAGGTTCGCGAGGAGCTGCACCGGATCGTTCTCAGGCGGACGCTCCTCGTGCGATTCGAATTCACCGCCGCCGCGCTTGAAGCGCAGGCCGCGGAGGGCGCCTTCTTCGACGATGTAGCGAAGCAGGTTCTCTTTTTCGAGCGCCGGGTGTTCTTCGATGCTCACCCCGGGGATCTTGGCGAGCGCCGAAACGAGCGGATTCGTCTTGCTCACCGTGCGTTGGCGGCCTTCGACCAGGAATGGCTGGCCGAAGAACACGAGGGTGGTCGTGTCCGGGATGCCATTCGCGAGTTCCTGCGTGAGTTGTTCCCAGGGGCCGAGGGCGCGGGGGCCGCGCCCACCGCGGCTTTCGTAGCGCTCCAGGAGGTGTTCGACGATGACGAGCCGCCGGGGGGCCAGGAACGGCGGCGCCATGCATGGGCCAAGGACATCGCCGACCTTTGCGTCGCGGCCATCGACGGTCGTCATGTTCGTGACAAGCATCCCGGAGCCGCCGTCGGCTTCGTCCTTGAGTTCCTGGAGGCGGCGGCGCATGGCGAGTTCGTTGGCGCCGAAGAGCACGACAATCACCGCCGTAGGGTAACCGGCGGGCGGGGCGGCTGCATCGGGCGTGGGGCACCGCCCTTTCAAACGCAAAGGACGCAAAGGACGCGAAGAATCCTTTGCCGCCCTTGCGTCCTTTTTGTGGGTGTTGTTCGCGAGCATGAAAAAGGGGCGCGGCTGCTCCCGTAGCCGCGCCCCTTCGAGGCCCACTCCCACGCTGGACCTCTAGGCAGCCTGCTCCCCTGTCTCGGCGAAAGGCTTGATGTTCTGGTTGAAGTGGAAAACGTTCTCGGGGTCCCGCACCGCCTTCACGAGCGCCAGCTTCGCGAACGTTTCGTTGGTGTAGGCCTCGCGCACCCGGCCTTCATCGCCGAGGAAGCTGGTGAATGCGCCGGAACGGTCCGTTCCAAGGCCTTCCCATGTCGCGCGAGCCCATTCCTGGTGGCGGGCGGCATCTTCGCTGCCATCGAACCACGTGTTGATCACCGCGACGAGCAAGTTCTTTTCGCGGTGCGGGTAGGCCGTGGCCCCCGTCGAGACGCGACCGATCGCGCCGCCCAGCGGCCGTATCTGCACCATGCCGAACGGCGACGTCGCTTCATTTACTCTTTCCAGGATGTGCGTCAGCGATTCATCCGAAAGCTCATTCACGAAGGACGACTTGAAGGCGCCGAAACTGGGGCGAGACGCTTCGTTCGTGAAGTTGAACATCACCGGATAGGGCATCGCCGAGAGTGCGTCCGCTACCGGTGTTGCAAGGTTGCGCAGCGGCGCCACAACCCGTTCGCCGATGTTCGGGTTCCCGGCGTAGACCAGCTTGATGAGCAGTACCGGCTCGCCGACACGCTCCGCGGGGATGAACGGCGCGGGCGGAGCATGCATGACCGTCCCGATGGTCGTTAGCTCATCCGGGGCCGCCGCCGCGAATCGCAGGTAGCCCCGGAGCACTTCCGCGGTCGCGGGCAGCGCAAGCGCCCCGCCGTAGACCGCGCCATCGGGCCAGAGCTTCAGTTCGAATTCCGTGACGATGCCGAAGTTGCCTCCGCCACCGCGCACGGCCCAGAAGAGGTCGATGTTTTCCTTCGGGCTGGCTCGACGGACCTGGCCGTCGGCGGTCACGATTTCGAACGACAGCACGTTGTCGATCGCGAGCCCGTGCTTGCGCGCCATCCAGCCGATGCCGCCGCCGGTAATGAGCCCGCCAAGTCCAACCGAGGCGGTGTCACCGGTCGAGACGGCCAGGCCGTAGGCGTGGGCGGCGCCGGCCAGCTGGCCGGAGTTCGCCCCTGCCCCAACCCGGGCGACGCGCCGCTTCGCATCGATCGAGACCGAGTTCAGGCCGGCCAGGTCGATGACCAGCGATCCATCCATGGTGCCGTGGCCGGCGAGGCTGTGGTTGCCACTGCGGACCGAAAGCTCATAGCCGTTCGCCGTGGCGAAGCGGACCGACTCGGCGACATCTTCCGCATCCTGGACGCGGGCGACAACAGCGGGGCGGCGGTCGAAGAGGAGGTTGCGCATCTGGCGCGCTTCATCGAATTCGGCCGAGCCTTCGACAATGACTTCTCCCTTCAGGCGGTCGCGGAGGGCGACGGTGTCCGTTGCCGAGGCGGACTTGAGAAGGGTGTTGATGTTGTTGGTGCTCAACGGTTTGCTCCGTGCTTTGTTGCACTAACCATCGCGCGGAAATTCGCGGCCCGTTCCTAAATCCTCCCTACCAATTCCTAAGCGTTCACTAAGGCGATTCTCTAAACTTGCTACTACGTGAACTGCCCCACATTCCGGCAACCGTTCCAGGCGTTTCGGTAGTTAGAGATGTTTCAAATCGACCCCGCGCTGAAGGAGTTCCTGGAATCGGGAATCGCCGTCCAGGTTGGCACTGCCGACCGCGAAGGGCATCCACGAGCGGCCGCTGCCTGGGGCCCTCGCGTGAATGCCGACGGCTCAGTCAGCGTATTCCTCGATGCCGAGCGTTCTCCCCGTCCGCTGGCGAATCTCGCCGAGAATCCGAAGATCGCCGTCGTCTTCGGCGACCCGATTTCGTACCGTTCGGTGCAACTGAAAGGCCGCTGGAAGGCGACCTCCGCGCCCACTGCCGAAGAGAAGGCCTGGGTGAAACGCCACCGGGAACAGTACGCCAGCGTCACGGTACTCGTCGGTGACCGCGCCGAGGCGATGCGGAACACATGGATGGAAGAAGTCATCCGGATCGACCTCGAGGTGGATGCGGCCTTCGACCAGACGCCCGGACCGAACGCGGGGTTGCCACTGTGACGGCAACCGGGCTGACGGTAGCGCTGGAAGACATCCCAAGCTGTTTCGAAGGGATCATCCCTTCGACTATTTGCACCGTTTCCGATGACGGGACGCCGAACATCACCTGGCTCTCGGTGGTCACGCGGGTCGACGAGAACCATGTCGCGCTCAGCCGGCAGTTCTTCAAGAAGACCGAAGAGAACACGCTGGTGAATCCAATCGCGCAGGTTCAGGTGGTCGAACCGCAGACCGGGCGGCAGTTCTTGCTGGACATGGTGTACGAGCGCACCGACACCTCGGGGCCGCTGTTCGAGCGCATGCGCACCAAGCTCGATGCGGTTGCCGCACACGAAGGCATGGATCAGGTATTCAAGCTGCGCGGAGTGGACATTTGCCGGGTGACAGCCTGCGAAATGGTCCCCTGCGAGTTCCCGGATGGCCCGGCGCGGAAAGACGTGGCGATCGAACGGGTGGAGGAGGTCTCGCAACGGATCGCCGAAGCGGAAGACCTCGAGGACGTCTTCGCCATCGCGCTCAATGCCTGCGTCGAATTGTTGAACTACCCCCATGCGTTCGTCATGCTCACCGATGAATCGGGCGAGCGGCTCTACACCGTTGCCAGCGCGGGCTTCCCGTCATCCGGCACCGGGTCTGAAGTTCGCATCGGCGACGGCCTGATTGGCCTGGCGGCAGAGCGCCGCCAGACGGTGCGTCTCGCCAACCTCGGCCGCGATATCCACTACTCCCAGGCCCAGCGGCGGCCCTCGTCCGAGCTGTCGATCGAGCAGGTGATCCCGTTGCCGTCGATCGCTTCGATGCGCAGCCAGTTGATCGCACCGATGCTCGCGCACCGGAAACTTGTCGGCGTGATTTGCCTGCAGAGCCACGAGCCCGGCGCCTTCCAGGCCGCCGACGAATGCGTCGTGGGGATACTCGCGAGCCACGTGGCGATGGCGATGGCCGCCCTCGGGAACGAGCCGGCGCCGGCGGCGCCCGCGCACCATGCGCCCGGAACGCACAGCGCCGAAGCCATGCAGGTGAAGTACTTCTGCGAAGACAGCACCGTCTTCATCGACAACGAGTACCTGATCAAGGGCGTAGCCGGCGGGATCCTCTGGAAGTTGTTGAACGCCTACGTCGAAGAGCAGCGGACGGAGTTCAGCAACAAGGAGATCCGCCTCGATTCATCTCTCGAACTGCCTGACATCAAGGACAACCTCGAGGCACGGTTGATCCTCCTCCGTAAGCGGCTCGAGGAGCGAGCGACCGCGGTGCAGATCGAGAAGACCGCCCGCGGGCGTTTCCGCCTTGTGGTCGAAAGGCCAGTGAACCTGGTTTCTGTCGAGGCTGCCGGGCCGCTTTAGACAACGGCCGCATCTGGCGCCGCCTGCCGCTCGCGGACCCGGGCCGGAGGGGCGGGCTTCCGGGCAAGCAAGAAGAACACCGACCCCGCCAGGGCAATGGCCGCGAGGATATCGAACCCGATCTTGTAGTTCCCGGTGCGGTCATACAGCAGCCCGGCGATCAGCGGCCCGCTGATGGTACCGAGGATGATGACCATGTTCGAAGCACCCATGATTCGTCCAAAGGCGGAACGGCCGAAGTAGTCGGCGCGGATCGCGGTCATTTGTGGGCCGCGCCAGCCCCACGCCAGCCCGTGCACCACCGTGAAGGCCGCAACCATCCAGAAGTTCACCGCGTGCGAAAGCAACAGAAGGCCGACACAATGCATTACCATGCACGTGACCACGAGCAGCCGCTTGTTCACGCGGTCGCCCATGATGCCGCCGCTGACGTTCCCGATCATGAATACGAACGTGAGCATGAGGACGATGGTTGAAGCCTCTCCGAGGCTATAGCCCAGGCTTTCCTGCACATGGGAAACGAGGTGGACACCCATCGATGACACGACGAAGAGCGCGCTGGCGTGGCCCAGGGCAATAAACCAGAACGAACTCGTGCGGACGGCTTCGCCGACGGTGAAGTCGTTCTCGGCGGGATTAACCGCGTTGCCTTCCGGGTCGAAGGCGAGGGGCTTTCGAGGTTCGCCGTCTGGTTCCAGGCCCATCTCCTGGGGGCGATGGCGATACAGCTGGGTCAGCGGGAGACCGACAGCCCAGACGATGAGCCCGGACGCGAACGCGGTGTGGCGCCATCCGAACTGCTCCATCGAGAGGGCGGTTATCGGGACGAGCATGCCGCCAAGACCGAACCCGGCCGAAGTGAGGCTGATGGCGGTCGCCCGGCGGCGTTCGAACCAGTTCACCACGGCTGTCGTCGCCGTCAGGAATCCCGACATGCTTGCCCCGACCGACATCACCAGGAACGCGCCGTAGAACGTCCAGATCGAGTTGATCTGGCTGAACAGCATGAACCCCACACCGAGCACCACGACACCGACACTCGCAACTTTGCGGGGTCCGAAACGGTCGATCATGAACCCGTGCATCGGGCCGAGGACGCCACTCTCGGCTTCACGGAGGGAGGATGCCGCCGCCAGGCTCGTCTTGCTCCAGCCGAAATCGTCACGAAGGAGGACGACGTAGGCGCCGTAGGCCTGGCCCATCAAGGCGGCGACCGTCATCTGGAGGCCGCCACCCGCGAAGACGATCCACCATCCGTAGAAGACGGTTTTGGGGCGCCAGAGACGAGCCGGTACGGGGCGAGAGCTACTCTCGGCCAAGCAATCCTCCGCCGAAGGTGGATGAAATCGGAGTCTACGCGGTCGCTAACAGCGGGCTATTCGCGGCGGGCATGGCTGGCCAACAGCACGACAACGCCAACCAGCAGAAGCCCCGCCAGCGTCAGGCTGACCGCCCAGGCGGCGACGCGCATCGAGCCATCGTCGCGGCCGTCACCCGTGGCCGGCGGGGCCGGGGCACCGGTTGGCGTGGCCGGCACTTTCGTTGCATCGCCCTCACTGGGAGCGGCAGACGGAGTGGCCTGGGCCTGTTCACCCGGCGGAGGCGGTCCGTTGCCGCAGCTGATTCCCGTAGCCGGTATCGCCAGGTTCAGGAGGTAGGCATTGACCACGTCGTCGATGCACTTGTCGCCCTGGGCGTAAATCGTGTGGCCCTCGCCGCGGTGGGTGAGCAGGATGCCGGATTCCAGTTGCTCGCTCAGCGCCTTGCCCCACTCGTACGGGGTCGCCGGGTCGTTCGTCGTCGCGATGACGACGATCGGCGGCGCGCCCTTTCCCCGCGGCGCCGAAACCGGATCGGGTTTCGCGTCCCAGTAGGCACAGGTAAGCCCGAGGGTGGCCGCCGAAGGTCCGAACGTCGGCGCATCCTTCGCGAACTCCTTGCCGAGCTCGCGGTAGGTCTCCGGGTCCTTCGGGCACTCCTGGTCGACGTAGTTCACGGCCGCGTTGGCCTCGATCAGGTTGGGATAGTCGCCGTTGCTCTCGCGCTGGAGGTACGAGTCGCTCAGGCGCACGAGGCCGGTGCCGTCGCCGCCCTGCGCATCTGTGAGCGCACGCGTCAGCGAAGGCCAGGAGAGCTTCGAGTACATCGCGGAGATGATGCCGAGCTGGACTTCGCCGGGCCCTGCCGGCCTGTCAGCATTCTTCGCGGGGATCGGCTTCGCCTCGGCCGCCGCGTTGATGGCCTCGACCGCCGTTCGCGGATCGCCGTTCTTCGCAAGCGCGCAGTTGGTGGCCGCGCAGTTCGAGAGATACGCATCGAATGCGCGTTCGAAGCCAATCATCTGCGTCCGGTTCACTTCTTTGAAGTCGAGCGAAAGGTCGGTACCGCCATCGAGCACCATGGCGCGGATGTGCGTGGGGAACATATCGGCGTAGACCGCCCCAATCGACGTGCCGTACGAATAGCCCACGTAGGTGAGCTTCTCTTCGCCGAGCGCGGCGCGGATGGCATCCATGTCGCGGGCGACGTTCTTCGTTCCCAGGTACGGGAGTATGTCGCCGTAACGCGACTCACAGTTGTCCGCGAACTCCCTGGATTCGGTCTTGGCTTCCTGCCACTCGGCGTCGGTATCGGGGTCCGGGTCGACCGCGACGAGCGCCTGGAGGTTGTCGTGGCACTCGATCGGCGAACTTTCGCCGACTCCGCGCGGATCGAAGGAGACGATATCGAAGCGGTTGCGGATGTCGCTGGAAAGGAGCACCTGCCAGATGCGGGTGAAGTCGTTCGCGGAGGCGCCAGGTCCGCCGGGATTGCCGATGAGCACGCCAACACGCTGGTCCGGGTTGCGCGCCTTGATGCGGATGAGCGAAAGCGTGATGGTCTTGCCATTGGGATTCGAGTAATCCAGCGGCACGGCGAAATCTGCACATTCGATCTGGCCGCACTGGCGCCAACTGATGGTATCGTCCGCGGCCGCCTGCGACGTCTGAACAGCCGTTCCCATGCAGGCGAACATCACAAGTGCCAGGCCAATTACCAGGAACAGCGTTCGTTTCATACGTTAAATGACGGTAGCAGGGCGCCCGATAAGGAGGGTCAGGCTTCGAAAGAAGCCGTGAAGAACTACCAGTGCAACTGCCAGATCCGGACCGGGTCTTCCAGGCCGCGCAGGGGCTGTTCGCCACGGTCGTTGAAGAGAAAGCCCTTCCCGGCAACGAGTTCGCGGACCACATTCGCGACCAGGATTTCTCCGCCCTCCGCCAGGGCGGCGATACGCGCGGCCGCGATGACGGCCGTACCGAAGAGATCATCGTCTTCGGCGATCGGTTCGCCGGCGTTGATGCCGACACGCACGCGGAGGCCGTTCGGCAGGCCCTCGAGCTCGGCCCCAAGTTCTTCGCGCAGCGCGCGCTGTAGCGTGATCGAACATTCGAGCGCCCGCTGTGCGGAACCAAACGACGCCAGGAAGCCATCGCCCATGGACTTCACTTCGCTGCCGCCGTTTTCGCGCAGCGCCTCGCGAGTGATGCGCTCGTGCTCCCGCAGAAGCCGGCGCCCCTCGGTGTCCCCGAGCAGGCGCAGCAGGTCGCCGTGACGTTCGATATCGGTGAACAGGATCGTGCGGAACGCAGTACCGCTGCGGAGGCCGAACCGCGCCCGGTTCTCTGCGGCGGAGACTTCGAGGACGAAGCTGCGCACGGATTCGACCACGCTCTGGTCCCAGGCAAAGGGCGACTTGCCGCCGAGCACCGAGAGCCTGGCATCGGGAATGGTCGCGACGAGGTGGCGCGCCTTTTCGATCTGGAAGAAGGGCGTGTCCATCCGATGGAGCACGAGCACAGGGGTCTTCACTTCGGAGAGGAGGTGCGAGACATCCGCCGAGGCGAGCGCGACGTTCGCCGATTCGAACTCCGGGGCAGTGACGCTTTCTCGTATGAAGTGGGCGATTCGCGAAGTCTGCGCGCCGTCATCGAGGCCGTTGAGCGCGGTGGCGAGGAGGTTCGTGAAGAGGTCCCAGTCTTTGTTCAGCAGGCCGATGAGCGAGGTCCAGCCCGGTCCGCCGGCCGCGCTCCCGACCGCTGGATTGGTACGGAAGAGCGAGAGCGAAGCGACGCGTTCGGCGTTCTTCACGGCGAAATCGATGGCGACCTTGCCACAGTCGGTGGCGGCAAAGATGTGAGCGCGGGGTATGTCGAGCCTGTCGAGCACCCCCATCAGATCGCGCTCGTAGGCCTCCATGCTGACGTCGGCGACGCCGCGCTCCGAGAGCCCGTGGTTGCGGTGGTCGAAGCGGATGACCGTGGCCCACTCGGAAACGCTTTCGTAGGTCTCGCGAAATTCGGGGATTTCCCACTCGAACTGGATGTTGCTGAAGCCGGGAGGGTACATGAGCACGATCGGGACGCCATCGCCCATCGCCCAGAAGGCGATGGACACCTGGTCCGACGTTTGTGCGTATTGGATGCGTGGCAGCATTCGGCAAACTTCCCCGCCGAAATGCTAAAACAGCGATGCAAGTGTGAAGAGCGCCAAACTGGTGGTTCTTCAACTCCTCCTAAAGTAGGAGACGGACGCCCGAGGACGACCGCACGGCAACCGGGTCGGCCCCATCGATTCCGGCACGGAACAGTGGGCCATCGGCGTCCGGCGTAAGGTCCATGCTCTCGCCGCCGGCGAGTTCAACCAGCCACTCGTGCCCCTGGGCGTTGGCGATTTCGAAGTAATAACCGTGCTCGTCCCGGCCCCATGCGCGCAGCAACGGGGCCGGGCTGTCGGGCCGCCTCAGCCAGGCAACGATCTGGCCCCAGCTGATGATCACCGCACCGACGGCCAGCCCGATAAGGAGCCAGGAGACCATCGCCAGGCCGTCGGTTTGGCGAAGCTGGTGCGCGGCATGAAGAAACGGCGGCATGGCCCAATGCTACTTGAAGGCGCTCATCACCTCCGAGGCGAAACGATCCATTGCAGCCTTCTTCTCCTCGACGGTCCGGCCGAGGTTGAAGTCGGGGATGATGACCTCATCGACGCCGGCTTCGACGTACTGCTCGATGATCGCGCGCACCCCGGCCCCATCGCCTCCGATGATTGGCCGTCCTGACGCCTTCATCCGCTCGACCATGGATGCGTCGTCCGTGAGGACGAGCAATCCCTGGGTGGAGTGCTTGATCGTCTTCGGATCGCGGCCGATCTCCTCGCAGTACTGATTGAGGATGGCGCCCTTGCGCGCGAGAACTTCGGGCGTGCCCCAGACGTTCCACTCGTTCGCGTACTTTGCCGCGATGCGAAGCGTCCGCTTTTCGCCGCCGCCACCAATAAGGAGCGGCATCGGCTGCTGGACCGGCTTCGGCGCCAGGGGAGCATCGGTGAGCTGGTAATACTTCCCATCGAAGTTGGATTTCTCATTCGAAATCAGCGATGTGATGACCTGGCAGGCTTCCTCGAAGCGATTCATGCGCCCGCCGAGGGTGAAGAAGTCGATGCCGTAGGCGCGGTGCTCGTTTTCCTGCCAGCCCGCGCCCAGCCCGAGCACACAACGCCCGGCGGAAATGTTGTCGACGTTGGCCGCCGCCTTCGCCAGGACGGCCGGGTGGCGGTAGGTGTTGCCCGTGACGAGCGCACCGATGCGCACGCGCGGCACCAATGCGCCAAGCGCTGCCAGCGTGGTCCAGCATTCGGAGGTCGGACCGCTCGTGTCCTCCGCGTTGGGCATGAAGTGGTCCGCATACCAGACGCCATGCCAGCCGGTCGATTCCGCGTGTTTTGCGAGTGCAAGAGTATCCGCCCAGGAATTGCCTGCGCCTGGCCAGAAACCGAATTTCATCGAGATGCCTCCACGAATAAGTGGGGCATTCTGAGTGCCGCGGGCAAGGTTTGTCGATTCGAACGGGGGCTAGACGAACGTCCGGAGCGATTCAGCGTCGTCGATGATCACGGCGCCCCGCGAGAGGGTAATCCAGCCATCCCGCGCGAAGAGGTTCAGCTGCTTGTTCACGCTCTCGCGGCTGACGCCGAGCATGGAAGCGAGTTCCGCCTGGGTGACCTGGAGGCGTGGGCGGCGCGATGTGGCGCCATCGCCCTGCGCGTTCGCGAGCGTGATGAGGTGTTTCGCCAGCCGCTGAGGGAGATCGAGGAAGACCAGGTCGGTCACGATCTCGTTGGTTCGCCGGATCCGAAGCGAGAGCGTTTCGAGAAGCGCCAGCGATGCGGCCGGGCGCTCCCGCACCCAGTTCACGAAATCATCGCGGGAGACAACAAACGTCCGCGTGGCTTGCATAGCGGTCGCGGTAGCGGAGCGCGGCCGTCCGTCGAAAAGCGCGAGCTCACCAGTGCAGTCGCCGGCGCCGATGATCGCGAGCGTCGCTTCGGTGCCCGAACCGGAAAGCCGGCTCATCCGGATGCGGCCATCGACGACGACATAGGCGGCATCGCCAGGGTCGCCTTCGCGGAAGATGGTTGCGCCGGAATTGAACCGGCGAACCCGGCCCCGGGCGGCGAGCGCCTTCAGGTCTTCGTCGGGAAGGCGCGCCAGGAGCGGCACGTCTCGAATAAAGGCATCGTTCGCGGGTTCGCTAGATGGCACGTTGCATCTCCCTGAACAAGGTTTCTACCACCCCTGAGTAGTCGCCGCCACTCTGTGATATTTGTCTCAAACGAGCTTTCGGAAGTGTGAGGCGGTTCAACGTTATGCGCCGCTGCCTCCGGCATCCTGAAAACAGCACAAACAAGTCGGAATACGGCCAGAACGGCCGGGTTCACCACACACCACCCTCGTGTCCGCAAGGGACGAAGAACCACTCATTGCAGCCCGGAAACTGCGGTGGGCCCAACGCAACAGGGAGGTGCAAAACGTGCACTACATCGGAATCGAATACGCTCGCTCAGAGGTCCGCCGCCGCGAGGAAGGCCTTCGAGAAGCGCAACGCAATGGCACGGCGTATGAACGCCCCGTTCGGAAAAGCAAGCCGGCGTTCCCGCGGCGAGGTGGCCTCACCTCGTTCATCCGCCGGAAAGCGGCTCCGGCCAATTAAACCAATTCGGCCCTACAAAACCCGAGGCCCGGCAGAAATGCCGGGCCTCGTATCGTTCCGGCCGCACCACCGCTGGCGAAGATGCGCACGAACCGCTCTCTCAGCAGGCTTGGCGATGCCATCGCCAGGGTCGGCCCTTCAGCGCCGGGAGCATGGACAGGCGCCCGCGGCAGTCGGCAATCTGAATCCGCCAACCCCAAATCAGGGGTTTCTCTTAGAGTCTTCGCGCATCTACGTCCTCTACCATCGTAGGGGCGCATCCGCACCGCGAGTGCGAGCGCATGTCCGTAATCACTTCCAGGAGGCGGCCCCACCTCTGTGAACGTCGTTGTCGCCGCCGCCCAGGAATCAACCGGTGCCCGGCTTGTCTGTGCCCTTCGAGAAGCCGGATGGCAGGCGACCGCGGCCAGATCTGAGCCAGGCCCCGTCGATCCGGCGACCGAATGTGTGGTGGCAGACGGTTTTGGCGAGGGCCAGCTTCCCCGTGTCCTGGCCACGCTGATTGGCAGCTACGGTTCAGATGTCCACGTCCTCGCGGGAGTGCCACCTGCCGCGGACGGGAATGCGCTGGCTACGATTGGCATCGACGACGCCTATGCGCAGGGTGATGCCACCGACCTGGTATTGCGGCTGCGCCTGTTCGAGGGGCGTCGGGCGCGTTCGCAGGCGAAAGATGCCGCCAGTACCCGCATCGAGCAGGCGAACGATGTCATCTACACCGTGGACTTCAACGGCACATTCACCTCGGTGAACGCGGCGTCCGAGCGATTGACCGGCTACCGCCGCGAAGAACTGCTCGGCATGAGCATGACCGAACTGGTGCTGCCGGAGTATCTCGAACTCGCCCGGTCCGAAATCGCTGCGAAGCTCAACGGGAAAACCGATTCATCGTTCTTCGAAGTTCAGATCCGCCACGCCGACGGCTCTCCGCGCTGGGTCGAGATCAGTAGCCGCCTGATCTATGAGAACGGCCGGCCGGTCTCGGTGCAGGGAATCGCTCGCGATACCAGCGCCCGGCGCGAGATGGAGAGCCGCCTGCGATTCCATGCCGAACTGCTCGATAGCATCAGTACGGCCGCCTTCGCGCTGGACACGGAAGGGCGGCTCGCCTACTGGAACTCCGCGGCTTCGGAAACGTTCGGGCGCACGGCAGAAGAGGCGATGGGCGCGAATGGAATCGCCCTGTTCGTTCCCGAGGCCCGCCAGGAAGAAGCCACCGAGTACCTCCGTTCGGCCATTCTCGGGAATCCCATTGAAGTAGATATCCCGTTGCTTAACAGCAGTGGCCAGGAATTCCCCGCGCACGTTTCCGCCTCGGCGTTGCGCAATGACGCGGGCGAGGTTGTTGCGGCGGTCGCACTCTGTTTTGACCTTACCGACCTTCACAACAGCGAGGAGCGCTACCGGGCCGCCGCCGAACTCAGCACCGATGCCTTCTTCATCCTCGAAGCAATTCGCGACGCCGAAGGCGCCATCGCCGATTTCAGAATGGTGGACATGAACTCCGCCGGAGAGCGACTGGTGGGCATGCCCCGGGCTCGCGCGCTCGGTCAGCCAGTCCGCGAGGCCTTCCCCGTCGCCTGGGAAACCGGCGCGTTCGCAGGCTTCGTCGACGTGGTGGAGACGGGTGCGCCCATCGATCAGGAGGTCAGTTTCCAGGCTGCCGATGGCCGGGTCCTGTGGCTGCATCGGAGCATCGTGAAGCTGAACGATGGCGTCGCCGTCACGAGCCGGGACATTTCGGCCCAGAAAGTGCACCAGATGGAGCTGGACGAAGCGCGGGCGCAATTCCAGGCCATCTTCGAAAGCACCTCCGACGGCGTTTTCGTGCTCGATCGGGATTTGCGGATGGTCACGGTCAATCGGGCGGGCTATGCGGCCGCGGTGGCCGTTTTCGGTCTCGCTCCGCAGCGCGGCGACCACGCCAGGCCGTGGATCGCGGATTCTAACTGGGAGGACTTCCAGAACAACTGTGCCCGGGCATTCGCCGGCGAAGCTCTCAGTGTCACCTGGCCGATCGAAACGAAGGATGGAAGCCAGCGGTGGTTCGAATTCACCTTCGCACCCGTGAAGCAAGCCAATGGCGAGACGGCCGCCATCGCCATGACGGCTCGCGACATCACGGACTCGCTTCGGATGAAGATAGAACTCGAGGAACGTGAGGCGGCCCTCGCCGGTGTCTTCGCGAGTATGAACGAATCGCTGATCCTGATGGACCGCGATATGCGATTCATCATGGCGAACCCGCTGGCCATCGAGCGCACGAAAGCGTTCACCGGCAAGACGCCGATAGCTGGCGGTTCGATGGAAGACTACGTACAGCCCCAGCACTGGGACGGGCTGCAACAGATCCACGCTCGTGTGCTCACGGGCCGGCACATCACGCGCGAACTGCAACTGCGGTCGTTGGCCGATGGGTCGCTGACGTGGTGGGAGTATTCGTACCACCCCGTCCAGGGCAGGGATACTGACGACGTTACCGCCGTCGCGATGGTCGCAAGGGACATCACGGACCGGAAGCGTGCCGAAGTCGCCCTGAGTGCCGCCACCGCTCACCACCGGGCCGTGATCGATAACACGTCCGACGCCATCTTCGCGCTCAATGTGGAGGGTCCTCCCTCGGCCTACCAGTTCCGGATCGCCATGGTGAACAAGTCCTTCGAAGCCCTCACTGGCTTCACCGCCGCCCGGATTGTGGGAAAACTCGTGACCGAGGTGCTGCCGCCGAGCGAGTTGCCGCACGCCATTGGCCGGTACCACGAAGCCATCCGGGCCGGGCGGTCGATCACCTATGAAGAGGTTGTACCCACCGACCCTCCAGCACACATCCAGACCACGATGGCGCCGGTGTTCGACGAAGCTGGGAACTGCCACCAGGTCATCGGCAGTTCCCGGGACATCACCGAGCGCGTTATGTTCGAACAACGTGAGCGGCTGCTTCGCGAGCGAGCCGAACACCTCGCCCTGATTGTCGAATCCGCCAACGACGCCATCCTGAGCATCGGCATCGACCGCAAACTCGTTTCCTGGAGCCCTGGCGCCGAGCGCGTGTACGGGTGGACCGCCGAGGAAGCCATCGGCGCGGACATTTCCCTGATCTATGTGCCCGGTGAATCGGCGAACATGGCAACCGATCGGCTCGACCAGGTATTCGAAGGTGCGACGTTCGTCGATTCGCCCACGCAACGACGTCACAAGGATGGCCATACGCTCGACGTACTCATCTCGGCCTTCCCTCTTCGCAATGAAACCGGCGAGATCATCGGCGTCGGAAGCACGGCAACGGATGTCAGCGGCCAGCGCCAGGCCGAGGCCGCCCTGCGCGAAAAAGCCGCAGACCTCGATGCCATCTTCTCCAACTCGAAAGACCAGTTGGTCTTGCTCGACCACTCGGGGAGAATCGTCGCTGCGAACCCGGAGGCGCGCATCGTCTGGCATGCCGCAAGCGGCCAGGCGCACTTCGAAGGCCTCTTCCGCGATTGGGTGCCGGAGGACACTCGGGAGGATTTCGACCAGAAGTTCCAGCGAGCGCTGGCGGGCGAGTCGGTGAACTTCGAGCGTCACATCACCGTGTTGCCAGAGCCGACATGGTTCGACGTCAGCTACAACCCGGTCCGCATGGAAGACGGCAGCGTACGCGGTGTCATGATCACGAGCCGCAACATCTCCGAGCGGAAGCGCAGCACCGAAGCTCTCCTCCAGGCCCAGAAGCTCGAGTCGCTGGCGGTGCTGGCGGGCGGCATCGCGCACGACTTCAACAACCTGCTCGTCGGCATTCTCGGGAATGCCGGCATCGCCCTCAGCGAGCTTCCGGCAACCTCTCCGGCACGCCCAACGGTCGAAGCGATCGAACTCGCCGGGCAGCGCGCCGCCGAACTTGCGCGCCAGATGCTCGCGTATTCCGGCAAGGGCAAGTTCCTCATCCAGGAAGTCGACATCAACAGCCTGGTGGAGGAGATGACCCACCTGCTTCGCGTGTCGATCGGGAAGTCGGTCGAACTGCGATTGCACCTGGCCCAGGATTTGCCGGCTGTGAAGATCGATGCAACACAGATTCGCCAGGTCGCCATGAACCTGGTGGTGAATGCGAGCGACGCAATCGGCGAACGTGAGGGCGTGATTTCCATCAGCACCGCCATGGTGGAGGCAACACCCGAACTGCTCGCCAACACCTATCTCGCGCCAGAGATGCCCGCCGGCAAGTACATCTCGCTTGATGTGCAGGACACCGGCGCCGGGATGGAGCCGGAGACCCTCGCTCGCATCTTCGACCCGTTCTTCACTACCAAGTTCACGGGGCGCGGCCTCGGCCTGGCTGCGGTCCTCGGAATCGTGCGAGGGCACAACGGGGCGATCCATGTTGAGAGCGAGCCCGGCGTGGGCACTATCTTCAGGCTGCTGCTACCGGCAACCAGCGGCGAGGCGGCGCAACAGACGCCCGCGGCGAAACCCGCCCAGTGGAAGGGCGAAGGCACGATCCTCGTGGTCGACGACGAACCGACCGTCCGGACCGTGACTGCCAGGGCGCTGAAGGTCTTTGGGTTCACCGTGCTCGAGGCGGCGGACGGCGTCGAAGGGCTCGACCTGTTCCGCGAGCACCAGGGCGAGATCGCCTGTGTGCTCCTGGATATGACCATGCCGAGGATGAACGGCGAGGACACCTTCATGGCCATCAAGGAACTCGCTCCCGACGCCCGCATCATCCTCATGAGCGGCTACACCGAGCAGGATGCGACCGACCGGTTCAGCGGGCGCGGGCTCTCCGGCTTCATTCAGAAGCCGTACGAGCTCTCTGCCCTGAAGACCGCGCTTCAGCGCGCGATGGAAGGCGACGCCGCAACCTAGAACATCCGTGCGGTATACTGTTCTTCGTGACCGACGAAGGACGCATCGTGGCCTCCGAACTGGGCAGCGAGGACGGCGACGAACGTTCGCTTCGCCCGCGTTCACTGGACGAATTCCCCGGTCAGGACCGAATCAAAGAGAACGTCAGCATCGCTGTGCAGGCAGCTCGCGCGCGCGGCGAAGCACTCGATCACCTCTTGCTCTACGGACCGCCCGGACTTGGGAAGACCACGATCGCAAACATCATCGCCAACGAGATGGGCGTCGCCATTCGCACTACCAGCGGCCCCGCCTTCGAACGCCCCGGCGATCTCGCGGCCATCCTGACCGGCCTCAAAGAGCACGACATCCTCTTCATCGATGAAATCCACCGCCTTTCGCGCGCGGTGGAAGAGATCCTCTACCCGGCGATGGAAGACTTCGCGCTGGACCTGGTCATCGGCAAGGGACCGGGGGCGCGCACTGTGAGGCTGGCAATGCCGCGTTTCACGCTCATCGGCGCGACGACGCGGTATGCCATGATCAGCGCCCCGCTGCGCGACCGTTTTGGCTCGGTCTTCCGGCTGGACTTCTACGACACTCCGACGCTCACGAAGATTGTGAAACGTTCGGCGCACATCCTGAATACGACCCTGCCCGACGATGCCGCCGAGGAGATCGCGCGGAGGTCGCGCGGCACGCCACGCATCGCCAACAGGCTGCTTCGCCGTGTCCGGGATTACGCAGAGGTTCGGAACAGCGGCGTCATCACCCTCGAGTCGACGCGCACTGCCCTCGACAAGCTCGATGTCGATGACCTCGGCCTCGATGATGCCGACCGCGCTGTGATCCGATGCATCATCGAGAAGTTCGGTGGCGGGCCGGTAGGCCTCGAGACCATCGCAGCCGCGATTTCCGAAGAATCGGACACCATCATGGATGTCTACGAGCCGTTCTTGCTGCAGTGCGGGTTCCTCAATCGCACACCGCGCGGGCGCGTGGCCACAGCGGCGGCCTATCAGCACCTCGGCATCCCCCTGCCGGAGCAGCCACCGGCCGCGGCCACCCCACAAACGTCATTCTGGGACGACTGAATCTACCCAAGGAGTCGCCTTCTGAGCCGCCAGCTAATCTCGTCCGGAGGACCATGGGAGGGACGCGTCGGTTATTCGCGGGCAGTCCGCACAGGCAATCATGTCTTCGTCGCGGGAACTACATCCGCGGAGCCCGACGGGGCCATCTTCGGCGCCGGAGACGCATACCTGCAGGCCAGGCGCTGCTTCGAAATCATCGAGCAAGCCCTCGTTGAAGCCGGCGCGGCGATGCGCCACGTCGTCCGCACGCGCATGTTCGTCACGGACATCAGTCTCTGGGAAGAGTTCGGGCGCGCCCACGGCGAGTTCTTTCGCGACATCCGGCCGGCAGCGACCATGGTCCAGGTTGCTCGCCTGATCGACTCGGCAATCCTGATCGAAATCGAAGTCGACGCCGTGATCGACGACTAACGCGCGCTAGCGGTTCGCCATCTGGATCGCGTTCGCCTTGGCGGCGGATTCAGCCTCATCTGCGAGCGGTTCGAGCTGCGTGAGTTCGCCGTAGCGGCGCTGCAAACCCTTGAGGATCAGAAGATCGGCGAGAGCCGGGTTCTTGGGCAACAGGCTGCCGTGAAGGTACGTGCCGATTGCGTTCTTGCGCCGGGCGCCCTCGGTGCCGTCCTGATGGTTGTTGCCGCCACCGCGGCGGACACGGCCAAAGGGCTCCTGTCCGGGCGCCAGGTACGTCCGGCCTCCATGGTTTTCGAATCCGACCACTTCGCCTTCGGCCGTTTCCATCACCACGTTGCCAATCGACCGGTCGGCGACCGGCCCCGGGTGACGTGTTTCCAGGTCGAACACCCCGATTCCGGGAATCACGCCGCCTTCGTGGTCGACGTAGCGGTGGCCGAACAGCTGGAAACCGCCGCAAACGGCAAGCGCCGGCATGCCGTCATCGATGGCGGTACGAATCGCCGGGCCACGCTGGAGGAGGTCATCGGCGATGCGTCGTTGTTCCCGGTCCTGGCCGCCGCCGATGAGAATGACGTCGAAATCCGCCGGATCGAACGGGTCCCCGACGTTCACTTCCGTCAGCTTGAACGCGATGCCACGCGCCTCGCAGCGGTACCGCAGGGCGAACACGTTTCCCCGGTCACCGTAGATGTTCATCACGTCCGGGTAGAGGTGCGCGACTCGCAGTTCCATCAGTTCAGTCTGGCACCACGCGGTCGCGAGGTCACCCGGCCGCCACCGGCGGGGGAGCGGCCATCATCTCCAGGATCTGGGGCGATGGGTTCAGGTCCTGGCAGAGCAGGTTGGTCAGGCCGTAGATCATCGCCGTCACCTGGTTGCGGTTATTCTCGTAGCTCGCGAGCGCGGATTCCCAGGCCTGCTTGCCCGTGAACACATCATCGAGGGCCCCGGCGAGCACTTCGGCATCGCGGAAAGCGTCGTTGATGCCCTGCCCCAGGAGCGGGTCGCGGTAGTAGCCTGCATCGCCGACGAGAGCCCACCCGGGGCCGTAAGGCCTGCGATAGAAGCTCTTGTGTGGCGCCAGGCCGAAGATCTTCGATGTGCGCTCCGCCGCCTTGAACCGTTCCGCGAGCGGTTCGAACGCAGCCAGGTCATTGGCCAGGTTTTCGGACAGATCACCGCGGAAATCCTTGAACTTATCCGCGGTCATCTCGACGCCGATGCACACCTCCCCGTTGTTCGTCGGAAAGAGGAAATGCGCCGAGCCGCCGCCGAGATACAATTCCGGGCCGGAATGCGGGAAGTTCTTGAAGTAGGTGTAGAAACCCGCCGTGGTCCCGCCTCCCGGGTTGTATTCGCTGGCCCCTACCTGGCGGGCGATGAACGATTCGCGGCCATCGGCGCCGACAACCACTTTCGCGCGTTCCTCGAAGGTCTCACTCCCACGGTGAGCCGTGATCCCGACGACAGCGCCGTCTTCAAGGATGAGGCCATCGACCGAGACACCTTCGCGCACTTCAGCACCCGCCTCGCGTGCTGCGTCGACGAGGAGCTTATCGAGCACGGTCCGCCGCGGCGCGATTCCGGGAGGGTCGTTCGGGTCGGCAGCGATGTGCACTCCCTGCATCATTCGGGACATGCCGCGGTAGGGCTCGACGCCGGTCGCAACCAGTCGATCGAAGAGTCCCCACGCCTCGAGCCGGGCGACGCCATCAGCCGTGATGTAGTGCGTGGAAATCGTGTCACTGGGGAAGGTGGCGCGGTCTACGAGCAGTACGCTGTGACCTTTGCGGGCGAGCAACATCGCCAGCGGCGAACCTGCACAACGAGCTCCCACAACAATGGCATCGAACATCAGGGTCACCCCAAAGCCGTATTAGTGAATGGCGGTTCACTTTTGACATGAAGCCGCCTGCTGACAAGTACAAAATTTCGAGGTGATCGCCAAAGGAGAGATACTGCGGACATGAGTGCCGGCAGTCCTTCGGACAGCGAACTGCTCCGCCTCGAGTTACGGACGATGTTCCGGTTCAGCCTGCACGGGCGAATCGCCGCCATCAACGAACCACCGTGGCTCCCCGGGCCTCGCATCTTCCGGGCCACCGCCGGCGGCATCACATTGGTACGCATCCGGGAGGATGTGCCGGAGTCGATCGCGCGGCACTGGTTGGCTACGGAGGGCGAGGAGCAACTGAGGCTCGCCGTGGCGAAGCATCGGCCTGTGGAGCAGGAGTACCGCGGACCCGCGTTCGTCCTCCCGAAGGTTTCCGCGCCAACGGGCACGGAAGCCGTGAGCTCGGCGCTCAGGCTCCATCCGGAACTCATCGCCAGGGGATGGAAAGCGGGCGAGACAGGGCCATACATCGGAGTGGTCCGCGATGGCATGGTCGTGGCCGTTTGCTACAGCTCGCGCCTCTCCGCAGAAGCGGCGGCCGCGGGTGTCGAAACGGTCACCGCGTATCGGGGACAGGGCCTCGCTGTCGAAGCCGTAAAGGGATGGGCGGCCGCGGTTCAATCGAGCGGAAAGATCGCCTTTTACAGCACGGAGTGGACGAACGAGGCCTCCCGGCGGGTTGCTGCGAAGCTCAACGCCCGCGAGTTCGGCGAGCACTGGCACCTGACCTGAGCCACGAGCGCGGCTATTCGAACAGGATCCGGCGGCGTCTCGGTGGAGCCTGGTACTTCAGCCCGAAGTTCTTCATCGCGTTGCTGCGGATGTACTCGGCCGCTTCCTCCGGCGAATCGGTGACATGGAAGCGCGCCATGTCTTCGGGGTCGATCGTGCCCATGGCGACAAGGCGCTCGCGGATGAATTCCATCAGCGGCTCCCAGAAGTCGCGGCCGATGAGCACGCACGGGAAGTTGCGGATCTTGCCCGTCTGGATCAGCGTCGAGATTTCGAACAGTTCGTCCATCGTGCCGAATCCACCGGGAAGGGCCACGAACGCGTAGGAGTATTTCGAGAGCATGACCTTGCGGACGAAGAAGTAGCGAAACTCGACGAAGAGGTCCAGGTACCGGTTCGGCTCCTGCTCCATCGGCAGCTCGATGTTGCAGCCGACCGAGCGTCCCCCAACGTCCTTCGCGCCGCGGTTTGCCGCTTCCATCAAGCCCGGGCCTCCACCGGTCATGACGGTGAAGCCCGCCCGCGCGACCTGGGCGCCAACTTCGCGGCCAAGGGCGTAGTAGGGGTGGTCTTCGGCGAACCGGGCCGATCCGAAGACGGTCACGCAGGGGCCAACGAAGTGGAGCCGTCGAAAGCCCCGGAGAAACTCCATTCCGATGCGTAGCGTTCGTACGAACTCCGAACCTCGCTGCTGTGGCCCGGAGAGGAATCTCAGCTCCTCCCGGGTGGGAGTGCGCTTGCCCCACTGCGGCGTTTGGGGGTGAGCGGGCGGAGCGGGAAGTTCATGAGGCATCGGCGAATCGGACATTCGGCAATCGTAGTCGCAGGACAGTCTCCAGAGCAGCGGTAAGGGTTCACAACCCGATTGGGCGCTTCTTCTCAAAGCGAGAGTGGCGAATTGTTAAGAATTCGGGGAGTTCCCCTACTTTGGCCGGCCTTGCGGTGGTCGAACTTCCGTACATGACATTGGCAATGGTCGCCAGCCTCCCCGAACCCGTCCACGTCTTCCCGAAGACCGACGGCTGGATCGTGGTCCGCGGCAACAAGACGGACGCAGCCCGGCACTTTCCCGACCTTGGGCGTGCACTCGACGCGGCCACGGGCGGCGAAAACCCGGTGCACGTCGTGGTCCACGAAAGCGGCATCGAAGCCAGCGGCGAGGCCGGCCCGTTCGAGAAATCGAGCTAGAAAAGCAGGCCCTTGGTCTCTCGTGGCGCCTCCTGGGTTGGAGCCCGCCCCACCCATCGTTCCAGGTCCACGGGGTCGAAATTGCCGATGGCGTCGAACTGCCCCGGTTCAAACACCACCGTGGTGCGCGCGTCGTCGCCGGCCGGGCGAGCGTCCAGCTCCGCCCGGAAGATCAGGGCCAACTCCCAACCGCCACCGCTAACCGGGAACGACATCGCGTCGGCCAGGGCGAGGTCGGTGACCGCGCCGTCGCACCAGTCGTCGGCAAGGGTGGCGGCTGCTTCGTAAGGGTTGCCGCCGAATTCGAGGATGTCCCAGGGGAGCCAGCGCCCACGCGCGGCGCTCGCCGCGACGTCGAACACCACCAGCCTTCCTTCGAAGACGGGCACCAGGTAGATGGCCACATGCGCGCCCCCGGGCACGAACGTCGACGCTGGTTTTCCGAAATACGCTTGAGGCACGAGATCGATTCTAGCCGCCGAGCAGGCGCGTGAACTGCGAATCGTTTTCGAACGGCCCAACGATTGCCATTGTCGCCCGGTCCGGCGCGAGGACGCGTTCGGCCATGGACATCACCTGGTCGTGGTCGACCGACTCGATTTGTTCGACGACCTCATCGACCGAGTACACCCTGCCGAGCAGCAGCTCCTGTGAACCAAGCCAGCCTGCAACCGAGCGCGTGTCTTCCATGCGCAGCTGGATGCGGCCCTTGGCCATCTCTTTCGCCTTCAGGAGTTCTTCTCTCGGCAGGCCCTTGAGCACAGCCCGCGTCTCTTCGAAAACGGCCTCGACCGTGACGCGGGCGTTTGAGGGATCGCAGCCGGCGTAGATGGTGAACGAGCCGGTATCCCGGAATTCGCTTGGATAGCTGTGGACGTCATAGACCAGGGCTCGCTCCTCGCGGAGTTCGAGGAAGAGCCGGCTCGACATTCCTTCGCCCAGGACGGTGCTCAGCAGGTCGACCGCATACCGGTTGGGGTCGCTCAACGAGACGCTCGGATAGGCAATGCAGATGTGCGCCTGCTCCGTGTCTTTCTCGCGGACGGCCAGCCGCGGCGCGCCATCTCGCGATTCCACCGGGTACCAGGCGCCCGGGGCCACTTTGGGCATATCCCCAAGCCAGCGTTGCGCCGCCTCCACCACCGCCGCGTGCGAAACGTTACCCGCGACCGACAGGACAGTGTTTTCCGGGACGTACTGGGCACGCATGTAGGCGTTCACGGCCGCAATCGGCAGCGCGGTGACCGATTCAGGCGTGCCGCCGACGTTCCGGCCGAGCGGCTGTTCCGGCCAGAGCGTCTCATCGATGAGGATTGATGCGAGCTCCCCGGGGCTATCCTCTACGCTTGCCAATTCCTCGAGGATCACCGAGCGCTCTTTCTCGAGTTCGGCCGGGTCCATGATCGGGTCGCGGATCATGTCCGCGAGGATATCGATCGTCTCCATCGCTGCCGTGTGCGGGACCTTGGCGTAGTAGACCGTGACTTCGCGGTCGGTGGCGGCGTTGTGCGTGCCGCCGACGGACTCGATCGCTTCGGAGATCTCCCGCGCGGTTGGCCGGCGGGAAGCCCCCTTGAACAGCATGTGCTCGAGGAAGTGCGAAAGACCCGCCTCTTCGTCGCGTTCGTAACGGCTACCCGCCCCGACGTACATGCTCACGGTCGCAGAGCGCGTGTGAGGCATTTCCTCCGTGACGATGCGGAGTCCGTTCGGCAGGATTGTTCGTTCGTGCATTCGGTCTTCCGCCCCACCTTCCAGGCGTCGCGCCATGGTAGCGGGCGCGGCGAGTTGAGGGTATCCGGGGCCCTCGGGCCGAATTTTCGTCCATGCGGGCAAGCGGAAGCGAACGGGTGGCTGTCGAAACGATCTCGGGCGGCGCTTAGCATCGGGTGATGGCAAGCGAAATCACCGAAGGGACGGCGGCTCGCCCCGTACGTTCATTCGCGCGCGACGCCACCGTGATCCAGGACAGCCACACCTACCCGGCGGAGACGGTGATCGAAGCGCTCGGTTCGAATCTGCAGGGGCTGGCGGAAGATGCCGCGGCGCGGCGGCTGGAAGAAACTGGTCCTAACGCCGTTCCGGAAGCGCCCGGCCCATCAACCATCGCCCTGGTCTGGCGGCAGCTCACGAGTCCCATCGTGTTCGTTCTCGCCTTCGCAGCCGTCCTGACGACCGGGCTGGGGGACTACGTCGATACGGGTGTGATCCTCTCGGTCATCGTCCTGAATACCCTCATCGGTTTCACCCAGGAGCGCGGCGCCGAACGTTCGGTGAGGGCGCTGAGCATGATGGTCGCCCCCCAGGCCCATGTCCGCCGGGAAGGTCGTGAGCGGGTCATCGAAAGTGCGCGCCTCGTCCCGGGCGACATCGTTTCGATCGAATCAGGAGCGCGCGTGCCTGCCGACCTGCGGCTGATGGCCGCGACGGCGCTGGCAATCGATGAATCGCTGCTTACCGGCGAATCCACGACCGTGGCAAAGTCGGTCTCCCCACTCCCACGGGAAACCGCCATCTCCGACCGCTCGAACCAGGCGTTCGCTGGTACGGTCGTTTCCAGTGGCCGCGGCCGGGGTATTGTCGTCGCTACAGGGCGGGAGACGGTGGTTGGTGGCCTCGCGGCGAGCCTCGACGTCAAGCGCCCCGCATCGCCGCTGCAGCGCAACATCGCGGGACTTGGCCTGACGCTTGGCATCGGCATCGGCGTCCTCGCGGTTGCCGCCTTCGCGCTCGGCCTCCTTCGGGGCGAACCGGCGACGGAGATGTTCCGTACGGCGGTAGCCATGGCCGTTTCGGCGGTTCCCGAGGGTTTGCCGGTTGCGTTCACGATCACGCTGGCACTTGGCGTTCGTCGGATGGCCTCGCAAAACGCGATCATCCGAAACCTGCCCGCGGTCGAAACGCTCGGCAGTGCTACCGTCATCGGCTCGGACAAGACGGGAACGCTCACCGAAAACCGAATGACGGTCCAACGCATCTGGACGGCGGATGGCGAATTCGAGCCCGGCGTCAGCGGGCCGCCGGAGCCGGGAAGCGACCTCTATCGAACCTTGCTGGCCGGAGTTTTCGCGAACGAAGCCGAGCTCACATCACCGGGCGAACACTTCGAGGGCACCGGCGACCCGACTGAACTGGCGTTGCTGGCGGCGGCCGTCCAATTCGAACTGGATCCTCGACTTCTAAACCAAAAGCACCGCGTACTCGACGAGATCCCATTCGAGCCGGACCGCCAGTTTTCCGCCAGCGCGCGGATGGCGGACGGCGTCCCCTCGCTCTTTGTGAAGGGCGCCCCCGAACGAGTGCTCGATATGTGCGCCGACACCGTCACGACCGCCGGCGGCAGCCACATCGCCCTCGCGGACATCCCAGATGCAGCGGCAGAGCTTGCCGCGAACGGACTGCGCGTCCTTGCCATGGCGACCGGGCGATTGCTGCCCGGAGAGCAGGCCGCCGAAGCCATTGCGCGCGGCGGGCTCGGCTTTGCAGGGCTCCAGGGGATGATGGATCCGCCACGGGCCGGCGTGCGCGAGGCGATTGCGGGATGCCAGGCTGCCGGCATTCGCGTTGTCATGGTCACCGGCGACCATGTGGCGACAGCGTTGAGCATCGCCCGGGACCTGGGCATTGCACGCCTCGGCGAACGCGCCATCCTCGGGCGCGAACTCGAATCGATGGATGAAGACGAGTTCCGCCGTGAGGTCGGCGAAGTCAATGTCTTCGCCCGGGTTGCGCCCGAACAGAAGCTCCGCATCGTGCGGGCGTTGCAGTCGCTGGGCCAGGTGGTCGCCGTGACCGGCGATGGCGTGAACGACGCCCCCGCACTACGCGCGGCCGATATCGGCATCGCGATGGGGAAAGGCGGCACCGATGTCGCGCGCGAAGCTGCGGACATGGTCCTCGCCGACGACAACTTCGTGAGCATCCACGCCGCAGTCGAGGGCGGACGCGTGACCTTCGACAACATCCGGAAGGTGACGCTGTTCCTGGTTTCGACCGGAGCCGGCGAGGTTGCGGCGATCCTCGCCGCACTCGCCTTCGGGTGGCCTTTGCCGTTCCTTGCCACGCAAATTCTGTGGCTCAACCTGGTTACGAACGGCCTCCAGGATGTTGCACTCGCCTTCGAGCCCAGGGAACCGGGGATCGGCCAGCGGCCGCCCAGGCCCGTTGGCGAAGGACTCCTCTCGCGTCGTCAGTGGGAACGAATCCTGGTCTCCGGCGCCGTGATGGCGGCGGGCACGCTCTGGATATTCCACGGAGAGCTGGGCTCGGGGGCAAGCGTGGAGACGGCCCGGACCACAGCTCTCACCACCATGGTCATTTTCCAGGCGTTCCATGTCGGCAACTCGCGCGCAGAGCACGAGTCAGCCTTCCGCCGCAGCCTCTTCTCGAACCCGTTCTTGTTCGTCTCCACCGCGGCTGCCGTCGGGGTCCATGCGCTCGCCATCTATCTTCCGGCGACGCAGTACATCCTCGACCTGGAAGCGATTTCCTGGCAGTCGTGGACTCGCATCGTCATGGTCGCCTCAACAGTGATCGTCGCTGTCGAGATTCACAAGCTCCTGCGCCGGAAGCCGAACAACCCCCGCTAAGCCGCCCCCACCACGAAGCAGACGCTGGTCGTTCCGCTGCCGCCGAGGTTCAGGGTGGCGACGCGGTTGGCTCCTTCGACCTGGTAGGCGCCTGCACCGCCGGTAACCTGCCGATGCGCATCGAGAAGCTGGCGAACTCCCGTCGCGCCAACCGGATGCCCCGCGCCGATGAGCCCGCCGCTCGGGTTCACGGGCAGCTTGCCGCCAAAGTCGATGACACCATCTTCGATCGCCTTCCACGATTCGCCCGGCTCCGTGAGACCGAAGTGATCGATCGCCATGTATTCCGAAGTCGTGAAGCAGTCGTGCGTCTCGATGGCATCGAGCGACCAGCAGTCCTCGACCTTTGCCCGGTGGAAGGCATCGACGATGGCGCGACGCGTGTGCGGGAGGACGTAGGGCGCTGTGGCGCTTTCCTCCATCTTGGCAGCGAAACTCATGGTCGCGGTGCGGTGGCCCCAGCCTTCGACCTTGCTGATCCGGGCGGACGGATGCTCCTTCTGGTACTTCTCGGCGTACGCCTTCGAAGCGAGGACAACGGCGACGGCGCCATCGGTCACCTGTGAGGCGTCGCAGATGCGGATGCGGCCGGTGAGCGGCTGCATCATCTTTTCTGGATTCGGCGGCCACTCGCGGGTCTGAGCGAGGGGATTACGGCGCGCGTTTTCGAAGTTGATATCGGAGATGCGGGTCAGGTGGTCTTCTTTCAGGCCATAGCGCTTGTCGTACTCGTCGCCGAGCTTGCCGAAGAGCGCCGGGAACGGGAACGAAACGCCCTTCGCTTCCTTTTCGTACCAGGCGGCCGTCCCCAGGTATTCGCCGCCGGCCGCCGCATCGACGGTCTTCATATTCTCGATCCCCACGACCAGGGCAACATCGTAGCGGCCGGCTTCGATCTCGGCCGTTGCCGCGAGAGTCGCGACCGAGCCGGAGGCGCAGGCCGCTTCGTGACGGGCCGTCGGCAGGCCGCGGAAGGCCGGGTGCGTCTGCACGAGAAACGCGCCGAGGTGGCCCTGCATCGCGTAGAGCTCGGCGGCGAAGTTACCGACGTGTCCGGATTCAATCTCGTGAGCGGGCACGCCCGTGGCTTCTAGGGCGCCTTCGACGACTTCCGTGAGGATGTCCGGGATCTGTTGCCCCTGCCTCATCCAGTTTCGCGCGAAGTCGGTCTGGTATCCGCCGAGAATGTAGGTTTCTGTTGCCACGGGAACGCCCCCTGCTGGTTGTAATGAGAAGACTACCAGCCTTCAGAGAACGTTGCATGAAAAGACCTACTCAACCGTGATAAGACAGTGCTTCGGAGGGAGCAGATGCCGGAGAGAGCCTCGAAGCGTGCAGCGAAACCCGTCGGCGGCGAAGTGAAGCTGCTTTCTGGCGGAAACCCGCAAATCCCCAAAGGCGACGGAGACGAACCCGTGCAGGCCTACATAGCGGCGATGCCGGGTTGGAAGCACGCGGCCGGTCGCCGGCTCGACGCACTCATCACGAAAGAAGTGCCCGCGGTGCGCAAGGCCGTTCGCTGGAACTCGCCGTTCTATGGGGTTGAAGGCCAGGGCTGGTTCCTTTCGTTCCACTGCTTCACGAAGTACATCAAGCTGACCTTCTTTCGCGGAGACGCACTCCGGCCCGTCCCTCCGGTCGAGTCGAAACAGCCGGAGGTGAGTTACTTCCATATCAATGAGGGCGAGCCACTCGATGAGGGCCTACTGGCGGAATGGATCCGCCAGGCCGCGGCCCTCCCGGGCGAACCGCTGTTCTAGCGCGGATCTTCGCGCACCTGGCCCTGCCACATATTTACCGGCCCAGTGAGTACACTTCGCGCCGTGATTTTCCTCGCCGAAGCGCAGCAGTTCGACGGCTTTCACGGGCTGTCGTATGCGCTGCTCGTGGCCGGGTTCGTCGCGCTCGCAATGTGGCTGATCGCCTTCGGCTACCGGTGGATGCGGACCCGGCCCGACCTGCCGTCCGCCGGACCCGAGATCAGCGAAATTCCGGACGATCCTCAATCGCCCGCGGTGGTGAACTTCCTCGTGAACAATTGGAATGTCACACCGAGCGGCATTTCGGCGACGATGGTCGACCTTTCGGCGCGCCGCATCCTGGGGCTGGACCTCGTCGGACACGATGGCACCGTCGTGCGGCTGCGAGACACGCCATCGAGCGGAACGCTCGCTCCGTACGAAGAGCAGGTCTACAAACTCGTGCAATCGCGGGCAACGGGCGGTTCGGCCCCAATCGAGGCGATAGTGCTGGACGAGGGTTCCGCCGAGGGCTGGATCAAGCGCTTCAAGAATGCGGTGGTGGCCGAAGCCCGGGACAAGGGCCTCGCTCGCAAACGCTGGGAGTTTATCGATTACGTGATCGTCGGGGTGGGGCTTGCGTTCGTCTTCGGGTTCTTCGCCCTCGCCTTCGGGCAGGCACACGTCGGTGAATCGAACTCGAACGGCGATGGGATGTCGCCGGGCGATTGGCTCGCGGCCGGCGGTTTCGCCTGGCTCCTGGCGATGGGCCTGGTCACGCGCTCCCAGGATGTCACAGACACCCCGGAAGGAAAGCGTGTCTGCGCGGAGTGGCTTGGCATGCGAAATTACTTCCGCAACAGCCACGCATTCGACGATCAGCCACCTGCGTCGGTCGCGATCTGGGACCGGCTGCTTTCGTACGGTGTGGCGACGGGCGCAGCGCACGACGCCGCCGCCGGGCTGCCGATCGCTGCCGAGGACGAACACACGGCATGGACGCGTTCGACCGGCGTCTGGCGCGAGCTACGAATCGAATATCCCGAGCGATTCGGCTTCGGACAAAGACCCCTCAAGGTCTTCGCCGAGGGGCTTGTCCGCACGCTGTTCTGGGGCGCGCTCGCCTACGTGATGCTCCCGGTGGTTGCGGTGATCGTGTACCAGGTCGGCCGCGACATCCTCAATGAGAACGCCACCGCAACGAACGGCCTCGACACGAACGGGCTGCGACTCCTTGTCGCAACCATCGTGGGGATGACGCTGCTCATGGGCGCCTATCTCTCGGCGCGCACCTTCGGCGGGGTCGCCCGCCTGGTTCGCGGCGCAATGGACCTCGGTAAGACGCGGACATTGGAAGGCGAGGTGGTGAAGGTCCACCGGGGCCGCTTCGCCGTCGACGATGGGAAGCGCAATTCGGCGGTGGCCCTGTTCCGGCCGCCGACCGGGCCCACCGTGACGCGAGGTGACATGGTGCGCGCGGTTGTTTCGCCCCACCTCTGGCACGTATCGAGCCTTTCGCTGCTCAACCGCGCGGCGGGAGAACCGGCGGCCGCTGCCGCGGCAGTCGCGGCATCGTCGCCGGCCAGGGCCGCCGCCACGGCAGCCTTCCAGGGTTTGACCCCCGACGCCTTGCTCGCGGCAACCGGCCTGCCATGGCGCCCGGCGTCACCGAGCGATGATGTCCGCGGCTGGGACAACTCGCCGGCAATGGCCAGTCAGCGCTTCGAGGATGGCAATGGAAACCACCTGACAGTCGCCCTGCTCTCCTCGATGGCGACGACCAGCCCGCTGTTTTCAGTCATTACGAAGCTGGCGACGCGCATCGGCGAACCGGTCGAAGGCATTGGCGATTCCGCGATCTGGACCCGCGAACGCGCGCTCGTGGTCTCCGCCGATCAGCAGGTGTTCGTCGTCGACATCGATTCACCGAAGGAAGCGCAGGCCACGAGGCTGGAGACGGCACGAAAAGTCGCCGGTTTGCTCGTCGGCACTCGCTGACGGGGCACGAAAAACGGCCCGTAGCATGCTACGGGCCGTTGGCGTTGTACTGCTCCGAACTTAGCGTTCGACTGGTACGCCGACCGAGTTGCCCCACTCGGTCCACGAACCGTCATAGTTGCGGACATTCGGATAGCCGAGAAGGTTCTTGAGGACGAACCAGGTGTGCGAGCTTCGCTCGCCGATGCGGCAGTAGGCGATGACCGCGTCGCTGGGCTTCAGTCCCTGCTCTTCTTCGTAGATTGCGCGAAGCTCGGCGGCAGTCTTGAAGGTTCCGTCTTCGGGGTTCGCGGCGCGAGCCCACGGCACGCTCTTCGCGCCGGGGATGTGGCCGCCCCGAAGGACGCCCTCCTGCGGGTATTCGGGCATGTGAGTCCGTTCGCCGGAGTATTCCTGCGGGCTGCGCACGTCGACGAGCTTGGTGCCGTCCGTCAGCTTCTTCAGCACCTCGTCGCGGAAGATGCGGATCTTGGTGTCGTCACGTTCCGGAGCGGTGTAGCTGGTCGCGGTGGGCTTTGGCACTTCGCGAGTCATCTCGCGGCCTTCCTTTTCCCACTTCAGGCGGCCACCATCCATCACCCTGGCATTGGTGTGTCCGAAGAGCTGGAACACCCAGTAGGCGTACGTCGCCCACCAGTTGTTCTTGTCGCCGTAGAACACAACGGTGGTGTCCCTGGTGATGCCGATCTTGCTTGCGAGGGCTTCGAAGCCGGCCCTGTCCAGGTAATCGCGACGAAGCTGATCGTTCAGGTCCGCGGCCCAGTCAACCTGCACCGCTCCGGGGATGTGGCCTGACGGGTAGAGGAGCTGGTCCTCGTTCGATTCGATGATGCGGACGTTCGCATCGTTGAGGTGCTTGGCGACCCAGTCGGTCGAAACCAGGACATCGGGGTTGGCGTAGCCGCGGTCGGCAATTTCAGGCACTGCGAGACTCCTTAAGAGATTTGGATTCGAAACTCGAGGTTTCGAACGGATTTCTATCGGGGTCTTTCAGCGTACGAGGAAACCCGGAGAAAGTCGAGCGAGAAGGTCAACAATGTGGCGACGCACTGGCTCGAACTCGGGCAATAGCCGTCGCGGATATAATGAACCCATGGCGATACGGCAGCCGCACACTCCCCGGATCAAGCCTCCAACAAGACCGAAATGGCAGTCCAGGTACCACGGCGCGCGCATGACTCCCGAGGAGTACCTCGCCCTGCCCGAAGAGAAGCCGTACCTCGAATACGTCGACGGGGTGGTGTTGCAGAAGCCTATGCCGGATGAAGAACACAGCGAATTGGCGAGGGAACTCGCTTACCACCTCACCGTTTGGCTGAAGAAGAAGAAACGCGGACGTGCAGGGATAGAAGCACGAGCAAGGCTCGGAGATCTCCCGAACTATCGTCTCCCGGACATCTCATATTGGAAACCCGGAATCGCCCGCGGTGAGCAGGCGCCGCCCACGCTAGCCGCCGAGATTCGGTCACGGGGACAGACACTGGCGGAGCTTCGGCGAAAGTGTGAGTTCTTGCGGTCCACGGGAGTCGAAGCCTGCTGGCTGATCGATCCCGTATCGCGCACCGCCGAACTCTACGAAGGCCGGAAGAAGTCCGGCACGAACGTCGACACGCTCACTGCCGCTTGCCTCCCGGATTTCGAGCTCTCGCTTTCGGACCTCTTCGCCATCCTCGACGAATAGGCATCGACAAAGCGGCGGGCTTGGGCGAACAATCCCGGCATGCCTCTTCCTGCCTTCTCTCTGACCGACATCAACGGCACCGAACACTCGTTTCCCACCGGGCGCCACACGCTCCTCTGTTTCATCAAAGAAGACTGCCCGACCTGCGTACTTTCGATGCCGCTCATCCAGGCTGCTTCGGCGGCTTTCGGGGAATCGATGGACGTCTGGTGTGTTGGTCAGGATGCGGAGGGCAACGTGCACCTCGTCGAGACGTTCGGACTGACGGCGCCGATGCTCGACGACTCCGTCCTCCATGTTTCGTACCGGTACGACCTCGATACCGTCCCCACCATCATCCTGGCCGACGGCGATGGCGAGGAGATTGAACGGTTCATTGGCTTCGGCCGAGCGGACTGGCAGGCGCTCTTCCAACGGCTGATCACCACCACACTCGCTCCGGCGCCGGTCATCGATTGGTCGGCCTATCCCGAGAGCCGCCCCGGCTGCGGCTCGAAATCGGTTGAGCCCGGCGTTGCGGAACGCCTGGCGGCGGAGATGGAAGGCAGCCCGATTCGCGCCCGTCGAATCGAGGTCGGCGAGTCGGACGATCTGTTCGAGTTCATGTTCGACCAGGGCCTGACGGATGGATTGCCCGTCGTGCCCCCCACGCCCGAGCGAGTGGTGCGCATGCTTTCGGGGACGAAGCGCGACCCCCAGGAGGTGGTAGGCATCGTCCCGCCGAACCTTGCGCCGGTGACCGTCGAGAAGGTGGCGATCAATGCTGTCATGGCCGGTTGCAAGCCGGAGTACATGCCTGTTGTGCTGGCTGCCGTGGAAGCCATCACCACCGAGCAGTTCAACATGCACGGCGTGCTCGCCACCACGCACTTTCCGACGCCGGTCATCATCGTCAACGGCCCCATCCGAGACCGCATCGGCATGAATTACCGGATGAACGTATTGGGGCAGGGGAACCGAGCCAACGCAACCATTGGCCGGGCCGTGCAGCTCATTGTCCGCAACGTTGGGGGCGGCCGCCCGGGCGAAGTCGACCGTGCGGCCCTCGGCCAGCCCGGCAAGTACACTTTCTGCTTCGCGGAATTCGAAGAGCGCAGCAACTGGGAGCCGCTGCACGTGGAGCGCGGCTACAAACGCACCGACAGCACCGTCACGGTCTACGCGGGTGGCGCGCCGAACGGCATCATCGACCAGCTCTCGCGTGATGCGAAGTCGCTGGCGACCAGCTATGGCCTCTCGCTCGCGAGCGCGGGCCATTACAAACAGCATGCCCACGGCGAGATCGTCGTCATCGTGCCGCCCGAGCACGTGGATACCTTCGCGAAGGACGGCTGGTCCAAGGACCAGATTCGCGAACGCATCCAGGAGGTGACGGCACTGCCGGCGCGCGAACTAATTCGCGACGAGTTCTGTGCCGAGGGGATCACGCACGAGCAGGCGGAACGCATCGGCCTCGATACCCTCGTTCCAAAGTTCCGCGCGAAGGAAAACATCACGTTGGTGGTCGCGGGAGGCGAAGCAGGGAAGTTCGGCGCATACCTGGGCGGCTGGGTGAGTGGCCCCATGGGCAGCGCTATGACCACGGTGAAAATCCGGGACTGATGGAGGGCGAGAGCGGCTCATCAGTGAGCGTATGCGGCGATCGTTATCCCAACGACCCCCACCTCTACCCATCGCCACCCCCACCACCTACAATTCCCGCATGGCAGTAATTCTCGACCCCACCGATGAGCGAGTGCCCGTCCGGCGCAGCCTGACGCCCCGGCCCGAGAGCATCACGGGTGTTGTCGGCCTGCTGAACATCTCCAAGCCGCGTGGCGATATCCTCATCGCCCAGCTTGAAAAGCGGCTGCGCGAGCGGCTCCCGAACGTCGAGTTTCGAAACTACGCGAAGCCGACATTCACCAAGCCCGCGCCACTGGACCTGCGCCAGAAGATCGCTGAGGAGTGTGGCTTCGTCATCGAAGCGCTCGCTGACTGAGGATCCTGCACAACGTGCAGTGTGCACGACACAACCTGGTTCGAAATCAACGGCAAGCCTTCGGTGTTCATCGCTTCGAGCGAGTTCGTGACCGCCGCGATATCGCAGTCCGAAGCGCTGGGCTTCCCGGACGTTCGTCGCATCTTCGTCCCCCATCCGATCCAGGATGCTACTGACGACGAGATGCGGGCGAAGGCCGATGCGATTGTCGATGCCGTCGTCGAAGCGCTCGTCGACTGATTACTCTTTCATCGCCGGGATCTGAACCTTCGCGTCGAACGCACCGCTCGGTCCGAGGTCGGGCGTCTCGCCGGGTTGCAGCAGGGCCCGCACTTGCCGTTCGTGGGCTAGCCTGCGAAACCCAACCAGGATCGGTTCGAACAGCGCGATGCCCAGCACCGCTTTCTCAACAGCAAGCTCGGGCTCAAGCTGGAAGAGGCCTGGCGTGCCCGCGCGTTCAAGTGCGCTGATCTGGATCGCGGCCTGGGCGTAGGGCATCAAGAATTCCGCGGCCATCTCAGGGAAGAGCATTTCGCGCACGGAAGCAAAGGCCGCGATCAACTGATGCCGGGCGAGAGACTCGGGCCTGGCGGGAAGATCGAGCGATTCGAGGAAGCGGTCTATATCGACGGCCGCCGCCTGCTGGGCGGGCGTGAACTCCTCGATGGTCTCGCCGCCCAGCGAATCGACAGCCGTTCCCATCACGTCGTAAACGTCTTCGCCATGTTCCAGTGCATCGACGATCGCCTTGATCTTCGCGATCGAGAGCCCCGCGATATCGCGCAGAGCACGGATGAGGTCCGCGCGTCGCACATGCGATTCGTCGTAGTCGGCCTGGTTCGGCGAACGCAACTGGCCCTGAGGGAGCAGCCCTTCGCGAAGGTAGAACTTCAGGGTGGGAATCGAAACGCCTGTCCGGGAGCTGAGTTCAGAGATCTTCATCACATTTTCCGTGGCCTGGATGTATTGACAAGGATAGTTCCACTATCGGATAGTGTCACTGTCCGATATCTAAGGAGGACAACATGCTGTACGAAATCGCTCGCGCAAGGACAAGCGAACTGCTTGGCGATACGCAAGCCATCGCGCTCCGGGCGGAGTGGGAGCAGGTAAACTTGCTGGAACGCCTCCAGCGATCTGTTACGGTTGTTCGCGCCCGACTGGGCCTGCTTCCCGCGAAAATCACAGGCTGAGCATGACCGCATCCATCGTCGCCAGTGGCATCACCAAGCGTTACGGCGCCGTCGAGGCGCTTCGCGGCGTGGACCTCGAAGTAAAAAGCGGTGAGGTCTTCGCTCTCCTGGGCCCGAACGGCGCCGGCAAAACCACGTTCGTGGAGATTCTCGAAGGCTTCCGGGAGAGCACCTCCGGCAATGCTGCGGTACTCGGCGTGGACCCCGCCCAGGGCGATGCCCTTTGGCGGGCGCGCCTGGGCATCGTGCTGCAATCCGCCGGATTGTTCGAAACGCTGACCCCGCGCGAGGTTGTGAGCCACTTCGCGACCTTCTACCCGGCGCCTCTGGATCCGGACGAAGTAGTGGCGATGGTCGGCCTCGAAGAGAAACGCGACGCACGCTGCCGAACGCTTTCCGGCGGGCAGAAGCGGCGCGTCGACCTCGCCCTCGGGGTGGTTGGCAATCCCGAACTCATCTTCCTCGATGAACCTACCACAGGCCTTGACCCGCAGGGGCGCCGCCAGATCTGGGAAGTCGTCAGGAACTTCACCAACCTTGGCAAAACGGTCATGCTCACGACGCACTACCTCGACGAGGCAGAGCAACTCGCCAACCGCGTGGGTGTGATCATCAACGGTGAGCTCGCCGAAATTGGCACCCCGCGGGAGATCGGCGGCCGCCAGCGAGCGCTGGCCACCGTGTCGTTCTCCTTGAACGGGGCGTTCGCACATCTTTCCCTGCCAGAAGGCATGAACGCTTCGGTCGCCGGCGGCGTTGCCAGCATCCAGACCGCGAACCCCACCTCCGTCGTCGTCGCGCTCAGCCACTGGGCGGACGCGAACGGCATAGGCGAACTTCCTGAGCTCGCCGTGACGAGGCCGAGCCTTGAAGACATCTATCTCGGGATGGTCGCAGCCGCCGACGAGGAGAAAGGCTCCCAGGAATGACAACGGCCGTGATTCCCACCTTCGATCCGGGCAGCCCCGGGCGCTTCATTCGGCTCTCCATCGCCCGGACAAAGATCGAACTAAAGTCGTTTTTCCGCACGCCAGAGCAGGTGTTTTTCACCTTCCTCTTGCCGGTGCTCTTCGTTGTCATCTTTTCGACGATTTTCAGCGGCGAGATCGATGGCCCGCCCGGCGCGGAACGGGTTGAGTTCGCCCAGTACTTCGTCCCCGGGATGATCGCTTCGGGGATCGTGAGCGCGACGTTCGCGAGTCTTGCGATGACGGTTGCGGTGGAACAACACGATGGACTGCTGCGGCGCCTCTCGGCAACGCCGTTGCCGCGCAGCTCCTACTTCGCGGGCAAGATAGGGTTGGCACTCGTCACTTCGATCCTCGAAGTGATCCTCATCCTTGGGATCGGCGTGGTGTTCTTCGGCATCAGCCTGCCGACGGAGCCAGAAAAGTGGGCGGCGTTCGCCGGCGTCTTCGTCCTCGGAGTCGCGAGTTGCTCGCTGCTCGGCCTCGCCTATACCAGGATCATCCGGACCGGCGATTCGGCGCCTGCGATTGTGCAGCCGCCTTACCTGATTCTCCAGTTCATTTCCGGTGTCTTCTTGCAATACAACCAGGTGCCATCTGGGCTGCAGTTCGTGGCCTCCATCTTCCCGCTCAAATGGATGGCGCAGGGCCTGCGCTACACGTTCCTCCCCGATTGGGTAGCACAGGATGACTACGGCGGAGGGTGGAAGGTGGAGCAAACACTGCTGGTCCTTGCCCTCTGGTTCGTGGTCAGCTTCGTCCTTGCGAGATTCTTCTTCCGCTGGAATCGGGAACAGAGTTAGGCCCAAGTTGGCCTTGTAGCCGGGCGGCTCGCGGACTGGCCGCCCGGCCGGGCCGACTCACGCGGCCTTACGACGCGATTCGTAGGTGCCTACTCCGAACAGCTCGTAAGCATCGAAGCTCTTGCCACAATCGCAGCAGGTCATGAGGGCATCCGCTCGCGCCTTGCCGTACGCAGGGCCAATCAGCGAATTGCCGGAACAGTTTGGACAGATCATCGTTTTGCTCCTTCGTGCGAGGGTTTCGCGTTGGTGTCGATCCAGCGTTGCAGCACGAAAACGAGCCGTTCTGTCACCGAGTTCACGCAATCGAAATCGAGCCTGCGCGAAACGTGAACGTCACCACAGAGAAATATCCCGGAAATCATCTGGAAACCCTGGAGTAATCCACCGTTCTTAGCGTTTAGCGCATCCAACCGGGTCATCGGTGAACACCGTCAACTTCCGGAGTTGGTGTATTTCAGCGCTCTCGCGCTCACATCGGGGGGTCCAGGGAATGAAACAGTGGATCATGAAAAGGAGGTTGCGGAGGCCGCTTGGAATGCTCGCGGGGGCACTCCTCGCCATGGCAATCTTCTCAAGCGCCTTCGCACAAGAGCCGACGACCGATGATCAGATCGCGGATCTGATCTCGTCCGTCGATACAGGCTGGCTTCTTGTTACTGCGAGCATGGTCTTCTTCATGCAGGCCGGCTTTGCGATGGTGGAGTCCGGTTTCGTCCGGTCGAAGAACACCTCGAACATCCTCATGAAGAACCTTCTCGATGCCTGTGTCGGCGGCCTGTTCTTCTGGGCCTTCGGCTACGCCATCGCCTTCGGCGTCTCCGGAGATTCCTCGAACGGGTTCATGGGCAACGGCAACTTCTTCTTAAGCGATTTCAATGGCTGGGCCTTCTGGTTCTTCCAGTTCGCATTCGCCGCAACCGCCGCCACCATCGTTTCGGGCGCGATGGCCGAGCGCACCAAGTTCTCGGCCTACCTCGTCTATACGGCGTTCATTTCGGGGGCTATCTACCCCTTTGTCGTCCACTGGGCCTGGGATGCCAACGGCTGGCTCAGCGCTTTCAAGGACGACCCGTTCCTGGGTGAAGGCTATATCGACTTCGCAGGTTCGGGCGTTGTCCACATGGTCGGCGGTGTTGCCGCCCTGGTCGGCGCGAAGGTAGTCGGCCCACGCATCGGCAAGTTCAACAAGGATGGCTCCACCAACGCCATCCCCGGCCACAACATCACGAGCGGCATGCTCGGCCTCTTCATCCTCTGGTTCGGCTGGTACGGGTTCAACCCCGGTTCTACCCTCGCCCTGACTGGCGGGTTCGGAGAGCTCGCCGGCAAGGTCGCCGTGACCACCACCCTGGCGGCGGCGGCCGGCGCTCTTTGCGCGGTCATCGTCACCAAGGTCAAAACCGGCCGCTACGACCTCGGTCTTGTCGTGAACGGAACGCTCGGCGGCCTCGTCGGCATCACGGCCGGTTGCGCAACGGTGGAACCGTGGGCCGCGGTTGTTATCGGCGCCATCGCCGCCATCGTTGTCATCTACGCGGTAGACCTGCTGGACAACGTCCTCAAGATCGATGACCCGGTCGGCGCGGCGCCGGTCCACCTCTTCGCCGGCCTCTGGGGCGTGATCGCAGTCGGCCTGTTCTCCTCGGAGAGTGGCGTCGCGACGGCCTACGGCGGTGAATCCGGCGCCTACGGCCTCCTCGTGGGCGGTGGCTTCGACCAGTTCTTCGCCCAGGTCATCGGCGCGGCTTCAATCATCGCCTGGACGGCGGTTCTCTCCGGGTTCATCTTCGTCGCGATCAAGATGACCATGGGGCTCCGCGTCCCAGCCGAAGAAGAAGAGAAGGGCCTCGACCTGCTCGAGCACGGCATCGACGCCTACCCCGACTTCGGCCCATCTGGTGCTGGCATCTTCAGCACCTCGGGCGGCAAGTAAACTCCCATCGCACGCGAGTTCGGCGGCGGCTCACTCCGCCTGCCGAACCGGCGCGATCCGCACCCGGGAGGTCGGTTGCCTCCTGGGGATGAAGAAAGCAGAGGTCGAATCGAAACATGAAGCGCATCGACGCAATCATCCGCCCATCGCAACTGAACTTCGTGCGAGAGGCCCTGGATACACTCGGATACGGCGGCATCACCGTCGCCGAAGTCAAAGGACACGGCAAACAGCGCGGCATCACCGAACAGTGGCGAGGCCGTGAGTACCGGGTCGAATACCTCTCGAAGGTCTGGATCCTGATCGTCGTGAACGACGCGGATCTCGACAAGGCGGTGGCCGCAATCACCGAGAACGCCCGGACGGGCGAAATCGGCGACGGCAAGCTGTTCATCTCGGACGTCATCGATGTCGTCCGCGTCCGGACGAACGAACGAGGAGCGGCTGCCGTCTAGGCCCGCCCGGTTGCAGTAGCCCATGGGAGGGACGTACGTCTCACGTCCAAAAGACAGTTCCTCCCGAGGCTCTCCGATCCGGGTAGCCTGCATCCCGGATTTGCAGGCTACCCGGTCAATACGTTCACCACGACAGCGGCGCCTCCAGGGTCATACCGCTGGTCCCCAAAAGCAACTCTCGAACGGGCGAATACCGGAGCGGAAAGAGCAAGAGAGGGCGAACGTGCCGATGAGTGGCGAAAGCTTTCAGCAACGCGTGGAGTTGCTCCGAGATTCCTGGGCCGAACGCCGGCAGCTCAAGGGCCTCGCCGGCGCACACGATTTCGAATCCCAGCTCGGCCTGCTCCGCACCCTTCACGAGTGGAGCGACTCCGCGGTCAAAGACATCCGGGCGGTCTACGGGAAGTCTCTCGCCACCAGCATCAGCCCCGCGCCTACCGGCACGACGCCGAATCCGGGCTTCTCCGTCACGCTCGGCGACCAGTACACCCTGACCTTTTCGCTGAACGAACGCCGCCGCGAAGGCGGGTCTCGCTGGTTTGTCTCGGTGACCGTGAGTTCCGGCGGCCCGGGCGGGAACATGGTGACTGCAGGCCCCGAACGCCGGAACGGCCAGTGGACTCGCAGCCGCGTTGAAGACATCTTGCTTTCGGTGCTGGGCGCCTACGAACGCGCCGCCAGCGAACAGACCCGCGGCTCCGGCGGACAGCGGGCGCGCGGCGCGTAGTGCACGCATCCCTCACGGTCCCGGCGCGGACGGATTTCAGCTTCGCAGTGTGATGGTTCTCACAGAAGCAGCCCGGTTCAGGCCCGAAACGGCGTAAGACCTCTCGTTCCTGGCTGTCTTTTCCGTACGGGGCATTTCCCCGGGGAGCAACCAGAGACATGAACACTCGACTCAAAGTCGGAACCATCCTGGCGGGCGCAGCGCTCGCCGCGACATCCTTCGCTGGGGCTGCATCAGCCGCGGGAACGAACCTGCTGAACAATGGGGCACTGATGCCCACCACCGCCGGCTGGGCGAAGATCGGCGAAGGGACCTTCACCAGCGCGCACTTCGCCGGCGCGACGCTGATCAACACCAAGGACAGCATGAAGGAGTCCAGCGTTGCCGCGTACCAGTGCGTTTCGTTGCCGGACAACTGGACCTACACGCTAAAGGGGACGCTCAGGGTCGCACCCGACCAGGAGCGAACAGGGTCGGCATACGTGCTTGCAAGCTATTTCGAAAAGGCAGGCTGTTCGGGAGCGAATATCGACCTGCACGAATCCGAACACTTCGCGGAAACGAACGGCTGGACCGACATCACCATGAAACTGCATCGAACCAATGGCAAGAAGGCGAAGTCGATGGCAGTCGCCCTCTTCGCGGAGAAGGACTCGACGAACCGCATGATGAAGAAGAACAAGCCGTTCGTCGCGCAGTTCAAGAACTTCGAACTCACGGGCGACGCGCCATCCGGCGGGCCGTTCTCGTGCCCACCCGATTGCGGCGAATCAAGCGAAGAACCACCTGCGCCACCGGTTCCCCCAAAGGACGATCCGGCGCCAAAACCACCGGTTCTCCAGCCGAAAGAACCGGTGGTCCCCGACGACGAAACACCGGTTGTGGAACCCGTGACTCCGGGTGACGACCAGCCAGCGGAAGACCCGGCAGACACCTCAGGCACGCCTGGCGCTACGGGCGATGATCAGCTCGACGGCGATGACGCGAACCCCGGCACAACGAACGATGAGCCGGCCGGTGTTCCTTCGATGGATGAGCCGGGACCCGGCTCGCAGCCGGACGACGCGGATACCGCCTCGCCCGCCAAGGGAGAAGATGGCGATCCTTCGGACGGCACTCCCGCAGAACATCCCACCCTCGAACCACAGGCGCCCGGTGGCCCGTTCAACTCGGCGACGCCGACGCCTCCTCCTCCCGCCACCGGTGGCGACAACCCGCTCGATCCGCCTGGCGACTTCGATTCGCACGACAGCCAGTCGGACGCAGCGCGCAACGCCAGCCAGGACGACGCCGGACTCCCGATGGGCCTGATGTCGGTACTCGGAATCGGTGGGCTCGGCCTCCTCGGCATCGTTGGGGTTGCCGTCCGGCACAAGAAGCGCGACTAGCCCTGGAGAGTGAGACAAAAACGGGGTGGCCAATTGGCCACCCCGTTTCGTTTGGTGCGATACCTCCGACTACGCGTCGAAGTAGAGGTGGAATTCGTACGGGTGCGGCCGCATCCGTACCGGGTCCACGTCGTTCTCGTACTTGGAGGCAACCCACGTCTCGATGACGTCCGGGGTGAAGACACCACCCTGGAGCAGGAAGTCGTGGTCTTCTTCCAGCGCCCTGAGCGAGCCGTCGAGCGACTGAGCAACGGTGGGGATGTTCGCAAGGTCTTCGGGGCTGAGGTCGAAGAGGTTCGTCTTGTCGAGCGGTGGTCCCGGATCCCAGCCGTTGCGGATCCCGTCCATGCCTGCCATGAGGATGGCCGCGAAGGTGAGGTATGGGTTGCCGGCCGGATCCGGCGGGCGGAACTCCACGCGCTTCTGGCGCGGGTCCGGGCTCACCAGCGGGATGCGGCAGGCCGCCGAGCGGTTTCGGGCGGAGTACACCAGGTTCACCGGCGCTTCGTAGCCGGGCACCAGGCGCTTGTAGCTGTTCGTGGTCGGTGCGGCGAGGGCCATCAGCGCTTTGCCGTGCCGGATGATGCCGGCGATGTACGAGAGGCACATCTTCGAAACGCCCGCGTACTCGTCGCCCGCGAACAGGTTGCTGCCGTCCTTCCAGATGGAAAGGTGCGTGTGCATGCCCGAACCGTTATCGGCGAAGAGCGGCTTCGGCATGAACGTCGCGACCTTGCCGTGGCGCTTGGCGACGTTCTTCACGATGTACTTGTAGAGCAGCGCCTTGTCGCCCATCTTCGTGAGCGTATCGAAGCGCATGTCGATTTCGCCCTGGCCGGCGGTGGCAACTTCGTGGTGGTGGAGTTCGATCTGGATGCCGCAGGCTTCCATGATCTCGACCATTTCGTTGCGGATGTCGGTCTGCGTATCGTGCGGGCTGACCGGGAAGTAGCCTTCCTTGTAGCGCGGGCGATAGCCCTGGTTGAGGTCGCCCCGGAGCGTGGTCTCGGCGCCGCTGTTCCAGATGCCTTCGTCGGAATCGACGGAGTAGAACGACGAGTGCTGATCCGTGTTGAAACGCACTTCATCGAAGATGAAGAATTCGAGCTCTGGCCCGATGTAGACCGTGTCGCCGACACCGGCCTCTTTGACGTAGCCTTCGGCTTTCTGGGCGACATAGCGTGCATCGCGCGAGTAGCGGGTGCGCGTGACCGGGTCCTCCACGTTCGCGATCACCGAAAGCGTCGGCGACTGGATGAACGGATCGATCAACGCGGTCTCCGGATCGGGGACCAGGAGCATGTCCGACTCCTCGATCTTCTGGAAGCCGCGGATAGACGAGCCATCGAAGCCATAACCGTTGCTCCACGGGGATCGAGCAAGGTCGCTCCAGTCGTTGAGTTCGTGGATTGGCCGGGTGATGTGCTGCCACTGGCCGAACAGGTCGACGAACTTTACATCGACGAAGCGGATGGCGTTCGTTTCGCAAAACGCCTTGATTTCCTCGGGGGTCATGAGTGCTCCTGGGTATGGATGGTCGCGGAGATCGAATTGTGCCGGGCTTCGATGCTGCGGCCAACGTCCGTGCGCCTTATCGGTGATAAAGCTCGTGTTTCGCCTTCCGTAGCTCAGCTGCCTCTGGGTGTTCGGAGAAAGCGTACGACCGGGCGATTTCCGGCGAGTTGCACGAATGTTACGAACACATTTCCAAACGGCACGCGAAGGTCACCGATTAGCTCGCTATCGAGCCTTCCTGGGCCGTCATCGCCGGCTTCCCGGCCCCGCGCGCGCGCCAAACCAGCGGCAGCCCGAACCCTATTGCCGAAGCCAGGGTCAGGGCCCCGCCAATAGCGAACGCCTCGGAAAGCCCCCACTGGTCGGTAGCGAAGCCCAGCACCGGAGCGAGGAACGCCATCACCAGGCTGCGGACCATGCTCACGATCGAGAGCACTGTCGCGCGCTGCTCCGAGCCGATGCGGCGGTTGATGTATCCGGTGGCGATAGGCTCCACAAGCGAACTCATCGCCACGATGACGGGAAGCGCCGCATACGCCGCCATGCCGGGGACTGTGGCGAGAAAGCCATAGCAGAGGGCGCCAACAATCGGCCCGACAACGAGTGCCTTCACACCGAAACGCGCCATCGCCCGGTGGGCAAGGAGCGCGCCGCCGAGCCCTGTGAGCAGCATCACCGCCTGCAGACCGGAGAACCAGACCCCCACTTCGACCCCACGATCGAGAAGGAACGGCTGGACGAGGTAGTGGACAGCCTCCAGGGCGGCGAAGGAAGAGCCTGCAAGCAGGATAAGGATGCGCACGTCGACGGTACGCCAGGCCTCGGCGAACGCGCTGCCGATGGTAGTCAGATACTTTGGCTGCCGGCCGTCGCTGCGCGCGTGGGGAGGTTCCCAAATGGCGAAAGCGACGAGGGCGAGCACGAGGCAGGTCGCGGCCCCAACGAAGATCGTGAACCGCGTGCTCGTGAGCGCGGCCACCGGGGCACCGAACAACGTGGCCGTGCCGATGCCGGCCCACGAAAGCGCAATCCCGCGCCCTGCCAGGCGTTCGTACTGGCTATCGCGCCCGGCGGACTTCAGCGTATCGAAGAGCAATGCCATGTCGGCCCCGGACATGAGCGCCGAAGCCACCGACCAGAGCATGAAGGACGCCAGGAGAATCGCGAACGAACTCGTAAACGCGAAGATGAGGATCGAAATGCCGAGGACCACCGCCCCGAGGCCCATGGAAGCGGAACGCCCGTAGCGGTCAGCGACCGCACCGGTCGGAACTTCGAGCGCGAGCACGCCCACGAGGTAGAGCCCCTCGGCGAAGGTCACCTGCGTCAGACTGAAGCCGCGGTCGAGCGTGAGGAACACGATCCAGACCGGGATCCAGAGCTGAAAGTCCCGCATGAACCAGTACACGAAGAGCAACCGGAGGTTGCGGTCGGGGTGCGAGGCGCGCATCAATCGAGCGTAGCAGTCACACGGGCAAGAGACGTTAGTCGCGGTGACCTACGGGTTGCGAACGATGTCGTGCGTGCCGATGCGGCGCCAGATGATGTGCCGCTCACCCGGAATGACTTCCGGCCCGTAGGAGAATGTTGCACGTCCATCCGCTGCCCAGCTCATCTCCCAGATACCGGCGTAGCCGACCACTCGCTTCACTCGAAGATTGGGCCTGAAGCCTTCTCCCGACTTCAGGTCGGAAGTTAAGAGAGCCCGAGCTGCCAGGAATTTCCGTTTCGACTCATCGCTCAAGCGGTCGAAGTCTCGCCAGAATCGCTCAAGAACGTCGAACGTTGGCACAAATCAGTCGGGGGAGGTCAGTCGGGAACGAAGGGCGCGTTCGAAATCTTCATCCGAAAGGTATCGCGTCACCCGCCCTGCAGCGATGTCCTCATCGGCCTCGCGCTCGCCTTTTTGCCACTCCTCGGTCCAGAACCAGGCCTGGTCCGGGTCGAGCTCGGCCGCGATGGAGATAGCGCCGTCTTCCGTCAGAGAAACGCACACCACCGAACCTTCAGCCAGGTGGGCCTTCGCGAGTATCTCTGCCGGGATTGTGATCGCGCCGCCGGCGCCGATGACCTGCGATTCCATAGCGCAAGTGTACCAAACGCAGGTCGCCGTCAGCGGGAACTCAGACCGCCACATCTCCCCGTTCGCCGGTGCGCACGCGCACCGCGGTTTCCACCGGCACGACGAAGATCTTCCCGTCGCCGATGTTGCCGGTGCGGGCCGCCTCGATGATCGCATCGATAACGCGGTCGACCGCCTGGTCCGGCACAACGACTTCGAGCTTCACCTTCGGCAGAAGGTCGACGGTCACCGTCTCGCCGCTGCGGCCCTGGTGGACGATGCCCCGCTGGGCGCCGCGTCCCGTGACCTGCAGGAAGTTCATGCCGTGGAAGCCGAGGTCGTCGAGCGCCTGCTTCACATCGTTCACCTTTTCGGGCCGAATAATGGCTTCGATCTTCTTCATTGGTTCCTTCCACGATCAGTTCGGTTGGTGAGCGGCGCGGCCCGAGGAGTATGGACGCGCCGCTCGCATTCGCAAGCGCGGGTTGGTCAGGCTTTGCCTTCGAACGATGCCGCGTAAGTCGCCGGCGGTGCTGGCAATACGTTGCCGCCTCCGAACTCGATTCCCGTTTCGTCCGATGTATACCCGCGCTCGCCGTGTTGGGTGAGGTCGAGTCCCAGCTCCTCATCGTCTTCCGAAACACGGATGCCCATCGTGACGTCGAGGATTTTCAGCAGGACGAACGTCACGATGAAGGAGTACGCGCCGATGGCCCCGATACCAATCAGCGCATCGGTCAGGCGGTGCCAGTTGCCTTCGAACAGGCCATCCGCGTACGGCAGCCCGCTCACGGCGGCGTTCGCGAAGAGGCCCGTGCCAATGGCTCCCCACATCCCGCCTACCCCGTGGACGCCGACGACATCGAGAGAATCGTCGAAGCCGATACGGGCGCGAAGGCGGACGGCGCCGTAGCAGAGAAGGCCCGCGACGAGGCCGATGATCAATGCCTGCATTGGCATCACGTAACCGGCCGCGGGAGTAACAGCGACGAGGCCGGCTACCACGCCCGCGGCGGCGCCGACGACGCTCGGCTTTCCGCCGAACTGCCACGAGGCCAGCGTCCATGCGAGGCCCGCAGTCGCGGCGGCAACGGCCGTGTTCACAAAGGCGTAGGCGGCCTGGCCGGTCGCGCCAACCGCCGAACCGGCATTGAACCCGAACCAGCCGAACCAGAGGATCGCGGCGCCGAGCACGACCATGGTGATGTCGTGCGGCTCCATCGGTTCGACGCCATAGCCTTTGCGCTTGCCGAACACAAGGACCGCGGCTATGGCGGCGACTCCAGCGTTGACGTGAATCGCGAGACCGCCCGCGAAGTCGAGCGAGTTGAGGCCGATATCCGGAGCGTCCGGGTTCGAGCTAAAGGCGCTGAGCCATCCATCCGTCGCGAAGACCCAGTGCGCCACGGGAACGTAGACAAGCAAGGACCAGAGCGCCGTAAAGAGAAGGAACGGGCCAAATTTCGCTCGCTCCGCAAACGCGCCGGTGATGAGGGCGGGCGTGATGATGGCGAACATCAACTGGAACGCCATGAACATCAGGTGGGGCACTCCGTTCGCGATCGGCTCGGGCCCGACGTCCTTCAACCCGACGAAATCGAAGTTGCCGATGATGCCGTAGCCCTGGTCGGGGCCGAACGCCAGCGAATAGCCAACGATCACCCAGAGCACCGCCACGACGCCCGTGGTGATGAACGACTGCATGATGGTTGCGAGCACGTTTTTGTTGCGGGTGAGGCCGGCATAGAAGAAGCCAAGGCCCGGCGTCATGAACAGGACGAGCGCGGACGCGACCAGCATCCACGCGGTATTACCGCTGTCGATTTCCATTCAGCCCTCCGAGTGCGAAGGGGGCCACGTCCTGCCCTCCCCCGTAGCCGAGGACACTACGGCATCCCAATTTCGAAAACGTTTCTTGTCTGTTTCCACCATGTTTCTAGACCAACGGAACAAGCCGCGCGATTCGCACACACGGCCCCATCGCAATGCTTTCGTTAGACGAAGCAGCGTTGGCTTGGCCCGTTCGCAACGTTCCCTCCGATAGGGTGACCCAAAGGAGTCGAACCATGACTGAATGCATCGTTGCCTACACGGGCGAAGGTCAGCGCTACTGGCCCCTTATCGAAAAATCGATCGACCTCGCTAACGCTCGTTCCGCCCGGCTAATCATCTACGACGCCGATTCGGCCTCGAGGCTCAGCGATCCTCTGCCGAACTGGTGGGCGTCCGAGGGCGAGGCAGAACAGTACCCCAACCTTCTTTCGCCGGAACACCTGGAGAAGGCTGGCCAAAAAGAACTCCAGCAACGCGTGGAACACGCCCGCGGCCTGGGCGTCGATGCTTATGGCTGGTTGCCTTCGAAGCGAGATGCCGAAACGCTGGCCGAATACGCCGAAGAGCAAGGCGCAACCTTAATCGTGGTGCCATCCTCCCTGGAAGAACAGGGCGCGCTGACCAGGTGGATAAAGGGACAGCCCCGCAGCCAGGAAGTGGCCGAGTCGGCGAGCCAACCCGTCCTCCGGGTCGATGTGGAACCGGCCAGCGCCAAGGCCTGAGTCCCAGATTCGAACTCGGTTCGGAACCGTTGATCTTCCCTTAACACTCTGCGAGCATCGCCGGACCGGAGGGATGCCGCATATGCCAGAACTGACCCCACTGCCAGTCGCCCCACAGGCCATTACGCCCGAATGGCTGACCACCGCCCTGAGGAGCACCGGCGTGCTTCCGGCGGGAAGCGTCGCCGCTGTTGATTACGACATCATCGGGGCTGGGATTGGCTTCATCGGGACAGTGGCGCGGCTGAAGCTCACGTACGACGGCGCGCCCACCGATGCCCCGGCCACCATGATCGCCAAGCTTCCCTCGGAGGACCCGGGGTCGCGCATGGTGGGCGTCGCCTTCGGCCTGTACGAACGCGAGGTCCGTTTCTATAACGACCTGGGTGCGAACGTCGGGCTGCCTGCCCCGAGGAGCTACTTCGCGCATTACGACGCCACCGCCGGGCAGGCTGCCATCCTCCTCGAAGACCTCTGCGAGGGACTATTCGGCGACCAGGTCAAAGGGGCCACCATCGGGGAGACCGAGATGGCCATCGATGCCATCGGCGCGTTCCACGCGAAGTGGTGGGAGAGCTCCGAGTTCGCAAAGTACCCGTGGATCACTTCGGGGATCGAGACCATCCGCCAGCCCATCCAGATGATGTACCAGGCAGTCTTTCCCGTGGCCCTCGAGCGCTTCGGCCACCTCTTCCCCGAGGAAATCCGCCCGCTCATCCCCGACTTCGGGCGCCGGACGATGGCGGCCCTCGACCAGATGACGCTGGGGCCGGAGACCCTGTGCCACGGCGACTACCGGCCCGACAACCTTTTCTGGGGCGCCAGCGGCTCGGACCGCCCACTGGTCGTCTGTGACTGGCAGGGTCCAGGAAAGGCCACCGGTGTCGTCGATGCTGCCTACTTCATCACCGGGAGCCTGGAACCCGAAGACCGCCGCAAACACGAGGACGACCTCCTGCGCCGCTATCACAACCAGCTGGTCGAAGGCGGCGTGAAGGACTACTCGTTCGAACAGCTCAAGGTCGATTACCGGGGCTATTTCGCCGGCGTGATTGCTGGCGGCGTGGTGCTGCTTGGGACCCTCCCCGAAGGCAACGACCGCGGCCGCGCGCTCATCGAAACCACCATGAACCGATTCCTCACGGCGATGCAGGATCACGACTCGCTGGCGCTGCTCCCGGAGTAGGCTGGGAACTGTTCGGAGGCCGCCAGCGTCAGGAAAGGGTATGAAGACTTTCGCACTCGTGCTGGCGTGTCTCGGGCTTATTGCCTTCGCGACCGCCTGCTCTGAGCGCGACAAGACACCCGGGAACGACGGCGACCGGAAGACCGTCGAAGCCCCGATCGACGGCATTGATATTCTGGTCCGCGAGAGCTTTCCGCCCGGCTACACGGCCCACATCCTCTCGGGCCTGCCCTCTGGCTGCGCCCGGTTCGATGCCGCGAAGGTGGTCGGACGGAGCGGGACCACCATCACCATCCGGGTGACCAACACCATCCCCACCGACACCACCATCGCATGCACCGCTATCTATGGGACCCACGAATCCAATGTGGACCTGGGAAAGGACTTCATCAGCGGCACCACCTATACGGTGCAAGTGAACGACAGGACGAAGACGTTCGTGGCCCAATAAGGCCGCACGGAGGCAACCATGGCCCGTTTCTTCTTCACCATCGGGGCGGCCACGCTTCTTGCACTCATCGGTTCAGCGGCAGCAGCCTCGGCTCAATCCGCTGAACTGCAAATTCGGACCGACAAAGGCGGTTACGTCGCCGGAGAGGCGGCGACGGTCACGGTCACAGGCTTGAGTGAATGCGCCGGGCGAACAGTGACGGTCGGTATGCGCGATGCCGCTCGTGGCGCACAATTCGCAACGGCCGAAGTCACACTGGATGGTGCCGGAAGTGGCTCCGTTCGGGTGCCACTCATGTCCGACAATGGCGGCACGCCCGTGCAGGCGGCAGTGTGGGCAAACTGCGTCGATCGTGGATTGGAACCGGGTCTCGCCCTCGACCCTCACCCTCTTCTCGTTTCCGTCTCGTACCTCTCGGAGGCGGATGTTGAGGTGTTCCTACCGGCCGGAGCGGCTGACATCGTCCAAATCGTCTCTCGTGGAGACATCAACGGCATCCTCTCATCGCTGAGCCCTGGCGATGTGATCCAGACCGGATTTCCCGGTGACGGTGGCCCGCTCGCGCACGATGTCGCCGTGGTCCAACTCCGATCGCTCCTTGCATCAGGCTCAGGCAACGACGCCTTCGGTGCGGGGCGATTGGGCTCGCTTGGCGCATGGGAGATCAACGGGTCTTACGCCGTACTGGCTTCATTCATTGAGGCTGGCGAACGGCATGTCGTGGCGCTCGGCGTCGGGCAGGCCGAAGGCCGCTGGTACATCACTTTCTACGGTAACGTCGCGCTCAGCACTGGCATCCTCGAGCAGTACGCGCTCCAGCATCGCGTCCGCCTGGCGTCGATCGCGCCACGGCCTCCTGAGACGGGCAATGCACCCGCATTAATGCAGCGCGGAGACACCGGTGCCTATCTCGCCTCCGGCGCCGCGTTGTTGCTGGCGGCATTGATGCTGGGGATCGTTGTTCGACGGCCCCGAAGCCGGACCTGACCGAAAGCCCTAAGGCACAGCGCAATTACCGCCCCAGGTAAAACCTGTACTCAAGGGCAGCATCCGCCTCTACGCCCAGCTGCCAGAAGAGGGTTGTGACGTCCCCGTGATGGCCGCGTTCGTGCAGCAAGATGTGCAGAATGAGTTCGGAGCGGCTGTACCTCCTCGTTTCGCCATACACCTCGACGTCGTTCAGCTTCGTCAGGTCATCTTCGGTCCACGCCTGGATGCTCTGACGTAGCCGTGTGCGTGCCTGAGTGTGCTCTTCGTCGAGCGCGAACCACGTCCGAAAGTCGCCATCGGCGATTTCGGGCATGAAGCCAGTCTTGAGTTCGACGATGGCTGGCACCCAGCGGCTGTAGGCCCTGACGATATGTCCGAGGCAGTCGCGAAGCGTCGGCCAACCAGAATTCTCAGCCGGCCGAAGCAAGACGGCGTCGTCATCCGTCACGTCTATCAGCTGCCGCCACGCGAACTCTGTGTAGTCGAAAAGATCGAGGAGATCGGCTTTGTCCACGCACGGATTCTAGACCAAGAAGAAGGGGCCGCTCCTCTCGGAGACAGCCCCTTCGCAATTCGAAATTCGCACTTCGAGATTGACTAGACTTCGCGGAATTCGCCTTCCACGGTGCCTTCTTCGGCCCCACCGGGGGCTTCACCGCCGGGCTCGCCGCCCGCGAAGCCATCCGGGCTCGGTTCACCGGCTGCGCCGTAGACAGCCTCACCGATCTTCGAGAGCGAGGCGCTGAGTGCGTCGATCGCCGTCCGCATCCGGTCGACATCGTCGGCTTCGATGGCGGCGCGAACGTCCTTCACCTTGGCCTCGACATCTTCCTTCAGGTCCGCCGGCACCTTGTCGGCGTTGTCGCGCAGCGTCTTTTCGGCCTGGTAGGCCATCGAATCCGCGGTGTTCTTGGTCTCGATGGAGTCCCGCTTCTTGCGGTCCTCATCGGCGAACATCTCGGCCTCGCGCTGCATCTTCTCGATCTCTTCCTTCGAGAGACCGCTCGACGACTGGATGGTGATCTTCTGCTCGCGCCCGCTGCCCTTGTCCTTGGCCGAGACGTTCACGATGCCGTTGGCATCGATATCGAACGTGACTTCCACCTGCGGGATGCCGCGGGGCGCCGGCAGAATGCCATCGAGGATGAACCGGCCGAGCGACTTGTTGTCGGCCGACATCGGGCGTTCGCCCTGGAGGACGTGGATCTCCACGCTGGGCTGGTTGTCCGCGGCCGTGCTGAACGTCTGGCTCTTGGCCGTCGGGATCGTCGTGTTGCGCTGGATGATCGGGGTCATCACGCCGCCGAGCGTCTCGATGCCGAGCGTCAGCGGGGTCACGTCGAGAAGGAGGACATCCTTCACTTCGCCCTTGAGGACGCCGGCCTGGACGGCCGCACCAATGGCGACAACTTCGTCCGGGTTCACACCCTTGTGGGGTTCCTTGCCAAAGAAGTCGGCCACGATCTTCTGGACGGACGGCATGCGGGTCTGACCGCCAACGAGGACGATCTCGTCGATGTCCGAAGCCTTCTTGCCGGCGTCGGCGAGAGCCTTCTTCACCGGCTCGAGCGTCCCGCTGAGGAGGTCACCAACGAGCTGTTCGAGCTTGGAGCGGGTGAGGGTGACGTTCAGGTGCTTCGGGCCGCTGGCATCGGCCGTGATGAACGGGAGGTTCACTTCGGTCTGCTGCGCGCTCGAGAGCTCGATCTTCGCCTTCTCGGCTTCGGCCTTCAGTCGCTGCAGGGCCTGGCGGTCCTGGCGCAGGTCGATGCCTTCGGCCTTCTTGAACTCGTCGATCAGCCAGTCGATGACGCGCTGGTCAAAGTCGTCGCCACCGAGGTGGGTGTCGCCGTTGGTGCTGAGCACCTGGAAGGTGCCTTCACCGAGCTCGAGGATTGAGATGTCGAACGTGCCGCCGCCGAGGTCATAGACGGCGATGAGCTCGTCGTGCTTCTTATCGAGACCATAGGCGAGCGATGCCGCCGTCGGCTCGTTGATGATGCGCAGGACTTCGAGGCCGGCAATCTTGCCGGCGTCCTTCGTCGCCTGGCGCTGCGCATCGTTGAAGTAGGCCGGGACGGTGATGACGGCTTCGTTCACCGGTTCGCCGAGGTAGGCTTCTGCATCGGCCTTCAGCTTCTGCAGGATCATCGCGCTGATCTCCGGCGGGCTATACGAGCGCTCGCCGACCTTCACCGAGACATCGCCGTTGCTCGCCGCGGCGACGGAGTACGGCACGAGCTTCAGGTCGCGCTGCACTTCGCTGTCGTCGAGCTTGCGGCCCATGAACCGCTTAATGCTGAAGACCGTGTTTTCCGGGTTGGTGACGGCCTGCCGCTTCGCCACCTGGCCGACCAATCGCTCGCCGGTCTTGGTGACCGCGATGATGGAAGGCGTAGTGCGCGCGCCTTCGGCGTTCGGGATGACGGTGGGTTCGCCACCTTCCATGACAGCCATACAGCTGTTCGTGGTTCCAAGGTCGATTCCAATAACTTTTGGCATAGTTGCTCCTCTTACTCGTTGGTGGCTTCACCGACGATGACCATCGCCGGGCGGATGACTTTGCCCTGCAGTTCGTAGCCCTTCTGGACCACGTGCAGGACCTTGTTTTCTTCTCCAGGCTGCCTGCCCACAGCTTCGTGGCGCGCCGGATCGAATGCCTGGTTTTCGGCTTCGACTTCCTTCACGCCCATCGCCTCGAGCAACCGGCCGAATTTCTGATGAATGGCGGTGACGCCCTGGACCCAGTTCAGCCCGGCGAGCGTCGAATCGACCGAGCTCACCGCGCGATCGAGGTCGTCGTAAACCGGCAGGATGTTGATGACGAGGGCCGCTCCGGCGAGCCGGGCAGATTCGCCACGCTCCTGTTCGATGCGCCGCTTGTAATTGGCGAAATCGGCAGCGGATCGTTGCCAGTTCTTGTAATAGTTCTCAGCCTTCTCGCGCTCGGCGGCCAATTCGTCGACCGGTTCGGCGGATTCCTCGGCTGAGCCGGCGGGCGGGTCCGTCGCGCCGGCGCCGGCATCGGATGCCATCCGCGCCGCCGCGCGCTTATCGACGAACCGCTCGTCTGTTTCTTCGCTCATAGACACCTCCGTGGGGTCGCCACGCTGAACTGGGCCGGTGCGAATGCCGGACCTGCCGTTCGCCGTGGGCTAGTCGTTTTCTCCATAGAACTCACTCATGAGTTCGGTAAGTACACGGCTGACGTAGCGGACATTCGCGACAGCTTCGCCGTATTGCATTCGGGTTGGGCCGAGGACGCCGAGGATGCCGCCGGCGCCACCTTCGTGACCGTAGCGGGCAAGCACGAAACTCATCTCCTGGTACGGCCCGGTCGTGTTTTCATCGCCGATGACGACCGCGACGGTCTCGTCCTGGAGCGAGCCCGAGGGAATCGCTTCCCGCAGGCGCCGCTCATCCACGGCTTCCAGCGTATCGAGCATCCGGTCGCTATGGCCGAATTCCGGCTGGCGAAGCATTTCGCGGACACCCTCGATCACGGGTGATTCGACCATCGCCGCCTGTTCGTGGAGCATCAGCTCCGTGAGCGTGGCGATGACGGCCGACTCAACGGCCCCGAGGGATTCCTGGGCGGGATCGGGCTGGGGGAATTCGGCGACGGTTTTGCCGCCGAACTCCGCGTTCAGGCGCGCCGCGAGGCGCGTCAGGTATTCCTGGTGGGCAGCCACTGGAAAATCGATCGTCCGCTGGTGCACACCGCTGTCACTTGTGACAGCAACCAGCAACGCCCGGTTTTCCAGCAGCTCCACCAATTGCAACTGCTTGAGGCGAACCTCGAGCAGGCGCGGCTGCGTTACAAGCGCGACGTTGTGCAGGCTGTTCGCCAGCACGCTCGCCGCCAGGCCAACCCACTCTTCGAGCTGGCGCGAAGCCTGGTGGAACTGGTGCAGGATGGTGAACTGCTCCTGATTCGTGAGCTTTCGCTCGGGCATCAGGCTGGAGACGTAGTACCGGTATCCGCGATGGCTCGGAATGCGGCCCGCGGATGTGTGGGGGTGGGTAATCATGCCCTCGTCTTCGAGGGCCGCCATCTCGTTGCGCACGGTCGCACTCGAAAGGGTGAGCTGGTGACGTTCGACGAGCGCCTGCGAGCCTACCGGCTGGGCCGACCCTACGAAGTCATCAACGATGAGAGCGAGAATGCGCGCACGGCGCTCTGACAACGTCATTATCAACCCTATGATGCCACATTGGCACTCTCATTGGAAGAGTGCTAAGCGGCATCGGGGAGATTGTACCATGCGCGCCGAAGAGAGTTCAGCAAGCGAAACCGCTAGGTTGATTCGCCGATTTGCCAGCGCCGCAACGCGCGAATCGCGAACCAGATAGCGACCACGATCACCAGCGCCGTCGCCACCGCCGCGGGCGTAAACGAGAGCCGTGGATCGAACGACGAATCCGGCGCGGTGCTCAGTCCTTTGGCTATGCCGAGGGAATATTCGCCCACGGAAAGAAACTTCACGCCCGTGAAGAGGTTGACCACCACGCCTTCCCAGATGAAGACGTAGAGCAGGCCCGCGATGAGCGCCCGGCTGGTGACAATGCTGAGCCAGAGGAACGCCGCGCTATACGCGAGGCTCCCGAGGATCCCCCCGACGACGAAGCCCACGACCAGGTTGTCCTGGGGTACCCCGGCGAGGCCGATCAGCCCCGTGGGCACCAACGACATGACGACGACGACAGCGGTGGCGATCCATGCGACCACCAGCTTCGAGTAGACGATGGTCGTCCGTGAAATCGGCTTGGCGAGCAGGTAGACGGCGGTGCCGTCTTCGAATTCCTGGCCGAGCGCAGCAGTGCCGAAGATGAGCGCTGCGAACGGCAGCACGAGGCCGATGACCAGGTCTCCCATGGCTGTGGTAGCGGTCCATTGCTGCGCTTCGGAGGTGTCGTTTTCGATTGCGTAGAGCGCGGCGAGCAAAACCGGCAGCAGCGCGAATGCCAGCATCAGGATGGTCCGCTTCTGCCCCAGGACCTGCCGCATCGTAAGCCGGACGATGGTCGAGTCGATCATCGTTTCACCAGGTACGAGAACACGCTCTCGAGCGACTCATCCGTCGGGCGAATCTCGAAAATCGAGACGTTGGCGCGCCGGGCGATGCCTGCCACCGCCTTCGTAAACGCCGCGAACTCGGAGGTCCGCACCTCGAGGTCATCGCCGGTGAGCTGGACGCCGTAGACGGACGAGTCGGCCACCAGTTCCGCGGCGAGCTTCCGGTTGTCGCTCGTACGCACGAAGAAGGTGTGCGGGCGATCGGTCATGAGTTTCCGGATTTCCCGGAAGTCTCCCGATGCCGCGAGGCGGCCTGAGACGATGACGAGGACGTCATCGGCGAGCCGTTCGACCTCCTCGAGGATGTGCGACGAAAAGACCACCGTCCGGCCTTCGGCGGCCATGCCTTTGAGCATGTCCATCAGCTGCAGGCGCTGGCGCGGATCGGCGCCGTTGAACGGCTCGTCGAGCAGCAGGACCTGGGGCTCGTGCACCAGCGCCGCCGCGATCTTGATGCGCTGCTTCATCCCCTTCGAATAGCCGCCCGTCGCGCGGTCCATGGCCTGTTCGAGTTCGACCATGTGGATTGCCCGGAGCGCCGCAGTGTGCGGGTCCGGTAGCTTGTGGAGTCGCGCGCTATCGAGCACGAACTCGAGGCCGGTGAGGAACGGGTAGACGGACTCCCGTTCCTGGACGAGGCCCACTTTGCGATACATGTCCGGGTGGCCCCAGGCGGGTTCGCCGAGGACGCGCACCTCTCCGGCCGAGGGCCGCAGGAAACCCGCGAGCATGTGCAGTAACGTCGATTTGCCGGCGCCGTTCGGCCCGAGCAGCCCCGTAATACCGCCCTGCAGCGAAAACGAGATGTCGTTGACCGCGACGATGTTCCCGTACCAACGGGAGACGTGGTCGACCTCGACCGCGGCGGCAACGGGTGCGGCCTTCTCGGCCGCGGCAGCCGTCACGCCGAAATCCGATCGAATCTGCGAATGACCACGGCGAGCCCGCCCGCCATGTAGGCGATCACCGTCACGAAATACGTCCAGAGCGGGAAACCTGCCCGATCGGGCGGCGAATCAACCGCCGGCGTCGAGTTGAAGATCCAGAGCGTGCAGGCATGGATGAACTGGAACGGGCTGAGGTAGATGGCCAATTTGCCCACTCCGCCAATACCGAAGATCAGCACCCCGGAAACCGGGAAGGTGACGAGGAACCAGGCGACGACGGCGATCGTCGCGTACGCCCGCCGGTGCGTCTGGCTCGCTATTGCCAGTGAGACGCTCGCCGCCATCGCCGCGATGAGCACCCCTGCGGCGATGGTGCGCGGGAGGTCCAGCCAGTTGTCGGTGATGTAGCCCCAAACGTCTTTGGTCGCGAGACCGTTGCCAATGACGAGCACAGCCTGCGGCAGCAGGGTGAGGAAGCACATCGCGGTCGTGAAGGCCGCCACTTTCGCGAGCGCGTAATCCCGCCTGCGAAGCGCCCGCGAGAAGTAGAGCGAAAGCGTGCGCTGGCGCATATCCCGCCCGGAGATCTCGGGCGCGATGGCCGCGCAAAAGAGCGCGATCGGCACTTCGACGAAGCCGAAATAGCTATCCGGGGTGATGACTTCCACATCCTGCGAAACCAGCGCCGAGATGGCCAGCTGCCCGATGGCGGGCAGCATGGCGATGATCGCGATCGCCACCGGAATGATCTTGCTCGAGGTGCGTCGCCCAAGGCCGAACGATCCGCGAAGCGTATAGAAATAGAGCGAGATGATGGCGTGCCGGCGCCCCAGGCGTGGCCCGTCGTAGTTCCGATAACCGAGGTCGTAGATGTTGCCTGTGCGCGCGTCAACTGGCTGCACTGGAGACCTCCGCGGGCGGCCGAAAAATGTCTTCGAGGTTCTGCCGCCGCAATTGGATCCGGACTAACCCGAGGCCGAGATCGTCGCAGGCGTCCCGGATGGTGTCGTACGTCCGGTCGCCGTCGAGCGCCACAAGCACCTGGCGGCCATCCGCGTGCACCACAAGCCCATGCTCTTCGAGCCGGCGGCGCAAGGCCCCGGCTTCGCCTTCCACCTCGACTGCAAGGCTTCCTGTCGATTCGGTGAATTCGTGGATTGGCCCGCTCCGCATGAGATGGCCACCATCGATCACCACCAGGTGCTCGCAAACGCGCTCGATCTCCCCGAGCAGGTGGGACGCCATAACAATCGAGATGCCGAACTCCGTCCCGGTCCGGCGCACCAGGTCGAGCATTTCGTCGCGCCCCGCGGGATCGAGGCCGTTCGTGGGCTCGTCGAGGAAAAGGATGCGAGGGTCGTGCACAAGTGCCTGGGCCAGCTTCACGCGTTGCTTCATCCCCGTGGAGTAACCCCGAATCTCGCGGTAGCGCTCTTCGAACAACCCGACGTGGCGGAGCGTTTCGGCGGTGCGTTCGCGTGCCGCGGAACGGGGCAGGCCGTTGATCTGTGCCATGTGGGCGACGAATTCAGTGGCGCTGACATCACCCGGCAGGCAGTCATGCTCGGGCATGTAGCCCACGAACTGGCGGAGGTCGGTGCCCTGGGTGAACACGTTGTAGCCAAGCACTTCGGCTTCGCCCGAGGTCGCATCAATGAGACCCAGCAGGATCTTGATGAGGGTGCTCTTGCCCGCGCCGTTGGCGCCAACCAGGCCGATGACGCCCGGTTCGAGCTCGAGATCGAGCCCGCTGAGCGCCGTCACGGAAGCCCCGTACTGTTTCACGAGGGCGCGCGTTTCGAGTAAAGCCATTGTGAAAAGTCTACCTGTCCGACAAGAACACGCGCGGTGAAGACGCCGATTGCGGGCAGAAAGCCGAAGAGATCAGGGAAAACATCTCGTAACTTTCGGCCCAGAAAGACTGGCCTGTGCGGCGATTGTGACCGATTTTGAAAGGGATGTTGAGGTTGGGTGGAAGAAAACTCCCCGGCACGCACGCCGTGCGCATCATGCTCGGGGGCACGTTGCTGGCCGGCGTCGCGGCAGTAATTGCCGCGCGTTCGCCCGGCGATTCGGCCGGCAACGAGCGTGTTGCCTCGGCCGCCAGTCTGCCCGTCGCCACCGCCCCCGCCGACCCGAATACGCCCGGCAACACCACCACCGTTGGCGAGAAAAGCCCGCAGGTCACCACCGACGAAGGCGCAGTTCCCGAACCGCTCCTGGAACAGTTGCCGGACAGCGATACGGTTTCTTCCGCCTCCGGCAGCCGCTTCACCATGCCGCTCAAGGCCTGGAGCAAGGTCACCGACCGCTACGGCGCCCGAAACCGCGGCCCGGGGCTCATTCACGGAGGCATCGACCTCGCCCTCGAGGGCCTCAGCCACTCGAACGTGTATTCCGCCTGCACCGGCACGGTCGCCGAGGCGAATTATTCCGGCGCGTTCGGCAATCACATCATCGTCGACTGCGGAGAGGGGTGGAGCACGCTCTACGGCCACCTCAGCAAGATGATGGTCAAGGTCGGCGACTCCGTGAACTCGGACGTGGTCATCGGCATCTCCGGTAGCACCGGCTATTCCACCGGCGAGCACCTGCACTTCGAGATTCGCTGGCAGGGCACATCGGTGAACCCCGAGGACTACCTCGAGTTCCACATCCCGCCGGGTACACCACTCGACGACGGCCCCATCTGGTTCCCGAGCTCCGGACCCGGCGCGACGGCAACGTCCGTCCCTCCGACGCCGACAGACACGCCAACGCCGACAAACACGCCGACGATCACGCCGACCCCGACGATTACGCCAACTCCAACCTGGACGCCGACTCCGAGCCCCACGCCGCGGCCACCGACCAGGACGCCCACGCCGCCGCCCGTCGCGCGCTAACGGTCAGGCAAGCGCCAGCGCGGACTCGGTGTGTGCGAAGTCGTTGAAGCCAGTCAACATCATCCGGCCGCTCTTCCCGAACTGCATGCGGGTGATCGACGTATTCGCCACCGCGAACGACCACGTGCTTTCGTGCGGGACGTTCAACAGTTCGGCCAGCATCGCCATGATCGCGTTGCCATGGGAAACCACCAGCAGGGTGCCCTCCGGGTGCGAATCGACGATATTGCGCAGCGCGCTCGCGGTGCGTTCGCGGACCTGCTGGACCGATTCGCCGCCCGGAGCGGCAATCCGGCAACGGAAGAACTCGCGCAAAACGTTCGGGTCCTTCGCGCTGATGTCTTTTCCGGTGAGCGATTCCCATTCGCCGTAGTGCATCTCCCGAAGACCCTGGTCCAGGATCGGCGAAAGCGGTTCCTGGTGGTGTTCGAGGGCGTGGATTGCGGTGCGATGGGCCCGCGAGAGGTCCGACGAGTAGGCCGCGTCGAATTTCTGGTCCTTCAGTCGCAGGCCGAGCGCGCGGGCCTGTTCGATGCCGCGCGGCGTGAGTTCGGTCTCGGAATGTCCGCAGAAGCGGCCTTCGATGTTGCCGTAGGTTTCGGCATGGCGGACGAGGAACACGGTTGTGGGCATAGCGGCCAGTGTAAAGGACAGAAGCGGCAGAGCACCCTTTCGCTCGTTTTTACGAACGTTTTACAGCCCGGTGGCAACTAGGCAGACCTGCAGGGCGTTTATGTTGGTGCGTGTACATGAGCGCATTGATACGGTAGTGAACTGAACCGCAGCGAATTGCGCGGGAGGAAGAATGAGCTGGATCCATCGAAAAGCTTTAGCGGTCGTTGTCGCGGGAGCGGCCGTCTCCACCATCCTGGGTGCGTCGCTCGGCATCGCCGTCGCCAAGCATGCGAGCACCGTGGGTGGTGTCTGCTCCGGCGGCGGCAACGGGTGCAATATCCATTACGTGGGCGCGATTCATTCCGGCAGCGTGAGCCCCGCGAACTTCACCAAGTGCCTGCCTGCCGCCGATTGGGAAGCCATCTACATCTGGGATGGCCCCAACCAGGAGTGGGAACACTACTTCAACGAGACCAAGACCCCTGCCTTCGTCAACGCAACGGCGGCCGGTGGCATCAACACCATCCCCGGCTTCTCCGGCGTCGTCCTCATCATGAAGCCCGGCGCGCCCATCCAGCAGGTCACCCTGCTCGATGGAAACAACGAGTCCTGCTAGCACTCGCTTAAGCGAACTACCTCTTAGAAGACCCCTCGCCTGGCCGCGAGGGGTCTTCTTTTTCCGCGCGACCCACGCACGGGTGATCCGGCACAATGGAACCACAAGACTCCGGAGGGATGGATGACGGTTGCTATTCGCCTGAAGCGGAAACACATCGATGCGATGGTGGCGCACGCGCTAGAAGACGCACCAATCGAATGCTGCGGACTCCTCGGCGCGATCGACGGCACAGTCGCGGAAGTCATCCGCGCGAAGAACAAGGAAGCGAGCCCCTACCGGTTCGATATCCACCCGCTGGAGACCAGGCGTCTGCTCGAACAGATCGAAGAGAACGGCGAAACGCTCGCCGGCTTCTACCACTCCCACACCGGCTCGCCGGCGGTCCCGAGCCCGACGGATATTCGCATGATGGGTCCGCTCTTCGGCCCGCCCTACGTCCACTTCGTGATCGGCGTCGCGGACCGCGATAACCCGGAGGTCCGCGTCTGGCATATCGAAGGCACCGAGCGCATCGAGCGCGAGTACGAGGTCATCGACTAGGGGATGGCCGCAGGCGATTCGCATCTTGCCCGGCGCGCGAACGCGGCGCGCAGTTATGTTGCGCCCGCGCTGACGATTCGCGGCCGCGAGTTCCGCTGGGGCTCGCGCACGTATGTGATGGGCATCATCAACGTCACGCCCGATTCCTTCAGTGGTGATGGCCTCGATGGCGACATCGAACGGGCGGTAACGCTTGCGAAACGCATGGAAACGGACGGTGCCGACTGGCTCGATATCGGCGGCGAATCTTCGCGGCCCGGCGCCCAGGAACTTGACCCCGGCGAGGAGCTTCGGCGCGTGGTTCCGGCGGTTGAAGCGATCCGCGCACAAACGTCGCTGCCCATATCCGTCGATACGTACCACGCCGCGGTTGCGCGGGCGGCGCTGAAGGCGGGCGCAGACGCCATCAACGACATCTGGGGCCTCCGCCACGATCCCGAAATGGCCCGCGTCATCGCCGAGGCCGGCGCCGTTGTGATCGCCATGCACAACCAGCGAGGGCGGCAGCCGGGATACGTGACAAGGCTCGTCCGTGAAGGGCTCCAGGAATCGCTGCGCATCTGCCGCGAACACGGCATCCGACCTGCCCGCGTCATCCTCGACCCCGGATTCGGGTTCGGTTGGGCGCCCGAAGAGAACCTGCGAATGATCGCCGAACTGGGCGAACTGGCGGCACTGAACTACCCGCTACTTGTCGGGACGTCGCGCAAGTCCACCATCGGGCACGTCCTTGGCGATGTCCCCGTGGACCAGCGCCTGATGGGCACCGCCGCGACGGTCGCCATCGCCATCACCAACGGCGCGGATATCATCCGGGTCCACGATGTGAAAGAGATGGTACAGGTCGCGAAGATGGCCGACGCCGTCGCCGGGCGCGGAGCCGTTGCTCCACGTACGCGCGTGGTAATCGCCCTTGGCTCGAACCTCGGTGACCGGCTGGGCAACCTGCGGGCTGCGATGAACCGCCTGGAACAGAAGCACGGTCTCGCCATCACGGCGAAATCTTCGGTCTGGCAGACCGCGCCCGTACCTGCCGATCAGCCGGCATTCCTCAACGCTGCAATCCTCGCCGAGACATCGCTCGAACCGCTCCGACTGCTCGCCGCGCTGAAAGAGGTTGAACACGCGTTCGGCCGGCGCCCGGAGCGGCGCTGGGGCCCCAGGCCAATCGACCTGGACCTGCTCTTCTACGGCCAAACGGCCGTGGATCTGCCGGAGCTCACCATCCCCCACCCTCGAATCCTCGAACGCAACTTCGTTCTCGCGCCCCTCGCCGAGGTAATGCCGGGTGAACTGCCTATCCTCAGAGGAACGGCCACCGCCGCGCTTGCCGCCGTAGGCACCGAGGGATTGCGGCGCTTCGCCGGCCTCTAGCTTCGAGCCGATTCCTTTACCTGCACTGTGGAACCGATCGCGCGGACGCGACGTTCTTTCGGCATGAACGCTATTGCGTTCGTGGAGGGGCAGATGAAGACTCGCTGGACAATCGCCGGGGCGCTCGCTGCCGGGCTCATGCTCGCCGCCTGCGGCGACGATGACGGAGGAAGCACGTACCACGCGCCGGGAGACAGTGACCAGGGATCGAGCAGCGCGTACTCCGCCGAAGCAACACCCGCGGCTCCGAGCACCGGCGAAGCCGGCGACGTGCTCGCCGGAACCCCAGATGACCAGCCGCTTTCCGCCGCCGACACCACCCGCAAGATCATCTTCACCGCCGACCTGACTTTTAACTCACAGGATGTGGGCAGGTCGTTCACCGATGCGGGCGCCCTCGCCCGGGCCAACGGTGGATATGTCGAGAAGTCGCAGTACTCGAACGACCCCGGCGATAACTCGAAACGCTCAGCAAGCCTGACCATTCGCGTGCCGGTGCAGAACTATGAATCACTGGTTGCCAGCCTGCGGACCATGACCGGCGTAATGGTCGACACCGAGGGCTCGAACTCCAGCGAGGTCAACGAGCAGTACACCGACCTTCAGAGCCGGCTGAGGAACCTCGAACGCACCGAGCAGCAGTACCTGGCCTTGCTGACCGACGCGAAGACGATCCCGGACATCCTCACCGTGCAAGACAGGCTGAGCGGCGTGCGCAGTCAGATAGAACAGATCCAGGGACGCTTGAAAGTACTGGATGACCTCACGGACTTCGCGACGATTAACCTCACGCTCAATCCGCTCGCGGCGCCGGCTTCGAAATCCGATGGCAATTGGAGCCTGGGCGACGTGTTCGTCACCAGCCTCGCGGTCTCGTTCGAAGCCGCTCGTTTCGCGACGGCGGCGGCCATCGTCCTGGTGGTTGCCGGGGTGTGGCTGGTAATTCCGGTTGGGCTGGCGCTGTTTGGCTCAAGGAGGTTCCGCCAGCGGAACGCCCCGGCGGGCGAGGCTTCCTGAACAAAGAGGTGCCGAGGCAGGCGGAGGATGCCTGCCTCGGCAAGGACGGAGGGCGAGAGGGCTACCGGACGCGGCGTGCCGCGAGCGTCAGCCCACCAGCCGTTACCATCAGCGCGGCGCCCAGGAGCATGGCGACCGGGATGGTGAAACCGTCCGAAACGGCGAGGGTGTCGCCGGTTGCCGGCGCGCCCGGCGCAGCCGGCGCCGGGGCATCGACGAGCGGGATGACCTTCAGGGTGCCGTTACCGGCCAGGCCGACCGCCACGGCCGTGTACACCGTCCGCGCTTCGAGCTTCAGGTTCGGGATGGTAAGGACCGTTGCGCCCGAGGAGTTCACGTTCACATCGAGGCTGTACGTCCCCGCATCCACTGGCGTGTACTGGCCGAAGTTTCGGTAGGCAACGCCCGTGAAGACGTTGGTGTTCGTGCCGGCCACTGCCACGTTTACGGGCGGGGCATCGGGAGCGGCATGGATCAGGCGGATGTGCGCCTTACCGGCTGCCGGAGTGGCATTGTTGTCTTCAAGGACGTAGAGGCCGAGAGAGCCTTTACCCAGCTCGCCAACCGCGAGCACCGAATAGTCTTTGCCCGCCTCGACGTTCAAAGTAGCCTCGAGCGCCGGAGCGCCGCTACCATCAGAGGGCGAAACGAACACCTTTACGTTGTGCCCGCCGGCAGGCAGGGTCACGTACGGCGTATTGTTCGGGAAAGCGAGAGCTGTCACGGCCTTGGCGCCATCGACGAAGATGTCCACAGCCGGGGTATCGGGAGACGCGTGCATGACTCGCACGCGGCCCGTATCGGCAGCCGATGCCTGCCGCGGCGCCACCGCGAGTATCGCGGCAAAGGCAGCGATTATGGCGGCCACTGCGAGCCAAAGGCTCGTTCCGCCGAAGAGAGTCCTCGATTTCGTCACTTGGTTGACCTCCGAAGTCAGTTGTTGTCGCCCGCCGGCCGGACGGGGTTCGTGGCAGATACGGGAACCCGGGATCATTTCGATCACTCCATTCGTTGAGTCACCACGGTGACCAGTACAGAAAGTGCCTTCCACCGGTTCCGGACCGGCGATCCCGCCGCGTTCGATGAGCTCGTCACGGAGTACACCGGGCCTGCCTATGCCACCGCGGTGCGCGTCCTCCGAGAACCCACCAGGGCCGAGGAGGCCGTGCAGGAGGCGTTCGTTCGCATCTGGCAACGAGCCCGCCAATTCGATCCGGAGCGCGGCGTCGAGCGAAGCTGGATCCTCTCCGTCGTTCGGAATTCCGCCATCGATGCCCTCCGGCGAGAAAGCAAGATTCGCGAGCGATCGATTGACGAGGGTCCGGCCGTATATGAGTTGCGCGACCCGGATGACGTCTGGCAAGACGTCCTTGCCCGGCTCACCGGTGAGCGAGTCCGGGCGGCTCTGCAAGAGCTGCCGGCGGATCAACAGGAAGTAGTCGTGAAAGCGTATTACCAGGGGATACGTCCCGTAGACATCGCCCGTGAACTCGGAATTGCAGAGGGCACGGTGCGAAGCCGGCTGCGGTTGGCCCTGGTCAAGCTGCGAGAGGCGCTGGGGCCTGTCCGAGAGGAATTGACGCCGTGAATCACGACGAAGTTCAGGAACTGCTCGCGGATTTCGCGCTCGGTCTCGTCGATGAGCCGGAGGCCGGCCTCGTTCGCCAGCATCTCGAAGAGTGCGCGATCTGCCGCGACGACCTCCAGCTCTTCCTCGAGGCGGGCGAGGCCCTCGCACTCTCGCCGGACGATATTCCGCTTCCGCCGGGCGCGAGGGAGCGGATCGCCTCGGGCGTGGCTGCTCGCATCGGACCGCGGCCCCAACCAGCCCAGGTTTCGCGACAGATCATCATCGGTCCGTGGCGAAACATCGCCCTGGGAACAGCCGCCGCCGTCCTCCTCCTTGCCATCGGGCTGACTTCGGTGACGATCGCATGGCTGAACGCCCGGGATGACGTGGACAGGCTCGAAGGGCAACTCGCCGCCCGCGCCATCGAACTCCCGCTCAGCGGCGATGGCGCCGAAGGCACGATCTACGTCGCCGCGGACTTCGGCAGCGGCGTCGCCCGCTTTAGCGGGCTGCCCGTGGCGCCCGCCGAGCATCACTACCAGATATGGAGCGAAGGGCCGGATGGCGCGAAGTCGGCTGCCGACTTCACCGGCAGCGACGGTGAACTGCTCGTTCAGCTCCCCGCGTTGCCAAAAGAGATGACGCGCATGTTCGTAACCATCGAGCCCGACGGGGCTGCCGGCCAGGCGCCAACCGGGCCGGAAGTGATGACTACCCCGCACTAAGCGCGTTCGTTGTTTGTTGCGCCCGCGCGGACGTAGCATGGAAGACTGAACTTGAGCCCTCCCGGGCCACGGGAAGCAGATGCGAACCGCGAACTACATCTTCTCTGTTGTTTCGATTGTGCTCGGTCTGGCGCTCATTCTCTTCATACTCACTCAAACCACCAGCCCGAATATCGGGTTCGCGATCGGCATCGTGCTGGTCCTGAACGGCGCTATCCGGCTGTGGTTCGCCCAGGATGATCATTGATGTCTGCAATCTCACGGCTTGCCTGTCGCCGCACCGGGGCCCGCTAGCCCCATGCCGCTGCCACAGGCAATTCTCGTCCCAATTTCCCACTCCGATGCCAGCCTCGAGGCCGTAACGATCGCCGCGACCCTGGCCAAACCAAAAAAGGGCCGCGTCTACGTGGTACATGTCATCGAAGTGAACCGGTCGTTGCCGCTGAATGCCGAACTCGATGCCGATGCCCGGCGCGGAGAACAGCTGGTCCGGCGCGCCGAAGAACTGGCGATGTCCGCGGGCTACCCGGTGACGGGCATGCTCTTGCAAGCGCGCGAGGCCGGCCGCGCCATCATCGAAGAGGCCGAAGACAACGCCATCGACACCATCATCATGGGCGTGGCCAACTCCAATATCAGCGGCTCAACCGCCGAGGTGCGCCTCGGCCAAACAGTCGGCTACATCCTGAAACACGCCACTTGCGCGGTTTGGGTCGTTCGCCAATCGACCATTCCGCAGGTGGCTCATCACGAATGAAACGGCGGGGCGCATGAACGTCATCATCATGGGTTGTGGCAGGCTCGGTTCTCGTATCGCCGGGATGCTGGATTCGGAAGGGCACCAGGTAACAGTGCTCGACACCAACGAATCGGCTTTTCGAAGGCTCCCCGAAGGCTTCAAGGGCAAGCGGGCCGTTGGCAACGGCATGGATGCCCACACGCTCGAAAAGAACGGCATCCAGCAGGCCGATGCGTTCTTCGCGGTTACCCAGGGCGACAACCGCAACTACTTTGCCAGCCAGATGGCGCGCGAGGTGTATTCAGTGAAGCGCGTCCTCTGCCGCATCTACGATCCGGTGCGCGAAGAGATCTTCCGTGACCTTGGCCTCGAAACATTCAGCCCCACCAGCATCGGCGCGCGGATAATGGTCGAGATGCTGCAGCAAGAACCGGCGAGGAAGTAGCCATGTACATCGTTGTCGCAGGCGGCGGAAAGGTCGGGTTTCACCTGGCGGAGGAATTGCTTCGACAGCATCACGAGGTGCTTGTGCTGGAGCGCGATTCATCGCGCGCCGCCCAGGTACGGGATGAACTGGGCGGCAGCGTCATGGTCGGGGACAGCTGCGAAGCGACGACGCTCGACGCAGCCGGCGTCTCCCGCGCGGACCTCGTCGCGGCGGTGACGGGCGATGACGAAGACAACCTGGTCATCTGCGACCTCTCGCGATATCGCGGAGTGCCGCGGACGATCGCCCGCATTAACAACCCGAAGAACGAGATCCTATTCGCGAAGCGCGGCATCGAGACAACCATTTCCGCCACGCACGCGGTGCTTTCGCAGATCGAGCAGGAACTGCCAACGCAGCAGATGATCGCGCTGCTCCAGCTGCACAGCGGCCTCGAACTCGTGGAATTCAAGCTCCCCGACACTTCGCCAGTGGTGGGCCGCTCGGTACGGGAGATCCTGCTGCCCGCGGAATCTCTGATCTCGCTGATCGTCGACCCGGGCGGCGTGCCACGGATGCCCAGCGGCGAAACCCGCCTGAGCGCGGGCGATGCGCTCGTCGTGGTCTGCCGAAAAGAGAGCCTCGAGATCCTTAAGGACCAGCTCATCGGCTCCACTCACGGGCTGGATACCTGATGCGCCTGGCGTTCCTCGGGCCGGCCGGCACATTCGGCGAAGAAGCGGCGATGCGGTTCGCGCCCGATGCCGAACTGCTCCCGTTTCCCTCGCACCCGGCCGTCGCGGCCGCGGTCGAATCGGGCATGGCCGATACCGGCGTCGTCGCGATCGAAAACCTGATCAACGGTTCGGTGCCGGAAACGCTCGATATCCTCATCCACGAGAGCACGCTCCAGATCCAGGCCGAACTCATCCTGCCGGTAGTGCTGAACCTGGTGGTGAAACCCGGCACCCGCGCCGACGACGTGAAGGTCATCTACTCCCACGCGGTCGCCCTCGGCCAGTGCCGCAAGTTCGTCGAACGCTGTTTCCCGAAGGCCCAGCTCGAAGCCGCCCTGTCCACCACGGAAGCAGTCGACCTTGCGCTGGCCCGCGACGGCGATGCCGCAGCGATCGCGACGGTCCGCGCCGCCGAACTGCGCGGCGGCGAGATCCTCGCCCAGGGTATCCAGGACAGCGACACGAATGTCACGCGATTCGTCGTGTTGGGTCGTGGCCATCCATCCCCAACGGGCCACGACCGGACGTCGATTGCCTTCACCTTCGCGACCGACCACCCGGGCGCCCTGGCGAGCGTGCTGGACGAATTCGCGAAGGCGAAGATCAACTGCACGAAAATCGAAAGCCGCCCAACGAAGTCGACTTTCGGGGAATATGTGTTCCTGATTGATTTCGAGGGCCACCAGGATGAACCGGCGGGCCGCGCCGTACTCGATGCTATCCGGCCACTTTGCGGGGAGCTCAAGGTCTTCGGCAGCTATCCCCGGGCCTAGTGGAACTCTTCGCAGCTAATGGGGATGTTGAAGAAGGCCTGCCCGTAGCAGACATCGTAGCCACCACCGCCGTTAAGAATCGCGAACAGACTGCCACCACTAACCAGCACGTCGTTGCCGCCCTGGCCGCGTAGCAAGTCGGAGCCGGCGCCGCCGACGATGCAGTCATCACCTCCGCCGCCGCTGAGCGTCTCGCCCGAATCGGTTCCAAGAATCAGCGCGTTTCCGCCTCCGCTTCCAGAGCCGCCGATTTGCAAGCGGGTGAGTCCCATTCCGGCGCACTCCGGCGGCGCGAGCTGATCGATCAGCAACGCCGAGTCCGTCTGGCCGGCATACGTCGGGGGTACCGTGTTGGCCGCCGCCGCCGCGCTGATCACGCTAATCGCGATCAGCGCGATGAGGCTGCCAATCGCGATGCGCGGCAGCCGCCGGCTCATGCGGCCCTCGTCGGGAAGATCGGCTCGGTCGAGTGCACATCCTCTTCGGCGAGCGCTTCATACCGGTAGGTGAGCTCCATGTCGTGCACGAAGAACGCGTGGTAACCCGGACGGGCCTCCTGGAGGACAACAGCCCCGAGCTTCGCCGCGATACGACCGAGGTCGTCGAGGCTGGCAACATCAACCACGCGCTGGCCAGGGACACTGCCCCGGACATTCACCAGCGGGCTCCGGAACGACCGGCCACCCAGCACCGAACCCTTCGAAGAACTGCCCAGCCGCACCGCGCCGATGAGCAACCAACCCGCCGCCGCGAGGACCAGCCCCACGCCCGCAACCGAGATCATGCGGGCCAGCGAAACCGGCAGTGAGAGGGCGAGCAGGCTGATCGTGTTCGCGCGCATCTGCTGCGTCGAGACGAGCCCATCGGTGCTCGGCGTCAGCGGAGTCTTGTCGTCGGAGCGCACGTCCATCTTCAACTGGACCTTGTCCAGCGACATCGGCAACGTTGGTTCGAAGCTATCGGTGAACGGAGTCCCGCTCACCGAGCCGGTGAGACTGACTTCCGGGTGAATCGTCACCGAATACTTGTCGTTCTTCACGCCCGACTGGTCTTCGAGGATCGCGATGAGCGACTGCGCCTCGGCGAGGTTGAGCACACCGTTGGCGGAAAAGCTGCTGCCCGTGAAATTCGTCTTCGGAGTCAGCTCGATGGTCCGTCGCCAGCCGTTCTGGTCGCCGAGTTCGGCCACCATCTGGTAGCTGCCACTCGTCCTCGAAGGTGATGGCGAGGTGAACTCGTAGTCGAACGTGAAGGCCACCTGGTCGCTCAGGCGGCGATAGACCGGCTCGCCCGAGGTCGCAATCCCTGTGTCATACACGCGGCCATCGGCGGGCACCGCCGAGTAGCTGAACGTACCGGTTTGCGAATACGGCAGGTTGGCCGGCACTTCGTGTTCAGTCGGACGATGGAACGCGACCCACCCGAGTACGGCCAGGGCAATGCCTGTCGCGACAAGGATAGAGACGCTGTCTTGCCAGTTGCGGAGCAGCTGGTTCATGGGAGATCCCCCCGTGGTGGGCGCCGGGTTGCTGGCGCGATTTGAGTGCCGCCCCGTGCGGCGTGGTTGTCCCGTGGTCTTCGCTGCCACCCCGCCAAATCCAACAAAGGCGACGAACAACAGGCCGACCATGTAGACCGGGTTGTGGAAACGCGTCAGCCAGCTCCCAACTCCTGGGATGTGAATCCAGAGCTTGCCGATAAGTTCCTGCTGGGTGGGGTGGTAGCTATCGATGAAGTCGTTGTGGTCGCCCTGGAACACATAGCGGGCGCCATCGCGTTCGATGATGCGGTGGATGACCGGCCCGATCTCCGGGTGCCGGTAGGTCACCACATCGCCGACCTCGTAGTCGCTCGTCTTGCGAACGATGGCGAGGTCGCCCCGATGCATGCCCGGTTCCATGCTGTTCCCGTTCACGATCACGTACGACGTTTGCCCGCCGAGTTGCGGCGGAGCGAACAGGATCCATGCCACGAGAACGGCTACGACCGTGAACGCCGACGAGAGCGAGGCAACGAGACCGCGCCTGGACTTCATGAAATTGTCCCCCGTTGGTGGCTTCGCGCCGGCGCCTGACCACGCCGTGAGCGCGCTATTCCGCGTTCGTTGATTACTGCGCTGCGACAACTCGCAGGTTGGAGAGGGCGGTGACCGAGGTGCCGGATGCATTGCAGGTGATGGTCGTGGAACCGGTGCAAGTCCCGGCCGCGAGCCACGTCGAACCACCATTCAAGGAGATTCGCGAGGTCGCCGCGCCCGTCAGACCCGGCGAAATCGAGAATGTGACGCTGTCGATCGTGCTGGGGTTCGATGAGTTCAGCACGTAGTGGACGTTGGTCACTGCGTAGCCGGAAATCGCGGCCTGGCCGTCACCAGCGTTCGATGCTGGCACGCCATTCGCCGCGGCGAAGCCGTAGGTAAGGACGGCCAACAATCCGAAAATGCCGAGCAGAATCAGTCGCCGTGGATTGATGGAAATCGTGTGGTTCATCGAGAGTCCTGCCGTTCCGCGACCTGGGGAGGCGGTTTTGCCGCCTGATACCCAGGTCGCGCTGGAATTAGTCGAAGGAAACGACGCGGAGTCCGGTAATCGATGCGATCGATTGCGCCGCGAAGTCATCACAGGTCCAGTGACCTGAAGGGCCTTCGTCGCATGTATCCGTCACATCGGGGCCCTCGAGGGTCGCGCTTACGTTGCTCGGCGCATCGGTGTCAGCGTCGTAGTCGAACGAGACACCCGTGACCTGGTTCGCCGAAACGATGTAATGGATGTTCGTAACATCACCACCGGAGACGGCTTCCGAGCCGTCGCCAGCATTGCTGGGATCAACATTGTTCGACGCTGCGAATCCAAAGGCTGCCATGGCCACCAGTCCGAAAGCGGCGATCAGGACGAGTCGGCGCGGGGAAACGGTAAATGTTCGTGTCATCTAAATCTCCTTGTGAGAGACGAGCCGACGATTGCGTCGGCCCGACTCGCGCGGCGACCGACGCTACTGCGCGGCTACCAGATAGAGAGTGGTGGCGCCAGTCACGCCAACCCCTGGGGGCATCGTGCAGACGAAATCGTTGTTCAGCGGGTTAGCACAGCTGTCTGAAGGGGTCCCGTTCACCGCAACCTTGACGTTCGCAGCCGTCGCCGGGTGATTGAGAGTGAAGCTCACGGTCGCGATGTTCGCCGGGATGGAGCCGTCGAGGCCGTAGCTGATGTTGGTCACGTTGTAACCGCTGATGTCTGTATCTCCGTCACCAGCACGCGTGTTGTTCGGCATGTTGTTGGCCGCCGCGAAGCCGAAGGCTGACATCGCGACGATGGCGAAGACGGCCAGCGCCATCAGGCGGCGCGGGCTCTTCAGTTTCTTGACCATGATTGGTTCTCTCCTGTTTGGCGGGTCCTCCCCGCCCATACTTGGGTGTAAGGCCCGTTCACCGGGTCTCCACCTTCCAGTTCGACTGTTAGAAATCCGACAGAAGAGAACCGGATTCGACTTCAACATATTGCCTTGTATTGCATACCGCTTTCGCTATCAAGAACCGGGCGCACATGCCGAATTGGTGTCTGCAGCCGCCATCGGGGATTACCCGCGGTCGTTTGTGAGTTGCCAGCCTTGCCCAAACAAGCGACGATCGAAGCGATGCAGGACGAGATCTACAAAGAAATACTTTCAGCGGTTGAGCGCGGCGAACCTGTCGTCCTCGCGACGGTCGCGCGAACTCGCGGAAGCACCCCCCGCAAGACTGGCGCGAAGATGGTGGTCCGTAAGGACGGCTCGTTCTTCGGCACCATCGGCGGCGGCTGCGGCGAAGCCGAAGTCTGGCAGGAAGCCATGGACGTCCTCGATGACGGCAAGGCGCGCATCGTCACCGTCGACCTCACCGAACCCACCGACGGCGATGACAAGATCTGCGGCGGCGTGATGGACGTATTCGTAGAGCGGGTGGGCTAAGCACGCGACCATAACGCGAACTTGACCTGTGAGCCGTGGCGCGTTTGCATCGGGGCTCTATCCTGTAGCATGAAATCGAAGTCCTTCCGATGGGAGGGACGGGAGTAGACATATGTTGGGACCACTCGGTGGACCGGAAATCGCGATCATCGCGATCGTGATCATCCTCATCTTCGGTGTTGGCAAGTTCAGCAGCCTCGGGCGCGACCTGGGAACTTCGATCAAGGAGTTCCGCAAGGCCGTGAAAGACGATGAGCCGGCGCCGACGACGACGCAACAGGCGAGTGCGCCGCCTCCGCCACCCCAGCAGCAGCAGCAGTACACCGCTCCGGCTCCGCCCCCGGCCCAGCCGACCCAGAAGAGCGACAAGCCGAACCTTTTTTAGGTTCGAGGTTCGAACAACGCGAAGCCCCCGGGTTCCCGGGGGCTTTTTCGTGAGTCGGGACTAGTCGGCTTTAACGTCTCTGGCGCCGTGGATCACCGCGACAATCTCGACGTGATCATCTGGACTCGGTACCAGATCCGGTAGTCGCCATCGATGAGTTCCCGCACTCTGCGTTCTTGAAATTCAGGAACGATCCGCCCTGATTCTGGATACCGAGCTACCTGATTGAATCGCGCGATGAGACGCCTCTGAAGACGTCTGGTAGCCGAAGGTGAGTAACATGCGACGTACGCAAAATGTCGCGTAGTGACTCCCTCGCCAGCGGCGTGACGAAGACTCGCATTCAGTTGATATCGAGTTCTCTCTCGAGCGCTTCCAGTGGAATCAACTCGCCGGCGTCGGCCTGGGCGAGGCCTTTCTCGATCAGTTCGATCTCAGACCGGCGAAGCTTCCGATCAGGCTGCGGGATGAGAGGTGCAGCTGTTACCGCAGCATCTTCTTCCGAGAGCCGATCGACGTACTCGTGGAGCAACTGCTTGGCGGTCATCGATTTCAGTACACGGCCTAGGCCCCGCCGGCTACCGCCGGGACGATGCTGATTTCGTCGCCGTCCTTCAGCGCGGTGCTCAGGCCATCCATGAAGCGGACATCCTCGCCGTTCACGTAGATGTTCACGAAGCGGCGCATCTGGCCCGACTCGTCCATCACGCGCTCGCGCATGCCAGGGTAGGAGGATTCAAGGTTCGAAACGAGCGATTCGAGCGTCGCTCCATCGCCGGAGACCTTCGAGAGATTGCCGGTGAGGCTTCGGAGGGGCTGAGGAATCAGGACAGTAACGGACACGGAGTACTCCAGTTTGGTAGTCAGGTTTGGGTTCGGACGTTGCGTTTAGCCTTCGACCACGTCTCCGACAACGGGGTCGACGCGCACGCCCTTGAGCTGAGCCCAGGCGAGGCTGCGATCGATTTCCACCGGGTCGCCTTCGAGTTCGAGCATGACCCAGCCGGTGTTTTCATCGACATCAGCCATGCGGACGTTCGTTATGACGCGGAATTCGTGCCCCAGGTTGTAGATCAGGGGCTCCTTGATCAGGTTTTCCGGGAAGGTGAACTTCACACGCTTCAGCGTCATCAGGCGACTCCCTGCGCCACCGGGGCGCGATACGCAGCTTCGAAACTTTCGAGCGTCGCATCGATCTCCAGCGGAGGTTCGAGGTGGTCGGCTACAGCTTCGGCCGTTTTGAACCCCGCGCCGGTGATGAACGCGACGGTCAGTTCGTCGGGGTGAATTCTACCCTGCGCGGCAAGTTGCTTCAGTGAGGCAACAGTCACTCCGCCCGCCGTTTCGCCGAAGATGCCTTCAGTTTCGGCCAGCAGCTTCATGCCATCGACAATCTCGGGGTCATCGACCATGCCGCAGGCGCCATCCGTCTCCTGGAGCTGAACCAGGCTGTAGTAACCGTCGGCCGGGTTGCCGATTGCGAGCGACTTGGCGATCGTGTTCGGACGCTGCGGGCGGAAGTTCGTCGTACCTTCCCGCCATGCGGTCGCGACCGGCGAGCAGCCGGTGGCCTGGGCGCCGCTCATGCGCGTATTCGGCTTGTCGATGAGGCCCGCCTTGTGCAACTCGTCGAAGCCCTTGCGGATTTTCACGAAGAGCGAGCCGCTCGCGATCGGCGCCACACAGTGGTCCGGCGCGCGCCAGCCGAGTTGCTCCGCGACTTCGAAGCCGAGCGTCTTCGAACCTTCCGCGTAGTAGGCGCGGACGTTCACGTTGACGAAACCCCAGTTGTACGACCCTGCGAGTTCGGCGCAGAGGCGGTTCACGGCGTCATAGTTACCGCGCACCTTCACAAGCGTCGGGTTGTAGATGCTCGATCCGAGGACTTTGCCCGCCTCGAGGTCGTGGGGGATGAAGACCACGGCCTCCATCCCGGCCGCTGCGGCGTGCGCGCTCACGCTGTTCGCGAGGTTGCCAGTGCTGGCGCAGGCCAGCTTCTCATAGCCCAACTCGCGCGCCCGGCTCGAAGCCACTGCGACCACCCGATCCTTGAACGACCAGGTCGGGTTCATCGTGTCGTTCTTCAGGTAGAGGTTGTTCAGGCCGAGCACTTTGCCGAGGTTCTTTGCGCGCACCAGCGGCGTGAAGCCGGCGCCGATGTCGATGGCGTTCTCGGCTTCGACCGGGAGGAAATCCTTGTAGCGCCAGAGGCTCGCCGGGCCGGCGGCGATACTTGCACGCGTGACGTTCCGGCTGATGCCGTCGTAGTCGTAGGTGACCTCAACCGGCCCGAAACAAAAGTCGCAGACGTGTCGCGCTTCGAGGGGGTATTCGCGATGACACTCGCGACAGCGGAGGTTGGTTGCAAAGCTCATGCGTTGTTCTCCGAAAACGTCCTGTTCGAGAGGACGGGCACTGGCCGGCGCGGAGTCACCGCGGCCGAAGGGCACAGAAGCGGATTCGGGGGAGCCCCTTCAGGTGAGGGGCTAGCGCATGACCATACGGCCCATAGAGGAAACCATCTGACACTCCTCGTCCGCGTGGGGGCCGTTCAATTCGAGCGAAGTCGCTCTCATCTTTCTCCCGGCGCGCCGGGAGTCCGGATTTGGCACCTTGTCTGATGAAACAGGTTGCCGGGGTTTCAAAGGGCCGGTCCCTCAACCCCATCTTGATAAGTGCGGCCACGTTCGCGGTGATTAGGAGACATAGTAGCAGAGGGCGGCGGCAACGGGGAATGGCGTGTGCGCCAGGTCCTACTTCGGGTAGATAGCCACTCCACCAGCCGTCGAGATGACCTCGCGCATGCCCGGCTGCAACGTCGGCTTTGGGGCGTGGCGGGGAGTTGGGGTGGCTTCGGGCTCAGGCGTGGGCGTTTCCGAGTCGTCCGATTCCTTTGTCTCCGGATCCGTGCCGCCCGTGTGCGCACTGCTGTCCGAAGGCGTAGCGCCGTCTTTCACCACCGTGGCGCCTGGCTCTTCTCCATCGCCAGTCTCGCCGGAGCGTCCATCGCCCAAATCGTCGGCGTCCTTATCCTGGCCGGTCTCCGTCGCGTCTTTATCGTCAGTCGACCCATCATCGACCGGAGCCGCGAAGTTGTGGACGCCGGGGCTGTCGCTGCTCTTGTCGTCGGCGCAGCCATCGCCGCGGTCATGGTGGTTCGCGTCCCCGCCCGAAAAGTCCTCGGTGTGGCGTATGTTGCAGCCCGGGTCGCAGTCGTCATCGTTGCGGTCCGTATTGGCGCCGAGCGATTCCGCGCCGTTCACCGGCTCACAGCCGCCCGGATCGATCCCCTGGAAGACGACTTCGCAGTTCCGAATCGTGTCCTTGCCGCTTCCGCCGACACAGATGTCGAACCCAGGTCCGCCATCAAGCACGTCTTCGCCGGCGCCACCATAGAGGAAGTCGTTGCCCTCGCCGCCCAGGATGACGTCGTCGCCATTCAAGCCCTTGAGGATGTCGCCGCCGGGGCCGCCATCGATGCAGTCCCTCCCATTGCCCCCCACGACCACATCGAAGCCACCGAGTGCGAGGGCAAGCTGACCTTGGTTCCCAAGCACAAGGAAATCCGGCCCAGCCGTTCCGGTGACAGTGTTCGCGGTCGTGAAGGTGAGGCCGTGCTCAGCGCAGAGATCGGGGAGAGGGTTGGGGGACTCGGGTGTGGGGATCAACCAATATCCTGACCGAGCCGAGAAGTACCCGGTTGCGCTGCCGGCCCACGCGAATGCGTCGGTGCCGACTAGCGACGCACCAAACAAGATTGGGAATAGAAGCACCGCCACAAGTAAACGCGATCGTCTCGCATCTTTCGCAGAGGCTGATGCGGTTAACCGAAGCTCAGCGTCAACTTTGCTCAACCTGCCGTCAGCTGGGAAACGCGGCCCACAGCTCGCTGCTTGGGGTCCTGGAAGGGAAGCACGCAGACCGACCTCCAGTCGCTCAAGCGATCGGTCGAGTGCTACTAGGTGCGCACTCAATTCTTGAAGGCGGCTCATGATGCCGACTGGGGCTTCGAAACTTTCGGCGTTCGCCGTTGATGCCATTCGTACGCGATCCAGGCAATTCCGGTTGCGAGCGCCAGGAGGACGAGTACGTTCTGGACGGGGATTCGACCGAGAACGAGTCCGATACTAGGTAACGTGAAGAGGACTCTTCCCTTAAAGTTGGTAGAATCGACTGAGGAAGCATCCTCAGAATCATTCGCATCCCCTTTTGTTCGAAGAACGACCGACTCAACAACGGATTTTCTGCCGGACTTTGATTCTACTATATTCGCCTTCACAGGAATGACACTGGTTACACGATGGGCTATCAGAATCTTTTTGTCTCTCCCTTCGGAAAATAGAATGACATCTCCTTTCTCAACGCTATCGATCGAGATAGGTTGCACAAATATTAAATCTCCCCGGTCGAGGGTTGGGCGCATACTATATGACTGGATAGTCGCTATCTTGTACCCTAATAAATGGGTTGAGACTAGAGTGAGACAGAGCAAACCTATAGCAAGCCCGAATATAATGCTGGCTACAGCCCCAAACCCCACCCGAAAGAATTGCGGCCACGACTTTGGGGTATTCTCAGAGCGTACAGCAATCATGTCTTTGTCTTTCAGCCGTCCGCGAAGCATGGCCATGAGAGGACCATGCTTCGCGACTCGCAGTATTTATGTTTCGACGTTGACGGTTATGTCGAATGTGATCGATTGCCCTTGGCAATCGTCTGATGCGTCAGTGGGCATCGTGAGAGAAATCGCTACGAGTCCACCATACTGTTGGCCTGGGCTCACATTTCCGCCATTGGACACCGTGGCTGAACCAGTCGCGCACGATGCGTAGGGACCTGTGGTCGATACCGAGCCGCCAGTCGCATGAACGGTCACGTCCCCGTTGTTCAAGAATCCGACCGTCCCAACTTCAATGGGGCTGCCAGTAGGCACGACCTTGTTGGTGGAGGGACTCCAGTCGGTGAGCACGATGCTGACCGAGCCCGCGCTCGCGGAACCTCCGGACCAACTACCCGAGCCAGTCCAAGCCAAAGCGCTGCCGATGGCGACAGCACCCAGGGCCGATGACAGCATCAGCCCGATGAAATACTTGCGCATGGATGTTTCTCCAGAGTCGACAGGTCGACGTCATTCGGGCCGTCACACTTTCTGTGCAACGGCAATTTCTATCGGATTTAGAATTGGTTTTCGCTCTTTGCCCGGATATCGCTCCTTTCCGGGCCGCAGGGAAGAACTGGTGGAAATCCCGCGTTCACGGGGCTTTCCTGAATGCGCCGCTCACCTACCGGGTGATAGGATCGCGACCGCAAGGGTGCCTCAAGTTCTCCTTGCGACCCGCCCCGGGATGGTTGCCGCCATGCCCGGGGCTCTCCTTTTTCTAAGGGTTTTCCCCAATCTTACTGGGGAGCCGGATACTGGCACCCCGTTTGCTAACGCGTCAACACCTCTCCTGACACATGGCACTTAGCACGCGCTAGAATCGTCACCATCTGACGCGAATATCTTCCTGTAGTGCGACAAATCACTGTCGCGACGGACCGTCAGTGGGGATGTTGGGAATCTGGACCAGACAATAATGTTAGAGAAGCATAAGAATTTTTGGCAGAACCACGCCTGAGTGAACACACGGTGAACACACTCAGGCCGCCCTTTACTGCGGCACCAGACCGAACGCGTCCAGCGCGTTTGCGAACACCCCGCCGTCCACCGCCCGGCCCAGCAAGGCGTCAAGGTAGGTCAGGTTGAATGGGTCGTTTACTTCGTCGCCGGTGGCGGTGGCGATGATGTTCGCGTAGGCAAGCGCCACGCTCTCGGCGGGGGAACCGCCGGAGGGGACCTCGCTGTACGCGTTCGCCACGAGCTCAGCGAACGAACCGGCCGTGCTGTTGGTGTACGGCAGCACCGCGGTTACGCCAACGCTCGGAAGCACGCCAACCGATTCCGGATATCGCTGCCCACTGTTGATCATCGCTACCGCATCGACGTTCAATTCGCGCGCCACCTTTGTATGCCCCTTGGCAAGGTCGGGTTCGATGGCGACCAGTTGCAGGTAGAGAAACGAATCGAAAGCTGTCGCCGCGATCTCCTCGATGTTGCCGGCCTCATCGTCGCAGTGGATCGCCTCGTGGGCGAGGATGGGCATCAGGTATTCGAACCGCTCACCCTCGGCGAATGGGTTGATGGAGATGACCCGCGCGCCGTTCTCGTGGGTCATGCGGGCGAGGAGCTCCGGTGCATCGGGCGGGGGTTCGAAGGCGATCCGGGCAACCGGCTTGTTCGTGCAGTTGTTCGCCGTCATGAACGAGGCCACGGCCGGATCGGCGAACGTGCCGCTCAGGCCGGCAAGGGCCGCCCGCAGCTTCGGCGATGGCACAAGGTCCGTGGGAATCGAGTCGTACACGGCCAGTGCCTTATCGACGAACGTCCCGGGATCGCCGGGGCGCAGCTTGAGATGGGCTTCAAGCGCCGCGCGCTGGATCGCCGGGTCCTCATCGTCAGCGCTCACTGGCGCGACTTCCCCCGGGTCGAAGAACGATGGGTCCGAAACGGCCAGGGCTTCGGAGGCGAGCAGTACGAGCGCCGGGTTGAGCGCGCTGTCGACTTCGCCGGAGATCACCCCCGATGCGTCACGCACGAAGGCTTTGCGCTGAATGGTGAGGGTTGAACCCTGCGCGACAAGCGACTTCACCGTGAGCGTGACCAACCGGCTGTTCGTCGAGGACTTCTCAGCCGTGTCGATGAGCACGCGCTTCGAGCTGCCGTCCGCGAGTGGGACCCGCAGTTCGAACAGCGACGCAAAGGGCAATTCGGTCTCGACAACCTTCCACTCGCGGTCGAGCGTGACTTTGAGCGTCGAGCTAAGGAGCGCCTTCCCATCGACCACATCGCGGGTAGCCTCGACGGAGCCGATGTTCGGGACCGGATCGGCTTTCGAGCCAGACGAGCACCCGGCGGCAGCCAGGCCCACCGCGACGGCGGCAATCCACAATCCGAAATCCGAAATCCGAAATGGAAACACCTACCGGCCTTTGTATTCGGGCTTCCGCTTCTCGGCGAAGGCGCGGGGGCCTTCTTTCGCGTCCTCGGTGGCCATCAATCGCGTGAGGAGCACGTCCTCGTAGGCGAGCCCGTGATCCAGGGGCATATCGAGGCCGCGCTGGATTGCTTCCTTTGCCGTGCGAACGGCGAGCGGGCCGCGCTCGCAGATGGTGTTCGCGATGGCGTGGGCCTTATCCATCAGTTCGTCGAGCGGGACGATATGCGAAACAAGGCCCACGCGGAGGGCGGTCTCGGCATCGATCTGTTCGGCCGTGAGGATCATGTAGTTGGCCAGCGCCTGCGGGATCGCTCGCGGCAGGCGCTGCGTCCCGCCCGCGCCCGGCATGATCGCCCAACGAACTTCCGGCAGCCCGAAGCGGGCTTCCGGCGTGCAGATGCGGATGTCGCAGGTGAGCGCCAGTTCCATGCCGCCGGCGAGGCAATACCCGTTGATGGCGGCAATGATCGGCTTGTAGATGGGCAGCCGCTTGGTGAATCCGCCGAAGGGCACCGGCCGGCCACCCTCGAACTGGTTTTCGCCGCGCGCCGTCGCCACCAGGTCCATCCCCGTGGAGAAGGACTTTGCGCCCGTACCAGTGAGGATGCAGACCCGCAGCGATGAATCGTCACGGAAGTCTTCCCAGGCGCGGTACATCTCGCTCGAAGTCCGAGCGTCGATCGAGTTCAGTTGCGGCTCGCGGTTGATGGTGAGGACAGCGACCGGGCCCTCCTTCTGGTAGATGATGTTCTTGAAGGAAAGGTCGGCCATGCGTTACCTCGTGAGCTTCGAATGAAGGCCAAGGATACGACCCAGAAGGCGGGCGCCGATAGCGGCCCGAAGACCTTTCGCGAACGCAAGGTAAAGCTCGACGGTTCGGTGCACGACTACGAGACCGAGCTCGTGCATCGCGATGGCCGCGTGGTGATCGTGAAGTTCGTCATGACTCGCGGGGGTGGCCCGCCGCGTCTGCCGGTGACGGTGCCTGCGGGCTCGGTGTCTTACGGATTCTTCTGGCCGCGCCGGCCCTACAACCTCTATCGCTGGATCGGCGCGGACGGTTCGCTGATCGCTCACCGCTTCGATGCCCTCGCCGGCGTGCGCGTTGACGACGCAGGCGTGACCTACCGCGACCTGATCCTCGACTGGTGGGCCTTCCCGGATGAGACGCTGGTAGAGGAAGACCGCGACGAACTTGAGGAGGCCATCGCCACCGGGACCATCAGTGCAACGGACGCAGAGCGGGCGAACGAAGCCGCGCGCCAGGTGTTCAGCCGCTACCGCCACATCATCGACGAGGCGGTGGAGCTTGAGCGGAAGTACGTCCGCCGGGGCTGAAATCCCTTTACAACGCGCGAGCCGGAAACAATACTGCGGCCATGTTCGCCGCCCTTCGCCGCTACCTGAACGCAATCCTCATCGGATTCATCATCACGTTCGTCCTCTATCTGTTCATCCGGTTCGATCCCGACAAGATCATCACCGGTATCGTCATCTCCCTCGTGGGCGGCGCAGTTGCCCTTGTCCTCTACGTCTACCTGGATAAGAAGTTCGCGCCCGCCGAGCCGGAGCTGTACGACAAGGATGGCAACCTCGTGGACAAGTCGGGCAAGGTGATTCGCGCGAAGTCCTGATGGGCGCGCCGCCTTCAGACTTCTCCGTTCGCCCCGGCCAGTTCGCCGAAGCAGCGTCGATCCTCACCGAAGCGGCACAGTGGCTCATCGATTCCGGCCAGCAACTCTGGCCGCTCGATGAAGTCGATGAGGCCGCACTCCGCGCGCGCTGCAGCGACCCGGCGAACGTGCTCGTCGGCTACCTCGGACGCCAGGCGGTCGTAACCGCGCTCCTGGAGTGGCGCGACGATATGTTCTGGCCCGGCGTCCGGGACGCCGGCTTCATTCATCGGCTCGCGGTACGGCGAAACGCCGCGGGGCAAGGTCATGCGACCGCACTCCTCGATTGGGCCGCGGAGGAGGCCGCGCGCCGGGGAAAGTCGACCCTTCGGCTCGATTGCATGGCGGACCGACCACGGCTTTGCGCGTTCTACGAGAGGTGCGGCTTCGAGCGCGTTGGCACGTTTGTGCGCGAGCCCCACTACAACAATGCGCTCTACTCCCGGCCGCTACGTCGAACGTGAGGAAGGCCACAGAAGCGGGTTGAGTTGGCGCGCGACATCTTCCTACGGTGGAAGGAAACCCCACAAAGGAGGTCGCCAATGACCCGCTTCTTCCAGCTGGCAATTGTTGCCGCCAGCCTTTCCGCCCTGGTCGCCTGCAGCGATACCGATGCCAGGCCACGGGATGGCTCGCCCACCGTGAGTCCATCACCGGCCTTTACGGCAACCCCGAACAAACCCGAAAGCACGCCACCTTCGGAACCTTCCCCGGCGGCCGCGCTCACCGAAAGCCAGGCAGGCGCCCTCGCCCGCCAGAAACTGGCACAGTGGCTCGGCCCGGCCGGAAATCCCGATGCAGTGCTCATACGAGACACGCGGAAGGCCACATGGAACGATGCCTGCCTCGGGCTCTCCCTCAGCGGGGAGGTGTGCGCCCAGGTCATCACCGAGGGCTATCGGGTCGAGGTCGAACTCGGGAACGCCGTCTACGAGATCCGAATGGATGCCGACGGGAACGTGGTGCGCTGGGCTCCCGAAACTCTGGCCATGGTCCGCTTCGTCGAGGCGTCTACCAATTCGACAGTCTTCAGCACCGACGACGGGGGAACGCTCCAGGCGCAGCCGATCAACGGGACAACGTTCGCGGTCCGCCCGGAGAACCTGGCGAAAGGCGATCCGGTCGCGGTCGGGCTGGCCCGGGCGCCTCAGCGCGATAGCTGGCTCCTCGTGTGGCTGGATGAGTCCGGCTCGTAGCCATAGCAGGCGGTTACCGGGGCTCACCTGTATCGTTTCTCTGTTGTGACCTCCCGCGTCATCGCTCGCCCGCGTGCCACGTTCCGATCGCTGAGCCCGCACCAGCAGGGGCTCGTCGCGGTCCTCTGCGCGGCGGTGCTCTGGAGCTCGGGCGGCCTCTTCATCAAGTGGGTCTCCATCGATGCACTCGGAGTGACGATGTGGCGGTCGCTGCTCGCCGGCATCGTGATCTGGCTGGTCGCCCGGCCGCCGATCCGGGCGCCATGGCGAACGAATCGCGTCACCTGGGGCATAGCCATTAGCTATGCGCTCACCCTCGTGATGTTCGTGAGCGCCACCAAGCTGACAACGGCGGCAAGCGCGATCTTTCTCCAGTACACCGCCCCACTGTATTTGCTCATCACCGGGGCGGTGTTCCTGCGCGAGCGTGCGACGAAGCTCGACCTCGTGACCGTTGCCGTGGCCTTCGGCGGCATGGCGCTCTTCTTCGTGGGCAAGCTCGATACCGACGCGATGACTGGCAACCTGCTTGCGGCCGGGTCGGGCGTGATGCTGGCCGCGATGTTCACGCTCCTGCGCGCGCCCGGCTGCACGAACGAGACACGCCCCGAGGCGATGGTGCTCGGCAATATCCTGCTCGTTGTGGGCCTCCTGGCAGTGAACCTCGGCCGGGCCACGAGCGAACCGTTCACCCCGGGCCTGAAGGATTCGGCGGGCCTGGTATTCCTCGGCGTCGTCCAGATCGGCTTCGCCTACCTGCTCTTCGGCTACGGTGTGGCTCACGTCCAGGCGCTCGAAGCCTCGCTCATCGGGATGCTCGAACCGGTGTTGAACCCGGTCTGGGTCTTCCTCTTCCTCGGCGAGACGCCTGGCTGGTGGGCCGTGCTGGGCGGCGCAATCATCGTCGCCGCCGTTTCGGCGCGCACAATCGCGAACGAACGAGGCCGCGCGAGCGAGCGCACCGCCATCATTCCCGTCGAGATATGAGCATCCGCAGCGACCAGCGTCACCTGATAGAGGTCTACCACGCGCTCGACGACATGCATTCCTGGCGCGGATGGCACTGGTGGCCCGATGCGGACCCGTTCGAAGTCTGCGTGGGCTGCATCCTGGTGCAGAACACGATGTGGACAAACGTCGAGCGCGCCATCGATCGCCTGAAGGAAGCAGACGCGCTCACCTCGGTTGCCATGGACGCGTTGCCGCACGCCGAACTCGAAGAACTCGTGCGGCCCAGCGGCCAGTACCGGCAGAAGGCGCTGAAGCTGCGAGCCTTTCTCGACCTCTGCGCCGAGCACGGGGGTTTCGAGGCCCTGATGGCAATCGATGCGGAGCTACTGCGGCCCATCTTGCTCGGGTGTTTCGGAATCGGGCCGGAAACCGCGGATGCGATGATCTGCTACGCAGCGCGCCAGCCTGCCTTCGCCGCCGATGCATATTCAATGCGGCTTTTCGGCAGGCTCGGGATGGGCCCTGTCGCCTCGAAGGACTACCACACCTGGCAACGCTGGGTGCTGGGAGCCCTGGATGGCGCCGAGCCCGATGGCTGGGGGCCGCGAGACTTGCTCGCCCGCTACCACGCCCTGATCGTTATGCAATGCAAGCACCTCTGCACCAAGAACCGTCCGAAGTGCGGTGAATGCACGCTTGCGGAGCGCTGCGACTACCGCGGCTCCGCGCCCTCTGGCCCGCTCTCCAGCGGGATGGAGAGCGGGCTTTCGGGTGGGGGCATCTAGTATCCGCGGTGCTCTTTGTTGAGCTCCCTGGCATCGGGCCACGGTTCCGCTTCCGCCGGGTGGCCGCCCTTGCCGTGGGTGCCCGGCCCAACGCTGGCACTCGAGAAGTCCTCTTCGGGTTCCACAACGCGGAGATCGGATTCACGCGGCTCCAGCACTTCGGCGGCGCTCTCCATGAAGTCCTTGATGTCCTCGATTGGATCGAGTTTCTTCACGAAGCGCACGGCCCCCTTCACGTCCTCGATCGGGTTCAGATCTCTGCGGGCTTGTTCCTTCTGCTTCTCGTCGCTCACGTGAACCTCCTCGTTCCTGGAGCGGTGCTCCGCCTCTCGTGAGAGAAGGGCGTCTTCCGCGGCTGCACTGTGCTGGCGATTAACGATGCGACCAGTGGACAGGTCGACCACCCAGGTTGATTGGGACCTTGCAGGGCTTACCGCGGACACGTCACTTCTCCAGGCGAATCTCAGGCGGACTTGATTTCGACGTTACGGGCCGAAGGCGGCGGTGAAGGTTCGCTCTTCGGCAGGCGAACCTCGAGTACGCCATCCTTCAGATTCGCTTCGATCTTCTCTTCATCAACGTTCGCCGGGATCGAGAGGCTTCGTTCGAAGGAGCCGAAGAAGCGCTCGCTGTAGCCGCCATTCTTCTCTTCCTTCTTCTCGGTCTGCTTCTCGCCGCGAATGGTGAGCATCCCCTGGTTCACGTTGACTTCCATGTTTTTGGCTTCGACACCCGGAAGTTCGGCGTGGACGATGATGGACTTGTCGTCCTCTTCCACGTCGCATCGCGGGCTCCATTCGCCGTTGATTGCCGGCGTGCCGAATCGCGCGAAGAGATCCCTCGGCCACCAGGAGGCGAGGTCGTCGAAAGGATTTCGTCGTGTGAGAGCGGTCATCATGATCCTCCTGTTTTGGAATTCGCCCAGAGAATAGCGCCGACGACAGCGGCTACGAGGTCCACTGGGGCAAGCACGACGGATCGATCGGGTAGAAGCCCGAGAATGTTTACGTGGCCTTGAGCAGGACCCCATCCGGTCCGCCGAAACAGCTTCCGGTTCTTCGCGTTACGCTGGAGCGGTGATCGGGAAGGGGCTGAGAGCTGTCGCGACGCTGGTTCGCCGGTGCGCGTGGGAAGGCGAGCGCTTGCGGTGGCGCTTGTTCCACCCGATAACCCTGGGCGCGCGCGTGGCGCTCCTGCGCGGCGAGGAGGTGCTCCTGATCCGCCACACCTACCGCGATGGCTGGTATCTGCCCGGGGGCGGCGTGGATAAGGGGGAATCGCTTGAAGCGGCGGCCCGCCGCGAAGCCGAAGAAGAAGTTGGCGCCGAAGTCGGCGAACTCAGTCTCCTCGGCGTGTACAGCAACTTCTCCGAACACAAGAGCGACCACGTCGCCATCTTCTACACGCGCGACTTTACGCTCGGTGAGTTCACGGCAAACAACGAGATCGCCGCCCGGCGCTGGTTTTCACTTCACTCGCTGCCGGCCGAAGTTTCGTCCGGCACGGCAAGGCGCCTCCAGGAACTCGCGGCAGGCAAGGCCCCGGTCGCAGGGAACTGGTAGACCGGCGTTACGCGGTCTCTTCGACTTCGCTGCGGCTGTCCTGTTCGGGGCGCACCACGCGAACATCGGACTCGCGCGGCTCAAGGAGTTCGACCGCGCCTTCCATGAATTCCTTGATGTCTTCCACCGGATCGAGATGCTTGAGATAGTTCACGGCGCCTTTGACATCCTCAAGAGGATTGAGATCCTTCAACGCCTGCTCACGTGTCTTCTTGTCGGTCACCTGATCCTCGCATTCTCTATTGAGCCGCAACGGGACTCGCCGAACCACGCGGTGTGAACGCAAATCGACTACCCATTCCCGGCTTCGCGCTTCTCGCGCCGGTGCCATCATGGAATCCTCCCTTCCACTTCGGTCTTGAGTCTATTCCCGATGACAAGGCCTTGACAGATCTATCTTGGAAATCTTTATGGAGATGCAAGGTCCGCCAGCTATTTCGCTTCGACATCCGCGAGCGTTTGCTCAACAAGGGCGAGGAACTGGTCCGCGGCGAACGGCTTCTGGACAAAGATGGTGTTCGCGGTCCGCGAAGCGAACTCCGCCGGCCCTTCGGCGCTGTATCCAGAGATGAGAATCACGGGAAGGTCCGGCCAGCGTTCGAGGATGCTGCGCCGAAGTTCGATACCGGATTCGCCGGGCATCACGATGTCGCTGATCACGAGGTCTGGCTTCTGGGTATCGAGTTGGGCGCGGGCCTCGGCTGCGTGGGCGGCCTGGAGAACTGAATACCCTTGCGTGCGGAGCAGGCGGGCAAGCATCACGCGAACAGGGTCGTCATCGTCGACGACCAGAATGGTCCCGGCCATGGGCTGCTCCTGCTCCGATGAAGCTGCAACTCCCATGGCTTGAGAACCCTCGCGAGTGCCAGCCAGAGCGCGCACGTTACTCCCCGGCGGATCGCCAGTTGATTGCATCAATTCTCACCGAGCCACGGTAATCCGGTCATTGGGGATTACCCTGATAGGCGCATCTTGCACCCTGCGATGGCTTTCCGGCGAATGATAAATCGGATTTGCCGAAAAATGTCGCGCCGGGTACACAAAACCCGATCTCGCAAAGTTTCAGGCTGCCGCTATGATTCCGCTCCAGATGGATTTGCTCGCAGATTCCCGCTTCGCGGTCGCCTCGTATGGGCCTGGCGCCGCGTACGCCGCCTGGCTCCTCCAGGGTTTCGGCGCCGAGGTCCGCCATGCCTCGTCGCTCGATCCAGAGGGCCTTGGCGCGTTCCTGGCCCGCCAGGCTTCGTATGCCGAGCAACCGCCGCTGGCCAGCGACGGCGCCCCGTTCATCACCGATGCCCCGGTAACGCCGCAGAACCTGGCGACCCTTCGCGAAATGGCCGCAACTGGCCGGGTGATCTGGATAACACCATGGGGAATCGACAACGACTGGGCGCAGCGCCAGGCGAGCGACCTCGCGCTTTACGCCGCCAGCGGCTGGATGGCTTCCGTCGGGGACCCGGACAAGCAGCCCTTAGGCCCACCGGGAAGCCAGTGCCGGCTGACGGCGGGCCTCTTCGCGGCCATCGCGGCGCTGGAGCATGCCGTTTCGGGCGCTGAGCCCGCACCCGGACTCATCGACGTTCCCGTCATCGAAGCGCTCGTCGCAACCCTGATCTACGACCCGGTGAGCTACCAGTACTACGGGCTCACGAGGGCCAGGGTCGGCAACCGGTTCAACTCGAGCCAGCCGCTGCTGGCGACGCTCGCATGCGCCGATGGCCACATCGGCCTGCACAGCCCGTTGCACACGCAGTGGACATCGCTCGCGAAGCTGCTCGGCCGCCCGGAAATGCTGACGGACGCCCGATTCAGAACGGCTGCCGAACGGGCGGCCAACATTAAGGACCTCGACGCCGAGTTCCTCTTGCCCTGGCTCGCCACGCGAACCCGCTGGCAGGCATACCACGAACTCCAGGCCGCCCACATTCCCGCTTCGGCACACCCCGATATGGCCGAGGTGCTGGCCTCGCCGCAACTGGAGGCGCGGCACAGTCTGGAAACGGCTACAACCCCTTCCGGTACGCGGTTGACCGTGCCAGGACACCCCGCTCGCGTTCGCGCGGAGAGCGGCCCGGCGAGCCCGGCTCCCGAGGGAGGCCCATGGCGGCCCGGCGCCCTCCGCGTGGTGGACCTTTCGATGGGCTGGGCGGGGCCGATGGTGTCCCTCAACCTCGCGGCCATGGGCGCCGACGTCATCAAGGTCGAAAGCCACACTCACTTCGACTGGTGGCGCGGTTCGCGCGCTCCGGGCGATAACGACAACCTCGGCCTGCACGAACGCAGCCACGTCTTCAACGCAGTGAACCGCGGGAAGCGCGGCATCACCCTCGACCTCTCGACTTCACGAGGCCGCGACATCCTGATCGACCTGGCTTCCACAGCCGACGTCGTCCTCGAAAACTTCGCCGCCGGAGTCATCGAAAAGCTCGGGCTCACCTACGAGGTGCTCAGCGCACGGAATCCATCACTCCTCATGCTGCGGCAGCCGGGCTTCGGCTCCGATGGGCCCGAATCGGGCTACGTGGTCTTCGGCAACACCATCGAAGGAATGTCGGGCCTCTCCTCGCTCGTCGGGTACGAAGATGGCCCGCCGAGCATGCTGAGCAACGCCTTCGGCGACCCGGTGAGCGGGCTCGGCGGCACCGTCGCCATCCTCGCCGCCATTACGGCCCGCGCGAGAGACGGCAAGGGCCGCGTCATCGAGTGCGCCCAGCTGGAAGGGTTCCTCCCGATGGTCTCGGAAGGCCTCATCGAATATCAGCGGACCGGCGAAATTCCGCGCCGGCGTGGCAATTGGCGGCCCGGCCACACGCCCTCAGGCGCGTACACGGTTGGCGGCGACCGCTGGCTGGTGCTCGAAGTGGAAACCGATACACGGTGGAACGCGCTTGCAAGCCGAATCGGGGCAGAGTGGGCCAACTCCCCCGCGCTCGCCACTTCCGCCGGCCGGGAGGCGAACCGGCCAATGCTCGAGGAACAAATCGCTGCGTGGGTCCAGGAGGCCGGAGAGGACGCGGTCCTTGCCGCGTGCGCCGCCGCTGGAATACCGGCAGCTCCGGTGATTTCCGAGGGAGAAACGCTGGGCCTGGAACCCCTGCTGGTCAGCGGCTTCTGGCAGGGGATGGAGCGCGAACCGGTTGGCTTCCACCTCTACCCAAGCCTTGCCTACTCCAGCTCCGGCGAGAGGCCGATGCCAAAGATCCCGGCCCCCTTCCTGGGTCAACACACAGAAGAGGTGCTTTCGGCGATGGGCATCGCCCGGGCCGAAATCGCGGAACTTACTGTTCTCGGCGTGACCGGAAAGCCACTTGAAAGGGCAGTCTAGTAACTAGGTGTCTTTTCTGTATTCGTAACCTGCCGCCAAGACTGCAATCCCCACAGAAATTGCATCAGCAACATAGTCTTTGGCATGGAAAATGTTGAGAAGAACCATATTTACGACAACGACAAGAAGCATGAGAAGAATGATCTTTATGAAGACATTCATTTCGTAGATTGGGCCTTTTGTCAGACATTGCGCTTATGGGGCTCGCCTAGCGGAGCGCGTCGATAAGTTCCTTCTTCGTCATCCCCGAGCGCCCGCTGATGTCGCGCTTCTTCGCGCGGTTGTAAAGCTCGTCGCGTGTCAGGTCGGCAAGCGGCGCATTCGGATTGCCGGTGCCCTGGGTGCGCTTGTTAGGTGTCCGGCCCTGTTCGCGGCGAGTCTTGTTGACGGTCCGGCCGGCGATCTCCTCGGCCCGGTCTTCGGATGCACCCCGGTCGAGCTCGCTCTCTTTTACGTGTTCGAACTGGCGTTCGTCTTTCTTCGACCATGCTTTCGGCATGAGATTCTCCTTACCAATCGAGCGTCCACTCACGGTGGCCCGCTCGCCAGCGAGTCCCGAGGTGCGCCATCACGCCCTCGTTTTCGCCGATCTGTACGCACACATCGCGCTTGCCCTTCCCGAAGTAGTACGCGAGCAACACACCGTTCCCCTCCAGGCACCCGAACGGATGAACCGCCGCTTCGCACGGGCCCATGTGTTGGCCCGTGGCGAGCAAGCGCAGGGAATCCGGCTCGAATACGCGGATGTCGGGGGAGGCGGCAGCGTCAGGCAGCATATTCGGCCCGGTGGAGGACTTCTTCGGCCGGCGCGTTGCGGAATTCGCGGACGGCGCCGCATGCGACGCAGCGCCCGGGGCTCGTCGGCCCTTTGGCTTCTTCGATTACCCAGTGATGGGCGTGATAGGCGGTGCTGGTTTTCTTGCGATCAAGCATCGTTCATCGCTCCTGAATGAGGTGCGATGAAGCATGCATCCGTGGCCGTTTCAGCAGCCTAAGCGAACGTCGAGTACGGATTGCAGATCCGCTACAACGAGGGCGGCACGTGAACCCTTCCCTAACGGCCCGGAAGAAGCCGCAGGAATTGGACTTCGAGCGTGAGCGTCCGGTCGATGATCCATTCGAACACCGATGCGGCGAGGTCGGGGTCGAGCGCGTACCGCTCCGCCGTTGCCCTGGCTTCCGCGACCACTCGTTCTTCCCGCGCGCGGTCGCGAAGGCGCTCGCGAAGGGCGCTCTCATCGTCGAGGATGCTCATCAGGTCCGGCTCGCGCTCGACCTTCGAGCGAGCCACATCGCGCCCAACATTCACGCGTTCGTTGAGCAGTTCCAGCAGGTCGGCGTCGGCGTATGCCGCCTCCCCGTAGCTGTTGGGATCGTCCCTGTCTTCGCACAGGCGCGGCAGCACGGTGCCGACATAGAAGCCGACCAGGTCGTCGCGCAGCGGGATCTCCACGCGCCCGCCCACCGGGAAGCGCGGGCGTTCGACGGCGATGGCCGCGGCCCGGCTCGCTTCGCTCAGCGGGAACTGATCCGGAAATTCGTAGCGCCCAAGCGAAGCGTGATACGTCTCAAGGCCCTCGACGGCGAAATCGAGCAGGCTCATCCCCGGCCGCCCGGGAATCGGGACGCCGCCGGGTTGGTAAATGGCACGGTTGAGCGGAAACCCGGCGCGGTCGTGGAGCCGCATCAGGAGCCGGTCCGTCATCTTGGTCAGGCGAAGCCTGACGAGCGAGAGATCGAGAGCGGTTTCCAAGGGCGTGACTATCGCTTCGAGATGGCGTCGACTTCCGCGAGTTCGTCCGCGGTAAGCCGCCATGCGCCGGAGGCGACGTTCTGCGTGACCTGCTCCGGCTTCGTTGCCCCGGCAATCACGCTGCCAACGTGCGGAAGGCTCGCGAGCCAGCCAATCGCCAGGTCGACCATCGACTTGCCGCGTGACTCCGCGAACGATTCGAGCTTGCCGAGCATCTCGTAGTTCTTGTCGGTGAGGACGCGAGCAGCCATGGGCCCGGCGTTCGCGAGCCGCGTTCCCGCGGGAAGGTCCTGGCCCTGGCGGTACTTGCCCGTGAGGAACCCGCTGGCAAGCGGGAAGTACGGCAGGATGCTGACGCCGTAGGCATTGCACGCCGGCACCAGCTCCGCCTCGATGCTGCGGTTCAGCAGGTTGTATTCGTTCTGGGCGCTGACGAAGCGCACGTAGCTGTTCTTGTGTGCCACGAAGTGCGCCTCGGTGGCCTGCCAGCCCGCAAAATTCGAATGGCCGATGTAGCGGACCTTGCCGGCGGAAACGAGGTCATCGAGAGCCCGGAGGGTCTCATCGATCGGAGTAGAAGCATCGGGGCGATGGAGTTGGTAGAGGTCGATGTAATCGGTCTGCAGGCGTCGCAGGGAATCTTCAACCGCGCTGATGATGTACTTGCGCGAGGCGCCGCTCTTGTATGGGCCCTCGCCCATCTTCATGCCCCACTTGGTCGCGATGATCACGTCGTTGCGGCGGCCCTTGAGGATGCGCCCGAGGAACTCCTCGCTCTTGCCCTGGCCTCCGTAGACATCGGCCGTGTCGAAGAAGTTGATGCCTGCCTCGATTGCCTTGTTCACCACCGCCTCCGATTGGTCGTAGTCGCAGCGCATGCCGAAATTGTTGCAACCGAGGCCGACCACGGAGACCTGGAGGCCGGAAAGGCCAAGGTTCTTGTAATCCATCGCGAAGCTCCCGAGAGAAGTGAGTGCAGGGAGTATAGCGAGTCGGAGTTGGGAAGATGTCAGTCGCCGAGTCCGGCGCGCCGGGCCCGCACAATCGCCTCGGCACGGTCGGCCGCCTGCAACTTGTTGAGGATGTTCGAGACATGGTTTGCCACTGTCTTCTGGCTCAGCACGAGCTCCCGCGCTATCGCGGCGTTGCTCATTCCCCCGGCGACGAACCCAAGCACTTCAAGTTCCCGGCTCGTGAGATCGGGAAACACCTGCGCCTGGGGCCGATCGGGCACAGAAAAGAACTTCAAGACGCGGTCGGCGATGGCCGGACCGAAGATTGCATCGCCGTTCGCGACCGAGAGAATCGCCCGGGTCACCTCCTCCTGTTCCGCTCCCTTCAGGAGGTACCCTCGTGCTCCGGCCCGCATCGCGGCGAACACCGTGTCGTCATCGTCGTGCATGGTGAGGACTAACACGGCAACGCTCGGGCTTTTCGCCACAACCTGCCTGGTTGCCTCGATACCGTCCATGCCCGGCATGTTCACATCCATCACGAGCACGTCCGGCAGCAGACGTTCCGCGAGGTCGACTGCCTCGGCACCCGAAGCTCCCTCACCGACCTGGTCGATACCCGCTGTGGTCGAAAAGACCGCCTTCAGGCCGGTCCGAACCACGGGGTGATCATCAACAACGACGACTCTCACCGCTCCGCTCATGTTGCTACCGAGACCGGCAGTACCGCGTGGACGCGGCCGTGCCCTTCTGGATCGGGCCCGGTTTCACAGCTGCCGCCGAGCTCCGCCGCGCGTTCCCGCATCGAGCTGATGCCGACACCGGGACGCCAGGGGGCGCCATTCCGGCCATCGTCGCGGATATCGATCTCCAGGGCCCCGTTCAGGTTGATGTCGATCGTGCAGGTGGTGGCGGAGGAATGTCGGGCAGCGTTGGTCACGGCTTCGGAGATGATTCGGAAGGCGGCAACTTCGACCGCCGCGGGCAGTTCGGCAAGCGAACCCTCGGCATTGATCGTGACGGCCACCGGCCCGCGCTGGACCTGTTCCTTGAGCGCGCCGACAAGGCCCAGTTCATCGAGGGCAGGCGGGCGTAAGGCATACACCAGCCTGCGAACATCCTCGATTGCGCCCTTCACCTGGGCACGAGCCTCCAGGAACTGCTCATTGGCCATTTCCGGGTCGGTCGCGATCAGGTTCCGTCCGGCATCGATCATCATGGCCGCTCCCGTCAGGATCGGCCCGAGACCGTCGTGCAAATCCCGTCGCAAGCGCCGGCGCTCTTCCTCACGCGCGGAGACGATTCGCTCGCGCGAGATCTTCAGGTCCTCGGTCAGCACCAGGTTTGCAACGGCCGCCGATGCCTGGCGGGCGAGGTTCGCCAGCAATTCGCGTTCACCCGTGGAAAAACTTCGCTCGCCGCTCCGGTGCCCAACGATGAGCCGGCCGATGTCGGCGCCGCCGTGTGTGAGGGTGAACACCTCCGAATCCGACTCGGAGAATGAATCGCCAGAGTTGCTGGCCGCCACGCGCCGCTTCGTACGACCCGCCTTGTACTCCACCACCACAAACGGGACACGCAGAGCCGAAACCACCTGGTCCGCGAAGGCTGGCAACAGTTCCTCCGGCTCGCCACGGGATTCGAGCTTCGTCCCGACCTGCGAAAGGACCCGGTACGGATCGTTCCGATCTCCGAAAAGCAGCCGGTTGATGATCTGCTCGATGCGCGACCGCGCGGGCGCCAGAGCCAGCGCGGCGACGATTGCGGCGGCAAGCGAGGCGCCAAGGTTCGCCTCGCCGAAAAGCAGCACAGCCGCGCCTATCATCGCGGCATAGACGGCCGCCACCGTCGCAGCGAGCGCGAAGTAGACGAAAACGCGGCTGACCACGATCTCCACTCCGTAAACGCGGTGGCGCAGCGTCGCCGCGACGAGCGCCCCCAGGATGAGAATGGTTGGGGCCTGGACCGAGATGAGGAACCATTCCGGGCCGAGGAAGACGAGCGGACCGAATACGGCGCCGGAGATGTTGGCGAGGGCAATCCAGCTGAGGACTCTCCGCATCTCGCCCTTTGCGCGGAGCCAGCGAACGATGATCACCAGCGAGGCGCCCACGCCCGAAGGCGCCATCCAGATGACGCCGCCCTGCTCGAAGCTCTGGAAGAAAGTTGTCCCAATGGGATTGTGGAGATGAGCCAGGCTACTGTTCGGGTCGGCCGCGAATTCGTTCAGAGGGTCGAACAACGACGTAAACGTCCCCGTAACGCCGAACCCCACAAAGACGAGCGCGGCGGCGCCGAGCAGCCCGGGCGGCCGTTTGCCATCCGGGTAGAGCGCCATGATCGTGGCGATGATCGGCACTTCGATGGCCGTGCCGGGCCCGATCAGGAAGGCCGCCACGGATGGCCAGAGATAATGCTGGCCGCCAACCTCCGAAGCGATGACATACCCCCAACCAGCGCTAGAGCACCCGTGGCCAATGGCGCCGGCAAGCAACAGCCAGCCGAAAATCGTCGAGGGGACGCGCGCGGCGAGGTACCAGCCGGGAACCAGGAAGACGAGCGTCGCAAGCGCCTGCTGCGTGCCGAACCACTTGGGCGCATCGGCAACTTCCGCCGCAATCGGCAGACCGCGGTTTTGAAACGCTAGCACAAATCCAGTGGCGGCCAGGGCGCTGCTGAGTGCCGCCAGGGCTGCCGCAATCCACCATGAGGTTCTTCGAGGCGCGATCATTTCACTTCACATGGAAACCGGGCGGCAGACGAGTGGCGGCAGGATAGCAAAGCCGCGCCCTCGTCGTCGCCGCCCGAGGCGTTCTCTTGGCTCAAGCACCAATTTCAGTGCAGCGCGTCGCGAGTCTGCTTCTTCGCGATCAGGACGCACGTCGCAACGAAAATCGGCACACCAATGGCGCAAGAGATCTTCACCGCCAGGTTGGGTCCGGCGAAGATCCCGGGAATCGACAACAGGCCGTTTATGGCTGTGACGACGAATACGAGGATCGCCGCCCACTTCCACGAGTTCCACATTCCCCATGCCCCAAAGAGCACCACAACCGTAAAGGCGATGGTCAGGACGATTGCGATGCCGGGGATGTCGTCGGGGGCCAGCGGCAGGAAGGCAATGCTTCCAATCGCGTTGATGATGGTGAGCACAATGGCGGCGTTCAGGGTCGCCGGCCGGGCGGATGGTGCTCGAGTCGAGAGGGTTGCTGTGGTCACTTGATTCCTCCTCAGGTTCGGCCTTCCGGGGCCGTGCGAGGAGATTGCATCCGGAACCTTCCCGGGGGCATGAGGTTGGAATCCCGGGAAACCCGGGAGATTTCAACCTGCTTTGAGGGGTACCAGTTCGCTCAGCGCCCGGATGATCCGGTCCGGCTTCACCGCCGAGCCCTCCGGCAGCCCGGCGCCTGCGTGGTCGTGCCAGACGCTGTAGATGCCGAGACGCTGCGGTGCTGCGACCTCCCACTCAAGGTTGTCGCCCACCATCCAGGCATCGGCCGGCCCGACCCCGAGTGTCTGCAACGCGTGCCGATAGGCACGCTCTTCCGGCTTACCGAAGCCCTGTTCGCCTTCGATCTGAATGTGATGGAACCGGGACTCGAGCCCGAATCGTTCGATCTTCGGGCGTTGGATAGGCCCCGCCCCATTGGTGATGAGCCCCAGCAGAACCCCCGCATCGCGGAAGTGGTCAATCGCTTCGATCGCCCCCGGGAACAGGTGTGTTCGCTCTTCGCGGTACCGGGTGAATCGGTCTGCCATTTCGTTCGAAAGGTCGCTGGATAGCGCTCGGCCTCCGCGATTCGCGATGAGGTCGAACGCCCCGCGCACAACCGCCCGCCGGGCCTCGCCCAATTGTTGTCGCCAAATCCGGTGGTGGTGAGGGTCGGCCCAGAATGCCTCGGAGAAGGCCAGGATCTCGGCGGTTACCGCCTCGGGGCCAAGGTCAGCGATGTCTGTCCGGAATTCGGTGACAACCTCTAACCAGACCGCGCCGGGGTTCGAATAGGCCGAAATTACGGTGTCGTCGAGGTCGATGAGCATCGCCCGTGGGAGTCCGGTCACATATTGAGTTTAGTCGACCGGGAACCGTTCGCCCCACTCTTCGAGCTCAACGCCAGCCACTTTCGCGATGCAGGCGACACCGTGGTAGAAGCCGGCAATCTCGCAGGCTTCGAGCAGCTGGGCATCGCCCCACGAGCGTCGAAGGCCCGCGACAAGGTCGGCGTCAGCGTCGGCACTCTCGTGAAGCGCTTCGGCGAAGCGAAGGACGAGCAGGTCGTGCTCGGACCAACTGGCATCGGCGAAAGTCGGCCTGGCTGTAGCGAGGAATTGTTCGCGCGTGAAGCCGGCGGCGCTCGCGTAGATCTTCGCGTGAACACCCCACTCGTATTCGCACCGGTTGAGATAGCACGTCCTGAGGATCATGAGTTCGCGGTCGCGCACCGTGAGCGCGCCCCGCGTGAGGTTGTGCGCGCCGAGCGTCCCCCACGCTCGGGTAAGCGGGAGATGCCGCGCAAGCGTCCGGAAGAGGATGAGTGGCTCGCGGCCGGTCCGGCCCATGAGCCGCGAAAGTTCTTCCTGGACTTCATGCGCGTAAGGAGGATTCAGTGGCTGGATAGCTGGCATTTTGAGGCTCCCGCTACGGATTTCGTAGCATTAAGCGTAATCTGCTACGATTTCCGAAGCAAAGTGGCAGACTTCACACCGGCTAAAGGTTCGCGAATGACCAGGAACTCGACACCGCTCCCCGGAATTCCCGTCCGCGGCTCAACCACGGGCCGCCCGATTATGGCGCTGCTCGACCTCCTCGGGCGTCGGTGGACCCTTCGAATCCTCTGGGAGCTTGGACACGAGGCGGGGGGCTTCCGAGACCTGCAGTCACGTTGCGATGGGATGTCGCCTTCGGTCCTGAGCCAACGTCTCCGCGAACTGCTCGATGCCGGCATCGTCTCCCAGGGGGACGACGCCACCTACAGGCTCTCGGAACGAGGCGACGAACTGCTTTCAGCGCTGAATCCGCTCTACACGTGGGCGATGACCTGGAACCCTTTCCCGGCACGGGAGTAGCGCCCGTTTCGCACTTCGCCGCTGCGGTTCATAATCCCGCGCATGCCCAAACTCACCTTTCCCGACGGATTCCTGTGGGGGGCCGCAACGGCCTCGTACCAGATCGAAGGCGCCTACCGCGAAGACGACCGCGGCCTCTCCATCTGGGACACGTTCGCCCACCAGCCCGGCACCATCCAGGATGGCGCGACGGGCGACATCGCTTGTGACCATTACCACCGCTACCAGGAAGACGTCGACCTGATGGCCGAGGTCGGCATCCAGGCCTACCGCCTCTCGGTTTCCTGGTCCCGCGTGATGCCCTTCGGGAAGGGCGCCATCAACGAGAAGGGCCTCGCCTTCTACGACCGCCTCGTCGATGCGCTCCTGGCGAAGAACATCGAGCCGATGATCACCCTCTACCACTGGGACCTGCCACAGTCGCTGCAGGACCTGGGCGGATGGGCGAATCGTTCAATCACGGACTGGTTTGCCGATTACGCCAACCTGCTCTTCGAACGCTACGGCGACCGTGTGCACAAGTGGGTGACCCTCAACGAGCCGCGGATTTTCACCGAGTTCGGCCACCGCACCGGCGGGATGGCGCCCGGCATCCGAGACCTCGCCATCTTCGGGCGGACAATCCATCACTCGCACCTCGCCCACGGCAAAGCGGTCCAGGCATTCCGAGCCAGCGGCAAATCCGGCGAAATCGGCATCACCAACGCCAACTCCAGCTACGAGCCGGCCGACGACACGCCCGAGACCGCCGTAGCGGTCGAACTCGCCCGCGACTTCGATTCACGGCTCTTCCACGGGCCTGTCTTCGGCAAGGGCTACCCGCAAAGCGTGCTCGACTACCACGATTCCCGGGGCGCGTCGCTGCCAATCGAACCGGGCGACATGGATATCATCGCCAGCCCGACGGATTTCATTGGGCTGAATCTCTATTCGCGCTCGCTCATCCAGGCCTCGCCCGGCCGCGGCGTCGGCTACGCCTTCGCCGCACCGCGACTGCCGTTGCTCCCGATGGGCTACGAGGCGGCACCGCACTCGCTCGGCGATTTCGTGCGCTGGCTCTCGAAGGAATACAACAATCCAAAGATCTACATCACCGAGAACGGCGTCTGCGACAACACCGAACCCGGGCCCGATGGCAAGATCCACGACACGACTCGCATCGACCTGTTGCGCGGCTTCCTCCAGGGTCTTCACGGCGCCATCCAGGAAGGTTGCGACGTCCGCGCCTACTACCAGTGGTCGTTCCTCGACAACTTCGAGTGGGCCTTCGGCAACACCAAGCGCTTCGGCATGGTCTTCACCGACTTCGACTCGCTGAAGCGCATCCCAAAGGACAGCGCCGCTTTCTACACCAGGGTAATTCGCGAGAACGGTCTCGAGGTCTAACTTCCTCCGGGAGAGGACTGCGCATGCGTGTGTTCACGCTCGGATCAGACCGGTCCATCGAACGTTTCGGGAGCGTCGGCGCGATGGCCGGGCCTGTGGCGCGGGCCGTCGAACGAGGCCAACTCGTGCGCATCGAATTGGCGCCGGGGGGAGTGCTCGGGCGGCACGAAGCAGTTGCCGACCAGCTTTTCATCGTCGTCGGAGGCGACGGCACAGTGACCGGGGGGGATGAAATCGAAGCCCCAATCCATGCCGGCATGGCGGCTTTCTGGAATGCTGGCGAACTCCACCAAACCCGGGCCGGCGAAAACGGGCTTGTCGCGCTGGTCCTCGAGGGGCACTTCACGCTGCCCGACGCCGAGCGACGGGGTTAGTTCGACCCATCCCGGGCGACCATCGCGCCCACCAGCTGGTACGACAGTTCCGGACCGAGGTCGACGTCGACACGCTGGCTCCCGGGCGTGAACACGGGTTGTTGGACGGCAATCCGCCGCGAACCCACGAAGTACAGCATCACGGTGTCCCCCGGCATCCCACAGCCGGGGCGCTGCCCGGAACCATCACCGGCGGCAAGGACATCGACCACATAAACCGTCGCGCCGATGTCTTCGGCGGGTACGCCAGTCCCTGCCTGCGCGACCTTCGTGGTGGCATCGCCGCACGCCATGCCGTTCACGAGGCCGATAACCGTCTGATCAGCGGGCTGGGCAGGCTGCCCATCGATGGCGACACGGCCGTAAGGCCAGAAGAAATCGGGCTGAGGCGGGTCCTCGGCCGATGCCACGCTCGCGGCCACCAGCGCCAGGAAAACCAAAACGAGCATTCCTGCCCCGGTGATTGCGAAATCACGCAATCGTGGGGAGTAATGCTCGTTTCGTTCCGCCGTCACGCGGGAATCTTAGTTGACGCCGTCCTTCGCCACATGTGGCAGCCGGTTCTTCGGAGTCAGCGCCGGGCCAAGGCCCGTGAGATCCTTGGGGGCCGGGCCGGGGCCAGTCCACGCAGCGGTATCGGTGCCGAGCCGGCGCGGGCCGACGAAGTAGAACTGCACGGTGCGGCCGGCCTTGCCGCAGCCGGCGATCTGCGCATCGGCGACCACATCGACAACATAGACGATGCCGCTGGCGTCACTCGCGGTCACACCGTCACCGCAAACCGTCGAGGCGTTGCCATCGTTCACGATAGCGATGACCGTGTCGCCCTGGCCGATGCCGTTCGGCACCTTGCCGTAGTAGGTGGTGGGCGGCGGAGGCGGGAAATCGGCCGCCGAGACAAATGCCGGGATCGCGGCCGCGGCCACGGCGACTGCACCCATCCCGAGAAGAATCGCTCGTTTCATCGTGCCTCACTAGCAGGGCTCAAAGGCCCCATTGCTTGCAGCGTATGAGTGGCTTCTTATGCAGGCAAGGTGGCAGCACCACGTTGCCCGCCACTCGCTCCAACTGTTTACTGACAGTTTACAGCCGTGTGAACGGAAAGACGGTGCACCCTGTTGAAGACCTTCCGGAGAATGATCGCACCAATCGGCCGGCCGGCCCGCAGAACCTTCGGCGTATTCGGGCGCTCGCGCCGCAAGGCTCGGTATCTGCGCGATGGCATCGAAGGCATCGCCATGGAACTCCGGTCGACCCCCAACGCCCACGTCGTAATCCTGCGCGAGTTCGGTGCAACGGTCGGTCAGGATGTCTCCATCCACGGCCCGATCCACATCGTGAACGCGGATGGCGATTTCTCGAATCTCACACTTGGCGATCGCGTCCACCTCGGCACGGATGTGTTAATCGACCTGGCCGACGCGGTAGTTATTGAGGAAGAAGCCACGCTCTCCATGCGCTGCAGCCTGGTTACCCATATCGATGTCGGGCCCGGCCCGCTCAAGCAGCACCGTCCACGGGAACAGGCGCCGGTAACAATCGGTCCCGGCGCCTACCTTGGCATCGGCGCCACCGTCCTCCACGGCGTCACCATCGGCGCCGGGGCGACCATCGGCGCCCACGCACTCGTAGACCGTGACGTCGCGCCGGGAGCGACGTTGCTCGCGCCGCGCGCCCGCATTGCGGGGGAGCCAAAGACGTGACGACCTCGGCAGATGGCGAACGCCGCGGGAAGGTGCTCATCCTCGGCCTGCCGTACTTCGGCAAAAAGCTCGCGGCGGATCTTTCGGGGCTCGGCTGGAGAGCCGAATATCTCCCGCATCCCGGGCGCAGCGCCACCGGCTGGGCGAAAGTCGCGAAGTCGGCCACCCGCGCCGATGTCGTTTATTTGATCGGCAGCCGCATCGACCGCTCTTCGCCCCAGGACCGCCTCCTGCGCCTCCGGCGAAAACCCGTGGTGATCCACTGGGTAGGCACGGACGTACAGATCGCGGTGGACGAGCACCGCCGCCACAACGTCTCCCTGCGCGTGGCCGAGCGCCCGACGCACTGGTGCGATGCCCCCTGGCTCGTGGACGAGCTGCGGACCATGGGCATCGTCAGCGAATATGTTCCGCTTCCCATTCCCATCGAATCGGCGTCGCCGCCGCCGCTCCCCGAAACCTTTCGCGCCCTCCTTTATTACCCGGTGGATGCCTTCGACCGGGAGGTATTTGATATCGAGACGATGATGCGCCTTCCAATCGAGTTCCCGCAGGTGCAGTTCACGCTCATCCCCTCGCCCGCGGATACGCTGCCACAGCCCATTCCCGTGAACCTGGAGGCCTTGCCATGGGTCGACGATATGGACGCGCTCTACCGGCAGACCACGGTGGTCATCAGGCTCACCTCGCACGATGGACAGTCGTTCATGGCCGGCGAGGCGCTCTCGCGCGGGCGCTACGTGATCTGGACACACCCGATGCCCGGCTGCATCCGGGCACAGACGTTCGACCAGGTGGCGAAGGCACTCGGCAAGCTGGTCGAAAAGCACGAGGCGGGGACGCTCAAAGTCAACTCAAGCGGGCGTCGCGCCGTGATGGACCGATTCGGCAAAGGAAAGCCGCTCCAGGAGCTGGACGAGCGGCTGCGAGCTCTGCTCCCGTGACGGGTTGCTAGGGAAAGTCGCTCCCGGGAACGCTGTCGGGATCGTGGACGAGTTCGCCCCAGCGCCGGGCGATGACATCGAGCGGCGACGGCGGCGGTGTCCACGGGATGCCGCGGACGATGATGCCTCGGTTCGGCGCGTGTTCCACCAGCCCTTCGCTTTCGAGCCGCCGGAACGCCTCCCTCACCGGGGTCTGGCTCACGCCAAGCCGCGCCGCGATCTCCTCCTGCCGGAGGTGTTCGCCTTCGCGAATGTTGCCGGCCATGATCGAGGACTGAAGCGCTTCGTATACGAGGTCGGCCTTGGTGCGATGCGACCGCGACGCTGACATGTACGGTAAGGATACGCTCCGGCGCCCTGAGCGATACGCGCCAGAATGTTCACGGTACAATCGAGTCCATGCCCTACGTCATCACCGAAGCCTGCATCGATGTGAAAGACGGCACGTGCGTTGACGTGTGCCCCGTCGATTGCATCAAAACCACGCCAGAATCACCGATGTACTACATCGACCCGAACGCTTGCATCGACTGCAACGCCTGCCGCCACGTCTGTCCGGTCGACGCCATCTACTCGACCTATGAAATCCCGCCCGGCCAGGAACACACGGAGCAGCTGAACGCCGACTTCTTCCGGAAAGCCTGATTCCTCTCCGCGCGAGGCGTAGGATTCCGTCCATGGAATTCGATTTCGACACCGTCTACGAACGGCGCGGCACTTCAAGCACAAAGTGGGCGCGCTTCCCCGAAGACGTGTTGCCCATGCCCGTCGCCGACATGGACTTTCGCTCGCCCGAACCGATTCGCCGCGCACTGCTCGAACGCGTCGAGGAAGGTTTCTATGGCTACGGCCGGCTCTTCGAAGAGTTCCACGAAGTCTTCAGCGCGCGCCTGAAGCGCCGCTATAACTGGGATGTGCCAACCGAAGCGCTACTGCCGATTACCGGCGTCATTCCCGGGTTCAACCTTGCCCTCCGAGCCCTCACCGCTCCAGGCGAGAGCATGGTGGTGCAGCTTCCGTCATACGGACCGATCCTGAATTCGTACAAGAACCATGGGCTCGTGCGCCACGACGCGTACCTGGTTCGCGGGGCTTCTGGCCGCTACGAGATCGACTGGGACAGCTTCGAGGCGGCCTTCGACGAGACCACCCGCGCCTTCGTCCTCTGTAACCCGCACAACCCCGTCGGCCGCGTCTACTCCAGCGAAGAACTTCGCCGCATGGCCGAAATCACCCTCGCCCACGGCGCCTACATCATCTCCGACGAGATCCACTGCGACCTGATGCTCGGCGACAGCGTGCACACGCCGATCGCCAGCCTCTCTCCCGAGATCGCGGCCAAGACCGTGACCTTCATGGCCCCCAGCAAGACCTTCAACCTCGCGGGCCTGAAGTCCGCCGTGGCGATCATCCCAAACGAAGAACTGCGCACGCGCTTCGAAGGCGCGAAGAGTGGCCTCACCGGCGCGGTGAACGTCCTCGGATACGTTGCGATGCTCGCCGCCTACCGCGATTGCGACGACTGGCTGAACGCGCTCACCCGCTACCTCACAGCCAACCGGGATTACCTCGCTTCGTTCGTAGCCGAGCGACTGGCGGGGATTGAAATGTATCCCGCCGAGGGCACCTACCTCGCATGGCTCGACTGCAATGCCCTCAACCTCCCGGAGAACGACCCGTTCAACTGGTTCCTCGAACACGCGAAGGTCGGTTTCAGCGACGGCATCAACTTCGGCGAAGCCGGCCGCGGCTTCGTGCGCATGAACTTCGGCACGCCAAGGGCACTCCTGACGGACGGCCTCGAGCGGATGGAGCGCGCCCTGGCCGCGCGGTGACCACGACCCGCACCTCCCCCGGCCCTCAGATTCAGGCTCGAACCGACGCTCTTGATTCTTCGGGTGGCCGCGTCCGTATTACCGCCGTTCGAGTCATGAGGTCCACGAGCGACTGGCGGCGTTTGGTAAACGCCATTGGTAGGTACATCGTCATGACTCCCGCAAAGGCCGCGGCCGGCGTCAAAAAGAAGGGACTCGTCCAGTTGGGCTCGTATTCGGGTCCTTCCTGAAGGGCCGTTACGGCCAAGACCGCCGCGAATACGAACGCAACTCCGCCGGCGAAAACCGCGAAAGATGCACGAAAGATGCACGAAGCAACGCTAGGTCGGCGCGAATCACCCGTCGCTACCAATTCAAGGCCGAGCGCCAGCATTCCCGGCGAACTGCGATGTCGATACGCCCAGGCCAGTGCACCGCAAACTACGACCGCTTCTCCGAAGAGCGACCACGGATAGTAGGGCATAGAAACCGACCCGCCGAAGGGGGCGACGACCATTCCCCAAATCATCGTTAGGCCACCCGAGACGGCGATCCAAAGCGCAACCTCGATTGCAAGGGCGCCTGCTCGTTCGAAGAATTCGGCCGGGACAGGTTCGGTTTCAGCGTGCATTCACCTTTAGATACGACTCTAAGTTGCGGTCTCGCTAGCTTCGGGGCGCGGTTCGTCTGCTATGCTCCTCCCGCTTTCGGAGGTGACCTGTGTACGACGAAATTCTCTACGAGGTTGAGGACCCGACCGCCGTCATCACCTTCAACCGGCCTCAGACCCTGAACTCATTCACCTACAAAACGTTGGCCGAATTCCGCCACGCCATCGCCGCCGCCGAGGCCGACCCGAAGGTCGTTGGCATCATCGTCACCGGCAGCGGACGGGGATTCTCGGCCGGAATGGACATGAACGCACTCGCGGAGATGACCAAGACCGGCGAATCAGGCGGCGGCGACTTCGGCCTCCGCGCCCACCCCGGCGACCCTTCCATGGGCGACAACTTCACGAAAATGAACACCTACCTGATGGCTGTCCGCAAGCCCGTGTTGGCCGCAGTGAACGGCGCCTGCGCCGGACTCGGGTTCTCGCTCGCCTGCATGTGCGACATGCGCTTCGTCGAACGGCAGGCACGATTTATCACCTCCTTCTCCGCGCGTGGCCTGGTCGCCGAACACGGCACGAGCTGGATTCTGCCCCGCCTCATCGGCCCATCGAAGGCCCTCGACATCTTCTGGACGGGCCGCCGCATCGAAGGCGAGGAAGCTCTCGAACTCGGCATCGCGAACCGCCTTTGCGAAAACGGCGAATCCGTGAACGACGCGAAGGAGTTCGTCCGCGGGCTGGCCAAGACCTCGTCGCCGCGTTCGCTCATGGAGATGAAGCAGATGGTCTACCGCCACCTGAACATGGAACTCGGCCCGGCCATCGACGAAACCCAGCGCCGCCAGGACGACAGCCTGAAGCGCCCCGACTTCACCGAAGGCGTGCAGTCCTTCGTCGAAAAGCGCGCGCCGAACTTCGGCCGAATCGGGGAGTAGTCCCAACAGCTTCCGCGAACCGCTCCTTTCGACTTGCGGAACCGCAAATGAACTTCACCAACCTGGGTCAGAGGCGAGACCGGGAGGTCTCGCTCGTCCGGCGAGGGCGAACGTCACGCAACAAGCCACTTCCGAAAGATTTCCGCGATAGATACGCGTTTGCCATCTGTGCTAGCCTCGCCGCACAGCCCATGACGGATGGAGTGTGGAGCGATGGCGATTGAAGGCTTGGTCTCAGAGCGCCAACTCATAGGCGCGCTGGAGTCCCGGCATCTTCACGGTTGGACCTTGCCTTCGGCATTCGCTAGAGCGTTGGCAGTGGGTGCCTTGGGTGCGTTTCCGTTGCTTCAAAGCTGTGGAGCCATCAACGGAGAACCAGGTACGACGAGCATCGCTTCGGCTACACCCCTGTCCACGGTCGATTCGTCCGCTACGTCACCGGATCGGCCCGTGGTTCGCGCCCCGGACCGTTCCTGGACCGGTCGCAACGCAACCATTGTTTGCATCGACGATCTCACCGGCGGAGTCGCCGTGCAGGATGTCGATGCGCTCGGTGCGATGCTACGGGCAGCCCTGGACCCGCTGTCGCCCGTTCCCGTGGTCGTTGCGTCCGGCTGCCCGTTCGACTTCCCCGAAGGTCCGATAGTCTCCCACGATACGGTGAACCTCTTCACCTACCAGGTCTACATCTCGGATTCGCAAGAACTCGGCGCTTCGCTCCTGGAGAATTGGCTCCCACCGGGCACCGACTCCGCGACGCCGGTAACATTTCGCCTCGACATTCCCGCATCGGTCATCTCAAACCAGGTTCAGCTATCCGAGTGGCTGAAATCCCACGTCGGACCCGAACCGTTTTCCGTGGCGATTGACTAAGTAACCGCTCGCTGGTCTGCTGAAGCTATGGGTGATCATATTTCCCGGACTGCGCTGAGCATCGTGGCTGCGCGTTCCCTCGCGGCCTGCGCAGTCGTGCTTATGATCGTCGCTAGTCCGGCCAGTCAGATCGTTCTGCTTGGTGCGATGCCCGGGCGCTCGCGTTTGGGTGGGCAGCGTGGTCCGAAAAAACCTCGCCATTCCACCTGGGCCTCATCGGCTCGGCGTGGGCACTCTCTGTTTGCCTGGCGTTCACGATGGCTCTCTTCCTGACCGCCAGCGGCTAGTGCCGGGCTACGTCTGGACATCAAACTCCCCTCGCCGTGCGCTATCATCACACCATGACTGCGAAAGTATCCGCTGCGGATAAGGACTACATGCGGCGCCTCGGCGAATTCAAGGAGGCTGCGAATCGCGAGGCGCTGGAGCGACACCGCGCGCTCACGGTGAACGAACGCCTCGAGGCAAGTCTTCGCCTTACGCGCCGCGGGCCTTACTTTTCGCCCGCCCATGAAGATGACGAAGACCTCGCGGCGTTCTTCGCACGGGCAAAGCGCCTTGGCCTCTACAAGGGATAGTGCCGCAAACCTCCTCGCTGAGGTGGCCGCAGCGGCTAACGGAGCCGGGCTCGCGGTTGCCCTAATCG
>JBFWZP010000002.1:0-629633 GCA_050185215.1 Dehalococcoidia bacterium | reverse complement strand
CCGCCACCCAGCGGTCCCCAGAACTGAGCGGCGCCTTGTCGGAAACTGTGTCGAAGAACTCTTTGGGCTGGAAGGCCCACCTGCAGATGAACCGGTCGGCGTCGGTCGGGTACGTGGAGAAGCCGTAGCAGATCGAAGTGGTCTGCTCGACGTACTGGCGGGCTTCTTCGCGCCGGCCGACGGGCAGGTCGGCCGGCAACGTGAGCATATAAATGAAGACGCCGAGGTTCACGAGGATGATCGCGTAGGTCACCCACGGTGTGGTCAGCCGCCGGTTGCTATCGCCAACCGGGATCATCTCGGGCTAGATTCCGGCCAGGTGTGCGGTGTCGTTCATGCTCAGGACGTACGGCCGGCCCTGGCGGACGATCACCTCAGTGAGGCCGCAGTTGGCGATTTCGACGCGAAAGACGTGGCTCTCGGGCATGTCCAGGAGGGTGGAGATGAGGCAGTTCAGCGCGGTGCCATGGGCCACCACAAGCACGCGCTGCCCTTCGTGGGCAGCGACGATGCGGTCGAAGGCGGCGCGGGTGCGAGCACGAACCTCGGCGACCGTTTCGCCGCCGGGTGGCCGCCAGGCCGGGTCTTCGTGGCGCATCAGCCGGTATTGGGTGCGCCACTTGCGCGCGACATCCCCACCTTTTTCCAGCTCCCATTCGCCGTAATGCAGTTCGCGGAGATCGGGGTCCGCGCGGGGCGTGAGCGCCCGCTCCCCTGCGACCAGGCCTGCCGTGCGGATCGCACGGGAGAAGTCGCTTGTGTAGATGGCATCGAGTTTCACTTTCGCCAGCCGCTTGCCAAGGGCCTGGGCCTGGGCCTCGCCCTTTGGCGTGAGATCTGTCTCGGAGTGGCCGCAGAAGCGGCCCTCGGTGTTGGTGACTGTTTGGCCGTGGCGAGTGAGGAATAGTCGGGTGCTCTTCACCATTCCCATTCTAGGGGAGCGTGCAGGACGAGGGAGAAGGAGACCAAACCATCAGGGCGCGGAGGCCGCCAAGGAGTTCGTGTTCCCTGGATTCTTGGTCGACAGTTCGCTGATCATGACGTGCTTACTGGCGTGCGCGCCTCGGATTTGCGTTCGGGCACCGTGGACCGTCGCCTTCTCCCTTCTCCCTTCTCCCTTCTCCCTTCTCCCTTCTCCCTCGTCCATCTACGCTTTGGTGCGTGGTAGAGCAGCGCATCCCGTTCGTGAAGGTCCAACTGGATGAGAACGACATTTCCGCGGTGGAAGGTGTGTTGCGAAGTGGCTGGCTCACGACTGCCAGCCAGGTGAAGGCGCTCGAGGACGAACTCTGTGCCTACACCGGCGCGAAGTTCGTGAACGCCGTGAACTCGGCGACGGCGGCGATGCATCTCGCGCTCGCCGCGTGGGACGTAGGCCCCGGCGATGAAGTCATTACGACCCCGTACACCTTCACGGCCACCGCCAGCGTAGTCATCCACATGGGTGCGACTCCTGTTTTGGTCGATGTCCGGGAGAACGATGCCAATATCGACGCCAACCTCATCGAACGCGCGATCACGCCGAAGACGAAGGTCATTCTCCCCGTTCACATCGCCGGGGAACCGTGTGACATGGATCGGATCATGGAAATCGCCGGCCGCCATGGTGTGAAAGTCCTCGAAGATGCCGCACACGCGATCGGCACGATTTATCGCGGGCGCCAGTGCGGCAGCATCAGCGATGCTGCCGCCTTCAGCTTCTACGCCAACAAGACGATGACGACCGGCGAAGGCGGCGCGCTCGCTACCGACGACGAGGATCTGAGTGCTCGAGTCCGGCGGCTCACCCTCCACGGCATGTCGCGCGACGCCTACAACCGCTATGGCGCCGGAGGCACCTGGCGTTACGACATCGAGGAATTCGGCTTTAAGGACAACCTGACCGACATTGCCGCCGCTCTCGGCCGCAGCCAGCTTGGCCGCCTGGAGCACTTCATCGAAGAGCGCACACGCGTGGCGCAGCGCTATTTCGCGAACCTGCGCGACGAACCCGACATCATCCTGCCGGCCTTCACCGAAGAGAACCGGCACCCCTGGCACATCTTCATGGTCCGCGTCCGCGATGGCGCCCGCGCCACCCGCGACGATGTCATCCGCGGTCTCAACGAACGCGGGATCGGGACATCGGTGCATTTCATTCCACTGCACTATCACACGGCCTACAAGAAGCTCGGCCTCTGGAAGAAGGGCGATTTTCCCGTTGCCGAACGCTTCTTCGAAGCGGAAGTCACGCTGCCCATGTACCCCGAACTCACGAACGCCGAGGTCGATGAAGTCTGCCAGGCGATTCGCGAGATTCTGCACGCCTGAGTGCCCGTGCCATAATGGCGCCGATTTCCGCCCCGGCACTGGTTGAGGTTGTGCATGCGTACGAGCGTTCGGTTGGGATTGTTTGCTGTTTTCCTGGCACTTCCGGTTGCCGTCATCGGTTGCGGCGGCGATGACGATGACGACGTCAACAAGCAAAAGGTCGAAGTCGAAGACTGGGTCGCCGACATGTGCAAGAAGGCTCAGGACTTCGACGATGCGCAGACCGATGCCGTGCAGCCTCTCGTCGACGCCGATGAGTCCGACCCCGAAGATCTGAAGGCCGCCATCGACAGCCTGGTGCGCAATGCCGGATTCGCGAACGAGGACTTCGTCCGGGACGTGGAGCGCATCGGTATCCCCGACATCAATGGCGGCGAGAAGGTCGTCGCGGCCTTCCGCCAGCATCAAAAGGACGAGCAGAAGATCCTTGAGAAGTTCAAGTCCGATGTGAACAAGGTGGACCTGGACGAGAAGGACTACGCCGACCAGGTGTACGAAATCCTCGATGATGTCGAAGACAATGACCTGCGCGATCTGCTCGAGAAGATCGACGAGCGCGATGTGGACGACCTCATTGACCTGATCGACGAAAACGAGGACTGCTCGTTCGTGGTGTTCGACTCATAAGAGGCAGACTCTGCAACCTGGGGCGCCCTTGCCGGTGAAGTCTTGAAACCGGCTCATGGATTCTCACGCTTCTTCTGGCGCTAAAAGGGGCGCTCGGTCCGCTCAGGCGTTGCGCTTCGTGGGTGCCAGCTTTGGCCCGAAAGCGGCGGCGGCTCCAGAATGGCCTGAGTTAACGACGGAAGGTACCCCCATGCGCCCCGCCGGATTCGCACGCCTCGTTCTTCTCGCGGCTGCCCTGCCAGTCGCTTCCCTCGCCACCAGTTGCGGTGGTGGCGGCACCAAGACGGTTGCCCTCGATGACTGGGTTGACGACCTCTGCGATATCGCTGCCGATTTCTCGAAGGCGTCCGATAAGGCCGGTGCGGCCTTCGATGACGCAGACGTTACCGACACGAAGGAAGCCAAGGAGGCCTTCGCCCAGACGCTGAAGGAACAGGAGAAGGCACAAAAAGATTTTCGCAGTGACTTCGACAAGATCGGCCAGCCGGACATCGAAGACGGCGACAAAGTCATTGACGCTTTCAAGGACCAGTTCGAGGCCAATACCGATCTGACCGACGACATCGGCAAGGCCGTCGCCGATATCGACGACGATGAAGACTTCCTCGAGGCGTTCTTCGGCCTGGTGGATAAGTTCGAAACCCCGGATTTTCGCGAGAAGCTCGATGACCTGGCCAGAGATTCCGACGATGTGCAGGACCTCATCGACGCGATCGACGACGACCAGGACTGCTCCGACACGATCTTCCAGGATTCGGGCGGGAGCGGAGCTGAGGCGAGCGCCACCCCGGCGAATTCGAACAGTGGGACGCCCACGAGTTCGAGTGCCGATGCGCCGAAGACCCAGAACGAAAAGTGGGTGGCGGGCGTTTGCTCGGCCTTCGATGACTGGGTGAATAACATCGAGGCCGCGAACAACAAGTTCCAGGGCGAGCTCAACAAGACGCCCGAAGACGGCCCGGCGGTGAAGAAGCTGCTCGTGACCTACATGAAAGCCGCGCAGGCCGAAACCGAAGACCTCCAGTCGCGCGTCTCGAAACTCAAGGCCCCGGATGTGAAGGACGGCCAACAGATCCAGCAGGTGTTCGTCGATACGACCGATGACCTGGTAAGCGCGTTCGATGACCTTGTCAGCCAGGCCAACCGGATCGATACCTCAACCGTTACCCGGGCCCTGGCCGACGTCACCGCGCTCGGCGACTCGGTCGACGACGCGTTCTCAGAAGCCAGCTCGGGCTTCGACCAGCTCGACCAGCTGGATGGAGGCGAACTCGAGGACCTGTTCGACACGCGGCCGGAGTGCGCCGGGTTGTAGAGCTTGCACCGGCAGGTTCGCCGGTACTTCGTGTCCACCGGTCCCGGTGCTAGACTCCGCCGAAACAACAGGGTGAGTCTTCATGACACAGGCCCCCGCTTTCGAAACCGATGCCGAACTTCTGAAACTGGCCCAGGGACTTCGAGACGCGCTCGGCGCTCCCGCGCCGGTCGCGCTTTCCCGCCGGACCGCCATCGGTTTCCGCGGAAAGGCCTCGCTGTATTACTACCCGCCGAAAGACGGCGGGCGTCTGAAGACCCCCCTCGTTCTGTTTCCGTACCTGGGCATCAGCCGGCCCTACATCTTCGATCTACGCCCGGGAGAATCGTTCGCCGAGTTCCTCTACGAAAACGGCGTGCCGTTCTACCTCTGCGACTGGGGGACCTTTGGGCCTGAAGACCGCAACATGGGCATGGAAGACGTCATCGGCGACATGATCCCGTCGCTGATTCACCAGGCGGTCCGCCATTCGGGCGCCGAAAGTGTCACGGCGTTCGGCTATTGCATGGGTGTACCCATGACTTCTTCCGCGATCGCCGCGCAGCCCGGCCTGCCCGTGAAGAATTACCTCGGCATCGTCGGGCCGATCGATTTTTCGGTCGGCGAATTCCCTCGAATGACCGACGACGACAAGTTCGATGTGGATGGCATTCTCGAGACATTCGACCTGATGCCGGCGGAGTTCATCCGCTCGGGATTCAAGATGCTGAATCCCTTGGGCGATGTGGTCCAGGCGCAATCGCTGCTGCAGAACGCGACCAACCCACAGTGGCTGGTGGGCTACAAGGCCATGAACCGCTGGGCGAGCGAGTGGCTGCCGCTACCGAAGCAGTTCTTCCGCCAGTGGGTGCGCAACTTCTACCAGGGCAACGAGCTGTTTCTCGGGAAGTTCCGCGTGAACGGCGAGATTGTGAACCTGCGCGACCTGACGGTTCCAGTGCTCTGCATTGGCGCCACCCGCGACGATATCGTGCCGCCGCAGAGCGCCCGTGCCCTCGTGGAGTCGGTCGGCAGCACCGACAAGCAGTTCATGGAACTCGAAGGTGGGCACATCTCGGTGATCGCCGGGAAACGCGCCCAGCAGCAAGTGTGGCCGGCGATCCTGAAGTGGCTCCAGGACCACGATTAGCGCCGAATCAGGATGTCTTTTTCTTCTTTCGCGTCTTCGGACCTTTCAGCTCGGTGCCCTGCATGGCGATCAGCCGCTGGATGGCGTCATCGATCTTGTCCATGCGCAGCATGATCGTGTGGACCTGGTCCGAAAGCCGCTGGAACTCGGTAAGCGGGACGGCGCCGACGGCCTCGATAATCGGCCCATACGCGTCGCGGGCGGCTTTGGCCATGGCAGCGCGCGCCGCGACGTAGTTCTTCTCCATCTCGGCGGACATCGCCTGGCCTTCGGCGGAGCCGGCCATGGATTCGTACACCTCGCCCCAGTTCTTCATGAACTGGTCGCTCATTTGCTTCCACTGGCTCATCAGGTCGCCGATTCCCGGTTGCGTCATGCCGCGAAGTATAACGGTACCTTTGCGTTTGGCGGGTGCGCGAGTAGATTCCGGCCACCAGTGCCGGGAGCCCGCCATGCCATTCGTCGAACTCAGCAACGTGCGCCTTTTTTACACCGACGAAGGTGATGGCCCGCCCGTCCTGATGGTCCACGGTTGGAGCTGCGATGGCTCCGACTGGAGCTGGCAGACGCCGGCTCTCCTGGCCGCGGGATATCGCTGCATCGTCCCTGACCTTCGCGGTCACGGACGGTCTTCTGTGCCGGCACAGGGGTTCGCCCCGAAAGACTACGCCGATGACCTGGCCGAACTCGTCGGGCATCTGAAAGCGGATCCGGTCGTTGCCATCGGACACTCGATGGGCGGGGCCACGGTGGTCGCACTTGCGGTCGAGCATCCGGAGGTCGTTCGGGCGCTTGTGCCGGTGGATTCGGCCTATGGCATGGCGGAGGGCGCCGGCGAGATGGCGACACAATTGGGCCAGGCATTCCGCTCGCCCGCCGGCCACGCGGCCGCGCTGCAATTCGCGAGCAGCACGTTTTACACCCCGGCCACCCCTGCTCACCTGCCTCCCTTGCATGCGCGGAGGATCGCGGCGTTTGACCAGGAAGTGATGGCCCAGGCGATGGAAGCACTGCTGAGCAAGGATTCCTTCGGCGAGAAATCTCGCAGCGAGGCATATCTTCGGCGCATTGCAGTCCCGGCACTGGCGTTTCGTGCCGGCCGCCAGGATCCCTCGGCGGTGGCTCAGTGGGAGCGCGAGAACTTTCGCCACCCGAAGTCGCGCGCGCTCAGTTGGGAAGGGACTGGCCACTGGCTCCACCAGGAGCGGCCGGCAGAATTCAACGCCATCCTCCTGGAATGGCTCGCATCGCTGGATGAGAAATGACGGCGAAACGCCCCCGAAACCAGGTTGGTGCAGAGTCTGCAGCATGAGTGCACTGGATTGCGTGATTCGGCCGGCGGTGGCCGATGACCTGGAAGACATCAACCGGATCTACAACCATGAAATCGCCACCGGTCTGGCGACCTGGGACCTCGAAGCGTGGACCATCGATGAACGCCGGAGGTGGTTTGCGGGCCACGATGTCCTCACGCCTGTCCTGGTAGCGGAGGTCGGGGGAGAACTCGCCGGCTTCGCCTATGTGACGCTGATGAGCGCGAAAAAGGGTTGGCGCTTCACGCGCGAAGACACCATCTATGTCGATGAGCGCTTCCGTGGCCAGCGAATCGGCGAAAAACTCCTTGCCGCGTTACTTGATGCATGCCGAGAACTTGGCGTGCGGCTGGTTGTGGCTTCGATTACCTCCAGCAACGAGGTCAGTCTTCGTCTGCACGCGAAGTTCGGCTTCACTCCGGTGGGCGAATTGAAAAACGCGGGCCACAAGTTCGGGGCGTGGCACAGCACCACCTACATGCAGGTCGATCTTGGCGAACCCCCGCCCGGCGCCCACACCTGGTGACCTTCGCACGGGCGCTCGGCCCCGAGCCATGTATAGTTCGCCGGATTACCGCCGGAGGCAGAGCGTGGACGTCACGTGGGAAGAACTTCAACCAGATTTCACTCGCATCACCAATCGCATCGTCTGGTGCACCGTCACCACCGTCGATGCGAAAGGGCGTCCGCGCGCCCGCATCCTCCATCCGGTCTGGGACGGCACGACCGGCTGGATCGCTACCGGGCGCCAGTCGTTTAAGGCCAAGCACCTCGAGCGGAACCCGTACGTGTCGCTGAGCTACTGGGACCAGGAGCACGAGCAGGTGTACGCCGAGTGCAAGGCGACATGGGCCGACTCGCAGGAGACCAAGAACGAGGTCTGGAACCTGGTGAAAAACGCCCCGCCGCCCGTGGGTTACGACCCCGGCCTCTTCTGGCAGCAGGGCCCGACTGACCCCAATTTCGGCGCCCTCCGCCTGGACCCATGGCGAATCGAGGTTTACGGACTGCGGGACATGATGCAGGGCAAGCCGTCGCGCGTCTGGCGCCCCTGAGCGCTACTGCGGCTTCAGCTTGAGCACCTGGCCGACAAAGATCTGATCCGCATCGGCCAGGCCGTTGAGTTCGACGAGCGCCTCGACCGTCGTGCCGAACTGCGCGGCGATTTCGCCTAGCGTGTCCCCGGCGACAACCGTGTAGCTGTCAGCGTTCGCTGCCGCGGTGGGGGTCGCCGAGGTTGTGGTCGTCTTCGCCCCCGCCACGTCCTGCGTGGCGGTGTTCGAGGCGGTCGCTTGCGTTGGCGCGGAGGTGGGCGTTTCCGAGTCATCGCCGCCCCCGCCTCCGCATGCCGCGAAGCCCAGGACGAACAAGATCGGAATAAAGCGGTACACCCGCGCCCCCTGACTTGGGCGCGAGCGTATGGCATTGCGCGATGCCCTGTAAACCCGCTGAGATTGAAAAGTCCGGGGTTTACCCGGAAATCTCCGCGGGTTCCGTGCGCCACTTGTCGGCCCAGTTGGATATGCTGGCGACGATTCCCTCGAGCTCGCGGCCCTTTTCGGTCAGTTCGTACTCGATGCGCACCGGAACCTCGGGATACACGATCCGGCGGACGATGCCCGCCTGTTCGAGTTCGCGGAGGCGCTCAGAGAGCAGGCGGTCGGAAAGACCCGGCACACGCGAGAGCACTTCGCCGAAGCGGTTCGAGCCGGTGAGCAGGGCCCGCACAATCGCTCCCGTCCAGCGCCGCCCGATAAGTTCGACCGCGCCCTGGAACACCGGGCAATAGGCGGAGAACGCCGGGGCTTCAGCCTGGTTGGCATTCATGACCTTGAGTGTATCACTTCCATTCCGTAGCCCGCTGGTCTATCGGAAGCGGCTTCCCGGCACTTTACAGTTGCATCACGCTACTTACCCGCTCTAGAGTGCTCGGGCACCGATGGAGGAACTCCAATGACTATGCCCGCCACCGAATCCGAACGCATCCGCAGCTATCTCATCGCGCAGGCGAACAAGCTCTCGATCCCCGACCTCGTCCAGAAGGTCCGAGATGATTCGGCGGCGCTCCAACAGGCGGGCGAAGCCGTGAATCCGGCCAGGTTCAACGACCGCCCGGCCGAAGGCGAATGGTCGGCCGCGGAGGTCTGGACCCACGTGCTGGAGATGAGCGAACACGGGGCCGCCGCCATAACCGGAATCCTCGATACCGGCAGCGTCCCACCGCGGGTCCGCGATGAGATCTCGGGCAAGACCCGCGAGGGGCTCAAGGACACGGGGGCGTACTGGAAAGCGTACCTGGCCATCCGCGAGCCGCTGTACGAACGAGTCTCGAGGGCCGTGGGCGATGAACACCTGGATGTGAAGATCAACCACCCCATGTTCGGCGATTTCAGCTGGCGGGAGTGGCTCCTCTTCATGCGGGTCCACGACCTGGACCACATGCGCCAGCTGCAATCGATCGCCGCCGCGCTTTCCTGATATACGTGCAAAATAGGCCCCCGGTTAAGACCGGGTTATACTCGGAAAGTGACAGGGCAAGCCGCGCCAGCCATTGTCTTTACCGATGTTGTGAAGAGCTTCGGCAAGAACATGGTGCTGAAGCACATCACTGAGGAAGTAGACCAGGGCGAAACGGTCGTCATCATCGGCCCCTCTGGTTCGGGCAAAAGCACCCTGCTTCGCACGGTGAACAGGCTCGAAACCATCGATTCCGGGAGCGTCGTCGTCAACGGAATCTCCGTCCACGCGAAGGAAACCGACGTCAACGCGCTCCGTTCGCATGTCGGGATGGTCCAGCAGTCATTCAACCTGTTCCCACAGATGAGCGTGCTCGACAACATCACGCTGGGGCCGCGAAAGGTGCGTCATGAGGCGCGCCGCGTGGCCGAAGAGCGCGCCCGGCGCCTCCTGGAGCGCGTGGGCATTCCCGAAAAAGCAGCGGCCTATCCCGCGCAGCTTTCCGGCGGCCAGCAACAACGTGTCGCGATTGCTCGCGCGCTGGCTATGGAACCGGAAGTCATGCTTTTCGACGAACCAACGAGCGCCCTCGACCCCGAGATGATCAAGGAAGTGCTCGACGTGATGCGCGACCTCGCGAAAGAGGGCATGACCATGCTCGTTGTGAGCCATGAGATGGGTTTTGCGCGTGAGGCGGCCCACAGGGTGTTTTTCATGGACGACGGTCGCGTGGTGGAATCGGGCTCACCGACAGAAGTTTTCGAAACCCCGAAGAACGAGCGCACCCAGCGCTTCCTCGGGAGGATTCTCGTTCACTAACCTTGCGAGCGGCCCGGCCCGCTTGCTCCGACCCCGGGGCGACAGGAGCCCCACCAGTGAGGAGGACAAGTTGACCAAATACGCGAAGTTCCTGTTTGTGCTGCTGGCATTGATCAGCACGATGGCGCTCATCGCCGCATGTGGCGATGACGACGACGACGATGACGATGGTGGCAACACCACTCCGCCTCCAACCTTCACGGCCGATTCGACGATGGGCAAAATCGCCGCTGCCAAGAAGATGACCGTCGGCGTGAAGTTCGATCAGCCGGGCTTCGGCCTCAAGGATCCGGCCAGCGGCAAGGTCGATGGTTTCGACGTGGCTATCGCCAAGGAGATCGCGAAGGCGATAGGGCTCAGCGAAGACGAGATCGACTTCGTTGAAGCAGTTTCAGCGAACCGCATCCCCTTCCTGCAGGAAGACAAGGTCGACATCGTGGTCGCCACCATGACCATCAACGAAGACCGCAAGAAGCAGATCGACTTCTCCCGGCCCTACTACCTCGCCGGGCAGTCGATCCTCGTCATGAAAGACAACACGACGATCAAGAGCGTGGAAGACCTGAACGGCAAGAAGGTTTGCTCGGTCCAGGGCTCCACTTCCGAAAAGAACGTCCAGGCGAAGGCGCCCCAGGCCGAACTCCTTTCGCTTACGGGCTACGCAGCCTGCGTGAGCTCGATGAAGGACGGCCGCGTTGAAGCCGTTTCCACCGACGACATCATCCTCGCCGGCTTCGCTGCCGCCGATGACAGCCTGAAGCTCGTAGGTGGCCAGTTTACCCAGGAGCCCTACGGCATCGGCATCAAGCAGGGCAAGGACGACATGGTTGAGTTCGTCGATACCCTCCTCGCCAACTGGTTCAAGGATGGCACCTGGGACAAGATCTACAACAAGTACCTCGGCGACGTGGAAGGCCTGCCTTCGGCCGCCGATGCTCGCGCAAAACTCCCTCCGACCAACTAGCTCCTCTCATTCCAGGACCCTGGCTGTCTCCTCCGGGGGCAGCCAGGGGGTTAAGGATTCGATTTGGGGCTGCAGGCTTTCCTGGTCCTCTGCTACTTCTTGCTGGCGCTGCCTTTGTGGGTAGCGCTTGAAGTCGTTGAGGCGCGCCCGGGGAAGCGGAGGCCGGGTTGGCCGGCCGCTCTCTGGGTGGTCCGCGGCATCGCCCTTGCGGGCGTCGCCTGGGCAGCCTGGGAGATTACGTTCGGCGCCCGCGACTTCTGGCACGACATCTGGGACCAGCTCCAGGAACATTACCCCGAACTGCTGCGCGGCTACCGGACGACAATCATCCTCACGCTGCTCTCGTTCGCACTTTCGATGGTCCTCGGCGCCGTGCTGGCACTACTACGGACCGCCGACTTCCGCGTCCTGCGCGTGATTGCCGGCACCTACGTCGAGTGGTTCCGCAATACGCCGCTGCTGGTGCAGCTCTTCTTCCTGTTCTTCGCCCTGCCGAAGCTCGAACTCCCGGTCCTCGGCCGCCCCGACTGGTTCCTGCTCTCGCCCTTCAAGGCGGGGCTCATCGGCCTGACCATGTACACCGCCGCCTACACCGCCGAGGCGCTGAGGAGCGGCCTCCTCTCGATCGATAAGGGCCAGACCGAGGCTGCGCGCTCCATCGGGCTGAATTACATCCAAACCCGGGTGTATGTCGTCGCCCCGCAGGCGCTGCGAGTCGCCGTGCCCTTGCTAACGAGCATCTTCAGCGCGCTCTTCCGAAACAGCGCCCTCGTTTCCGCCATCGGCGTTACCGAGCTCCTGCAGACGGCCGACAACATCCAGCAGGACAACTTTCAGACGTTCGAACTGTTTACGCTGGCAGGCGTGCTCTACCTCTCGCTGACTCTGCCGCTGGCGTACGCCTCGAACAGGCTCGAACGCCGTGTCGCGAGGGCTCGCTAATGGACGCACTCTGGAGCAGCTTCATCGACCTTCTCCCGGGCGATTGGGACCCGTTCAAGTACTGGTATATCTGGCGGTTCCTGCTGTACGGGCTGCGCGTGAGCGTGCAGATCGCGGTCATCGCCATCCTGTTGAGTCTCGTGGTGGGCATCCTCATGTCCGTCGCGAGGCTTTCCCCCATCCCGATCGTTCGCATCCTTGGGACCACGTACATCGAGACCTTCCGGGCCACACCGCTGCTGCTGCTGATTTTCTTCGTGTTCTTCGGCGCGGGACGCTTCAATACCTCGTGGGCGATGGGCGTGCCCATCCTGGACTGGTTCGTCGATGATCGTTCTGGCGACATGACGCCGCAGGCCTCGGCGGTCCTCGCGCTCTCTCTTTACAACAGCGCCGTCGTCGCGGAAATCATGCGTGCGGGCATCCTCTCCATTTCGAAGGGCATCCTCGAGGCCAGCCGCTCGCTCGGGCTGAGTTACATGCAGTCGATGCGCTTTGTGGCCGTACCAATGGCGCTGCGGCGCATGTCGCCGGGCCTCGTGAGCCAGCTGATTACGCTCTACAAGGACACCTCGCTGGGCGCACTCATCGCCCTCGAAGAGTTGCTGCGCAAGGGAAAACTGCTCTATGAGAACCCGACGTACTCGAATTCGACCATCGAGATCCTCACCGTGGTCGCGCTGATGTACTTCATCCCGAACTACTTGCTCTCGCTGTACGCCGCGCGCCTGGAGAAGGGGCCGGAGACACGTGCCAGGGCAGACGACACGCTCGGACAGGCTGTCGCGGGAGTTGGCCTTGGCTAGGAGTGGCAGGACCATCCCGGAACGTGCTTGAATGCGGCACGATCGGAGGTTCCGTATGTCGTCCGCAGTTGTCCCGCAGCACGCAGAGATTCCCGCCCCGGCCATCGAGGAAGTGAGCAAAGGCATTTATGCCTATATCCAGCTCGACGGGAGCTGGTTCCTCAACAATGCCGGCTGCATCGTCGGCGAAAAGACGGCGACCGTTGTGGACTCCACCGGCACCGAGGCGCGTGCCCGTGCGTGGCACGCCGCCATCCGCCAGGTCACCCAGAACCCGGTCAGCGCGCTCATCAACACGCACAGCCATGGCGACCACACCTATGGGAACTTCATGTTCGCCGACAGCGCCATAATCGCGAGCGAGCGCTGCCGGCGGGAGATCATCGCCAGCGGCAACAGCAGTCACGCGCTCTTCCCGATGATCGACTTCGGCAATTGCCCGGTGACACCTCCGACGGTGACCTTCGAAGACACGCTTGCGGTCTATGTCGATGACCTGCGCATCGAGCTCATGTTCGTGGGGCCGGCGCACACCACCAACGACATCGTCGCCTGGATCCCGGACCGGAAGCTGTTGTTCACCGGCGACGTCATCTTCAACGGTGGGACGCCGTTCGCGCTCGCGGGGTCTATCGGCGGCTGGCTCCAGGCACTGGAGCGCATCGAAGCGCTCGGCGCCGAGACGATCGTCCCGGGACACGGCGCCGTCACCGGCCCGGGCGCCATCCAGGACGTTCGCGACTACCTTCTGTTCATCCAGGAGACGGCAAAACGCGGGATGGATGCGGGCACGCCGCCGCTGGAACTCGCGCGGTCGCTGGACCTCGGGAAGTTCGAGCCCCTGCACGACAAGGAGCGGCTGGTACCGAACCTCCACCGGGCCTATTCGGAGCTGCGTGGGGAGCGTTGGGGCGCCGCCCTGGACTTCCGGATGATGTTCAGCGAGATGCTGGAATACAACGGGAACAAGCCGCTGAGGTGTTTTGCGTAGTTAGCGAAGCGGCAATGCGCGAATGCGATGATTGTCGGGATCTACCACAAGAAGAGCGCCCTCCTCGAGGGCAAGTTGCCAATTACGAAGAACCCATGCCAGCTCTGCTGGCGATTGGTGAGGCCTCGCGTTGCGCGCGCGGATGATCACCACACTCGGTATGCGAAGCTGACCGGCGGCAAGGATCTGACCGAGGTCGAGGTCTTGGGTGATGACGACGTACCCATGCACTGCTGCCCAATCCATGATCTCGGAGTCATCGGCAGACGGGTTTGCGAACGAACGCCAAGTCCTGACTTCGAAGCCCTGCTCCGTGAGGGTGGGCCCAGACTTCAGGGAGGTTCACATCAAGAAGGAGTCTCACCGGGGCACGAAAGCCTCAGCCTCAGAGAGTCGCCATGCCGCGAAGCTCAACACGGCCGGAATATCTTCCGCTTCCAGGTCAGGATAAGCGGCCAGGATTTCCGCCTCCGAGAGGCCGTCTGCCAGTTGGCGGACGACGTTCGCCGCGGTAATTCGCAGGCCGCGAACGCAAGCTTGGCCGCCCATTTTTCCTGGGTCGTGTGTGATTCGATTGCTGTATGGCAGCATTTTCGGCGGTGCCTGAGTCATGGTCGTCTCCCTCGACAAGTATACGACTCGACCTTGTCTCACTGAGGCGCCAGCACCGCCTCCACCTGGTCGCAGTGCACCGACTCGTGACTTGCCATCCCCCACACGCGCTCCCGGAGCATCAGCCGGTGGTCCTTCTTTTCGACGCGGATGATGGCGAAGCGCTGCCATGCCGCCGGTGCCAGGCTCTCCAGCCGGGCTACCAACTGCGCGCGTTGATCCTCGAACGCGGCGAGCGAGTCGGAGAATGGAAGCTCCTTGTAGCGGACCTTCTTCATCCGCGCGCGAGGCGAGACGTGACGCCAGCCCGGCGCTTCCTCGTCGAGCATGCGGGCGATGTGTTCGCCGTAGACGTCGGCGGCCGCACGGATGTGCCAGAGGATCTCGTTGGCTGACCACTCCCCTTTGCCCCCCGCCATGCCGAGTCGCTCGTCGGGGACTTCCCGCGAGGCGGCCTGAAAGCGGAGCGGAGTCTGTTTCAGTGCGTCGAGCAGTTGAACGGTGCTTGCGTTCCGATCCATTGGAACTCGGGATAATATCGGCGAGGCACCTGGCGGCACAACTGGTTCAGTCCGCCCCGACGTGGAAGTGCAGGTGCTTCGATTCCTGGTACTCCCCAAGGTTCGTGACGATGTGCGCGCCGCCGTATTCGGCCGTGAACTGCGCGGCGATGGCTTTCACCACCTCCATCAGGCCTGCGAGCGTGCCCGCGTCGCAATCCAGGAGCGAATCGATGTGGTACCTGGGCGTGACCACGGCATGGTGCGCGTAGTGCGGCCGCGTGTGCCAGAAGGCGATCACTGACTCGTCTTCGAAGATTCGCTCAACCTGGACGTTGCCGGTGAGCAACTGGTCGCAGTACCAGTCGCTCATGCCATCGCAGCTTCGATCTCGGCCTCGTCGATATCCGGCCCGACGACCGCGCAGTGGAGCTTTTCGCGGGTAATGATCCTTGCTGCGACGGCCTTCACGTCGTCCGCAGTGATCGCTTCGATCTGCGCCACCACATCGTCGATGTCTTCGATGAAGCCCTTTGTGAGTAGCGATTCCCCATGGCGCTGCCCGAGAGAGAACGCCGTCTCCAGCGAGAGGCGGAAACGGCCGATGTTGTGGTCTTTCGCCTTGCGCAACTCTTCCGGGGGAACCGTCTGGGTGATGAGCTTCTCCGTCTCTTCGAGGCAGACTTTGATGGTTTCGGCGAGCTTGTCGCGGTTCACGCCCGCGGAAATCGTGTAGACGCCGGCGTCGGAGAGGTAGCCGTAGCCGGCCCCGACCGAATACGCGAGCCCCCGGCGTTCGCGCACTTCGCGGAACAGGCGGGACGACATTCCGCCGCCGAGCACGTCGTTCATGATCCGGATCGCGTAGCGGTCCGGGTCGTCGCGGCCGAACATGGGCAGGCCCAGGTACATTGTGCACTGGTCGATCGCCCGCGAATCGGAAGTGATGCGCTCTCCCGTAATCGCTGAGTCGTAGGGGGTTACCGACGGGAGGGACGCGTCCTTCATGCCGGAGAACAGCGGAGTCGCTAGATCCACAACCTGCTTGTGAGTCACGTTGCCGGCGACAGACACGACAATGTTCGAGGGCTTGTACCACTGCCCGATGTGTTCGAGGAAGTCGGGGCGCTTCCAGGTCGGGATGAGTTCGACCGGGCCGCCGACATCCCAGCCGGCCGGCTGTTCGCCATAGACGGACTGGCCGATGAGGCGGCCAGCCCAGGCGCCCGGGTTGTCGTGGTTCCGCTTCAGCTCCTGCTGGACAACCGGGCATTCGCGTTCGATCTCCTCCTGGCTCAGCAGGGAATCGAGGAGCATGTCGGCGGCCACATCGAGTGCCGTTTCGAAGCGGTCAAACGGCACGATGTTCCAGTAGCAGGTGAATTCCTTGTTGGTATAGGCGTTGAGCGTGCCGCCAGCGCCTTCGATCTCCTGGGCAATGAGAATCGCATCGGGCCGCTTCGTGGTGCCCTTGAAGACCATGTGTTCAAGGAAGTGCGTAATACCGTTGAGACGTGCCGGTTCGGAGCGCGAACCGACCCCCACGAAGATGTTGACCGAGGCGGCCTGTGTCGAAGGCATCGGCGTGGTGACGATGCGCAACCCGTTCGCGAGCGTTGTGACTTCCCAGTTTTCCACGGCTGCCTCCACCTGAGTGGGGGCGAATCATACGGGAGACCGGAGAACGGTGAAGGTGCTACGACTAGTTCGCGTCCGTCATTCCGAGTTCGTCCTCGAAGAACAACTCCAGGGCTTCCTGGATTGCCGCCTTTGCCGCCTCCAGTGTGGCCCCGAAGGTTGCTACTTCAACACCCAGCGCCTGGGCGAGCCACTGGTCGCCTTCCTGATAAAACACTACCGGAATATCGCGCTTCGGTTTCATGGTCTCAGTATAGCTCTCGCTACTTCAGCCGGGCTTTCACCCGGTCCAGAATCGCCATGGCCACGGCGTACTTACTCATCAGCGGCAGTTCCTCGGCTCGGCCATCGTCGTGGTAGATGGTCACCTGGTTCGTATCCGTGCCGAATCCCGAACCGGTCGCCCCGACATCGTTCGCGACGATGAAATCGAGGCGCTTGGCCGGAAGCTTCGCCTTCGCATATTCGGCGACGTTCACCGTCTCGGCGGCGAAGCCAACACGCACCCCGCCATGCGGCAGCGTTGCGATGATGTCGGGATTCTTGGTGAGCTCCACGTTCAGGCCGTCTTCCGCGGTCTTTTTCATCTTGTGCTCGCTCGGGTTGGCAGCCCGGTAGTCGGCGGGGGCCGCTGACATAATGATGGCATCCGAGTCAGCTGTCGCTTGCTCAAGCGCGACCAGCATCTCCGCCACCGTGCGGACATCGATTCTGTGGATGCCATAGGGTGTGTCCAGCGAAACCGGCCCGGTGACGAGCGTGACATCTGCACCGCGGTCGCGGGCTGCCTCGGCAATGGCGAAGCCCATCTTGCCGGTGGAGCGATTCCCAATGAACCGCACGGGGTCGATCGCTTCCTGCGTGCCTCCCGCGCTCACCACGACATGGCGGCCGGCGAGGTCCCCGCCACGCCTGCCCAGCAGTGCCCGCAGCGCCCCAACGATCTCGACGGGCTCAGCGAGCCGCCCGAAGCCCATCCTGCCACTCGCCAACCGCCCTTCGTTGGGCCCAACCACCTCAACGCCACGATTGCGCAGTGTCACCAGGTTCTCCTGCGTCGCGGGGTGTTCCCACATCTGGCTGTCCATCGCGGGAGCCACCAGGATGGGTGCGGTGGTCGCTAGCGCGGTGAGGGTCACCATGTCCGGGGTCTGCCCATGAGCGAGGTTCGCCATGCAGTCCGCCGTCGCCGGTGCGATTACGAGCGCGTCGGCGCGCCGCGACACCTCAACGTGAGCTTCGGCTTCGGCAGCCGTGAACATATCGACCACCACCGGCCGGCCGGTGAGCGACTGGAACGTCAGTGGCGCGACGAACTGCGTCGCGGCGGGCGTCATGATCACTTCGATGGTGGCCCCGGCCTGGCGCAGCTTGCTGGCCGTATCGGCGGCTTTGTACGCCGAGATGGACCCGGTCACCCCGAGGACCACATGCTTTCCCGAAAGCGGCAGGGGATTCGGCTCGTCCATGTTGGTTACTCGGCGTTCATTTCGTGGATGAGGCGCAGGCCGGTGAGCGTGAGGTCGCCGTTCACCACGTCGATGCAGTCCGTCTCATCAGCGATGAGGCCCGCCAGCCCGCCGGTCGCCACCACCTTCGGGTTGCCGGGTAGTTCTTTCCTGAAGCGGCGCACGAGGCCCTCGACGAGCCCGACGTAGCCGAAGAGGATGCCGGACTGCATCGCGTTGATCGTGTTCTTCCCGATTGCCACCGGAGGGCGTTCGAGCTGGACGCGGTAGAGCATGGCAGCCCGGCTGAAGAGCGCCTCGCTGGCAATGCCGATGCCCGGTGCAATCGCGCCGCCAAGGTAATCGCCCTGCTCGTTCACCGCATCGAAAACAGTGGCTGTCCCAAAGTCGACGACGATGACCGGTGCGCCATACAGCTTGATGGCGGCGACGGCATCGATGATGCGGTCGGCCCCGAGTTGCTTCGGGTTGTCGTACAGGATGCGCACGCCCGTGCGAAGCCCATGGCCGACAACCATCGGCTCGATCTTGAAATACTTCCGGCAAACCTGTTCAAACGTCGGGATCAGCGGCGGGACATCACACCCGATGATGCAAGCCGAAATGTCGCGTGCCGCGATTTCAGCGGTATCGAGGAGTGTCAGTAGGAGCACACCGTATTCATCGGGCAGCTTCTCCTGTTCGACGCCGATACGCCACGTGTGGGCGATGGTCTCTCCCTCGAAAAGTCCGATGTGGATGCTGGTGTTTCCAATATCGAGCGCGAGCAGCAAGCGCGGTACCATCCTGACTTCGGGCCATTCGGCTGGTCCCGGTGCCGCGCGTAGGGTACAGGGTTCGGTCAATGGCCGGAAGCAACCGGCTGTTGCCGTTCAGGATGGTTGTTTAAACGCTCGTGTCTGATTAAACGATGCATGGGAAATGGCGCCCCGCGGCGGCTCACAGCACGTTCGAGCGCCGCCGGGCAGAATAGAGCGGTCGTGCGGATCGTTCTCATCATTGTCGCCGTGTTGCTTGTTCTTGGCGGCGGAGCCTGTGCCGCGCCGTCGCTCGTCACGTACAGGGCTCTTGATAGCGATGGCTTTATCAGTGGTGGTGGACAGATGGCCACCGGCACGGCGGCACTCATCGTGCATACCAGCGAATTCCGCGAGGTGACCGAGAAAGAAGTCGAGGAGGGACGCACGGGCGGCAAGGTCTTGCTCCGCATCGCGGCGGAGCGCGCCGATGGCGGCGATGTGCTCGTCGCGGTCGGTTCGGCCGAGGCCGTCCAGGCGCTTGTCACCGGTGGCAGCTACGAAAACGTGAGTAATCTGGAATTCGGGCCGTTCGACTACCAGGGTGTGGCCCTGGGTGGCCGCCGGGACATCGGGACGCCCGACCCGCAGTTGTTCGAAGTGGTGGCCTCCGGGGCTGGCCGGCAGGAGGTTACCTGGACCATCGCGCCCGGTGAGTGGCGTGCCGTCATCATGAACGCCGACGGGAGCGCTGGCGTCGACGTGGATGTGCGATTCGGAGCGCGCTTCCCCTACCTCCGGGGTTTCGCCATCGCCGGAATGATCATCGGCGGAACAATCGTCGTGATCGGGCTCCTCTGGTTGCTCTTCCTGTTCAGGCCAGGCCGAAACCGGGGAGCGCAGCCACCAGGGCCGCAAGAAGCGGATCCTACCGCCGCCGACACTGCATAGTCGCATTGTCGTCGGGCGCAACAACCATCACCCGTGCTTGACGCCGGGGCGTACGCTAGAGGGAATCGCATTCATTGCGACTCACCCAGGGAACCGCAGCTTAGCCACCTCCTCTTCCCGCCTGCTCCCAAAAGGGGAAGAGAATGAGACATATCCAACCAGGTAAGCCTGTCTTCGACGTTCGAGGCCGACGAATCGGCGAAATTCGCGACATCCGCCATTGCTGCTTCAATGTCGACCTGTTTTGCGTCAGGCCGGAAGCCATCTTCCAGGCCGGCGATTCTTCAGTGGAACTTATCTGCGACCTCGACCAACTAAACCGCTACGCCTGCGCCGTTCACACCGCGGGGGCTGCCGCGGCGCGATAGCCCGGTCCCCCAGGGTCAGGGTTTGCAGGTCCAGGCGCTCCACGGGTCTCCGAAATCGGCCATGTGCGAGTCGTAGACCACCTTGGCGGCTTTGAGGTTGGTCACCGGGTCGGCCCACATCGAGAGGTCGAGGCCGGCCGCTTCGAACCAGAACGGAAGCACCTGCATGAGGCCCCGCGCGCCAAGGTACTGGGCGTGGGTGTGGTAGCGGCTCTCGCACCACGCGACCTTCTGGAGGTCCGGGATTACGTCAGCCGGCCAACCGGCTGCGAGGGCGGCCGCCGCAATCTCGTCGCTCGTGAGATAGCGGTCGGGCAGGTCCGGGTTCACTCGTGACGGCGCTTCTGTGGCTGCCGGAGGTGCCGGAGGCGTGGGCGCAGGGAGCGTGGCATCGCTAGTCGTCGGTTCCGGTGTGGGAGCGACCGCCTCCACGGTTGCGACAGGCGTCACGGCCGGCGCACTGGCGGCTGAGGCCTCTTCATTGGGGAGCGGCGCCAGTGCGGCGATTTCCTCTTCTTCCGCGGCCTTCACGGTGGCTTCCACGGTCGGCGGGACCACGGTGATGGTCTGTTCGGCCGGCACGAGGATCTGCTTCGCCGACGCGCTTGGGATTGCGCGCGATTCCACGCCGTGGTTGTCCGGCGTCAGTATCAGCTTGCTGAGGTCCGGTGCTGCCACGGTGGGCGTGCCGGAAAGCAGCTGCGCCCCGAGGAAGAAGGAGACGATCACCATGCCGATTTCGGCGAAGCGGACGAAGGCGTTTGTCGAAGACTTTCGCTCGTGTTCATTCCAGCGCGGCGCGTGGTCCCTTTCGGCGCCAGGGCCTTCCGCGATTACGAGCGTGCGCGATGGTGCGGTTTGGAAGGTAGGCAGGCGCAGCCAGCGGCTGACCATCAGTGTGAGGGCGAACACATAGTCCACCCAGCCTGCCAGCCAACTCGTGACGCGCTCAGGCTCGTCGAGCCGAGGCGCCACGCGGGGGGTTTCCTCGCGTGAGGTTTTCCACATACGTTTAAGTGGTTCGGACTTTGGGCGCCCCGGCCGTAGCCGGGCTGGGTCCAAACCGGTCACCCCGCCAAGAGGTGGCCGTTAGGGTTGCACATCGCCAATTCGTGAGCAATCCACGAATTGCGTTCGAATGCCCCAATAATTACCCGCATCTCTTGACGCTCACACCCCGACTCGTTCGGGCGCGAGCGTCTAAGATACTTCTCGAAATCCCTCACTTCAGGATGTGGAATGCAACTCCAGGACACCCTCACCAACTCCCGCCGAGAGCTACTCCCGGCGCTCGCCGATGACGGCGTGGTGCGGCTATACGTCTGTGGAGTGACGCCGTATTCGGAAAGCCACGTTGGCCACGCCCTCCACGCGATCGTGTTCGATGTGCTTCGCAGATACCTCGATTGGCGCCAGATACCCGTTCGTCACGTCCAAAACTTCACAGATATCGATGACAAGCTGATAGAGCGCTCAAACCGGCTTGGCGTGCCGATGCTCGAACTCGCCGAACAGAACATCGAGGACTATCACCGCCAGCTCCGGGCGATGAACGTACTCCCGGCCCACTTCTACCCGCGGGTGACGGAAGTGGTGCCGCAGATCATCGAATTCATCAATGGCCTGATAGAGAAGGGCTTCGCCTACGAAAGCGGCGGCGACGTCTATTACCGGGTCCGCAAATTCGCGGCCTATGGCGCGCTTTCCAAGCGCGATATCGATGACTTGCTTTCCGGCGCCCGCATCGACCCGACCGAGCTGAAGGCCGACCCCCTCGATTTCGCCCTGTGGAAGAAGGCCAAGCCGGGCGAACCGAGTTGGGAGAGCCCATGGGGTCAGGGACGGCCCGGCTGGCACATCGAGTGCTCTGCGATGGCGCTGAACGCCCTCGGCGAACAGATCGACATCCACGGGGGCGGCGCCGACCTCATCTTCCCTCACCACACGAACGAAATAGCCCAGACTGAGGCATATACCGGCAAGCCGCCCTTCGCCCGCATCTGGATGCACAACGCCCTTCTTCAACTCAGCGGCGACAAGATGTCGAAGTCGCTCGGCAACCTCGTAACTATCTCCGAAGCGCTGGAGCAGTACGGGGGCGATGCGCTCCGGATGTTCGTGATTTCGAGCCACTACGGCAGCCCTTCGAGCTACACGGACGAGGCCATGGAGGCGGCCCGCTCTGGCGTGGAGCGGCTGCGAAACGCGGCCTTCCGCGCATCGGGCGAGGGCGGCGAAGTCCTCGACGCCTCTGCCGCGCGTGAACGGTTCATCGAGGCCATGGAAGACGACCTGAACACGCCCCAGGCCCTTGCGGCGTTGTTCGACCTCACCCGCGACATCAACCGCGCCACCGATGCCGGGGGCGACACCAATGCTGCCCGCGCCACTCTGCGCGAACTGGCCGACGTGCTGGGTTTCACGCTTGAAGCCGCCTCTGGCGCAACCCAGCAGGCCGCTCCGTTTATTAACCTGCTCGTTTCCTTGCGTACCGAACTTCGAGCGGCAAAACAGTGGCAACTGGCCGACCGCGTCCGCGACGGTCTCCTCGAACTCGGTGTGGAAGTGAAGGATGGGCCCGATGGCACGGTCTGGCAGGCTCGCTAAGCGGCCGGCATGGTCGGAAGCCACTCGGCGGCGCGCATGTTCGAAAGGCGCATGCGCGAACCGGCGGCGGCGCGCGCGGTGATGTGCCAATCGGCCGGCTGGCCCGCCCGGCGCACGCCGGTGACCTGCGCGCCGGTGCGCTCAAACGCCCGGAAGATCTCGCCGAGCGGCACGCGCGGCTCGAGATACATCCCGTCGAGCGTGGGCGCGGTCATGCCGGCGAGGCCTTTCCGTTCGAGGTGTACCCCGAATCCCGCGGGGATGTTCGCCGATTCGATGATGAAGCCCCTGGAGAGGCTGCGCGGTTGCGTTTCCATGTCTGACTCCTGTGGTCCGCTCGTGATGAACATGGGGGGAGCCCCTTCCGGGGTGACGGGCTCTGCCGCCACATTGGTAAAGAGACGGACAGGAGCCGTAACGTCGCGGATGGACCGCGGACACAATTTCACCAGTGGCGCGCCAAAGCGCCCGACTCCCGGATTCGAAAGGTGCCTGCTCGATTGAAAACCTACGACCTGATTGTGATTGGCAACGGCTCCGCCGGGGACAACATCGCCCGGACGCTGGGGCGCCGCGGCAAACGCGTCGCGGTGGTGGAGCGCGAACATCTCGGCGGTGAGTGCCTGAACGACGGTTGTGTTCCGAGCAAGACCCTGATCGACCTCTCCAAGCAGGCTGGCGACGTCGGCCTCGGCTGGGACCAGATCGTCGCCGGCATCCACAGCACGCAGCTGCTGGTGCGCGGCACCGACCCGAACGGCGGATTCCGCGCCGATGGGATTGACCTGTATATGGGAGAAGCCACCTTCGATTCGCCCACCAGTGTGAGGGTGGGCGAGGAGACGCTTTCGGCGCCGGACGTGGTCATCGCGACGGGCACCGGTCCCGGGCTCCCGCCAATCCCCGGTCTGGCCGAGGCCAATCCCCAGACGAACCGTACGATCTTCGGCATGCCTGCTCAGCCGGCCCGCCTCGCGGTGATCGGTGGTGGGCCGATCGGCCTGGAACTCGGCCAGAGCTTCCTGCGCCTCGGTTCCCAGGTGACGTTGTTCGAGGTCGCCCCGCGAATCGCTGCGACCGAGGACCCGGAAGTCTCGATGGAGCTGACGAAACTCCTCGAGCGCGAGGGAATGCGCATCGTCGTATCGGCGAACATCCAACGCGTGGACCGCACAGGGGACGGAATGGTGACGGTGACCACCGAGGCGGGCAAGTTCGAATTCGACGACATCCTGGTGGCGGCGGGCCGGAAGCCCCAGGTCCCCGGGGGTCTCGACGCGCTCGGTCTGCGGCTCGATAAGCGCGGCTTCATCGATATCAGCCCCTGTGGGAAGACCAACCTGGATGGCCTCTGGGCTGCCGGTGATATCACCGGGAAGTTCCAGTTCACGCACTTCGCCAGCTACCAGGCGCACCACATCGGAAAGCACATCGAGAGTGGTACCTGCGAGATGATCCCGGAGACGCTCGTGCCCTGGGCGATCTTCACCGAGCCGGAGATCGGCCACGCAGGCATGACCGAAGAGCAAGCACGCGCCACCGGCGCCGAGATTGCCGTGGTGAAGCTCGATACAGCCGAGCTGGACTGGTTCAGGACCACGGGGCAGACCGATGGATTTGTGAAGGTGATCGCTGATGCGAAGACGGGCGTCCTGCTCGGCGCCCAGTTCATCTGCGCGCGGGGCAGCACCCTCGTGGGCGAGGCCTGCCTGGCGATTCAGCACGAGATGACGGCCCGCCAGGTAGCTTCGACGATTCACCCCTATCCGACCGCTTCCGAACTGTTCCGCTGGGCATGCGCGCGGCTGGTGTGACAACAGTCCGGTGTCGATTGTGGAAAACCTGTGAAGATCTGGGTGGCCTTTGCCGGAATTAGGTCTATAGTTAATGAACGATGCCATCTGAATTCGGACCCAACGCCGACGAAAACGCCGGTTTTCGCGTAGTCGTCGCCCCGGTCCTCGAATTCCAGTTTGGCGTGTTCCTCCTGCGCCGTTCCTGCATCGATCCCGATAAGCCAGTTCCCGAGTGGGTGAACCAGGTCAGCGAAGCGAACCCCGGCTTCGTCCAGGAGTTGCTGGCGTTCTGGGTTGGCCCGGGCCTCGACCAGGTGAATGGGCGAACCTATCCGGAATGCGGCGAACTGCTTGTTGCGGGCTGGCATTCGAGGCAACTCCTCGCGCCTTCCCCCGGAGCGTTCCTCGATGGCCTGGAGGCGACTTTCGCCGCCGGGATCGCGGTTCCCCCGCTCGCAAGTGAACCGCCTGAGGTTGCCGACCTGATTCGCCGGCGGCTGGAGTTCCTCGCGAGCCACCCGCAGGAACGGGCGCGGTACGTCGCCCTCACCCGGAAGTTCTACGAACTCATGCGCCAGTACTGGGAGCAGAGCGGAAGGGCCGCCGCTGAGCGAGCCGCGGAGGACATCCGCGCGGCCGCCCGTCTCGGAGCCGATCTCCGAGCGGTGCTCACCGGCAACGGCTTCGTCCACAAGGACGAATTCCAGGAACAACTCGCTGCAGCGCGAAGGGGCCATCAGCTCGTCGTCGTCCCCCTCGGGCTGGCAGGCGGCGGCAATTTCTTCTGGTCGTTCCCGGATCTTGTCGTGGTAGGTTCCGGTACGGAAAGCGCCGACCGGGAGGCGCGTCGCCGCGAACGCGCGGAACGCGTGGCATCGAAGCTCAAGGTGCTTTCCGACCCGACGCGTGTCGCGATCCTCTTTGAACTCCTCCGGCCCGTCTGGCACAGCGCCACGGTGACCGAACTCGCAAGCCAGTTCGGCCTTTCGCAACCGACGGTGAGCGTGCACGTGAAAATGCTCCGCGAGGCCGGGCTCGCCCGTCCCGAGCGCGACGGGAACCAGGTGCAGTACACCTCGAACAACGAGACCATCCAGGCGTACATCGCAGAAGTAATGCAGGACTTGATTGGCGCCTCGCTGGAGAGCCAACCCGTCCACCGCTAGATGAAGAGTTTGGCCCCACAGCGTTACGAACGGCCGGTTCGCGCGTTTCCGCATTAGAACAACAGGCCGGTGGTCAGTAAGTCGGGCCCGCTGATTCCGGCGCTGTTCCGAATCCCTGAGTTAACACAGCGAAGCCATCTTGTGGGCAGGAAGCTACCCGGTGAGGGAAAGTTTCGTCTGGTTAACTTAGGACTTACCCTATTGACTTAGGCAATTGCCTATGTTTCTATACTCACACCAGAAGCCCAGGGAGGCATCCGAAATGTTCCTTCTCAACGCCTACACGCATGAACGCCTCTCCGAGCTGCGTCAGCAACAGCTGGTGAAAAAGGCGAGGAATCAGCGCTTGCTCAGCGAGGCCAAAGGCTTCCCCGTCGAGCGCATCGCAACGCTTCTCTCAAACGTACGCGGGGTCCCGGCCCGCGAGAACGCCGGCCGCAACCACGGCCGCCCCATCTCTACTCCTGAGGGCTAAGGCACCTCGGTAGTGGTTCCCGCACATACGGGGTTCGCCAACCGGCGAACCCCGTTGTGTTTGTCCGCGGTCCGGCACTCACGGCCCCGCCAGTGAGAGTCAGTTCACACAAAGGGCCCTTGCTCCGCCGAATGGGTGACCCCATCCCCCTCCTCTGCCGGGCCTCGGTGCGAACCGGCTCCGCTCTAATAGGCACGTGGCCGGTACACGGACCACGGAGGAGAAAGAAAGTGATTCACCCGCTGCTTCATCCCGCTCTCGCCAGCCAGCTGGCGGCGCAACGATCAAAGGAAATGGCTGCAGAGGCCCACGGCCATCGCGTTGCTGCCAGCATCTCGACCCCGAACAAGGTCGAACGATTCTTCATCAAGCGCCGCGAGGGCAAAGTCACCTGGATCGAAACCGTGATGGTCCAGCGCTCGGCATGAACAACGTCCCGCAGAAACACGAGAAGGCCCGCTGAAAAGCGGGCCTTCTGCATTTCCGGGTTACCGGGCTTGTAGTGGCTGGCGGAGAGGGGGAGATTCGAACTCCCGGTGACTTGCGCCACACCGCTTTTCGAGAGCGGCACCATCAACCACTCGGACACCTCTCCACTCACGAGTGTACAGGGGGAAGCCGGTTTCGGGCATCCGGGCCTCTCCTAGGCTGCCCGGGTTTTGGCCTCGATTGCCACATGCGGTACAGGAACCCGAGGAAGCGCCGGAATTTCCAGATACCGCATTCGCTTCATCTCTCGGCGCCCGCGCGTGACGGTATCGAGCGTAAGCCCACAGGCCATGCTCAAGAACGCGAGGAGCATCAACGAGGATGCCACCACCCCGGTGGGAAGCCGCGGGACCAGGCCCGTCTCCGCGTATTCGATGAACAGCGGAATTCCGAGCGCGACCGAGGCGATAGCAAGGACGGCTCCCATGGCTGCAAAGAACTGGAGCGGGCGTTCGTCCTTCAAAAGCACAACAATCGTTTTCAGGATGCGCGCTCCGTCCCTGTACGTCCGCAGCTTGCTGGTCGAGCCTTCGGGGCGTGGGTAGTACCGCGTCGCGACCTCAGCCGAGGGAACTCGCAATTCGAGCGCATGGACCGTCAGTTCCGTTTCGATTTCGAATCCCCGTGAGAGCGACGCGAACGACTTCACGAACCGCCGAGAAAACACCCGGTATCCGGAAAGCATGTCTCCGGCGCGGCTTCCAAAGATGCGCTTCACGATCCCGGCCAGGGCTGCGTTTCCAACGCGGTGCCCGAAACGGTAGCTCTCGGCTTCAGTCGAAACTCGGGCGCCGGTGACCATGTCCAGGCCCTCGTCCAGGAGCCGGCGAATGAGTTTCGGGGCATCGCCTGCCTCGTACGTGTCATCGCCGTCCACGAGCACGTAGATGTCGGCCTCCACATCGGCGAACAGGCGCCAGACCGCGTTGCCCTTCCCGGGCAACCCTTCATAGAGCACGTTCGCCATGGCGGCCCCGGCGATTTCCGATGTGCGGTCGCTCGAAGCGTTGTCGCACACGTAAACGCTCGCGCCTGGCAGGGCCGCGCGGAAATCGGCGATCACCTTGGCAATCGTCGCTTCCTCGTTGTAGCACGGGATAAGTACGGCGACGCTCAGGTCTCCGAAGGCGCCTTCGGCCGCCTCGCGTGAATTCATCGCTCCACCACCTCGTAGAGTTTGAAATGCCCTTCGGCGGACTCAGGAACAGGCACAGGCCGCAGCCATGCCGGATAGCCGGCGCCGTCCCGGATCCGGATGTACAGGCTGTCGGACCGTTCGGGGTCGTTGAAGAAGAGCGATTCCTCGACAGAGGGACACACAAGGAACAGGTCGATGCCTCGCGAATCCACGATCTTCTTGGCAGCAGCCGAATCGTTCGTGGTCAGGAGGTCGTAAAGGTCTCGAATTCCGCTCGCGTTTCGGTGGTACGGCCCTGCCAGCACCGAGTGCGGCGTCTCGGCGATGAGTTGCGGTCCAAAGTCGATCGCAGCGGCGATGGTGTGGCGTTCGCCACCGAGGCCGTCTGGATCGGACAGGTAATGAGTGACCTCATCGAGCGGGCAAGTGCCGAGGTCGGCCGTATCGGAGTTGGCGATGGCCGAGGCAGTCATGGCGCCCCCGACCACGAGGAAGCCCCCGCAGCAGCCGACACAGGCCGTGGCCCATGCCGCCGCCCGAACGACCGGGGGCGTCCAGCGTGTCATCCACCGGCGAAGGTCGATCAGACCCTGTACCAGTGGGATCGAGGCACTCACGGCGAGGTAGCCTCCTGCACGAAGATGCTGCAGCGTGAGGGCGAGATAGATGACGAGGACCAACGCCAACATCGCCCAGGCGGCGGCGTCCTGGCCGCGCCGCCGGTTGCGGAGGACTATGAGGACGCTCACCAGGGCTACGAACGCCTGCCCGGTATAGAGCAAGAGCGGGCCGACCATGTCGATGTCTGCCTTCAACAGGGGCTGCATTTCGCCAACCTTGTCGAGCCAGATCGACCGAATCGCTGGATCGATGTCTGCTTCGGGGCCGAGAATCGCCCGAGGAAATACCGCCATCACGATGCCGCCGATGGTGAGAGCGGCAGCCAGGGCTCGGAGCAACCGGCCGCGGCGGTTTGCGGCTCCACCGCCAAACGAAACGAATGTCGACGCCCAGAGAACAAGCGCCGCCACAGCCGCGGCAAAGACGTGTTCGATTGAGATCCGGTCCTGCTCAACAGTGAGCAGATCAGAGGGTGGGCGTTCGACGATGAGCGCGACAGCCAGCCCGGCGGCGGTTGCGAAACTGAGACTTCGCAGCGCATCCAGGGGCCGCCGTGAGCCTGTGAGCACCCACTGGGCGGCCAGTGCGAATCCGAGGATTCCGACAGGCAAGATCATCTCGACGCTCACCCAGATGCCCAGGGCGCCCGCTATCCCGGCAACGACTGCGAAGCGAACGCTGCCATCCATCAGAAGCCTGAGCCCGCATCCGAGGACGATTGCGAACAGGAACAGCTGCAGCGCGTGATGATCAAATCGCCCCGGTTCGACGGCCGTCAGTAGCGCTGGCTGGACCATGACGACCGCGACAAGCAACGGCGAACGCTGTCCCAGCAAGGGCCGCGCAGCCCAGAGCAGCGCAAAGATGATGCCCAGGTGGAGCAACGAGCAGATCAGCGCGCCCGACCAGAACACCGCATCGTCGGTGCCCAGGAATGGGATGAGCGGCCCGGCTCCGGCCACGATCAGCACGTCGAACGGGCGTGTCCAATGGAGCTCGTCGCCGAACGGCGCATTCGAGCGTTCAACGACGTTGTCGTACCAGCCCTGCCCGTGCACGAGCTCTGTGACGCGCTCGAGCCGCATGTATGAGTCGGTGTCGGAGAGCCGATGATCGAGCGGGCTCGCATCAGATGTCGTGAGCAGGATTCCGTGGAGGAGCGCCCAGCAAGCGACCACAGCGATATAAAACGCCGCCGAATTCCATTTGTGCGCACCCATCTCGTTCTAATAGTCGGCGTGGACTCCCGGACGGGCAGAGGCAAAGTGAACAATGCGGTGCAATTTGGTGCACCGCGGAGGAGAGGCCCCTTCAGTTCAGCCGGAACGTATCCTCGTCTTCGTCGTCGTCCGCGTCACTATCGCTGTAGACGCCCGCTGGGGAGCCGCGCCAGACCGTCACCACGAAGTCCTCGCGGTAGGGGTCGGCGGTCATCACCAGTTGTTCGTCGGCGGCATCGATGAGCTGCTGGATGCGCTCTTCGTTGGCGTCGGCGGTGGTGCAAAGGGTGCCATAAACGTTCGAACCCTGGTAGTGCAGGTCGAGACGACCCACGATGCCGCCCTCTTCGAGGACCGTATACGACTCGGAATGCGGGGTGCGGCATTCCCGTTCGAAACTGATCAAAGTGGTCTCACCTGTCCTCTACCGATGATTGTCCATTTATAGCTGGTCAGTTCGCGCAGCCCCATCGGTCCGCGCGCGTGCATCTTCTGGGTCGATATTCCGACTTCGGCGCCGAGGCCGAACTGGGCGCCGTCCGTGAACTGCGTGCTCGCGTTCACGTAGACCGCCGCCGAATCCACCGCGTCGAGGAACTCCATCGCGTTCGAGTAGTTCTCCGTGAGGATCGCGTCGCTGTGGTGGCTGCCGTAGGTCTCGATATGCTCAACCGCCTCGTCCATCGAATCGACGATTCGAACGCCGACGCGAAGGGCCAGGTGTTCTGTCTTCCAGGTCTCTTCGCTGGCGGCCTCGACGCTGGCCACGCCGGCGCCGGAGAGGACTTCTCGAGCCCGGTCGTCGCCGATGAAGGCGACCTTCGAGGCCCAGGTCTTCGAGAGCCTGCCCAGGAACGCCGGTGCAATCTCCCGGTGCACCAGCAGCGTATCGACCGCGTTGCAGATGCTGTAGCGGCGCGTCTTGGCGTTGTCGACCACCGTGACGGCTTCATCAAGGTCGGCGTCAGCATCGACGTAGATCTGGACGACCGCATCGCCATGTGCGACGACCGGCATGGTCGCCTTGCGCCGCACATAGTCGATGAGCTGAGCGCCGCCGCGCGGCACGATGATGTCGACGAGGTCGTTCATCTCGAGCAGTTCATCGACGTGCGCGCGGTCGGGATCGGAGATGACCTGAACTGCGTCGCTCGGGATGCCGGTGCCGTCGAGGGCCTTCTGTAGCAGCCTGCCGAGGGCGGCATTGCTATGGCGAGCTTCCTTGCCGCCGCGGAGGATGGCCGCATTGCCGCTCTTCAGGCAGAGAACGGCGATATCGACCGTCACGTTCGGGCGTGACTCGTAGATGCAGGCGAGGACGCCGAGCGGAATCCGCCGGCGGCCGATCATCAGGCCGTTCGGCAGCGTGCGCGCATCGAAGACTTCGCCCACCGGGTCTTCGAGTTGCATGACTTTGCGCGTATCGGCGGCGATGCCGCGAAGGCGATCCGGGGTGAGCGTCAGCCGCTCCACGAAATAGTCGTCGAGGCCTGCTTCGCGGGCGTTGGCGAGATCGAGCGCGTTCGCTTCCAGCACCTCCGCCTGGTCGGTCTCCAGGAGTTCGGCGATGCGAGCGAGGGCGGCGTTCTTCACGGCGCTCGAAACCCGTGCGAGCGGCCGTGATGCTGCTCGCGCGGCAGCGGCCCGGTCTCGAAGAAGCGAAGTCGTCATGGTCATGGCGCCAGTGTAATTCATCCAGTAAACCCGGCGGCAGTTCGGAGTAGGATTCAGCGCATGGATCTCGCCCGTTTTCTCCAGGAATACACCGATGCCGTCTACCACGCGGCCGACCCCGAAGCTGCCGGGCGCTTCATCGCCGATCCGTGCGTTCGTCACGAACACGGCCACCAGCTGGTCATGTCGCTCGCCGAAAACAAAGCACGTATCGCGGGCTTCCTGGCTCGGGCCACCAACCCCAGGTTCACAAACAGCATCGTGTTGGAGCAAGGCGACCTGCTCGCGAGTGCCTATGAATTTTCCTTCGGGCCGGATGATAACCGGGTGACGATGTCCGGCATCGAGATCTTCAAGATCCGGGACGGCAAGATCGCTGAGACGTGGAACCCCGCCGCAGGCGAGGGCCCATGGGGATGAGGCCGAAGCTCATCGCCATCGACCTCGATGGCACGCTTCTGAACTCGCAGGGCCGGGTCTCCGATCGGACCACCGAGGCGCTCAGGGCGGCAATCGACGCAGGAATCGTTCTGGCTCCCGCTACCGCGCGCTGGTACCAGGCCGCTGTGCGGCCATTCGAGGCACTCGGCCTCAAGGTCGCAGCCATCGCCTCCGCCGGCGCCGATGTCCGTTCGGCTTCGGGCGAAGTCATCGAGCACCGCTTCCTCGACGGGGACTTTGCGCTCTTCATCGCCGACCTGTGTGATCGGGCCGGCTGGACGGCCACGCTGTCTACTCCCGATCACGCCTACCGCCGCGCCAACGAACTCCCGGCCTGGGCTGCGAACGCGCCGGAGTGGCTCAAGCCGGTCACCACCTTCGCAGGCCCGCACCTGGACCAGGCGCTTTCCGTTCTGGCGGAAGCAGAACCGGGCGATCACCACATGCCCGAACTCGAAGCCTGGGCCGGACGCGTGAGCATCTTCTCCGCGGTCTCGTTCAACGGCGATTCACTCCTGACGATCACCGCACCGGGCGTGGACAAAGGTTCCGCGCTGTTGGCGCTCTGCCAGTCCCTTGGCGTCGACACTTCAGCAGCTGTGGCGGTCGGCGATAGCGAAGGCGACATCCCGATGTTCCGCGTAGCGGGAACCGCCGTGGCAATGGGCGGGGCAGCACCGGAAGCGCTCGCGGCCGCGACTGTAACCACATGCTCCGCGGATGAGGATGGCGTGGCTGCGTATATCGAGTCGATACTCTGAATCCGCCAACTGGGGGCGCGTATGACCGGTGAGTTCTCAGTCTTGCGCGATGGCCTGTTCGCGGAACGCACTGCCCTGGTCACGGGGGCCGGGCGCGGAATGGGCAAGTCGATCGCGCTCCGGTTTGCAGCGCTCGGTGCGAACGTGGTCGCCACGGGCCGCCACATGGAGACGCTTTCGGAAACCGCGGGAGAGATCGAAGCCTTCGGCGCGGCCTGCCTCGCTCACCCGTGTGACATCCGCGATGTGGAGCAGGTCGATTCGCTCGTGAAGGCCGCCGCCGAGCGCTTCGGTACCATCGACTTCCTCATCAACAATGCGGGCGGACAGTTCCCGGCGCGGCCCTCAGCGATATCAGACCGCGGTTGGCGGGCGGTGGTCGACCTCAACCTGAACGGCACCTGGAACATGCTCAGCCGTGTCGGCCCATTGATGACGGCCCAGGAGTTCGGCGCCGTGGTCAATATCGTCCATGTCTATTCGTTCGACCGTGGCGCGCCGTCGTTCGTGCACTCCGGGGCGGCGCGCGCGGGGGTTGTAAGCCTCACGCGAACGCTCGCGATGTACTGGGCCCGCCACAACGTGACCATCAACGCGCTGGCGCCGGGATCCATAGCCACGGAAGGCCTGCGCGAGAAGGAGTATGCGCAGATGGATGTCGCGGACTACGAGACGGTCCAGATTCGCGATGTGCCCGCCCACCGCCTCGGTGAGCGCGACGAAATGGCCGAGATCTGCGCTTTCCTGTGTTCTCCGGCCGCTCGCTACATTAACGGTTCAGTGATCACCGCCGATGGTGCCCAGAGCCTGGGCAACTGGAGCGACACCTGGGATATGGAGATTCCTTAACCGCCATCCCGCAGCGTGACGGTCACGACCTGCCGATCGATGCCGCCCAGGCGGCGCTTGTAGTCCTCTTCGCCACGGAGAAAGTCGAAGCGCTTGCGGCCGAGGTTGATAGCCTCGCGGATGGCGTAGGCCTTGCTCAACAGGCCCACGGCGAGCTTCGAATGCTCGGGTTCGAACCCACTGTTATAGAGGTAGATCGTTCGGCCATCGTCGAATGAAAGCGTCATTCCCGCGCATGTTCCGTCCAGGGAGAGTCTCGAGAGACGGAGCATCCCGAGCGATGCGAAGGTCGCAGCAAGGTCCCGGAAGAAGCCTTCCATCAGGGGCGTGAGGAACTCGGCTTTGTCCGCGCGGCTGCGGCGCATGAGGTCGAAAAGCTCGTCCATTGCGGCGGCGACAGCGGCTGGTTCGGTCAGGGACTCGAACGTGACCGAACCGGCAGCTTCAAGGTTCCGCATCTTGCGCCGAAGTTCGTGCCTGTCGTGCTTGGGCAGGGCGGCCACGAATGCTTCGAAGCCATCCGGAAGGTCGGTGCCGGGACAGACGGCTTCTGGACGGATTTCGGCCCGCCAGCCCGTTTCGGCCCGGACATTCTCGATCGCTGAGGTAACGGCGGTGTCGGCGGCAAGTCCCCAGAACGTGGCTCGCGGCGTGAGGTCTTCGCGCAACCATTCGAGTACGCCTTCGACGACCGCGCGCTCCTCGCCCGAGACGGACAGCGGGCTGGCGTAGTCGCGGACGTTGTGGTCGCCGAGTTCGCGAGCTTCTTCGCGGTCCATATCCAGTGCGGCGACGCCTATGAGCGTTTCCGCGCGCCGGATCGCAAGGAACACCGGTGACGTGTTCTCAGCGAAATGCCGCAACCACACGCGGTGCCACATGGGGTGGTGAAACGGTGTGGCATCGGGGGCTTCGTTCCAGAGAGCGAGCCAATCGGGTTCGAGGGCATCGAAAGCCTCGGAGGTAATCAGGGGTGCATCGGCCACCCGAGGATTTTCGATGTGCGATTGGTGATTGTCGAACGTCCGGAGTCACTCGGAGCGTTGCGGGGTGGCTTCGAGAGCGCGAAGGATTTCCGCAGCGGCCAGGCTCTGCGCAAGTAACTCCGTATCGATGACGAGGCCCACGGCACGCGATGGAACCACCACAACCTGGAAGGCCTGCCAGACGGCCCGATTGCCTTCGATGGCATCGCTCAGGTGTCGTCCCTGGACTCTCGCGGCCACCCGTTTGAGCGCCTCCGCCTCAGAGACATCCAAACGCACGATGAACGTCCCCGGGTAGTCCTGGCAGAGTCGATCGAGAAAGTCGTGGTCCGACAAACCGGTCGATTCGATCACGGCCGGCGTTTCGGCGCCGTCGATGAAGTGCAGGATCGCCTCATGCAGGGAAGCGAGGGCCTCGGCTTTGTTGGCGACGAATCGCTCGCGAGTTCCCCACGACTCCAAAATCCATGATTCCCAGTCTCGCCAACGAAGGCCGAGGCGGGCGAGCTCGACACCGATGGTGGATTTCCCGCTTCCCGGCGGACCGAGGAGGACGACTGTGCGGCCCATTGACCGTCTTGAGCCCGGCTACAGGCTCTTCAGGAACCCGATGAGCGCCTTGTTCACTTCGTCGGGTCGCTCCTGCTGCACCCAGTGGCCGGCGCCCGGGACCAGGACCAGGTCCTTCAGGTTCGGAACGTTCTGACGGATGGTGTCCTCCGGTGCGAATGAGCGCACGACATCCTTTTCGCCGGTGATGAAGAGCGCAGGCACGGTGACCTTCGCGGCCCGCCAGGCGCCCATGAGCTCCCAGTTCCGGTCGAGGTTGCGGTACCAGTTGAGGCCGCCGCGGAAGCCGGTGCGCTTGAACTCGCCGACGAAGTAGGCGAGGTCCGCCTCAGAAAGCCACGCAGGAAGGGATTCAGGGATCTCCATGCCATCGAGGAACTTCGTTGTCGCGGCGGGGCGCACCGGCATCGCATCGCCCGTGCGCACAATGTCTCCGGAGGCCGAGAACATGAGCATCTTCATCGTCTTCGCGACATCGGCTTCCAGTTCGGCCTCGGCGACGCCGGGCTGCTGGAAGTAGAGGATGTAGAAGAAGTTGTCGCCGAACGCCATCTTCAGCCCGTCGGTCGGCTTGAAGTCGCCACGCGGGCCGTAGGGCACGCTCATTCCGACGACGGCCGGGAACCGGTCCGGGCGCAGGAGCGCAGAGTTCCAGGCCACCGGGGCGCCCCAGTCGTGACCGACGATGACGGTGGTTTCTTCCTTCAGCGCATCGAGCAAGCCAACAATGTCGCCGACCATGTGAAGCTGGGAGTACTGATCGATGGCTTCCGGCTTGTCGGTCTGTCCGTAGCCGCGCTGGTCGGGGGCAACGGCGTGGTAGCCGGCATCGGCGAGTGCGACCAGCTGGTGCCGCCAGGAGTACCACGACTCCGGCCAGCCATGGCAGAGGACCACGAGGGGGCCGCTCCCGGCCTCCGCGATGTGCATGTTGATGCCGTTGGTCTGGATGGTGCGGTGGGTGATTTCGGCCATGGTTGCTGTCTCCGTTCGAACGTCGTTCGGAAGTCTGCACGTTTGGGGCGGGGCGCGCCACCATGAGTGCCCAGCCCAGTGCCCAGTGCCCAGTGCCGAGTGCTCGGAACGTCACTTGTCGCTGAGGGTGGACTGCGGGCGTAGCATGGGCGCAATTCGCCTTCGGAGGCATCCATGTCCGTCATCTCAACCGACGATATCGTTGTCCAGGACCCGGAAAGTTACGATTGGCCCAAGCTGGTCGACGACCTGAACGGCCTGCTCCGCCTGAAGACCACGCCCATCGGCATGAAGATGTTCGCGACCGTGGAGGAGATGGAGGCTGTGCCGCGCATCCGGCGGCCGAAGGACATCCACACCACCGACCAGATCGTGGCGCAGGCCTGCCGACTGGGATGGACCGTGGGGATCACGACGGAGGATCTCGTCGGCGCACAGTGCAGCGCGGTGATCGGCCTCAGCCCGCGCGATGAACGGTGGCTCTCCGGCAAGAACATGGCCGGCGTCTGGTTCGAGACCATCGAAGATTCGGCGGCACACCAGGCCGCGATGGATACGGTGCCGTTCGGGCAGTACCAGGCGATGGCGGTCTCGCCGCTGACATCCGGGCGCCTCGATCCGCCGGATATCTGCCTCATCTACGCCACGCCCGGCCAGATGATCATCTTGATCAACGGTCTCCAGTGGGCCGGATACAAGAAGTTCGAGTGGAGCGTTGTCGGGGAGTCTGCCTGTGCCGACTCATGGGGCCGTGCTCTCGCCACCGGCGAGCCGAGCCTGGCTATCCCCTGCTTCGCCGAGCGACGGTACGGCGGCGTCCTCGACGATGAACTGCTGATGGCCCTGCCGCCAAAGTACCTTCCGCGCGCAATCGCGGGCATGACCAGGCTCTCTTCGAACGGCCTGCGTTACCCCATCCCGCAGTACGGCATCCAGAGCGATGCCCGCGCCGGGCTGGCCGTGAGCTATGGCGGCTGATTGGCCGTTGGCGCTCCGTCGGGCACAGTCAGACTCGTGACTTCGCTCGAAGATGAATACGTGCCGGTGCGCTTCGCGGCCAAGTGCGCCTACCTGCAGATGACCATGGGCAGCCATCGGCTCGGCCAGGGGCTGATTAACATCTGCCGCCATATCGTGCGCGATGGCCGCGAATGCGTGGGGCCGTTTCTCGATGACACCGAGACGACCTGTGGCCTCTGGGAGCCGAAGAAGCCCTGAGCGTTTCCATTCGTGGGCTTTTCGAAGCTGGTAGGGTTCGCAGCCATGGACAGGTTCGTGCCGCCGCACCTCGATATCGCCGCACTCGGCAAAGCGTTGGACGCGGAACGCACCCGGCGCAGACTGACCTGGGTTGAGGTCGGGAAGCAACTCGGGATTCCCACGGTGCGCGCGATGGTAACGGGCTCGCACATCCAGGCCGACGGGGCCGTGCTGGTTCTCCAGTGGCTTGGGAAGCGTTGCGACGAATTCGTGGTTCGTCCCGGTGGGAATCCAGCACCGTGGGCCGATCGCGCTGAACTTCAGGGGCCGCCGCCGTTGTTCGCGAGGTTCGACACTATCAAGCTCCACGCGGCCCTGGACCGCGCGCGCAGAGAACGAGGGCTGACCTGGGGTGTTGTCGCTGCCGAACTCGGCACGATGCCCGGCGTCATCGCCCGCTTCACGAAGGGCGGCAGGACGAACGCCCAGCTGATGGTCGCGGCGGCGGAGTGGGCCGGCGAACCCGTGGAAGCCCTGCTCCAGCCATCGCAGCCGTTTCTCGGTCCCGCCCGGATGGATGCCCGGGGCGCCCTCCGAAGGGCGCGAACCTAGTTCGCCATGTCGGCGCCGTTTGCAACGTCCGGGCGCCCTCATTGCTCATACCTCATTGCTCATTGCTTAATCCCTCCATGTCAATTCCAGCTGGTTCCGGCGGCGCCGCCGCCACGTACGAAACAGGCGTCCTCGTTGTAGGCGGAGGGATCGCCGGTCTCTCCGCCGCCATCTCCTCCCGCCAGGCCGGGGCCGAGACCATCCTCATCGAAAAGGCGCCGATCGCGGGGCGTGGCGGGAACACGCGCTTCGCCGATGCCCAGATGCGCTTCCCTCACGAAGCCGACGAATACGGACCGCGCGATTACTCGGTGGACGACATGTTCGAAGACCTGATGCGTATCTCGCGCGGCCGGGCGAACCAGGACCTGATCCGCACGCTCTGCGAAAACGCGCGCGAGACGGCGGAATGGCTCACCGGCATGGGCCTCGAATGGGAGGCCGGCTATCCCCACACCGCGGGATATCGTCGAAGCCCGAAGTCCGGCGGCCAGGGTCTCACCGACCTGCTCTACCGGCGCCTCGAAGGCTTCGGCGGGGTGATTGCCTACGAAACCGGCGCGGTCGACCTCATCACCCGCCCGGACGGTTCTGTCGCAGGTGTCCGTGCGCGTGGGCCAGAGGGACTCACCGACATCTACGCCACCGGCGGTGTGATCCTCGCGTGCGGAGGCTTCCAGGCAAACGTCGAAATGCGCGTGCGCTACCTTGGGCGCTACGCCGATTCCCTGATCCTCCGCGGCAGCCGATACAACACCGGCGAGGGTCTGCGCATGGCGATCGAAGCGGGCGCCCAGCCCGCCGGCCAATGGGGCGACTACCACTCCGCCGTCCTCGACGCGCGCTCGCCAAAGATCGAGTGCGGGGTCACGGCCCTCTACAACTACCAGATGGGCATCTTCATCGACAGGAACGGCAAACGGTTCCTGGACGAGGGCGAAGATTTCCGCGACCACACCTATGTGAAGTTCTCCAAGTTCATTGTCGAGCAGGCGGGCGGCGAAGCCTGGTGCCTGTTCGACCAGAAGTCCTACCAGCGCGAGGAGTTCGCGCGGGCCTGGCGCCCGGTGGGTCCGCCAGTCCAGGCCGACACCCTGAAGGAGATGGCCGAGCTGATGGACCTCCCGGCTGAGAACTTCATGGACACGGTCGCGAACTTCAACGCGGCGGTGCAGCCTGGCGAATATGACCTCGACCGTCTCGACGGCAAGCGCACGGTTGGGATTACACCGGCAAAGAGCAACTGGGCGCTGCCGCTCGACACTCCGCCGTACATCGCGATACCGGTCACGGGAGGGATCACCTTCACCTTCGGCGGCATCCGCTGCGATACCTCTGCACGCGTGTTCGATACCCGGGGGCAGGTGATGGAAGGGCTTTACGCGGCCGGCGAGCCTATGGGCGAAGTGTTCTATTACAACTACCCGGGCGCCAGCTCGGTCATCCGTGGGGCTGTGTTCGGCAAGATTGCGGGCGCGCACGCCGCGGGGCGAGCGATGGCGTGAGGCTCCGGTTTACCTGAATGTCGAAACGGGCGAACCGCACATCTTCGACCACGGAGTTTCTGAGGCGGAGGTCTGGGAGGTGATGGCGAATCCGCGAGTCCGGTACCGCGGAACCGGCGAGGCACTTATTTCGGTCGGACAGACTGCCGCGGGGCGTTGGCTTCAGGTTGTTGTGGTTGAAGATGATGAACCAGCTTCATACTTTGTAGTCACGGCGTACGTTCCGGGGCCGAAAGTCATTCGAGCCGTTCGGAGGAGACGTGGAAAATAGCGTGACCAATCAGCCGTTTCCCTCAGGTTGGGACAAAGAACGCATTGACGCTTTGGCCAAGCGTTACGAACAGCAAACAGACGACGCGGCGCTCGCAGAGCTTGAGGCTGCGCTAGACGGCGACGAATGGACAACCGTTCAGGTGCCGACGGAACTCGTTGAAGCAGTTCACTCGTTGATAGCTCACTTTGAGTCGTTGAGAGCCAGCACGACCCGGTGAGCCCTGGAGATGGCAGCGCCCGGCTGATGTGAGCCTGATCTTCGACTGAGATCCCTCACTGTCCTCCGGCGATTTCTTGCCGATTACCAATACATGGCAGTGTTCTGGCTCTGGGGAGTTCGCAACCTGTTTGTGGCATTTGCCGCGCTGACGGCCTTTGCCGGCTACCAGGGCGTGGCCGACTGGTCGATCACGCTGGTGGTGATGCTCGGCTTTGCGCTCGTTGCCGAGGTCGGCAACCGCTTCGGCCGCCGCGCGCTGAACAAGAAGCGCCGCAAGCAGGCGGCAATCGCCGCCCTTCGCTCCGCTTCGGAGTTGCGGGAACGCATGCGCGGCAGTCACGAGCAGCAGCGCGCCGCCTGAACCCAGTTTTGACGAAACCTTCCCGGAATTAGCGCGCCTCTGCACGCGCAGTTCGAGTTCACTCTGAGCGCGCGGGGCGATACGATGATCGTCCGCAAGCCTCGATAGCTCAGTTGGTAGAGCGAGCGATTCGTAATCGCTAGGTCCACGGTTCGAATCCGTGTCGAGGCTCCATCCCGCTTTCCCCCGGTCCTAAACATACCTGCGGCGCTCGCGGGCAGGCATCCGTCCGGCTCTTTACCTTCCGGTAAGTCGTCACCCATTCGAGGGTCTAACTCCAATCGTTCGCCCCACCGAAATGGTTGACACTGCCAATGGCGACAGGTAAATATGTGCCCGAGGCTATACCTGTGTATAGCGAAGATAGGCCAATCCTATCGCAAGGTCTGCGACGTATAGTCAGCAGCACCCAGAAAAGCAGGGGGAATTCATGTCAGATAACTATTGGGATAACTATTGGCGCGAGCGCAGAAGCCGCCGCCGCTTCCTTGGTGGAGCAGTGGCTGCCGGCGCTGGCGCCAGCGCCCTGGCCCTCGTCGGCTGTGGCGACGACGACGACGATGACGACGGAGGCGCAAGCCCCACCAGCCTTGCGACGGCAACGGCTGCGCCGAACGCAACCGCCACGCCAAACGACCCGCTCGCCGGCGCCAAGAAGGGCGGCACTTACACCACCTACTCCACCGGTGACCCGCCAACCCTGGACCCGTACGGGAACATCAGCTTCCTGACCAAGGGCTGGTCGGCTTACTTCTATAGCCGCCTGTTCATGTACAAGGCAGGCCCCGGCATCGCCTACGGTTCTGTGCGCCCTACCCCGGACGCCGCCGAATCGGCCGAAGCTTCCCCCGATGGCACCAAGTGGACCATCAAGCTCAAGCCGAATGTGAAGTTCCACGATATCGCTCCGGTCAGCGGGCGCCTGATGACCACCGAGGACATCAAGGCGACGTACGACCGCGCTTCTTCGAAGGAATCCACCAACAAGCCGCAGGCTTCGGCGCCGATCGATAAGGTCGAATACCCGGACGACAAGACGATTGTCTTCACGCTCTCGAAGCCGTCCGCCATTTTCCTCGATGTCCTCGCCGACTCGAACATCTTCTGGCTGCTCCCCAAGGAAGCCTTCAGCGGCGGGTTCGACCCGGCGAAGACGGCAATCGGCAGCGGCCCGTGGGTCCTCAAGGACTACACGCCCTCCACGAAGATCAGTGCCCTTCGCCACCCGAGCTGGCACGTTGGCGCCAAGTCGGGCGCGCCGTTCTTCGACGGCGTCGATACGGCCATTATTCCGGAATACGCGAACCGGCTCGCCCAGTTCCGCGCCGGCAACCTCGATGCCTGCGATATTAACTCGGACGACCTGCCGGACACGATCAAGCAGATCTCCGGCGCGAAGATCAACGCTCGCTCGGGCCCTACCCTCAGCTTCACGTACTTCGATCCGAACCCGGCTTCGCCGTGGAACAAGGACCCTCGCGTTCGCCAGGCAATTTCGATGTCGTACGACCGGGACTCGCTCCTCGAGCTCGGCTACAACATCAAGAAGCTCCGCGACGCCGGACTGAAGGTCGATACGTTCTGGCACAACGTCATTCCCTCCGGCGAAACCGCGTGGTGGATCGATCCGCAGGGCACCAAGCAGGGCGAATCGGCCAAGTACTTCAAGTACAACCCGACCGATGCGAAGGCACTGCTCTCGGCGGCCGGCTTCGAGGGTCTCGAGGCGACGTACCAGTACACGGCAAACCGCTATGGCAAGTCGTTCAACGACATCGCCGAAGCAAACATCGCCTACCAGACCGCCATCGGCATCAAGACCACGACGGATGTCCAGGACTACTCGTCCAAGTACATCACTCAGACGTTCCTCGGTAACTTCAATGGTATCGCGTTCGGTTACGAAACGCCGTTCCCGGAGGCCGGTTCGTACCTGACGCGGTTCTTCACCGACAATCCGACCAACCACAGCAAGGTCAACGATCCGGAGCTGAAGAAGCTCGCCGAAGACTGCGCGACGGAAGTCGATGAAGAGAAGCGGAAGGAGATCTTCGCCCAGGCGCAGATCAAGAACGCCGAAAAGATGTGGTACATCCCGAACGTCGCCGGCTCCGGAACGAGCTTCACGGCGGCGCAGCCGAACATCACCAACTACGACACCTATTCCACCAAGGCCTACGGTGGTCCAACCGAAGTCTTCCCGTTCTACTGGAAGGCTTAGTCCAGTCCAGGTTCATTCAAAACCCGGGGGCGCAAACGCGCCCCCGGGTTTGCGTCCCCCATCCAACCGGAGCCAGCTGTGCAACGCTACATCCTACGTCGACTTCTTCTGATGCTTCCCACGCTTCTTGGCGTCACGTTTGTGGTGTTCGTCATGGTGCGCTCAGTCCCCGGTGACGTTATCGACCAGATCCTGGGCGATTTCGGCGCTGGAGATACCGAAACCAAGCAGGCCCTGCTGAAGGAGTACAGCCTCGATGGCAACATCGCCACGCAGTATGTGAACTGGCTCGGCGACATCGTCCGGTTCGATTTCGGCAAGTCAATCATCAGCAACCGGTCGGTCATCAGTGAGCTCGAGAATCGCATGCCGGTGACGCTCGAACTGAGCGTCCTCGCGATCATCTTCTCGCTCGCGATCGCGATACCGGTCGGCATCATCTCCGCGATCAGGCAGGACACCTTCATCGACTATGCGTGCAGGAGTTTCGCGATCTCGCTATTGGCCGTGCCCGGTTTCTGGGTGGGCCTGATGCTGATCACTCTCGCCGGGCGCTACTTCACGTGGGGCGTGCCGCCAGCAACGTACATACCCATCTCCGAGGACCCGATAGGCAACTTCAAATTACTCTGGATGCCTTCGCTCATCCTCGGGGCCGGCCTCTCGGGCGGCGTCATGCGGTTCACGCGGTCGACGATGCTCGAAGTGCTCAGGCAGGACTATGTCCGCACCGCCTGGTCGAAAGGTCTTCGTGAACGCGTGATCATCACGCGCCACGTGATGCGGAACGCGCTGATCCCGGTCGTCACGGTAGTCGGCCTGCAGCTGCCGATCCTGGTCGGCGGCACCGTCATCATCGAAACCGTTTACTCGATTCCTGGAATGGGGCGCTACTACATCGCGTCGGTGAATCAGCTGGACTATCCAGTCATCCAGGCCATCAATGTTCTCGTAGCGCTGGTCGTGGTTTTCGCCAACCTCGGCGTCGACCTCATCTACTCGGTGCTCGATCCTCGAATTAGGTACAACTAAATGAGTAGTAGCAGCGACGCGCTTGTACTTGAAGAATTTGCACTGCGCCGCGAGGTCCCGTTTTTCGAGCGGATGCGGGTCGGGCTGTTCCGGTTCATCCGGCACAAGCCGCTCGGCGCCTTCGGCGGGTTCATCGTCATCGTTCTCCTGTTGATGGCGATATTCCCGGGGCTGTTCACGAACCAGAACCCCAACCCGAACCCCCCGCCAATCCTCGAACGCCTCCAGGGCCCTTCGAGCGCCCACTGGATGGGCACCGACCAGTTCGGACGTGACGTCTACGCGCGCATCATCTACGGCGCCCGGACGTCCATCATCATCGGCTTCATGGTTGTTGCCGTAAGTGCGACGCTCGCGTCGCTGATTGGCACGATTTCGGGTTACTTCGGTGGATGGGTCGACATTATCGCCCAGCGCATTGTCGATATCGGCATCGCCCTGCCCGGACTGATCTTCATCATCCTTGTGGTCACCACGCTGACGCAGTTCCCACCACAGGTCGTATCGGATTTCCTGGGGTTAAACCCAACCGGAGAGGTGGTGTTCCGCATAGCGGTATCGCTTGGGGTGCTCGTGTCGCTGGGGTCCTCGCGCGTGATTCGCGGCGCGGCGATTTCGGCGAAGCAGAACGTTTACGTCGAAGCTGCGCGCGTCATCGGCGCCTCCGATGGACGCATCATGACGAGGCACATTTTCCCGAACGTGTTCGCCGTCGTGCTCATCTCGGCATCGATCCAGATCGGTGGCGCCATCCTCACGGAGTCGGCGTTGGCGTTCCTTGGCTACGGCGTGCAACCGCCAACGCCCAGCTGGGGGCGCATGCTGAACGAGGCCCGCGAGCAGCTCGTGCGCTACCCGCACCTGGCGATTTTCCCCGGGGCAGCGATCTTCCTCGCTGTGTACAGCTTCAACATGTTCGGCGACGCCCTGCGGGACGTCCTGGACCCACGATTGAGGGGCTCGCGGTAACCGCCAGTTAGCCGTTGTCCCCGAAATTCCGTAAACTAAATCAACGGGCCCCGGTAAGGGGCCCGGAGTGTGTCTGCAATGCCTATTGTCGTCGTGGTCGGCGGGCAATGGGGCGACGAAGGCAAAGGCCGGATCGTCGACCTCCTCGCTCGGAAAGCCAAAGTTGTCGCCCGTTATAGCGCCGGAAACAATGCCGGCCACACGATCGTAAACGATCGCGGGGAGTTCAAATTGAACCTCGTCCCCGCGGGAATCTTCTACCCGGAAAAAACCTGCGTCATCGGGAACGGCGTCGCGGTCGACCCCGCGGTGCTTCTCAGCGAGATCGAAGGCCTGCATTCGAAGGGCATCGATACGAGCCGGCTGATCCTCAGCGACCGCGCCCAGCTGATCATGCCGTGGCACGTCGCGCTCGACAGGCTCGACGAGGCCGCTCGCGGCGAAAATGCGATTGGCACCACCGGCAAGGGCGTTGGGCCCTGCTTTATCGATAAGGTCGCCCGCCGGGGCGTCCGCGTGGCCGACCTGCTCCGCGCGGAAGACCTCACGCCGCGAATGAAGAATTCGCTGGACTACGCGAACCGTGTCATCACCGGCGTCTTCGGCGCGGAGCCGATCCAGTTCGAGGAGTGCTACGAGCGCTACCGCGAATACGGCGCGCGCCTCGCGCCGCACATCGCCGATGTCCAGGACATCATCATCGATGCCCACCGGCGCGGTGACTACGTCCTGCTCGAGGGCGCCCAGGGCTCGCTCCTGGACCTTGACCACGGCACGTATCCCTACGTGACCTCAAGCGTGCCCAGCAGCTCCAGCGGCGGCGCCGCGATCGGCGTCGGCATTGGCCCTACCGACATCCAGCGCGTGGTCGGCGTTTTCAAGAGCTACTGCACGCGCGTGGGCAATGGCCCCTTCCCCACCGAGCTGTTCGATGAGACGGCGAACATGCTTCGGGACCACGGGAAGGAGTACGGCCGCGGCGAATACGGCACGACCACGGGACGGCCGCGCCGAATCGGCTGGCTCGATGCCGTCGCGGCCCGGTACAGCGTGCGCTTCAACGGGCTGGCTGCCCTCGCCCTCACGCGGCTCGACGTGCTCGACAATCTGCCAACCATCAAGATCTGCACGGGCTACGAACTCGATGGAAAGATCATCAGCACCTTCCCATCGCGAGAGTCGACGCTCGAACGGATCCGTCCGATTTACGAAGAACTTCCCGGCTGGATGACGCCGACGACGGAAGTCCGGACGTTCGACGACCTCCCCACGCAGGCGCAGGCCTTCATCAAGCGTGTCGAAGAACTGCTCGAATGCCCGGTGGACCTGATCTCGGTGGGCCCAAGCCGCGAGCAGGCCGTCATCGTCAATCCCATCTTCTAACCGGTAGCAAAGTGGTTCGCTGCTGTGTACGGTAGGTGGCCCTCTGAGGGGGCCACTTCTGCCAGTACTCTTCCGGCATGACCACTGCTGCAGCTTCACCGATCGCACCCGTCTCGCTCGAAGGCGAACACGTTCTTCTCGTGCCGCTCGCCACCGAGCACCTCGATCCGCTCATCGAGGCGGCTTCCGAGGACCGCGCCAATTACCAGTGGACGTGGGTTCCCGAGGGCCGTGAGGCCATGGAGCGTTACCTGGCCGAGGCGCTCGACCTTGCCAGCCGCCAGGCCGCGGTTCCGTTCGCGACGATCCTGCGCGAAAGCGGCCGCGTGGTAGGGTCTACGCGCTTCGCCAACTTCGAGTATTTCGGGTGGCCAGCCAGCAATGAACACTTCAGGGGCGAGGGCGTGCCCGATGGGGTTGAGATCGGCTGGACGTGGCTGGCCGGCTCGGCGCAGCGCACCCGCGCCAATACCGAGGCGAAGTGGATGATGCTGCGTCACGCATTCGAGACCTGGGGCGTGCGTGTCGTCCGGTTGAATACCGACCGCCGGAACGAACGCTCGCGCGCCGCCATCGAACGCATCGGCGGCCGGCTCGACGGCATCATCCGGGCGAACCGCATGGGCTCGGATGGCAACGTCCGCGACTCGGCCAGCTACTCCATCATCGAAAGCGAGTGGCCGGCGGCTGACGCGGCGCTTCGCTCGCGGCTTCGCCGTTCCTGAGACCGCTTCGGCAACAGCTTTGCCAGCCAGGTTCGGTGTCCGCTTGCGCGGGCAGCCTCTTCGGCGAGGCGGCATCGCGCCAACTCGGCAAGGCGCTCCTCCTGGATCACGACGGCGAGGTACTCAGTCAGCATTCGCTTCTCCCACTGGGTTGTTGCGTTCCAGCTTTCAACCCGCGTGTGAACGGTGGATGTGCGCGCGATGAACAGGGAATGAACCTGAAGTTGTCGTAACGTTTCGGCAAAGACGGCCTATCGACGCGGTGAATTTGACTGCTGGCACCCCGCGAGAGCGCCTTCGCCCTCGGAAAGTGGTTCTATTCTGTGCACGCGAATCGCCATAGACTCAGTACCACTCTCGCATCAACGGCCGCAGTGATTCGGCGGCCAAGGAGCTTTTCAGATGTCTGAAACCGGTACCTGGGCGGTAAAGGTTGGTCTCGCGCAGATGCTCAAGGGCGGCGTCATCATGGACGTTGTCACGCCCGAGCACGCGCGCATTGCCGAAGAGGCGGGCGCCTGCGCCGTTATGGCGCTGGAGCGGGTCCCATCGGATATCCGCAAGGACGGCGGCGTCGCCCGCATGAGCGACCCGGAGATGATCGCCGGCATCATCGACGCCGTGACGATCCCCGTGATGGCCAAGGCCCGCATCGGCCACTTCGTAGAGGCCGACGTGCTCCAGTCTCTCGGGATCGACTACATCGACGAGTCGGAAGTGCTGACGCCGGCCGATGAGAGTCACCATATCGACAAGCACCAGTACAAGGTCCCGTTCGTTTGCGGATGCCGGAACCTGGGCGAGGCACTTCGACGCATCGGCGAGGGCGCGGCCATGATTCGCACCAAGGGCGAAGCCGGTACCGGCGACATCGTCGAGGCCGTCCGCCACATGCGCACGGTGCAGGACGAGATCCGGCGGATCCGCAACATGGCCGACGACGAGATCTACACGACGGCCAAGGAACTCGGGGCGCCGCTCGAGCTGGTGATGCAGGTGAAGCGCGAAGGCCGGCTCCCGGTGGTGAACTTCGCTGCTGGAGGCGTTGCAACGCCCGCCGACGCCGCCCTGATGATGCGCCTCGGCGCCGATGGGGTCTTCGTCGGCTCCGGCATCTTCAAATCCGAAAACCCTCCGCTGGTGGCGAAAGCCATCGTCGAAGCGACGACGCATTACCAGGACGCCGATGTGATCGCTCGCGTGAGCCGTGGCCTCGGCAAGGCGATGCCGGGCATCAGCGTTTCGTCGCTCCCGGAAAAGGAACTGCTCGCCACGCGCGGCTGGTAGCCCCACATCTCGCACACATTCAGCAAGCCCGCGAATCTCGCGGGCTTTTCTGTTGCAAACGCGAGCTTCTCGGCTATAGTGAGTTGCATCAAAGGACTTACTTGCCCGAAAGCTGGTATGCGCGATGCTTCGAGCTCCTGTTTCCCCTGGAAAATGGTTCACCCTGGTCGCGACCTGCCTCGGTCTCGGCATGCTGATGATCGACACGTTCATAGTGAACGTCGCGTTCCCGGCGATCGGCAGAGACCTTAATGCGAGCCTCAGCACGGCCGAATGGACCGTGACCGGCTATGTGCTGATGACAGGCGTGTTCCCGATCGCGGCAGGCCGGCTCGGCGATATCTTCGGGCGCAGGCGCACATACCTCACCGGGCTCTGCGTCTTCGTGGTCACGTCAGCCCTTTGCGGGCTTTCGCAGAACATCGAGCAGCTGGTGGTGCTGCGAGTGTTCCAGGGTCTCGGCGCCGCGACGATGATGCCGCTCACGCTCAGCATCATCACGAACGCTTTCCCGGCGGAACAGCGCGGGCTAGCGATCGGCATCTGGGGAGGTGTCTCGGGCCTCGGGCTCATCGCCGGGCCCGTCCTTGGCGGGCTGCTTGTGAATGGCGACCAGTGGCGCTGGATCTTCTTCGTGAACATCCCGGTGGGCGCGGTCGCGCTCGCCATGGCTCTCGCGTATGTGCCGGAATCGCGCGACACCAATGCGCCCCGCTACCTCGACTGGCGAGGCCTCGCGGTCCTCTCAGCCGCGCTTTTCCTCATCCTGCTCGGCCTGACACGCGGTAACGACGAGGGATGGGCCTCGCCGCAGATCGTTGGGTCGTTCGCGATTGGCGCGGCGCTCCTGCCCGGCTTCGTGCTGGTCGAGCGGCGGATCCGCTATCCGCTCGTCGACCTCACCCTGTTCCGAAGCTGGCCGTTCGTCATGGCGAGCCTGAGCGCCGGGTTGTTCTCGGCGGCGGTCTTCGGGTCGCAACCGTACACAAGCCTGTTCATGCAGAACTATCTGGGGTTCACGGCGCTCCAGGGCGGGCTTGCCTTCATCCCGGCGACGGCCCTCGTCGCCTTGCTGATGCCCGTCTCCGGCATCCTCGGGCAGCGGTTGGGTCACCGCATCCGGCTGATCATTATCGCGGGCTCGGTGTCGGTCGGGATCTCGTTCATCTACCTGCTCCAACTCGACACCTCGAGCCGCTACGTCGATGGGCTCCTGCCGGCGTTCCTGCTTCGCGGACTTGGCATCGGTCTCGTGATGTCGGCTACGTCGTTCGCGGTGGTTAGCGCGATGCCGGTGCAGAAGTCCGGCCTGGCCTCCGGCACGCTCACCATGGCCCGAAACATCGGCACATCGGTTGGTGTGGCAGTCTTCGGCGCGGTCTTCCTGCATTCAATCGATGCCAACCTGGCGACTGACCTTTCGGCAGTGGGAGTCGGGACGGAACAGGCTGCTGTTTCGGAGCAGGCCGCGCATCACTTCGTGCCAACCGGTTCAGGGATCGCGCGAGAGGTCTCGGAACAGGCAATCGTCGACGGATTTGTCTCCATCGCCGTAGTCGCGCTCGGGATATGCGTGCTGGCCGCTTCGGCGGCTGCGGCGATCCGCTATCGACGGACCGCTCCCGTCCTCTCTACGGTTGCGGCGGTGGCGGAACCACCGGGCGCGCCCGCGGGGGGCTCCTAGACGCGGGCTCTCTATCCACGAACAATGCAAAGGTGTCGAGAACCTCGGATGCTGCCCCGCAACTCCAGCCCGTGCTCGCGCTGCTGCGAGACATCGCGACGGCGGGCGGGTGGCGGAAGTGCGTGATTACCCCTGCCGGTCAGGCTCGGTCGTTCGTCCCGTGGGACAAAATCGTGGCGGAGCCAATCAGGCTGAAGCGCGGCGCGATGGTGAAAGTTGTCACGCGCGAAGGCCGCAAGGAGACCACCGCCACGCTTTCGGCCGCCCAGTGGGCGCGACGGCTGGATGAGGCGCTGGACACCGGCCCGTGCAATCTCGATGTGCTCGCACACGACCATGACTGGCATGCGCGTCGCGCTCGCTCCGGCCGCTGGCTGGTGACGCGGGCGAAGCCTTCGCTCAAGCAGGAAGCCCGCAGTTCGGGTGAAATCCCCGGCCACGACCGCGTCCGCAGATATCCGCTCGCCCCCAACAACGAACGGGTCCGCGAACTCTTTATCGAAGCAGGCCTCTACGGAAAGAACGGCCACCTGTTAGGTGATGCCGCCGGCAAGTACCGCCAGGTCCAGCATTACATCGAGCTCCTCCGCCACCTGCCTGTGTGGGAGCAAGGCGAAACCCGCATCGTCGACGCGGGGTGTGGCAAGGCGTACTTGAGCCTGGCGCTGTGCCTCTGGGCAGAGCTGAACGGTCTCTCCGTGCGCCTCGATGGCGTCGATAGCTCGCCCGAGGTCATCGGAGCCGCCGCGCAGATCGCCCGCCGGGCGGGGCTTGCGCAGGCCTTCTTCCATCCTTCGACGGTCGCCCAGTACGCCGAAACTGGCGCCCCCACCGACCTCTTGCTAAGCCTGCACGCGTGTGACACGGCCACCGACGAGGCGCTCGCCGCCGGTGTCCGGCTCAACGCGCGCGTCATCGTGCTGGTGCCGTGCTGCCACCAGGAACTCTCCGACCAGATCGAAGTGCGTGCCCGTGACGCGACGCTGCCGGCCGCTACCCGCTGGCAATCGACCCTACGGAGCGGGCTCCTGCAGCACCGCCTGGCCGATATCGTCACGGACTCGCTGCGGGCCGATGCACTGGAGGCGCTTGGGTATCACGTCGACGTGATCGAATTCGTTTCACCAGAGGCCACCGCGCGAAACGTGATGATTCGCGCGGTGCGCCGCGAGGAAGCCAGTGCGGCAGAACTCCTGGCTCTCGAGCGATACCGTGCCCTTGCCGAGGAGTGGGCGGTCCACCCGGCGTTCGAAGGCCTGCTTGGAGATCGCTGGCCGCCAGCCTAGGAATTGTCGAGCGATTTCTGGATCTGGGCGACGAGATCGGCGGGCCGGTAAGGCTTCTGGATGAACCCGGCCAGGGACTTGCCCGCGAACCGCTCAGTCGCATCCTGCTCGCTGTACCCGCTCATCAGGACAACGCGGACATCGGGGTCGATTCGCCGCAATTCGCGGAACGTTTCCTCGCCGTCCATGCGGGGCATGGTCATATCCACCAGCACGAGGTCGATACCGGGGTTCGCCTGGTAGACCTCGAGTCCCGCGAGGCCGTCTTCAGCGGTCAGCACGTTGGCGCCGGCGAGTTCGATGATCCGGCGAGTGACACTGCGGACGGTTTCGTCGTCATCGACCACGAGGATCGTTCGTCCCGCGATGCCGGCGCCGGGTGTGTCTGTATCGGCTGGTTCGCGTTCGGCTGCGGCGCTTCCGGCCGGAAAGAGGATCTTGAACGTGGTGCCGCGGCCCGGCTCGGAGTAGAGCTTCACCGCCCCGCGATGTCCGCGGATGATCCCGAGGACGGCTGCCAGCCCAAGACCCCGGCCGGTGAACTTCGTCGTGAAGAACGGGTCGAAGATGCGCTGCTGGGTCTCGGCATCCATGCCAACCCCGGTGTCAGCTACTTCGAGGAAGACGTAGTCGCCCTCCGGGAGGTCGCCATCCATGAACGTGCCTTCGAGGTAGGCGCGGTCCGCGAACAGCATGCCCGTGCTGATGGAGATGACGCCGCTGCGATCGCCGATCGCATCGGAGGCGTTGATGATCAGGTTCATGATCACCTGGCGAATCTGGGTGGCGTCACCCTCGATTGCGGGCAGGTTGGGCCCGAAACGGTACTTCAGCGTTGCGCCCTTTACGACCGAAACCTCCAGCAGGTGGGCCATCTCCTCCACTACCTTCGAGAGGTTGAGTGGTTCGACGACGAACTGGCCCTTGCCGGAATAGGCGAGCATCTGCCGGGTAAGCTCAGCGGCTCGCTGCGCAGCCGTTTCGATCGCCTGGACGGTCTGGCGCGCGGGTGACTCGGGCGGGAGTTCGATGAGGGCGAGGCCCGCATTCCCGAGGATTGCGACCAGCAGGTTATTGAAGTCGTGGGCGATGCCCCCGGCAAGCACGCCGAGGCTTTCGAGCTTCTGAGTGTGCTGCATCTGAAGGTCGAGCCGCCGCCGTTCTTCTTCCGCGGATCGCGCCGCGGTCATATCGGTCACCACGGCAAGCACATGCCGCACAAAGCCGGTCTCATCGACTTCTGGAATAAGCCGGGTCATCCGGTATTCCCGCTTCGGCCCGTCCTCCCCGAGGATGTATTCGAATTCGACCGGCTGGCCCGTTTCGATGACCGCCGTGAGCAGTGAGTTCCAGCGCGATTCCACCGCCGGAGGAAACTTCAGTTCGGTGATGTGCTGTCCCAGCAGGTGCGTGCCCTCGCTGCCTGCCTGCGTTTCGGCCATGCGGTTCGCGAACTCGATGCGAAGGTCGCGCCCGAATCTCGTGATATAGTCCGGCGAGTTATCCACCAGGCTGCGGAACTTCGCCTCGCTTTCGCGCAGGTTTTGTTCGGCGAGCCTTCGTTCCGTGACATCGATAATCGTGACGAGCGAGACTCGCCTGCCGCCAAGGTCGATAGGGTTGGCGCTTGTCAGGAGATAGAGCGGTTCCCCGTTGTCTTTGTGGGCGAGTACTTCGAAGTCTGAGGGGACGGCTTCTCCTCGGGCGCGCGCCAGCGCGCGTTCACGCACCACCCTGGCGGTTTCGCTATCGATAAACCGCGAAGTGCCCCCCGGCGTGGTCAACGACTCGGCCGGGACGCCGAAGATCCGGCCGGCAGCGGGGTTCGCCTGGAGAACGCTTTCTCCATCGAAGATGACGATGCCGACCGAAGTGGCATTGACCACCGCCCGGAAGCGTTCCTCGCTCTCCTTTAGCGTTTGTTCAGCCCGGTTCCGCTCATCGACGTCCATCACGATGCCGGTAACGACGCCATCGCTGGAGGTGAGGTCGCCAATACCCGCGATCCAGCGGTACGAGCCGTCCGGAAGCCGAATGCGGTATTCGCGCGGCATCGACCCGGCTGGAATGCCACTACGAAGGCGATCGAGCGTATCGGGCAGGTCCTCCGGGTGGAACAGGGCAAGCGCATCGTGCATGGTGGTCGGCATCTGATCGCGCGGACGCTCGTAGATGACAGCGGCCTCCTCGGAAAACTCGAGCACACCGGTCCGGGAGTCGTACGTCCAGGTACCCATGCGCGAAGCGGCCAGGGCGAGCCGCAGCCGTTGCTGGCTCAGGCTCAGTTCCGATTGGGCTCGTTGCTCCGCCGTCAGGTCGCGCGCGATGCTGGCGGTCCCGATGATTTCGCCGGTGCTATTGCGCAGCGGAAAAAGCGTCGTCGCAGCCGTGACGGAGCCACCGTCAGCCGTCGGCCAGCGTGCGACCAGGCCCTCAATTGTCTCCCCGGCGAAAACACGGTCCCGAAGCTGGTCCCGGTCTTCTGGCGTGCTGGCGCCGAACAGAAAGTCCACCGTCTTGCCAACAACATCCTCGGCGCGATGGCCGAAGAGCCGTTCGGCGCCGGCGTTCCAGGAGGTGACGGTGCCATCGAGCGTCGCGCTCATGATGGCCTCCCCGGCGGAATCCACGATGCTTGCCAGCCGGGCTTCCGCATCTGCCGCCTTCCTGGATGGCGTAATGTCCCGCGTAACCGCGAGGAGTGATTCGACTTCGCCCTGCTCGTCGAACTCGCAAACAATGGATGACTGGAGAACGCGCGTGTCGCCGGCGACCGTGGTTTCGCGCTCGACAACCTGGGGCGAACGGGTCTCCAGGCAGCGCCGGAGGGCGGTTTCGAAGACCTCCATCTCTTCCGAGTCCGGGTAGCTCTCCGTTGGAGTGAGCCCGAGCAATTCTTCGGGCTTGCGGCCGGAAACTGCCAGCACGGCCGGGTTCACGTACAGCCTGCGCAGGCTGGTATCGAAACGAATTATCCAGTCGGGTGAGTTTTCGGCGAGCGTGCGAAAGGTCCGTTCGCGGGCCGCGAGCGCCGCTTCCTCTGCCTTTCGCGCACGGATGTCGGTGATACGGCCGTGGATCAGGGCGGAAGGCTGCGCCGGGATCCTCGAAAGGCGCACTTCGCACGGCATGCGGTTGCCCGGCCGGTCCTGGTGCGTCCACTCAAATATCTGTTCGTCGCCGCTGAGGGCGCGCTGAATCGCCTCGCGCGCTGCCGCTTCGCTCGTCCGGCCATCGGGCTGAAGTTCGGGGCTGATTGCCGCCGGACCCAGCTGGAGGAATTCGTCGCGGGTGTAACCGAAAAGCGCTGTAGCGCTCGTGTTAGCGTCCACGAAACGCCCGGTCGTGGGGTCCAGCACGACGATGGCGTCTGGCGCCCGCTCAAAGAGTGCCCGGTAACGCTCGTTTTCGCCCGTGACTGCATCGAGGCTGCTCTTGTCGCTCGTGGCGTCGCCTGAATCCACTGTCGTCTCGAGAGGCGGTGTCCCGCTGGATGGTCGTTACCACCATACACGTTGTGTGAATTCTCCTCAGTCAGGAGAACCCCTACTCCGACCAGCGCTCCCAGCGCACCAGTTCGTCCAGCGGGAGCCGCTGGCGCCCGCCGCTCATCGGGTGCTTCAGGTCTGGATAGCCAAGGGCCACGACGATGGCCACCGAGAAGTCCTCGGGCAGGCCAAGTCTCTCCGCGGCGCATTCCGGGCGGTGCATCGATGTCGGGCAACTGGCGAGGCCTTCGTTCCACGCTGCGATCATCAGGTTCTGGGCCACCCGGCCGGCATCGAAGCCGCTGCCACCGGGAGCGAGGACGACGGCCACCGCCGCCGCGCAGGTATTGATGTGGCTTGCGAAATCGCCGCACGCAGCGAGTTCCTCGCGGGCCTTCTGGCCCTGGACAACCACCATGCGAACTGGCTGGGTGTTTTTCGAACTGCCGGCCATCCTGCCCGCCTGCAGCACCCGAGTCAGCACTTCATCGGGGATGGGGTCGGCTGTGTAGTGCCGCGTGTCGCGCTTCGTCACGATTGCCTGGAAAGCGTTCATCGCGGTCCCTCACCATCCGCCCTGGAGACTGTTGGCGCGCATCCTACAACTTTGTTTTGGGCGAGGGATACGTCCGGTTCTCAGCATGCGACAGAGACGGATTGCGCGGTCTCGGTTCGTTGTGTGCAGATGCGCCTGGTCGTGTCGATGACCACATGACCACTGTCATCAAATCGAACAGAGTAGCGGTCGAGGTTCGGGCCGGCGCCGTTCAAGCGGACCCCGGCGATGTCGTAAATCGAACCGAGGCACGATTCGAACAGCACCGAGTTCGAACCAGCCGCCAGTGCGCTCATTTGCCTGGTCAGTTGTTCGGCGGGTTCGCCGAGCGCCGGATCGGTGATCGGGAGGAGGTTTACGCGGCAGCGGTTCGCCTGGTTGGCGCGGTTGGCCGCATCGAGATCGAGTAGCGCGATGAAGCTGCCATCGACCAGCCGGACGAGGAAGACGTTCTCGCTCGAAACGAATTGCGCCGAGCCAGGGGCGTAGGCTTCAGCGACTTCCAGCGCCACCTCGCCCTTGTTCGCGCCCGATTCCAGGAACGTGATCGCGAAGAAGGCGAGCCCGACGATGGCGACCACGACGGCGATCCCGAAGAAACAGCCAAGCAACACTGGCGGACGGACCGCCTCGGGCCCGGGATCGAGCTTCACCCGGCTAGCGTATCGAAGCGGCTGCGGGAGCGCTCGGCTCGGCGATGAGGCGCCGGCGGCGGGCCTGGGCCCGGGCAGGCTCAAGCGCCAGGGCGCCTGCGACTTCCTTCGCAACGGCCGCATCGAAAGCGGCCACGGGCACCACATGGTCGACGAGGCCCCAACGAGCCGCCGCATCGGTGTCCAGCGGTTCGCCGGAGATGATCATCGAAGCGGCGATGCCGGGAGGGATGAGCCGTGGCAGCATCTGCGTCGCGCCAGCGCTGGGGATGTAGCCCAGCGAGACTTCCGGCAGGCCGAAGGTCGCGCCCTCGCTTGCGATGCGGATGTCGCAGTACAAGGGCAGTTCGAGCCCTGCGCCGAAACAGTGGCCGTGCATGGCCGCGATGGTGGTGCAGCGGTGGTGGAGCAGGGCGTCCCAGATGTCGCGCTTGTGGCGCGCCGCGCGCGAGGCCATCACCGATGGCGCGGTCCCGAATTCCGAAATGTCGGCGCCGGCGCTGAAGCAGGGGCCCGCCCCGCGGAAGAGGATGACCTGGACTTCCGGGATGTCGCGGCAGGCACGGAGGTGCTCCCAGAGCTCATCTCGCATGGCCATGTTGATAGCGTTCAGCTTCTCGGGACGATTCAGTGTGATTGTCGCGACGCCGCGGTCATCGAGTTCGAACAGGACCTGGCTCATGCCAGAAGTCTACCGCGTACGCTGATTCGGCTCAGGCGCCCGGAATGGCCGGTAAGGGCGCCGGGTCGAACTTGTCCAGCACCTCGTACGCCTTCAGGTCCATGATCGCACTGAGGGAGCGGGTGAGCATTTTGGTGGCAAGTTCAAGGCCCCGCTCATTCGCCAGGTCGATCGAACCACCCGCGACGACCGGATAGGCGAGGCACATCATCACCGAGAGCCGGTAATCGTCCCAGCAGGTGTCGAACGAATAGCCGGCCACACCGTTCTCCTGGAGCGTGGCGTGATACTCGCGCAAAAGATCCTTCTCGATGGCTGCTCGAACCGCGGGCTCGACACTCTGGCTCATGAAATAGGCAATGTCGTAGGGACCACGGCCCTTGCCGGAGATTTGCCAGTCGATGAGCGTGACGGGGGATGCATTGTCGAGGCTTCCCCAGAACACGTTGTCCAGCCGGAGATCACCGTGGCAGAGCGTCGCCGGGGAATTCGCGAGCGCGTCCTGGATCGGGTTCAGCCGGGGAAGGAGGTCCTGCGCTATCTGGGACTGTTGCGGCGTAAGGCTCGCGGCGAACTTCTCGAGGAACGGAGCCAGCGCCTGGGCGTAAGCAAGCGCGGAGAGCTTCATTGCGGGTGCGTTGATCTCCGGGATCCAATCGAGTGCCGCGAGTTTCGGAGAGTTCCACCACCGGGCGTGGAGCTTCGCTACTTCGGTCACGAGCGTCTTGCATTCCGCTTCCGAGGCGCCGGCAACCTGGTCGCCGATTGGCAGCGACCCGAGATCTTCCATGAGGATCACGTACTTCACCGCCGCCGGATCGGCCGCTGTGTAGTAAGAATGGGCGGCGCGAACGCCGGTCGATTGGCACAGGTCGCTGTAGAACCGGACTTCTTTCTCATAGAAGCCGAGCATCTGGGCGACGCCCTTGCCGCCCTCATCTGCGGTCGGGATCTTTGCGATGAGCGTGGCGGGCGCCGTGGGGTCGGCGGCGCTATAGGTCGGCGTAATCCGGCAAAGCTCACCGAGAATGCCCACGCCCTGGCCGATCGTGACCTTTTGCATGCCGGTCACGGTGCATTGTTTCGCTCGCCCGCCCGCCTGCAGCGCGGCAGTCAGCCACGCAGGCGTGATGTCGTCCATCGTCGATGGGATGGCGAGTGAACTCATAAACCGGACCTCCAGGATGTGTGCGGAGACTACATCTCCGGAGTGGGCGCCTTCGTCGGGTTTCGAAGTTCGACCCAGAACAGGGCGATGGTGAGTGCGACAACGGAAATCCCCAGCGCAATTCCACCGAGGATCGAAAGCACGTCGCGGGCCGTCATCGTGGCGCCGCTGTCGTTATCGGCGATGATGTCCGCGCCCGCGAAGAGAAGCGCCAGGAACAGGAAGAGGCCACCGGGCACGAGCGCCTTCGCCTGGCCGCGAGCGGTCAGGTGTCCGAGGGCGATGCCGCCAATTACCAGCACCGGGATGACGGTCACGAGCCATTCGCGATGGTTGTCCCAGCTGTCGCGTACGGAAAACAGCACCGCGGTGAGACCAACGGCGAGCACCAGACCTGCCAACGTTCCAGCCCAGTACTTCAACAGGCTGCCACGCGATGTTGCCGGCTTTGCCGGGCGCGTTGACCGATCGTGGATGAATGAACTCTTCTCGGTTTCTACGGGGGCCGGGATGCTCAGGTTCGCCATAACCCGCGAATTGTGGAATCTCCCATGCTTTGAGGCAATTCGAGGCCCCTGATGGCGGGGTACCTGAGCGCGCCTTCTCAGGGTAGCCTTAGGGCCGTGGACGAACGAATCGCCGAGGTTGCGCTGGAAGACGGGCTGGAATCCATAGTGGCGCGATTGGATGCAGCGCTGGAGCGCACCGCTGCGCGCGTGGCGGTGATCGATGCGACACGAGCCAGCGAGCCTTCCGGGCCGCTCTCTCCGGCGGAGTTGCGACAACTGACGTTGTTCGAACTCCCGGTCGTGTTCGCTTTCGAAGGCGACCTGGTCTCAGCGCCGGTGGATGTGGCCCTCGCCGCCGATATCCGCGTCTGCTCGAAGAACGCTTCGCTGAAAGGCCCCCTTGCGGGCAACGCGCGCATCCGCGCACTTTGCGACGAGGCGAGTGCGCTCGACCTCTTCATCGGCAGGCGAGCCATACCCGCGGCGGAACTCCTCGATGCCGGGCTGGTCTCGTCGGTGAGCGAAGACGGATCTGCCCTGGAGGAGGCCCGCCGAATCGCCGGGGTCATCGCCAGCCGGGGTCCGATCGCCACGCGATTGGCCAAGGAAGCGATCTGGCGGGGGCTGCCCCAACCGATCGACCAGGCGCTACGATTCGAGACTGATTTGACCTTGCTCCTCCAGACAACGAAAGATCGGGCCGAAGGGGTTCGAGCGTTTCTTGAGAAGAGGACTCCGAAATTCACAGGTGAGTGACGAATGATTGTAATGCTGGAAGAGCCAGAAGCCTGGTCGCTGATGATGCTCGTCAGCGCTGTGGCCGTGGATAACGCCGATATCTCCGACGAGGGCAAGGAAGCCATCCGCCGATGGCGCTCCGATCGTTCGGAGGGTTCCCCCGGACTTGCGAAACTGACCGAGGACCTGAACAAGGCGCTCAATGCCCACATCGATTCCAAGTTCCTGCGACGCGTGAAAAGCAAGGGCCGATACGAAACGGTGAAGAAGTAATGGACGTTCGATTTACCGACGACGAAGTCAACGAAAGCCTCACGATTATCGTGAACCGCATCGCGGATGAAGCCGGGCTCTCCGATAAGGACCGCGCGATGCTCAAGCGCTGGCGCACATCGAAGATGAAGCTCGGCTCGGATGACTTGCTCGAGATGACCGAAAAGGCCAACGAAGACTTCGCGAAGATGTTCGAGCGCCGTGGCCGGAGCCAGATCCAGAAGCACGACTGGAACGAGTAGGCGAGGTGACATCCAGTGTGGCGTAGATCGCTTGTAGACCGCTAACAAACATGTGAGCATCCCCCGCAACCTGGGGGATGTCTCATGTCTGACGATGTCTTCGTGCTCGATCCCAAGGATGCCGGCCGGCTCTGGCTCCGCGATATCATCCACACGCCCCGCGCTTTGCCACCACTTTCGGGTGACCTCTTCGCCGAGTTGAGCGCCCATGGGCCGATGGGCCTGGACTACATTTCGATCCGCGGCTTCGCCTACGGCTCGCCGCGTTCGATGGGTCCACCACCGGCGCCTCCCCCGCTGCCGCCCGGGCAAGCGCTGAAGAACTGGGAAGGCCGCTACCTCCCCGAGACCCGGCGCATCTACGAGCGCTTCCGCGACGCGGACTACGACGCTATGGGCGCCGAGCAGATAGTCGTGTTCTTCAAGCAGATGGTGGCCCCGACAGGCGAGGCCTTTGCGAATACGATCGTTTCGGCGATGGAAGCCAGTACCGACACCGAACGCCTGGCCATACTCCTCGATGGCAAACTGGGTGCGGAAGGCGAATTGCTGTCCGCCCGCATTCTTCACGGGTCGGAGTCCCAGACACGGTCGCTCGGGACGGAAGTGCGCGACCTGGCGGACGCCGCCCGCCGCACACCGGGAATCGAGGCAGCTCTCCTTGAGCGAGACTTCGCAGCCGCGGCCGGCAACACCGGGGAGCCGTGGGCCCCGATGCTTGCGAACTTCCTGGAAGACCACGAGGACGAACTCGCTCTCTGGAGCGAGATCCACGAACCGGCCTGGAACGAGGACCCGGCCCCGCTCCTGAAGCTAGTCGCGGCGACTCTGGCGGCCAGTGGCCAGGAACGCACGAACAACGGTGCCGATGCGATCGCGACGGTCCGTTCGAAGTTGAAGCCGGAGGACATCCCGGAGTTCGAGGCGGCCCTCGCAGTCAGCCGCGACTACGTGCCCATCATCGAGCATCGGGCGCGCTGGCAGTTGAAATTGTTCGGCGGTGTGCGACGCCTGTTCGTTCGGCTGGGAGAGAAGCTGGTCGCGATGGGCGTAGCGGAATCTCCGGGCGACGTCTTTTTCCTGCGATACAGCGAACTCGAGCCTGCGGCCCGCGGCGAGATCGACCTCCGAGCAATCGTGCCCGGCCGCCGGGTCGAGTGGCAGGAGAACCTGAAACTCGCCCCGCCCATGACGCTGGGGTTGCCCATCACCTACGAGATGGTCGGTATGGCCAGCCTGATGCTCCGGCGGGTGTTCGGCGCTGTGGCGATCAACCCGGCCACTGCGACTGTCGTCAGCGGCATCGCCGCGAACGCCGGCGTCGTCCGCGGTCGCGCTCGAATCGTCGGCGGTCTGGCCGAGGCCGAAGACCTGGTGCCTGGCGATATCCTGGTCTGTCCATCGACCTCTCCGCCATGGACGCCCTACTTCGCCGTGGTTTCGGCGGTCGTGACCGATGCTGGCGGGGTGCTCTCGCACGCGGCAATCGAAGCGCGCGAATACGGCATCCCGGCGGTTGTCGGCACGCGTGAGGCCACGCGGCGCATCCCCGAGGGCGCGATGATCACGGTCGATGGCTCATCCGGGACGGTGACCATCGAAGCCTGAGCACGGTCGAGTACAATGCTCGCCTATGGCTGATATCCGGGTTCTGGTCTCTGGTTCCGGGCGCATGGGGCGCGAAGTCGCGGCCGCAGTTCTTGCGGAGGACGGAATGGCGCCCGTCGGGTTCGTCGACGGTCTCGCGGAAGCTGGCGTGCTCGAAGGCCTGCCGCTGTTCGACGACGCTGGAAAGGCCTGCGACGAGGTGAAGCCGGACGTGGTCATCGATTTCACGAACGCAGCCTGGACACCCACGCTGGCGAAGGCATGCATCGCGAAGGGCGTCCGGTTGGTTGTCGGAACCACGGGCCTCAGCGACGACTTTCTCGGCTGGCTCGAAAAGGAGACTGCCGCCAACAAGACCGGCGCGGTGGTGGCTGCGAACTTCGCGATTGGCGCGGTGTTGATGATGTACTTCGCGCGGTTAGCTGCTCCTTATTTCGAACACGCCGAAATCATCGAACTGCACCACGACGCCAAGATCGATTCCCCGAGTGGTACCGCCAAGAAGACCGCGGAACTGATGCGTGCATCGCGCGAGAAAGACTTTTCGCACCCGGATTCAGAAATCGAACCGCTGGTCGGCGCGCGCGGTGCCGAGTTCGGCGGCGTCGCACTGCACTCTGTGCGGCTGCGCGGGCTTGTCGCGCACCAGGAGGTCATCTTCGGCGGGCTTGGCCAAACGCTGACGATCCGCCACGACACCACAGGCCGAGATTCGTTCATGCCGGGCGTGATCATGGCCACGCGCGAGGTGATGAAGCTCGACCACCTCGTGGTTGGCCTGGACGCGCTCTTCGGGCTGAGCTAGGGCGTCCGCCCAGCAGAACGGCTAGCCCCGGCTCAGATACGCCCGCACGAGGTGCAACTCTTCGTAGGTGATGCGTTCGCCAAGGAGTTCTTTGAGCGGGCCGATTGAGCCGATTCGTTCGCCCTGAGTCGCGTCGCGGACCAGTTCCACCTTCTCGAAATCCACCAGCCCATCGAGGTCCGCGATGGTTTCATTGAGGATGAGTTGCGCGAGGTGGTTCGCGATGGTTGAGGGCGCGAGCGCGCGGGCACGTGCCATCGTGCGGACGTCGCGGATGCCGTCCTGGTAGAGCGAGAGAGTCTCGCGAAGCGATGGCGTGAGCTTCGCGCCGTTGCCGGCATGGGTGTCGCGCGAATAGAGCGTCTTGCGTTCCGGCACCGGCGCGCTCGCGGCCTTGATCACTGAGAGGAAGGCCTCGCCGTAGCGTTCGAACTTCACCTGGCCCACGCCGCTCACAGCGAGCATCTCGACGCGGTTGCGCGGGCGTTTCTGGGCCATGTCGCGGAGGCTGGCATCGCTGAAGACCACGAAGGGCGGCACGCCGTCGCGGTCGGCGATGGCCTTACGGGTCTCCCGTAGTTCGCGGAAGAGGCCGTCTTCGCTCGCCGCGATAGCCTCATCGTGCGTCTCGGGTCCGCTGGCGCACGGGCCGCAATTGCCGCAGGCAGGCTCATGCACGGCATCGCCGAAGTAATCGAGGATGCGCGCCCGCAGGCAGGTACGTGAGCGCGCGTAGTTCTCCATCGCGTCGAGCTTCTGGAACGAGTGCTCGCGATGGGCTTCCAGTCCCGCTGTATCGATCTCCGCCTCGCCGTTGGGCCGTGTGGCCCAGACCGAATAGCCCGCTTTTCCGGCCAACCCGGATTCGACAAGCGACTGAATGGCCGCATTGATGCCGGGCTCGTCGTCGCCCTTCATCACGTCGCGGACGTGGACGCGCTCGCCGCTGAAGCGCGTCAGGTCCTGGTAGACCTCTACCACGCGCGATGCCTCCGGGTGCGACATCTCGATAAAGAACTCTCGCAGGCCGCGGTCGCGGGTGGCGTAGTACAGGGTGCAGGTCGCAGGATCGCCGTCGCGGCCCGCGCGGCCGGCTTCCTGGTAATAGGACTCGAGCGAGTCCGGCATGTCGTGGTGGATCACCGCGCGGACGTCGGGTTTATCAATGCCCATGCCGAACGCGTTTGTCGCAACAATGACGCGCAGCGTGTCACGCGCGAACGCGTTCTGGATTCGCTTGCGGTCTTCGTCGGGCATGCCCGCGTGGTAACGCGCGCACTTGATGCCGGCGCGCTGCAGCGAGTCCGTGATCTCTTCGACGCGCTTGCGCGTGCCGCAGTAGACGATGGCCGATTCGTCTTTGAGTTCGCGCAACTGAGCCGCGATGCCCTCGAACTTCTCCTTGAGGTTCGCTACTTTCACGACTTCGAAGTGGAGGTTCGGACGGTCGAAGCCGGCGACGTGGACGATCGGGTCGTGGAGGTCGAGCCGCTGAATGATGTCGTCGCGGACGCGCGGGTCGGCAGTCGCCGTCAGGGCGACGACTGGCGGCGAGCCGATGCGGTCGCGCACGCTGCCGAGATCCCGATAGCTGGGCCGGAAGTCGTGGCCCCACTGGGAGATGCAGTGCGCTTCGTCTACGGCGAGGAGCGCGATCGGTAGGCCGCGGAGCGCGGCCATGAAACCTGCCGCGCCGAAGCGTTCCGGTGCGACATAAAGCAGGCGGAGGTTGCCTGCGGCGGCCTCGGCGAGCACCTGGCGCTGCTCCTCCACCGGAATGGTGGAGTTGATAGCCGCGGCCGGTACGCCCATCGCCACCATCGCATCGACCTGGTCCTTCATCAGTGCAAGCAGCGGCGAAACCACCAGGGTGAGCCCGTCCTTCCGGAGGAGCGCCGGGACCTGGTAACAAACGCTCTTACCGCCGCCGGTTGGCATCACTGCCAGCGTGTCGCGTCCCGAAAGCACCGCACCGATGACTTCGCTCTGCCCGGGACGGAATTCGGAGTAGCCGAAAACGTCGCGCAAGACCTTCTGGGCTGACGCGAGGGTGTTGGAGAAAGCGGACGGTTCGAGGACGGGAAGCGGCACGGTACCCACGGCCGGAGCTTAGAACATCTGTGCGAGAGATGGAAGCGCTACCCTTTGCACTCGCGCGTACGATCCATAAGGGCAGAATCTTCGTTAATGGCTCGACCTTTCTTGAAGTGGGCCGGTGGCAAAGCGAAGCTGGCGCCGCGTATCGTCGCGGCTATGCCGCCGTCGGTTTCAGGGTACGTGGAGCCGTTTGCCGGTGCAGCGGCGGTCTTTTTCTCGGTCGAAAACGAGCGCCCCAAGGTCCGGGCGACCCTCAACGATGCGAACGCCGAGATCATCGAAACCTTCACGGTCCTGCGCGATGAGCGCGATGCGCTGCTGGATGGTCTTGCGGCGCTTTCCGCTTCCTACCACGCCCTGGAAGCGGCGGGCCGGCGGGACCTGTTTTACAGCGTTCGAGCCTCCAGCCCGCACACGCCGGCCGGGCGAGCGGCGCGCTTCATCTTCCTCAACAAGACCTGCTACAACGGCCTCTTCCGCGTGAACGCCGGAGGCGGCTTCAACGTTCCCCACGGGCGCTACAAGAGCCCGCGCATCCTCGATGGTGAATTGCTGACCGCCTGTTCGGCAGCGCTGCAACACGCCGAACTGCGCTCGGAGGACTTCGCGGCAACCTGCGCCGCCGCCTCGCCGGGTGACTTTGTCTATCTCGATCCTCCGTACCACCCGCTCAGTTCGACGGCCAACTTCACCGGCTACACGCGCGCCGATTTCGGTCGTGCCGACCAGCAGCGTCTGAGGGACGCTTTCGAAGACCTCTCCCGCCGGGGAGTCGCGGCGATGCTTTCGAACTCTGACCACGAATACGTGCGGGGGCTGTACGGGGGGCTCGGCTATCGAATCCAGACGGTCACGATGTCACGGGCAATCAACTCTCGCGGCACGGGCCGGCAACCCATCGGGGAACTGCTTATCGACAACTTCGAACGGGTTGGCCTTCGCTCCAGCGAGTCGTGAGGTCTATCGCCGCTCGCGGAAGCGCATGCCCATAGGCATGGCTTCGGGACGGGGCGCCGCATCCTCCCAGGCCTCGGAGGCAGGCCGCAGGAATATTCGCCGCACCATTACGCCGACCAGCCGGAACAGTTCCGCGAGGCCGAGGCCCGGCTTGATCGCGAGTCCCGCCATCTTTTGCATGCCCTTGGCGCGCCGCGTGGACTTCTCGTTCATCCGCCGGTAGGCGGTCTGCAGGCCTTTGCGGCGGCGCTCGTCTGGTCTGGCGCTGCTTTCGATGGAGTTCAGCGCAAGATCGAGTTCCAGCGAGCGGCCGTCCTGTTCCAGCAGCCACTTGTCCCGCGTCGAGTCCGGGAGTTCGAGGAGTGAGGTGTCGATCTCGGTGAAGGTCTTGCTCTCGGCCTTGATGCGTTCGTAGCCCTCAACGTAGGCCTTCATCATGCGTCCGCCCTTCAGGTGCACCGTGTGCAGGCGGATGCCCTTCGGCAGATAGGGCACTTCGTACGATTCGCAATCGGAGATCAGCAGGATCTCGGTTGGCGGGGCTTCGCCCAGGTGTTCGAGCGTGTTGTAGCTGTCGAGTGCGCGGATGTCGCCGATGGCAGTGTCCAACGCCGCCTTGATGTCGGTGCTCCCATCAGGGGTGACGCGGAGCACGCGGTCGGCAAGCTCGGCGAACTCCTCGGTCGATTTGCAATCAGTGCGGTGGTGGACCGTGTTGCCGAACGTGCGCAGGAAGATCTGGGCGCCCTCTTCGACCGCGATGAGGAAGTAGGAGAGGAGCAACGCTTTCGCGAAGATTTCCTTGTTGTTGTCGCGCATGGAGTTCGAGACATCGAGGAGCGCATAGACCTTCTGGCGCTTCTTCCGCGTCATGCCGCCGGTGGGTACGCGCACCTCGACGATGTCGTCGTATTCCTGCTCGGCCGGCCCGGTTTCGATGTTGTAGAGGCCGTTAATGCCGCCGCTGATCAGGCGGAAGTCGAACAGTTCCTGGGAGATGCCGCGCAGCATCATGTCGGGGAGGGTCACATGCGGGAAGTCAGTGAGCTGGTGGAGCGGCTGCACGTTCGTGTCGCCTGTGACTGGATAGACCACCCGTTTCTTGCGCTCGATATGGATCTGGGTCGTGTAGATAGCCTCCGCGGGCGAAACGAGCGAGTCGAGGTCATCGGGGATCTCGATGCCGGGGAGCGGGCGATGCAACAGGATATTGCGGGCGATTTCGAGGATGCGGAGCCACTGAGGCGGCATCGTCTCGGTCGTCGCGTTCAGCAGGTCGAGGATCCGCCAGGAGCGATAGAGCCCCTGCAGTTCGGCCTTCAACGTGCCTGGGGTGGGTGGGGCGGCGACCTCAGGCACTGGTGCTGTGCTCCAGGATCTCTTCGAGGATCTCCTCGCGCAGTTCGTTCACGCGCGGATTCACGATGTTCCGGCTGCGCAGGGCATCGACGAAGGTGTCGTAGTTCACTTCGTGCCAGCTGCCCTTGCCGATGAGCGCCAGGAAGATGCGGGCGATACGCCCGTGCGCCGGCTGAGACTCGAGCGGCGTTCCGTGCGTGAACCATCCGAAGGTCTGCGCGATGGTCGTCAGCTCGTTCACGGTCTGCAGGTCGATCGCGGTGAACGAAGCCAGCGTGGTGTGGATGGCTTCGGTGAAGATGTCCTGGGAGGGATCCGGGATCGACCGGTCGTTGCCCGGGATGGTGGTGAGCACGTAACGGAGCGCGTAGAGGTCGTCGGCGGTCACGTGGCCTCGGTGGTTGAGCATCGCCGAGGCGTTGAGCACGTCGCGGCAGGCAGCTTTCGTGCGCGGACTGACGTACCCATCGGCAGGGTGGTGCGCGCCATCGCGCGATTGCGAACGCAGGTGCGAATCCTGGAGGCGCATGTAGGTCTCGATGAGCTCGTTCTTCAGGAAGAGAATGTCGTGCGAGGCCTCGATCGACCGGGTGGCGTGGTCGCCCTGAACAATGTCGGCGAGCTCGCGCAGCATGTGCAACGGGATCGGGTGCTCGGGCGGGCGCGGGTGGCCGTGGTGACGCCCGTAGGCGAGGTCGATACGGATGTCGTTGAGCGTATCGCCGTGCGGATCGATCGACGCCTTGAACATGAATCGGTCGAGGATCGGCTCCGAGATGGCCGAGTATTTCAGGTGGTTCGTCATCGCCAGGGCGGTGTGGAGCTGGGCGTTCTCTTGCTGCTCGCCCTGCTGAAATCTCCGCTCGTTCAGGATCCCGAGGAGCGCCTCGAGCACCATGTCGTTGGCGTTCATGAACTCGTCGAGGTAGGCGAAGTCGGCAGTCACCAGCGAATGCGACGTGTCGTGCCAGAGCTTACCTTCGTGGAAGAGCCTGAGGTCGAGTCCGCCGAGGATCGTCTCCACGCGGGTGCCCTGGGTGAACTGGGCCTTGAAGGTCGTCCCTTCGAAGTGCCCGAAGACGGTTTCGCCGTAGAGCGACTTCCCGGTGCCCGCGCGCGAGATGAGCAACTGGTGCCGGCGCGAAATCAGCGCGAGCGCTGTCTGCTGCAGGAGTTGCATCCGGCCCGGCACTGCATCTGCGACATCCAGGAGGGCGGCCTTGAACACTTCGACTATTTGCGGGACATCGAGGTCGCCGCCTTTATAGTCGAAAGGCCGTCCATCGGCGGGAGTCAGAAGATGGTGGGCGTCTCTCATAAGCGGCGAGTTCTGGGTGCCCTTTGCGCTCTGGTGATCCATCCCCAGCCGTTCCGGATGGTCGAACCGATAGCGGTGATTCGTGCATTCTATCTATTCGGCGGCGTCAAACGATAGGGGCTGCGAAGGCAGGCTTCGCCCGGCACGGTACACTCCATGCCATGGAGGGAAGTTCTCATGGATTCGCAGCTGGCTACCACGCTCATCGAACAGTCACCCGACGCGGTGATCTTCGCAGGTACCGATGGAGTTATCGGCGTCTGGAACGCGGAGGCCGAACGGGTTTTCGGTCACTCCGCATCTGAAGCGCTTGGACAGACGCTCGACCTCATCATCCCCGAACAGTTCCGCGAAGCGCACTGGACCGGCTACGACCGCGCACTCGGTGACAAGGTGACGAAATACAAGGGCCAGGCCCTCACCACTCGGGCGATGAAGAAGGGCGGCGAAACCATCTACGTGGACCTTGGTTTCGCGATCGTGTTGAACGCCGCCGGCGAGGCCATCGGCGCCATGGCTACGGCCCGCGACGTCACCGAGCGCTTCAATCGCGACCGCGAGATGCGGCGCGAGTTGCGCGAACTGAAGGCGGCGACGAAAGCATAGAGACAGCCCTTGATGCCTGGTCGCAGGGCCGTATCGCAATACGGCCCGGTGAACTGGGTCCAGCTTCTACTTCGCCTTGGGCTTTATCGATTTCTGCCCGCCGCCGGGGGCGGCACTGCGCGCGTTGCCCTTCACCGGTGGCGGTCCGCCAGCGCCTTTGAACCCGGGATTGGTGTTCTTCTTACTGGTCGGCTTCGTCTTCGCCACGGTGAGGACCCTCGGGGTGTTGGATTACCTCCGATCATAGCTCCACGCAGCCCGAAGTGCGGACCAGGTTTTCGCGCGGCTAACCTTCGCCGGTACCAACCTGGAGCGGCGGAAGCCGGAACGCGTTCTGCAGCCGTGGATAGAGCGTGCCGAAGGCGCCCGCGCCGACGAGCGTCCCGGCCAGCGCGGCGAGCGCATAGAGCTTGCCTTCGCCGATGTTCACGAGGATGGGGCCCGGGCACATCCCCGTGATCGACCAGCCGATGCCGAAAAGGATGCCGCCGTACAGGTTTCCTCGGTGTCCGGGTTTGGGGTCGAAGCGGATGGGCTCGCCGCCGGCCGACTTGCCGTAGCGCTTGAGCTGGTAGAGCCCCGGCGCCGTGACGACCACCGCTGTGCCGATGATGCCGTAGAGCTGGAACTCTTCGAACAGGAACATCCCCTGGATGTAGTTGTAGTCGGCGGCGCCGGAGCGGCTGAGCACCAGGCCAAACACGGTCCCGAGGGCGAGATAGAAGAGCAGCCAGAGGCGCGAACGGTTCACAGGATCACCCGGTAGATGACGTTGGTAGTCACGATGCCGGCGGCCATGAAGCTGACCGTCGAAACGATGCTCGGGAGTTCGAAGTTCGACATGCCGAAGATGCCGTGGCCGCTCGTGCATCCGCCTGCCAGGCGTGTGCCGAAGCCGATGAAGAGCCCACCGGCGAACATCCAGATCAGCTTGCCGCCGTTGCCCCAGCCGATATCGGAATCGAACACGCCGAGCGCCCAGGTGGTTTCCCACCCTCCGGCAAGCACCGCCGAAAGAACTCCGCCAATCACGAGCCCGCCGAGGAGCGGCAGGCGCCAGTTGTTCGAAGAGGTGAGTGCCTCGCGCGTGAAGTACGGGCTGTGGACCACGAGCGAGCAGATGTTTTCAAAGCCGGTGGAGACGCCAAGCCGCCGGTTTCCGATGAACAGCAGCGTCAGTGTGATGACGCCGATGGCGGCGCCTCCCAGCGCCCAGTGGATGGGCGCTTCGTTGGTGAGAATGAGATGCATGCCGACTCGCTTTCGCCAGGTTGTGGGCGCGACGGCCCCGCCTGAGAATCCAGGTGACGAAGGGTTTGGTCTTCGCGGAAAAGGTTACGACGATGACAGGTGAACTGGTACTGATCGAGCGGAACGGCCACGTGGCCGAAATCATCCTCAACCGGCCGGAGCGCAAGAACGCCATCACGGGGCCGCTCGCGCTCGGTCTGCAAGCGGCGATCGACGAGTGCTCCGCGGACGCGGAGGTCGGCGCCATCCTCATCCGCGGCGCCTCCGGCGTCTTCTGCTCGGGTCTCGACCTGAAGGAGTTCAACGCGGACCCGCGCCCGGACTGGCTGCCGGGATTCCAGGCGGCCTGGCGAGGGGTCCACGAGCGCCTCTACGCCTGCGACAAGGCCATCGTCGTCGCGCTCGAGGCGTACGCCATCAACGCCGGCTCGGCGCTTGCGCTCTCGGCAGACTTCATCGTCGCCGGCGAATCTGCGTTTCTCCAGGTTGGCGAAGTGCGCCAGGGCCGGCCGGCCCCGATGAACCTCGCCTGGTTGCGCATGCGCTACGGCGACGGCATGGCACGGCGCATCATGCTTCTTGGAAGGCGAATTCCCGGTCCGGAACTGTTGCGGCTCGGCATCGCCCACGAAGTCGTCCCTGATGTCGAATTGCTCTCGTCATGCCGCGCGCTGGCGGCGGAACTTTCAGAGATCTCCGGCATTGCCGGAACGAAGCAGGTCTTCCGTCTGACCGACCTGCCGGGTCGACCGAACGACTGGTTTGAAGTGGCTGCGAAGGCGGCAGCCGCCGTTGGCCGCGCGGCCGGGCCCATACCGAGCCTCAAGGCGTAGGCCGGGCACATTACCGATGGATCACCGCGACCACGTGAACTTGATCCGTGGCGGCATTGCCGGCTCTCGGTGGGCCGACCTTGGCGCCGGTTCGGGCGCGTTCACGCTGGCCCTTACGGAGGTCCTCGGCCCTGCGGGAGAGATCCACGCCGTGGACCGCGACGCTCGGGCGCTGCGGGCAAACCAGCGGGAAATGAGCGCGAGGTTCCCCGACACGACGGTCTGCTACCAGGAGGCCGACTTCACGAAGGCGCTCGATCTCCCGGCCCTCGACGGCATCGTGATGGCGAACTCTCTCCACTTTCAGCGGGACACGGCGGCAGTGCTGGCGCACGTCAAAGGGTTCCTGGCCCCGGGCGGCCGGATCGTGATCGTCGAGTACAACATCGAGCGCGGGAATTTCGCCGTGCCGCACCCGGTCCCCTTCAGCCGCTGGCAGTCACTGGCGGCCGCTGCCGGGTTCGGCCACACCGGACTCCTCATGCGACGGCCCAGCAGGACTTTCGCCGAGATCTACTCGGCTGTCAGCTGGTGAACATCTACAGCGCTCGGAACCAGCGCCGGCCTTCGATCCGCACGACCTCGCCCCAGCCGGGCTCGGGGAAGTGCTCGGCCGCGACTTTCCAGCCTTCGTCTTCGATGCGTTGCACCAGAGCTACGCGCGTTCGGTTGGCGAGTCGCTGGTCGGCATCGGCGCCGAACAGCCGGTCCGGCTCCGTGAGGAACATCGGACTGTTCAGCACGTCGCCGGCGATGACCATGCCCTGGCCCCGCGATTGCATCAGCAGGCTCATGTGGCCCGGGGTGTGGCCTGGCGTCTCGATCGCCGTCAGGCCCGGCGCGAACTCGGTCTCGGCATCGAGCAACTCGAGCACCCCTGCATCCTGCAGCGGCTGAAGGAACCGCCGGAAATATGGGGGGATGGTTTCCCGGCCGCCGAAGTGATTCCAGTCGCGACGCGAAAGCAGGTAGCGCGCATTGGGAAACCGAGGCCGTCCGTGCTCCTCGTCGAATGTCCAGCCCACGTGGTCGGGGTGGGCGTGCGTCAGGAACACGATATCGAAATCGTCGAAGTCGAGGCCGGCATTCGCCAGGGCATTCGGCATCATGCCGCGCATGTTGCCGTAGCGTGGGTAGGGGCCGACGCCCACGCCACAATCCACGAGGATGCGTCTGCCACCCGCTTCGATGCAGTAGCAGTTGTTGTGGATTCGCCACCGGTGGTCTTCGCCGTGGAACCCGGTGGGGAACGCGTGATGGTATTCGGACCAGTCGATGGGTGGGTCCGGGGGCGGATCCTGCGGCACCGGCCAACCGGGAATATCAGCGTACCCATCGGGCAGCGCCGTTATTTCGAGCGCGCCGATATGAATGGTCGCGGGAGCAATCATGGACACCGCGGGATACTGTCAGGAAGCGGGATAAACCGCCAGCGCGAAAGGCGGGGCCTCGAAAGGAGAGCCCCGCCTTTCGCGTCCTTCGGTGCGGTGGACGCTACCGCCTTGGGCGACCAGGGAGCCGGTTCGCCGCCACTATCAGGACCGAGCCGCCCAGGAGCAGGAGGCCGAAAGCCAGGTACACCGAGTCCTGGGTCGCTCGATCCGCGCTGTTGCCGGTGCTCGGAGGGAGCGGCGCGCTCGTTGGATCGGCGTTCGTGGTGTGCGTTGTACCGCCGGAGTTCTCGTCGGCGGGACGCGCCGGGGATTCCGTTGCCCTGGCCGGCCCGGAATCAGGTGAATCGGTGGACGTGCCCGCAGGGGGCTGCGCCGGTGAAGGGGTGGGCGTGGCCGTCTTCGCCGGTGGAGTCGCGGAGGCCGCGGCCGTAGGAATTTGCTCCGGCCAGTCGATGACAATCACCGGCGGTTCGAACACGGTGGGTGTTGCCGTCGGCACCGCTACCGTGGGAGTTGGAGGAGGCGTCTTTTGGACCCGCACGCAGATGCCCCAGTTCGGGTGCTGGTCCGAGAAAGTCACTGGCTTCGGAGTCGGCTTATATGCGCTCGAATCGACCGGGCAGGCCTGGAGAAACTGCGATGTCTCGTAGCGCGCGTAGCCGGTGACTATCCAGCCAGGTCGAACTGGATTACCCGCGACGACCGAGTAGGTGCCGGCAACCATGTCGTGCTGCCCGCCCATGTAGTTTGGCCCGCCAATCTGCAACTGGCTCCAGGCCCTAACGAAGCCGTTGGGCCCCGTGACGGTTCCCTGCCACGAGTTGTCGCCATCCCCGCCGATCGCTTTGATTCCGAGCGTCAGGGAACTGTTGGGAAGGCTCTGAGCCCCCGGGCTATCCGCGTACACCGCGGGCGTTCTGGTGGCGCCGCCGATGAAAGCGAGGCCGAGGGCGAATGCAAGGAGCGCCGCAAGCAGCGACCCTCGTCGATGGAAGAAGTGTTCGAACATGATTGACTCCCTGGTTGTTCTGGGAGCCAGTCTCAGATTCGTTTCCAATCGCCATGTACTGGGAACTACGTATAAGTACTACGCATCTTCTGTGAGCCCGTTCACAATCGCCCAACTCGTGCCCTCGGCGCGGTTCCGTGCTCCGATCTTCGCGTAGGCGTTTTCAAGGTGTTTCTCGACGGTACGCGGGCTGAGAACGAGCCGGGCTGCCACTTCCGGCGCCGTCATGCCAAGGGCGGTCATCCCGAGGATCTCTCGTTCGCGGGGGGTGAGTTCCGTTTTCGATGGCATTACCCGCGGAGTGGGAGCCGGCCGCAGAGCCGCCCGCGCCTCGTTCGCCACTGCCGGGTACCCAATGCGCTCCGAAATGCTGAGCGCTTCTCCCAGCAGTGTCTTCGCAGCTTCCGGGTCCGTCTCTCGCCGCCCGAGCAACAGCAGGGTCTTCGCCAGCCATGGACGTGCCCTGAGAGTCGCCGCGGCATCTCGCGCGCGCTGCAAATGCCCTGCCGCGGCGGCCAACCCGAGGTACCCGGCTGTTGTGCCGAGATAGAAGTCCACGGGCCCCAGGCAGTTCAGTGCATCTCCCGTCACCGCGAACTGGCCCTCATACGGTCGCAACAGTTCATAGGCCTGTTCCGCCATTGTCCGGTCATCGAAGTAGGCGCACGCGAGTTCCGTGGCCATGCACAGGCAGGGTACGCGGCCCGCGTCGTCGGGCAGGGAATGAAGGTCGACCTCCCCGATTTCGGCGCGCGCTTCCGTCGGCCGTCCACTCGTCGCAAGGTAGTAGGCAAGCCCTACCCGGAACGCGACATGGGCCGCCCGAACGCCACTGAGCATGCGGGAAAGTCCCTGTTCCGAGCCCCGGCCGCGCTGGAATCGCGCGAGCAACCCCACTGAGCTGATCGCCGTGCTCACCAATCCGTTGTTCTGTTGCAGTCCTTCTGCCAACGCCGGCAACGCCTGTTCAGCGCGATCGTAGTTCCCGTGCAGGAGTTCGCGGGTGGTCGACGCGATTGTTGCCACAATCTTCCAGAACGGCTCTCCCGTTTCCGCCGCCGCGGCCTGAAGCAGTTCAACGTGATGGTCGTAGCCGGTGCTGTCCCCCGCCATCAGGCAATCGGTCTGCCGGCGCCAGTAGGCCATCGCCCGGACCGCCGGCGAGCGATGGCTCCCCACGAGGCCGACCAATTCGCTGGAGATCGCCAACCGCTCATGGAGTGCGGATGCGCTCTCGATGGTGATATGGAGCGCTGAGAGCGCTTCGATCAGTGCCGCCTGGTCGCCGATTTCCCGTGCCAGTGCAACCGCCGCCCGGGCCCGCGGTGAGGGCCTGGATGGATCGGGCCACGATTCCTGGCGTGCGAGCCTCGCCATGAGGATGGCGCGCTGCGCATCGGCCAGCCCGGATTCGATCAGCTCTTCGAGCGCGGGAACCACACCGGCAACCGAGGGATGGGGGATGCCGACCCCGGCGGGACGAATCTCGAAGGCGATGTCTTCCCAGAGTGTCAGCAACAGGAAGCGCTGGCCCGGCGCCGCCGACCGGTATGCTCGTTCCGCCGCTTCGGCTGCGGCAACGTACTTGCCCTCAGAAGTCAGCGCGGCGATCCAGGCCAGCTCTGGCACTTCGGCCGAAAGCTCCGTCTCCTCCGGATTCATATTCGCGGACGATACCATCGCTCTCCCCAACTCTGGAACAGCGATCGCTGCGGTGTGACCTCGCTCATAGTCCGATGGGTGCGATTCAGGTGAATTCGGGCCGGGCGTTTCCAGGCCCTGTGTAAGATTCTGTTGGCTGTCCTGTCTAACCGTTGAAGCCTGTGGCTCGACGGCTCGCAGGCAGGCTCGGGGTTTCCCGGACCGGTTACCGCGTCGGCGGTAGAGGGGTGGCATGGAACAACTGCCAGATTCCAGCCTGATTGAACTTGCCAAAGGCGGAGACCAATCCGCCTTTGCGGAGCTCTATACCCGCTACTTCGACCCGGTGTACGACTTTGTCGCGCGCATGACGCGCAATCGCGACGAAGCGGCGGACATTGCCCAGGACACCTTCCTGAAGGCGATGAATGCGCTCGGTGGGCTGCAGAAGGGCGCCAGCTTCAAGAGCTGGATCTTCACCATCGCGCGCAACACCGCCCTCAACCGGCTCGAGAAAAGCTCGCGGACACGGCCACTCACCTTTGAAAGCGAGGACGGCGAAGAGGTTGGTTTCGATGTTGTCGATACCGACCGCTTCTCGGACCCCGAAGAGGCCGCGCAGGCAAGCGCGGTCGCCTCGCTCGTATGGGAAGCCGCCGCCGGGCTCGATCCCAAGCAACTCTCGCTGCTCGACCTGCACCTGCGCCAGGGGCTGGATAGCGGCGAGATTGCGGACGTCCTGGGTGTCACGAAGAACAACGGATACGTGATGCTCAACCGTCTGAAGAAGGCCGTCGAAGATTCAATCGGAGCCTTCATCATGTTCAAAGACGGGCGTCAGTATTGCGATGACCTCGATTCACTCATCCGCGCGGCGGATATCCAGGGAATGTCGCCCGAGACTCGCAAGGTTATCGAAGGTCACCTGGCGCAATGCCCCAACTGCGAAGAACGCAAGAAGAAGTTGGCTCCGCTCGCTGCGTTCGCCGCCTTCGGCGCAATCGGGGCGCCGATGGGCGCGAAGGCGCACATTCTCGAAGGGCTCATGCAGCAGTGGCCGGGCCCCGCGACGCCCGGTGCGCCAGGGAACTCTGGTGGAGGTGCGGGAGGCTCCGGTGGCGGTGGCGGGTCACAGGGCGGCGGCGCGGCCGGGGGTTCCGCCGGGGGCTTCGGCGGGATTTTCGGGAGGACGAAGGTGCTCGTGCCGACCCTGGGCGGCCTGGCGGCACTCCTCTTCGGGGCCCTCTTTGTACCGCAAAGCCCGCTCGCGCTTATCAAGGATGGCGGCACCGCAACGCCTGTCGCGCCCGACGCGACGCAGGATCCCGGCAGCCCAACTCTGCCGCCGAACTCCGGCGCGGGCGCTCCGACATCGACGCCCACAGCCGCGAAGACTCCATCTTCCACGTCGGGGAGCGCCACGCCCTCGCCCGTGGGGACGAGTGCTGCCCAGGGCGGCGCGACCTCCACGCCCACGCAGGCGCCGGCAAAAACGAACACGCCGGTGCCGACGCCCGGTAAGGGCACGCCAACCTTCACGCCCTCGCCTACAGCGACGAAGACGAATACTCCCACCCCCACGCCGACGAAGACCAGCACGCCAACGATCACCCCAACACCGGTGACGCCATCGCCGACGGTGTGCGTCCCCACGCTCTCTTCGACGCTGTCTCAGATCAACATCGCGCCCGGCGGCACGGGGCGGTTCACGGTCCAGAACGGCACGGGTTGCCCAACGATCTTCAACGTGCAGGCCAGCGTCGACTGGCTCGATGTTTCCGGGGGCGGCGCCATCGAGGCTCTCAAGTCCAGCACGGTCGTCGTCACCGTGAACCGTAACCTTCCCACCTCACCCGGGACGTACACCGGCCAGGTGCTCGTGGCCTGGAGCGGCGGGTCCTTCTCGATGCTTGTCATCGTCGAACGCCAGGCCCCGCCGAATCCGCCGCCGGTGATTACGAGCCTTATCGGCAGCTGTTCCGGCAGCACGAGCAGTCTTTTCGAAGCGAACGTGACGGATGACGGGACTGTTGCCAGCGTGGTTGTGACCTACCTCAACGTGAACGGCGCATTTCGCACCGTGACGCTTTCGCAGGCGGGCGGCAGCCACTGGATTGGCACCGGGGGCGACGCTAAGGGCGGCAGCAACTACCAGGTGGTCGCCAAGGACAATCTCGGGGCAATCGCCACGTTGGCCTTCACGCCGGGCACTTCCTGCAACTAAACCGATGCATGGCGGCCCGGGGCGACAGTCGGTAGACTTCGAACGCACAACACCTGTCGGTACACCCGCGGAGGTACGCATGCCCGATTTCCCTTCTGTCGAGTGGTTTAAGCAAGCGGGAGACCTCTTGAACAAGTCCGATAGCTTCAAGCGCCTTGGCACGTGTGACACCCAGATGGGCGTCCAGGTGGGCGACCGCTTCTTCCAGGTCGATTTCGAAGCTTTCGAAGTGACGGGCGCCTCGGAGATCGATAAGGCGAAGGCGGAGGATCTGGACTTCTACCTTGTCCAGTCTCCCGAAGCCTGGAAGGCAATGCTCGACGACATCAAGGCGAACGGCCATGCCACCCACGAGTTCACGCTGAACTCGCTCGACCTGCGCAGCGACCAGGAACTGGCCATCGGCAAGGACTACAACCGCCGCGACGCTTTCTACCGCTTCAACCAGACGCTCCAGGACTACTTCGACATGTCCGCGCAGATGGAGACTACCTACCCCGCCGGAGTGGCCGGCTAGGACGGCCAGCCGCCGAACACACGAAACGGGGAGGCCGCGAAGGACCTCCCCGTTTTTGTTGGGTCTGTTTGGGGACGGTGCTTACGCGGCGGCGCTCACTTTCGCCGGCGCGATGTTCACGTTGCTGGCGAAGAAGTTCGTCGGGTCGTACCGGCGCTTGATCTCCGCGAGCCGCTTCATCGTCTGGACCGGGTAGGCCTCGCCGAGGCGCTCTTCGGTGTCGTCCTGGAGGAAGTTCGAGTAGACGCCGGTGCGGGTCTCCTTGATCGAATCCCAGGCGGCATCGACCCAGGAGAAGTTGGCCTCGTCGTCGGCTGCTTCATCCCACACGTCGATGATCGAGACCATGAAGTTGGCGCTGCGGTGCGCGAATGCGGTCGCTTCGACCGGAACCTTCGACATCTGGCCGCCGCCGAGCGGGCGGAGCTGGAAGAACGCCATCGGTGAGGGCGTCTCTGGCGCATGCTCGAGGATCGAAGCCACGAAGTTCTCATCCAGCGAATCGAAGAAGCCCATGCGCACCTTTTCGCGGCGAGGCGCCTCGGCGATTCGCATGTATTCGTAAATCGCCGGATACGGCATCGGGCCAACGAGGTCCGCGATCGGTTCGGCCAGCGCGCGCAGGGGGGCCATCGCCTTCTCGCCGTCCTCAACACTGCCCACGAAGATCGGGAAGACCGCGAAGATTACCTGTCCGTAGACTTCTTCTGGGAGGAAGGGCAGCGGCGGCGCCTTCGTGACCATCGAGATCGAGGTCAGTCCCTCCGGCGCTTGCAGCGAAAGTTCGGCGTACTTCGCAATGACTTCCGTGGTCGCCGGGAGGGCAAGCAGGCCGCCGTAGACGGTGCCGGCCTCGACGAGGCGGTACTGGAAGCCGGTGACGACACCGAAGTTCCCTCCGCCGCCACGAAGCGCCCAGAAGAGGTCTTCGTTTTCGGTGGCGCTGGCCTGGACGATCTGGCCTTCGGCCGTGACGAGCTCGACGGCGAGGAGGTTATCGATGGTGAGGCCGTACTTCCGGGTGAGGAAGCCGATACCGCCGCCAAGCGTAATGCCGCCGAGGCCGACGGAGGCTGCATCGCCGAAGGGCGTCGCGAGGCCGTATTGCTGGGCTGCGTCGGCATACTCACCGGCAGTGGCGCCGGGCTGAGCCCAGGCCGTGCGGGCATCGGCGTCGATGCGGATCTCGTTGAACTCGGTCATATCGATCACAAGGCCGTCATCGACAATGGCCTGGCCGCTGAGGCCGTGGCCGCCGGCGCGGACGCTGATGGGCAGGCCATAGCGGCGGGCGAAATGGATGCTCCGGCTCACGTCGGCCGCATCGCGGACCTTCACGAAAACGGCCGGCCTTTTGTCGGCGAGGAGTTGGTGCACATGGCGCGAGGCTTCGTAGCCTTCGTCGCCGGGCAGGATGATTTCGCCCTTGATGCGAAGTCGGAACGCGGTCCACGCATCCGGCGTGACACCGTAATGATTGAGTTGAGTTGCTCCCACGGTTCTGTGTTCTCCTGTTGATTTGCGCCGTGTTGCTCCCTGGCGCTCATCGAACGTAGAGGGTGGGACGGGCGGTGGAATTCCGCCGAAAGGCCGAGACGCGGAATCAGAGGGCGGAGCAACCGTGGCGTGCTTCACACAGCCCGTATCGCGGGAACTTCGGGCATTCGGATAGGCTGAATTCATGCAAACTCAGCCGCTTTCAATCGAGATCCTGCTTACCTTCGAGGACTATCAACGTTGGGCGATGGAGCGAGTTCTGGCGGCTGCGCACGCGGCCGGAACTGCCGCCAATGCCGCATCGATCCCGGGCAGCAACATGGGAGGGACCGTCCATGGCCTCCTCGGCCACATGGTTGATGCCGATATCCACTGGCTGAACCGGTGGCTTGGCAACGAACGCTCAGGCCTGCAGATGCCGGGCGCGTGGTCAACGATCGAGGAGGTGGAGACCGCCTGGCGAACCGACCTCCCGCGCCGCGAAGGCTTCTTCAGGACCCTGGACGAAAACGCTCTGCGCCGCGAGTTCGGGTACTACCGGGGCAACCTGCCCGAGCGATACAGCAACGTCATGTGGCAGGCCATCCTCCACGCGCAGAACCACACTACGCACCATCGGGCAGAAGTCTGCGCGTTGCTGACCACGGCAGGCTTCGCGCCCGAGAGTACGGACCTGCTGGATTACCTGCGGCGGTGATTGTCCTTCCGGAATGCCACAACGGGCGCGAACGACTTTCCGCGTGGGCCATTGCCGAACTGGGTCCGTGAATCATCCTTATCGCGCGGACCGCACTGTTCCTTGTCGTGATTGGCATTGTTGTGGCCGTCGCTGACGCAATCGCCCTGGTTGCGAAATACCCGCGTTTCGAAGGCACGCCAGCCATCGTGTTTGCAATCGCCCGGGGCGATGCCGCCCTCCGTGTCCCCGGGCGGAGTTGGGTTGTCGGCAGGCGGCGCCGGCGGGTCATCCTGGGGCGGGGTTGGGTCCGGTGGCGGGTCGTCGGTGCTGTTGAAATTCAGCCTCCCGGCCCACGAAGTGAGCGTGCCGGTGTTGCATCCACCGACGACACCGGTGGCATGCACCTGGATCTCGTGCGGACCGTAGCTCACCGGTCCCAGGTCAATCGGGCCGGTAGTCCCGAAGGGGACGAGCACCGGCGACGTGTACACAGTCACACCGTCAACGACGAACGTGACCGAGTAATCGCCGCATTCCCGGTAGTCGCTCTGGAATTCGAGAATGAGCACCGAACTGGTAGTGACCGACTGGCTGTAGAACTGGTCGCAGTCCTGCCCGGTGGAGGTGCAGGTCACGGAGAAGGGGATGCTGGTGCCTGTGTTGGCGGCGCTGGCGAAGCCCAGGCCGGTCAGCAGGGCGGTGCTCGCTCCGGAAAGCGCGAGCACGGAAGACAAGAACCATCGACGTTTCATGTTGGGGGCCTTTCCTGAAACGTCCTCCCTGTTGTGACCTTCGACGGGCCCCGTGAATCTGTCGAGGTCCCGCAACGTAAAGACCACCCCATCGACTCCGTAGGTGGTGGTGAGTGACCGGCGCCGCCTTCCTGTAACCGTTTGGTCGCTAGCGTGCTTTCCAGTTGCGGAAGGCATTCACGAGCGTTTCTTTGGCTTCGGGACTGAGGTCGGCTTCATTGAGGTGTCCTCACGCCCGGCCACCCAGAGCCGAAGAGTGCAGTCGATTCGAAGGGAACTGGTAGAATGGCGTAATGGTTATGCAGCGGACGATGACGATCGCCGAGTTCCTGGCGCTTCCGGAGAGCAAGCCCGGACTTGAATACTTCAATGGGCGGGTGATTCAAAAGCCTGTGACGAACGCCGACCATATCAAGATCGTCTGGCGGCTCTCCGCCGCGTTTCATGACTACGCCAACGTCCATGGTGGCCGAGGAGGCCCTGAAGGCAGCGTTGCCATCACATCGGATCGCGCTGAACCAGACGTGCTCCTGCCAGACTTTGCCTTTTGGGCTGAGGGCAAGGACATGGGCTCGTACCCGCTTTCGGTGCCAACCATCGCTGTTGAAGTTCGGTCACCGTCTCAAACGATGGCCGCGCAACGAGGAAAATGCGAATTCTATGTGGCTCATGGAGTGGATGAAGCGTGGCTGTTCGATCCAGAGACCAGGAGCGTTGAATTCTTCGGGCCGGAGGGGCCGCGGGGAACCTTGCGCGGAGACGAAACGATTACTTCTCGAACGCTGCCTGGTTTTAAGGCAGAACTGGCGCCATTGTTCGATTGATCCTGCTTCAGCTTGCTTTCCAGTTGCGGAAGGCATCCACGAGCGCTTCTTTGGCCTCCGGGCTGAGGTCGTCTTCCTCGAGCCTGCCCGTGGCTGCGATGGTTTGCTGGAATTGGCCCAGGTAGCGCGAGCAATCGGGGCAGGCGCCCAGGTGGGTTTCGAAGCGTTGCCGCTCGCCCGCCGGAAGAACTCCTTCGAGGTAGTCGGTTACGAGTTGCACGACTTCGCGGCAGGCAAGGCCCGGCTGGGCCGCCCACGGAAGCCTGCGATACCAGTCGCGCAGACTCACGAGCCTCAACCCTTTCCCTTCGCGTGGGCGGATGCCTCGAAGTACAGTTCGAGCGCCCGCCGGACGCGAGATCTCGCCCGGTGTAGCAGTACCCGTTGATTGGTCTCGGAGACCTCGAGCGCGTTACAGACCTCTGCCGAGGTGAAGCCCAGCACGTCCCGCAGCCGGATCACTTCGCGCTGGTTCGCCGGCAGCGACTCGATCGTCTCGTGGATGAGCGCCTGGCACTCCGCGCTCTCCAGTTTCTCCTCCGGCGAATCGCCCCAGCCGCTGGGTGCGAGCAGCCAGTGGCCTTCGCGCGCGAAGCGATCGGCGTCGACGGCCGGTTCGTCGGGGCCGGGGTCATCGAACACCGATGAGAAGGCCAGGCTCCGCTGTTCCCGCGCGCCTCGTGTCTTCGCGATGTTCGTGAGGATGCGGAAGATCCATGTCTTCAGGCTCGAACGGCCTTCGAACCGGCCGATGCCGTTGAGCACGCCGAGCCAGGCTTCCTGGGCGACCTCCTCGGCGACCGCATAGGAGGGAACATACGCCGTGGCGAGCCGAACCATCGGGCCGTGATAGCGCTCCACCAGGGCGGTGAACGCCTGCTCATCGCCGGCGCGCAGAGCCGCCAGGACGGCTGCGTCTTCGGGGGCGGGTGGCGGTTCGAGGACCTCGGTCATCTGCAGGCGAACGGTATCACGGCGCCATTGCGGTGCCGAGTACTTCGTTGTGCCTCGTATACTGGGCCGATGGCAGACAAGCCGGTTGTGCTCGAACTGTTGGGTCGCGAAGTGACCATTTCGAACCCCAACAAGATCTACTTCCCGAAGGCGGGCTACACCAAGCTCGATATCGTGAACTACTTCCTCGCAGTCGCGGATGGCGCGCTGGTAGGCGTTCGCAACCGGCCGATGGTCCTGAAGCGCTTCGTGAACGGCGCCGAAGAGGTACCGTTTTTCCAGAAGCGGGCCCCTGCGAACCTTCCGCCCGGTATCGAAACCGCGCATGTCACCTTCCCGAGCGGCCGTTCCGCCGACCTCTGCGTCGTTGATGACGTGGCCGATCTCGCCTGGGTGATCAACCTCGGCTGCCTTGACCTGAACCCGTGGCACGTCCGCGCGAACGACGTCGACCACCCGGATGAGTGGCGGATCGACCTCGACCCCACGCCCGAGGCCACCTTCCACCACGTCCGCGAACTGGCGATGCACTGCAAGGAATTGCTGGATGAGCTCGGCTACGTGGGGTATCCCAAGACCTCGGGCAGCCGCGGAATCCATGTCAACATCCGCATCGAACCCCGGTGGACGTTCACGGAGGTGCGCCGCTGCGCCCTCGCATTCGGCCGGGAACTGGAAAAGCGCGTTCCCGCGCTCGCAACTACCAAGTGGTGGAAGGAAGAACGCCACGGCGTGTTCATCGACTACAACCAGAACGCCCGCGACCGGACGGTGGCTTCGGCGTATTCGGTCCGCCCGACGCCAAACGCGCAGGTCTCGTGCCCGCTGGAGTGGGAGGAAGTCCCGAACGTTGAACTCGCGGACTTCACCATCGAGACCGTGCCGAAGCGGTACGCGGAAAAAGGCGACCCGGGGGCCGACATCGACGACAGGGCGTTTTCGCTCGAGCCGCTGTTGAGGCTCATCGAACAACATGAGGCCGAGGGCCTGGGGGATGCGCCCTACCCGCCGCACTACCCGAAGGCTGAAGGCGAGCCGCCGCGCGTGCAACCGAGCAAGCGGCGCATGAACAAAGGAGCGGGCGATGGCGCCCAGGGATCGCGCTGGAGGCGCCCCCGCAAGGGCGAGACCCAGTGACCGACGAGGTCATCCGCCCGGCACGGGCGGAAGAGGTTGGAATGCTCTCTGATCTGGCGCTCCGCTCGAAGGGGTACTGGGGTTACGACGAGGAATTCCTGGAGGCCTGCCGCGAGGAACTCACCGTACGACGGAACGATATCGCCCGACGGCGAGTCACAGTCCTGGAACGTGATGGCGCTGTGCTCGGTTTCTACGGACTCGATGGCGAAGCGCCGGTTGGCGAACTGTGGTGGTTGTTCGTGGACCCTACGGCCATCGGGACGGGCGCCGGCACAGCCCTCTGGACTCACGCCAGGCGAACAGCCCTGGGCCTCAAGTGGAAACGAATGTGCATCGAGTCGGACCCAGGCGCCGAGGGGTTCTACCTCGCCATGGGCGCGAGGCGCATCGGCGAAGTGCCTTCGCAGTCGATCCCGGGGCGGGTGCTCCCGCTGCTGGAGTTCGAGGTCGCGGAATGAACCGAGAGCGTGAGCGACCGGCCATCCTCCCCTCGAGGCCGCCAGGCCGCCGAGGGCCGTGAAGCCTCCTGCTACGCTCGCGCTCATGGCCGAGGGCACGTACTTCCTTACGTTTCGGACCTACGGCACATGGGTTCACGGCGACTCACGCGGTTCAGTTGATAGCGACCACCGAGAGTACGGCGAGCCGTTGCTCCGACGAGACGATAGCCTGCTGCGTCGCCGGAAGGCCGCGATGAAGGATGCTGCTTTCCTGTTGGACTCCGCATTACGGCGGCAGACTGTTGAGGCGGCGATTCGAGAGACCTGTGATTACCGGGGTTGGGAGATCCTGGCGCTGAATGTTCGTACGAATCACGTGCATGTGGTGCTCAATGCGAATCTGGCTAAAGAGCGTGTTCTTGCCAACCTCAAGGCATGGGCAACGAGGAGGCTGCGGGGCGCTGGGCTGGCCACCGAGGAGGATCGGGTCTGGGCACATCACGGAAGTACACGCGTTCTCGACAGCGAGGCGGCCGTCGAAGGGGCGGTACAGTACGTGGTGTTCGAGCAGGGTGTCGCGCTGGAGTAAAGGATATCCAGATGCTTCGCGGCCCTCGACGCTTCGCAGGAGCGGCCTCGTCCGGTCGCTCACGCTCTCGGTTCGATTTGTCGGGCGTCGCCCTCACCCCCCGATCACCACTGTCCATTCTCGGATCCGCCAACCGGTGACGAGGCCGCTCTTCACGTAGGGATCGGCGGCTACGAACGCTTCCGCGGCTTCGCGCGTCCGAAAGACGAGTGCGGCGCCGTCCACCGGGTCGGCGTAGGCGCCTGCGAGCACCAGCTGGCCGTCGTCATGCGATTGGGTCGCGAGCGCAAGGTGTTCCTGGCGAAACGGAGCGCGCCGCTCCACCGCGTTTTCGCCGTAGTCGTAGAAGAGGATGTACATGTCAGTTCCGAGTTGAGAGATGTGAGATGCGAGTAGCGAGTGTAGCCGCTGATTAGAGTTCTCCGTAGCGCCAGAGGTTCCAGAGATCATTCGCCATTCGGTCGGCAGCGCATTCCGTGCCGACGCCGTGGCGGGAGAAGTACTGCAGCACGTTCGCGATGTCGCGCTGCAAGAGTTTCTTCGCGTTGGTGTTCTGGCGCGGGTCGATGGCCTGGGGGAAGTCGATAATCCGCAGTTGTCTCTCGTGATAGAGGATGTTGAAGGCCGAGAGATCGCCGTGGACGACGTTCTCGCGCATGAGGAGTTCGATGTTCCAGAGGGCGCGTTCGAATAGCTCTGCGGCCTCTGCCGGTTCAAGGTCCGCGTATTGCAACTGCGGTGAGTCGCCGCTTTCGTCGCCGAGGAACTCCATGAGGATGGCTTTTTCGGTGCAGGCATACGGAGCGGGCACGTCGGCGCCGGCGTAGTTGAGGCTGCTCAGCAGCTCGAACTCGTGGTCGACCCAGAACGCGAGTTGCGCCTGCTTGCCGAAGCGGGTGTGCTTCGCAACGGCGCGACGCACCTGGCCCGGCCCGAAGTCCCGTCCCTCTTCGTAGACGGCGGCGCGCTGGAACGAGCGGTGCCCGGTCGAGTGGTAGACCTTCACCGCGGCGAACGGCGTATTGAGCGACCGGTGTGACCGGCAACGATAGACGGTCGCCTCTTTGCCGCTCTTCACGACGTTGAGGACTTCGGTGATGAGCCCCTCATCGAGGAACTCCTGGATGGCGCGCATGTCGGCGGCATCGGTTTCGCGGCTGCTGAAGCGCGCGGCAACATCGGTTTCGGGGTCGGACAATTGGTTCTCCATCGGAGCAAAACGGGCACTGTGGTGCACAGAAAAGCCGCCTCTTCAGGCGGCTTGTTGCCATGGTCCGAAGGGAACGGAGCTAGCGGAGGCCGGACGAGAGGCGCGTGGATGCGGTGAAGACACCTGTTGCACTCATCAGTCAGGCACCTCTCTGGTTTGTTGTTGGCACTATGTGGCCGCGAAAGGCTGTTCGTCAATCACTGGATGTTGAGCGTGATGATGTTGTTCGCGCCGCCCGGCACGTAGCACTTCACCTTCGCGGTTCCGGCTTCGTTCGGCGCGTTGTAATTGATCGAACGTGTCTTCCCGGAAGGCACGAGGATCTCCTCGAGCTTTGTGCCTTCGATGCCTTCGATCTCCTTGTCCTTGCTTCCCTCGTTCTTCACCTCGAACTTCACCTTCTCGCCGAGGGCGAGGTCGATGGATTCAGGCGTGCAGAGGTCGTCGGTCTGGGTGATCTGGATCACCCGGCGGTCGGCATCGTCGCCGCCGCAGGCGGCGAGCAGAATGAAGGCGCCGGCCACGGCGCCGAGAAGAGGGAGTGTGCGGTACATGGGAGCTACCTCTCGGGAGCGAGTCTTGTTTCGGATTTCTGAGCCGGTGCCGGGCCTCGTTTGGTGCCCAGCGGCAGGAAGAGGAAGGCGCCGAGCGCGGCGACCAGGTACGTCCAGTACAGCCCAATCTGGAGCGTTGATGGTGCGGAGTCGTAACCGAACAGGGCGTTCAGGAACTTGCCGAGGTCCGAGGTGATTGAGATGAACGATTCGGTATCCCACGGTCGCGACCCGAGGTCGGTGATGATGGCGGCTTCGTAGAGCTTCACCACCGAAGAGGCGAGCATCCCGGCCGCGAGGATGATGATGAGCACGCCCGAGACCTGGAAGAACAGCTTCATTGGGAACTTCGTTGTGCCCGCATAGATGGTTACGCCAATCGCCGCTGCGACCGCGAACCCGAGGACGCCGCCGAGCACGTACGTTGCTCCGCCCGACTGGCCCGAGCCCGCGAACAGGAAGAGGACGGTCTCGAGTCCTTCGCGGCCGACCGATGTGGCGGCGAGCAGCACCAGTGCGGTCATCGAGCCCTTGCCGAGCGCCGAGTCGACCTGGCGCTTCAAATCCGAAGAGATGCCGCGCGCCTGCTTCTTCATCCAGAGGGCCATCCCCGTGAGGACGATGACCGCGAAGATCATCGCGAAGCCTTCGAAGGCCTCGACCAGGCGCTTGTCCATCTCTTTGGATGCGATTTCGAGGCCGACGCCGATGGCGATGCAGACCGTTGCGGCCACTGCGACGCCCGCCCAGATGGCCCTGAAGTGCTGCTTCTGATCGACCGAGCGGAGGTAGCCGAGAAGGATGGCCACGATGAGGGCCATCTCGACGCCTTCGCGCAATGTAACAAGGAAGGAAAAACCCACGGCGAACGCCCTGTGCAAGTTGTGACATTAGGTTCGCCTAATTTACAACCGTAGTCAAGCCACCTTCCTCACCGATGGAACCGCCACGTCGCCCGGCATGTCAGGGGAAACAAGAACAACACAAGGAGCACGAACGACACGAAGGGTTTCAAGGAGCTCTGTGCCGTTTTGAAGTCTTTGTGTTCTTCGTGCGCTTTGCGTTAGGTCAGCGCTCTCTAGCTCTTGGCGTGGAACACCGACATCAGTTCGTACGGCGCCGCCGCTTCGAACTGGTCGAACTTGCAGTCCTCCGGCGGTTTGTCGTGGCGCCAGCGCTTGAAGGTGGAGGCGTGGCGGAAGCGCGGGCCCTGGAGGTAGTCGAAGGTGACTTCGCAGACCAGTTCCGGGCGGAGTTTCACGTAGCTCTGATCCTTGCCCGATGACCAGCGGCTGACGGCGCCCGGCGCCCGCCCCTTGCCGAAGCCCTCGTCCTCCTGCTCGGTCACGTACGGCGCGAGGAAGCCGACGAGGTCGCGCTTCTCCTGGGCGCTGAAGCTGCTGGTGTGCCCAACGAACTGGAAGACGCCGTCATCCGAGTAGAGCCCGAGCAGCAGCGAACCGACCGACTTGCCTTCTTCGCCCTTGTTCCAGCGGTAGCCGCCGACGACGCAGTCGGCGGTGCGCAGGTGCTTGATCTTCTGCATCACGCGTTTGCCGGGCTGGTAGGTGTCGCTCGTGCGCTTGGCGATGACGCCGTCGAAGCCGGCGCCTTCGAACCGGTTGAACCAGTCTCGCGCGATTTCGGCGCTATCGGTGCAGGGTGTGATGTAGGCAGGAGGCTTCGCTTGCTCGAAGAACTTTTCGAGGCGGGCGCGGCGCTCGCCGAAGGGCGTCTTCTTCAGGTCGTTGCCGCCTTCGCCGAGCATATCGAAGGCGACGAAGGCGGCCGGGGTTTGTTCGGCGAGCATGCGGACGCGCGATTCAGCCGGGTGGATGCGGAGCTGGAGGGTTTCGAATTCGAGGCCGTTTTCACCCATGATGACCACTTCGCCATCGAGGACGCAGGCGCCGGGCAGTGCCGTCCGCAGCGATTCGACCAGCTCGGGGAAGTAGCGTCCGAGGGGCTTCAGATCACGCGATTGGAGGTAGGGTGAGTTCGAACCGTCGAAGGTGACGATGCAGCGAAAGCCGTCCCACTTCGGCTCATAGAGCCATCCATTGCCGTCCGGGATCTCCGGCGTGAGCTTGGCGAGCATGGGGGCGGTGGGTTCGTGGTCAGGCACGCGGGGATTGTCGATTGTTGGTTTGGGATTGTCGAATCAGAGCGACGGGCGCACGACCTACGGGGAAAAGCCGACCTTCCACCGGTGCCGAAGTATCGATCCCGGTCCGATGAGCGTTAGCCGCTCAGTGCCGAGCAACTGGTCGAAGCCAATTGCAACATCGCGGCGCATCACCAGCTCATCCGAGGCTTAGCGGTCGCTCGCATAGGTGGTCGAAACTCCCGCGAGCAACGACGTGTAAACGTTTTGCAGATAGCCGCCATCGACGGATTCGTCGCAGCCCGCGTTGGCCCATTTGATTCCGGCGGCCATATCGGTCAGCGCTGCGTCCCTGGCCGAAGCGTCCGTCGATAAGTCACTCGCCCAATCGGCCCGAAGTTGACTGCCAATATTGACGACCTGGGCGCATACCCAATCAGGATCGGGGCCGTCTGAGCCCGCGGCCGTGGATTGGAAAGCGGTAACCATAATAATCGCTCCCAGGACCAGTGCGAATGTGCCAACGGTGGCAAGTACGAAGACTTTGCGATGCATTCCTAATCCTCCTAAGGCGCGTTGAAGAGGTAGCTTGTGTACGAGTAACCAGCCGGCGGATTGTAGCCCGGCGGCGGTGCTGCGAAGTGTGTCCCAGCGACCAGGTGAATGCCGCCGCTGGAAGAGAACACGCGACCAGCTACGACCTGGTTGCATGCGATGAGGGGGATCAAACAGGGTCTGCTGACGCTATCCAGCACACCCGACGTATTGGAGAGAGTGGAGTTAACTTCTAATGCCAGCAGTTGTCCGTCGCATATTGTTTGCGAACTATATGCTGCGGGTGAACCTGTACTGCCGGAGTAGCAAGTTATGCTACCCGCGGCCGCCGCAAGGTGCCCTTGTACCGTCCCTAACGCGAGAGCTACGAAAAGCCCGAGAATTCCCGCAAGGGCGTAAAGCTGCGCTATTCGAATCATTATGGACCTCACCGACCTGCCCGACTGTGGTGAGAGAATCACCCCTCCGCAATCCCTCTCTTCGGCCACCGCCAAACGGCGGGGTTTATGCGGAATCACGGCGATGTTCGGCGTACCACGTGGCCAGGGCGACGCGGTTTGTCACACCGGCCTTGTGGCAGGCGTTCGCCACATACTCCTTTACCGTGCTCGGAGCGAGGCCAGTTTCGAGGGCAATCTTCTTGTTCGTCTTCCCCTCCGCTACCAGCGCAACCACCTCGCGTTCCCTTGGGCTCAAGTCCTGCTGCATCGCTCATCCCTCCAACCCCGCTCCGGGGGGGGGTATGCGTGTTATAGCACAATCGGAATGGCGGTTTCTATCGCTGATCTTGCAAAATCGTTGCAAAGCGATGCACCACCGCAAAGGCTGTCACAGGTGCCTCTGGCGGGCGTTTCCTTCGACGTAAGCCGCCCGAAACGGTATACTTTGGCTAGCGATTTCGGCCTGCCAGCCTCTCGCACCCTGTCCTTCCAGTGGAAGGAGGAGTAGACGTTTGACGATCGAGCCAACCTCGAACATCCGCCCTGTCCAGATAGAAAACGAGATGCGCACGAGCTACCTCGATTACGCCATGAGCGTCATCGTCTCGCGTGCGCTGCCCGATGTCCGCGACGGCCTGAAACCGGTCCAGCGGCGAATTCTCTGGGGCATGTACGAGGGCGGCTCGCGCGCCAACACCGGTTATAAGAAGTCGGCCGCAACCGTCGGCGATGTGATGGGGAAGTACCACCCCCACGGCGACCAGGCGGTTTACGACACGATGGTCCGCATGGCGCAGGATTTCTCGCTGCGCTACCCGCTCATCGATGGCCAGGGCAACTTCGGCTCCGTCGATGGCGACCCGCCGGCGGCCATGCGCTACACCGAATCGCGCCTTTCGCTCATTGCCGAAGAACTCCTCGCCGATATCGACCAGAACACGGTCGATTTCGAGCCGAACTACGACGGCCGCCACGAACAGCCGAGCATTCTCCCTGCGCGCGTGCCGAACCTGTTGCTCAACGGTTCGAGCGGCATCGCCGTCGGCATGGCGACGAACATCCCGCCGCACAACTTCAACGAACTGGCCGACGCTATCGCTCTCCTTATTGATCAGCCCGGCTCATCGCTCGATGACCTGCTCGATATCGTGAAGGGCCCGGACTTCCCGACGCACGGCATCGCCCTCGTCGGCGCCGACCGCGCCGAGCTTCGCCGCGCCTATGGCGAAGGCCACGGCCGTGTCGTCATGCACGCCCGCACCACCATCGAAGAGAGCAACCGCGGGCGCACCAGCATCGTGGTCACCGAACTGCCTTACCAGGTGAATAAGGCGCTGCTGGTCGAGAAGATCGCCGACCTCGTGCGCGACAAGAAGATCGACGGCATCGCCGACCTCCGCGACGAATCGGACCGGACCGGCATGCGCATCGTGATCGACCTGAAGAAGGAGGGCTCGGTCACCCAGATCAAGAACCTGCTCTTCAAGCACACGGCGATGCGCTCCAGCTTCTCGATGAACATGATGGCCATCGTCGATGGCGCCCCGCGTCGGCTCGGCCTGAAGCGCGCGCTTGAACTGTTCATCGACCACCGCCGCGAAGTCATCCGCCGCCGCACCGAGTACCAGCTCGAAAAGGCCCGCGAACGCGAGCACGTGCTGCAGGGCCTCCTCCGCGCAATTGAACTGCTCGACGCGGTCATCGCGACCATCCGTGCTTCGGAATCTGCTGCCAACGCCCTCGACCTCCTGCAGGGCACCGGGCTCGTGGTCGCCGAGCGCCTGCCGAACAACGCGCCGGCCGCGCTGCGCTCGCTCACGCGCGAGAACCCGTTCACGTTCTCGGAGATCCAGGCGCGGGCCATCCTCGATATGCAGCTGCGCCGCCTGGCGGCCCTCGAGCGCAACGCGCTCCTCGCCGAGTACGAGGAACTGATCAAGAAGATCGCCGAACTCGAAGACCTCCTCGCGAACCCGCGCAAGATCGACTTCGTCATCCGTGACGATATCCAGGACCTGAAGAAGAAGTACGGCGACGATCGCCGCACCGAAATCGTCGAAGCCGACCCCGAGGACTTCCGCGAGGAAGACCTGATCGCGCACCAGGACAGCGTCATCACGCTCAGCATCCGCAACTACATCAAGCGCATGCCGCTCGATGAGTTCCGGGCGCAGAAGCGCGGCGGCCAGGGTGCCCGCGGCGCACCCACCCGCGAAGAAGACGCGGTGATGAAGCTCGTCGTCTGTGATACGCACGACAACCTGCTGTTCTTCACCGACAAGGGGAAGGTCTACCACCTGCGCGCGTACGACGTGCCTGATACGAAGAAGCAGGCGAAGGGCCTGCCGATCGTCAACCTCATCGAGATGGACACCACAGATCGCGTGACCGCCATCCTCGTGGTTCGCGATTACGAACGGGACTTCATCCTCCTTGCCACGCGCCAGGGCGAAATCAAGAAGACCTTGCTCAAGGACTTCGAAGAGGTCCGCCGCAACGGTAAGATCGCGATGAACCTGGAGACCGGCGACCAGCTCATCCAGGCGCGTCTCGCCACGAACGAGACGCACGTGATCCTCGTTTCGAGCGCGGGGCAGGCAATTCGCTTCAAGATCGATGACCTGCGCACGGCCAGCCGCACCAGCGGTGGCGTCCGGGGTATGCGCCTGCCGAAGGACGGCTACGTCGTCGGCGTCGAAACGCTGGACGATGGCGAGCAGTTGCTCATCATCTCGGAGCGCGGTTTCGGCAAGCGCACGCGGCTCGACGAGTACCCGGTGCAGGGCCGCGGCGGCCAGGGCGTGAAGACGCTCAACATCACGGACCGCACAGGCAACGTCGCCGCCTGCCGCGTCGTCGAACCCGGCCAGGAAGTGATGCTCGTGACCGTCGATGGCATCGTAGTCCGGACGAAGGTTGACTCGATCAGCCTGATCGGCCGGAACACACAGGGCGTCACCGTCATGCGCGTCGGCGAAGGCGACCAGGTCGCCAGCATCGCCACCTTCACGATGTCCGGCCCCATCGAAACGCGAGACGTCGGCGAAGTGAGCGCGAACGGCAACGGCCACTCGAGCGAACAGGTGCTGAACGAAACCATCCCGCTGGAGATGGACGAATCCGAGGACGACGAGGACGAGTAGGCAGCGCTAGCCGCAACGTGGTTTCCACGGTTTGTGGCCTCGGACCTCGAGTGCGGGGTCGGCTCACCAACTCCCGGTGCACGTGGGGCATTCCCTCCAATGAATCTGGCCGAGGGTCCCATTCGGCCAGAATCCCCACTTCGAGGTTGCTGCTTCGAGTTCGAACCGATAAAGCTGGTCAGCCATGACCGGCGTCAAGTGAATGCTCGGGACGTCCCAGATGGCTTTCGGGATGTGAGCGACAGAGACGCCGATGTGGGTACAACTGATGGGGAGCGGTGGCGGATCCGATGGGTTCGGTACCAGAAAACTTGCGCCAAACTCTCCGTAGAGGACCCCACCGTTCCCGCTCAGCACGAGCCCTCGGTCGTGGGGGGAAAACTGGCTGGCAACTGACCCGAACCCGCTGGACATGCCGAGTTTGGCACCTGTCGCGTCGCGACAGTAATCAAACGAGTCTACGATGAGAATCCAGTAGCCGTCGCTCAGCCGGTTGAGTTCGTATTGGAATTCGATGCCATAGCGGCCATCCATATCGATGTAACCGAGACTCCGCACGCTCAACTGCTTCACAAGCGGCAGTTCAGTTGGTTCAGTCGGAGTGGCCGTAGGGGGGCGGACCGTTGGGAGGGGCGTCGGCGTGGCTGGTGGCGTCGGCGTGGGCGTTGGGCGCTGTTCCGTTGCGGGGTTGTACACCGAACGAGGTTGGGAGCCTGTGAATGTCCCATCGGTCACCCATCCCACGATGCGTCCGGATGCTCCGTCGATCTCCAAACGCCGCCAGAACAGTCCTTCGTCCCGGAAGCGCATGTCTGCGGCGACGGTCGCCGATGTCACATCGCAGACCTGTCCGATGACTTCACCGTACTGAGGGTAGGTAGAAGGGAAGGATCGCACCGGTAAGCACTGAGGGACTGGCGGATAAACCTCCACCGGCGTGCCAAACTCAATGTACGGCCCATCGGCAGGCCCGCTGCCGCGCGAGACCAGGGTGACGGCTTGCGAGCCCGACCCGCTCGACGGCCCATCGACGAGCCACCCGGTCTGGCCGCCGCCAAGGTTCAGGCGGCGCCAGCGGTAGAGTTCGTCCACATAGTGCCCGCTCGCCATTAGCGTTGCTTCCTGACCCGAACAGACCTGCCCGACAACTTTCGCCAGGCCATCGGTACGCGGCAAAGACAACAGGCTTGTGCAGTCAGTAGTGAGGCTAATCGTAACGAGATCGCCTTCCCAGAGTTGAAGCTGATCCGGCGGCGTTGCTGTCGCCGTCGCTGTTGGAGAGGCCAACTCGGTCGGCTCGGTTGGCGAAGGCGTTTCCGCACGTTTATCAGTCCCGCTCCCGCACGATGTGAGCATCGCCAACGCAAAGGCGATTAGGGCCATCCACCGCATGGACTGACGTTACCCGGGGTCTTTCGCGCCCGAACAGGGACGACTGTCCCCGAAATCCGGGTCCAGTCGAACCGAAGAACCACAGCCAGACTGGGAAGCCATGCTCGCGACGGTCGATGGCATCGTGGTCCGCACGAAGGTCGATACCATCAGCCTTATTGGCCGGAACACGCAGGGCGTCACCGTCATGCGTCGGCGAAGGCGACCAGGTCGCGAGCATCGCCCCCTTCACGATGTCCGGCCCCATCGAAACGCGAGACGTCGGCGAAGCGGGCGCGAATGGCAACGGCCACTCGAGCGAACAGGTGCTGAACGAAACGATCTCGCTGGAGATAGACGAATCCGAGGACGACGAGGGCGAGTAGCCTGAGGCTCATTCACGATGGCCCCGTCGGACATTAAAAACGCCCTAAGGCACCGGTTAGCTGGCCTTGCCCAGGGGCACGAGCCACTCACTCCATCGATGGGTTGAGCAGTGTCCCACGCTATTGGTTTCGGCAAAGTTCATGGCGCATCCGAACGCCGGACGAGGCCGGGAGAGGTCGGCATTCAGCTCGGGTGGTGCGCGGCTGTTAGCGCAGTCGCGATGCACGTCGCAGCGGTAACGCACGCCTACGAGAGCAAGGATCGACTGCCTCCGCAGACGTACGTCGACTGAAGCAGCTTGTCGAAATCCGAAAGCCGCCGCGGGACGCCCTCGGCCGCTACATGTCGCGGGGCATGGCCCGGCACGGGTGCCAGTCGAACAGGATCCAACCCGCGTAATACACGTCGATATGGACTAGATCGTCAATGGATTCGGCTTCCACGATGACGACGTTCGGGGCCGGGCCGCTGACCCCGTACGAGGCGATGAGTTTGCAGGTCTTTGGCAATTTCGAGGGAAACTCGTTCACCTTCTTCGCCAGGGCAGGAGGGTACGCGCCGGTATCTCTCAGGATGTCGTATGGCCAGTCGGGGGTGGCAGTCTGGTAACCGATAAACATCATGGACATGAGGAGTTTCACACTTCCTTGGGATGGCGGGAGTGTAATCACTCATCAGTATCTCTTCAATATGGGCAGGAGCTCCAGGTTCCAAGCTGCCGGGCGCTATTGCATGAGCGCTCCTCCCGGTAGGCTCGCGTGCGCATGGGCATCCTTCTCGGGCTAGCCGCGGCCGTTTGCTGGGGAACTTCGGACTTCCTTGGCGGGCGGTTCAGTACGAAGTACCCGGCGTTCACGGTCGGGCTGGCTTCGCACAGCACCAGCCTGCTGATGATGCTGGCTCTCATCGGGGTGGTGCGACCCGAATTGCACGGCGAACCGCTCGCCTGGGGGCTCGCGGCGGGGCTCTTCACCAGCTTCGGCGGCGTCTCCCTTTATAAAGGATTGGCGTCGGCGGATGCCGCGGTGGTCGCGCCGCTCTCCGGCTGCGGGGCGGTGGTACCGGTCGTGTTCGCGTTTGTCAGCGGCGATTCCCCGAGTGGAATGCAGACGGTCGGTATCGTCCTCGCGCTCGCCGGCGCCGTGCTGGTTTCGTTGCCCCAGGCCGGCGTGCGGTTCACTTCGTCTCACCACCTCCAGCCGGTGATGCTCGGGCTCGGTGCGGCCGTGGGGTTTGGCCTGTTCTTCGTGCTGGTGGACCAGGGAACGACCACGGACGGCAGCGCGCTGCTCGTGCTGGCGTCGGCTCGCAGCGGTGGGGTGATCTTCACGGCCACGGCTGGCGCCCTGACCGGGACACTCCGCTGGCCCCGTGGCGACGTGCTCCGGCTCGCATCGGTCGGAGGGATCGACATTTCGGCCAACGCCGGATACGCCCTCGCAACCACCCGGGGAAACGTGGCCGTCGCGTCGGTGCTGGCTTCGCTCTACCCGTTGCAAACCCTCGTGCTGGCACGCACGTTCACGGATGAACGGTTCACGTTTATCCGCATCGCTGGCGCCGCGCTCGCACTCGCCGGCGTCGCCGCGATCGCCTGGGCTTGACGACCATCGGGAAACGGCGAGACTGCGCCCGGTAACAACGCCGAAACTTCGCGTTGTTAGGGTGCAGAGTGATGAACGGCATGATGCGGGAGTACGACCCCGGCGTGGGATACGACGAAATGTTCGAATCCCCCGGCGTGCCGCGTGCCCACTGCCGCGCCGTCTTCGAGGCGCTCGAAGCGCTGACCAGCCAGGACCTCGCGGAGGCTCGCCAGCGCGCCGACCTGGCCTTCGTGAACCTGGGCATCACCTTCACCGTCTATAGCGAATCGGAAGGCATCGAGCGCATCTTCCCCTTCGATCTTGTCCCGCGAGTGATTTCAAGCACCGAATGGTTGAAGGTCGAGAACGGGCTGAAGCAGCGCGTCCTCGCGCTCAATGCCTTCCTGCAGGATGTCTACAACGAAGGGCGGATCATCGATGCCGGATTGATCCCGGCGGAGGCGGTCTATTCGTCGCCGAACTACCGGACCGAGGTGCGCGGCTTCACGCCGCCGAATGGCGCCTGGGTGCACATCAGCGGTATCGACCTCGTCCGCGACGCCGACGGCACGATGTACGTGCTCGAAGACAACGCGCGCACGCCGAGCGGCGTTTCGTACGTCCTCCAGAACCGATCGATCAGCACGCGGGTGCTGCCACGCCTCTTCAACCACTCGGACGTCTGCCCCGTGAACGACTACGCGAACCGCCTGCACATGGCGGTGCGCTCCTGCTTCGGCCCCGACCCGGCCGTTGTGCTCACGCCCGGCATGTACAACTCGGCCTACTTCGAACACTCGTTCCTGGCGAAGCAGATGGGCGTCCAGCTCGTCGAGGGCCGCGACCTCGCCATCCGCGGTGGACGCATCGTGATGCGCACGACGCGCGGGCCCATCCCCGTCGGAGCAATCTACCGCCGCATCGACGATGAGTACCTGGACCCGCTGAACTTCGACCCGGATTCGCAGCTCGGCGTGCCGGGACTGCTCGACCTCTACCGGTCCGGCGGCACCTGTCTCGTTAACGCCATCGGCACCGGCGTCGCCGACGACAAGTCCATCTACCCGTACGTGCCGGATATGATCCGCTACTACCTCGGCGAAGAGCCCATCCTGGCCAATGTTCCCACCTACCGCACCGCGGACGAGAAGGATCGCGAATACGTCCTCGCGCACCTGCGGGACCTGGTGGTGAAGCCGACGAATGCCTCGGGCGGCTACGGCGTCGTCATCGGTCCAACTTCCAGCGAAGAGACGCTGAGTGCCACGCGTAAGGCGATCGAATCCGATCCGGAAGGCTTCGTCGCCCAGCCGCTCATCCGGCTTTCCACGAGCCCGACGGTGATCAACGGAGAGTTTGTCCCGCGCCGGGTGGACCTCCGGCCGTTCGTCATCTTCGATGGCCGCGAACCGTGGGTGCTCCCGGGAGGGCTCACGCGGGTTGCACTCAAGGAAGGGTCGTTCATTGTGAACTCGTCGCAGGGCGGTGGCAGCAAAGACACCTGGGTGCTGAGTTAATGGCGCTCCTGAGCCGCGTCGCCGAATCACTTTTCTGGCTGGGCCGCTATGTCGAGCGTGCGGAGAACACCGCACGCCTGCTCGATGTCACGTACCACGGCCGCCTGGAACCGGGGACCATGGAACTCGCCGGCGCCACGAATACCTGGGAAGCCCTGATCCAAACGCTCGGGTTCGCCGACCTTTTCGCCGAGTTGCACCCCGAAACCACTGAGAGGAGCGTCATCGACTTCCTCACCGTCGAAAAGCGCAACCCGTCCTCGATTGTCTCTTCGCTCACGGCGGCGCGAGAGAACGCGCGCGGTTGCCGCGACCAGCTTTCCAGTGAGACGTGGGTGGCGATCAACCGCCTGCACCACGCTACGGCGGGACGGAACCTGCACCTCATCCTTGCCGACGGTCTCTATGACTTCTGCGATGCCATCCGGCAGGGCGCGCAGACCTTTCATGGGACAGCCGAGAATACGTCCCTCCACGATGAAGGCTGGTTCTGGCTGCGAAGTGGCGTCCTCATCGAGCGCGCCGACATGGTGACCCGCATCGTTGATTCGAAATACCATGTGCTGATGAGCACCGCCGAGGAAGTGGGTGGCCCCCTCGACCGCTACCAGTGGGGCGCCGTTTTGCGAAGTGTCTCCGGGTACGAAGCGTTTCGCCGCACCCACCCGGAGGGCATCGAGGCCGCGGCGGTGGTCGGATTCATGATCCTCGACCTGCAGTTCCCACGGTCGCTACGAGCATCGATCGTGGCGCTGAGGGATGTTCTCGACCAGGCGACCGAGGGAGCGGAGCCGCGGCTTCGCAACCCCGCGATGCGGCAGGTAACCGCACTCCAGAACCGGCTCCAGTTCGAGACGGTCGATTCGCTCATCGGCGGCGGCCTGCACGAGTCGCTCGCGCTCACCCAGGAGTCCCTGGCCGAAATCAGCATGTCGGTCACCGAGGCCTTCTTCAGGGTTGCCGCAAGTGCGGCTTAAGGTCCGCTACGAAACCCGTTACGACTACAGCCCGCCCGTCCGGGACGGTATAACCGCCCTCCGTCTCCGCCCCGTTTCGCGGCCGGGCCTCAACGTCATCGAAAGCTCCCTTGCTGCCTCACCCGGCGCGATCTCCGCATCCCACCTGGATGGTTGGGGTACAGCCGTCGATATCGTCGAGTGCCCGGGCACCCACGCTGCCATCGAATTCGCCCTCGATGCCGTCGTCGAGACCGTGGCGCCGGAGAAGCCCGAAAAGCTCTCGTCGTTCCAGTGCATCCGCTACCTCGAGGAGACCTCGCGCGTGCGTTTCAGCGCTATCGAGTCGCTGGGCTGGGGATTGGTCGAATCGAGCTGGACGGCGGTGGAATCCGTGCTCGCCTGGATTCCCCAGCGGTTTGTGTACGAAGTCGGCGCAACCGACGCGGCCACTCCCATCGAGACAGTCATCCGCCAGGGCGCGGGCGTTTGCCAGGACTTCGCCCACATCTTCCTTTCGATTCTGCGCTGCTGGGGCTACCACGCCCGTTATGTGAGCGGCTACTTCTTCAACACAACGCCCGATGCCGAGGCGATCTCCGCCGAGGCGATGCATGCGTGGGTCGAGGTCTATCGCCCGGAGTTCGGATGGGTGGGACTCGATGCCACGACAGGGGCCTATGCGGACGACCGCTATGTGGTGGTCGGCTACGGCCGCGACTACGACGATGTCCGGCCGATCCGTGGCGTGATCCGTGGCGGCGCTACCGCGCAGACCCACTTCGCCCGCCTGCAGATGGTCCAGCAGCAGCAGTAATCGCTCGACCGAGGCCGCCCGAAAGCCCCACAATCTCCCAGCCCAAAGGAGAGAGCCGCAATGCCCACCATCGAAACCGTCCTTGGCCCGATCGATGCCTCGAAACTCGGCGCCACGCTCAGCCACGAACACGTCCTCGTCGGCATGGGTGAAGACATCGCCCACTACCCGTGGCGCTACGACATGGAGGCCACCCGCCGCCAGTCAATCCGCGAACTCTCCGAAGCCAAGGCGGGCGGTATCGATTCGATGATCGATCTGACCACGCCCGACCTGGGCCGCGACGTCGAATTCATTCGCGATGTCGCGCAGGCGTCGGGTGTGAACATCATCGTCGCGACGGGTATCTGGCGTGATGTGCCGCGCTCGTTCTGGAACCGCGATATCGACGAGATCGCCGATATCTTCGTCCACGAAATCGAGGTTGGCATCGGCAACACGAGCATCAAGGCCGGCGCCATCAAGGTCGCGAACGACATGGGCGGTGTGACGCCCGAGGCTGAGCGCGTCCTTCGTGGTGCCGCTCGCGCCTGCAAGCGCACCGGATGCCCGATCTCCACGCACCAGTGGGCGCCCGAAGAAGTTGGCCGGCGCCAGGTCGAAGTCTTCCTGGAGGAGGGAGCACCAATGGATCGCATCGCAATCGGCCACAGCGCCGATAGCACCGACGCAGACTACCTGGTCGAGCTGCTGAACCACGGCGTGTACCTCTCCATGGATCGCTACCCTGGCGCACCAGGCCGGCCCAACTGGGAGCAGCGCAACACCACCGTGAAAGCCCTCATCGACCGGGGGTGGGAGCACAAATTGATGCTCGGCCACGACTACGCGCCAGCCGCGGTAGTGAAGGGTGCGCAGGCGCCCGCACCCAGCGGCCCGACGCGGTACCTCTTCTGCACAACGGTCGCGGCACCGGCCCTGGTTGCGGGGGGCGTCCCCCAGGCGACCATCGATCTGATGTTCCGGGACGTGCCAAGGCGGTTCCTGACCGGGGTGGAATAGGCGTCCGGGGGCGGGTCGCGGCGATACCTACCGGGCGGTAGACTGCCGGGATGACCGAGGAAACAACCCCCGTCCCCAACATGATGGACCCGGCCTACATTGCCGACCCGTACCCCGCTTTGAACGCCCTGCGAGAGTCGGCGGGCGCGGGGCCCGATGCGAGCGGAGCGCAGTGGTACGTAACCCGCTACGACGATGTGCGGCGAGTGCTCTACGACCGGGAGCTCTCCGCCGACCTCCGCAACGCCGCGCCAATGACGGCAGGATGGTTCGTTGCCCAGGCGAGCGGCGAGCAGTCCAACGAAGAGATCAGCATGCTGCTGCTCGACGAGCCGGACCACACGCGCCTGCGCAAGCTGGTGAACAAGGCGTTCACGCCGCGCGCCGTCGAGGCGCTGCGCCCGGCCATGGAGGCCCGCGCCGAAGAACTGCTTGATGCGGTCGCGGGCGAGCCGGAGTTCGATCTGATGCCGTCGTTCGCCATGCCGTTTCCGACGCTCATCATCGCGGAGATGATCGGCGTGGATGCCGCCGACCAGGCACAGTTCAAGGCGTGGTCGGACCTGGTTGTTCGCGGCTTCGATCCCTTCCTCGGCGACGCGGAAAAAGCGGAAATCGCGTCGGCATCCGCGGCGCTGCACGCATACTTCGAGAAGGCGATTGCCGCGCGCCGGCTGGCGCCACGCGACGACCTGATCTCCCGGCTCATCTCGGCCCAGGAAGGCGGGGATCGGCTGACCGACCTCGAGATGCGCGTGATGCTCATCCTGTTGCTCAACGCCGGCAACCTCACGACCACGGACCTGATCGGGAACGGGGTGCGGGCGCTCCTCGCGCACCCGGATCAGGTGGAAGCGCTGAGCGAGGACCCTTCGCTGGTGGTGAATGCGGTGGAGGAGATGCTTCGCTACGACTCGCCCGTGGTGGAGACGTGGCGGTTCTCCAGCGAGGAAGAGACGTTTAGCGGATGCCCGATCGCGGCACACCAGACGATCGCGCCGTCGCTCGCCGCGACGAACCACGACCCTCGGCAGTTCGCCGACCCCGAGCGGTTCGACATCGGACGGCAGGAGATCGACCACGTCTCCTTTGGGGGAGGCATTCACTACTGCCTCGGCGCTTCGCTCGCGCGGCTCGAAGCGCAGGTTGCGGTCGGGGCGTTGACACGACGATTCCCGGGGCTGCACGCGGCGCCGGGGCGCGAGCCTGTGTTCCGCGCCACACCCGGTTTTCACGGCATGGAGTCGTTCTGGGTTGCCGGGTGAGCGGCGCGGGTGTCAGGGCCGCAGCGCAACCCATGCCATGGGGTCGTACGCAACTTCGGTCGCGCCCGCCGTCGCCAGGGCACCAACGACGAGCATTCGCCGGTGGGCGGCGTGGGTGAGGACGTGAGCGATCATCCCGCCGTAGGTGAAAACCCGGGGCGGGTCGCAGAGGGCGTCGACGAACGTCTCGTCGAGCATGCCGGCATCGCAAAACTGGCGGGCATTTGCAAGGAACTTCGCGCCCTCCTCCAGCAGGCGTGATTCGATCGAGTCCAGCGGCTCGTTCTTCTCGATCTCGAAGTCGTACTCACCGTTCGAGATGCTTTCGTTCCACATGGCCATCTGGCCCACGAGCCGGGAGAGGAGCGAACGGATGGTAGGCGAGTCATCGGTGGTCTCCACGGAAATGGCGATCTCCTGGTCCAGGGCCGCGACGGGCACGGTGCGCGCACGGTCGATGCACTCCTGGATGACCCACAGGTGGTGTTCCAGCATTCGAATGATCAGTTCCACGGGGGTGACCTCCTTGTTAGCCGGCAGGCGCAATCCGCCGGGTGGGTGGTAGTGGACGCGGTTCGCACTCGGCAGGACGAAGCTGCCGGGTGTCAGGCGCCAGGCCGACGGGGCGGCGCCGAATGCGCGGCGGAAGGCTCGAGTGAATGCCTCGTTGGAGGAGTAGCCCGCCTCGAGGGCGACATCGATCACGACGGCATCACTGAACCGCAGGCGGTGGGCGGCACGTTCGAGGAGAATCCGCCGCCGGAAGCGGCCCGGAGGCTCCCTGGCGATGCCGGTGACGAGGCGGTCGAAGTGCGAACGCGAAAGGAAGGCGCGCGCGGCGAGTTCGCCCATCGGGGCGGGCGTCTCATCGAGGGTGGCTGCGAGCACTTCGATGAAGCTGGCGAACACGTCGCGATCGGGTTCCATCTTCGCCATGGTGCGTTCTCCGGGCCGGCCGAGCCTGACCGTTTTCGCCAACGTCGGGAGCTACGGGATGATAAGCCCCGGATAGTACTGCTTCTCGCCGAGGGCCTGGACGGCCTTCCAGAACTCGGGCCCCATCGATTTGCCCTGCTCCTCCAGGTCCCACGCCTGGCGGCGATAGGCCCAGCTTTCGGGGTGAAGGCGGAGCGCTTCGTCGAACTGGGCACGGGCCCGGTCCGGCCTGCCGGATTGCCAGAGGTGCTCACCCAGCCGGAAATGCACCCGCGCGAGGGCATGCTCGGGGGTGACACCGGCGAGCCGCCGCCGGGCCTCCGCCGGGTCGAGCGCCCACGGCGACTCCGGTCCGTTCTTCACCCAGTCCCTGAGCCCATCGAGGTAGGCTGCCCGCGTCGCTCGCGAGGTTGCCACTTCCTCCGGCGGCATCTTGCCGGTGCTCAGGTCCATGCTCCGGAACGCATCGGTCGAGCCGGCCGGCTCCGGCGGGCGGACGATAATGCCATCCTCGTCTATCCAGCAGGCGGTTGGGACGTTGATCATCCCGTACAACTCTGCCACTACATGTTGCCGGTCGATGAGGCAGGGGTAGGACGGTTTCGCCGCGTCGATGTACTGCAGCGCGGCATCAACGCCGCGGCTTTCGAAGGCGACGGAGAGCACCTGGAAGTTGGTCTCAGACAGTTCGGCCTGGAGTGCCTGCCACACGGGCAGGTCATGCCGGCATCCTCACCAGGATGCCCACGACACCAGGAAGATCTTCTTCCCACGGTAGTCCGCGAGCTGGTGTTCGGCTCCCAGGTGGTCCGGCAGGGTGAAGTTCGGCGCCTCGAGCGTGCCCAGCGACGTCCGCCGGTTCTCGGCCGACTCGCCCACGCACCAGGTGGCGGTGTCTTCATCGAAGGCGACCGGCATCGAGAGGTATTCCGCGAGCGCGCCGAAGTTGAACCACTCGCCGCGCAGAAACTCTTCGCGGCGATCCGAGGGGAGCGGTACGCAGATGTCTCCGAGGCAGGCGCCTTCGGGTTTCAACTCCCAGCCCGTGGACTCGGCCATTCCGGATACCGGCAGCCAGAGACCTTCGCCTGGTCCGCCATCCGGGATGGTGGAAACGCGTTCGCCGATGAGGAGCGTCTGCACGGCCGAAAGCATAGTCGATCGGGAGGCCCGTTGGTCGATATCGACGGGATGCTCGCCCCTAGGACTCCTCTTTCACGATCTGGACAATGCGGCCGAGGTTTTCGAGCCGCTCCTCCATTGTCGAGCCATCGGGCTGGACCCGGATGGTGTTCACGCCGGCATCGCGGTGGGCCCGCACGCGCGCGCGGACCATCGCCTCGGTACCGATGAGGTTTGTCTGGAGGACCATCTCGTCGGGGACCAGGGTAGTGGCTTCCTCGCGCTTCCCATCCAACCACAGCTTCTGGACAGCCACTGCCTCATCGGCGTAGCCGGCGCGGCGGTAGGCGGCGTTGTAGAAGTTGTGCTGGCGCGAGCCCATTGCGCCGAGCGTGAATGCGAGACCGGGCTTTCTCGGCGCGATCAGCTTCTCGAGGTCGTCGCCGAATGCGACCACGCCGGCCGCCGCCTGGATGTCGACGTCCGCGAGCGTCCGCCCGGCCTTCTGCGCGCCCTTGCGCATGTGGTCGAGGAATACGTCGGCGTGCTCCGGCATGAACGAGGTGCCGATCCAGCCGTCGGCGATTTCGCCTGTGAGTTCAAGCGATTTCGGACTGAGCGTTGCGAGGTAGATGGGGAACTGCATCGGCGGTGCTGAGGTCTTGAGTGCCTTGCCTTCGCCGCCCGGCAACGGCAACTCGTAGTAGTCGCCCTTGTAGGCGACGCGCTCACCGCGCGAAGCCATCCGGATGATATTCACCGCATCGCGGATGCGAGGGAGGGTGTGTGCGAACGGCACCCCGTGCCAGCCTTCGACCACCTGGGGGCCGCTTGCCCCGAGCCCCAGGGTGAACCGCCCCCCGGACATCGAGTTCAGGGCCATCGCGGTCATCGTCATCATTGCAGGCGAGCGAGAACCGAGCTGGAGGATGCCCGTCCCCAGGCGAATCGTCTTCGTCTTCGCCGCGAGATAGGCCACCGGGGTAGCGGCGTCGAACCCCCATGTCTCTGCCGTCCAGACAGAATCGACGCCAAGTTTCTCGGCTTCCTGGACGAACTGGGCGGAACGCTCCCAATCGGGGCCGCCCCCGAAACTGATGCCAACCTTCATAGCAAAGACTCCCGGCCAACTGTATGGCCGGGAGTCTAGCGGGTTTCATGGTGCTACGCACTCGCTGAAGCGGGAACTAGCCCCAGCGCGGCTGTTCGCCCAGGTCGATGCCGAGCGTGATCTTCCCGACGATTTCGGGCGCGAGCACCGAGTTCGCCGGGTGGAACCCGCCGCAGCGGACGTCGCGGTAGAGGCGTTCGAGCTCGCTGCCCTTGAACATGCCGCTTCCGCCGGAGATCGCCATGGCACGGTCGACGATGTCCTTGGCCGCTTCGACGGCGACGTGCTTCGCTGCAACCAGCTTCGCCGGCCAGTTGCCGCCATGGTCCACGCCACGAGTCCACTCGTCGGCGATGCGCTGCGCCAGTGCCTGCGCGGCGTCGTACCTGAAGGCCATCTCCGCCACGTTGTGCTGCACTTCCGGGTGGTACGCGAAAGAGCGGCTGAGGGCCAGCGACTTTCGACGATGCGCAGTCTCGACCGCGAGGTCCATGGCTCGCTTGGCCAGAGACGCGTAGATGGTCGCGCAGGTGGGTTCGAACCAGGCGAACACGCCGAGCACGAAGAGGTCGGCGCTGCCGGCCGGGAGCTTGCGGGCGATGTACTTGTCGGGCACGAAGGCGCCATCGAGGATCGTGTCGTCGCTACGGGTGGCCCGCATGCCGAGCGTGTCCCAGGTTTCCTTGATGGTGTAGCCCGTGGTATCGCGCGGCATAAAGGCGTGGATGATCTCCGGTGCTTCCGGGTTGCTCGTGTCCATGCCGTGAATCCCGAGGCGTGTCCACACGGGGGTCAGGCTGCCGAAAATCTTATGACCGCTGAATTTGTAGCCGCCGTCGACTTTGGTCGCGCTGGTGGTCGAAAGGAACAGCGGCAGGTCGTTGCCGGCTTCGCCGTGGCCGGCGGCGAAAACTTCGCCTGCGGCGGCTTCGCGGAGCAGCCATTCGAGCGACGAGTCGCCCATCTTCCGCATGTCGGCCGCGAGGCCTGTCCAGTAGATGTGCATGTTGGTGGCGAGGGCAGTCGCAGGAGCGCGATAGGCGAGGCGGGCCTGCTGCTTGCAGACTTCGGCGAGGGAGTAGCCAAGGCCGCCGAGGTCTTCCGGGATGGCCATCTTCAGGTAGCCGCTGTTGCGAAGTTCCTCGAAGTCTTCGGCGAAGAACTTGTTTTCCGCGTCGTACCTGGCGGCGCGCTCACCGAAGCGGTTGATCATCTCGTCGGTGAGGACTTCTCGGGTCATGGTTGCTGTCATGCGGTGGTGGGCTCCTCTTTTTTGGGATGGCAATCAACGTAGCACTAACGAATGAGTTTGCAAGAGCATAACGTAGCTTTAGATAGCCGAAGGTTGTGAAAGAAAGTGACCTGTGTCACACTGGCCCCGCGAGATGGCGGACTCAACCAAACAGCAACGGCCGTGGTTCGAGGGCACATCGGATCACGCATTACCGGCCAGGTTTCTTGAAGAAATGGGTCTGGCGGCGGATGCCGAGGCTCGAAGACTGGGAAGTCCTACCGTCACTGTAGACCTTGCCTTCCTCGTCTTTTTGCGACGTTTCTCACGTTTCGGGTATTTTCGCTTCGGGCCCCTGGCAATCGACGTGGAACTGATCCAGGACATCGTCGAACGCGGCCTTCCGCGGGTGCCGCAGGCCGGCCACTCCGCCCTCGCCGATGACATGGTCCGTTTCACGCAGGCTGTCATCGGTGAAGTGCAGCGCAGCGGCCGGCGGCGAGTGGACGAACTCCACTACCTGCTGGCGTTCATGCGCTGGCCGGAAGGTCTCCCGGCTCGCGTATTTGGCGAACTCGGCGTCAGCCCGGAAGAGGTCGAACAGTTCGCCCGCGGCCCGGAACTGGCGGCGGGGGATCCGGAGAAGTTGTATTCGCCAGAAGAGGCGGCTGACTATCTTGGCGTCCACGTCCAGACAGTCCGCACGTGGATCCGTTCGGGCCGGCTGCGAGCGAGCCGGCTGGCTGGCCAGCGGGCGCTCCGGATCAAGGCCAGCGACCTCATCTCCGTCCTCGAACCGATCGATCCGAAGGACGCATAACGGTATCTTGTACTGGTGATATAGAATCGCCACAGTTTGGAAACGGGTAGAAACCGATGGCTCTCTATCGCATTCAAAGAAACCTGGGCGAGAAATCCCAAGCTGAGATCGATGCCGCCGCTCTTCGCGCCATCGTCTGCGCCCCGCAATTCCCCGGCGTGAAGTGGCATCGCTCATTCTGGGACGAGGATGCGGGCCGCCTCGACTGTTTCTACGAAGCGAACTCGATCGCGGACCTTGAAGAACACTCTCGTGTTTCGCGGATCCCCTGTGACGAGGTGAGCGAAGTCACCGAAATTCTCCCCGAAACATACGTGCACGGTTAGGCTCCGCGGCAATTCCGGTTCCGGGATCCGCTTCCTCACCGTCGGGCCCCCGCCTCGCCCCCTTTTCGCCACCTGAACTCCGGGTTGGCCCTCCCGTGCCACAGAACTGACACCTTTCGCGTGGACGACCGGCGTCGAATCTGGAACTAGCAGGGATGCCGGGAACCCAGATTTGTCCGGCGAAGATCGCGGCTTTCACGCGACTTGTAGGGAGGGATGTTATGGGACGTCATTTGCCCGGATTTGCCCAGCTGGCGAACCTCAAAATCGCCACAAAGCTCGGCCTCATCGTGGTAGTCCTCGCGATTCCGATTTGCGCGCTCGTCTTTGTCCAGTACCAGGATCAGCAGGATGCGACCAGCCAGGCGAACTCCGAATCGGACGGCCTCGACTACGTCGCCGCCGTGATGCCCTTCATGACTGAAGTCCAGGCGCACCGCGCGCTCGTCGAACGTGTGCTCGGCGGCGAAGAGGGCGCTCGCGCCAACATGGAGCGCTCGGCCACCGCCGCCGACGCCGCCCTCGAAAAGATCAACGAGTTCGACAAGTCTTCGGGCAACCGCTTCAAGACGCGCGACCTCGTTGCCTTCCTGAACTCGGAATGGCCGAAGGCCCGCGAAGCCAGCGGAAGCAGCGTCGATTCGAACAACCTCCACAACGCCGTGATCGAACAGGGTGTCTTCCCGCTGATCTCCACCGTGGCGACTGAATCCGGCCTGGTCCTCGACCCGGACCTCGATACCCGCAACGTCATCGTCGCGCTGACCGAAACGCTCCCGCGCATGACCGAGGCTATCTCGCTGATGCGCAGCCAGGGCGCCGGCGCACTCGCCGCCCGCCAGAACCTGCCCGCACGCGAGGACACGAAGGAGTACCTCGCGAGCCAGTCGGCACTCGCCGCGTTCCAGGGGGAGCAGCTCAGCCGCCAGCTCGAAACGGCGATGGCGAACAACCACCGCTTCGAAACCGACCTGCGCCCGATCATGGCTCGCTCCACGCAGGCGCGGACTACGTTCATCGATAACACCCGCACCACGATCATGGACTCCGAGTCTCTGCCCCAGGCAGGCGCGGAAGGCTACTTCCTCCTCGGCGGCAGCGCGGTTGAGCTCTCGAACGACCTGCTGACTTCGGCACAGACCGCCCTCCAGGCGGAGTTCGATGACCGCGCCGCCCAGGCCCGCTCGGACTTCCTGATGTTCGGCTCCGCCGCCATGATCGGTATCGTCCTCGCCCTTGGCCTGGCCCTGTTCATCTCCGCCACCATCACCCGGCCGATGACGCACCTGGCCGAGGTCGCCGACCGCATGAGCCTCGGCGAACTCGATGTCGACATCGATGTCTCCGGCAACAACGAGATCGGCCAGCTCGCCGAATCGCTGCGGCGCATGCAATCCAGCCTCCGCTCCGCGATTGAGCGCCTGCGCCAACGCCGCTCAGCGGCGGCGTAGGCCCGGCTGAAAGGTGGAGGACAAGGTGAACAGCACGATTCCAGGTGACTTCGCGGCACGGATCGCCGCTGCGGCCGCCGCCATCGATGGCGTCCGTTCCGCCATCGTCTGCTGCGATGACGGGTCGGTCCTTGGTTCGGCCAGGGTGGAGGAACCGGCCCGCGAAGCGGCCCTCGCCAGCTTCGTGGCGGTCCGGGCGGAGTCGCTCCCGGTGGATGGCGACCTTCGCGGCATGGGCAAGCAGCTGGCCGGCAGCAACTTCAGCCACATGACGATCGTCGGGCCCCGGGAAGAGTCCGCACTCTACAACCTGGTGCCGGGCACCTACCTCTCGGTGCGAGTCGCCCCGGGCAGGTCGGCGACGACGGCCGCCCCACTTTCCGAACTGGTGAAGCGCGTTGCCGCCCTCCACGTGTCGACGATGAGGAGTTCCTAGCCATGATGTTTCCGAAAGACCGCACGCTTTACGCGAATCTGAACACGTCGTTCACGTCGTTCGACGCCCTGATTGGCGACCTCCAGGAGCGCAAGCTCACTGGCTATGTAGAGGTCTCGGCCCCGGGCTACACCGGCACGCTGCTTCTTTCCGAAGGGGAAGTTGTCGGCGCCCAGGAGCTATCCGGCGGTAATCGCGTGGTGGGCCCGGCGGCCACCCGCAACGTGATGGAACGCGCCAACGCGAAGGACGGCCTCATCAACGTTTACTCCGCGTTCCCGGATGTGGTCCTGCTCCTGCATCGCCTCATGGATTCGCGGCCCCTCTACCGCGACCTCACCAGCGCCTTCACGAGCCTGGACCGCCTCATCTCCAAGCTTCGCGGCGATGGGCTTACCGGTTACGTCGAAGTCCACATCGCCGAAGGCGGCGCCGCGGGCATCATCTACCTCGCCGGCGGCGAGCCAGTTGAGAGTGTCTTTTCCTCGGGCCAGGAGATGATCAACGGCCAGGAGGCGCTGAACGCCATCGTCCAGGCGGTGAACCTCGGCGGCGGAACCTTCAACGTCTTTGTGGAGGCGAATAAAGAGCCCACGGCGGGTGTGCCCGCCCAGACTCCGGCGCAGGAAGGCTATCGCGCCGAGATTATCGCCTTCTGGGAAGAAGTCCTCTCGCTGGCCGAGGCCGCGGCGGACGGCTTTTCCAAGCCCGGGCGCTTCCTCACGTCGTTCAAGGAAGTGCTCGTCTCCCGAGCTGTCACGTATCCGTTCCTCGATCCGTTCGCTGCGGAGTTCTCTTACGCCGGCGGCCATATCTCGTTCGACCAGCCACTGCCCGATGATTTCAATAAGGCCCTGGGCGATTGCTTGAGCGAGACCGTTTCGAAGCTGGCGTTCCAGTTGAAGCGCGCCGATCTCGAGTCGAAGGTCCGGAACCAGCTGGCTGGAATCAGCGAGAAGCACGCCGTGGTCGTCGACCGCTTTGGGCTCCTCGACGACGTCCAGGAATTCGTTGCCTGAGCTGAGAGGTCAACGTGGAGAAGGAACTCGAACAGGTTGGCGCAGTCCCCGGTGTCGGAGGGTCGTTCCTCTGCGACAACAAGGGCGATGTCATCGTGAGTTCCGATCCGGCGGTGTTGGCCACCGTGACCATGAACACCATTGGGCGTGAAGTCGCCCGGGCGTTCGTCGCACTCGACGCGGCCGACCAGGGGGCAGAGCGGATCGAATTCGTCTACGACTCCTGGAGGCTGCTGGCCCGGGATATCGGCGACGGCGTCCTGTTTGTGGTCTGCCAGCCCGAAGTTGATATGGCGATGGTGCGAATGACCGTCGATGTAGCTATTGCAGGCTGGCGCCGCGATGCCAATGCGCAGAAGCGGATCCAGCAGCACCGGGCCGAACGCGCAGCCCTCGTGAATCGCGCGGCCCTCGACCAGGGTTCGTGGTCATCCTGGACGGTACTCAATTCCGGGGGACAGCCCTCGATGGGCTAAGGGGAGGTCACAATGTCCGAAGCACTCACCGGGAGCCTGGCGCAACTGCCGCTTGTCGACCTGCTGAAAATGCTGGCGGCCGGTGGCCAGTCGGGCCACCTGGAACTTACTTCTGGCCTGGACCACGGGGACCTCTTCCTGGTCCAGGGCGAACTTGTCCACGCCGAGACGGACATGATGGTGGGCGAGACCGCCTTCTCGCGGCTTGCCACCTGGCCGAACGGCCAATTCCGCTTCGAGCCGCAAGTACCGCCACCTGGCCGCAGCATCGAGAAGCCGCTCGATCAGCTCCTTGCCGATTCGGCGCGTGCGGCGAGCGAGCGTGAAATGGTCCGGCGTGTGGTCCCCAACATGAACGTGACGCCCTACCTGGCGCGAAAGGCGCCCGCGCCGACGGTGACGATCGCCGCGGCCGATTGGGAGATTATCGCCCTTGTGGATGGCAAACGGACCGCCGACGAGATCGCGCATGAATGCCTGATCGAAGACATCGAGCTTGCGAAGGCGCTCTACCGGCTCAAGCTGGCCGGGATCCTCGAACTCTCGGCCGCGCAGGTAACCGCCGCACCGGCGAAAGCGCTGGCCGGACCTGGCTTCTTCAAAGCGCTCACCACCGCGGTAGCCGCCGCCATGGGCCCGCTCGCGGAAATCATCATCGATGATGCGGTCGAAGACCTGGGCTTCACGCGCGAGAACTTCCCCCGCGACGGCGTCGCGGGCCTTGCCGAACGGATCAGCGGCGAAATTCGCGAGCCCGAAAAGCGCGTCCGGTTCCAGCAGACCATGCTCCAGATGCTCCGAGGCGCGCAGCAGGCGGCGTAACCCTTGTTCGTTTCCGTTCGCTGACGGCTACACTGACGTATGCCCGAATTCATTGTCGTTGGCGGTGGGGGAAACCCGCGGAGCAACGAAGGTAAGCTAGTCGCGTTCGTCGTCCGGTGGCTGATTACCGCCGCAGCAGTATGGGTGGCCGCCCAGATAGTCAGCGGGATCCACCTGGAAGGATGGAAGAGCACGCTCTTCGTGGCGCTCGTCCTCGGGCTGCTGAACGCCTATCTCAAGCCGTTGCTTGTGCTGGGTTCCCTCCCGGCCCTGGTGATGACGCTCGGCATTTTCCTCATCTTCATCAATACCGCGCTGCTCGCGCTCACCGCCTGGTTCGCCGGCAAGTTCGATGCGATCCATTTCGATATCGATGGCTTCTGGTCGGCGTTCTTCGGCGCCATCATCATCAGTATCGTGAGCTTCTTCATCAGCCTGGTGGTGAAACCGGGGAAGATCGCGCGCTCGGTGGCGCGTTAGCGCAGGCCGGCGAGACCCATCAGTTCCTCGGCCAGTTGCTTACCCAGCCCGCCCGCGGTTTCCGCCGGGCCGGCCATTTTCGAACGGATGATCCGGCCCTCTTTCGCGATCAGCGCGTTGAGCTTGAGCGTGCTCCCGAAGTGTTCCGCATAGGCCGCGGCCGGGAAGCTGCATCCACCGTCAATCGTCGCGAGGAACATTCGCTCGGCCGTCACGGTCTGGCGGAGCACCCGGTCGTCGATGGCGGCGAGCAGGGCGCGCGTCTCGGCGTCATCAGTCCGGCACTCGATGGCGAGCGCGCCCTGGGCTGGTGACGGAAGCATCTCTTCGAAGCCGAAGACGTGGTCGGCCCGGCTTTCGAGCCCAAGACGGCGGAGTCCCGCCAACGCGAGTACCGCGGCGTCGTATTCGCCGGCCTCCACTTTGGCCACGCGCGTATCCACGTTGCCGCGAATCGGCTGCACCTCGATGTCGGGGCGCAATTCGCGGACCTGGGCGGTTCGCCTCGGCGAACTCGTGCCCACCACCGCCCCGGCCGGCAGGCCGCGAAGGCTGGCGTGCGTCCGGCTCACCAGCGCGTCGCGCGGGTCTTCGCGCAGCGGCACCGCCGCGATCACCAGACCCTCTGGACGCTTCGTCGGCAGGTCCTTGTAGCTGTGGACGGCGATATCCGCGTCACCGAGCAGGAGTGCCTCTTGCACGGCCGAGGTGAACCACCCGGCCTGCGTGCCTTCCGGCAGAGGAGTTGTCTGGTCCTGGTCCCCCGCTGTAGCGACGATCACGAACTCGACCTCGAGGTCGGGATGTACGGTGAGCAGTTTTTCCACCACCAGTTCTGCCTGTATCTGGGCGAGCTTGCTTCCCCGTGTCGCCAGTCGCAGGACGCTCATGCGCTCGCCGCCTCTCGCAGTGCTTCGTGTGCCGCCCGCACGGTGGTATCGATTTCGTTCTCATTGTGGGCCGCCGAGACGAACCATGTCTCGAACTGCGAGGGCGGCAGGAGGATGCCGCGCTTCAGCATCGCCCCATGGAAGCGGGAGAAGGTGGCGGTGTCGGCATCCTTTGCCTCGGCGTAGTCGGTCGGTGGAGTCTCCCGGAAGAACAATGTGAACGCCGAACCCCGACGCACGACGGAAGCCTTGACTTCGGCCCGGCGGATTGCTGCGACGATCCCGTTTTCGAGGTGGCGGCCGAGTTCCTCAAGCCGCGCGTACGGCGCCCCCGACGCAAGCGCATCGAGCATGGCGATGCCGGCCGACATTACGAGCGGGTTCCCGCTCAGCGTGCCGGCCTGGTACACCGGGCCGGAGGGCGCAAGCAGGTCCATCACTTCCGCTCTTCCGCCGAGCGCACCCACCGGTAGTCCGCCGCCGATGACCTTCCCGAGGCAAACGAGATCGGCTGTTGGGAGCAGTCCGCTCAATCCGTAGCGGAACCGGAACCCGGTAATGACCTCGTCGGCGATAAGCAGTGCCCCGTGACGTTTCGGCACCGTGTTCAGCGCATCGAGGAACGCCTCGGACGGCTCGACGAGGCCCATGTTCCCTGCCACCGATTCAACGATGACCGCCGCCGTTTCGGGGCCGTTTTGCTCGAACCACTCGCCGAGCGCGCCGGGGTCGTTGTACGGGAGGACGGCCGTGAGCGCCGCGATCTGCTCTGGGACCCCGGCAGAATCGCTCAAGCCCAGGGTGGCGACACCGCTCCCGGCCTTCACCAGCAGCCCATCGCTGTGGCCGTGGTAGCCGCCATCGAACTTCACCAGCACTGACCGATCCGTTGCTGCACGGGCGAGGCGGATGGCCGTCATGGTGGCTTCAGTGCCCGAGTTCACGAAGCGGATGCGCTCAAGGCCGGTCGCCTCCTGCACTCGCCGGCCCAGTTCGACTTCCCCCGGCGTGAGGGCGCCGAACGCGGTACCTTCCCCCGCCGACCGGCGGATCGCCTCAACCACCGGCGCCGGCGCGTGCCCGAGGATGAGCGGCCCGAACGCGCCGATGTAGTCGATGTAGCGGTTGCCCTCCGAATCGAAAACGAACGGACCTTCGCCCCGCGCGATGGGTATGGGCGAGCCGCCGACCGACCGAAACGAGCGCACGGGGCTGTTCACCCCGCCGGGAAACAGACCTCGAGCAGTCGCGATGACCTCATCGTTCCTCATGCCGTAGTCGTCATCCCTTCCAGGTATCGTTCGCGAAGCTCATTGCCGGGCTCGTCAAATGCCGCCCACGCGATATGGGGGTTGGCGGGCGCGGGGCGCGGAGGTTCAGCCTCCCACAGCGCGGCCTCGCGGCAAAACGCGACCATCACGCTGCATGGCTCCGGACAGGGGATGTCATCCACCGTGCAGGCGGCGCCACTCCAGACCGGCCGCCGGACGCACTCGTCGCACACGGTATCGATGGCCCGCGCCCGGCCTTCCTGCGAGAGTGCCGAGGATGATTCGTAGCGCCCGCTCTGCCGCGAGAGCACCTCATCCAGCGTGACGACTCTGAGGGTGCCCTGCAGGTACTGCTGCCGATGCACGGTCGCCAGCGGGTAAACCGTTTCGATGGCCGTCTCCATTGGCAGATCCGGGCTTAGATCCACGCTCCAACCGGTCGGCAGCGTCTTCGCGCCGGTGAGCGGCCGATAGCGCGCCGCATCGTCGTTTCGGATGTGATGGAAGAGCGCCTCGCGGTTGCCGGCTACCTCCTGCATGCGCTCGCCAGGTACGCCGATAGAGTTCTCGCCGAGTTCAAGCTGGCCAATTTGTTGTCTCATTCGGCCGGCCCTTCGGCGAGCCGTGCGATGACATTCGCCAGCGCTGGATGCGTGCCGACCGGGGGCGTGTAACGGACGATCCGTCCGCCTTTTCGGGTTTCCACACCCTCCAGCGAGAGGTCCGCCGGGATGGTCTGGCCGACATGCCACCCGTCGGCGATGAAAAGTGGGACCACGACCACTGTTTGCGCCGTGAAGATCGAAAGCAGGTCGAGCATGCCCGGTTCCTGGTCAAGGAAGACCGCGCGAGATTCGGCGAACCGCCCTGAGCACGCGACGCGCTCTGCCATCGCGTAGATATTCTTCTCCGATTCGGAATCCCGGCGCGTGCCGTGGCCAAGGACGGCGATCGCATCGTTGGCGGTGGCGCCCGCTTCAAGCGCGCGCTCGATAATCACGCCCGCGAGCGCCGGATCGGCGCCCACCGGGCCGGTATAGCGGATGCGCTGGTCGCCACCCTCTGTGATTGGCCCGTCGAGCCGCATCTCACGTGGGATGACCGTCCGGGTGAAGTACCCATTCGAAATGAAGACCGGCACCACGATCACATCCGGGTCGGCGCATCCATCGAGGACCCGGGCCAGCGAAGGCTCTTCCTTCCAGAACCCGGTGAGGACCGCGTCGAAGGACCCGCGCCGGCGCAGTTCGGCGGCATGGGCGTGAATCGGTGCGCTCGAATTCCCGTTCAAGTGCGAACCGTGGCCGACGAGCACCAGTGTGGTCATTGAGACCCTTGGCGCTTCTTCGCGAGACGTTCCTCCCGTTCAACCCTGGCGACGTGGACAATGCCACCCCACCTCGGGCCGAGTGCGCTGACGACGCGTTCGCGGATGAACTTCGCGAGTTCCGGCGAGGCCCCGCCCGTCGACACCGCGACCTTCAATTCCCCATCCTGGATCGTCGCAGGCGTAAAGAATGTGCTCTCTGCCTGTCGGTCGGCGACCAGCACGGGGATGTCGGCTGCTCGGGCGAGCCGGCCGACCTCCTGGTTCACGGCGCGATCATCGGTACAGGCCATCACGAGTGACCAGCGCGGTTCTCCGGGGATGTCGCCAGGCGCGAAGACGCGTTCATGGATAGTGACAAACGGAAGGTTGTGGATGCGGTCGCGGATTTCCGGCGCGATGACGGTTATCGTGAATTCGCCGCTGGAGACGACACTGGCCTTGCGCTCGGCGACCTTGCCGCCGCCGACAATAAGCACCGGCCCGCACTCCGGCCGTAGTTCGATCATTATGCTCATGTCAGTGCCTCCACAACGGCTGCCGCAAGGGATTCGATCGAGGATTCCCGGGCGACCACGTCGACGCGGCCGAAGGCTGCCTCCACCGCGGCGCCGGCGCGTTCGCCAATTGCACACAGCTTGACCGGCGCTGGCAAGGGGGTCTCGCCCAGGGCCTTGCGAAGGAATTCCGCGGATGAGGCACTCGCGAACGTGATGGCGTCGGCCGCGAGGATGCGTTCGGAGTTCCTGCGGTCGAGCGAGAGCGGCACGGTCTCGTAAACGCGGACCTTCTCGATGTGTGCGCCCCGCGCCCGTAGACCGTCGGCGAGGCGGTCGTCGCTCAGCGAACCGGAGGGGATCAGGATCCGGGCGCCGTGCGCGCGTGGCAACTCGTTCGCGAGTGTCTCGCCGTGCGCCACCGAAGGTGAGAAGTCGGAAAGCACGCCGTGGCGCGCGGCGGCCGCCGCCGTTGCCGCGCCGATCGTCGCTACCTTCGTCGTGCCGAGCGCCCGGGCGTCATTGCCGGCTTGCCGAAGCGCTTCGAAGAACGCATCGACCCCGTTCTGACTCGAAAACACGATCCAGTCCCATCGTGAAGAGACCCGCTTGTCCGTAACCAGGTCGCCGGCGGAGTGCCTGATTTCAAGCACCGGCGCCTCGACAACCACCGCGCCGAGCGCCTCGAGAGTCGCGCGCAAGTTGCTGGCCTGTGCCCGTGTCCGCGTAACCACTACCGATTTCCCCGTGAGCGGAACGGCCGAACGCCACGCAAGCTGGTCCGCCAACGCGGCAACCTTTCCGACAACGGTTATCAACGGGGTCGGAAGCTGCGCGCTGGCCACCGAATCCGCGATCGTCGCAAGCGTCGCGCGGACTGTGCGCTGATTCGGGAGGGTGCCATTGGAGATTGATGCCGCTGGCGTCTCCGGGTCACGCCCGGCCGAGATCAGCTTATCCGCAACGTTCGCCAGAGTCGCCGCTCCCATTAGGATGACCAGTGTGTCGATCCTGGCGAGAGCGCTCCAGTCATGCTCATCGTCGGCGTCGCTCCCGGTGATGACGGCGACGCTGCGAGCGCTGCCGCGATGCGTCACAGGGATCCCTGCGTACGCCGGGACTGCCACCGCCGACGTCACCCCGGGAATGACGCTGAATTCGATGCCGGCTTCGCGGCAGGCCAGTGCTTCTTCGCCGCCGCGCCCGAACACGAACGGGTCGCCGCCCTTCAGGCGGACGACGTTGTTGCCCCGGCGCGCTTCTTCGATGAGCAGCGTGTTGATCGCCTCCTGTGTCATCGAGTGCGAGCCGGCCCGCTTGCCGACATCAATGAGGTGGGCATCGGGCCTGCAACGCGCCAGTACCGCCGGTGTAAGCAGCGCGTCGTAGAGCACGACATCGGCGCGGGCCAGTGCCTGTGCCGCCGCGAGCGTCAGCAGGCCGGGGTCGCCCGGGCCCGCACCCGCAAGCGTCACGTGACCGGTGATCGTTGGCATACCGTAGATTGTGACACGGCGGCATGCCCCGGGGTGGCCGACTTTTCGCCCGAGCCGAACTCCCTATACTTCTGCGGATGCAAAACGACGTGCCTGCCGGAATCAAATACGAAGCGGTGAGCGGCTTTTTCGCTGAAAACGTGCCTGGCGGAGATGCGCCACTGACCTTTTCGCTGATCAGCGGCGGCCGCTCGAACCTGACCTACAAGGTGGAATCGAAGAACGGGACGTGGGTGCTGCGGCGCCCGCCGCTCGGGCATGTGCTGCCCACGGCGCACGATATGGCGCGAGAGTTCCGGGTGCTCTCCGGAGTCGCGAAGGTGAATTACCCGGCGCCAAAGCCGATCGCGCTCTGCGAGGACGGCTCGATCAACGACTACCCCTTCTACGTCATGGAGTACCGCGAGGGCGTGATCATCGCCGAAGACATCCCGGAGGGCTACGCCGACACGGAAGAGCGTCGGGCGAAGATCAGCAGGGCACTGGTGAAGACACTCGTCCAACTGCACGCCATCGATTACAACGCGGTCGGTCTCGGCGATTTCGGGCGCCCGGAAGGCTACCTTGAGCGGCAGGTGCGGCGTTGGGGCGAACAGTGGGAAAGGTCTGAAACGCGCCCGCTCGCGGAAGTGAACGAGCTGATCCGCCGTTTGAAGGCCGCGATTCCGGCCGCGCAAATCCCAACGATCGTCCACGGCGACTACCGCCTCGGGAACATGATGCTCGACAACGAGGATCCCGAACGCGTCGTTGCCGTGCTCGATTGGGAGATGTGCACCCTCGGCGACCCGCTCTCAGACCTTGGCTACACCCTGGGCTACTGGGGCGAAGCCGGCGACTCCGAAAGCCAGATCGCGGCGAGACCGACGAGCTCGGTAACGGCACAACCCGGTTTCTACACGCGCCAGCAGGTCATCGAGGAGTATGGCCGCCTCAGCGGCCGCGATGTCTCTCAGATCGAGTTCTACCAGGTCCTCGCCTATTACAAGCTGGGCGTCATCACCGAAGGCATCCATGCTCGCTTCCTTGCGGGAGAGACCGTTGGCGAGGGCTTCGAAGGCTATGGCGAGCGCACCGAGAACCTGATGCGCTTCGCGATGGAGATCGCGGACAAAGCAGCTGACCCGAGGCTCCGCGGAATCGGAATCTAGGAATTTGCGATTGACGATTTTCGATTTGCGGTCGGCTGCGCCCCTCGCAAACGGAGACGAAGCTGACAATGAAAGTGACCTACGACACGCCCAACGATCTGCTCTACATCGCCTTCGATGAATCTTCCGATGCTGTGCGCAACGAGGATGCGGCGGATGGTGTGGTCCTCGATATCACCGAAGACGGGCACATCGCGGGCATCGAAATCATGGAGGCCTCAAAGGTGCTCGACCTAAGGAAATTGCTTCCGATCGAGTACTCGGCCCCCGCGACCGCGTAGCCCCGACCAGGCAATCTAAATCCGGCGCTCGTTCAGTGTTGCCCGTGGACCAGGCTCAGGAACTCGGCTCTCGTCACCGCTGATTGCTTGAAGTCACCGCGCATGGCGCTGGTGACCATCCGGCTGCCGGGCTTCTTGACGCCGCGCATCGTCATGCAGAGGTGCTCCGCTTCGATGACGACTGCCACACCGTCTGGCTTGAGCACCTCCATGATCGCTTCGGCGATCTGGCTGGTGAGCTGTTCCTGGATTTGTGGCCGGCGGGCATAGCCTTCGACCACGCGCGCCAGCTTGCTGATGCCCACGACGCGCCCATCCGGGATATAGCCCACGTGCGCCTCGCCGTGGAACGGCAGGAAGTGGTGCTCGCACATGGAATAGAACGGGATATTGCGCAGCACCACCATCTCATCGTGGGCAACCTGGAAAACGACCTTCAGGTAATCCCGGGGGTCCGTCCAGAGGCCGCCGAAGACTTCGCCGTACATCTCCGAGATGCGGCGAGGCGTGTCCAGCAGACCTTCGCGTTCAGGATCGTCGCCGATGGCGGCAAGCATTTCGACGACGGCGGCTTTGATTCGGGCCTCGTCCGGCCCGTTCGATGTTTCCAAAAAGAACTCTCCGGCGACGATCGTAGCAGCCGCGAGCGGTCTGCGTGGAAGCCGGCAGGCTACACCCGCGCTGCGTCGAATTGGCGCACCAACGGTCTCGGCGCCTGGATGCGCCATGCCCCCACCAGCAAATCCTCCAGTTGCTCCACGTCGATCGCCTCAAGCCGGACCAATACCGCCGGGAATCCGTTGTAGTGAGGCTCGGTGAAGAACACCGAAGGCATCGTGCTTATGAGCGCTTGCTTCTCTTCTTCGCCGTTGACACGGACAGCAATAACGTCTGGTCGCGGGACGCGGGCCTGCTTCGGCCCGGTTCGCTCCATCCACACCCAGGCGAGACCCTTCGCTTTGCCCTTGTTCATCACGGCGAATTCGAAGCGGTCGGTGCCCTCGAGGGTTTCGGGAAGGCTCGTGCAAATACGCCGCACGTCCTCCTGGGTTGCCACGGCTACCGCGCCAGCGTCCGTCGCGTCAGTTCAACGAGGTCCACTGCCGTCTCCGGCTTGTCCTCTTCGCCCGCCCAGTTTGCGATGCCCAGCATGGCGAGCATGGTGGTGCCGACGAGCATCCGCACTGTGGCGTCGAGCGGGAGGTCGCGGAATTCGCCCGCAGCGATGCCGTTCTCGATGATCTCGCGGAAGCCCGCGTGCAGCCATTCGGCCTGCGTTTCATCGATCGGCCGGTTGCGCATGCCGACATGGAACGCGGCCGTGAGGATGGTCCGATTGTTCTTCAGGTAGCTCGCGAACGCGTCGATCGCCCGCGTCGCCCGGTCCATGTACGGCGTATGCTCATCGATGCTCGCAAAGTAGCGCTCGAGCGCTTCATCGCGCTCCGCCTGGAGCACCTCGCGGAGGATTTCCTCTTTCGAAGCGAAATAGCCATAGAGCGTCCCGACGCCGGTGTCGGCCATCTCTGCGATGTTCTGGATCGCGGTGTCTTCGTAGCCTCGTTCGTGAAAGAGCCGGCTTGCCGCGGAGATGATGGAGGCGCGAGTTCTTGCTTTTCGTCGCTCAAGGCGGCCCGGTGCGGAAGCTGCGATGGTAGTCATTAACCCCTTCTCGAATAGGCACAACTACACGTTCTTATTCGAACGCGTCCCCAATTGTGCTCGAAATCGAACGAACATTAACAAAGACTCGGGTCTGAAGTCGAATTGCCTCGTCGAAACGTCCGTGCTCTAGGCTGGACGCATGCGGATGCTCTGCGCCATGGCTTTCGCGTTGTTGCTGACTTCCTGCGGAACTGAAGCTCCGCCGCCTGCGCCCGAACCGTCCGCACCCACGACTCAACCGACGGTCGAAATGAGTGCCCACCTCGCCGACGTCGGCGCCTGTTTCTCGCGGGGTCCGGGCGACTACGTCGAAACCATTCAGCGTGAAGAGGGCGAGCGCAGCTTCCGGATCCACGCGCCGGTTGGCTACGACGGCACGGCCAACCTGCCGGTGATCTTCAATTTCCATGGGCAGTTTCGGACAGCACTGGAACAGGACATCTACAGCGGGCTCCCGGCAGTAGCGGACGAACACGGGTTCTTCGTGGTCAGCCCGGAGGGGGGCCTCGCCCAGTGGAATATTGTCGGCGTCTACGCGGAGGACGGCATCGACGATGTCGGCGCCGTCGCGGAAATCCTCGACCGCGTGGAGTCGGAATTCTGCATCGATCCGCAGCGGGTGTTCGCGACGGGGCTTTCGAATGGCGCCGAGATGGCGGCACAGGTTGGCTGCTTCATGTCCGACCGCTTCGCCGGAGTGGCGCCGGTGGCCGGCATCGAGTTCCAGGACTGTACCGGATCGCCGGTGGCTGTGATTACGTTCCACGGCACCGACGACTACAACGTGCCCTACGACCCCATCCCCGGGATTGTCGCCGCATGGGTTTCGTACAACGGCTGCCCGGTGACCCCTGAAAGCGACCGCATCGGCGAGTCGGTGTTGCGCGAGGCCTACTTCGGCTGCGAGGGCCAGCCGGTGGTCTTCTACACGATTGAAGGCGGCGGCCACACCTGGCCGGGTGCCGAAGACGACGCCGGAGGCGTCGGTGTCACCAACCACGAGATTAACGCGAGTGAGCTGATCTGGGAGTTCTTCAAGAACGTTCGGAAGACCGAGTAGTCACGCTGCACCACTTTCCTCTTTTCTCTTTCCTCCTTTCTCGCTCCCACCCATACTTGCCCAATGCCCAGAAACCACATCGCCGCCCGAACAAGCGTCTTCAACGAATCCGTGATCCGCGAGATGACGCGGCTGGCGATGCTCCACGGTGCGATGAACCTCGCCCAGGGCTATCCCGATTTCCCCGCGCCCGACTTCATCAAGCAGGCGGCGATCGATTGCATCAACGCCGATATCAACCAGTACGCGATTACCTGGGGCTCTCCGCGGCTGCGCAAGGCCATCGCCGACAAGACGAAGCGCTTCTACGGTCTCGACCTCGACCCCGACCGAGAGATCACCGTTACCTGTGGCGCGACGGAAGCGATGATGTGCGCCATGCTCGCCGTGGTGGAGCCAGGCGACGAGGTCATCGTCTTCGAGCCGTTCTACGAGAACTACGTGCCCGATGCGGCAATGAGCGGGGCGAAACTGGTGTTCGTCACGTTGCGCGGCGAGAACTTCGATTTCGATCCAGCCGAGCTTCGCGCGGCCTTCACGCCGAACACGCGCGCCATCATCGTGAACACGCCGAACAACCCCAGTGGCAAGGTCTTCACTCGCGCCGAACTCCAGCAGATCGCCGCGCTCTGCCAGGAGTTCGATACCCTCTGCATCACCGACGAGATCTACGAACACATCCTCTACGACCACCACGAACACGTCTCGATGGCGACCCTGCCGGGGATGTACGACCGCACAATTACGATCAGCGGCCTTTCGAAGACGTTCAGCGTTACCGGCTGGCGGCTGGGCTACATGCTCGCGCCGGCGAACCTGAGCAACGCGCTGCGCAAGGTGCACGACTTCCTGACCGTGGGCGCGCCCGCCCCGTTGCAGGAGGCCGCCGCGATCGCCATCGAACAGGCCGACGATTACTACCCGGAGCTTCGCGGAATGTACGGCCACAAGCGCGGCATCCTGCTGAACGCGCTCCGCGAATCCGGCTTTCACTGCCATCAGCCCCAGGGTGCGTACTACATCATGGCCGACTTCTCGGATCTCAAGTTCGAAGGCAACGATACCGCGTTCGCGCACCATCTCATCGAAAAGGTTGGTGTTGCGCCCGTCCCCGGCTCGAGCTTCTACAAGGGCGAGGCGGGCAACCGGATGGTGCGGTTCACGTTCTCGAAGTCCGAGGAGACGCTCGTGGAGGCCGCCCGTCGCCTGGCGGCGATGTGACGGTGTGAGTTGAAAGTGCTGAGGACTGAGGACTGAGTGATCTTCCACATCACCACGAGCGCGGTGTGGGAGGCGGCCCGGGCGTCGGGTACGTACCGAGGTGATTCGCTGGAGAATGAAGGGTTCATCCACTGTTCCACGGCTCAGCAAGTCGCCGGCGTGGCGAACGCCGTCTTCGGCGGCGTCGAAGGACTGGTCGTCCTGCACATCGATGAGTCCCGGCTCGCCTCGCCGGTGATGTACGAGAACCTCGAAGGCGGCGAAGAGTTCTTCCCGCACGTCTATGGGTCGATCAACTCAGAGGCGGTCGCGCAGGTGACGGCGCTGGCGGCGGGGCCGAATGGCGAGTTCGCGTTCGGATAGGCGCGCGTAAGTTCTTTACTTTGGTGTAGGGACAACTATGGTAACCGGCGATATGTTTCGCTCATGGACAAGCGGGCGGAAAAAAGAGAGCCAATAGAGGGCTGGACCGAGCGCCAGCGGCAAGTGCTTGACCTGATTGTCAAAGGCCGAAGCAATGGCGAGATTGCTGATGAGCTCGGGCTCAGCATCGACGGTGTGAAGTGGCACATGCGCGAGATCCTTTCGAAGGTTGGAGTGGAGTCACGTACAGAAGCCGCGGAGTACTGGCGGAAACGAAATGGACTGCCGTCACGCTTCGGGCGGGGCTGGCGAGCGGTGTTCAGCGGGGCGGTAGGGAAGGTTGCTGTAGCGGCTGTGGCCGCTGCAGGATTCGCCGTCGCCGTGGCGGTGGTGGTTTCGATTCGCGGCGGGAGCCACGACGATCCAGCGAACGGTCTCGAAACGCCATCGGCCACCGTACAGGCGACGGCGACGACGAGTACAACGACTCCAGCGGCCACGGTACCGGCGACTCCATCGGCTGTGGTTGTCGACGGTCGGGAGGTGCCTCTAACGAACGCTCGACTGTTGCCGGATGAGCCTCCGAGAAATGTCGCGTTGGTTATGACCCACGGATGTGCGAGCTGCGATACTCCCGACTTCACCATCGAACGAATTTGGTGGGATGACACCGGGGCGGAATCGAAAGACATACTGTTCGATGCGGCCGACCGAGGCGGCAGCTATCTCACGCGCATCGCGACAAGCGGCGAAGGCTCGCACATGGTCGTCGGGCTTTGCGTACGTGCGTATTGCGGACCGATGGGCGAGTATCAGGATGAATCCCGAGTGCAGCTCTGGGAGTCCTTCGACTACGGCTCAAGCTGGAAGGTGATTGGGCAGGTCGATGGCCAACTGTACCCGCTCGGATTCGTCGGAGATCAACTCATTGTCTCGAAGTTCGTTCCCTCCGGCGATGGGTTTGACCACGATCTGATGAATTGGGAGACCGGCGAGCGAATTGTCTGGCCGGACTGGGATACCAACAGCCGTCCTCAGCCGCTTGTCACCCAAGACGGCGTGCTTTGGGTGTATTCGAACGGCAAAGTGTTGGACCAGGAATTCCATCAGGCCGATTTGCACGGACTTGGCGAAGTGGTGGACTTCATTGCAGATGTGCCAAGGAGCGCGGGAGCGGTGGTTTGGCCATCATCGGCGGCGGATGGGACATCGAATGGGCTGGTCGTTTCGAGGCTGCGCGATGACGGCACGATCGACGATGCCCTTCGACTGCCGTCGCATACGTACTGGCGGCCGGGATCCGTAGCAGGAACACTTAAGCTTGCGGGGTCGATGTACTGGCCAGACATTGGTCTGCTGCCCACCTTCGTCGACCTGAGTACCGGCGAAATCACTCGTATTCGTGCCCCGTTCGAAGAGATTGCGAATGCGAACGACCGCAACACCGTGCTGGCGGCGCAGACAGGTATTAATGGCGTGCTCGCACGCGTGGAAACTCCCGGAGATTGCCTAAACTTGCGGAAGGCGCAGTCACCAACCTCCGACATCCTGACCTGCATCGGTGATGGTGCGCTGCTCGCGGTGCTTGGGGCCGACAACGTGACCGCTCTGCCGGTAGTCTTCGGGCCGTACTACGGACACGTCTCGCTTGATTTCGTCGAGTTCCCGGCAACAGCGCGTTAAGGGAGCCCGTTCCCCGTTCCCCGTTCCCCGTTCCCGCCCTACCCTTCGATCCATGACACGAAGCACGCTTCCCCGCCTGTTCCTCGTGGCTGCGCTCCCCGCCACCCTCCTACTCGCCGCCGCCTGTGGAGGCGATGACGACGACGCCACGCCGACCCAGACGTCGGCTGCATCGCCATCCTCTTCCCAAACGACGACGCCCGAAAAGACGGCAACCCGGCCCGCCTCGCCCACCTCAGGAGCAATTGTCTTGACCAACCCGACGACCACACCGAGCGGATTGAAGTACGAAGACGAAGTCATCGGTACCGGGCCGAGCCCCAAAAATGGCCAGACCGTGACTGTGCACTACACCGGGCAGTTCACCGACGGCAAGGTGTTCGATAGCTCCATCGGCGGGCAGCCAATCGAGTTCGTGCTCGGCCGGGGCAACGTAATCAAGGGCTGGGACGAAGGTCTGCTGACGATGAAAGTCGGCGGCAAGCGCAAGCTGGAGATCCCGCCGGAGCTCGGCTACGGCTCCCGCGGCTACCAGATCATCCCTGGCGGCGCGACGTTGTTGTTCGAAGTGGAACTCGTCGCCGTTAAGTAGGTCGCATCAGCCCGCGAGAGTCGACTGGATGTCGTCGAGCATCTTGCGCTCCGACGATGAGACTTTGCGGTGCCCGATGAATCCGCCCGCGGCGTTCGCCACCGAGGCAGCCCTGCGCAGGATTGCGTCGCGAAAGTCCTGGCGGTGATCGCTTTCAACGTTGGCGAGCACGCCCCGCGCGAACTCGCTCCAGGTGCGTTCCAGCGTCTCGGGCGGTTTGTGATCAAGCCACAGGTCGAGTAGCGCATATTCGGTGCTCCCGGGGGCGACGCCGCTGGCTTCGGCGCGCGCGAGCACCATCTTCCGCTCCTCCGGGTCCATCTTGCCGTCGGCCCACGCGACGAGCACAAGCGGCGCGAGAGCCACCGCGGCGATCGTCGCTTCGGTCACTCCGGCGGCCATGAGCACGCGCACAAGCTCCGCGCTGTTCACGCCGAGGGCCGCCACCATTTCGTCGCGTTCCAGCCCCGCGGAATGCGATGCACGCAGTTTCGCCACGAGCTCGGCGTTCTGCTGCTGGAAGAACTCCTCCTCGAGCGCCTTGCCCAGTTCAGCCAGACTGCCGTCTTCCATGCGAACCTCCAGGTGCGGACGCATCAACATCCGCGAATCGCCATTCTTCGAACCTAACGGAACCCTAACGGAAAGGCCCTGGCAATCTCAGCGGATTCCCAGTTTTGTCACATTATCCTCTAATCGAGCGGAACTACGGTGATACCAGTCCGGTCCACTCAACCAAAACTTCCGTGGCCGGACAGGAAGAGACAACTGTGAAAAATCAAAAGCTTCTGTCGCTCGGCGTTGCTGCGGTCGCCGTTGCGTCGATCGGTGCGGGAAGCCTCCTCTTCACCGGCGGGAGCGATAATTCCGCCTCCGCCCTCGGCCTGACCGATAGCCAGGTCCAGACCATCGCCCAGAACGTCGCCGCCACTCCCCAGGAAGAGCGCGACGCCTACCTCCAGAAGATTGCCGACAACCTCGGCGTCGATCTCGCAAAGCTGAAAGAAGCCATCGGCAAGGCCAATGTCGACACCCTCGGTGAAAAGGTCGCCGACGGTTCGATCACGCAGGAGCGAGCCGACTCCATCCGCGACAAGATCGCGACGGGCGACAACTTCTTCATCGGCGGCCGCGGCCCAGGTGGCCCGGGAGGCCATGGTGAATTCGGCCGCGGTGGCCCCGGTTTCGGCGGCCCTGGTTTCGGCATGGGCCAGGCAGATGTCGCAGGGTTCCTCGGCATCGATGAAGCCACTCTCATGACCGAACTCCAGACCAAGTCGCTGGCAACCATCGCGACCGAGCACGGCAAAACGGTCGACGAACTGAAGACCTTCCTCACCTCCAGTGCGCAGGCGAAGCTAGCCGATGCTGTGGCGGCTGGCAAGCTGACGCAGGAACAGGCCGACGCCGCTTTGGCCGAACTGTCGGCTCGCCTCGACGAGGAGATCAACGAGGTTCATGCCCCCGGCGAAATGGGACCGCGCGGCATGCATCCGGACTTCGATGATGACGACGGCGCACCCACGGCCCCTTCGGCGGCCCCGGCCCAGTAGCTCCCTCCGCTGGCCGAACGCCGATCCCCCTGAAGAATGGGGCTCCCTTTACGGGGAGCCCCATTCTTATTCCCGAAACGTGGGCTTATTCGCGTATTCGCCTTAGCCGATCAGGATTTTGCCTATTGACGTTTTAGAACAAGTGTTCTAATTTGTTCTCATCCCGTACAGGAATACTTCCATGCGCGTCCTCTCCCTCTTCTTCCCCCGCCTTGGTATCCAGCTCGCCCGAGCCGCGAACCCTTCGCTCGCCGGCCGGCCGCTCGGGCTCCTCGCCGGCGAAGGCGATGGCGCCCTGCTCAGCGCGGTCTCGGTCGAAGCCACCGCCGATGGCATCGAGGCCGGCATGACCTCCCTCCAGGCTCGCCAGCGTTGCCCCGGGATCGCGCTGGAACGGGACAATGCGCGCGAGTGCCTCGAACAGCTCGAGGCTGTTTCCTCCATTCTCCGCACGCGGGCGACAAGTAATGTCGCGATTGTGTCGCGAAACAGCATCGCCCTCTCGCTGTCTGGTCTCGAAGGCCGATTCGCGAACGAAGAGGCCGCCGCGGCCGCAATTTCCGCTCTCGCTCGTTCGTGGTCAGGTCTCGATGTCCGCGCGGGCATTGCGAGCACGCTGGAGCAAGCGGAGTGCGCGGCCCGCAAGGCCCGGCGCTTCCCGCTCGTCCAGCCGGACGAAGGTGTGACGGAGTTCGAACTCCCTCGCTACGAGGCAGTCACCGGCCGGCACACCTGGGAAACTCATTCGACCAGCCCCGATGTCGTGGCGCGAATCCACAAGCTGCTGGGGACCATGCAGCCAATGGTCGAAGCCGGGGGCCGCAGCTTCCGGACTCTTCGCGTCGAAATCGAACAGGGACCGTATCGTTCCTCGATGGTGCTTAAGGCGAGCCAGCCGCTCCATCGCGCCGCCGAGGCGAGCGAACTCCTGCGGAGCCGCCTTGCCGAAATGGCGCTCGATGGGACGACGGCCGTCTCGGTGACACTCGACGCCATCGGGCCCTCGGTCGCTGTCGAACCGTGGCGGGCAACGGCGGCAACGGTCCATCAGCTTTCCGGGCCGGCAGTCCCGGTGCAGCGCAGGCTCCTCCGCGCCAGTTAGCGGACCTCGACCGTCACCTCAAAGGTCTTCTCGGCCGGGTTCTGTGGCTCGAACGAACGCCGATATTCCATCTTCAGCGTCGATTTGCCGGTTGCCGTTGTCTTGAACGTGAAGACCTGGGTACCCGGGGCGCCCAGGACTGGCGTTGTGGAACCCGCGGGGACGAACTTCGGTTCGCCGTCGAGTTCGAGATTGGTCGGTTCGGGAGCCACAACCGCCCACGAGTAACCCGTCGACGGGTTGGAGACGAGTGCAACGATGACGGCGCCATCCTTCGCAACGGCGACGTTCCTCCCGTTGTCGGCCTCGGTTAGCTGCACTTCCTTCTCGGGTGTTTGGTCGTCGTTTTCGTCATCATCGCCACAGGCCACGGCGGCGAGCCCGATGGCGGCGAGGGCGAGGCCGACGACCGACCATCTTGCAATGTTCATTCCGCACCTCTCGTATCGATGCTGGTTCGGGACACGGTGCGGTTGAAGTGTCGAATGGGTTGCAATCATTGGCCGTTCGGCCCGGCCCGACGCAGCGACTTCTACCCTAATTAAGCGACCGAACGTTCCCCGCTCCTAGCCCGTCAATTATCGCCTGGGCCACGACACGGCCGAGCAGCAGATGAAGTTCGGGCGTCTTGTGTACGTCGTCCGTGAATAGCCGGTCGCGATCCGGTCCTGGAGCCGGCATGAGCGGCATTGCATCGACCACGGCAAACCGGCGCCGGACCGCTTCCTCGCGCATCGTCCGCCTGAATTGATCCACCGCTGCGGCCAGTTTCGGACGCCGCCGCGCAGCCGGCGAAGGCAGCGCCGGAGGCAGCACCACGACCACGTGGGTGTCTTCCAGGCGGGCCAGGGTCGCGAACGTTTCGATATATCCACGTGCAACCGCCTCGGGAGTTGTCACCGGCGCCTGCCCAATGATCTTGCGCGCCAGGCGATGTCCCGCCTGGTTCATCGACCGCTTCCAGCCGGGCGGCTGTCGCCGGAGTGTTCTGCGGTCTACTGCTTTCACGCTGTTTTTGAACGCGTCACCGACGCGATTACCGAAGACCTTCCGAACGCGGTTATCGGCAGAGTAGATGGTGAATCCGACCTTGGTCGTCGATATCACGACCGCGTCGAAAGGACCACTTTCCAGCACTTTCGCCAGGTAATCCGCAGTCCCGGCTCCCCATGAATAAAAGCGGACGTGGATCGTTTCCGGGGCTTCGCCAAGTTGCTGTTCAATCTCAATCGGAATCCGGTTTCCCCATGCAATCGACGGATCCCGAAGCGCCATACCGATGCTGTCGCTTTCGCCGAGAATCAGAAGGCGCACGCGGACAGTTTGCGCACATTCGTTGCGCGATGAAAGCCATAATGGGTGCATGCAGCCGAAACACATCTGGACTTGCGACGCCTGTGGCCGGGAATTCGGCAAGCGCCAGTCGCACGTCTGCGCCCCGGCGATCTCGGTCGATGCGTACTATGCCGGCCGGCCGCCCATAGAGCGCGAGATATTCGAGGTCGTACGCGCCCATCTCCAGGACCTTGGCCCACTGATCGTCGAACCAGTCGGCATCGGCATACTCTTCAAGCTCAAGCGGACGTTTGCCGAATTGCGCCCGCGCACGAAGTGGGTGGCGCTGGGGTTCGGCCTCAACCGCCAGCTCGCGCACCAGCGGATCACGCGGACTGCGAAGATGGGCCCCTCGCGCGGCTGGTACGGAACCAACCTCCGGCGGCCCGAGGACTTCGACGAACAGGTACGGGCCTGGCTCACGGAAAGTTACCTGGAGTATGCCGGCTAGCCGCCAACGCATGCCCGATGTGCACGTCTTGCTACACTGGAAAACCACTCTCACGCGAGTGGACACTTTCCGCGAAGGACCCGAAATGACTACGCAAACGCCTGGCTCGCTCTTACCCCCTGCCTACGAGCCGGCGAGCGTAGAAGACCGCGTCTACAGGATGTGGGAAGCAGCGAGGCACTTCCAGCCGAGGATCGACCTCGACCGCGAGCCCTATACCATCGTCATGCCCCCGCCGAACGTCACCGGCGAACTGCACCTGGGCCACGGGCTCGAGGATTCGATCACCGATGCGCTGGTGCGCTGGCATCGCATGCAGGGCGACCCCACGCTCTGGCTCCCCGGCGAGGACCACGCCGGCATCGCGACCCAAAACGTCATCGAACGCGAACTGGCGAAAGAGGGCCTGACCCGCCACGACCTTGGCCGCGAAGCCTTCGTCGAGCGCACCTGGATGTGGGTGCGCAAGTACCGTAGCCGCATCGCCGACCAGCACCGGAAGCTCGGTGCCAGCGCCGACTGGTCGCGCAACACCTTCACCCTCGATCCCGGCATCGTGAAGGCGGTCCGCACGACCTTCGTGAACCTCTACAAGCAGGGGCTCATCTACCGCGGCCTGCGGATGATCAACTGGTGCCCCCGGTGCGAGACCGCACTCAGCGACCTCGAAGTCGACTACGTCGAGATGCCTGCGAAGCTGTACTTCATTCGCTACCCAATCGTCGGCGAAGGCGGCATGCCTCTGCCCGACTACGTGACGGTCGCGACCACGCGCCCCGAGACGATGGTGGGCGACACCGGTGTCGCCGTGAACCCGAACGACGAGCGCTACGAAGAGCGCATCGGCCGCATGCTCATGCTGCCGATCATCGGGCGCGAGATCCCGGTAGTCGCGGATGACGCGGTGAAGCCCGAATTCGGCACCGGCGCCGTGAAGGTCACTCCCGGCCACGACCCGAACGACTGGGAAATCGGCCAGCGTCATGACCTGCCGGTCATCGTCGCTATCGACCTCAAGGGCAACATGAACGACGAAGCCGGACCCTACGCCGGCATGACTGTCGATGACGCTCGTGCCGCGATCCTGCGCGACCTCGAAGACGAGGGATTCATCGACCACATCGAGGATTACGTCCACAGCGTCGGTGTCTGCAGCCGCTGCAAGACGGTGGTGCAGCCGCTCCCGAGCGAGCAGTGGTGGCTCGATGTGACGAAGGAATACGAGGGCAACCATTCCCTCGCCGGCGATGCCATTCGCGCCGTGACCGAGGGCCGCATCAGCATCGTCCCGCAGCGCTTCGAGAAGGTGTACCTGAACTGGATGGAGAACATCCGTGACTGGTGCATCAGTCGGCAACTCTGGTGGGGCCACCAGATCCCGGTGTGGTACTGCGAAAACAAGCACGTGATCTGCCAGGTGGAAGACCCGGACAAATGCCCGGAGTGCGGCGCCGCCGTGCGCCAGGACGAAGACGTCCTCGACACGTGGTTCTCGTCCGGGCTTGCCCCGCACGCCGACCTCGGCTGGCCCGATGACACGGAAGACCTGCGCTACTTCTACCCCACCGCCGACATGCAGATGGGCTACGACATCATGTTCTTCTGGTGCGCTCGAATGATCATGTTCGGGCTGTACAACATGCGGCACCTGCCCGAAGAGCGCTCGATGCCGTTCCGCAACGTCCTCTTCCACGGCCTCATCCGCGATGCCAACGGCGATAAGATGACGAAGTCACGCGGAAACGTTGTCGACCCGCTGGTTTCGGCCTCGACGTACGGCACCGATGCCTTCCGCTTCGCGGTCCTCACAGGCGCCAGCCTGGGCGCCGATCAGAAGTACACCGACGAGCGTCTCGCGGCGGCGCGCAACTTCGCCAACAAGCTCTGGAACTCGGCGCGCTTCGTGCTCATGAAGATCGGCGACCGCGAAGTGAAGCGCCCGCACCCGATGGACCGCGAGACCTTTGCGCTCGAAGACCGCTGGATCATGTCCCGGCTCGAACAGCTCGAGATCGATGTCGATTCGCTGATGAACGCGTACCAGCTGGGCGAATGCGCCCGCCAGATCGAGGACTTCCTCCGCGGGGAGTTCTGCGACTGGTACATCGAGATGGTGAAGCCGCGCCTGAACGACGGCGACGAGCGGCCGCTGAAGGTGCTCGCACACGTGCTCGACCACGGCCTGCGCATGTTGCACCCGTTCATGCCGTTTGTGACCGAGGAACTCTGGCAAGCGCTGCGCGAACACATCGATGACGACATGGCGGGCCAGCTGATCGTCGCGTGGTTCCCAAAGAGCGGCGCGAACTGGAAGGATGCCGACACAGAATCGGCCATCGAGCACGTGGTCGAGGTCAACCGGACCATCCGGAACATCCGCGCCGAGAAGAAACTGGAAGCAGGGGCGCGGCCGAAGGTGGTACTGCGAGCGGACGGCTATGGCCCCGCCCTGCGGGAAACGGCTGCCGCGACCAACTTCACCTCTCGCGTCGACCTCGAGATCCTCGACCTCGGCAGCGAGGTACCCGCCGGCGAATGGGGCTTCGGCCGCGTCGCTGATACCGAAGTGGCCGTCGCACTGCCGCAAGTGGATGCCGGCGTCGAACGGGCGCGCCTCGAAAAGGAACTCGCGGAAGCGAGCGCCCACGCCGAACGGTTGGAGAAGCAACTCGCGAACGAGAACTTCCGCTCGAAGGCGCCCGCGGCGGTTATTCAGGGGATGGAGAACACGCTGAGCGAAACGAAAGACAAGGTCGCGGGCCTGCGGGAGCGGCTTGCGAGTCTTTGAATGCGGGCTGCCCGACCGATCTTCGAATTAGACAGTTTGAATTCCGAGGCAAGCGATGGGCGTTTGGTGGAGGAGTTGGGATATTCCTCAACGATTCCTCATGTGCACAGGCGGCGGGATCCTATTGACCGTCATCTTGTACGTGCTTGTTAGGCCGGATTTGGTCGGCGCGCTGATTTTCTTTGCTACCTGCGTTGAGTTAACCGTATTAGTCCTTGTAAACGAACCTGGCTTCGACAATTGGCAGCCGTCATCGCTCGGTGGTAGGGCTCTTCACAAGTACTGCAATTTCTTTCGCTGGGTTCGGTACGGCCCTGGAGGCAAGTGGATCTTCGGAGCTATTGGGCTAGTCCTCATGTCCCTGGTGATTTTCGGTATTGTATGGGCCATGGTGGGCTAAGCCTGAACCGTTCGTGCGTTTGCATGATCCTTGGGTTGCAAGCTGCACGCCTGGAGAACACGCTTGGTGAGAAGAAGGACAAGGTTGCAAGGTTGCCGGAACGGCTCGCGAGTTTGTAGATGCCAAAGGTTCGGGAAGCGATTCGACTTATCGAGAAGGACGGTTGGAAGTTGCTGCGAACGCGCGGCAGCCACCGTCAGTACTCGCATCCTGTCAAACCGGGCCTGGTCACGGTTCCGGGACATCCTGGCGATGATCTTCCTCCCGGAACCTGGGGTAGCATAATGAAACAAGCTGGTCTGAAGTGAGGATACCGACGTGAAATACGCGGTCGTATTCGAAGCGGGCGAACGCAACTTTGCGGCTTACGTGCCGGACCTGCCGGGTTGTGTGTCGACCGGCAAGACTCGCGCCGAGGTCGAAGAGAACATCAAAGAGGCTATCGAGTTCCACCTCGAAGGATTGAAGATTTCGGGTCAGCCGGTACCGGCCCCGACCGCGTGGGTCGAAACCATCGAACTTCCGCCTGTAGCGTGATTTCCCGGGCTCTTCCTCCTGTATCGTTCCGCCCATGAATTTCATCGGCACCGGCCGCGGCTCGGCCACTCGCTCCGCATCGTGGGCCGCGAATGGCATGGTCTGCTGTTCGCAACCACTCGCTGCCGGTGCAGGCATCGAGATGCTGAAGGCCGGTGGCTCGGCGATCGATGCCGCCATCGCCGTGAATGCCTGCCTCGGGTTGATGGAGCCGACGGCGTGCGGTCTCGGCGGCGACCTCTTCGCAATCGCCTGGGATCCGAAGCTCGGCAAGCTGGAGGGACTGAACGCGAGCGGTCGCGCTCCACTGGCTACAGGCATCGACAAAATACCGCCTGACGCCGACGGCACGATTCCATTGCACTCGCCCTACGCCTGGTCGACGCCAGGGGCGGTCGAAGGATGGTTCGCGCTCCACGAACGTTGGGGCCGCCTGCCGCTGGAGCAGGTGCTCGCGCCCGCGATTCGCTACGCCGAGTCCGGTTTCCCGCTATCGCCGGTTATCGCGAACGAGTGGTACTGGGGCAGCGAAGCCCACAAGGTGAATCCCGGTTTCGCGGACGTGTTCATGCCCGGCGGACGTGCGCCGAAAGACGGTGAACTCTTCCGCAACCAGGCGCTCGCGCAGACTCTACGCGATGTCGCGCGCCATGGTCGCTCCTTCACGCGCACCGGCCGCTTCGCTGAGGCAATCGTCGCCTACTCACAAGCGAACGGCGGCTTCTTCGCGATGGAGGACTTCGCCGCGAACGAGCCCACCTGGGTGGAACCGGTTTCGACAAACTATCGCGGCTACGACGTCTGGGAGCTCCCGCCCAACACGCAGGGCATCGCCGCCCTCCAGATGCTGAACATCCTTGAAGGCTTCGACCTCGCCGCCATGGGCCGGGACTCCGCCGACTTCTGGCATGTGATGGTCGAAGCCAAGAAGCTCGCCTACGCCGATCGTGCGCGCCACTACACCGACCCGGCGTTCGCAGCAGTGCCCTTGGCGGAGCTCATCTCCAAGGACTACGCCGGCCGCCGTGCGATCATGATCGATACGAAACGCGCGTCGCGAGAGTTCGGCCACGGCGACCCGGTCGCCCTGAACCGCAAGGAGACCACGTACCTCTGCGCCGCCGACCGAGATGGAACGATGGTTTCGTTCATCCAGAGCAACTACAAGGGCTTCGGCTCGGGCTACGCGGTCCCTGAACTCGGCATCGGCCTCCAAAACCGAGGCAATATGTTCTCGCTGGACCCCGAACACCCGAACCGCCTCGAACCGGGCAAGCGGCCGTTCCAGACCATCATCCCGGCCTTCCTCACGAAGGAGGGCGTGCCGCTGATGCCGTTCGGGCTCATGGGCGGCGATATGCAACCCCAGGGGCACGCCCAGGTCATCGTGAACCTTGTGGATTTCGGCATGAACCTGCAGGAAGCCGGCGATGCGGTCCGCTTCCGGCACACCGGCTCCAGCGAGCCCACCGGGACGATCATGACCGACGGCGGCAGCCTGCGAATCGAACGGGGACTCAACCCTGAGATTCTTCAGGAGCTGCAGCGCCGCGGCCACACATTCGAACGCCAGCCAACCGGTGAATACGGGGGCTACCAGGCAATCTGGCGCGACCCCGAAACTGGCGTCTATTGCGGCGCAACTGAGAGCCGCAAGGACGGCGTCGCGCTGGGGTACTAGCGCGAATCCGGCTGATATACTGACAGCATGACGAGCACGGCAGCGTACACCCCAGAAACGCTCTTGAGCTTGCCCGAATTCGGCCGTTTCGAGCTTGTCGGCGGCGAACTTGTGGAGCGACCCGTGAGCAAAGGCTCAACGCGCATTTCAACCCGCATCCTTGCGTTGCTTGCGCATTTCGTTTGGTCTCGAAAACTGGGGAACGTCTTCCAGAACGACCTTGGGCTCCAGATCTTTTCGGACCAATCGAAGATTCGGTTTGCAGACGCCTCGTTCTACGCGCACGGGCACGAGGAGAGCGCCGAAGGCCCCGGCTATCTTCACACCGCCCCCGACCTCGTGATCGAAGTCGTCTCTCCCAACGATATCGCCGGAGAGGTCGATGTGAAGGTTGCCGAATACCTCGAAGCTGGCGTTCGCCTCATCTGGGTCGTCTATCCGGAGACGAAAGCGGTGCAGATCTTTCGCCCGGGCGGGCAGGACTCGCGACTCGCCGCCGGAGGGACGCTCTCGGGGGAGGACGTTGTTCCCGGTTTCGAACTCCCCGTGTCAGACATATTCGACTTCTAGCGCACGCTCCTGAAGCACGTGCGGACCTCATTCACATAGGTTGCCGGCTGTTCGAACGCGGCGAAGTGCCCGCCTTTCGTCAGTTCGTTCCAGTGGATGATTTTGTCGAAGCTCTTTTCCGCCCAGCGGCGAGACGCCCGGAAGATTTCTCGCGGGAAGATGCTGCAGCCAACGGGCACCTGGATGGCGCCGCCCCTGCGCCGATTGAAGCTCTCCCAGTAGAGCCGCGCCGATGACGCTCCGGCGCCGGGCAGCCAGTAGAACATGATGTTGTCGATGAGTTCGTCACGCGTGAGGACGTTCTCCGGGTGCCCGTCGCTGTCGGTCCACGCCCAGAACTTCTCCAGGATCCACGCCGCCAGACCGGCCGGCGAATCGACCAGCCCGTAACCGACCGTTTGGGGCCGGGTGCTCTGCTCCTTGGAATACCCCGAGTCCCAGTCCTGGTAGAACTGCAGCCCGGCGATGGCGCTTTTTTCGAGTTCCGTGAGGTCGTTCATCGTTTCCGGGTCGGGCCGCACACCGGTGACCATATTCAGGTGGATGGCGATGCAGCCTTCCGGGTCGCGTGCCCCGATCGAGCTCGTCACGGCCGCGCCCCAGTCGCCGCCGGCCGCGAAATAGCGGTCGTATCCCAGGCGGCGCATAAGCACGCCCCACGCGTCGGCGATGTGTTCGACTCCCCAGCCGGTCTCCTTTGGCTTGCCTGAAAAGCCGTAACCGGGCGGCGCAGGGCAGACGACATGGAACGCGTCAGCCGGGTTGCCGCCGTGCTTGGCCGGATCCGTGAGCGGCCCGATCACCTTGTGGAACTCGACGATCGAGCCCGGCCAGCCATGCGTGATGACCAGGGGTTTCGCATTCGGCTCCGGCGATTTCACGTGGATGAAGTGGATATCGATGCCATCGATTGTGGTCTGGAACTGGGGGAATTGGTTCAGGCGCTGCTCGGTGGCGCGCCAATCGTATTTCTCGGCCCAGTACTCGCAGAACTCCTGCACGTACGAAAGCGGTACGCCCTGGGTCCAGTCGTCCACGGGCTCGCGCTCCGGCCAGCGCGTCGCCCGGAGCCTGCGTCGCAGGTCATCAAGCTGTTCATCGGTTGCGCGGATAGTGAAGGGTCGGATGCTGTCGTCGGGCATGTGGCTTCCTCCGGGTGTGCGTGGCACTGTGCGGTAAATGCCGCAGGCGGCGCAACTGACCTCTACTTCCGCGGGCGTTCCCCATAGTCCCCGAACGGGCCGTCCCGGCGTCGGATAGTCTCGCGGAAGCCGAACTCGCCGAAGTTCTCGCGCCAGCGGAGGGCTTCCTCTGTGTGGCGCGTGACGCCATCGAAGAACGTGCCCAGCATCTGCGTTGTGCGCAGGCCCATGTTTTCGAATGCCTGGTTGATGAGCATCTTATTGAGCGCGAGCTGGTTCGCCGGGATGTTGGCGTAGCGTTTGCAGTACGCCTCCGTCGCTTCGCTGAGCTGGTCCTTCGGGAAGACCTTCGAGACGAGGCCAATGCGGTGAGCCGTCGCCGCGTCGATCTGGTCGCCGGAGAGCAGGAACTCTTTGGCGTGTTCGAGCCCCACCCGGTAGACCCACATCATCGTCGTGGGGGTGCCGTACACGCGGCTCGGCGGGTAACCGATGATCGCGTCCTCAGCCATGAAAATGAGGTCAGCGCAGAGGATGAGGTCGGTGCCGCCGCCCAGCGCGTACCCATGCAGTTGCGCGACGACCGGTTTCGGACACTCCCAGAGTTTCATGAAGCGCCGCATGTTGTGGCCCATGAAGGCGTAGTCGCGCACCGGGTCCCATGCGCCGGGCCGGGCATCGACCGGCTTCGCGCCATAGCGAGGGCGCTGGCGTCCGCCGCCGCGGTCGTTTGAGCCCGGATTGAGGTCATAGCCGGCGGTGAAGGTCGGTCCGGCGCCGCGAATGATGATCGACGAGACATCCGGAGATGCCGTCGCTTCGTCGATGCCGTCGGCGATGCCCTGGATGACCGCGTCGGTCAGGGTGTTCATTTTTTCAGGGCGATTGAGCGTGATGATGCCGAGCGAATCTCGCTCTTCGTAGAGGACGACCGGTTCATCGGGCATTCGAATGCCTCCATCGGAGATTCAGCCGAACGATACCGTTCCGGGCTTGCGAATGCCTAACAATCCCTCGGAAGCGAGCGGTTCTGGCCTTGCAACGCCCGGCTCAATGGGGCCTACTGGGGGAGCATGCAGCAATCCGGCCTGATCCTTGCCAACCGTGCATACCTCGATCACGAGTCGCCGCGGTGGGCCGATTCGCCGTCCTCCTCGGGGAAGGGCGGGCTCCTCGCCGCGCTCCGTCCGGTCATCGAACCATGGGACGGGGAGGCGGGTACCACCTGGATCGGCGCCGGCCTCGGCCGCTACGACCGCGAGTGGACCGACGACCGTGGGTTCGAACTGATCGACACGCCGAAGGGCCCGCTGCGCCATCGCCGGCTCTACTTCGGCGAGAGCACGTGGCACGGGCACTATGCCGAAGTCGCCAACAGCTTTCTCTGGCCGCTCTATCACCTCGTCCGCCACGACCTGCCGAAGCTCACGGGTTACTACCCGGTCCCTGCGGCCCCATCGAAGAACGATTGGGATGCCTACACCAGGGTCAACGCCGCATTCGCTTCGGCGGCCGCCGAAGAATCGCGGGCTGACTGGGCGTGGGTGCACGACTACCAGCTTTCGCTCGTACCCGGGATGCTCCGCGATAGTGGCTTTAGGGGCCGTATCGGCTACTTCCTCCACACCCCGTTTCCGGATGTCTCGGTCGCGGCGCCCTACATCAGTGGTTCAGCGGGCGAAGCTATGCGAGCCGTGATCACGGGAATGCTCGGGTCCGACCTCATCGGGTTCCAGACCGCAGCCGATGTCGAACGGTTCCAGCAGGCCGCAACGGCTCTGTGTGGAGGCGCTATCACCGACGGTGGATTGTCCTACGACGGGCGCACAATCGACACGCGGGCGTTCCCCGTCGGAATCGACCCGGAAGATGTCTACGAAGTCGCGAAGCGGGTGCCGGTACCGGCACGAGTGCGCGCCGCGCGGGACAAGGGGCTGCCGCTCGTCGTCGGTCTCGAACGCGGAGACTTCACCAAGGGCATCCCTGAGCGGCTTGTCGCGCTGGCCCGCGCCTTCGAGCGCGGCGCGAAGTTCGCCTACCTCGGCATCGCCGCGCCGACCCGTGAGGGTGTCCGCGCGTATGAATCTCTGGAGACGGCGATCGAATCCGCCGCGAACGAAGCCCGCGATGCCGCCCGAACGGCTGGCGGTGCGTTTACGCATGTCCGCGCGAACGTGGGCTGGGACGATGTTGTCGCGCTTCAGCGGGAGGCTGACGTCGTCTTCACTTCGTCGCTCGCCGATGGTCAGAACCTCGTTCCGCTGCAGGCCGCCGTAGCCCAATCGTTGCGGCCGGTGAATGAGCGAGCCGTGATTATCACCGGCCAGGACGCGGGCGCTGCCAGCACCTTCGCTGAGTTTGCTGAAGAAGGCCTCGTGGCCGTCGACCCGCTCGATACCGAGGCCATGGTCCATGCTCTCTGCGAGGCGCTCGCCGGCCGGCCCGGCCGTGTGAGCGACCGATTTGTCGAAGAAGTCCGCCGGCGCGATGCTCTCTCATGGGCAACCGGCTTCCTGGAGTCCCTGGAGGAACGATGCTGAATCTTGACGCCATCGAGCAGTACCGTGCGGTCGCGACTGCGCGCGGCCCGCTACTGGTCGCCACCGACCTCGATGGCACGCTGGCGCCAATCGTTGCGAACGCGAGCGAAGCGCGCGTACCGGCCGTCACCCTCGGCGTCCTAGACCGCATCGCCCAGGCGGCGAAGGTAGCCGTCATCACCGGGCGCGACCTGAATACCGCACGCCGCATGGTCCCGATCGACGAGGTCGTAGTGGTGGGCAGCCATGGACTCGAAGCGTCGTTCGATGACCCGCTCATTCCGGGGGTCGACCGCGTGGCTCTGAGCGCGGCGCTCGAACAGATCGAGCAGCGGGTCATCTCGGCCTGCCCGAGTTCGTTCCTGCATATCGAGCGGAAGGCGATTTCCACCGCATTTCATTTCCGGACTGCCCCTGACCTCGAACCGGCCCTCAGGGGAGCGCTGGCTCAGTTGCCCGAAGGCCTGCGCCTGCGCGAGGGACGTCGCGTTCTCGAAGTCGTGCCCGATGCGCGTGGCGGCAAAGACGCGGCGCTCACCGCGCTCGTGCGGCAGTTCAAGGCGAAAGCGATGCTCGTGATGGGCGATGATGAGACGGATGTGGCCATGTTCCGGGCCGCGCTCGCGCTGGCCAAATCCGATGGCCTCCACGTCCTCCTCGTCGGCGTATCCGGCGGGAAGGAAACGCCGGCGGACATCGCAGAACTCGCGGATGTGCTGGTCCGTTCGACCGAAGAGGCGCTCGAAGGCCTCGAGACGGTCGCCCGCGCCCTGGGGGTGTAACAATCTGCCTAGATTTGTTGACTCGCTGATTCGCAAAGTCGTATAACGCAAACCGGCCTCGGAATTCACCCGTGCGAGCGCCCGGCGCGGGCTAACGAAACCGGGGGCGCCCTGCGGCGCCCCCGGCTGTTCTTTGTTTTCGGTCGGTCAGTTCAGGAGACGAGCGTCCCCAGCACGCGCTCGACATGGTCGAGCGGGCCCTGCGGCAGCGAGATGCTCGGAAGGTCGACACCGAGCTGACGGCGCTCCTCGATCCCGGCAGCGACCGTTTCCAGGTCGCCCCAGATAGCGGTCTCTTCGAGCATCCGGTCGCCCATGGCGGCCATCAGTTCGGGGTTGGTCCCGAATGGCGGGGGTTTGTGCGTCTCCGCGACCTTTCGCATTGCCGCCACTTCCTCGCCGAAGCCGTTCCGCGTCAGCATCTGGTGGTAGAAGTCGCCCATGTTCGTCACGTACCAGGAGATCGGCCCCGCCGCCTGCATCTTCGCCTTTTGCTCATCCGGGTTGATAACCACGGTGAGCGAAGCAACGCACTCGACCGCGTCGCCCGGCCGCCCCGCCGCCTTCGAGGCTTCGGCGATGGACTTCTTGCCGTCCATGAACTTGGATTTCGGCCAGTAGATCGGCATCCAGCCATCGGCCACGGTGGCCAGCGACTGCATGCTCTTGGGTGAAATCGAAGCGACATAAATCGGAATGTGCTTGCGCGGCGGCTCGAACAGCAGGCGGAAGCCGCGCTGCAGTTTGAAGATCTCGCCGTCGTAGAACACCTTCTCGCCGCTCACCATCATGTTGATGATTTCGATGTATTCCTTGGTGCGCTGGATCGGCTTCGAGAACTTCTCGCCGTGCCAGTGCTCGATGACCCGGTCACCCGAGGTGCCGAGACCGAGGATGACGCGGCCGCCGGAGAGCTCGTCGAGGGTTGCTGCGGTCATCGCAAGCACCCCCGGCGAGCGCCCGAAGACGGGGGCAATCCCGGTGCCAAGCTTGATCTTGTTCGTTGCGAGCGCGATCTGGGTCAGCAGCGAGAACTGGTCCCGGCCCCAGGTCTCCGCCGTGAAAATCGCTTCGACGCCGACTTCTTCCGCTACTTTGATTCGGCTGATCAGTTCTTTGTTTTGTTCCGGACTGCCAGTGAATCCGACAGACACCGCAAGCCGCCTGGGCATGCGTCACCCCGCGAAATGAGATTCGTCCGTTGCGTGAAAGGACGGTCGCCAGACTAGCGCACCGCCCATGCGGTAGCAATCGAGCTGGGTAGCAATATCAGGGCGTCAGCGATTTCGCAGCCGGCGTTTCTCCGTGGCCGTGGAAGTCGCACGGATGGGCCAGCACCGAGCTCAGCAGCATGCGGGGGAGCTCTTTCAGGATGTAATCGGCTTTCAGGGGGCCATCTGGTGTTCGCCAGATGAAGTTGCCGTTCACGGCAAACATGATCGTGTACCGCAGGAACCGCGGGTCGCGGTCGGTAAACACGCCGGACTCGATTCCCTGGCGAAGGATCTCGGTGAGCAATTGGACATAGCCGCGGTCGGCGGCCTTGATGCGCGCCCGGGACTCCGGCGAGAGGCCCTTTGGGCGGCCAGTGGCCAGGGTGCTCCGGTTCAGGGGCTCCATGCCCACTTCGACGAGGTCCTCGATGGCGGCGAACAGCGCCTGCTCCGGGGGAAGGTTCCGGGCGACGATGTCCTCGAGGCGTTCCGTTGCTCGGGCCACCGCCTCGACCACGATCTCGGCGTACAGGTCTTCCTTGCTGCGGAACTGGTAGTAGATGACCGCGCGGCTGGTACCCATGTGGGTCGCCACGTCTTCCAGCGTTGTCGCCGCGTACCCTTTGTCGATGATCACTTCGGCCATCGCGGTCATGATCTCGCGGCGCCGCGCCTGCATGCGCTCAGGGTCCTGCACGCGGTAGCCGCGCAGCCCGACTTCGTCCGACATCGTCCTGTTGCTGTCCTCCGCTTCCTTCTTGACAAGATTAGCACGCCAATCTAGATTCCGCGCTTCTGAATAAACACGACTGTTTAAGCGCAGGCGGAGGCGCGGGCAGTGGGCGAGTTCAGAACTGCGCGCGGCGTCCGAAATGCTTCGAACGTGCGCGCAACCCCCTTGGTCGCGATCCCGCTGGGAATGCGGGAAGCCATTGCCACCACCGGCGATGGCTTCCCGGGTTCCCGGAGGGGTTTCGAATTCCTGGGCGATGGGGCAAAGACCCGGTCATGGTGTGGCTCCGTGGCCGGGCTTCGCCCGGGAAATCAAACGTGCCGGCGACGGCCTCGCAGAACCGCTCGCCTTTCGCCGGACGCACCAATCTTCGGGAGCATTGTAGGTGTCGATAGCAAGTATTGACGCTGGAGCAATGGCAAGCGTATACCGGGCACCATTCCGAATGGTGCTCGGAAACGGAGGGGCTAGTAAATGGAACGAGACAACTATTGGACCCGACGGATTGCCCGTCGCCGGATGCTTGGGGGCGCCGGCACGGTCGCAATCGGGGCAAGCGCATGGGCACTCGCAGGGTGCGGCGATGATGATGACGATGACGATGGCGGCGGGATTCCAACCGCGACCACTGGCGCCGGAGTAAACCCGGGGACCGAGACTCCCCCGACTCCGACCGCCGCGGGCGAAGTCATCAACAAGGACGGCACCTACAACGCCCGGCAGGGCGCGATCTTCGCTTCCATCAACCCCTACTCCGGCCTCGATAGCGGCCTGACCTGGGGCTTCACCATTTTCGACCACCTCTGGTACACGCCGCTTGATACCGGCATCCGCGAAAACTTCCTGGCTTCCAGCATCGAACAGCAGGATGGCACGCACTTCACGGTGAAGCTGCAGGACTCAGTCTTCCACGATAAGGCGCCGATCAACGGCCGCGCCGTGAAGGCCTCCGATGTGAAGGCCAGCCTCGAATCCGCCGCCAAGCAGACCAAGATTTCGAACAGCTCCTGGTGGTCGCTGATTTTCGACCACATCGAAACTCCGGACGACAAGACAGTGAACTTCATCCTCAAGGCCGTCGATGCCTGGGGTTTCAGTTCGACCAACGGCGGAAGCCCGATCGCCAGCTCGATCATCCCCGAAGAGATCGCGAAGGACCCTACCTTCATGGACAAGGATCTCATCGGCAGCGGCCGCTTCCAGTTCGTCAGCCAGGAGAACGGCGCGAACTTCAAGCTCAAGCGGTTCGATAAGTGGCGGGTGAGCGGCGAGCCGTACCTTGCGAACTACAACTTCAAGCTGATCCAGGAACAGGCTGCGGCCCTCGCCGCCTTCTCCGCCAAGGAGATAGACTCCGTGGCGCTCACCAATAAGCTCGAGCGCGACGACCTGGAAAAGAAGCACGGCAAGGACATCAACATCGATTCGGTGCAATCGCGAGCGGTGTGGATGGTTCAAACGCGCGCCGACGGCCAATTCGCCGACCCGCGAGTGCGCCAGGCAATTTCGATGGCCCTGGACAGGCAGCAACTCATCAAGTTGTTCGCGCTGGACGAAGGCAACACCGCCGGCACCGTGCCCCCCGCCTTCGGCGAATCGCTCCCGGCCGAAGAGGTCGACAAGACGTACGCCAAGACCGACATCGCCGAGGCGAAGAAGCTTCTCGCCGCCACCACCTTCGATACTTCGAAGGAGTACGACCTCAAGTACATCGTCCCGGGCGACACCTATCAGCAGTTCGCGACGATCGTGAAGTCGCAGCTCGAAGCCAACCTGGGCCTGAAGATCAAGCTGGTGGGCGAAGACTTCGGCAAGTGGCTTTCGCAATCGCTCTACGGCTCGGACTACAACGGATTCATCACCTATCCGACGCTCGAATACGACGACCCGAGTTCCTACATCGGCAACGTCGGGAAGCAGATCGGCGGCCGGCCGAACTGGGCTGGGTGGATGGACGACGAGCTCGATGCGCTCCTGCAGAAGCAGAAGACCATCCTGGATGACAAGGAACGCCGCGCCGCGGTGCAGGACCTGCAGCGCAAAGCCTACGAGAAGGCCACGCCCTACATCACGACGATTGTGCGCATCACGAACGACGCAACGTGGGGCTACGTGAAGGGCCGCGTTGTCGGACGAGGAAGCTACGGCCTCTTCAACGGCAAGCTGTACGTCGACAAGAGCTGACGCGGTATGCGCCAGTACGCCATGCGGAGGATGGCCTACCTTCCACTCATTGTGGTGGTGGTGTCGCTGATCACGTTTTTCACGCTTCGGTTGCCGTTCGCAACCGACCCAGTGACCTACTACACCAACCAGAACACCACGGTAGAGCAGGAACAGGCCATCCGCGCCGACCTTGGGCTCGATAAGCCGGTTGTCGAACAGTTCTTCATCTGGGCTGGCGATGTGTTGCGGGGCAACCTCGGCGACACGTTCCGCAGCGGTCAACCCGTGTGGCCTGAGATCCAGCGCCGCTGGCCCGTGAATCTCGAAATCCTGCTGCTTTCAGTCGGCTTTAGCACGATCTTCGGCATCGGCTTTGGCGTAATCACCGCGGTCCGGCAGAACACGATCGTGGACTACATCTTCCGCGTGTTCGCCGTCTTCGGTCAGTCGATCCCGGACTTCTTCCTGCTCATCCTTCTGATCGTGCTGCCCTCTATCTGGTGGAACTACTCACCACCGGTTGGCGGCCATGTTTCGATATTCTCCGACCCCTGGACGAACCTCCGGCTCTATTTGCCGCCAACGCTCCTGCTTGGCGTCGGCGGCGCCGCGAGCATGATGCGGCTGACGCGGTCCACCTTGCTGGAAGTCTTCCGGCAGGACTACATGCGTACAGCCCGGGCGAAAGGCCTCGCCGGCCGGGATGTGGTCCTCGCGCACGGGTTGCGCAACGCGCTCATCCCGGTCGTTACCCTCCTGGGCGCGCACGTCACCGCCCTCTTCTTCGGCTCGTTGATTCTCGAGCAAGTATTCTCCATCAACGGCCTGGGCCAGTTCTTCCTCGTTTCGGCTATCACCGGCGATTTCCCGGTGGTCCAGTTCCTGGTGTTGTATAGCGCTTGCGTGATCGTGACGATGAATCTCCTCATCGACCTTTCTTACGCGCTGATCGATCCGCGGGTGAAATACTCCTGATGGCCACGCAAACCGCCACCTCCACCGCCAGCATGGAATGGGTCTACCTCGGCACTCGCCCGAGTTGGATCCGGCGCATGGGGCGTCTCGCCCGGCAACACCCGACGGGCGTGTTCGGCCTCGTCGTGCTCATCGGGTTTGTTGTCCTCGGGCTGTTCGGCGAACGGCTCGCGCCGTATTCGGCCGAACAACTTGCGGTTGGTTCTCCGCTCCAGGGGCCGTCGGCCTCGCATCCATTCGGGACGAATCAACTCGGGCAAGACGTGTTCAGCCGCGTGATGGCCGGGGCCCGCATCTCGTTCATCATCGCCTTCTGGGCGGTATTCCTTGGAGCTGGGGCGGGCGCTTTCCTGGGCATCCTCGGCGGCTATTTCGGGCGATGGGTCGATTACCTGGTCCAGCGCTCGGGTGAGGCGTTCGCGGCGTTCCCCGGCCTTGTGCTCTTCCTCATGCTGCGGACGGCGTTCGGGCCGAACCTGAAGACGATCATCATCTCGATCGCGATTGGGGCTCTCTTTGGCGGCAACCGGGTGTTGCGCGGTCAAACGATCATCGAGAGCCGCCAGGTCTACGTGGAAGCGGCCCGCGCCATCGGTTGCTCCGAGTGGCGCATTTTCATCCGTCACGTAGTTCCAAACGTGCTGCCCCTCGTGGTCGTGATCATGAGCGGCGCGCTGGGCGCTGCCATCCTCGCCGAATCTGCCCTCGCCTTCCTCGGCCTCGGGCCCGAGGAGCCCTCATGGGGCCGCGACATGTCCGGTTCAAACCTGGGCCTGGCGCGCACTGGCTACTGGCACGTGGTGGTGTTCCCGGGCATCGCAATCAGCCTGGTTGTGTTGGGCGCCAACCTGCTCGGCGATTCCCTCCGCGATATCTGGGACCCGCGCCTCAGGAAGTAGCTGTCGTAGCGGAACTCCCGTGCGAACTGAAGAGCCTGTTCCGGAGTGCCATCAGCACAGCGCTTACCACGATGACGAGCGCCGGCGCCACCGGGAATTCCCACGCGGCGAAACTCCGGTCGTTCGCGGCCCAGAGCGCTCCCAGCGTCAGCCCGGACCCGATAAGGAAACCGAGTATCAACGTCGTCCGCGCCGCCGAAATACTGTCGAACAGTTCGCCGGAAAGCAGGAGCGCGATGGCCGGGAAGCCCGTTGCCGTCAGGAAGATGAGGCCCACAGCGATGGCGAACAGCCATCCCTGGTCCGTCGCGCCACCAACGATGTGCAGCGCGAACGAAGCGGCGAAGAGCACGAATGCGGCAACGAGACCAAACACCGAACGGGTCATATCCGCAGGGTAACAGCGGCCCCGGGATTACGCAGTCGGCGCGGCCTGGGCCTTCACCGATTCGCTCTTGCGCTTCAGCCCCGCAGCCTCAGTCGCCATGTTCGTTGTGATCACGCCCTTGATGAACGGCTTGAACATCCACACCAGTGGACCCGTGACCTCGATGGTCAGCGATACGCGGCTGCGCTCACCGAGGGGCTCGATCCAGTGCCCGCCGATGGTCGTCGCCCCGCGCACTTTCGTCACCCAGTCGAAGCCGCGTCCGGGTTCCCACTTCGAAACCGTCCATTTCGAAGTCGGCGTGCCTTTGGCATCGACGACCGCGGTACCACCGAGGCCGAAACCCGGTGTCACTTCCTCGACTGAAAGAATGGAGGAAGTCCACTCAGGCCATTTCGCCACATCTGACATCACGGGCCAAACGCTATCAGCAGGCGCGTCGATCTCGATCGTCGTTTCCCATCGGGCCATTTCGTCATCTCCTGCAAGTCATACCATTCAGCCTTGCCGCTCGGGCAGGTAATTGGTATCCAACTTTGGGCGGAGTCAGTGTGTTGTTGGCCCCGCGAGTGTGCGGCAGGTCACACTGTTCGCGCATGGCCGAATACCACGTCGCCCAGTACAACATCGCCTGGATCAAGGCTCCGCTCGATTCGCCTGAGATGGCCGACTTCACGGACAACATCGCGAGGATCAACGGGCTCGCGGAGAAATCCCCGGGGTTCATCTGGCGTCACCAGACCGATGAGGGCGATTCCACTTCAATCCGGATTCGCGACAACGATCGGATCATCATTAACTTCAGCGTGTGGGCCGATGTTGAATCGCTGTTTCAGTTCGCGTACTACACCAACCACGCCGACTACTATCGCCGGCGCCGAGAGTGGTTCACCCACGAGGACGATCCCTTCGCCGTGCTCTGGTGGGTGCCCGCCGGCCATCTCCCGACGGTGGAAGAGGCCGAACAGAAACTGGCCGGCCTCAAGGTCTCGGGCCCCACGCCCGATGCCTTTACGTTCAAGAAGCGCTTCGCGGCGCCCGCGCAGTAACCGCGTATCCAAGTTGGGCCTGGATTCGGCCCAGCGAGCGCCGAAGCCTGTCGAGCTTCCGGAGCTGTGCGAGACGCTCGCGGTGGTGGAATGGATCGGCCTGGGCCAGGAGCACCGAGTGCTTCAGGCGGGCTTCGTCGTACATGTCATTGTCCTTTCTCAGGCAGGCGCCATCGCCTGCATCTCGGCCATTCGTTGCGAGAAGAGCTTCCCGGTGGTCATGCCGCCTTCCACCGGGACGCAGATGCCGGTGACGAAGCTCGACGCGTCGCTGGCGAGCCACAGCGCCGCGTTCGCGATGTCCTTCGCGTCCCCGGAGCGCGGGATCGGCTGCGCTTTGGCGAACCCCATCTGCAGCATTGGGATCAGTGCCTCCGCTGCCTCCTGTGTCATCCCGCCGACGCGGCCGAAGATGGCGGTGGGGATGGCTCCAGGGGCGATCGCGTTCACGCGGATGTTGTCTTCGCCGACTTCGTTGGCGATGACCCTGGTCATGTGGATGACCGCCGCCTTCGAGGCCGAATAGAGCGTGCCACCGTAGCCCACGCCGAGGCCGGCCACGCTCGCCGTGTTGATGATGCTGCCCGACTTCTGCTTCTTCATGATGGGTACCGCGTGCTTCATCCCGAAGGCGACCCCCCCGAGCAGAACGTCGATGACGTCGTGGAACATCTCCGGGGTGAGGTCTTCGATCAGCCCTTCCATGTGGCCTTTGCCGGCGTTGTTGAACATGATGTCCAGCCGTCCGAACTTCTCGACGGCGTGGTTCACGGCTGCGCCGATCTGCTTCTCATCGGTGACATCGGTGTGCTGGTAGCTGGCGTTGGAGCCGAGTTCTTCGACCATGCCTGCACCGCGTTCGTCCTGGATGTCGGCGAGGACCACTTTCGCGCCCTCGGCAATGAAGAGCCGCGCGGTCGCGGCGCCGATGCCGCTAGCCGCCCCGGTGACCACCGCCACCTTGCCTTCGAGTTGTCCTGCCACTGGTCTGCCTCCACGTTGAATTGCGTTCGGGGCCGCGTCCCGGCGGCCGTGCCTATGGTTGTTTGCGTACCGCTCCGAGGAACATTTGGGTGATTTCTTCGATCTGGTGTTCGACATCGAGGTCAGGCTCGAGGGCCAGTTGTCCGGCGAACGCGTCCATCGCCGCCCGGAGCATGACAGCGAGTACCCGGGAATCGTGCGCACGAAACTCGCCGGTGGCCTGGCCCCAATCGAATAGTGCGGCCGTGCCCGCCACCATTGGCTCCGCATCCTCGGGCTTGTATACCAGCTCGCCTTCGGGGGTTCGGAAGTTCTGGATGATTTCCCCCATGACCTTCGTCGCGAGCCGGTTGCGGTCGATGTAGCCGATGTTGTGCCGGATGTAGAGGCGCAGCATCTCGGTCGGCGTGGTGGCTTTCTGGACGTCGGCCATCATTTCTTCGTGCCCCTTGAGGTAGAACGCCTCAACCGCCGCCTTCACCAGGTCGTCCTTGGACGGGAAGTAGTAGCCGATGACTCCCTTGCTGATGCCGGCGCGCTTCGCAATCTGCGCCAACGACGCGTTTGCGAACCCGAGTTCGGCGATTGCTTCGATCGTTGCATCGATGATCTGGGCCTTACGCGCGGCTTCGATGAAGCTGGGCTGTTCTCGTACGGTTGGACTATTTTTCGTACGCACGTCCAAATTGTAGTTCACCCGTCCGAAGATTGCAATTGGATTTCTCCGCCGGACACTTGCGGACGCCGACCGGTGCGCTACCGTTCAAGGCGTGAGGGCGTCTTGGCCGAAGTGAGACTCGTCATCGGGTCAGCGACCGATACCGGTCAAATGCGAAAGCACAACGAGGATTCGCTCCTCGTCCGGGAATTCGGCGATGCGACACTCCTTTGCGTCGCCGACGGCCTCGGCGGGCACGCGCGCGGCGAATGGGCGAGCGCCCGCGCGGTAGAGGTCTTCGCCGATTCGGTGGCCAGGAACCTCCCGGCCCTCCACCCCGATGAAGCGATGAGCCGCGCGGCCGCGGCCGCCAATGCCGCCGTCAACCACGAATCCGCCGCGCTTGAGGCGCGCGGTGCCGCGACGACGCTCGTCGCGGCCTTCGCGCGCGGCGACGAGACGTGGTGGCTGAACGTGGGCGACAGCCGCTTCTACGCCGTAATTGGCGACGAATTCCGGCAGGTCAGCCACGACCACTCGTGGGTGGCGGACCGTGTCCGCGAGGGCACCATCAGTGCCGAAGCCGCTCGGGCCCATTGGAAACGCAACGTGGTCACGAAAACGATCGGTTTTGAGCCGTTCGTCGAGCCCGACCTGGGACGGCTCGATGTATCTGCGGGCGATCTGTTGTTGCTCTGCAGCGACGGACTGTTCGGACCGGTGGAGGACGCGGAGATCGCGCGGGTTCTCGCTGAATTTCCGCCCCAGAAGGCCGCGGACAAGCTGGTGGTGCTCGCGAACGAGGCGGGGGGCCCCGATAACATCACGGTCATCGTGGCGAAGGTAGTCGGCTAGAGATCCTCCGGATTTAGCCGGCGATAGTTTGCGGTTGACGGAGCTCGAGATGCATCGGCGTGCCCGGCTCGCGCCGGAAGATGTAGGTCTTCACCTGCCAGCGGCCGTTCTGGAAGCGGATGAAGCGCTGCAGTGGTTCCCGCTGCTTTGGGGTCACTCGCCAGAGGGCGTCGGCGATTTCGCGGTCGAAGTTCCAGCGTGTCTCGATCGGCTCGAAACCGAGGGCCCTGTAGGCGCGATGCGCGTGTTCGTTGAACGCGTTCGCGGTGAGGATGAAGCTGGGACGGGGATGTTCCTTCTCCAGCCAGCGCATGAGCACGGCCAACATCCTCCGGCAGATGCCTCGCCCTTCCTGTTCAGGCGGGACATGGACCGCGAAGATATAGGTTCCGGCGAGGTCCCGAAGATTGACGGAGACGCGCCCGACGGCGACACCGTTCTCGACGGCGACAAAGTGCCGATGCGGGCCTTCGGCACGGCAATTTGCGACGGCCGTGGCGCGTTTCGCAGGGTCCTGCAGGTGGCCGAGATCGAACGCGTGGTATGGGAACCCGCGCACCGTCCACGTTGCCATCTGTTCGGCCAGGGCGGCGTCCCAGGGGCGCAGCACCAGTCCCTCACCTTCGAGTACCGGGTAGTTCGCCTCCGCCATCGGCGTCAGTATAAGCCTCCCCGTGCCGCGGAGGATGGGACCGAACGGCGGCCGGCGGGTTTCAAATCCGAGGCCCCGCGGATGCACCGACCCGGGTGCGGGGCTACGCTTGATCCGTGTTCGAACGGCCGGTGTTGATCATCTTCCACGGCGGCACGGGCGATGGCCCCGCCGAGCGGATGATGGCCACCGCGCGAGTGGCCGCCGCGACAAACACCGCTCGCTCGGCGCTCACCGCCGGCTTCGAAGCAGTGATCGTCGCGACCGATTCGCCAGAATCCTTCGCCGTCGAAGTCCCCGGAATGCTCATTGATGCGGACTCCGACGAAGGCGATTTCGACTTCTCACAGAGGCTGCGCGGAATCGTGTTGCACTACGGCCTCGAACGACCCGCGACAATGGGCTCCGGCTCCGTGCCTCTGCTCGGGGTCGACGAGTTCCGCCTGGTTGTCGAACAGCTCGACGCGCGCGACCCACGGTTCGTCACCAACAACTTCTTCTCCGCCGACCTCACCGCCTGGACGCCGGGAAGCGCCATCGAATCGTGCACGGACCTGCTCCGCGACAACTTCCTGCCGCGCCGCCTGCGCGATGAGGCTGGCCTCGCGTCGGTCGTCCTCCCCCGCACGACCGCGACGCAGTTCGACCTGGATACGCCGGCCGACCTGGCCGTTCTTTCACTCGCGGAGGGCCTTCCGCCCGAGCTTGCCCGCGCGGCCGCGCCTGCAATCTCTGTCGCCGACCGCTACCGGGCGTTCATGCCATTGCTCTGCGACCGCACGCGCCAGGTGGTCGTCGCCGGGCGGGTGGGCGGCAGCCAGGCGTGGCAATATTTGGAACGCGAGACCGCTTGCCGCGTTCGTCTCTTCGCCGAAGAGCGCGGCCTCGCCACGGCGCCCGAAGGCTACCGCGCCCGCAGCCTCCTCGGCTTCCTCATCGAAGAGGTCGGTCCAGGGCGCTTCTTCCAGCGCATGGCCGAACTCGGCGATGGTGCGGTCATCGATACCCGTGTAATCGAAGCCCATCTCGGTGTTGAACCATCTCGCGAAGATCGCTTCCAGAGCGACCTCCTCGCGTGGGAGGCGATAGAAGAGCCGTTCCTCCGCCACTTCACAAAGGCTGCCTCCGAAGCGCCGATTCCCGTCCTCCTCGGGGGACATTCCCTCGTCTCGGGCGGGCTCATGGCGCTGAACGACATCGCCTGGCTGGAGAACGACCGCCGCCTCGGCATTTAGCTGCTGCTGGGGCAGCGCCGGCATGGCACAATCGCGCGACAACTTTCCGGGACGGCATGAATGGACGCATACGAACGGATCGACCGCGCGATTGACGAAGCCAGCGAACAACTGCGCGCCATCAGCCTCGACATCCACTCCCACCCCGAATTGAACTTTGAGGAGTACCACGCGCACGATGCCCTGACCACGTACCTCGACGGCGAGGGCTTCGAAGTGGTTCGCGGCGCATACACCATGCCGACGGCGTTTAAAGCGGTCGCCGGCAACGGCGGCCCAACGGTTGCGGTGCTCTCCGAATACGATGCCTTGCCCGGGATCGGGCATGCCTGCGGCCACAACCTCATCGCGATTGCCGGCATCGGCGCGGGGATTGGCCTGCGCGCCGGACTCGAGGGCCGTTCGGGGGCGCTGGTCATCCTCGGCAGCCCCGCCGAGGAGGGTGGCGCGGGGAAGCAGATCCTCATCGAGCAGGGCGCCTTCGATGGCGTCGACGCCGCCCTGATGGCTCATCCCTCACCGATGGACAACGCAACCCCGAAGGTCCAGGCCCTCCAGCAACTCCGGGTCGAGTACTTTGGTAAGAACGCGCACGCGGCCGCCATGCCATGGATGGGTGTGAACGCGCTCGACGCTCTTGTGCAGGGCTACAACGCGATCTCCATGCTGCGCCAGCAGATGAAGCCAACCGACCGCGTCCATGGTGTGTTCACTCATGCCGGCCTGAAGCCGAACATCATCCCGGACTACACGGCGGCCGAGTACTACGTCCGTTCAGCGACGATGGCCGAACTCTCCGAACTCAAGCCGAAAGTTCAGGCCTGCCTCGAATCGGCCGCCACCGCCACCGGCTGCCGCGTCGAAGTGCACTGGGAAGGCAAGCCCTACACCGACCTCATCTCGAGTAACCCGCTCGCGGAGCGGTATTCAATCCACATGGCAGACCTGGGCCATCCGGTCCCGAGCCTCCCATGGGTGGGCGCGAGCACCGACATGGGCAACGTCAGCTACGTCGTGCCCACTATCCATCCGATGTTCGGCATCCCCTGCGACCCGATGAACGCGAACCATACTGCGCCCTTCACCGAGGCCGCCGCCACCGGTGAAGCGCACGAACGCACCATCCGCGTGGCGAAGGCGATGGCGCGTGCCGCCTACGACATGATCGATAGCCCCGAACTGCTGGCGAAGGTGCGAGCCGATTTCACCGGCCAGGTGCCGAACCCCGGCGACCCGCTGAGAACGTAAATTTCCCGCGTGCAGCGGAGTTTTCGATGGCGCATCGCTTCACCTCTGTGTTATATAACCAGTCATGCATGCGTTTGCGGCTCTCGCCGACCCCACTCGCGAAGAAATCGTGCAGGCCCTCGCCGAGCGCCCGCGGACGGTGAACGAAGTCGTGGCGCTCTTCCCGATCAGCCAGCCGGCCATCTCGCGGCACCTCAAAGTGCTACGCGAGGCCGGCCTCGTGCGGGTTCAACCGGAGGGCAAGACGCGCGTCTACCACCTCGACCCGGCCCCGCTGCAAGAAATCGATAGCTGGCTCGATCGCTACCGTAAGTTCTGGGCCGGCCGGCTCGATGCGCTCGAAAGGCACCTGGAGGCAAACCCGTGACCGATGGCTCGATAGAAGGCGACGGCGATTGGCGGATGGTGCGCTTCGAACGCACGTTGCCGTATTCCGTGGAGAGGCTCTGGTCGGCTCTGACGGATGAGGCGGAGCTTCGAGTCTGGCTAGCCGAGGCCGTGGTCGAACCCGTTCTCGGTGGTCGATTCGAGCTGGACTTCTCCGTTACTGGCGATTCAGGACGGAGTCTCGGGCATGTGACCGCGGTCGAAGCGAACCGGTACATCGAGTTCACCTGGTTTGCCGATCGGCTGGAGGACTCGCGCGTCCGGTTCGAGATCTTCCCCGCAGCTGACGGCACCACCCTTGTCCTGACGCATCGTTTCCCCGTGTCGCACGGCGTCGCCGAAACGCTCGGAGGCTGGCATTGCCACCTCGATGCCCTGGAGTTAATGGCCCGAGGCACGCCGTTCGAGCTGCGAGACGTGCCGTGGAGACAGGCGATGAGCTACTACCTCACAGAAGTGGAGGCCAAATGAACCCGAACCACGATCTCGGAACCATCTCGCGTTGCTACACCGTCCGTTACGAGCGAACCTCCAGGCACTCCGCCGAACGCCTCTGGCGTGCTATCACGGACCCCGACGAAGTAACGAAGTGGATGCAGTACCCCGCGAGGATCGACATGCGCGTCGGAGGCGACTACTTCGTCGACTTCGCAAAAACGAACGAAGGCTGCCTCGACGGCGTCATCGTCGCAATCGAGCCCGCCCGGCTGCTTCGCTATGCGTGGGGTAACTCCATTGTCGAATGGACGATTCAAGCGCTCGATTCCGGCTGCGCCCACACGTTCAGCCAGTTCGGGCTCCCCGATCGGGGGCCGGGGGAAGAAGGCCTCGTTGCCGGGTGGCACGCCTGGTTGGATGACGTCGAACGGTACCTCGACGGGCTGCCACTCCTGGACGACCGCAGCGATTGGTCGAAACTCTGCACGCGGTACTTTCCCGTGTTGGCAAAGACGTTCGGTTGGCCCGCCCACGCCGAGCAGTGAGCTCTGTCTGACTTCTTGCTCTGCGCCTGCGTAGAATGACAGAATCAGGTCATTAGCCACAGCCTAAGGATTTCACCGTGACAGCAGTTGCAGATTCGCCCCGAACAGTCGATGCCGTGATCGTCGGAGCCGGGTTCGCCGGCCTCTACCAGCTCCTTCGCCTGCGCCGTGCCGGGTTCTCGGCCCAGGTCATCGAAGCCGGCGATGGCGTCGGCGGCACCTGGTACTGGAACCGCTATCCCGGCGCCCGCTGCGACATCGAAAGCATGGAGTACCAGTACGGCTTCGATTCCGAACTGCCCCTCGAGTGGAACTGGTCGGAGCGTTACGCCACCCAGCCGGAGATCCTTCAGTACGTTAACCACGTCGCCGACAAGTTCGACCTGCGCCGCGACATCAAGTTCAACACGCGAGTCACCTCCGCCCACTTCGACGAAAAGGCGAATCGCTGGCAGGTTAAGACTGACGCGGGCGAGAGCTACTCGGCGAAGTACTGCATCATGGCGACCGGCTGCCTTTCGTCCTTCCGCGTCCCGGAATTCCCAGGCCTCGACATGTTCAAGGGCGACTGGTACCACACCGGCGCCTGGCCGCACGAGGGAGTCGACTTCACCGGCAAGACCGTTGGCATCATCGGCACCGGTTCCTCCGGCATCCAGTCCATCCCCCACATCGCGAAGCAGGCGAAGCACCTCACCGTCTTCCAGCGCACCGCGAACTTCAGCGTCCCGGCGCACAACGGCCCCATCGATGAGGCCTACAAGCAGCGGCTCTTGAAGGACTACCCGGCCTTCCGCCAGACGGCCCGGGCTTCCGCCTCCGGCATTGTGCGCGAAGCCCCGCCGGAGAAGTCGGCCCTGGCGGTTTCACCCGAAGAACGCGAGCGCGAATTCCAGGCACGCTGGGATATTGGCGGGTTTGCCATTGGTGGAGCGTTCATCGACCTGCTCATCAACGCCGACGCCAACGAACTCGCGGCCGACTTCGTGCGGCACAAGATCCGCGAAACCGTGAAGGATCCGGCCACTGCCGAACTGCTCTGCCCGAAAGACTACCCCTTCGCCACCAAGCGCCTCTGCGTCGATACGGAGTATTTCGAGACCTACAACCGCGACAACGTGAAGCTCGTCGACGTGAAGAACAACCCTGTCACTTCCATCACTGAGAGCGGGCTCAAGCTCGCCGATGGGACCGAGTACAACTTCGACGCGATCGTCTTCGCGACGGGTTTCGATGCGATGACCGGCGCGCTGAGCAAGATCGATATCCGCGGACGCGACGGGCTGAGGCTCACCGAAAAGTGGGAGCACGGACCGCGGACCTACCTGGGCCTGCAATCGGCCGGCTTCCCCAACCTCTTCACCATCACCGGTCCCGGCAGCCCCTCGGTGCTGACCAACATGATTGTCGCGATCGAACAACACGTGGACTGGATCACCGACTGCGTCGAGTACCTGCGCGAACACGAAGTCGCGACCATCGAAGCCACGAAAGAAGCCGAGGATCAGTGGGTCGAGCATGTGAACCAGGTGGCCGACCTCACGCTCTACCCGCGCGCGAACTCGTGGTACATCGGCGCCAACGTCCCAGGTAAGCCGCGAGTCTTCATGCCGTACATCGGCGGGCTGAACCTCTACTCGCAGAAGTGCGACCATGTGGCGAAGAACGATTACGAAGGCTTCGCTCTCGATGCCAGGGAGCCCGTAGCCGCCCGCTAACCGACTAGGCCCTCCAGAGCCCCGCGATCAGGGGCACGAGGTGCTGCGCGAAGCGCTCGTGCCCTGCGGGCGTTAGATGCACTCCATCCGGCAGGAACAGGGATTCACGGTCGCCCCCCGCGCTGAGGACAGCTTCAAGGTCTCCCCAGTGAAGCCTGCGTTCTTCGACGAGCGGCCGGATGCCGCGTTCGAGGCGGACGATGGCGTCTTCTATTCCCGGCATGCGTCCCCGGAGTTCCGCGCTGAAGTGGTGGTCCCCGAAGACCAGCACCTGCAAGTTCTCGCGTGCGGCAAGATCGCGAATGACCTGGTTAAAGATGTCGATCTGCTCCTCCACCGTGAGGAGGGTGCCGGTACCAAGCATTCGCCGCGCCACTTTCCGGCCCCGGTGACCCTTTCGCTGCGATTGATTGGATCGGCGTTCGATGTTCCTCACCGTGAACCGTTCGAGCCGCCGATAGAACTCCCCCGCACGCTGCCCGTACCGCCGTTCGATGCCGAACTGCACCGTGCTGAACGCACTCCAGTACGAGGCGATCGTGATGATGGCGAAATCCGGCTGGGCCTCGTCTACGAGGTCCCGCGCGTACTCGACCGCTTCCTTCCGGTAAGCCGCGAACTTCCAGCTATCGACGATGACCTCTTCGCCGAGTTCGCCTTCGAGCCGGGGACCGATCAGGTCGACCCACGGCTGCTCGCCGGGCGAAAGTTTCTGGCCGCTGGTGTCGCTGTTGCCGAGAACTGAAATCCGCACCACCACCGGAAGCTAGCACGCATCGTTCGCTTCGGTCTTGTCCGGCCGCTGCCGCCATTTCACTGAGACCCTGACGGAACTCCTGACACGATGCTGTCAGTTGCCATCTCAAAACGGCCGTTGCCACTGACAATATGGTGTCAGTACGGACGGTCTACGCTGACATGACGGCTGAAATAGCCAGTAGCCATTGGCCGAAGCGGCCCCGAAAGGACACACCCGATGGTTCTCGACGGAAACCTCATCGTCAACCTCAACAGTGAACACCCCGAGGCGCTCGTCGCCTTCTACCGCGACAAGATCGGTCTCAAGCCGAACCCCATGATGGGCGAATCGGCCCTGATGGCGGCCAGCACGCCCTTTATCATCGATGGCCATAGCGAGGTGAAGGGCAAGGCCAAGGAGCCGCCCCGCACGATCTTCAACTTCGCCGTCGATGATGTGCACAAGGAGAAGGCCCGGCTCGAAGCGGCCGGTGTCGAGTTCCTCGGCCCGCCTTCGAACGACGTCATTTCGTTCGCCACTTTCATCGATCCCGATGGCAACTACGGCCAGGTCTTCAGCATGGCCGGGGCGCCAGCCGGGCTCGAAATGTTCGCTCTGACCCGCTCCAGCGAAGACGCCGACCGCCTCCGCACGTTCTTTCGCGAGGTGGTCGGCCTGAACGACGACTTCCCGGAAATGGGGAACCCGTTCATGGCGGGCGAGACCTCCGTCTACGTGAGCCCGCACAGTGAGGTACACGGGCCGACGCAAGAGCCTCCGCGCGTGCTGCTGAACCTGGTGGTCAAGGACCTTGCCGCGGAACAGAAGCGACTCGAAGCCCAGGGTGTGAAGTTCATCCGCACCGCCGGGAAAGAACCCTGGGGCGGGGTCATCAGCACCTTCATCGACCCGGACGGAAATTACTGGCAGCTCATGGAATACCACCCGGACTAGCTGTGATTCGGAAACCGTGTCGTGTGTTACTTAAGGAAACACGACACGTTCTGTCGCGATCGCCCGCTATCCATAACTTGTGGACTCCGTACAGGAACTATCAAGGATTGCCCCACGCGACGATAACGAATGGAGCGGCTATCCTAATTCGTCTACGGTGCCCCCGGGATCGCACCGGGCGGGCACTCACCCCGCCGACTGTCCCGCCGGGGCCATCCCTATTTTGGAGTCCAGGTCATGAAAGTCGTCTTTTTCGAAGACGTTGAAGGCACCGCGATGGTCGGCGAGGTGAAGGAAGTGAAGAACGGCTTCGCCCGCAACTTCCTGCTGCCCCGCGGCGTCGCTGGCACTACATCCAAGGATAATCTCCAGCGCGCCAACTCCCTCGCCCAGAAGGAAGCCCGCCGCCAGGAGAAGCTCGACCTCGAGGCCAAGGGAGTCTCCAGCAAGCTCGACGGCTACAGGGTGACCATCGAGGCACGCGTCGGCGAAACCGGCCATCTCTTCGGTTCGGTCACCAACCGGGACATCGCCGAGAAGCTGACCAGCTACGCCGGCCAGGAGATTGATTCGAAGATCGTCCTCCTGGCGGAGCCGATTCGCGAAATCGGCGCACGCCAGGTCAGCGTGAAGTTCACGCGCAACGTGAGTTCTGAGATCACCGTCGATGTGGTCCCGGATGAAGCCTCGAAGCCCATCGTCGAGAAGTTCCTCGCCGAAAAGGCTGCTCAGGAAGCGGCCGATGCGAAGCTCGCCGCCGAGGCGAAGGCCCGCGCTGAAGCCAAGGCCGCCGAGGAAGCTGCCACCAGCGGTTCGGAAGAAGCCGAATCCGACGCTGAAGAATCCACCGAAGAATAGCCAGGGAAGGAGGAAGACAGGGACCGAGGCCACGATTCGCCCGGAGCGTTAGCTCCCCCGGTTTCCTCCGCACCCTATGACCCTCGCGCCACTCGAACGTCTACCCCCGCATGACATCGAGGCAGAGGAGGCTGTGATCGCCTCCCTCATGGTCGATCCCCAGGCCATGCTCGCCGTCCAGGGAATCATCAAGGCCCAGGACTTCTTTCGCGAGAAGCACGGCTGGGTTTACGACGCCTGCGTCGCCCTCTGGAATCGCGACGAGGTGGTGAACCAGATCACCGTCGCCCACGAGCTCGCCACGAAGGACCGCCTCGAAGATGTCGGCGGACAGACCTTCCTCGCCGACGTCATCCGCCGCCTCCCGACCTCGCTCGGCGCCGAGTTCTACGCGCGCATCGTCAAGCGCGATTCGATGTATCGCGGCCTGATCCACGCCGCTACCGGCATCCTCCAGATGGCCTACGAGGCACCGGCCGAGATTGACGAAGTCTTCTCGAAGTCCGAAGGCCTCCTCCAGCGCATCCGCGGCGGCGAAAACTTTCGCGACTTCGTCCACATCCGCCAGTTGCTCGATGCCTATCTCGACCAGGACCCTGACGAGATCGAGCGCATCGAGCTCTCGGCCATCCGCACCGGCTTCAGCGACCTCGACACGCTCCTCAGCGGCCTCAAGCGTTCCGACCTGGTGATCGTCGGCGCCCGCCCGAGCGTTGGTAAGTCCAGCTTCGCGCTCGGTATCGCGCGGAATGCCGCCATCGAGCAGCGCGCGAACGTCGCCTTCTTCTCGCTCGAAATGTCGTCGGAGCAGCTCGCCATCCGCTTGCTTTCGGGCGAATCCGGAGTCGATAGCAGCCGTTTGCGCCTCGGCCAGAACACGCAAATCGAAGAGCGCCGCGTCGTCAACGCCGCCGGCCGCCTCTCCGAGGCGAACATCTGGTTCGACGATTCGCCCATGCTGACAGCCGCCGAGCTGCGCGCCAAAGCACGCCGGCTGGCCGGCGAAGCCAAACAGCTCGACCTCATCGTTATCGACTACCTCCAGCTCATGCAGGGCGAAAGCCAGACCGGTCGCGAAAACCGCGTGCAGGAGATCAGCTACATCTCGCGCACACTGAAGGGGCTCGCTCGCGAACTCGATGTCCCCATCGTCGCCCTCGCACAGCTCTCCCGCGCCATCGAAAATCGCCACCCACGCACGCCAATGCTGTCGGACCTCCGCGATTCCGGTTCGATCGAGCAGGACGCCGACATCGTGATGTTCCTCAGCCGCGAGGAGCTCTACGTCACGCCCGAACAATGGGCCGAACAGCACCCGGACCTCCCCGAGAGCGCTTACCCCAAGGGCGTCGCGCAGGTGAGCGTGGCCAAGCACCGCAACGGACCAACTGGGACGGTGGAGCTCCGCTTCCGCGAGCGCCTCGCCAAGTTCGAAGACTGGGTCCTCCGCACCGATGACCTCCCGGAATGATGGCCTGTCGACGCGCCCGCTCTCCCCTCTCCCAAGCCTGGAAGTGCGGTCGGGGGTGAGGGCATGACTGACTTCACCGGCTTCCCCGGGATCGGCAAAGCAACGGCCATTCCCAACCTGTTCTTCTCCGCCGTCCTGCCGCGCCTCGAATCGCCCGGCGCGCTGCTGGCCTACCTGTGGGTTTGCCGCATCGCCCAGGAGCGCCGGGCGGAGCAGCGCTGCGCCTCTGCCGACGACATCTGGCAACAGCCCGCCGCCCGCCAGAGCTTCGAACTGCTCGGCGGCGGCCGCCCGGGCCTGGAAGCCGGCCTCGAAGCCTGCATGAAGCTTCGAGCTCTGCTGGGGGTGCGCCTTACGGGCGCGGGCGTGAACTGCGCGGTCTATTTCCCAAACGATCCGGCGTCGCGCCGCACGATCGCTCGCGCACGCGCGGGCGAGATCACCCTCCGGCCGGAGACTTCGGTGGCGCCAATCGAATCGAAGGAGCAGCGGCCCGGCATCTTCCGGCTCTATGAAGAACACATTGGTACGATCACGCCAATGGTTGGCGATAGGCTTGTCGAGGCCGAAGACCTCTATCCCGCGGAATGGATCGTCGATGCCTTCCGCGAAGCAGCTGAATTGAACGCGCGCAACTGGCGCTACATCGAAAAGATCCTGAAGAACTGGGCCGAGGAGGGCCGTCCCAATGAAACGCCTGGGCGAGATTCTCTCGAAGACCGTAAACGTCGATACCTCGGAGGGGCTCTCAGACCAGGAAATTGAGGCGGCCGAGGCCGCGGCTTCCACAGTCTGCCCGGTCTGCAAAGGCGCCGGGTTCGTACGCCGTGCCTTGCCGGTCGATCACCCGCGTTTCGGAAAGGCCGAGCCCTGCGCCTGCGTGATGAACGAAGACGAGCACGTCCGCCGCAACCGCCTCGAGCGCATGAGCAACCTCGGCGCCCTCACGCGGTTCACCTTCGAGAGCCTCGTGCCCACGGGCCGCACCGGCGAGAGTGGCTGGTTTGAAACTGCCTACAAGGCGGCGCGTGAATACGCCGCCGAGCCGAACGGTTGGCTGGTGTTTACGGGCTCCTCTGGTAGCGGAAAGACGCATCTCGCCGCCGCCATCGCCAACGACCGGATAAGCGCCGGCGAGCCCGTCCTTTTCATGGTCGTGCCCGACCTGCTCGACCATCTCCGCGCCAGCTTCGAACCCGAAGACGACGACATGGGCTTCGAACAGCTCTTCGACCAGGTGCGAAACACGCCGCTCCTCATCCTCGATGACGTCGATACGGGCGGCGGCACGGCCTGGGCCCGCGAGAAGCTCCTGCAGGTGGTGAACCACCGCTACAACGCCAGCCTGCCCACCGTCTTCACCACGACCACCCGCCCGCAACAGCTCGACGAGCGCTTCGCCACGCGGCTTTGCGACGAGGGTATGTCGCGCGTCCTCGTCCTCGATGCCGAAGTCCGCGGGGGCTACAGCCAGGTCGGCGGCATGACGCGCGAGCGCTTCGCCGAGCACCAGTTCCGGAACTTCGACCTGCGCGCGCCCGGGCTTCATCCCGAGGAGCGCGAGTCACTGGAGTCGGCCTTTCGCGCGGCGATGGCCTACGCCGAAGACCCGAAGGGCTGGTTCGTGCTCCAGGGCGCGAACGGATGCGGCAAGACGCACCTGGCGGCGGCAATCGCCAACCGTGCGCTCGCGAACGGCCAGGGCGTGTTTTTCGCGGTGGTGCCCGACCTGTTGGACTACCTGCGCGCCTCGTTCGCGCCGGGCAAGGAAGCGCCTTACGACGAGCTCTTCGACCGCGTCCGCAACGTGGACCTGCTGGTGCTCGATGACCTCGGCGCGCAGGCCACCACCCAGTGGGCACAGGAGAAGCTCTACCAGGTGGTGAACTACCGCCACGTCGCAGGTTTGCCGACTGTGGTCACCTCGGACCAGTCCCTGGATGCTCTGCAGGAGGCCCATCCGCGCATCGTTTCGCGCATTGCCGACCCGCATGCCGGGACGATTGTGACGGTCCTTGCGCCGCACTACCGGCTGGGGCGCCAGCCGGAGCCTCCCCCGAGCCGTGGCGGCTACTCACGGCGGCGCTAATTTCCACAACGGCGAGATTGCTTAGGATCGGCCCATGACTATGCTCCGGGCCGTCGGACTGTTGCTGCTTTCGGGATTGGTGGCCGCGGTCGGCATCGTGATGCTCGTGGTCAAGATTAATTCCGGGATCGTGAACTCCGAAATCGACTCCCGCTCCTACAACGCAGGCATCGGCGATAACGCCGCGACGCCAACCGGCTCGTTCGGTTCTTACGGCAGCGATGCAAACGCCACGCTCACGGCGGTCATTGGCGATGCGACAGCCTTCTCGATCAGGACCGTCACGCGCGCGACCGCCACTCCCGCGGCAAGTGCAGTGGATGTTGTGGGTATTCGCGAGCCAGTGGCCCTGAACGGCAGCCGCTATACGGTGCTCCAGGTGCTCGATCCCGAGCCCGCAGGCCTCTTCAAGCCGCTCACCGGCAATCGCAGGGTTGCCATCCAGGTGCGACAGGAAGCCGTCTCCTCGCGCGAAACCTTCAACTTCACATCGTTCAAGATCGTTGATGCCGCCGGCAACGAATACTCGTGGGCGATCACCAACCAGGAGCCGTCGTTCGGCACGGGCGCTATCGCCGCCGGCGAATCACACGAGGGCTGGCTGAGCTTTCAGCTCCCTGCTGACGCAACGTTGGACCTCTTCGAAGTCGCGCCCATCGGGCGCCCTTCGGTACCGATTGTGAAGTTGCGCTAACTCCTCACTGGCCGCCAACAAATCGCCAAAGTGGTTCGGGACAGACCGCCGATTCAACGCCAATGCTGGAACCAAAAAGTTTCGATGGTTCAGGAGGCCGCGCGTGTCGGATTCACAGGCAGACAAGGCCAAACGCTTCAAAGAACTCCACGAAGGACCCGGCTCGTTCGTGATCCCCAACCCATGGGACGGCGCCACCGCACGAATCCTCGAGGCGCTCGGATACCCGGCTCTGGCGACATCCAGCGGCGCCTGCGCGGCGACCTTTGGCCGCCGCGACGGGAACGTCACTCGCGACGAGGCTATGGCCCACTCCCGGCTCATCGTTGAATCGACCGGCCTCCCCGTTTCAGCTGACTTTGAGAAGGGCTTCGGCGACGATCCCGCCACGGTCCATGAGACCATCCGCATGGCCGCGGACACCGGCCTTGTCGGGGCCTCCATCGAAGACTCGACTCGCAACCCGGATGCGCCGCTTTACGACTTCGACCAGGCCGTGGCACGCGTGGCCGCTGCAGTGGAAGCAGCACGCGCGCTGCCTTACCCGTTCATGCTGGTGGCCCGCGCCCAGAACTTCGTCGCCGGCAAACCAGACCTCGACGACACGATCAAGCGCCTGCAGGCGTTCGAAAAGGTCGGCGCCGATGTGTTGTTCGCCCCCGGTCTCCCTGACCTCGACGCGATCAAAGCGGTCTGCCAGGCGGTGAAGAAGCCGGTGAACTTCATGGTTGGCATTCCTCATCGGTCGTTCACGGTGGCTGACCTTACGGCGGCAGGGGTGAAGCGCATCAGCCTTTCGACTGCGCTCCACCGCGCCGCGATGGACGGCTTCGTGAAAGCCGCGAAGGAGACGTCGGAACAGGGGACCTTTGGGTACGTCGAGGCGGCGATTCCGTCGCGAGAGCTGGGGGCGTACCTCGAGGGCTAACCGGAGCGCTTCGAGACCCACGCCCGCAAGGCGGCCTCGGTGCTGTCGAACGCGATCTCGTCCCAGGGGATCTCGTGCGGGGCGAACCAGGCGATCTCGGTCGTCTCTTCGCCGACCGCTGCTTCGCCGATCGCTTCCGCTTCGTAGACGATGACGACCACGCCGGGCTCCACCCGCGTGAATACCCCCAGCAGTTCGAGGTTGCGCACCTCGAGTTGAAGCTCCTCGCGGGTCTCTCGGACTGCCGCCTCCTCGGCCGTTTCGCCGAGGTCCATGTAGCCACCGGGGAACACCCAGAATCCGCGGCGCGGCTCGATATCGCGCCGCCCGAGCACCGTCTTCCCGTCGGCCCGGACCGGGATCGTCCCGGCGACCGGCCGCGGGTTCAGGTAATGAACGAAGCCGCAATCGATGCAGACCATCCGGCGCTTGGTATCGCCCTCAGGGACGGCCGTCGTCAGCCGCTCCCCGCAGTGCATGCAATAGCGGCTGAACGAATGCGGGTGGGTGGGCATCGGTGAGCTAGCCCTCGCGCATTCCGGCTGGCGCCTGCTGCATCCCGAGCGATTCCGGGCCTTCGATCCAGGCCTCGCCGTCATCCCACACTTCCTTCTTCCAGACGGGGACGCGCTTCTTGATTTCGTTGACCAGCCAGTGCCCTGCTTCGAACGACTCCGCCCGGTGCCCGCAGGCGACTGCGATGAGCAGGCTCGTTTCGCCGATTTCCAGGCGCCCGGTGCGATGGAGCACCGCGCAGTCCTCGAGGTCGAACCGATCTTTGGCCTCCTGCGCAATTTCGCGCATCACGCGCTCGGCCATTTCCGGGTAGGCATCGTATTCCAGGTAGTCCACGTTCCGGCCCAGGTTGTTGTTGCGGACTACCCCGAGGAAGACGTTGACCGCCCCGCTTTCGGGGGTACGCACCGCTTCGATAGCCTCATCGGGCCGAAGGACATCCGTGGTTACGCGAATAAGCATGTCGTCAGCCTCCTGAGACCGGCGGGATGAGGGCGAGGGTCGAACCGGGGGGCACCGGCTCCCACTCTTTCACGTACTCTTCGTTGAGCGCGTAAAGCAGTGTCGGGATCGAATCGCTCAGCTGCGGGAATCGCTCCACCAGCCGGTCGCGGATGCTCGCGACGGTGTCCCCGTCCCGTGCCGGCAACGAGAGCCGGCGCGTCCCAGCCTTCTCCGCGATCGAGGCGAATAACAGGACGGTGACTTCCACGAATCCATTGTAACCAGCAGACGGGGGATCTCATCGTTACACTCCAGCCGTGATTCGCCGCGCCCTCGAAGCGACCGTCGATATGTTGTATCCCCTGCGCTGCGCCGGCTGCGGGCGCTTCGGCATGGTCATCTGTCCGGAGTGCATCGCAGGACTGAAACGGGCCACCGGCGAGGGGCGCTGCAAGTTCTGCGCCGCCGAGTGGAAAGGCGCAGATAACTGCCCGCGTTGTGTGCACCTCCATGAGTTGGCAGGCATCCGGGCCGCATTCGAAATGACCGGGACGGCCCGGAGCCTCGTCCACGCGCTCAAGTACCGCCATTATCGGGCGGTGGCCCCGACCATGGGTGCGTTCATCGCGCCGCTTGTAGATGACCTGGGCGTCGAATCCTTTTTCGCGGTGCCGCTCCACAAGTCGCGCATGAAGGAGCGCGGCTTCAACCAGGCGGAATTGCTGATGAAACACGCCGGCTGGCCCCCGGCCCCCGGCCTGGCGCGCGCCCGGAAGACGAATCGCCAGGTTGGACAGCGCCTCGGCGAGCGGCGTTCGAACGTCGCCGGCGCGTTCGTCTACTCCGGCCCCCGCCTCGATGGCCGCACGGTCTGCCTCGTGGACGATGTCGTCACCACCGGGGCCACCGCACTGGAATGCGCGCGAGTGCTGAAGGACGCCGGAGCGAGGGCCGTCTGGGTGGTCGCATTTGCCCGCGCCAGTTACAGGTTCGGGGCCGACGAACCAATCGAGGACTGATGCGTCCCGCTTTCAGGCGGCCCCGCACCGCGAGTTCATCGCGTCTTTACGCCTCGGAAGCCTACAATTGCCGAATCCTTCGGATTCCGGAGCACCGTTTTGGCCGCAGGCGCCATCCGTTTTTCGCCCCAGACAGCCATGGTCGCCGAGACCCTGGGCCGGGTGCGCGCCGAAGTCCACCGGGTGATTGTCGGCCAGGAGACCCTGATCGACCGGTTGTTGGTTGGCATGCTCTGCCACGGCCACATCCTCGTAGAGGGCGTACCGGGTCTCGCCAAGACGCTCACGGTTTCCACGCTCGCAAAAGCCGTCGACCTGAAGTTCGTGCGCGTGCAGTTCACACCCGACCTGCTGCCGGCCGATCTCATGGGGACTGAGATTTTCAACCAGGCTTCGGGCGAATTCACCGTCCGGCGCGGCCCAATCTTCGCGAACATTGTGCTGGCCGACGAAGTGAACCGCGCGCCCGCGAAGGTGCAGTCGGCCCTCCTCGAAGCGATGCAGGAGCGCCAGGTCTCCATCGGTGGCGAGACGATGCCACTCGATGAGCCCTTCCTGGTGATGGCGACCCAGAACCCGATCGAGCAGGAAGGTACCTACCCCCTCCCTGAAGCCCAGCTCGACCGCTTCTTGCTGAAGGTGAAGGTCGACTACCCCACGCGCCAGGAGGAGCGCCAGATCCTGGAGATGGGTCTCACTCCCTCCGCTCCCGCCGTGAAGGTCGTTGCCCACGCGAGCGACCTCGCCGCCGCTCGCGCGGCGGTCCACGAAGTCGCCATCGACGACGCGCTCAAGGACTACATCGTCCAACTGGTCTACGCGACTCGCCGGCCTGCAGCCTACCGTCTCCCCGAACTTGCCTCGCTCATCGGCTTCGGTGCTTCGCCGCGAGCGAGTATCTCGCTTGCCCAGGCCGCCCGGGCGCACGCATTCCTCCAGGGCCGCGCCTACACAACGCCGGACGACGTGAAGGCGCTCGCTCACGACGTCCTTCGGCACAGGGTGGTTACGACCTACGAGGCCGAGGCCGAAGAGCTCTCCACTGACGACATCATCGACCGCGTCCTCGAAGGCGTCGACGTTCCCTGAGCCCCGGAGGCACGGATGAGGCTGTCGCTCCGCCGCGCGCCGAAGCACTCGCCCTCGCCCCTGCTCGGCCGAGAGGGCGGCCCGGGCGCTTTGCCTCCAGAATTGCTCGCGCGCATCCGCGCCATCGAGATCAAGGCGCGCCGCCTGGTGAATGACCTCTTCCTCGGCGAGTACAAGGCAGTGTTCCGCGGACGCGGCATCGAATTCGACGAACTCCGCCCATATCTCCCCGGCGATGATGTTCGCTCCATCGACTGGAAGGCCTACGCGCGCACCGGCTCCCCGCTCATTCGCCGCTACCGCGAGGACCGAGACCTGACGGTGCTCTTCGTCGTGGATGTCAGCGGTTCCCAGCGCGCCGGCGCCAGCGCTCAGAGCAAGGCCGACCTCGCGGCCGAGATCTGCGCCGTCCTGGCCCTGGCCGCCATCCGGAACAAGGACCGCGTGGGCCTGTTGCTCTTCGCCGCGCGGCCCGAGCGTTACGTGCGCCCCTCCGGCGGCGCCACCCACGTCCTCCGCGTAGTCCGCGAGATGCTCTGGGCGAACCCGGCGACGCGCGGCACCGATATCGGCGCCGCGCTCGAATACCTCACCGGCGTGCAGCGACGTCGCGCCACCGTCTTCCTTGTCTCCGATTTCCTCGCCGAAATCGACCAGCGGCAGCTCCGCGCCGCCGCTCGCCGCCACGACATCATCGCCGTCCGCGTCCGCGAGCCTATCGATGAAGAACTCCCCGATGCCGGGATCGTGACTATTCGAGACAGCGAAACCGGCAGGCCCGTAGAGGTCGATTCGGGCGCCCGCACCATCCGCGATGCCTACGCCGCCCACGTGGCTGCGCTCGACCAGGAGCGGCGTCTTGCGTTCGGTTCGGTTGGCATCGATGAAATCCCGGTGATGGTCGGGACCGACTATGTCCCGGCGTTGTTGCGGTTCTTCAAGCGGCGCTCGGTTGGCGCTGCATGAAGCGTCTATTCGGCCTGGCGTTGATGGCCGTTGCGGTCGCCCTGCTCTCGACCGCGCCGGCGGCCGCGGAAAACTCCGTCCAGCTTTCGAAGGCGACCGCGATCATCGGTGAGCACATTGGGATGGAGATCCGGCTCACCGCGCCCGCCGACGCCACCATCGAACTCACGCCCGGCACGCCGTCCTGGGCAGATGTCGAACTGGTCGGAGTCGAGGAGATGACCCGGGTTGAGCAAGGTGGGGAAGCCTCGTGGTTCATCCGGGCTACGGTCGCGCCGTTCTCGCCCGGAACGGTCGACTTTGCGCCCTCGGTCGCAATCGTCCAGGGGCCGGAGGCGACACAGCTCGAGTTGCCGGCCACGCGTCTGAGCGTTTCGCCAACGCTGCCGGCCGATGCCGAACTGGTGCTCAGCCCGCTGCCTCCGCCCGTAGCGGTAGCGGGTGCGGAGTCCGTGCTGCTTCGCCCGGCCATCGTCGTGGCCGGTGTGTTGGCGGCGGCGCTCATTGCCCTCGCGATCTGGTTCCTCGGGCGCCAGGTCATCCGGTTGCTCAGGAAGCCCGCTGTCAACGCGCCGGCCGAGCCCGTCCCGGTGACCCTCGATGGCGCCGAAAGACTCCTCGATGCCGACCCTGTGGGCGCTTACCGCCTCATGTCGACCGTCGTGAAGTCGGAACTGGCCCGCCGCTACGGCGTACGAGCGACCGCGCTGACATCCACGGAACTGCGGCGGAAGCTTGAGGAAGGCTCGGACCGCTGGGAAGCGAGACTCGTGGGCGGCCTCCTTGAAGAGTGCGACTCCGTCATTTATGCCGGTTACCGCCCCGCCCCTGAACGCCGCCAGGCGGACCTGACCATGGCGCGCGAAATCGTCGAGGTCGCGAACTGATGGAATTCGCCACCCCGCTGGCTCTGCTCCTCGCGTTCCTTGCGCTCCCGGTTGCGTTCCTCGCCCGCCGAAAACCCGCCGGTTACGTCGTCCCCTCCATCGGGCCGGTTTCGGCCCTGCGCCCAACATGGAAACTTCGGGTCGCCCGCCTGCTGCCGGCCCTCCGCGTCCTCGCGGTTGTGGCCCTCGCCATTGCCATAGCGGGCCCGCGAGAGGGCGATGCGGATACGGTGGTTCCCGGCGAAGGAGTCGACATCTCCCTGGCGCTCGACATCTCAAGCTCGATGGACCTGGCCTTCTCGCCCGGGGAGACACGTCTCCAGGCGACGCGCGAGGTGGTCCGCGAGTTCATCAAGTCGCGCACCGACGACCGCATCGGCCTGGTTGTTTTCCGCGACGATGCCCTCGCGCTGTCACCTCCCAGCCTCGACTACTCCGCGCTCGACTCGATGGTCGCCGACCTTGATAGCAGCCTGCTTCCGACCGACGGCACCGGCATCGGTGTAGGGCTGGGTGCGGCCCTCAACATGCTCCAGGATTCGGTCGCCGCAAGCCGTGTGGTCATCTTGCTCACCGACGGCGAACAAAACGCCGATTCCATCTCCCCCGAGCGTGCCGCGGACCTCGCTGCCGCCCTCAAGATCAGGATCTACACGATCGGCATCGTCCCCGCGCTCGGCCAGGGCACCGGTCGCGGTATCGACGAAGACCTGCTCAAGGCAATAGCCGAGCGCACGGACGCCGCATACTTCCAGGCCTCAAGCCCCGAGCAACTCGAGGCCGTCTACCAGGAGATTGGTTCGCTCGAACGGAGCCGTATCGGCCGCGAGTCGTTCGAAAGCTTCACCGAATGGGCTCCGCTCTTCGCTACCTTCGCAGCCGGGCTGATCGCGCTTGAACTCGTCCTCCGCGGCACCCTCCTCCGGAGGTCGCCTGCTTGAGCAACTTCGAATTCCAGAACCCATGGATTTTGCTGCTCGCGCTGCTCGTCCCGGTCGGCTTCGCCATCTGGTGGCGAGGCACTCGGCGTGCTGCCGACAGGGCGCGCCGGATCTCTCGCACGCCCGCGGCAGCGCCCCCGTATCTCGCCGCCGTCCTGTTCTCTCTCGCAGCGGTCGCCGCTATCGGCGCCGCGGCCCAACCGCGCTGGGGAACGCACACGAGCAGGATCCCACGCTCGGGCGCCGACCTTGTTGTAGTCATCGACGTCTCGAAGTCGATGGATGCCCGCGACGTGGCTCCGAGTCGCCTCGAAGCTGCAAAGGCCTCTATCGATAACGTCCTGAACAGGCTGGGCGGCGATCGTTTCGGGCTGGTGGTCTTCGGCGGCGATGCGCGCGTCCGATTCCCGCTCACCACCGATTTCGCCGCCGCGCGCCAGGTGGTGGACGGGCTTGAAACCGGCACGATTTTCGTCGAAGGCGGCACCAGCGCAAGTCTCGGTCTCCAGGAGGCCCTCACGCTCCTCGGCGATGATCCGGGGACAGGCAAAGTCATTCTTCTCCTCACCGATGGTGATGACCTCGGCAGTGATCCCGCGTCCACCGCCGAGCGTATCCGCCAGTCGGACGCCGATCTGCTCATCGCCGGTGTTGGCACCGCGGAAGGCGCCACGATTCCCGTGTTCGATGACGACACACAGGCCGAGACCACCAAGCTCGACGCCAATGGCCTGCCGATCGTCACCTCGCTCCAGGAACCGTTCCTGCGCGCGCTGGCGGTCGCCAGCGGTGGCCGATACCTCGGCTCAAACCTCTCGATTGTTGCCGGCGCTGTCGATGGCCGCCTGCGTGCCCTCGAACGCTCCCGCATTGATGAGCGCCCCACGATTCTCCCTGTCGAGCGCTACCAGTCCTTCGCCGTCGCGGCGCTCGTGCTGCTCGTGCTGGGCGCGCTGGCCGAACGGTTCGCGCGCTTCCCGGCGAAGTCCGGGCTCGCTGCCGCCGCGCTGGCACTGCTTCTTGCCGGGTGCGCGACTGAAAGCTACAGGGCGAATGAAGCCGGCCGCGACGCAATGGCTGCCGGGGACTTCGAAACCGCCGTCGAAAAGTTCACCGAGGCGCAGGTGAACAAGCCCGACGATCCGGAAATTTCGCTCAATCTGGCCGCGGCATACGCCGCCTCCGGACGCCAGCAGGAAGCCATCGCCGCCGCCCGTCGCGCCATCCCCTCCAACGACCCTGAGGTGCGTTCGCGCGCCTACAGCACCATCGGCCACCAGCAGTTCGACCTGAAGCAACTGCCTGAATCGCTTGACGCGTTTCGTCGCGCCCTTCTCGATAACCCGAAGGACGACGACATTCGCCACGACTACGAAGTCGTCCTCCGGCTGCTCTATCCAGCTGCACCGGCTACACCCACGCCGACTGCGACGCCAACGAAACAACCCGATGAGTCCCAGGCTACTGGCGGCACTCCCTCGGCGGTTGCGAGCGGGACTCCCGCGGATGGAGGGTCGGGGGAGGGAACGCCGGTGCCCGGCGAGGGTTCGGGGACGCCTACGCCCGGCGCCGGTACTGGCACGGGCACCGTGGAGCCCGGCACGGCAAAGGACCTCGCCGCACTTAACGATGCCATCGCCTCGATAGACACGAACATCACGAGGCTCCTCGAAGAAGCGGGAGAGACGCCCACGCCCCAGCAGGCGCTCGAAATCCTCCGTCTGCTCGCCGAACGCGCGGACCTCGCAAGTAAACGCGACTCGCTCCAGGGCGGCGGTGGCCCGCGCGACTACTGAGCGGCGAAGCCGGCGGTATGCTGTGCAAAGTGCCGCGATGGTTCCCGGAATAAGTCGGCGATGCTCTTAAATCCTTCTCCATAGAAGTCGGCTCCGAGTTCCCACTCGGATTCCTTGACGAGGTTGAGCGCGTGTAGCGTCGCGTCAATCGCAGCGTCGTAGGCTGAAACCACGGATTCGGGTGTCGCCTTGCGAGCGCTCCATTTGCAATACCAGTAGCTCGCCGGGTCTGCAATCCACTTGGGAAGGTTGAACATTCCCTTCCCCTTGCGCGCGCTTTCAACTTCTTTCGGCAACTGTCCCAGTGCCCAGGCGAGATGCACCAGGTGCTGGCCTGCGGTCCAACCGCTGTTCTTCGGCTTCGACCGCCAACCGCCTTCGGCGAGCTGCTCCGCGACGGCGTGAAAGCGCTGCCGAGTCCGCTCGATTTCGTTGCGAAGGGCTTCCCTGCGCTCTGTCGATTCGATGCGAATTGTCTCGGACGTGGTGTTCATTGAACCTCCGTGGTGGCGCAAACATGCACCATGCTGCAATAATTGACTGGAACCGCACTCTATTTGAGTAGAACGAGATTATAGTAGAATCGATGCCTGTCAAGACATTCCGTTCCTATCGCTCCCCGCAACGCGATGAGCAAGCCAATGCGACCCGTCACGAGATTCTGCGCGCCGCCGAGCGGTTGTTCGTTCGCGATGGCTACGGCGCGGTGACGATGAAGGCGATCGCGGGCGAGGCCGGGGTGGCTCCCGCTACGCTCTATCTCCACTTCGAAGGCAAGGCCGCGATGGTAAGGGCACTCGCAGATGAGATTGTGGCTGCCCCAGACTTGAGCGTGGAACGGGTTGAGGCTCCCGCCGGCGTGGCTGAACGATTCCTGACCGGTGCGCGCATCATCAGGCTTCTCAACGCCCGCTCATGGGTCGTCGTCGAGATCCTTCGCGCCTGGCGAGGGACCGATTCCGCCCTCGACGCCCTCTGGGAAGACTGGAAACGGCGCCATCTGGAAGCGGTCAGGCGCGGGGTCGAAGCCCTTGCCGCCTCCGGCCAACTCAGGACGGGACTCACCACCGAGAAAGCAACCGACATTCTCTATGCCCTGTTGGGTGTCGATGTTTTTCGGGCGCTGGTGCGCGAACGTGGCTGGTCGCCGGATGCCTACGAAGCGTGGCTCATGGCCTGTGCCCGCAATGAACTGCTCGACCCGCAACTGGCTTGATCCGAACGGAAGGCCCTCACCGGAGTACACTGCATTCATGCGCGCTGTCTTCGTGATGATTAAGACCGAGCCCGGCCACGCCACCGATGTCGCCAACCACATCGCCGAGGTTGAATCGTTCTCCGAGTGCTACAGCATCACCGGCCAGTACGACCTGCTCGCCAAGCTCTACATCGAAGATGTCGATGGGCTCGGCCGCCTCATCGAACGCGAGATCCACTCCATCCCGCACATCCGCGATACGTTCACCATCCTCACTTTCGAGGCATTCGGCGCAAGGTAACCGCCAATGGAATCCGCTCCCTCTCCTGCGGAAATCATTCAGCGATGGGTCTTCGACCCATTCTGGCTCTGTGTCGTGGTTGCCCTGGCGGTGACGTATGCCCTGGCCTTCCGGAAGAGCCGCGGGGGCACGTTTGTGCATCCGCGGTACCGCCTGCTGCTGTTCATGGGCGGGGTGGCCGTGGTTGGCCTCGCAACGCTGTCGCCGGTCGCTCACTACAGCAAGGGCCTGCTCTGGGTCGATTTCACCGGTTTCCTGATGCTCACGATGATTGCGCCGCCGTTGATGCTGATGGGCGCGCCGCTCACGCTCGCGTTTCGGATCTCTGGCCCGCGTGGTCGTCGAATGCTCCGGCGGGCCTATCGCAGCCGCCTCGTCAGCATCCTCACCTTTCCCATCGCCTCATGGCTGCTCTTCGCCGTCCTGACCTACCTGTGGCAGTTCACCTCACTCACCGATGAGGCAGTCACGAACGCGCCCCTCAGGGTGCTCCAACAGTTCACGCTCCTGCTCGTCGGCCTCCTGTTCTGGACCCCGGCACTCGCCGCGGACCCGCTCCGCTGGCGCCTGCCGTATCCGCTTCGCTCGCTCTATGTATTCGTGGAGATGACACACAAGGGCCTTTTCGGCGGGATGTTCCTCAGCATGAACACGGCTATGCACACAGACTTCGCGTCCCGCGCGCCGGCCTGGGCCCCGTCCGCCATCACCGATCAGCGCATCGCCATCCTCATCCTCTGGATAGGCGGCAACATGATCTTCCTGGTCGCCCTCACTGGCCTGGTTCTGCGCTGGGTGAGCTACGAACAGAGAAACCAGCGCCGCACCGACCTTCGCCTGGCACTTCAGGCCGAAGCGAAACGCAAGCGCCGTGCCGCCCTCGACCAGGTGTTCACCCGCCCGGTCTGATGGCGATTTAGCGGTAGTTCCCGAACTTCAGTTCGATGCCGTAGTCCTGCGCCTTCAGGTCCTTCATCACCAGTTGCAGTTCGTCGCGGCTCGGCGCGCTCACTCTCACGGCGTCGCCCTGGACCTGCGCCTGCGCCTTCTTGTACTTCTGGTCCTTCACGAAGCGGACGATCTTCTTCGCGATGTCCTGCTCGATGCCCTGGACCAGGTTCACGTCCTGGCGGATGGTGCCCTGGGCAGCCTTCTGAGGTGTCTCACGGACCATGTTCTTGATGGGCACATTACGTGCGATCATCCGCCCGCTCAGCACCTGCCACATCGCTTCGAGCTTGTAGTCATCGGCCGCATGGAGGCCGATCTTCGTCTGCCCATGCTCGTAGTCGATCTCTGCTGTCACGTTCTTGAAGTCGAACCGCGTTGAGATCTCTTTGCGCGCCTGGTTTACCGCGTTCGCGACCTCCTGGAGGTCGCAACCCGTTGTGATGTCGAAGGATCCGTCTTTGGCCATGAGCCTAGCGTACCGCGCTCGTGTGTCCGGCTGTAGGGGGCAGCGCCTCGATGACCGCCGTTGCGACCGTTAGACTGTCCCCAGAAGTCCGGTAGAAGGCAGGCCGACGCCATGACCGACCAGAAGCGAGCAAAACAACTCCGCGGGGAGTACGACGAGGCAGTTGTCCAGGAAGGCAAGGAACTCGCCGGGCCGTTCATGACCGTATCCGGCCGTCCCATCGAGCGCCTCTACGACGCCACCGACATCGAAGGCATCGACTACGAACGGGACATCAACCTGCCGGGCAACTACCCGTTCACGCGAGGCGTCCATCGCACCGGCTATCGCGGGAAGCCGTGGACTATCCGCATGTTCAGCGGCTTCGGCTCGGTCGAAGAGACCAACCAGCGCTACAAGGACTTGCTCGCCACCGGGAACAACGGCTTAAGCATCGCCTTCGATATGCCCACGCTGATGGGCTACGACCACGACGAACCCTGGGCCGAAGGCGAATTCGGGAGCTGTGGCGTTGCGGTCGACTCGCTGAGCGACATGGAAATCCTGCTCAGCGACCTGCCCCTCGACAAGATCACCACGTCGATGACCATCAACAGTCCCGCCCCGGTCGTCTGGGCGCTGTTCATCGCGGCCGCCGAGAAGCGAGGCGTGCCCCGCGCGAAGCTCGCCGGCACGCTCCAGAACGACATCCTCAAGGAATACATCGCCCAGAACGAGTTCATTTACCCGCCAGACGATTCGATGCGGCTGGTTACCGACACCATCGAGTTCGCCTCGAAAGAGATGCCGCTCTGGAACCCGGTCAGCGTAAGCGGTTACCACATCCGCGAAGCGGGCTCGACGGCGGCGCAGGAACTGGCCTTCACCCTTGCCGATGGCATCGAATACGTGAAGTGGGCGCTCGCCCGCGGCCTCGATATCGATTCCTTCGCGCCGCGCATCAGCTTCTTCTTCAACAGCCACAACGACTTCTTCGAGGAAGTCGCCAAGTTCCGTGCCGCCCGCCGCATCTGGGCGCGCCAGATGCGCGAGGTCTTTGGCGCGAAGAACCAGCGCTCGTGGCTCATGCGCTTCCACACCCAGACCGCGGGTGTGTCGCTCACGGAACAACAGCCCGAGGTGAACCTCGTCCGCGTCGCCGTCCAGGCTCTCGCGGCCGTCATGGGCGGCACGCAATCGCTCCACACCGACGCGATGGACGAAGCGATGGCCCTCCCCAGTGACAAGGCCGCCCGCCTCGCCGTTCGCACCCAGCAGGTCATCCTCCACGAAAGCGGCGTCGTGAACACCGTCGATCCGCTCGGCGGCAGCTATTTCGTCGAAAAGCTCACGACGGAGATGGAAGCCGAAGTGCTGAAGTACTTCGAGCAGATCGAAGCGCTCGGTGGCGTCATCCCGGCCATCGAGACTGGCTTCTTCCAGAAAGAGATTGCTGACGCTTCGTCGCGTTACCAGTTCGAGGTTGACACGAGAGATCGCATCGTGGTGGGTGTGAACGAGTATGTCTCAGACGAGAAGCCGGAGATCCCGATCCTCAAGTTCGACCCGGAAGGCGAACGTCGCCACCTGGCCCGGCTGAAGCAGCACAAGGCGAACCGCGACCAATCAGCCCACGCCGAAGCGCTCGCGGCGCTCGAACGCGCCAGCGCGGACCCGAAGACAAACACAATGCCGTTCATCATCGCCGCAGTGAACGCAGGCGCGACCGTCGGCGAGGTCTGCAACATGTGGAGGCGGGTCTACGGCGAATACAAAGAGCAGGTCGTCGTCTAAGCCAGCCGTTCTAACGCGAAGGATGCGAAGGACACAAAGAATCGTTCGAGACTTCCGGGCGTTTATACCCGTGGTCCTGCCCACACCTTCTCTTTGCGTCCTTTGCGTCCCTTTGCGTTCTTCGCGTTTATAGGTCACGCGACGGCGGCCGCCTCCGCCAGCGGGAACTCCGGCGCGGGCACGTAGGCACGCCGCCAGAGCAGGTAGAGTGGCGGGAACATCACGCCGAAGTAGATGGCCACGAAGGCGAACGCGGCCTGCAGCGAAATGTCGTCGGTGATGAAGCCGATGACCGGCTCGAAGAAGGCCACCTGCGCGCTCATTACCAGCGAGGCGACGCTCAACACGGTGGCACGAGTTTCGCTTGGCGTGTGCTGGTTGAGGTACGTGTCGATCGTGGGACGCATCATCCCGCGCGTGATCGCGGGCACCGCGAAGAGGAAAAAGATCCCCACGTGATCGATGGTCGAAAGCCCAAGGAATGCGATAACCATCGCGGCACAGGCGAACGCGAACATGCCGGGGGTCCCGACCCTGGCGGCGATGCGGTGGGCGAGGATCGCGGCCAGCACCGCTGCGACCTGCAACGGCGCCTGCAGGACCCCGAACAGCCCCGTTCGGACGTCGTGTTGGATAAGGAATGGCTGGATCAGGATGACCGGCGCGAACGCGGCCATCATTACCGTTGAGCCAAGGAGCACAGTGAAACGCACCTGGGGTGTCCGCCAGGCGAAGCTGAACCCCCGCTTCAGGTTGTCGAGGTAGCCCGGGCGATCGTGCTCGACATGCGGTTCGATCATCGAAAGCGCCACCACCATCGCGATGAGCGGGCCAACGAAGCTGATCTGCACCGTGAACGCCAGGCTCGTGAATGTCGCGAGAAAACCGCCCAGGATGATGCCGGTGGTCGCGGCCGTGATCGATGTGGCAAATCCGCGGCCAACCGCTTTCGAGAACCGGCTTTCGACGCCGCCCTGCTTGAACGAGTCGTACAACAACGCCTGGTCCGCGCCGCTGCGGCAGGCCATCGCCACCGCCCAGAGCATGTAGTCGGCGAACAGCATCCAGTAGTTCGTAGTGAACCCGAACCCGGCGATGGTGAGGGCATAGACCGCGGCGCCGATTGCGAGGACGCGGCTGTGGCCAATCCTGTCGGCGAGGGCGCCGAAGGGGGCTTCGAGCGCGGCCACCATCAGCCAGAAGGGCATATCCATCAGGAAGATGAAGCGCAGCTCGAAGTGCCGGATCACCGTGAGGTACTTGATCCAGATCGCCATCCAGAACCCGAACTCCATCAGGAACGAGAAGGCATAGAACAGGCGCTCATTGCGGCGCGCGGCAGCGGCGAGATCTCGTGGCACGATGCGCAAGGCTACTCGAATGCGCACTTCCGCGAATCATTCCATCGGCGGAGACGCCAAAATGGCCGGAGCATCGCGCGCCGGCCATTGAGAGAGGCTGATGGAAGGAGCTTTAAGGAATCTGGTACAGGATCGAGAAGATACCTGCGCCAATGATGCTGCTATCGCCCGAGAAGGCAACGATGCTCAGCACCAGCACCATCACCGAGAGCCCGGCGGTGTTCGCGATAACTACCTGTGTCGAATCGGCGTTCGTGACCGCCTGGACCGCGTAGATCGACATCACGAAGAGGAGTGCGATCGGCACGAGTGCGAAGACCGGGTACAGCACCGGGATGAACATGAACAGCGAGAGCGCCAGGGGAATGGCCGCGTAGCCCATCGTCCGGATGAGCGATTGGAGGTCGGCGGAGGCTTTATAGATCTGGACGAGGATGACGTAGGCAATCAGCACCCAGACGAAATAGAGCGCGGCCAGGAACAGGCCGCCGAGGATGAAGGTGTTCAACCACACCTTGTCCGGGCCGTAATCGAAGTTGAATTCCCAGAACAGCGTTGCGCCGAGACCAGCAAGGAGAGCGCTAATGCCGGCGACAATGAGCGCGGGGATCAGCTCGTTCACATCGTCCCGCACTTCGTCGAAAACGGTCGTGTCCAGGCGCGCGAGGCGAAGAACCTTGTTGAGAATCAGGTTGGGATCCATGCTGCCTCCATGAGGTACTGGCTCGAACGGGTCAGCGCGCTTACTTGGTAAAGCTGCCAATCGGCCGGTCGCGCGAACTATAGCACGACTACATGTTGTCGAGGAGGGGTATCCGCTCAAAGGAGTAAGCGAGTGCTCGTTTAGAGCGGCTGCTTCCCCGGGACGCCGGCCCGGCGAGGGTACATCGAACTCGTCGCCGATGTCTTCTCGAACACCGCAACCCGCACCGCCTCGCTGACGCGAGGTCGCATCGCAACTGTCGCGCGGTGATTGCAGTTCAGCTTCTCCATCGCGCCGGCGGCATCCTCGAGTTCGGTCGCCAGGGCGCTGCCTTTCGGCAACACCACCATGCCGCCGACAGCCGCGAATGGAACCGTGTACTCAAGCAATTCCGCCAGTTTCGCCACCGCCCGCGCGGTGACCATCGCCGCGGATTCGCGCAACTCGCCCCGACCGGCATCCTCGGCTCTCAGCGGGTACACGCGGACGTTCGAAAGCCCGATGTCGTTCGCCATCGCCGCGAGCAGGCGGGCGCGCTTCTGCAGTGGCTCCACCAGGTGAAACGTGGTCTCCGGCGCAATGCACGCCATCACCAGCCCTGGGAAGCCCCCGCCGCTTCCGACATCCACCACCGTCCCGGGCGTCCGGCCGAGCGCCTCCACCCCGATGCGCCAGGTCTCCAGGGATTCGGCATAGTGGCGCTGGACCGCTTCTTCGGGCGCAACGCTCGTGACGCGCGTATGTGGTTCCGCGGCGGCAATCAGATCGAGGTGCCTGCGGAGCAGTGACAGCCAACGTTCAGGGTCTGGAAGTGACGGGAACAGCCCCGGAAGTTCATCCCAATCCATCCTCAGGGAAACCCCGAAGGCACGTTCACCGGATCGATGATACATTCTGATCATGACGAATGAAGCGCAGGGTGCGACGGTCGCGCAAATCACCCTGGGTGAAGCTCTCGACGAATACCTCACCTCCCTGAAACCTGTGCTGAGGCACGAATACGAACAGTACGTCCGCAAGTACGTCGAGCATGCGGACCCCACGACCCCCTGTTCTTCCCTCTCTGGAAGCCGGGTCGAAAGCTACGCGGAAACGCAAATTCGGAGCGCCGATCCGAACGCGCAACGCCGCGTGGCCGCGCTCAAAGCGTTCTTCCAGTTCCTGAAGAAGAAGAACTATTGCGCCGCCAACTACGGCATCAATGTCCGCGTTCGCCGCACCGGCGGGCGGACCGGCGCAAGCGCCGTCCGCATCGAAGAAGCTCCGATCGAAATGACGGCCGATGGCCTCGAGGCGCTCAAGCAGGAGCTCGCGGACCTCGAAGCGAAAGTTCCTGATCTCGTGAAGTCCATCGCGCTCGCTCGTTCCGATGGCGACCTTCGCGAAAACGCGCCTTACCACGCCGCCCGCGAAGCCCTCGCCTTCACCAACGACCGCAAGCAGCGCATCGAAACATCGCTCAAGCGGGCCGTGGTGGTCGATGCCTCGGGACGGGATGAAGATCTTGCTGCCCTGGGCTCGATGGTCACCGTGACCTACCTGGAGAAGAACCGCCAGGAGACCTACCAGCTCGTCAGTTCGCGCGAGGCAAACGCCCGCGAACGGCGCATCTCGGTGGAGTCACCGGTGGGCCGGGTCTTACTCGGCCGCCGGGTTGGCGACGAGGTCCAGGTCGATGCCCCACAGGGAGCGATGCGTTACCGCATCGATAGTGTCGCCCAGACGACGTAGGGCTTTCCCGAATCTATTGAGCAAGGGGCCGTACGCTGTCGTAAATGAATACGACAGTGTGGCGCGCCATGAGGTTTCGCCGCCGCTGATCGCGGGAACCCTGCGGATCTCCCAAGGGATTTCCCCGATGGGGCGTGGAGATCCTTGACCGCCATACTCCTTCCGACAGGAGGACAAGGTCATGCTGGTCATCGGGAATGTGAAGTGCTTGCACTGCGGGTTCGAAAACGGCCGCTGGGTTGGCCAGAAGGGCGCGCTTCTCACTGTAAGCGGCCTTCGCGGACATCAGATCGCGCCCGACGAGGACCCCTCCGCGCTCGTCAACTGCAGCCGCTGTTCCGGCCCCGTCTTCCTGGATGACGCGAGCCCGGTCGTGAACAGTTACCGGCTCCGCCGTATTCGCCGGCTGCGCGAGCAGATCGCCGCGCTCGACGCGCACCGCGCCGCCTGACCTTCCCGCTGTAATCGACGCTGAACGCCCGGCCCCAAGGCCGGGCGATTTGCGTTCTAGCAGCAGTCGTCCTTGTAGCCGCAGGTGCGGCAGACCGCGAGGCGTGAGCCCTTGATGTCGGCCAGGACATCGCCGCAGCGGAGGCACAGCTGGATCGGGATCGGTTTGGCGGCCACGGGCACGATTGAGCCACCGATCGCCGCAGCGGTCAAATCAAACGCTAAAACGCTTGACACCTTTAGCATTTGTTCCTAGATTCCGATCAGGCTGCGGCGCCATGGCGCCGGCCGTCTCGCCTCGTCGTCACAGAGTCGCGCACCCCGCCTCTCTTGTTCGGAAGGCCCCCGGATTTCCGGGGGCCTTCGACTTTCCGGAGCCCGGTGCGAAAACTTGCCCAATCTTTGTGCATTCTTTCACGAGTGCCCTTTGCAGCGGCCCTCAAACGGGAGACACTGGGATCACCAGTCAACGAGGAACAGCAGTGCCAGTTCGCAAATCATTCGTGTCCATCGCCGGGGTCGCGCTTCTTGCGCTGATGCTGCTTGCCAGCGCCTGTGGCTCCAGCAGCAGCGGCGACGCCAGCGGTGTGGCCCAGGGCGTCGAAGGCGTCCCCGATGGCTCCCCGTTCATCGACCAGCACAACCTCAGGTTTAACCCGAAGTCGCTCACGACCTCGGCGGGCGAAGAGGTTTACTTCAAGAACAGCGAGACCACTATCCACACGGTGACCATCGATGGGAAGAACGAGTCCGGGACCATGAACCGGAACGACGTGTTCACGTGGACCCCGCCCGGCCCGGGAACCTACAAGATCACCTGTGAGTTCCACCCGCAAATGAAGGCCGCCATCACGGTCCAGTAGCGTTGTGGGTCAGGGCGACTTCATCGTCGTGGCTGGACCCAGCCGGACCACCACATCGGCGCCATCGGGGATAACCCCGTCGGGGTTCAACAACTGCAGGTCGAAGAGCTCGTAGAGCTTCTGGGCCGTGTAGGTCTTCCCGGTCACGTCGAAGATCCCGGGTGCTCCTGCGTCGTCGGTTGCAACCAGTTTCAGGTACGCAGGGGGGATGCCGTACTCGAGCAGGTGTTTCTCGGCGGCCTTCGCCGCAGCCTCTTCGCCCTTGCTGAACTGGATCACGATCGACGGATCCTCGTCGCGTGCGTCCGGGTCGGCGAAGAAGTGATCGATGATGTCGTACACCTTGTCGTCGTTGCGGAGGAGGATCAGTTGCCCGTCCTCTGAGATGCCGCCGTACATGGCTGGGCCCAACGAGAAGGTCTCGATGTGCGAGAGGTCCATCTGCTTCGCCAGCAGCGCGAAACCGGGCACGAGCGCGTTGTCGATGTCCGTGCGGAAGGCGTGCCGGTAGGCGTCCCACAGTTCCGGGATCTTCGCGATGTATCCCAGGCTCACCGACTTATTCGCGACTGCCTGGATGACGAGCTGTTGCCGTTCGATGCGCTTGAGGTCGCCGTCCGTGCGGACGCGTGAATAGCCCAGCGCCTGCTGGCCATCCATGTGCTGCAAGCCGGCCGTCACTGTCCGGTTCGGGAAGGGGTCCAGTTCGTCGTTCACCAGGTCGGCGATGTCCTCGGGCACGTCGATATCAATGCCGCCGATCGCATCGATCAGTTCGACGAAGCCCACCCAATCGATGACGACATAATACGAAATGTCGATGTTGAAGTTCTTTTCCACAGCCGCGACCGAAGCGGCCGGGCCGCCGCCCGGGTACTTGTAGAACTGCCCATAGCTGTAAGCGGCATTGATCTTGTTCTGGGCCCAGACGCCGATGGTGTCGCCATAGGGGATATCTGCCCAGGTATCGCGTGGGATGGCGAGCAACTGCAGACGCCCGGCGTGCTTATCGATGCTCGCGACAAACATCGTGTCGGCGCGGTAGGAGGCATCCACGGGCTCGTTCGGCCGCCGGTCGAGGCCGAGCACGAGGATGTTCAGGCGGTCGCTCGGGCGCCACGGTTCCGGCGCCGCCGTCGAGACGCCCGGCAGAGTCACATCGATGGATACGTTCGTGCCGGGGATGGATGCAGACACGGCCGGGAATGCGAGTTCGTTGCCCGGGAACAGGTAGCCATCGACCTGCTGGTAGCTGAGCAACGAGATGTAGACGGCCCCGAGCGCCGCAACAATAATGGCGGCCACCCCACGAGTCCGGCGCGAAATGCGTATGCTGATGGGCGCGCGTTTGAACAATTTGCGCAACCGTAGAATCGGCCCTCGCGCACCGTCAAGGAGTATGTAAAGCCTCCATGTCGCGACGCCTTATCCTCCGCAACGGCGTGGTCGCCCTCCCCTCGGGCCCTTCGCGCGCTGATGTCCTCTGCCAGGACGGAAAGATCGTCGCCATTGGCACCGGCCTCAACGCGGGCGATGCGAAGGTCATCAACGTGGCCGGCCTCGCCATTGGCCCGGGGTTCATCGATGTTCACGTCCACGGAGGCGGCGGGCATTCGTTTTTCACTCACGATCCCCAGCGCATTCGCGACTACGCGGCCTGGGCGCCGCGCAATGGCGTCACTTCCTTCCTGATCAGCACGCTCGGCCGGGACGCCGAGGACACCGAGACGATCTTCTCCCTGCTTCGCCCGCTGGTGAACGCCACCTCCGGGGCCGAGGTCCTCGGGTTCCACATGGAGGGCCCGTTCATCAATCCGATTCGGCACGGCGCCTTCCCGGAGGACATGTTGCGCCCGCCGGTGCGCGAGGAATTCCTTCGCTTCCAGGAGGCCGCCGGCGGCCACATTCGCCAGGTGACCATGGCGCCGGAACTTCCGCTCGCCCTCGACCTCGCCGGCGCCATCAGCGCCAGCGGCGCGATTCCGGCCATGGGCCACACCGATGCAACCTCGGTGCAGTGCCGCGCGGGTTTCGATTCGGGCGTCCGACATGTCACCCATCTCTTCAACGCCATGCGGCCGATACACCAGAGAGAAGGTGGCCCCATTGTGTGCGCCCTCCTCGAAGACCAGGTCACCTGCGAACTCATCTGCGATGGCGCGCACGTCGAGCCGGGCCTGCTGCTGATGGCCTACCGCATCCTTGGACCGCACCGAACGGTCGTCGTGACGGATAACCTCCACCTGGCCGGGATGAGCAGCGAGAGCGGCAGCTTCGCCGGCGAAGAAGTGACGGTTTCTGGTGGCAAGGCCGCGAAGGCGGACGGCACCATCGTCGGCAGCGTCGAGACCATGGACCAGCACTTCCGCAATACCATGCGTTTTCTCGGCATCAGCATTTCGACGGCCTTCAGGCTCTGTTCCACGAATCCCGCTCGCGTCGCCGGGGCTTCGAATCGCAAGGGCCAGATTGAACGCGGCATGGATGCCGACCTCGTCGTCCTCGACGGCGATTTGCAGGTCCAGTTGACCATCTGCCGCGGCGAAGTCGCCTTCGACCGCCGCTCCGAGAGCTAGCGTTTCAGCCGGGACGCAGCCGCCTCGTCCAGCACCCAGATCGCGCGAGCCGACCGGCGCGAAAGGCTCGCCGGCACGTGGACTGTCTCCGGCCCGTCGATAGCCCTGGCCACGATGTCAGCCTTTGCCGCCCCGTGCGCCATGATGATCACGGTCTCGGCGCTGAACAGCTCCCGCAGCCCGAGCGTCAGCCCCCACGCGGGCGTTTCGTCGCCCCAACAGGCCCGGGCACTCTCGCGAGAGGCTTCGCTCAGGTCCACGCGCCGCACCGTGCTTCCCGCTGCGCTGCCGGGTTCGTTGAAGGCGACGTGACCATTGAGCCCGATCCCGAGGAGCGCGATATCGAGGCCGCCGGCCGCATCGATAGCTTCGCGCATGCGGCGCGCCTCGGCCTCGAGGTCAGGCGCCTCCGGGTCGAACTGTTCGACCTCGGGCGCGCCCGAGATAGATTCCCAGTGCCGCTCGAAGAAGCGACGGTTCGAGCAGGGGTGGAGCCTTGCGCCGCCATACTCATCGATGGCGAACGGGCGCCAGCCGGAGATGTCGAGATTTCCTGCCGCCGCCACGCTCGCCATTTCCGCGTACAACGCAATCGGCGTGCTGCCGGTCGGGAGCCCCACGGTGATCGATCGGCTCCTCGCGCCGGCCTCTTGAAGCGCCTCGAGGCATGCGCCCCCGAAGTCGGCCGCGGGAACAATCCGAATGTCGGTCACCTGCCTGCGCCCTCCGAGAGAATCCGGCGCAACTCCCGGATCGCCGAGGGCATGCGCGGCCCATACCACCAGAGCAGCTTGCCATCGATGACTCGTGCCGGCGCAATTCCACCGTAGAACGCAGCATGCCCGGCATCGAACGGAAATGGCTCATCCGGCAGCAGGATCAATGCCGGCTCAAGCTCCCGGAGCTCGTCCATCGAGACTTCCGGGTATCGAGGCCGGCCGGCCAGCACGTTCCGGCCGCCGCACGCTTCGAGCATCGAATGGCCGTAACTCTGGGAGCCGAGCCCCATCATCGGGTTGTGCCAGACCCCTGCGTAAACGCGCACCGGAGGCGCGGCCGGCTCTCGCAGGGCCGATTCGATCTCTTCCGTGAGCCGCGTGGCGCTGGTTGCTTCGTCGATCGCTTCGCCGATCGCTCGAATGCATGCGATGGCTTCCTCCACCGAGTTCGGATCGGTGAGCAGCACGCGCAGACCGGCGTTCTCCAGCGCCTCGATGTCCTCTCGCCGATTCTCTTCCTTGTTGGCGATCACCAGGTCGGGTCTCAGCGCAACGATCTTCTCGATGTCCGGATTCTTGGTTCCGCCCACCGCCGGCACGCTCGCCGCGAGGTCGGCAGGCTCGGTGCAGAACTTCGTCCGCCCCACGAGCCGGTCCCGCGCGCCGAGCGCCACCACGAGTTCGGTCCAGCTGGGGACGAGAGAGACGATACGAGCGGGCGGCACCCTTCCAGCGTAACCCCACACATGCAACGAGGCCTCCCATTTCCGGGGAGGCCTCGTTGCTGGAGAGGAGGGAATCTCTTAGTACGGGGGTGTCCCGAGCGTTACCTCGAGGCTCTGCTTCTGGCCGTCGCGGTAGAACTCGATGGTCACCTTATCGCCGGCGCTGTTCTTGATGAGCGCCACCGTGAGGTCGCTCTCACTGGCGATGGGGGTATTCCCCAGGCGGATGATGACGTCGCCCGCGCGGAGCCCGGCCAATCCCACCGGGTCGTTGGGAGACACGGCGCCAACGACGAGCCCACCCTGGTCCTCGGGGATGTTGAGCTCCTTCGCTTTCGCGGGCCGCAAGGCGTCGAAGTTGCTGATGCCGAGGAAGCCGCGGTTCACCTGCCCTTTGGTCATCAGCTGTTCGGACACGGCCTTCGCAACATCGGCGCCGACCGCGAAGCCGATGCCGGTTGCCGTTTCACCCGTGGTCGGGTCCGGCGCCAGTGCGGTATTAATCCCGACGACTTCGCCAAACATGTTGAGCAGCGGTCCTCCGCTGTTGCCGTGGTTGATGGCCGCATCCGTCTGGATGGCGCCATAGATTTGCGGTGCGGCGGCGCCCTCATCGATCACGCGGTTCTTCTGGCTGACGATCCCGCGCGTGACGGTGAACGACGGGCCTTCGCCCTGCTGCAGGTCCAGCGCATAGCCGATCGCCACCACGTCCTGTCCGATGAGGACGTTGTCCAGGTCGGCGAACTGCAGCGCTTTCATCCCCGTCTTGTCGATCTTGATGACCGCGAGGTCCGAGCGCGGGTCAGTCCCGACGACGGTCGCCGGCACCACGGAGCCATCGCTCAGCGTGACGCGGATGGTGTTCGAGACACGGCCCGTGTTCGAGAGGACAACATGGTTGTTCGTCAGGATGTGGCCATCGGAGGCGATGACAAACCCGGTCCCGACGCCGCTGTTGGTCTCGATGCGGACAACAGCCGGCTCGGCGAGCTTCACCACATCTGCGGTCGAAAGCTCGTTCGTGGGCTTGCTAACGGAAGTTGTCTGGGTCGGCTGGGTGGTTACGGTGGTCGTGTTCGAAGGAGATTGGGTATCGGTGCTGACCGTACCGGCGGGGGATGATGAACATGCGGCCCCTGCGAGCAGCACGATTCCCGCCATTCCAGCTGCAAAGGGGCGAATAAAGCGGCGCATTTCGTGGTGTCTCCAGTCGTGGTACTTCTAGTGTCGACGAATCCCACGTAGCCACCGGTAAACGACAAGACCCCTTTTGTTATGAATGGTAAAGGCGATGGTTCAGGCTAAAGTCTCATGTATCATCGGCATTTGAGAAGTCTATGAGTGTTCAAGGCAATCCGGACAGCTCTGGTATACGTAATGTTGGAAGGACGGTGGAGTTCACCCGTCCCGCGGAAGGCGAAATCGCCAGCCGCATCGACTGGCCGGATGAGGCTCTCATGCTCGCAATCGCGAACCACGATGAAAGCGCCTTCGCTGTCCTCTACGACAGGTACATCGACCTGGTGTATTCGGCGTCGTTCCGCGTGCTCGGCGATGCGGGCCTAGCAGAAGACACATCCCAGGACGTCTTTGTCCGCCTCTGGCGCCGCCCGGGCACGTTCGTCGCCGAGCGCGGGCGCTTCCTAAGCTGGCTGATGAGTGTCACCCGCAACCGCGCCGTCGATGAGCTTCGCTCACGCGGGCGCCGTCGCAAGCGCGAAGGCAACTCGTTCGGCGAACCGGATGAAGGCGCCGAGCCCATGTTCAGCGTCGATCCCATCAATCCCGAGGCTTCAGCCGAACTGCACGAAGAGCAGATGGTCGTTCGCCGCGCATTGATGGAGCTTCCCGTCGACCAGCGCATGGCCCTCGAGCTTTCCTACTTCGGCGGGTTCACACAGCAAGAAATCGCAGCGCAACTTCACGAACCCCTCGGGACGGTGAAGACTCGCATTCGCCTGGGGATGCAAAAACTGCGCCGTTCGATCGAGGCGAGGGACCAGGGATAGGTAGTGATGCCCGGGGAACACATCTCGCAGGAACAGGCGGATGAATACGCCATCGGTTCGTTAGAACCGCCCCTGGAGCGCACCATTGCGCTGCACCTGGCAGAGTGCGCCGCCTGCCGCGATATCGCTCGGGACTCTGAGCGCCTCGTGGCGACGTACGCCATGACTTCGCCCCGGCGCCAGGCCCCGCCTCGACTGAAGAACAAGGTCTTCCTCGCCGCTGGTATTCGCCGGCCGAGCCCGCTGCGCCGGGCCTTCAACACCGGGCGGGCGCTCGCGGGAGTTGCCGCGGTCTTCGTCGCCATCGCCGCGTTCACAGGCATGGTCTGGATGCGCAGCCAGCTCGATGACTTGCGCCAGGACGACGAGCGCCTCCAGGCGAAGATCCAGACCGCCCTGTCGCAGGAAGTGGAAATCGCCGCTCTCACCCGCAAGCTCGATGACCAGCAGAAAGAGGCGGAACGGCTTTCGCTCGCCGCCACCGGCGACCAGGAACTGATCGTCGCGCTGCTCTCCAACAACACCAAGATCGCCGACGTCATCCCCGCCGAAGGCGGCCTCAACTCGATTGGCCGGCTCGTCTGGGACGATGACCAGAAGCGCGTCTGGTTCGTCGCCAGTGACCTTCCTCAGCGCCCGCCCGGAGAGACGTACCAGCTCTGGGCGAACTCCGGCGGCAAGAACTTCTCTCTCGGCACCTTCGAATCTGACGCCGATGGCTTCGCCCGCTACCAGACGGTGATTCCAGGCGGCATCGCCTCATACGATGTGGTGCTCGTCACCATCGAGCGCGCCGGCGGCAGCCCAACCCTCGAAGGACCGACCGTCTTCTTCGTCCAGGACCTCTCGAAGCTGAAGAACTGAGCTCGCAGCCACGCCCTACCACTGTCCCGCGGTATTGCGCGCTCCGGCCGAGTCGTAGGCCATGGAACTGATGCCCGAGCGTCTCGCACGTTCCATGGTGTCCGGGCCGCCAATGAGGATCGCTTTCGCCCACACTTCGGCCAGCCAGCAGGCCTCCGCGCGCGCGCTCACCTGTACATAGCCCGAGTCCGAGGGCATCCCCGTCCCCGGATCGATAAGGTGGTGGGCTTCACGGCCGTCGGCCGTCGTCCATCGTCGCTTGCGCGTGGTCGAAGTCGCGATCGCCCCGGAGAGACGGCCCTCCCAGGCCTTCGTCCCGTCCGGCGCGGAGATGTCCATCAGCCACCCCGCGCCCGCCCCATCGCTCCCGATGCAGCGGATATCGCCGCCGGCGTTGACGAACGCCGCGTTGCCGTCGCTCGCGAGGCTCTCCGCGGCAAGGTCGGCCGACCAGCCTTTCACGATACCGCCGAGGTCGATCTGCCCGGCCAGCAGTTCGACACGTAGACCATCGACCCGTAGCACCTTCGCCGGATCGGGCACCCGTTGTGACTCGATTACGCCGCCTGGGTGGATGTCATCGAACGAACGGTCATACCCGGCCCGCGCGAGTGCCGGCAGCACCATCGGGTTGAAGTAGCCGCCCGTGATCTGGTGCGCATCAATCGCCATGGTGACCACGCGCGCGAGCCATGCGTCTTCGATGACCTCGCCACGGTTGAGGCGCATCAACAGGCTGTTTTCGCGAAACCGCGAGAATCGCTGCTCCTGCTGCTCAAACAGCAGCTTCGCGCCGATGAACGCCCCCGGCGGCGCCGGCGCCGGGCTCTCGATGAACAGGTCGATGTCGGTGTTCATCGCCCGGAAGCGCTCGTGAGATTCCAAACGCGGCTCCTTCACCGTCTCCACCGTTCGCGCTACGGTGCAGGTGTGACACAGAGCATACCGCCAGAAATCGCCGACCGACCGCTGTTCATCCTCAACCCCAACTCCGGTGGAGGGCGTACCCGTAAGCGCATCGGCACGATCATCGATGCGATCGAACGCGCCGGGCTCGCGGCAGACGTTGTATTCACCACTCACCAGGGACACGGCACCTCCCTCGCTGAAGAAGCCATCGATGCCGGCCGCAAATTCCTCGTCGCCTGCGGTGGCGACGGGACGGTCTACGAGGTCGCCAACGGAATTCTCGGCCGCGGCGCGGGCAAGACTGTACGTCTCGGGACCATCGGCCTCGGGACGGGTAAGGATGTCGCCAAGAGCATGGGCATCGCACGGGGCAGCCTCGCTCTGAAGGCGATCGCCGAAGGCCGGGAGCGCCCGATCGATGTCGGGAAGGTAACGTCCCGGGGCGAAGACGGCACCGACCAGGTCCGCTACTTCCTCCTCGAAGCATCGGCCGGCTGGGTTCCCGAGATTTCACAGTCGACGCCCCGCTGGCTCAAACGTCTCGGCGATACCGCTCCCTACCTGGTCATGACTGGCGTCAAGATGGTTGGCCGCATGGGCCGCCAGTTCACGCTCTCTATCGATGGCACCACGTTCGATGGCCGCTACAACTCGGTCAGTGTGCACAACATGGAACTCTGGGGTGGTGATCTTGTCGCCGCGCCGGGCGCCGCGCCGGATGACGGCCTGCTCGATGTCATCCGCTGGGGCGATATGGGCCGGCGGACCGTGCTCAAGGCCGTCGACGGGCAGCGGAAGAGCGGCACGCATCTCGATATCGAGGGAATCGATCGCCATCCGGCGAAGGTCGTCGAACTCTCTTCCCCGAAACGCACCCTGCTCGACCTGGACGGTGAGCACGGTGGCTACCTGCCCGCGAGGATCGAGGTCGTACCCGGCGCCCTCCGGTTTGTCGCGCCGCCCGCCTAGACGGGTTCGAGGCGCCGATGCGGCTCTGCTGGCAGTTCGACTTCGATGGGGTCGCCCGGCCGGATTTCGCCGCCCGTGACGACAATTCCCATCACGCCGGCGAGCCGGATTAGCCCGCCAACTTCGTCTCGGTCGAGACAGGCCTGCATGAGCCCGGCCGGGAAGGCGTCCAGCTGCAGGCAGGGGTTTCGGAGGCCGGTGATTTCGATGATTGCTTCGCCCACGGTGAGGCGTGCTCCCCTCGGAAGCCCGAGCAGATCCAGGCCAGTCGTCGTGATGTTCTCGCCCATCTCGCCCGGCGCAACGCGGAAGCCCCGGGCGAGCAGGCCCTGGTGGAGCTCCTGGTGAACCAGGTGCACCTGGCGAAGGTTCGGTTGCGTCGGGTCCTTCGCCACGCGTGATAGGTGCTTCACGGTCACACCATTATGGGCATCGCCTTCGACACCGAGCCCGGCGACCAGCCGAATCACCGGCACGGCACGTTTGTGGAAAGTGTGTGCCGGGCTGCGGTGGACTGCCACGACTCGTGCCCGAGTGGCAGGTGCAGGTGAGGTCATGGACCAAGCGTAGTCGACCGCCGCGGCGGTCGTGAATCTTCGCCGCCGCTGATACACTTCCTTCGCCCGAAGCAAACAACTTCAGAAGGAACCGAATTATGCGTGAAGTCGTCATCGTCGATGCCATACGAACACCACTCGGCCGCCGCGGAGGTGTCCTCTCCCAGAATCATCCCATCGAGTCTTCGGCCCTCCTGCTCAAGGAGCTCGCGAAGCGGAACAACATGGACCCGGACGTCGTCGACGACGTCATTTACGGTTGCGTGAGCGAAGTCGGCGCCCAGTCGACCAACCTCGCGCGCAATGTTGTCCTCACTGCCGGCTGGCCGTATTCCATCCCCGGCGTCACGCTCGACCGCCAGTGCTCCTCGAGCCAGCAGGCGGTCCACTTCGCTGCCAACCAGATCGGCTCCGGCGCCCACGAGGTCGTCGTCGCCGGCGGCACCGAATGGATGTCGCAGATCCCACTGGGGTCGAACGTCGGCCAGAACATGGGCTTTCCGTTCACGAAGTCGATGCAGGAGCAGTACGACCTGACCTCGCAGGGCCTTTCAGCCGAGCGCATCGCCGAGAAATGGGGTATCAGCCGCGAAGAGGCGGATGAGTTCGCCGTCGAGAGCCAGCTCAAGGCTGCCCAGGCCCAGAAGGAGGGCCGCTTCAAGAGCGAGATGATCCCGATCGCGGGCAAGAAGAAGAACAAGAAAGCGGACGGCACCGAGGAATGGGTCGACGCCACCATCGATTTTGATGAAGGCATCCGCCCCACCACCACGGTGGAAGGCCTTGCCGCCCTGAAGCCCAGCTTCAAGGAGAACGGCGTCCACCACGCCGGTAACTCCAGCCAGATCACCGACGGCTCCGCTGCCGTCCTCCTCACGCATCCCGACCGCGCGAAGGAGATGGGCTGGAAGCCGCGCGCCCGCATCGTCTCCCAGGCCGTCGTCGGTACCGACCCTGAGCTCATGCTCACCGGCCCCATCACGGCGACGCCGATGGCTCTCCAGCGCGCTGGCCTCACGATGCGCGATATCGACCTCGTCGAAATCAACGAAGCCTTCGCCAGCGTCGTCCTCTCGTGGAAGCGCGAAATGAACGCCGACATGAGCAAGGTGAACGTCAACGGCGGCGCGATAGCACTTGGCCACCCCACCGGCTGCACCGGCGCCCGCCTCTTCGCCACCATCGTCAACGAATTGGAACGCACCGGTGGCCGCTACGGCCTCATCACGATGTGCGTCGGCGGCGGCATCGGCACCGCCACCGTCGTCGAGCGGCTGAACTAACTCTCACATCGACAAGACTAGAGGCGGGCCCGGCACTGGCCCGCCTCTCTTTCGTAGTGCGAGCTAGTCAGGCTTGAAGCCGATGGCCTGGCACCAGAAGCGCGCCGCGAACGCTCCCGGGTGTCGACTCCAGCCCCGCCAGGCTTCACTGATGGCGAGCATCTCGGCACGAGTCGAGACGCCGATCGCCTCCGCATAGGCGATGAACGGCTCCTCCGCGAAGCGGCGTGCGGCGGCCTCGCCGTTCCACGCGACGGTCTGGACGTCTCCGTCCGCGCCGCCAACTACTGAGGCGACGACGTTCGCGAAGCCCGCGTCCACGAGGAGGGCACGCAGGCGTTTGCCCACGCGTGCGTCCCCTTCGGGCCGGATGGCAGCCGTGATGTCGTGCGACCGGGTGAGGAGCGGGTCGTCGGGCCAATGAAGCGCGCCGTCGAAATCGGCATCCCCGATTCCAATTACGGCGCCCGGTTTCATCATGCGTTTTAGTTCGCGAAGGACCGCCTCCGGGTTACCGACGTGTTGAAGGACGGCGTGCATGAATACGGCGTCGAACGCGCCATCAGCGAACGGCAGCTGTCGCAGGTCGTGTTGTTCGAAAGTGACGTTGCCGATGCCTTGTTCAGCGCTGAGTTTGCGTGCCCGTTGCAGCGAGTGCGCGCTAAGGTCGACACCGACGACGCGCCCCGGCGCAACCGCGGCCGCCAGGCCAAGCGTGATCGAACCGACCCCACAACCCGCGTCGAGCAATGCCATACCGGGTTTGAGGTGTGGCAGGAAGAAACTCGCATTTCGCGCCGCAGTCCGGCGCCCGTGGGCCGGGGCGTGCGCTCCCCACACCCATTCTTCGTATTTCGCGCGCGCGGTCGCTACCGCCGCGCCTTCAAAACCATGAGACAAGTTGAAACCTCCCGGGTTTCGGAAAAGGAGCCCGCAGGCTCGAACACTCCGGGCCGGGAGGTACGCTCGTTAGGGCGTGCGCCCTCGGCCGGAGGAGGGAATGTTGCGTCGTTGAGTTTGCATAGCCACCTCCAGTTGCTTCGTTGGGTCGCAGTATAGCGTGGGCCGCCATGCCCAATACGACCGGTTTAGTCCAACCACGATGCTACCCACGGCCACTGTCCCGGTTCGTCCGCCAGCCCCGCATCAATCGGGTTCCGGCAGACATACTCGACGCAAACCTCCAACTCCTCCTCTGATCGGAGTCGCCTGTCATAGAACCGTGCCTGCCAGATTGACGGCGGGCCGTGGAGGGGCCTCAAGGCATTGGTCGAAAATGCCTTGAAGTCGCGCACCCAGTCGGTAATTGGTTTCTGGCGCGGCGAGACAATGAGATGCAGGTGGTCCGGCATAAGTGCGGCACAGAGGAGCCGCACGGACGGACGTTCGAGTTCGTTGCAGATGATGTTCCACAGTTCCGTTGCGACGGAGGACGTGCCAACGGTCGCGTGCCCTCAAGCGCATGGATGACGACGTGAAAGACCGCTTCGGTGTTGTTATACACTTCTTCCGGAAGGCGGATGGGTATCCTGGGCATCGGCGGAATCTTAGGCGAATTCTGCGAGGGCAGTGCCTCGCCCTACAGGGGATCGCCCCGTCGTTTCGCGCCCCACGAATGGTAGGTGCGAGGCACTGCCCTCGCACGGGCCTACTGCCCTGTCCCGCCCGGATCACTCGGCCGCAACGGATTCGTGAACTCCAGGCCGGCGTTCATCAGGTCGCCCGACAGGTCCTCGCCCTTCGGCTTGGTGCCATCGTGCACCCACGTCACCAGGTCTTCGAAAGCCGTGGTCAGCTCTTCGGCGCTGAACTTGCAGTGGCCGCCGGAGCGAATCGCGCGCTGCACCAGCAGGTCGCTCTTCCCGGCTTTCGCGACCGCCGCCGCGTAATCGCGCTCCATCGTGATAGGCACGAACAAGTCGCCGGTGCCGTGCAACGTCAGCAGCGGAACGCTGATGTTCCCGGTCGTGAGGACAGCATCGGGGTGCGCTTCCGCGTTCCGGCTGGCCGGGTCGCTTGCGTAGCGGGTTATGCCGCTGTCGATCTGCGCGTCGGTCAGCCCCAGGCCCGGATCGATGTGGTAGACCGCATCCGCATTGGTCGCCGCCTTGTTCACGAGGAACTTTCGCTCGGGGTCCAGCAGCGCGAGACCGAAGTTCACCGTGTATTGCTCGACGAACCCTTCCTGGAAGAACGGCCGCGGACCCCCGGTCAGGTTCTTGATGATCGAGGCGAACTGCAGGCCTTTTTGCGTCGGAGTTGCGGGCGCTCCAAGTTCGCGTGGGACATCCGAGAGGAAAACGCCGGCCAGGTTCGCACCGGGCTCGCCGATCGGGAAATGCACCCCCGAGGTGTACTCGGCCGCAGCCACCCACGACGCCAGGTAGTCGATCTGGCCGATGCCCATGAGCGCCCCGCAGAGCGCGAGCCCTCCGTCGTAGGCAGGCGCCTGGTTCTCCAGCGCCAGCGACACCACGTTGCCGCCCATCGAAGCGCCGACGATGTAGGTCTTCTTCGGTGTGCCGAACTCGTCGATGAACTTCTGTTTCAGCGCGAGCGTGTCGTCGGCGCCGATTCCGGGCACATAGCCGTTTTCGGAATAGGAGCTCGCGCCCCAGGCGAAACCGTTGCTGATAAGGTACCTCCGCAGCGAGGAGGGCGGCGTCTGCACCGAGACCTCCGTACCGAAACCGGCGAAGCCATGGGCATACAGCACCAGTTCGCCGTTCCACTTGTCCGGCATCTCGATCGCATAGGAAGCGCCGTCGATGACGCCGAACGAAGTCCTGGCGCCGTCGAGCGCGGCGAAATCCGGTGTCTTCGCGGTCGTGGCGACCCCGGCAGAGGTGCCCAGTCTTTTCGGCGCAGTCGAGGTGGTGGGCCCTGAAGTCGGGGAGGCAGCAGTAGTGGTCGTTGCCGCAGTCGTCGAACTTCCGGTGGTCGTCGTTGTGTCGGGTGCGATCGTCGCGGTGGAATCCCCGCCGCAGGCCGCGAATAGCAGGGCAACGGCAAATCCCGCTCCGAACCAGAGTCTTCGAATCACCGGGCCAGTGTACGACGAGGGTCGGTCAAGCCCCGGTGTGGCGGAACGCCGGGCGCTCCAGGTATTCCTTCAGGCTCATGTTGTTCTGGTCCCGGCCAGAGAGCACCGGGTCGTCGAACGGCCAGTCGATGCCGACATCAGGGTCGTTCCAGGCGATGCCGCCTTCGGATGAGGGTGTATAGAGTCCTGTGCACTTGTACTGGACTTCGGCGAACTCGCTCAGCGTTGCGAAGCCGTGCCCGAACCCCTCCGGAACCCAGATCTGCCGCATGTTCTCGGCGGTCAGCTCGGCGCCGACCCACTCGCCGAAGGTCGGCGAGCCGACGCGCAGGTCGACGGCGACATCGAGGATGGCGCCCGCGGTGCAGCGCACGAGCTTCCCCATCGGGGCCGTCATGTCCTGGTAATGCATCCCGCGCAGCACCTTCCGCGCAGAACGCGAATGGTTGTCCTGCACGAAGGCGTCGGGCAGACCATGTTCGCGGAAGCGCTCGGCATGCCAGGCTTCGATGAAGAACCCCCGCTCGTCGCGGAAGAAATCCGTATCGATCAGGACAACGCCGTCCAGCTTCGTCTTGGTGACGGTGATATCCACGCTTACTCCTCGATCGGCTCGAAGATGTTCTGCATCGCCTGGTAGGCCGGGCGCACCTGCTCCAGCAACTCCATCCAGGCGATGTTGTAGTAGCGCGGATGCCCGAGCTGCTCCACCGGCGTTTTCCCGAACTCGTCGACAAGTACGTTGACGGCCATCGCCGGGGTGGTCTCGAGTTTGAGGTCCAGCCGTTCGCGCAGCTTCTCGCCCGAACACCGGTAGTTCCGGACGATCTTCGGGAGCGGCCCGTCTTCGAGCGCGACCGGCTGCCCGAGCTTCACCAGCGCGTTCGCCACCACTTCCGCGAGTTCGCGCACCTGGTAATTCGAACCCACAGCGTTGAACGTCTCGCCCGCGACCAGTTCACTTGGCGCTTCAAGGCAGGTGATGTGCGCCTCGGCGAGGTCGTTCACGCTGATCAGCGGCCGCCACATGCGCCCGCCTCCGTGCAGGATGAGCCGCTGGCGCACCAGCGCGTCCTTCACGAACGCGTTCACCACCAGGTCGAAGCGCATACGCGGGCTCGAACCGAAGACCGTCGCCTGGCGAAGGATGACCGGTTCGAAGTCCTCGCCGGCGTGCCGCAGGAGCGATTCCTCGGAATAGTGCTTGGACGTTGCGTACGCGCCCCGTGGCGCTAGCGCGGCGTTCTCATCGAGCAGCGTCTCGTCGTCTTCGGCGCCGTCATAGAGCGAGCACGAGCTGCCGAACACGAGCCGCTTCACGCCGGCTTCACGGCAGAGCATCGCGATGGAGTCGGTCGCGACGGCATTCATCTGCCAGTTGGCCTCGGGGCTGAACTCGGCCGTTGGGTCGTTCGAGAATCCGGCCAGGTGGTCGACCGCGTCGATGCCCGAGAAGACGCCCTCCGGGAGCTGGCGTACATCGGCGTTCACCAGTTCGACGCCGGGCTGGCCCGCGTAGTGCGGAAGACCCCAGAACATGCGGTCCACCACGCGGACTTCGTGCCCGCGTTCGAGGAGTTTCGGCACGAGCACACTGCCGATGTATCCCGCCCCACCCGTCACAAGAATGCGCACTGCCGCCACCTCGGCCCGAAAGCGTTTCGCCGGATGGTACGGAATGAGGGGCTAGAGAGGAATCCCGTGCTTTTCGTTCATGTAGCGGGCGAGGCCCTCGCGCCAGTTGCGCATGGGCGGTGCCACCGTGGTGCCAAGCACCGAAAACATCGGTCGCTTGACCGGCCCGCCGAACTCTTCGGTCGTGACCGCCGTCAGGTCCGGCGAAACCCAGGCGAGCCGGAAGATTTCCGATGCGAAGGCATGCCAGCTACAGCCCTCAGCCGCGGCGAGGTGGACAACGCCGGTGGCGCCGTCGCGCACTAGCGGCAAGAGCGCCTCCGCGATCTCCGCAGTGTTTGTCGGCGATGTCACCTGGTCTCCAACCACGCGGATGGGGTTGCCTTCCCGCGCCAGCCTGAGCATTGTCTCGACGAAGTTGCCGCCCTTGCCCGCGGAGCCGGCCAGCCCATAGAGCCCGGAAACGCGCACCACGAGGTGTTTCGGGTTGGCGATCCGCACCACATCTTCCGTGGCGATCTTGGCGGCCCCGTACATGTTCAGCGCGTGCCGGGCATCGCCTTCGAGATAGGGCGTGGTCTTGGTGCCATCGAAGACGTAGTCAGTGCTGATTTGCACCACGGTCGCGCCCGCCTCGGCCGCCGCCGCCGCGACGTTATACCCGCCGCCAACGTTTACTTCAAAGCACTTCAACGGTTCGGATTCGCAGACGGGCAGGTTGTGAAACGCCGTCGTGTTGATCACCACATCCGGCCGTTGCTTCTTGACGATACGGGCGATTTTTTTCGCGTCGGTGACGTCGCCATCGATGCGCCGGGCCGGTATGAGGACGATGTCCGCGTTCGAGGACCAGAGCCGCACGATGTCGGAACCAAGTTGCCCGTTTGCGCCGAAGACAAGGACTCTCATGCTGCCGTGGATGCTACGGGGAAGAGGCCCAGCGGGCGAGAGAAGGCCTCGCCGCGACGGGCAAAAGCAAGGGCCCCGGAGGTGGAGCGGACACCTCGACAGGACCCTTGAGTTCCATAATATTCCGGCGCGCAAGACCTTTCATTGCCGCCAGGTAAAAGGTCAAGCAAGAAACGATGTGGAGGCGGGCCTTACAGCCCGGAACAGCCCGGGAGCACGAAGTAGGCAATCACCAGCCCAATACCGAAGAGCATCTGCTTCATTACTCACACCTATCGGCTGGCAGTGGCGTGTTCCGCAGGCTGTCTCCACAATCGCAACCGTGCCGGATGACCCCTACGCCGCAGACGCAGCCTTCTACGATGCCATCCACGGCGACTACCGGGACGACACTGGTCTGTGGCTCTCGTTTGCCGGCCGCACCGACCGTCCCGTGCTCGAAGTTGGCACGGGCACTGGGCGCATTGCCCTCGAACTGGCCCGCGCCGGCCACGAGGTCACGGGCATCGACCCATCGCCGGCGATGCTGGCCCGGGCGCGTGCGAAAGCCGAGGCCGACGCGCTCGATGTCAGCTTCATCGAAGGGCGCGCCACCGAACTTGCTCTGGAGAGAGACCATTACGGTCTCGTCCTCGTGCCGCTCGACGTCTTGCTCTATTGCGAAGACGGCGAAGAGCAGGTCGAACTCCTTCGTTGCCTCGGGGAGGCGCTGGTCTTCAACGGCCTTCTCGCCATCGATGTCCCCGGGCCCGCCGCGTCGTTGGATCCCGAAACGAACGGCCAGCTGCTGCTGGTCTTCTCCGGCGAAACCGAGGACGGGCAGGAATTCGACTGCTTCCACCTCCACGAAGACGACCTCGCGATGCAAACGCGCCACCTGCGCGTGACCTACGAGACGGTCGACGAATTAGGACAGGTGAGGCGGCGGACCAGCGAACACCTGCTGCGCTACGTCTATCGTTTCGAACTCGAGTACCTGCTCGACCGCGCCGGGCTGGTGCTGGGCGATGTCTACGGCGACTATGAGCTTGGCCCGCTCACAAACGAAAGCGAGCGAATGGTCGTGATGGCCCGCAGGAGAGACGGATGACAGCAAGAATCGTTCTCGATGCGATGGGTGGAGACAACGCCCCCGGTGAAATCGTCGCGGGCGCGTTGATGGCGGCTGGCGGCCTCGACGTCGAACTGACCCTGGTTGGTCGCAAAGAAGCCATCGAATCCGAATTGCAGGGCGCCCATGCGAAGAACCTCCGCATCATCGACGCGCCGGACCTCATCGAAATGCATGAGCACCCGACCGAGGCGATCAAATCCAAGCCGGAAAGCTCCATCAACGTTGGCCTCCGCATGGTGAAAAGCGGTGACGCCGATGCCTTCGTGACCGCAGGGAACACGGGCGCCACGATGGCCGGCGCGCTGCTCACGCTCGGCCGCATCAAGGGCATCGGCCGGCCCGCCCTCGCCACCATCTTTCCCACCGGCGAGGGCCGTCTCACGATGCTCCTCGATGTGGGCGCCAATGCCGATTGCCGCCCAATCCACCTGGTGCAGTTCGCCTACATGGGCGCGGCCTACATGGAGCGCATGTTCAAGACGGCGAATCCCGTCGTCGGGCTGCTTTCCATCGGCGAGGAAGACTCCAAGGGCAACCAGCTCACCATCGAAGTCAACGAGGCACTCCGGGCGAGCCGCCTGAACTTCATGGGCAACGTCGAAGGCAAGGACCTGACCAAAGGCGTCTGCGATGTCGCCGTAATGGATGGCTTCACCGGCAACGTCGTCCTTAAGACGGCCGAAGGCATGGCCGAACTGCTCCTCGGCGAAATCCGTAAGGCCGTCGAACTCACGCCGTGGAATCGCGCCGCCGGCCTGGTCCTCATGTCCGAACTGCGCAAGGTGAAGCGCCGCCTCGACTACGCCGAATACGGCGGCGCCCAGCTCGTTGGCGTCGATGGCATCGTCGTCATCGGTCACGGCCGTTCGAACGGCCGGGCCATCTTCAGTGCCATTCGCGCCGCCCGCGACGCTGTCGAAAACAAGGTCCTCGAAACACTGCACGCGATTGCCCAGGAGATACCGGCGCGGACCACGCTCGTCGGGTCCGCCTCCGCCGAACCCACAGCCGCCGACGACTAGACTCGCCCGGCGCTACACTCGCAGATGTGACATCCGAGCTTGTGCGAGAGCTTCGCGCGGTCGTAGGTGAGGCTCACGTCCTCACCGAAGCCGATATGCGCGCGACCTACGAGACCGACTGGACGCGCCGTTACCACGGTGAATCGATCGCGGTCGTTCGCCCGGGGTCATCGGAAGAAGTCGGCCGCGTCCTGCGAACCTGCGCCCTGGCCGGGGCCGCCGTGGTCCCGCAGGGCGGCAACACCGGACTCGTCGGGGGTGGTGTGCCGCGCGGCGGTGAAATCGTGCTCTCGCTGACGCGGCTCAAGACCATGAGCGATTACGACACGACGTCCGGCGAAATCACGGTCGGCGCAGGCGTTACCCTGGCCGAGTTGCAGCAGCATATTCGCCCTCAAGGCTGGGCTTTCGGCGTCGACCTTGCCTCGCGCGATAGCGCCACCATCGGTGGCATGGTCGGTACCAACGCCGGAGGTATCCGGGTCATTCGCTACGGGTCAATGCGCCGCCAGATCCTCGGCTTCGAAGCGGTGCTCGCCGATGGGAGCATCGTCCGGCGCCTGCCCGGACTCGTGAAGGACAACACCGGCTACGACCTCGGCCAGCTGCTCGCCGGAAGCGAAGGGACGCTCGCCGTCGTGACGGCGGTGCGCCTGAAGCTCGTGCCGCAACTTCAACAACGTTCCGTCGCGCTTCTCGGCGTGCCCAACCTCGCCGCCGCATTGGGCGTGGTCGCGGCGGTCCGCGGCGCGATGCCTTCACTGGAGGCCGCCGAGGCCTTCTTCGCCGAGGGCGTCGACCTGGTGTGCGCGCATGCGGGGTTGCCGCTCCCGTTCGGGAGGCATCCCGGCTGCTACGTGCTGGTCGAAACCGCCGCCCGCCGCGACGACTCCACGGAACTGGCCGAGGTGCTCTCCGAATGCCCCGGTGTCGAAGATTCCGCCCTGGCGACCGACTCTGCCGGGCGAGAGCGCCTCTGGGCCTACCGCGAACGCCACACCGAGGCCATCAACGCCGAGGGCATCCCACACAAGCTCGATGTCACGTTGCCGCTCTCGAACCTCCCCGAGTTCGAACAGCGCGTCCGCGACGCCATCCGCTCCGTCCGTCCCGAGGCCCGCCCGATACTGTTCGGCCACGCGGGAGATGGCAATCTGCACGTGAACATCCTCGGGCTGGAGCCGGAGGATGAGGTCGCCGATGACGCCGTGCTCCGTCTCGTGGCGGAACTCGGCGGCAGCATCAGCGCCGAACATGGCATCGGTATCGCCAAATTGCCCTGGCTCGAGCTCACGCGCTCCACGGCCGACATCGCGGCGATGCGGGCAATCAAGCGCGCACTCGACCCCCAGAACATCCTCAATCCGGGAGTTATCCTCCCGCCGGAATGAACTTCCCGCGGATGGTCTCGCGCACGGCGGCTTTCGCGCCTGCGAGGTCGTCGATCGCGACCTCGGTCCTCGGTTCCGCGAATACGAACACGCACTTTGCCACCGGCCGTTTCAGTGCCTCCTCCAACACGATCGCGTAGGCGGCGCCCTGGAGCCGGTAGCGCTCCATCGCCACGGCTATCTGTGCCGAGTCGCGCACCGAGTCGGTCTTGTAATCGACGACCACGAGACCCTCGGGTGATTCGTAGAGCAGGTCGATAAACCCCTCGATTACCGTCCCCTCGATGTCCGTTCCGACGTAGAGTTCGCGATAGAGCTTCCCGGCAGCGAGTGCCGCCCGGACCGCGTCGGACGTTCGGCAGCTTTCGACCAGCCGCGCGATGTGGTCGGCCTCGTCGGCGATGCCCTCGGCGACGGCCTGCGTGCGCGCTGTCTCCCGCAGCCCGGCGCCCGTCGCCAGGTCGATGGTCTGGAGTACCGCATGGACAGCGCGCCCGACGGACGTGCCCGCCCGGCCCTTTCTCCATGGCTGGTCGTCGATATAGGGCTCCGGTTCGGCTTCCTCATCCGGTTCATCTTCGCCGTGGGCGATCGTTGTCGCGGCGAGTACCGGCGCGCGCCCGAGCCGTTCGATCCGCTCGGCCCGCTCCGCAATCCACGCAACCCGGTCTGCCTCGGTTTGGTCCTCCGCAATGCCGGCCGTCACGCCGCCGCCGATGGCCAGGCCGGGCTGCAACGTCCGCCATTCCGGGTATGCCGGGCGAATCGCATCGAGGCATTCCGCCACCGAGCACTTTCGCTCCGTGTGGCGCTTTGGGTGTTCTTTTTGCGCGGCGTGGTACAGGCTGACGACCAGCCGTTCCTTCGCCCGTGTGGTGGCGACGTAGAACAGGCGGTCTCGTTCGAGCCACGAATGCTCCCGCTCCACCTGGCGGTGCTCGTCGTACCCGGGCGTGTCGAAGTAGCTGTTCTCCCGCCCGATGCGGACCGCCACCGATTCAGTCCCGGCATCGTCTTTGGACCACGCGACTCGCGGTGCGGAGAATCGCGGTTCGATGCCAAGCCCGGCGAGTATCACGATAGGGAACTCAAGCCCCTTTGCGGCATGCACCGTAAGGATTTTCACCGCATCGTCATCAGGCTCGTTGGCGACCGATTCGGCGATCAAGACGCGCTCTTCCGCCTGAGTCCGAAGCCAGTGCACGAACTGGCGCAGCGACGTGACGGTCCCGGAATCGCCGAGCGACCTCGCCTGTTCCGCGACAAACCGCAACCGCCGCCACGATTCGCGTGGACGCGAGCTGGCGACCGAAAGTTCCAGCATCTTGCGCCCGGCGATGACGCTCTCCACCAGAGCCCCGATGCTCGATGACCAGCGTGACGCGTGGAACCTGTTCAGCGACTCCATGCCACTCCGGACAGCCTCGGGCGATTCCGGCGGCACGGGTCGCGTGTAGTCCCAGTCGCCACCTGCCAGCGAATGTTCGAGCAAATCGCCGTCCTTCACGGCGAATGCCGGCGAGCGGAGCGCTGCCACCACGGCGACGTCGTCGGTCGGGTCATCGATGGCGGCGAGAATATTGGTCAGGTCGCGGATCTCCTGGGCGGCGAACAGCAGCGAGCGGCTTTCGATTCGCGTGGGCACGTCGGCCCGGGCCAGCGCGGCTTCGATGGCCGGGGAGTTGGTCCGCGTTGGCAGCAGGATCGCGATATCCGAAAAGCACGTCTCTTTGACCTTCCTGTCGTCGATCCCGAGCCAGTTCTCTCGCGCCGCGGCGAGCACCGTGGCCGCAATCGCCTCCGCTTCCATGCGGCGCACATCGGAGGCGCGCAGGCCGTTCTTGCCCGTGGGCACCGGCCCGCCGAGCAGTTGCACGGCTGGCGATTTGCCGGCATCGCGGCCCGGTTCGAGCGCAATCCAGTCGGCCTGACGCTGGTCGATGCCAAATTTTTCGAACAGGTGACCTGAGGCCTGGTTGACCCATTCGATGATGGCCGGCCGGCAACGGAAGTTCTTCCGCAGGGTCAGCCTCCTCGCGGAGAAGGAGCCTCGCGCCTGCTTGAACAGCTCGATGTCGGCGCGCCGGAACCGGTAGATCGATTGCTTTGGGTCTCCAACAAAGAACAGCCGCCCCGGCTCCGCGACCGCGCTACGCCAGTCTTTCGCCGGTGTACCGCTGGCGAGCAGCGCCGCCAGTTCCACCTGGATCGGGTCGGTGTCCTGGAACTCATCGATCAGCACTTTCCGGAATCGCCGGTGCAACGCCATGCGCACCTCGTCGTTGTCGCGCAGGAGGTTGCGCGCCAGCACCAGGAGGTCGTGGAACTCCAGTTCTCCCGCTGCCCGGCGCTCGGCCGCCGCGGCGATCACGAAATCGCGCACCTTCGGGAGAAGTTGGCAAAGCACCCAGCTGCGCGTTCCGTCCAGTATCGACGTCCGTGCGGCTTCGGCTTCGCGCATTCCTTCGCGTGCGGCCTCAACGTCGTCCCAGTTGGATTTGGCCCCGATGTTGCCACCTCGCGAGACGCCGGTTGTTGAGGTGGTTATCGGCGGCATACGCGAGAGGAGCCGAAGGAAATCGACCTCCGCCGTTTCTCGGTCCGCACTCAAATTGGCCGTCGCGACTCGCTGGGCGACGGCCGGGAGCGAATTGATGAAGGACTCAATAGCATCGAGCTTCCGAGTCAGGCCGTCGGAGACTCCCTGCCGGCGCATGCCCATCACTTCGGCCACCGGCTGGTAGATGCGGATCGGGTCGAGCACCGGTTCGTCCGACGCCGGCAGCTCCATCTCCTCCACTCGCTCCCAGTTCTCGTTGAAGATGTCCGCCACGTCCTGCAGGTCGCGCAGGCGGAGCCCCACCGTCAGGCCGCGCAGCAGCGCCCGTTCGAGTTCCGGAGATTCCAGCAACTCGTCGCGGAAGCGGTTCCAGCGCTCGCGGAAGGCAAGCGTCGCCTGTACGTCGTCGCGAAGCGACAGCCGCGGCGGCAGTCCGGCCTCGAGCGGATAGAGCGAGAGGATCCGCATCGCGAAGCTGTGCAACGTCTGGATCGCCGCCGAGTCGAGCCCGTCGAGCGCCTCGACGATGCGTTGGCGGAGTACGGGGTCTCGTTCCGCCTTCTCCGCCTTTTCGAGCTGCATGCGGACGCGTTCCGACAGTTCGGCCGCGGCCTTCTCCGTGAAGGTAATCGCGGCGATCTCGGACACGGGGACACCTTCGGCAATGAGCGCGAGGATGCGTGAAACGAGCGCCGTCGTCTTCCCGGTGCCGGCGCCGGCCTCCACAAAGAGTGTCTCATTCGTCGCCGTCCGGATTTCGATGCGGGCCTGCTCATCGGTCAGTTCAGTCATCGTCGTCTCCGGCGGCGGCGGCACTTGCCAGGTCTACGAATGCAGCGAGTGCCGGGTCCTTCTTCACAGCGTTCCAGTTCTCGATCCGGTTCGCCGAAGCGCAGACGCTGTCGTAAGCGCAGTACCGGCAGTTCTCCCAGCTGACGCCGGTGGAACGCCAGTCGTCTTCGCCAGGCACCGCCGGAAAATACCCGGACCGCATGGTCTCGACGAGGGTTTGGACGATCCCCCCGAACGCCTGGTAGGTGTTTTCGTCGAGGACGATCGTCTTGCGCTCGAAGCTGGCGGATTCGGTGATGAACCAGTAGCTCGCCTTCACCGGCGCCTGCGACTGGTCCCGGAACGCGAGGGCATACACGGGGAGCTGGAGGAACTTGCCTCCAGCGAACGTATTCTTTTCGGTGAGGGCTTTGTACGTGCGGGTGCTCCCCGTCTTGTAATCGACGACCGCCAGTTCGCCGTTCGGCCCGATATCCACGCGGTCCGCCAGGCCCCGGAACGCGATGACCTCGCCGTTCGCCAGCTTGAGTTGCGCCGGCGCGTTCACTTCCGGCCGCAGGGGCGTGACATCCATACCGAAGGCGGCTTCTGCCTGGCTGAAGTGGAAGTGCGAGGTCCGGCGCTCCCGGATCTCCTCTTCGAGTAGCAGGTCGAGGTCGCGCTGCAGCCGCGCCTGTTCCGCGCGCCAGGTGAGTGTCTTCCCGGTTACTCCTCGCCGTTCCGCGTCATCGAAGCAGACCCGCGTGATGGCGCGGAGCTGCTCCCGCTCCTCCCCGCTCCAGTCCGCGAAGGGATCCGGGCGGCCTGCCGTCGCTTCGAAGAACCGTTGCAGGATCTCATGCACAATCCGCCCGATGACCGCCGGTTCGATGGTGATCACATCCTCGGGGCGTTCGACCTCACCCACGTGAAGGACATGGCCGAGGAAGTACCGGAACGGGCACTTCGCGAACGTCTCCAGTGCGGTCGGCGAGATTGGCTTCTGGGCGCCCGGGACCGGCGTGAGGCCTTTCGGCACTCGCCCGTTCCACTCATCCAGGCGGCCCCCGCCCTGGCTCAGGCGCGACCGCTTCGCGCTCACTCCCTCGGCAAGCGCGTTCCAGCCTGCGTTCCGCTGCAGCAAGAAGTGCCGATCGAGGCGCCCGCGGTGAAGGAACAGGCTTGCAAGGTCCCACTCCTGCAGCGAGGCGCGCGTATCACCTGTGCGGAGTGCCGATTCGAATGAGTGCACCACCCGGAACCAGCCGGGCGGATTCGTCAGCCGGGTTTCGAGTTCAGTGGCGTAGATCTCTTCGCAGGCCAGTTCGGTGGCCGCGCGCAGCAGCCAGCGAGACGGCTGCGTCGAGCGCTGGGCTCTGAGGTCGCCGCGTGGGTGGCTCAGGATTCGCGTTTCCCCCGCCAACAGCGCTGCCAGATACGACCGCCGCTGGTCGGTCGGCAGGCGGCCGCCGGGCGGTAGCTCGCCATCGGCAACGATTCGCTCTTCCGTCGTCAGGATCGGGTCATCCCGGGATGCCGAGGGGAGAACACCTTCGACCATCCCGAGGACGATGACCGCATCGAATTCCATTTCTGCGGCGAGGGTGATCGGGCCGGTGAAAATTCCGTGGCCCAGCTTTCCCACCCGGCCAAACGGCGCGTCGAGCACTTCTTCCAGCGCGGCGGCGAACTCTCCGCGCGATACGACCGGGTCGAGCTCTGGATCGAGTTCAGCACTCGCCGCCTCGATCGCCTCAAGCTGGCGCTTGACCTGCTCACGAGCCTCCAGTTGTGCCTCGTCGTCGATGCCGCGCTCGGGCAGATAGGCATGGAGCCAGCCAAGGGCCTTCCTGGCGTGGGCAGCCGAACGCGCCATTTCGTCGCTCCCAAGCTCCTCTTGCAGCCGCCTGATGAAGTCCTTCAGGGAGCGAGCCCACTCCGCATCTTTGTTCTTCGAATCTTCACCTTCCCGCGCGTACATCTGCGCGCGCTGCTCCACCGAGGCGGCGTGCAGTTCAAGGCGGCTGGGCCACTGCTCGGGGCCCTTTACGATCCCGGCGTCGCGGCTGATTTCGTCCCAGCGGTGGGTCGGCGCTTCCTTCGTCCCATCGAAGATTGGCGCCGAGGTGAGCCAGTCCATCACCACTTCGCGCGCATAGCCGGGGTCGCCGCTCCCGGAAGAGGCCGCGATGCGCGGCAGACCCAGCAGGGTTCGCCCAGGCACCGTCTGGCCAACGGTCCGGTTGGGTGGTCCGTTGTGAGGAATCTCGGCCGAAGTAAGCGCGTCATCGAGCAGGCCGGAGTACGTTTCCCGCGACTCGTAGGTCACCGCGATGCGGTGCAGCGGCACGCCCTTCGCGATCAGCGCCATCGCCTGGCGCATCGCCTCGCGCACCTCTTCCTCCGGGTCGGTCGCCGAGACGATGAGCGTCGCACCCGGCAATTGCGCCGGGACTCGGCGGAGTACTCCGCCGCCTGGCAGCCGCTCCGCCAGAGCTTCGGTGACAGCGTCGACCGCCGGGTCGCCAGTAAGCCCCAGGATCGCGTGTACCCGGTCGGGGCCGGCCCGCAAAAGCCGCTCGAGTGCGGGCGCAAGCTTTCGCGGCAGGTACAGCACGATAGCGCCGGTCTCGGTGGCCGCGTTCGGGTTCGAAGCGAGGTTGTCCGCGGCGGCGTCCACCAGGTCGATTTCGTCGAAGAATCCGGCGCTCAGTTCCCGGAAGCGCTGAAACAGGCGAACAACGTCAGCGGCCCGGCGGCTCGTCCGCGCAAGCCGTTGCCGGCTGTCCGCCGAGGTCTCCCGCAATTCGACGAACACTCGTTGGAGTTCACGCGTGGTCGACGGATGCCCGGCAACGTCGGCGAAGACACCCGGGTCTTCGCGCAGCGCCGCGCGCACGGCCTGCAGCCGAATCCATGGCGTGAGCGGCCGCTTCCCCTGAGCCGAGAGCGCGGGCGCCCCCAGCAGTTCGGCAAGCCGCGCGGCGACCATGAAGTGGACATTGACGACGGGCGTTGAGGCGGCCAGTGCCCGCCGCACCGAAAGCCCGGCGTAGTTCGAGGGAACAATCACCGTTACCGGTGCGAGCGCATCGTCGAGCTTGGCCGCGGCAATCTGCGCTGCCAGCGCTTCCCGGGCGGGCTTGCCGTAGGGGACAACGTCTATCACGCGCGCGTTCTCATTTTCATTTGCGAGCGCCAACCGGCTCGTGTCACGGATTGTGCACATCACCGCGACAGGTGGCGACGACTTGCCAGACGATACTGTCTTCATGGTGTCACCGCACGCATGTTCTGCTAACCTGCTCAATCACATGGTCCGGTTCTTCCATACGTCCGATTGGCAGCTGGGCATGACCCGCCACTTCCTCAGCCCCGAGGCCCAATCGCGCTTCACCGACGCTCGACTCCAGGCCATCCGGACAATCGGCGAGGAAGCGCGCCGGCGCGAATCCACCTTCGTGCTGGTAACCGGCGATGTCTTCGAATCCAACATGGTCGAACGCCAGCTTGTGCTGCGCGCGCTCCAGGCGTTGAAGGAAGCCGCCGTCCGCTTCTACCTGCTCCCCGGGAACCACGATCCGCTCGGCGCTGGCTCGGTCTACCTATCACAGGTTTTCGCCGCCAACTGCCCCGAAAACGTCACCGTCCTCGATGGCACTCCTGTCGAAGTTGAGGCGGGCGTCACCATCGTCAACGTGCCATGGCGTTCGAAGAAGATGACCGACGACCCAATCGCCGCAGCGCTGCGAGACGCCGCCGATATCCCCGGAGTCAAGATCATTGCGGGACACGGCGGCTTCGAACTATTCGCTCCCGACCCCGAACGGACGGATCTCATCCGCCTTGCGCCGGCGGAAGCGGCGATCGCCTCGGGGGCGGTCCACTACATCGCGCTCGGCGACCGCCATTCCCGCACATCCGTTGGGGCCACGGGCCGCATCTGGTATTCCGGTGCCCCCGAACCGACCGAATACCGAGAAACCGATCCTGGCCTCGCGCTCGCCGTCACGCTCGATGCGGAGTCCATCGATGTTGAGTCCGTGAAGGTGGCGACCTGGCGCTTCACGGAACAGATGTCGACGGTGAACGACAGCGCCGACGTCGCCCGCCTGCGCACCTGGCTCGATGGATTGCCGACGAAGGAACGCACGATCCTCAACCTTGGTCTCGAAGGCACCGTCAGCCTTTCCGTGATGGCCGAGCTTGAAGAGGCGATCGAGCACTTCCGGCCCATGTTCGCGGCCATCGAACAGCGCGCGAAGGACAACGACCTGCTGGTTGTGCCCTCGGACAACGATTTCTCCGGTCTCGGGCTCTCGGGCTTCGCCGCCGCGGCCGCGCGGGACCTTGCGGCAATGGTCCACACCGACCAGGCCACGGAGGCCGGCGACGCCCTCCGCCTGCTCCATCGCCTGGCGCGAGGCGCCGCATGAGGTTCAACAGCATCTCAATCCGCGACTACAAAGCGATCCGCTCGGTCACCATCCGTCCGCGCGAGACCGGAGTCACCATCGTCGAAGGCGAAAATGAGGTCGGAAAGTCGAGCATCGCCGAGGCGCTCTGGCTCATCTTCGACCAGAACGACGATTCTTCGAGCCAGCTGGTGAAAGGCCTGAAGCCCGTTGGGCGCGACGCCGCCACCGAAATCGAAGTCGAGGTTTCGACCGGCGAGTATCGCTTCCGCTACTTCAAGCGCTTCCACCGCGGCCCGCGCACTGAACTCGAAGTGTTCGAACCCCGCCGCGAGATGCTTTCCGGCCGCGAGGCTCACAACCGCGCTCGCCAGATCCTCGACCAGACGATCGACCGGGCCCTGTGGGAAGCGTTGCGCCTGCAACAGGGCGCCAGCCTCGAACCGCTCGCCGCTGGCGATCACCAATCGCTCCTCAGTGCATTGGATGTTGCCGCCGGCGAAATCCTCGGCGGCGACCGCGAGCAGACGCTCTTCGACCGCATCCAGCAGGAGTACGAGCGCTACTACACGGCCTCCGGCCGTGAGCGCTCATCGGCGGATAGCAAGAACGCGCCGCGCCTGCGCCGGGACCGCGATGACGCGCAGGCGGAAGTCGATCGCCTCGACCATCGGGTCGCTGAACTCGAAGAACGCGCCGTCCGGCACGCCTCATTGACCGAGGACCTCTCGGGCCTCGAAGAGCAGCGGGCCACTGTGGAGGCCCGGCGCGCGGAGCTCGCAGAACGAGTGGAGCGCCGGCGCGAACTTGAGCGGGCCGTGGAGGCCGCATCGGGCCGCGTCCGCATCCTCGAGAGCACCGTTCGCGAATTCACCTCAGCCCTGAGGGCAAGGGCCGACGCCGAGGCCGCCCTCGCTGCGCGCATCGCATCTCGTGACGAGTCGATGGAAACGCTGGCCGTGAACGAGATCCCTCTCGCCACCGCCAGGGCAGCCGTCGAGACGGCCGAAACGGCGGCAAGCGAAGCCGGCAAGGCGCTGCAAGGCGCGCGCGAGGCCGAAAACCGGGCGGAATCCCTGGTGCGCCTGGCGGAGCGTGAACTCCAGGCCCAGCAGATGGCTGAACGCCTTGAGCGCATCGAACGCCACGAACCCGAAATGCGCGAACTCGTCGCCTGGCTCAATCAATGCAAAGTCGACCAGCGCAGCCTGCAGGAGATCGATCGAGCCGAAAAGGAAGTCGCGCGCGCCGAGGCGCAACGCGATGCCGCCGGGGCATCAGTCGAGGTCACGGTTGCCGATGCGACCACGATTTCCATCGATGGCCGAGAAACCGAGGTCACGCCCGAACGCCCATTGCGCGGTAAGGTGCTCGGCGAAACCACGCTTTCCATGCGGGACGGCGTGGTCGTCCGAGTCCGTGCCGGGCAGCAGGCGCGTGAGCTTGCCAGCCACTTCGCCGATGCCAGCCGTGCCCTGAAGCAACTGCTCACCGAGCGCGGCGTCGATTCGGCCCAGGCCGCCCGCGACGTCTTCCACGAGCGCGGCCAGAAGGAGGAACGTCGTCGTTCGCTCGCCGAGCAGATCAAGAGCGACCTCCGCGACCTCTCAGCCGCCGACCTTCGCGACAAGTTGAACCGTGAGCGTGCAGCCCTTGATGAACTCCGCGCGCGGGCCGGCGCCGATCTGCCATCTTCGCTCGATGAGGCGAAGGCTCGCGCGGCCGCCCGTGCTGCCGCCCGCACCTCTGCCGAAGAGGCGGAAAAGCTCGCCGGTCAACAGCTCTCGTTCGCCAAGGCAAAGCTCGACGAATTGGAGCGGGTGGTATTGCGAAGTTCTGAGCGACTGAAGTCGGTCGAGGAGGAGATCGCGAGGGCCTCGGCGGAACTCGAACGCCTCAGCGCAGCGGATGCTCCGCAGGAAACCGAGCGCCAGCTCAACGAGGCTACCGCCGCGCTGGAGGCCGAGCGCAAGGAGCTCGCCACAGCGGAGGGATCGTTGGCCGGGGAGCCGGATATCTCCAGCTTGCTCGCGGAATCTCGCGCCGAACTCGATCAGCTCGACCGGAGAATCGCGGCCACGAACCTGGAGCGGGCGTCCATCGCCGGCGTGCTCGAAGATGCCGGCGCCGACGGATTGCATGGCCACCTGGTCGAGGCTCAGCAACGGCTCGCCCTCGCCGAGGCCGAGCTGGAGGCGTTCCAACGGCGAGCGGCAGCCGCCCGTACTCTCTTCGAAGCCATGCGGCAGCGTCGCGATGAAGCGCGCGAGAACTACTCCGAACCACTTCGACGACAGATCGAGTCGCTCGGCAAGCTGGTCCTCGGCGAAACGCTTCGGATCGAACTGTCCGAAGACCTGCGCATCGCCCGGGTTGCGCGTCACGGCGTCGAACTCGAAATCGCACAGCTCAGCATCGGGCTTCGCGAACAGCTGGCGGTGCTCACCCGTCTCGCCTGTGCTTCGCTGGTCAGCGAATCCGGTGGCGCCCCGGTCGTCCTCGACGATATTTTCGGCTGGGCCGACCCGGCGCGCCTGGCGCGTCTCGGGCCAGTGCTCGCGGCCGCCGCGAAGGATACCCAGGTGCTCTTATTCACCTGCAGCCCCGGCCGGTTTACGGCAGTCGTCCCGGCGCGAGTCATCAGCCTGCCCACCGGCACCGTCACCGATCGCGACGAAGGCTCGAACGAGCTGCGACAGGTTCCTGCGACGCCGGAGCGGCCTGCCCCGGCGCCCCGCCACACGGCTCCGCCTGCTCCGGCGCCGCAAGCCGCGTTCGATCTCTTCGCAGAGCCCGAACCCGCGCACCGGAACTAACTGCCGCTTCGTTAGAAGGGCCGCACCTCTCGAGCGTAGTCCCGGCCGCCGCGAATCGTGACGCGCATGATGGAGCCGAAACGCGAGTCGTCCTCAATCAGTTCGACCACGCCCGCGGCGATGTCTTCCGGCTTCAGGATCCCGCCGACCATCTTGCCCATCTCTTCGACCGCCTCGTCGCCATTACGGCGGACGAGCGGCGTGTCCGTGAACGAGGGACAGATGGCGTTCACGCGGATGTTGGATTCCGCGGCCAGGTAACCGAGCGACCGGGAGAAGTTCACCACGCCGGCCTTTGCCGCGGCGTACACCGGGGAGCCCGGCATCGGCAGTAATCCGCCCATCGAGGCCGTGTTGATAATCACCCCCGGTTTTCCGGAGCGTTTCATCTCGCGCACCGCGATGCGCGTCGCATCGATGACTGCGGTGAGGTCGATATCAACGACTTTCGCCCAGTCTCCGGGGTCATCCGCGAAGAGGTCTTCGCCGCCGATACCGGCGTTGTTGAAGGCGATATCGAAGCGGCCGAAATGCTCCACCGCGCACGCGAACGCCGCCGCGAGGTCTTCCGTCTTCGTAACGTCGCAGTGACGGAAGATCGCCATACCACCTTTGGCGCCGGCCAGGTCGACGGTCTTCAGCCCTCCCGCTTCATCAACATCCGCCACAACCACCTTTGCGCCGCGCTCCGCCAGCGCAAGCACCGCTGCCCGCCCGATGCCGGATCCGCCGCCACTGACCACAGCGGCCTTGCCTTCGATCTCCATTCCTTAGTCCTCCGTTGAGGGCGGTTCGCCCGGCTGAAAGTGTTCGAAACTGAATTCGGCGCGAGCCATCGCCATGATCTCCGCGATCACCCCGCCCTTGTCTTCGATGTACGCATCGATGTCATGAGGATGGCGTTCGGCCGCCTCGCGTTTGGCAGCAGCATACCGCTCTCTCAGATCTGGGCGCGCCCTCAGCATGTCGCGAAGCACCATGTGGTCGTGCAACCCGGGTGCATCGACGGAACACACGTAGAGATGGTGGCGCGAACTCCCTTCCGGTTCGGCGAAAGCCTCCCGCCCCGGAATCTCGAGGTTTCCGCCGTGCCTGTAGCCGTGAGCCTCCAACAGGTCGCGGACAACCGGAAACACCACTCGCGACGAGATCACAACGTCGATGTCGATGATTGGCTTCGCCGCGAGGCCCGGCACACTCGTGCTGCCGACATGTTCGATTCCAATGCAGTTGTTTCCCAGGATTTGCAACAGGTCCCGGCGGACGCGCTCGAACTCCACCGGCCACTGCGGGTCATACGGGACGACTTCAATCTGGGGCACGGTCGGGCATTCTACCTCCTGGGCCTCCGCTGCCGGATCGACAGAGCGAGTCCGCAGCCCAACAATTCGCGCATGCCGATTTTCGCCGTTGGGGACAAGGTCCCGCGCATCCATCCGTCCGCTTTCATCGCGCCGACCGCCAGCATCGTGGGCGATGTCACCATCCACGAGAACGCCTCCGTCTGGTACGGCGCCGTCGTCCGTGGCGACACCAGCTACGCAGTCATCCATCGCGGCGCGAACGTCCAGGATGGCGCCGTCGTCCATGGCCGGGCGGATCTCCCGTCGATCATCGAGGAAGAAGCATCCGTCGCCCACAATTGCGTGATTCACGGCGCGACAATCGGCCGCCAGGCACTCATCGGGAACGGCGCCCAGGTGCTCGATGGCGCGAAAGTCGGTGCCGGCTCCCTCATTGCCGCAGGGTCGGTCGTCCTGGGCGATACCGAAATCCCGCCCGGCGTGCTTGCGGCGGGCACACCCGCTGTGGTCAAACGCCAGATTGCCGGGACTGCCTCCGAGGAGTGGGTCACCGGCAACCCCGGCCGCTACGCACGGCTGGCGGTGCTCCACGGCGAAGGCGTGCGCGAGATGAACAGGGAGCAGGTGGAGGCGCCGTAGTCTCGCTTACCAACACTTCGCGGCTCGTAGGTGGACGATGCGCTCAGCTCTTCTCGAGGCTCACGAATGACCGCTCCAACTGCAGCTCCTAAACCGAAAGTCTTCGCCACCGGCACGAGTACCTCCTACGTCGGCAATGCCGACTTTCACCGCTGCCTGGTCGATCTCATTGACACGGCTGAGAGCGAAGTCGTCGACCTTGTGATTCCCGAAACACGTCCCGATGAGCACGACAAGTTCATCCTCCGCGCCTACGGCAATGCCACTCGCCGCGGCATCGCCTGCCGGACCCTCATCGCTCCTGCGCACCTCTATCTCGTGCAGTCGACGTGGGATCCAGAATTCGATATGGGCACCTTCCTGGCGAAGTTCCCCCACATCCGCCTCATCGAACAGGTGAATGGCCCGTTTACCGTTGTCGATCGTCGCAAGGTGCTCCTGAACATCCAGGATGCGGAGGAAGCCGGCGAATACACGACATCGGTGGTCTTCGAGGACCCGGCCCTGGCGGAACATCTCCTCGCCACGTTCGATCGGCTGTGGGAGCGCGCCCCGGCGCAACAGGAATCGCTCATCCAGGCCTGGGAAGCATCCCGCTAGGGATCCCGCGAGTCGTCCTGTCCTGGCATCGCGGGTCACGCTATCATCCGGCCCTCGGGGGTGGCATGTGGCGGAATCGCCCGGATTTGCGTTCGGCGTCGTTGGTATCAACCACGGCCACATCTACGAACAGGTGCAGGTGATGATTGCCGCTGGCTGCCGCCTGAAGGCATACCACGCACCGGAAGACGACCTTGCCGCTGCCTTCGGGAAGCGGTTCCCGGATGCCATCCGTGTCTCCGATGAGCGCGCCATTCTCGAAGACGACGAAATCAGACTCGTGGCCGGCGCGGGCATACTCGCGGAACGGGCGCCCATGGCGGTTCGCGCCATGCGCCACGGCAAAGACGTGATGCTCGACAAGCCAGGGGCCACCTCGCTTGATCAGCTCGCGGAACTTCGGCGCGTGCAGGCCGAGAGCGGCCGCATCTATTCGATTCTCTATTCCGAGCACTACACCCAGCGCTCAACCATTGCCGCCGGCCAGATGGTAAAGGCGGGCGCCATCGGCCGCGTGATACAGACCATCGGGCTTGGGCCGCACCGGGTCGGGAACTATCCCCGCCCGGACTGGTTCTGGAGCAAGGAACTCACGGGCGGCATCCTTTGCGATATCGGTTCCCACCAGGCAGAACAGTTCCTCTTCTTCACGGGTTCGGAGTCCGCTGAAGTCGTCTCCAGCCAGGTCGCCAACTTCGACCATCAGGATGTGCCCGGGTTCGAAGACTTCGGCCAAATGCTTCTCGTGTCTGACCATGCTACCGGCTTTATCCGCGTCGACTGGTTCACGCAGGATGGCCTCCCCACCTGGGGCGATGGCCGGCTCTTCATCCTCGGCACCGAAGGCACGATCGAGCTGCGCAAATACGTCGACATCGCCGGCCGGGAGGGCGGCGATCACCTGTTCCTCGTCGACAAGAACGGCACGCGCCATATCGACTGCTCGGAGACACCGATCACCTACGGAGAGCAGCTCCGGGACGATGTGCTGAACCGTACCGAGACGACGATGAAGCAGGGCCACTGCTTCATGGCGATGGAGCTGGCGCTGCGCGCGGAGGCGCAGGCAACGCGAATCGGCGGAACACGCCCCGGGGACGCATCGTGACGAAGACACTCAGGGTGGCCGTTGTCGGCGCGGGCATTGGTGCCAGCCATATTGCCGCCTACCGGAGTCTCGACGATCTTTACAGCGTCGAAGCGCTCTGCGATATCGATACGACCCGCGCCGAAAAGGTCGCCGCCCGACTCGGTGTCCCACGAGTAATTGCAAGTTGCGAAGAACTGCTCGCGGCCGACCTTGGCCTCGACATCGTCGACATCTGCACGCCGTCGTCGCTGCACTTCCAGCAGGCCAGCGCTGCCCTTCAGGCAGGCTTTCACGTTGTCGTCGAAAAGCCGTTCGCCGCCTCGCTCGCCGAAGCCGACGCCCTGGCCGAAATCGAGGCGCAGTCCGGCCGCCGACTGTGTCCGATCTTTCAGTACCGGTTTTCCGACGGTATCTCGCAGATGCTGCACCTCAAGCAGCGCGGGCTCGTGGGCAGGTGCTATTCGAGCACTGTCGAGACCCACTGGCGCCGGCTCCCGGACTACTACGACAACCCGTGGCGCGGGCGCTGGGCAACCGAACTGGGCGGCTGCCTCACGACCCACGCCATCCACGCGCACGACATCCTCACCTACGTCCTCGGGCCAATCTCCAGTGTCTTCGCGAAGACCAAAACGCTGGTGAACCCGATAGAGACCGAAGACTGCGCAGCGGTCGTCCTCGAGATGGCCGACGGTTCGCTGGCCACGCTCTCGGTCACGCTTGGCGCCGAAGAGGAAATCTCGCGACTCCGGTTCTGCTTTGAAGGCCTGACAGTCGAGAGCAACCACAGCGCCTACAACCCTGGCACCGCGCCCTGGCGTTTCATCTGTGCCGATCCCGAACGCCAGCGCGTCATCGATGCCGCGGTTGCCGAGGCGCCCACAGGCCCGGAGCAAAACGCCGGGCAGTTCATCCGCCTGCATCGCGCGCTCACCGAAGGCGGCCCGCTGCCGGTGACCATTGAAGACGCTCGCCGCTCCCTCGAACTACTGACGGCCGCCTATCACTCAACGCGCACCGGCCAGGAAGTCCGCCTCCCGCTAAACCGCGATCACGAACTGTACCAGGGCTGGCTCGCCCCCTGAGTCAGAGGCGAGTGCGGAAGCACTCGCTCGTCGGGCGCAGGCAAATGTAGAAGCGCAAAAGCAAGCTGGCCGCATCGCTAAACGCCAGCAGTCGCGAACGCCGGACAAGCGAGACCTCCCGGTCTCGCCTCTGAGCTCATTGGTTCGACATCGTCAGAGGCGAGTGCGGAAGCACTCGCTCGTCGGTCCAGGGCGAATGTGGAAACCCGGAGCACTCCGGCCGCCCCGCAAACAATCATAGTCGCGAACGCCAGACAAGCGAGACCTCCCGGTCTCGCCTCTGTCCTACCGGCCGAACGCGGCCGCCAGCGCTAATGCGGCGCCCATCGCGAGCACGAGTACCCCAATGAACCCAATCGTCGCCTTCTGGCTCGATGTCAGACCTTCGTCAGGCTCATCCTCGATGACGTTGTGGCCCTCCTCGTTCTCGCGAAGGATCTCCCGCGCCGTGTTCGCCCGCCCGGCGGGTACGAGAATCCCCCAGGTGCCCGCCATCAAGAAGGCGCTCGAATGGTAGTGGGTATCGTGGCCCTGGATCCGGACGCGAACGCCCTCCGCCTCGAGCCGGCCGGCGACAATTCGGGCCACGGCCTCGGAATCGCCCTGCCAGACTTGTGTCCAGCTTCGCGATTTCCGTTCGATCCGGGTGATTACCGCCACAGCGTTTACGCAGAAACCATCGCGTCGAGCCGGTGCTTGCGCAGTTCGGCCATCACCTTCACTCCGATGGTCTCATCCGGTTCAACCACAGGCAGGCGCGGCATGCCGATTTCGAACCCGAGCTGGCGAAGGATGTAGCGGATGGTGCTCGGGCTGCCGTTCGCGAAGCAGGCGTCGGTCACCTTGCAGAGCGGACGATGAATTGCAGCCGCCTCCGCGATGCGGCCTTCCTGGATAAGGCGGAACATCTTCTGCTGCTGCGAGGCGACGATGTGCGATGTCACGCTCACCGCGCCCCAGGCGCCCATGCACCACAGGTGGAAGTTGTCGTTGTCGTTCCCGCTCCAGATCTTGAAATCGGGCGCAGCCTCGATTACGGCGGCGGAATGCGCGAGGTCGCCGTTCGCCTCCTTGTCACCGACGATGTTCGGCACTTCGGCACAGCGAAGGAGCGTCTCGGTCGTCATGTTCACGCCTGTCCTTCCGGGGACGTTGTAGACGATCACCGGGAGGGTGGTGCTTTCGGCAATCGCCCGGAAGTGCTGGAAAATGCCTTCCTGCGGCGGCTTCAGGTAGTACGGGACGACGGCGAGGATCGCATCGGCGCCCGCGCGCTGCGCCTCTTTCGAGAGATGAATCGAATGCCGGGTGTCGTTCGTCCCTGCACCGGCGACCACCGTTACCGATTCGCCCAGCTCTTGCTTCACCTCTGCCCACAGCCGGTACTTCTCCTCGTCGGTAAGCAACGGGGATTCTCCCGTTGTCCCCACAAGCACCACACCGTCGTTTCCAGAACGGATGAGGTGGGCGGCGAGCCGCCGCGCGTGGGCGTAATCGACTGCGCCATCCGGGGTGTAGGGAGTGACCATTGCGGTCAGCAATCGTCCGAGTTCGGGCATGGGTGAAGCTCCTCGGTGAAGTGAATCGTTATTGTCGATTTTTGCGCATCGATTGTCGATTCCGAATTTCTGATGCTCCGCGTTCGGAACTGGATTCTAACGTTCGGGAAACGCCAAAACGGCCCCGGCGAACTTGTCGCCGGGGCCGGGAAACCCGCTCGAAACTTCGTGCGCCGGCTACTGCCCCCGCGCCGGCAGCCGCCGCTCTCCGCCGGCAGGCTTGTGGGGCCGGCCTTCGTTCACAAGCTTCTCGATGGCAGCGGCCGCCCGCTCCTTCGCCGTATCCACCTTGTCCTCAGGAATCTTCCCGTCGTCGGCGGCCTTGTCGATGAACGCATTGGCATTCTCAGTCAGTGTGTCGATGACCTCCTGGGTCTGGTCGCCGGCAATGTCGGCGATGGTCTGGCCCGACGCGAGCTGTTCGCGCAGCGTGGCGACATCGGTGCCGAGCACATCGGCAACTGTCTTCAAGGCGTGACGGCCGATGGTCAGGATCTTGCCGTGATGTTCACCGTCACCGAGGTGTGCGCCCGGCACGGCGGCGAGGATGCGGTCCGCAAGGGCGGGGGCGCCCGCCTCGATCGTGTCGGCCTGCTCCCGGGTGATGCGGCCGTTCGCCACGAGTTCGTCGAGCTTCTCACTCAGCTTGTCGAGCGCGTTCGTCTTTGCCTGGTCGGCGGAGATGTCGCCGTACGTGTCGATGATCTGGCCGAGCGTCATGCCCGCCTGGGCGCCTTCCTTCAGTTCGTCGCGGGTGACGCCGGCATCGGCCAGCAGGTTCTTCACGCCGACGGCGATGGGGTGAGCCGGATGGTCCGCCTGGTCGCTCGTGGGTGCCGGCGAACCCGGCTCGTCCGCGAATGCGACGGTGCCGACGCCGATAACTCCAACCGCGACGATGCTCGCAAGCCCAACCGATGCAAGGCGGCTGCTTTTCAGTGAAAAGGCCATGTGAATTCTCCTTCGGTGTGCCGGGTGGTGTGGCTGGCCCGGTCAGTGAAGGTATGGAGCGAACGGCCCGAAAGGTGCCGGCCGGAGTGCCCGGGCGCTTTACGCGTGCTTTTCGATCCAGCGGCCCTTGAACAGCAGGAGGTTGCCGGTCTCGACCGAGACGCGCGCCGGGGAACTGGCGATCTCGTTGTGAATGCCGCGCGGCCCGAACGGGAGGGTGAAGTCCTCGAGCGGCCAACGCAACCCATCGGTCGTCACCCCGGTGCATTCGCCAAGGGCCACCAGCGAAACAACGGTGCCCTCCGGCCCGTCAATCGTCAGCGAACCGTCCACCAGGCTGATCTCGAACAGCTCGTCGTGAATCCGGATTGCGGCCGCACCCTTGTTCGTCACCAGCACCGAGAGGTTGGCAAGGGCATGGTCCGAACGTCCGCCACTTGCCCCGACGATCTCGATCGCCGTGCTTCCGCGCGCCAGCGCGAACGCGACCGCTTTCTCGAGGTCCGTGATATCCAGCCGGGCAACGCGGTGGAACCGCCCCTCCGGGATGGCCTCCCGCATCTCGTCGTCGACCGAATCCAGGTCGCCGATAACTGCGTCCGGGACCAGGCCGCAGGCGAGTGCGTGACGCGCCCCGCCATCGGCGGCGAACACCAGGTCGCCGCGGCGATGGACCTGGTTCACCAGTTCCCGAGAAGGAGCATCGCCGTTCGCGAAGATGAGCGTTCGCACGCTCCAAGTAAACGCGAACTGCGCCCCACGCGCGACGCTACTCGACCGTGAAGGTCAGTTTCATCCCTTCCTGGAAGTGGTCCACGGTGCTGCCCGCTTCTCCCGGAGCGATGAGGCAGGCGAGCAGGTATTCACCCGGCTCCAGGTCCAGCGTGACATCACCGCCCTTACCCGGATCGATGTCTTCCACCTCCCCGAGGTTCTCGAAGTTGTCCGGGCCGTTCACCTTCAGGACGGCCAGCTCGTGCACGTCCGTGGTCTCTGCGTTTACCGCCGTGAACTTGATCGCGCCCGCCTTCACGGTGGTCGCACTGGCGTCGACTTTGAAGCTCGAAAGCGAAACGTCAATGGTGGCGTCGGGTTCCTTTTCGTCGCCGCCGCAGGCCGCGAGGGCGAGTCCCACTGTGGCGATGGCGCCGGCAGCGACGAGGGGAAGTCGATTGATCATGACAGTTACTCCAGCCTAAGAATGTTCGTGCAAACGATGTATAGAAATTAGTCTTAGCTAATCAGAGACAACAGGCAACACAAATAGCGGCGACCGCGTGGCCAAGGTTATCGAGCGCAGCGCCTTGTATCAGATGGCTGCGGATGCTAATGTTGCAGAAGCAACTAACTAGAGGTAAGTGATGCCTGTCATTCCGCCGAGCCACCGCGACATCCTGGAAGGGCCGAACTTCGCCCAGATAGCCACGCTCATGAAGGACGGTTCGCCACAGGTGACCCCGGTCTGGATCGACCTCGATGGGGACACGATCGTGTTCAACACGGCCGATGGTCGCGCCAAAGCCCGAAACCTGGACCGCGACGGCCGGGTCGCCGTGTCAGCCTTCGACCAGAAGAACCCGTATCGATACATCCAGGTCCGCGGCGTCGTTGAGAAGAAAGTCTACGAAGGCGCCGACGCGCACATCGACAAGATGTCCAGGAAGTACACAGGCGCTGACGTTTACGCGGGACATACGGACGCCGAAACGCGTGTGATGTACCGGATCCGGCCTGAGCACATCCAAACGATGGGCTAATCCCGAAGCGCATTCGGAAATTCGTTACAAGCCTCGTCCCGGTGGCTATACTGCTCGGCAGGCAAGCTAAACCCGGAGGCTTCCCATGTCCGCAGCATTCGCCGAACAGGTCCGAGAGACGCCTTCGCAGCGGGATCCCGCCTATCGGCCGGCCGTCCTCATCGATGACGCGGAAAAAGCCGAACTCGCGAAGAAGCTTGGCGATGCTTCGAACTACGACCTCGGCCTCCTCCGCGAGATGATCGCCCAGGCGCCGGACAACATCGAGTTCCGCAAGGCCCTGGTCAGCGGCATCGTCAGCGCCGAATACGCCGGCATCGATGCCTTTAGCCGGAAGGTCTGCGAATGGCAGCAGTGGCCGGTGCCATGGGAACTGATTACCGCCATGGCCCGCCAGACCTGGGACGAAGTTCGCCACGCGCACCTCGGCACCGAACTCCTGAAGAGCTACGGTGGCCAGATCGGCGAATATCCGGATACGCTCGCCGGCGCACCACCGAGCGAGGCCAACGCCGCGGTCGCACGCGGTGCGGGTGCGAACACCCCCAACCAGGCCGCGAACGTCATGCGCGACCCCATCATCAGCCTGTCCGTCACGAACGTGGCACTGGAAGGCGCCGCCCTCGACCTCTTCAAGGGCACCAGCGACCTCGGCCGTCGCGTCAACGACGACCTGATGGAACTCGTCTATGACTTCAACTGGGCCGACGAAGTCACCCACACCGCCATTGGCGATTACTTCGTGAAGGCGCTCTGCGATGGCAACCCGGCTGAAGAAGCCCGGGCTCTCCGCGCTCACGCGATGTTCGAAGGCATGCGCGAGCGTCTCAGTGGCACGCAATCTGCGGAAATCCGCGAGTTCTTCGCGGAAGAAGTGGAACGCGGCACGGCGGCGCTCAGCGGTTCGGGGCAGTAGGTGGCCGTTACCATCCTCCTCGAGCCGTGCATCAACTGCGGCCTCTGCCGCAAGGCCTGCCCCACCGAAACCATCCACTTCTTCACCACGGGGAAGCGCACCCATGTCGTCGACCCCGCCGGCTGCATCGATTGCGACATCTGCATCCCGATCTGCCCGGAGAAGTGCATCGTGCGCGACGAAACCTACGTCCACGAGCCCGAAGTTCTCGCAACGGCGAAGGTCCGCGCGCGTGACTGGGCGAAGCGCCAGAACGGGCTCCGCCAGCGCGTGAAAGAGCGCGCCGCCCGCGCCATCGCCGCGGTGAACTGAGGAGCCCCATGCCCGAACTCGCAATTGACCCACGCACCATCGGCGGCGCGTTCAACGTCGAAGAGAACGCCCGCCGCATCATCAATTACCGCTTCGCCGAAAACGTCTGCATGACCACCGAAGGCGGCTGGGCCTCCTCGACGCCGGCAATCAAGCTCAAGTTCGCCCTCGGCGAACACTGCTACCACGATTCCATCCACTCGTTCTGGCTCGGTCAGCGCCTGCCCGAACTGCGCCAGACCGAGAAGATGGACTTCGAAACCCCGCCGACCCTCCGCACCAGCTACCTCGCCGAGCCGCCGAACGAAGCGTTCCTCAAGTTCTGCGAAGCGATGCAACTTCAGCAGGACCAGTTGCTGCGCGTCGTGGGCCTCTATCGCGTGATGAAAACTCACCTTGCCGTCTACTACCGCCACCATCGCCAGGTCACCGACCAGGTGAGCGACGCGCCCACGGTCCGGATCCTCAACCACATCCTCCTCGAGGAGGAGGAGCACGTACGCTGGGGCCAGGCGGTCTACGAGGAGTTCGCCGACACGCCCGAGAAGCGCCGAGCCGCCCTCGAATGGCAGATGGAGCTGGAAGATTTGCTGGTCCGCAGTGGCGGAGTCACCGGCGGACGGTGAACTGGATCGGCCTCGCCATCGGGCTGATGTTGATAGGCAACGGCGGCTGGAACCTGGCCTCGAAACAAAAGCGAGACGCCAACGTTCGAAAAATGGTCGCCAATGGCTCGCCGCTCTTTCGCGCACTCCGCATCGGCCCGCCGACTGAGGCAAGCGCGAGGATCTACACGCTCGCGCTCGGCACACTGATGGTCGCGACGGGTTTGGTGTTCGTTGCTCTTGCTGCGATAAGGCTTTAGTTCGGAAGTCTTACTCCAACGAGCAGATTTCCTCCGACGGGAGTAGGCTCCGCGCATCATCCGGAGGACTCCCCACATGGAATTTCGCGATACTCCCGAAGAAGCCGCATTTCGGACCGAAGTCCGGGGCTTCATCCAATCGGCACTCCCGAGCAACCTGAAGAACGTCTCAGCCTTCGAAGAACCCGATGAGGAGGAGCAGCGCCAGGCTCTGCGCGATTGGCGCATCGCCGTCGGCAAGAAGGGCTGGACCGCCCCTCACTGGCCGAAGGAATACGGCGGCGCCGGCATGTCCGTCACCGAGCAGTTCGTCTACAGCGAAGAGATGGCGAATGCGCGCGCCCCACAGGTCGGCGGCTCGGGCGTGGCCATGCTCGGCCCGGTGCTCATCCGCTACGGCACCGAAGAACAGCAGAAGGAACACCTCCCGCGCATCACCTCCGGCGAAGTGCAGTGGTGCCAGGGCTATAGCGAGCCCGGCTCCGGCTCGGACCTCGCTTCGCTCCAGACTCGCGCCATCCGCGACGGCGACGACTTCGTCATCAACGGCCAGAAGATCTGGACCTCCGGCGCCCACCGCGCCGACTGGATGTTCCTCCTCGCCCGCACCGATCCCGACGCCCCGAAGCACCGTGGCATCTCGATGCTCCTGATGGATATGAAGAGCCCCGGCGTCAGCGTCCAGCCGCTTATCACCATGGGCGGCGACCACGTCTTCAACCAGGAATTCTTCGATAACGTCCGCGTCCCCGCGAAGAACATTGTCGGCGAAGAGAACCGCGGCTGGTACGTCGGCGCGGCCCTGCTCGACTTTGAACGCAGCAACATCGCCGGCGCCATCGGCCACAAGCATTTCGTCAACGACATCGTTGCCCTGGCGAAGTCCGCACCCGCCGGGTCGCCGATCGCCAGCCGCCTGAAGCGTGTCCGCACCGAGCTCGCCGATCGCGCCGTCGAAGCCGAAATCGCGCGCCTGATTTCGTACCGCCTCATCACCATCCAGAAGCGTGGTGGTGTGCCGAACTACGAGGCCTCGATGAACAAGAACTACGGCGCCGAACTGGGCCAGCGCATCGCGACCACGGGCATGCACCTGCTTGGCATGATGGGTGGCCTGAACCACAACTCGCCGAAGGCGCTGCTCAAAGGCCGAATCAACCACGCCTACCTGACGACGGTCGCGAGTACGATCGCCGCCGGCACAAGCGAGGTGAACCGCAACGTCATCGCCACCCGTGGCCTCGGACTGCCCCGGAGCTAGGGCAGGCTTGAACGCCACCGAATGGAGCCCGCGCCACCCGGCGCGGGCCACTCCTCACCTACCCGCCGGAGCAGCCCTGTGCCTGGACCTCTTGCTGGCCTGACCATCCTCGATCTCACCGAATACGTCTGCGGTCCATACGCGACCAAGCTGCTCGCCGACTTCGGCGCCGATGTCATAAAGGTCGAGCGGTCTGGAGGTGATCCCGCACGCAAGCTCGGTCCGTTCCCCGGCAACCAGCCGCACCCGGAGAAGAGCGGCACGTTCTTCTACTTCAATACCAATAAGCGCTCGATCGAACTCGACCTCGCCGCGCCTGAAGGAAAGCAGACTTTTTTCGACCTGCTCGACAGGGCCGACGCGGTGGTCGAAAGCTTTCGCCCCGGTCGCCTTGAAGAACTCGGCATCGGCTGGGACGAAATCCACGCCCGCCGGCCCGATATTCCGCTCATATCCATATCCAACTTCGGCCAGGACAGCCCTTATCGCGACTACGTCGGCACGGAACTCACGCTCTTCGCCTTCGCGGGTGAGATGTACACGATGGGTGTCATCGAACGCGAACCGGTGACGATGTACGGCACGGCCTCACTCGTCGAGTCCGGCTCTGCTGCCGCGTCGGCAACGTTCGCCGCGATCTTCGCAAGCAAGAAGCAGGGCATCGGCCAGCGCGTCGACTTCTCCATCGCCGATAGCCACTTCCTTGGCGCCGATCGCCGGCACGTCGGCGCCATCGCCTTCGAATTCTCCGGACGCCGCACCAAGCGCGCCTCGCGCTCAGCCCGAGCCGCCCTCGCCGGCGTCTATCCCTGCGCCGATGGCTGGGTCGAATTCTCGGCGGCCTCGAATCGGATGGACCGCTTCGCCGAGATGCTCGGCAATCCCGAATGGCTGCAGGACCCGAAGTGGAAGAACCGCGCGACCTTGCTCGATCCCGACAACGTCGCCGAACTGGAAGGCTATTTCTTCGCCTGGCTGAGCGAGCACACCAAGCGCGAGATCTGGGAGTCCGCCCGCCGCGCCAAGGTCCTCTGCGGGCCGCTCTTCGATGTCGCGGAGATCAGCGCTGATGCACACTTCCGCGACCGCGGCTTTTGGGCCACGGCCAACCACCCAGAGCTCGGGGAAGTCACCTTCCCGGGCCGCCCGTTCATCATGCCGAAGTCTCCATGGGAACTGCGCCGGCCGGCCCCGCTGCTCAACCAGCACGAAGCAGAAATCCGCGCCGAACTGGCAAGCACTCCGCCCAGAATTCCGACTCCGCGGACATCCAATCCGAGGCTCCCACTCGATGGCATCCGCGTAATCGACCTCTGCGTGGTCTGGGCCGGCCCATTTTCGACTCTCCTCCTCGCGGACCTTGGCGCCGAAGTCCTTAAGGCAGAAAACAGCCACGTGATGCAGCCGATGACCCGCGGGACGCTGGCCCGTCCTTCCAAGGAACTTGCCGCGTTGCTGCCCCCGGCGGCCGGCGGCTACCCGAACAACGATCCCGGGCCGCGCCCATGGAACTACAACCCCACGTTCGTCCAGATGTTCCGCAATAAAAAGAGTTTCACTGTGGACCTCCGCACGGAGGAGGGCCGCGATATCTTTGGCCGGGTCGTCGCCCAGTCGGACGTGGTTATCGAAAACAATGCCACCGAAACCATGGAAGGCCTCGGCATCACCTACGAGTGGCTGAAGACCTACAACCCAAAGATCATCATGGTCCGCATCCCGGCCTATGGCTCGACCGGACCATACAACCAGGCCCGCGCACTCGGCGTTCACCTCGAAAGTGTGCTCGGACACACGCTCCTTCGCGGCTACCGCGATGCCGATCCCTCCGAGAATTCTGCGATCTTCTCGGGAGACTACCTGGCCGGGGCGCAGGCCTCACTGGCCGCGATGATGGCGATCTGGCACCGCGACCGGACTGGCGAAGGCCAGCTTATCGAAATCGGCCAGGCCGAGAACGCATCGGGCATGCTCGCCCAGGCGTTCATGGAATACGCACTCAACGGCACCATCCCCGAACGCCGCGGCAACCGTTCGCTCTACGACTTCGCGCCAACCGGCGTTTATCCATGCCGGCCGGTGGGCAGCGCCGAGGACCAGGGCGACCGCTGGATCGCTGTCTCAATCCTCTCAGACCGCCAGTGGAACTCCCTCTGCGAACTCATGGGAAATCCTGCCTGGGCAACGGACCCCGCGTTCGCGACCAACGCGGGCCGGCTCGCCGCCCACGACGAAATTGACGCCCACCTCGCGCTGTGGACGGTCGGGTTCGACGATTACGAACTGTTTCACCTGCTCCAGAAAGCGGGCATCCCTGGCGCGCCCGTCCTTGAAAGCTCGCGCATTTATGACGATGCGCACGTGAACGCGCGAGGACTCTATCAGCCCCAGCTGCTGTTCGATGGCCTCGGCCCGTTCCGTTTCGCCACGCCGTTCATCCGCTTCTCCGAGACACCAACAGGCGTCCGACAGCCTCCGGTCGCCCTCGGCGAACACAACGACTACGTCTATCGTGAGCTCCTGGGCGTGGACGATGCGGAATACGAGCGGCTGGTGACAGCCGGTCACATCTCGATGGATTTCGACGAGTCCATCCCCTGAGCAGGGTCGCTACACAAGCCTCAGCCGCATCCCGCCGATCATGATCACGCCGTCGTCGCGCAAAAGGCCGCGTTCCTTCGCTGCCTGGCGGGCGGCATCGGCGTTCGTCGCCTTGAGGTCGATCCCACCGAGCCCTTCGGGCCGTCCATCGGTGGCTTCGACGAACCGGATGACACCGTTGTCCACCTCGATCACGGCGTTGCCGGCCGCGTCCCGGGTCACCGGGTCCTGGATGATTTCGCTCCAGCGCGCCGCCAGCTTCGCCGGATCGGGAGACTGGATCTCGGCAGCCACGATGGCGCTCACGCGGTCCGTGCGGATGAAGTCCTGCCACGGCCCCCGGATCGCGTGCGTCCAGCCCGGGTACTGCTCATGCGGTTTTTCGTGCCAGTCGATCTCCAGGAACGAGCCGCCGGTGTCCTGCGGGTGCAACTGCATCAGGCACGAAGTCTCGGTGTCCCGCGCCGCTACCACACGGATGCCGAGTTCCTTCACGCGCGCCTTCCGGGGCGCGTGGTCGTCGCACTGCGTGATGACCATGTAGCCACCGTCACCGCCGCGGCGCGCATGATAACGGCCGCCGGCCGTGCTCTCGCGCACCATCGAGCACAACTCGATGAACTGAGTGCCGACCGGCAGCAACCGGTTCTGCAGCCCGTATGCGGGCGGCAGGTGTTCGTCGATGAACGCCACCTCGAGTCCGAACACCGCGTTGAGGTCGGCCACGACCTTCTCGACGTCTTCAACAATGAATGCGATCTGCCGCAACCGAAGCCACATGCGTCACCGTCCCTTGAATTCTGGTTCGCGCTTCTCGACGAACGCTCGGAAGGCCGCGCGCGAGTCTTCGGATGCGCCCGTCCGCTGATGGCGTTCGGTTTCGATGCGGATGTACTCGCGCAGGCTGATGATTTCGGCCGCGAGGAAGTTCTGCTTCATCGCCCGCAGGGCCAATGGCGCCGATTTCGCCAGGCGAGTAACAATCGCTGCTACCTCCGCCCGGAATGTTTCGTCCGGGAAGGACCGCGAAACGAAGCCAATGCGTTCGGCTTCCGCCGCGCTGAATTTCCCGTGCAGGAACATCAACTCGCGCGCCTTGCTGGATCCCAGGATGCGCGGCAGGAACCAGGGGGCTGCCATGTCGCCGGAGATGCCCACGCCCAGGAACGCCGAGTTGAAGTTCGCGCTTTCTGCCGCGTAGCGAAGGTCACAGGCCGCCGCCCAACCGAGGCCGGCCCCCGCGCACGCACCATTCACCGCGGCCACGGTCACCTGCGGGAGTTCGTGCAGCATCGCTGTCAGCTGGAACGTCTCGGTGCTGAGCGGTTCTTCGCGCTCGCCCGAGCTGTAGTGGCCCAGGTCTGCCCCGGGACAGAAGCCCTTGCCGGTGCCGGTCAGCACCACGACGCGCGTCCCGTGATCCGCGGGCAGACCGAGCAGCACCGAATACAGTTCGCGCATCATCTGGTTGGTGATGCCGTTCAAGCGCTCGGGCCGGTTCAACGCAAGGATGCCGATGCCGTCGCTCGATTCGTAGGTGATGGTTTCGTAGTCGGACACATTGCCCTCCTGTTCTCAGCGTGGCCGGATTCTATGCCTCTCTCGCGAGTTGGCGAGCCAACCGTGTGCGATCCCGCTACGCTGACGCGACCACAAACGGAGCGACACCTTGGATTACAACGAACTCGAGAAACTCTTCGCCTCGCAGCGGGCCATTCGCCACTTCGATGGCCGCGCGGTCGATGACTCGATCGTCGAACAGGTACTTTCGGCGGCGACTCGCGCGCCCAGCGCGCGGAACATCCAGCCTTGGCGCTTCATCGTCATCCGCGATCCCGCCACCAAGGGCAAACTCGGCAAGATTTTCGATGAATTGGGCGCCCAGTTCTACGGCGCCGGCGCCCCCGACCGCACCCCGTGGGAAGAAGTCCCGGTGCTCATCGCCATCACCTCGGAATACGCTTTCGGCGCCACCGAATCGGGCATCGCTGCCCTCGGCGCATCCATCTACCCGGCGGTCCAGAACCTTCTCCTTGCCGCCCACTCGCTCGGCCTGGGGTCCGTGCTGACCACCCGCTGGAAGGCTCGGGAGGCCGAAGTGCGGCCCTTGCTTGGGCTCCCGGAATCCATGGCCGTCCACGCCATCATCCCGCTCGGCTACCCCACCCGCCGCTACGGGCGGAACATGCGCAAGCCCGTCGCTGAGGTAACGTCCCGGGAGCAATTCGGCACACCCTGGGCCTGAGCACAATTCGTTCATGGTTTTCTGATGCAACTCGCTCGAGTTGGCCTTAGACTTCCGCGCCATGACCGAAGCGATGCCCGAAGTGCTGCCCGCTCCAGCAGTCACCGCCGCAACTGCCGTTGAAGGTTCCCGAAATCCATTCAACGTGCGCGGATTCTGGTTCTGGTTCGTGGCTTCGGTCTTCGCCGGCAGTGGCGTCGGCATCCAATCTGTCACCGTCCCGCTCTTCATCCGAGATCGGGTGAGCGAAGGTCACCGTGCGCCGGCCATCGCGCTCGCGCTCATCTGCCAGACGCTGCCGGGCGCTTCGCTTACGCTCTTCGGCGGCGTGGTAGCCGACCGCGTCGAGCGGCGGCGCATACTCGTCCGAACCTACCTGGTCGCGGCGGCTGTCTCGCTCATTTACGTGGCGCTCTCCGGCGCCGATGTGAGCGTCATCTGGCCGGTCTTCATCCTCTCGGCGATCGTCGGCAGTGCCGGCGCATTCACCAACCCGGCCCGTCAGAGCATGATGCCGCAGCTCCTCAGCCAATCGCAGCTCCAGAATGGCGCCATCTTCGGGACCATGGCCTTCATGGCGACGCTCCAGTTCCTCGGCCCATCGATGGGCGGTGTGCTCGCCGACGGCCCGGGCCTGACGTTCGCTTTCGGCGCCGAGGTCGCCATGCTCGGCGCCGCGGCGTTGCTCTTCAGCCTGATCGCCACCGATGTCCCCGTCCCCACCGGCAAGAGCGTCCTCCGCGACCTCCTGGAAGGGCTCAGATACGTCAACACAAACCGCTCGCTGCTCGGGATCCTCGCGTTGGGCACGGTTCCGGGCGTGCTCCTGATAGGCCCCTTCCAGGTAACCGTCGTCCTCATCGTCGATGACGTCTTCCACGAGTCGGACAAGTTCGTCGGCTTCTTCTGGGGCGCGCTCGGCGGCGGGATCGTGGCCGGCTCGATCATCATGAGCATGCTCCGGCTGAAGCGCCGGGGCCTGCTACTTTGCAGTTCGCTCCTGATGGGGGGCTTCTTCTGGATGCTCTATGGGCTCGCCCCGAATGTGCCCCTCGCGATGCTGGCGATGTTCTTCGCCGGCATTTTCGGGCCGGCGATCTTCATCAACTTCGCGGTCGCTCTCCTCCAGGAAAACACCGAGCGCAACATGATGGGCCGCGTGATGAGCCTGTACGGCCTGTCGTTCGTCGCCAGTACGCCCCTGGGACACGCGCAGACCGCGCTGCAGGTCTGGCTCTGGGGGCCACAGTCCACCGTTGTTGTGAGCGCCGTGCTGGCGCTCGTCATCGGCATCGCCGCGATGCTGTTCCTGAAGCCGGTGACCAGGCTGCCTTAGCGCTTTGGCGCCATCTCTACCATCGCCTGGTGGATCATCTCGCGTTGTTTCTTCGGGTCTGGTTCGAAGGTGAACCAGCTGAGGAACGCCGTATCCACGCCGGCATCCAGGTAGCGTTGGACGTGCGCATTCCGTTCCTCCGCTGTCCCGTGGACGATGAGGTCGTCGACAACCTGTTCCGGCGTGTTCGCGACCGCGCCTTTCCGGTCGCCGGCATCCCACGCTTCCCACATGCCGGCCAGGATCTCGCTGCGGCCCAGCCACTGGTGGAACGACTTGTAGACGGGCACGTGCAGGTAGGCGTTGATGTGGCGCCGCCGCATCACGTCCGCCTCCGGGCTCGGCGGATCGATGTTCACCATCAGGCGGGCCGTAATCTCGATGGAATTCGGGTCGCGTCCGGCTGTTTCGGCTGCCTCGCGCACAACGGCGACGGACTTCTTCACATCCTCGGCCGAAAGCCAGTTGATGATGGCACCGTCGCCGTATTCGCCCGCCACCTTGAGCATGCCTTCGCGCAGGGCAGCCACGTGGATCTTGGGCGGGATGGCCGGCGGTACCGAAAGCCGGAAACCGTTGACCTGGAACGTCTCGCCCTCGAACACCACACGTTCGCCCGCGAGCGCCCGCCGCAAGAACTGGACCATCTCTTTCACGCGCGTGGCAGGTTTGATGAACCTGCCGCCGTTCCACATCTCCACAATTGGCTGTGAACCTGAACCGATGCCGAATTCGAAACGGCCGGGCGCCAGGTCTGCAATGCTGGCCGCCGATTGCGCGAGCGTCGCCGGGCCCCGCGTGTAGACGTTCGCTATCGCGGTGCCCAGCCGCATGTTCGAAGAGAGGGCCATTGTCGCCAGCGGCGCGAAACAGTCCTGGCCGTCTACTTCGTACGACCACGCGTCCGTGTAGCCGAGCGCTTCGGCTTCCTTCGCGATTTCGACGTGTTCGAGGAGTGTGAAGCCGTAATGCGGCACGGAGAGCGCGAGACGTTTTTGCATCCGGCTACTCTCCCATGATCCGGTGCATGCGGTCGACGAGCACCGGCACGTACCACTTGAAGTCGGCGCTGGCCGGGTTCGAAGCCGTCTTCTCGAGGTAATGCATGTAGAGGCCTTCGAGGATGATCGCGAGCTTGTAGACCGCGAGCACGTGGTAGAACGCAAAGTTCTTCATCGACTTCCCGCTCTTCTGTTCGTAGAGCGCCGCCATCTCGTCGACCGTGGGGAACCCCTCGGCTGTCGTGAGTGCCGGGCCTTCAGCGCGACGGCGTGTTCCAGGTGGGTCTCCGGGGTCGCCCCAGGTCGAAAGCAACCAGCCCAGGTCCGCCAGGGGGTCGCCGATCGTCGCCATCTCCCAGTCGAAGATCGCGATCAATTCCGGGCGGTCGCTCCGGTACATCACGTTGTCGAGCTTGTAATCGCCGTGGACTACTGAGACGCCGCCTGATTCCGGGATGCGCGTCTTCAACCACTCGGTCGCCGAATCGAGCCCGGGCAGCGGCCGAGTCCGTGGCTGCGTGAGCTCCCATTGCTTGCTCCAGCGCTCAACCTGGCGAGGCAGGTACTGGTCGCCCTTGCCCGTCAGCCCGGCGGCCTGCCAATCGACGGCATGCAACTCCACCAGTGCGGTGACTATCTCTTCCGCCACCTTCCGACGACCCGCGGGATCGTTGTACGCCGCCGGCACTTCCAGCCGGATAACCACACCCTCCGCGCGCTCCATCAGGTAGAAGGGCGCGCCGATGACACTCGTGTCTTCGCACGAAACGACCGGCCGAGGCACGCGGGCCTTCCCGTGGAGCGCCGAGAGGTAGCGGTATTCGCGGACGACATCATGGGCGGTGGGCAGCAACGGCCCCCGTGGCGGCCTGCGGAGCACCCACCGTTGTTCGCCGCAGGTCACATAGAAGGTTTCATTCGAAAAACCAGCGACGTGCTTCTGCACCTCCAGCGGCGCGGTGGCGCCCGGTACGTTGGCGTGCACGAACCGTTCCAGCGCGGGGACGTCGATCAGTTCTGCGAGGGCAGCATCGGCCATGGCATCAATCCTCGAAATCGTGGGATCGTTCGGATGCGCCGAACAACCTGCAGAGTCTTGCCCGCCACCGATAAGGCGTCAACCGCGAAGCAACCGGGCTCGGAAGGCTAATTGTCGTCGCGCTGGCCGCGCAGGAACTCTTCCACATCGAGGACGAGGTCCTCGCCACGGGGCAGTTCGGGCTGTGGCTCCGACTCGATGCCGGCGTCCATCGCCTGCTCGAGTTGCCCCACGTATTCCTGCACCTCAGGGTTCCCGCTAAGCGCGGTGTTCACCTCATCGACGAACCGCTCGCCCGCCGAATCGAGCTCCGAAAGGTCCCACTCCATGCCCACGATCGCCTCGAGGCGCCTGAGCAGCGCCGCAGTGGCAAGAGGATTCTGGGAGGTCGTGATGTAATGGGGCACGTTGGCCCAGAGGCTCGCGCCGGGAAGGTCGACCGCGCGCAGAGCGTCGTGCAGGACGCCGACGATCCCTGTCGGCCCCTCGTATCGCGAAGGCTGCAGATCCAGTTGGTCCGAAAGTTTCGGGTCCATCGAGCTGCCAGTCACCCGGATCGGGCGGCTGTGCGGCACATCGGCAAGCAAGGCGCCCAGCGAGACCACCATGTCGGCGCCGACATCCTTGAAGAGTTCGGCATGCGCGCTGGTGAACGTCCGCCAGCGAAGAGCGGGCTCGGTGCCGATGTAAACGACAATGTCGTGCGGGCCGGTGGGGTTGCGGGCGTAGAAGAAGTCGTTTGCCGGCCAGTTGAGTTCGCGGTCGCCGCGGGCAGTAATGCGCACCGTCGGTCGCGCCTCTTTGAAGTCGTAGAACGGCTCGGCATCGATCGTGGCGAACTTTCGCGCACCGAGGCGGCGGACGATGAATCGCGCCGCGTTGGTCGCCGCCGAAGCCGCGTCGTTCCAGCCCGAGAAGGCGCAAACGGCAATCGGCGACTTCAGCCCTGGTTTCGTCTCGACGTTGAGGAACTCCACCAGAAGAGGATACCAAGGCGCGCGAAGGCTGTCAGAGTCGAGGGCCTGATAGCGAACCCGCGGTGTCGGAGGTCAAGGCGCATCGTTGTATCATCAGAACATATGAGCGACCGCGCCACGGTCCTGCACGTCGATCTCGACGCGTTCTATGTGTCGATGGAGTTGCTGCGCCACCCGGAACTCGTGGGCATGCCCGTCGTCGTGGCCGGCGGGCTGGGCAACCGAGGAGTGGTCAACACCGCCAGCTACGAGGCCAGGAAGTTCGGCGTGCGCTCCGCGATGCCCGTCAGCCAGGCGCGGCGTCTCTGTCCAAAGGCCGTGTTCCTCGAATCCGATTACTCCTACTACAGCAAGGCCTCGAAGCAGTTCCACGCCATCCTGCGCGACTATTCTCCGCTTGTGGAACCAGCCGGCGCCGACGAGGCGTATCTCGACCTGCATGGAACCGAGCACCTCTTCGGTACGCCGGCTGAAGTCGCCGCCACTATCAAGCGGCGGGTCCGCGAGGAAATCGGAATCACCGCGTCCATCGGCGTTTCGGTGAACAAGCTCGTTTCGAAAGTCGCGAGCGACGCGGGCAAGCCCAACGGGCTGGTAGTGGTCGCTGAAGGCACCGAAGCCGAGTTCTTCGCGCCCCGGCCAATCCGCGAACTGCCGATGGTCGGCCGCAAGACCGCCGAGGCGTTGACGGCCCTCGGGATCCACACGATTGGCGACATCGCTCGGATGCCAGAGAGCGCCCTCGTCGCGAAGTTCGGCAAGCACGGCGCCGAACTCCACGCCCGTGCCCTTGGGATTTACGACGCACCTGTGGTGTCGGGCCGTTCGGAGGCCAAGTCCATCTCTCGTGACATCACCTTCGACAACGACGAACCGGACGGCGACCGTCTTCGCGCGGTCCTCCGTTCCCAGGCCGAACGCATCTCGCACGAGCTTGCGAACAGCGGCAAGGCTGCTCGCACGGTCAGCCTCCGGTTGCGCTTCCCGCCATTCGAAACGCTTTCGCGCTCCTTCACGCCCCGGGTGGCCGTCGACCTCGCCGATGACATTTTCCTCCATGGCGCGGCCCTCTTCGAAAAGGCCTGGGATGAAAACGAACGCCGACCCGTCCGTTTGATCGGCCTCGGCGTCCACAACATCGTCGAGCGCGCCCGCCAGCTGCGCCTCGGCGAAACGCTCGAGGCCGACCGCCTGCAGGACACCGTCGCGGGTCTCCGCGACAAGTTCGGCGACCTCTCCGTCCGTCGCGCGAATGAGCTGCGCAGCCCGTATCGGCATCACGGCCCGGATTACATTCCGCCCTTCACCGCCCCGAAGTTCGACGACCTCGAAAATTCGTGAGTTTGTCTCTGTCGCGTAACCTTCTGCCCGGTTGAGCGGATATACCGTGCGATGGGCCGCCCATGGATGACGTACCGATGGCACTCGTGAACCCTCGCGTGGGGCATTTCGAAGCGCTTTCCGCTTCGCGGGAACGTTCGCTGGTCGAACGCGCCCGCGAGATGGACGAGACGGCATGGGACGAGCTCTATTCCCTCCACTACGGCGCCATCCGGCGATACGCGGAATTCCGCGTCGTCGACTCCACGGTCGCCGATGACATCGCAGCCGAAGTCTTTCTCGAAGCGGTCCGAGGCATATCGAAGTACCGCTACCGGGGCATCGCCTTCCGCGCCTGGCTCTATCGCATCGCCCACAACCTGACGGCGGACGTTCGCAAACGTCTGGCCGTGCGCCGTGACTGCGAGTCCGCGGATCCGGAAGCCCTCCACTCGGTCTCCCAGACCGACTTCGCGCCTGGGCTCGAGCGCCAGCGGGATATCCAGGCAGCCGTGGAGTTGCTCACCGACGAACAGCAACAGGTGGTGATCCTCCGCTTCTTCGAAGGCCTTTCGCTGGCCGAAACCGCCGAGGCTACGGGACGAAGCAGCGGCGCCATCAAGGCCCTTCAACACCGCGCGCTCGCACGGCTCCGTGCGATCCTGGGAGAGATGCCATGATCCCCCGCCCGCTACGCAGCCGGAGCGATGCGGAGCTCGAAGCCGCATTGAACCGTGCTGGGACGGCATCAGAAGACATCGAATCCCTGGCCGGGCTTGCCGCCGAGCTGAACGAAATCGGGCGCTCAGTACCCCCGCCGCGGATATCCCCGGCTCGCCGCGAGGAGTTGCGGTTGGCCGTTCGTGCCGAAGCCGCACGCGAGCGCAGCCGTCGCCCCGCCGCTCGGATTAAAGGGGCGACCATGACCATCGCGGCGGTGGCGGGCGCCGGGCTTGTCGTCGCGGGCGCCGCGAGTGGGGGCAACCCGGCGGCGCTCGTGATAGATGTGGCGCGCGACATCCCGGGATTGCCCGAGCATGTCGCTCCGCCCGCCGACACGTCGATCGAGGGCGAGGTCATTGCTACACGCGACGACGGGCGCACGCTCGAAGTCCGTTCAGGCGACGCGACCGTTGTCATAGCGGCGCCGAAAGAGTCCCGGGATGTCACTTCCGCGGGCACTCCCGTCCCGGCCGCCGCCATCGCCGAGGGAGACAACATCCGCGTGACTTCGAAGAAGGCATCCGACGCCGGTGGCGTCATCACGGCCAGGAAGATTGAGGTGCTGCCCGCGGAGTCGCCGCAGGCCGCCGCCCCGGTGCAGCCGACGCTCGCCACGAAGCCGTCTGCCGGCCCCGCGCCGACGAAGGATGTGCGCCCCGCCGCGTCGTCTAATACCCAGGGCGAAACCGCGGTTGATACGGCCGCGACCAAACCCACGCCAACCGCGACGCCGCATCTCGACGCGAAGACACCGTCTCTGGTTGCCAACCCGGATGTGCAAACTCCCGCGCCCACGCCGCCTGCGACTCCCACCCCGCCGCCGACGAAGACCTCCACGCCCCGGCCGAAAACGGCCACGCCGGCGCCTTCGGACAACGTCTCCGCTGAACTCAGCGCGATAAAGTAGTCGAGGGACAGCGCTGGCCCGCGAACGTAGCGGCGCTGCGCCGTGCCGGGTACAATCCTGACCAACTTTGGTGAGGTTTGGAAGCATGCCTGGTGAACCCGCACGCCAGACGTGGCTGACTCTCGGCGCCGCGAGCGAACAGCTCGGGGTCAGCGAATCGACCATTCGCCGCTGGGCCGATGCCGGCGAGATCCGCTCATACCGCACGAACGGCGGACACCGGCGCATCCTGGAGGAAGACCTCCGTGCGATCATCGCCAACGCCGGCGCTTCCGCGGCCGCGCGCGACACCGATCGCATCAGCGACATCGCCCTCGGCCGCGTGAAGCGCCGGATCACCCGGGGCCGCCAGGGGCACAGCCTGGATCATTTCCAGACGATGAGCCCCGATGCGATCGACCGCCTGCGCCTGCTGGGAAGGCAGGTGGTCGACCTCTTCGCGCGCTACATCGCCTCGGACTCGAAAAAGGAACGCTTCAGCGAAGACGCTCGCACCATCGGGCGCGAATACGGGCGCTCGCTCGTCGCGGAGCGCATTGGTTTGACGTCGGCCGTGGCTACCTTCAACTCGATGCGCCGCTCGCTCGAAGAGACCGCCTCACAAATCGCCGTCGAGGCCGGGCTGTCCACGGAAGAAGCCGTGGAGGCGGTGGAGAGCACCCTCGAACTGGCCGACCACATTCTCGAGGGCATGGCCTCGGTCTACGAAACCGCAAAGGTCTGAACTCCGGATTGGCGTCGCACACGGCAAGAAACCCGCCCCGGTACCGGGGCGGGTTTCGAGTTGTGCGGTTTTTTCAGCCTTGTGGCTGCGAGCCGCGGGTTGTTCTTACCAGCGGTTGCCGCCGCGACCACCACCGCCTCCGCCGAAGCCGCCGGAGCGCTGCTGAGGCTGGAAGCAATCGCGGCAGTAGACCGGGCGGTCGCCGCGCGGCTGGAAGGGGACCTGGGCTTCTTTGCCGCAGGTGGCGCAGGTGGCGCTGAACATTTCGCGACGCTGGCCGCCAAAGCCGCCGCCGCCTCCTCCGTAGCCACCGCCACCACCGCCGCCATCGGCGCGGCGCGCGCTGCGGCAGTCCGGGCAGCGCCGGGGCTCGTTGGTGAAGCCCTTGGACTGGTGGAATTCTTGCTCACCGGCGGTGAACGTGAAGGAGTTTCCGCAATCGGAACAGGTCAGGGTTTTGTCGTTGTAAGGCAATCGACGACCTCCAAAGAAGTAGCGGTCCGTCGATTCATCGGGCAGGTATGCGAGGCTCGAAAAGAGCAGTAGAAACTTAGGAACCACAGTTAGCGTAGCTTAGTTTCGTCAAAACGACACGTGATTTTGGGAAAATTTTGGTGGTCGGGCTGGCACAGGTTATCGCAGCCTTTCCCGCATGACGCGTCCACCTTCGCTCCATAAGAAACCGCGGAGTCTGAATTCATCTCCGCCGGGCGCTGCCTGCTGCGGGCGCACGACGTACCATCACTGCGTGGCAGCCACACCGATCCCATCGTTGCGGTTCGAAAAGGAGGCCTGGAACGCCGGTGCCGCCTGGGTCGCCGGGGTCGACGAAGTGGGCTGCGGGCCGATCGCCGGACCCGTTGCCGCTGGTGTGGTCGCGCTGCCGGCGGGCAAGCGATTCCGCTGGTTTTCCAAGGTCCGCGACTCCAAGGTTCTCCCCGAACGCGCCCGCGATGAGCTCTCGGCGAAAATCCGCGCGGCCGTTCCGTTCGCCATCGGCTGGGCCTCCGTCGAAGAGATCGATCGGATCGGGATTCTCCCCGCCCGCCGGCTCTGCATGCTCCGCGCCTTCGAAGCACTGTCCATCACCCCGGATGCGATCATCAGCGACGCGCTCAGCCTTCCCCTGCCGAATGTCCGCCCGGTCATCGATGGCGATGCGCTGAGCGTCGCAGTGGCGGCCGCCTCCATCGTCGCGAAGGTCGAGCGGGACGCGCTCATGAAGCGGCTCTGCGACGAGTACCCCGGCTACAAGTTCTGCCAGCACAAGGGCTATTCCACGCCCGAACACAAGCGGCTTCTCCGTGAACTTGGCCCGAGCCCCATCCACCGCATCAGCTACGCGCCCGTCGCCCAGTATTCGTTCGATTGGTGACTTCTCGGAGGCGGCTCGGCGATTTCGGCGAACGCGTCGCCGCTCATCGCCTCGAATCCGCCGGAATGCGCATCCTCGCTCGCAACGTTCGCATTGGCCGCATCGAGATCGACCTGGTGGCGGCCGACGGTAACGATGTGGTTTTCGTCGAAGTCCGAACTCGCCGGGCTGCGTCGGACATGGCTGCCGAATCGCTGGCTCCCGCGAAGCTCCGGCGTATGTGGCGGGCCGCCATTGGCTACTGCGAAGCCAACGCCATTGCTCCCGAACGTGCCCGGATCGATGTCATCGCCATCGACCTAGACCCGGGCGGCCGCGAACGCGGCATCGAGCACTACCGGGGCATCGAAATTCCAGAAGCGCCCGAGGATGACTGATGCCAGCCGCGGAAACAGCTCCCCGCGTCGCCAAGGGAATCATCTGCCCTGTAAGCTCGGAGTTGCGGGCGCGTTGCTCGACATTCCACTTTCGAGTGCCACATGCGGGAAGTCGCTGAACTGAACGGAGACGGGATCGCTTCGGAACTGCGCGATGCGATTCACGCAATCAACGAAGCCCTTGGCTCGCCGATAGGCTTCCGTCCCGTCGATTGGTCGCTGGAGAAACGCGAGTCCGGCACCGCCGCCATCGACGAAGGCATGGAACTCACCCGCGAACTTGGCGCGGCCATGAAATACCCGACCGTCACCCAGACAATTAGCCCCAACCAGCTCATGCGCGACCGGCTCGGGCTCTCGGTCATCCATCGGCCTTGCCGCAGCTACCCGGGAGTCTCTACCAACTACACCGGCAACATTGACCTGCACGTAGTTCGCGTCGCCACGGGCGGCACCTACGAAGACGCCGGCATGAAGATCGGCTACCACTCAGCGGTTTCGATTCGCGTGATGGAACGCACGCCGGTCGAGCACGCGGCGCATTTCGCTTTCCGCCTCGCCGAGCGCGGCCGCCACAACGTTGTCTCCACCAGCAAATACACCATCCAGCGGGCGGCGGATGGCCTCTTCGAAGACGTCATCGCCGAGGTCGCGAAGGAGTACCGCAACACCACCCACACGAAGGAACTCTTCGATTCGCTCCTGGCCAAGCTGATCATCAAGCCCGAGCGATTCCATGTCATCGTCACCCCCAACGAGTACGGCGACTTCCTCAGCGACATGGTCTATGGCCTGATCGGATCGATCGGCCTCGGCGCGAGCGCCTCCTACGCGTTCACGCCGAGCCACCAGCCCAACATTGGTATCTTCGATCCTGCCGGTGGCACGGCCCCGGATATCGCCGGCAAAGGCATCGCCAACCCGAGCGGCGCCATCGAGGCGTTCGGCTACTTGCTCGAATACTGCGGCCACTTCGACATGGGCAGCCGCCTGATCAACGCCGTCCACGATTGCATCGCCAACAACGAAAAAACGGGCGACCTCGGCGGCAAGCTCAACACGATGGAGTTCACGAAAGCCGTGATTGCAAGGACTGTGGCGTAGGGCCAACGGTGCGAATTGGTCGTTGCTTCCGTCCGCCGGGCCCTGCCACACTCGATCGACGGAGGCACACGGCAATGACCACCATCACCTCGTTGGAACAGCTCGCGGAGATCTACGGCGAGCCGGTCGAGTCTTCGATCGTGAAGGAGTCCTCGAAGCTCATTCCGGAATACGCTGCTCTGCTGGCGGCGGCACCGTTCATGGCGCTCGCGACCTCAGGGCCGGAAGGCCTCGATTGCTCTCCACGTGGCGACGGAGCCGGGTTCGTCCGGCTCATCGACGACACGACCGTCGCATTCCCGGATCGGCGGGGAAACAATCGCACGGATTCCCTCCGGAACATCATCCGCGACCCTCGCGTAGCGCTTCTCTTCCTTATCCCCGGCGTTGGCCTCACTCTCCGCATCATCGGCGACGCCGAACTGTCCCTCGATCCCGCGCTGCTTGAGTCCTTCGCCGTCGGCGAGGCCGCGCCGAGGTGTGTCGTCGTCGTCCACGTGAAGTCGGTCTACTTCCAGTGCCCCAAGGCCATCATGCGCTCGGAACTCTGGAACCCCGCGAAGCACGTCGATCCGGATACCCTTCCCACGGCGGGGCAGATTCTCGCCGCTGTCAGCGAGTCCCGTCTCGGTGGCAAAGAGTACGACGAGGCATATCCGGCACGCGCAAAAGCGACCCTCTGGTAGAACGGCACTTTTGCGGACCCTTTTGTGCCGGTCGAGACCCGATCGGTATCGCGATGCCCACCGCAGCCTTACGCTTCGCAGGTGAAGATCCTCTTCCTTGGCAACAGCTCCGATACAGGCGGGTGGGTGGACCAGTCCGCGAGCAGAGTCAGCATCATGAGCGAGCGCCTCGGGGCTGAATTCGGCGAACAGCCAGAGTTCGTCGTGAAGAATTGCTGGCCAAACGAGCGCATGGTCTCGCTGATCGAACGCTGGATGGAAGAAAGCCAGCCGGATTACGTCGTACTCAACATCGCGTCGTATTCGTTCACCTACGAATCGACGCCGCTCAAGGTTCGGCGCATCTTCGGCAAGCTCGGCCAGCCAGTTGGTGATGCCGGCATGCGGCTCTCGCAGAGCCGCCGCTGGACGCACAACATTGCTTTCCGGACGATGCGCCGCATCGGCCAGGCCACCTTCGGCGGCGACACGCACGTCTCCACCGAAGACGCGGCCGCTCGCTACTCCGAAGTCATCCGGCTCATCCTCCGCAAGGAAGGCGTCCTGCTCGCGGTGAAGGGCCCCGTCGGGCGTGGCCATCCAGGCCTCACGAAGCGCCAGGCAAAGCGTCACGAGGCCCGTCGCCAGTTCGTGCATCAGCGCCTTCGCGAGCTGACCACCCAGCTGAAGGTCCCGTATTTCGGAGTCGACGAACCATGGTGGAAGACGCACCATCGCCGACGGAACACCCGGGTGGGCGACGGCGTGCACGCCAACGAAGCCGGCCACGTCATCCTCGCCGATGACTATTACCCGTTCATCAGGGATACCTGGGCCGCCCACATCGCCGCGGTCGAGCCGGCGAAGGCGGTCGTAGCCGCCGATTGACGCGGGAGCTCTCACGTCCAAGCATTGCCTCACTTCGATGAGGTGCTGCATGTACAAGATGATCTTCGGTGCGAAGCGGAAAGCCGGAATGTCTCGCGAAGACTTCGCCGCGTACCGGCTCGGCCCTCACGCGGAGAGAGCGCGCAAGGTGCCCGGCGTCGCCCGGTACGTCATCAACATTGCGCCCGACCTCTCGGGGGGTGGCCGGGAGATGGCCTACGACGGCTTCGCAGAGGCCTGGTTCGAAACCGAAGAAGACATGCGCGCGTCCGGCCGTTCCCCCGAAATTCGCGAAGTCCTCGCCGACGAGCCGAACCTCTTCGACATCGCGACGCGGTTCAGCGTCATCGTCGAAGAGAACGTGATCATCGAATAGGCGGCTACTGCTGGACGAGGACGATCCGCTGGCCCTCGGGGTCGTCGATCCACGCCAGCGTCGGGGGTCGCCCACCCGGGTCGAATGCCTCGCGGACCACCGTCCCCCCGAGCTCTGTGCATTTCGCAAGCGAGGCCGCGAGACTCAGCACCTGGATGTAGAGCGTAACTCCGCTCGATTCGCCCTGGCGGATGTGGCCGGTGATCGGTTCCGGAGCGCCAATGCCCGGCCCAATATTCCGGATCGCGCCTGTGGTGATGTCCCAGTTGAACATCTTCGAGTAGAACTCCGACATCTTGTCGGGGTCCTTGGCCCGGATTTCCCAGTGAACTACCGGCCTTGACCAGTCCTCTGCCATGCTCTGCCCCCTCGGTGATTTGCTACGCCGCTACTCTGCGCCCATAACGCGTATGGCCTCGCGCTGGACCATCGCCATCGTCAGGTCGCCGCGCGTTTTCTCCAGGATCCCCCGCGTCTGGTCGGTGGTGCGGCGCAGCCCACCGGTCATCGCGTCCGGGAAGTCTATCGTGACCAGCACGGAGTAGATGTCGTCCATCCCCTGGAGGATCTCTTCGCAGCCGTCGTACTCGCCCCGGCGCAGCCGGTCGAGCACCATCCGCCGCATCTCTCCGACCGCTTCGGCGATCCCGTTCAGGTACGCCGGATACTCAACCCCAAGGTCTTCCGGGGATGGAATACTTCCACCGCTCAGCAGCGCCAGCGTCGTCCGAGCCTCCGCATACTCCTTCTGGGCATCGTGGAGGAACCCCGCGTAGTAGACGTCGGCGTGTCCCTCGAGTGCCGCTACCGCGGCATCGCGCACTCGCTTCGCTTCATCGAGCTGTTCCGCCGCCTGCGGGAACTGCCCGCGGTGCACGGCGCGGATGCTGTTCGCGCTCATCCGGATGATCGCCCGGCTGGCCGTGAGCGCCTGCTCCCGGGCGGCGTTCTTCGCTGAGAAGTGCTCCAGAATACGCGGGATGATCGTTTCCAAGGGCGAGGTGTCACTCATCGCGGTGGATTGTCGATTGGCGCCCGGCGAATGTCGAATGCACACAAGACTCATTGCTCAGCACTCGTCCGTTCCTCTACAGTCGCCGCGCAGACCAACAAGGGAGCCACACACCCATGGCCATCACGGCAGCCGACGAGTACCTGATTCACCAAACCCCGCACACCTTCGACCGCGTCGCCACGAGTGACCGCAACTTTTACGACCGCTACTTCTTCAATGGCTACCGCCGCGACGGAGAGGTCTACTTCGCCGCGGCCATGGGCATCTATCCGAATCTCGGCATCATCGATGCTGCATTTTCCGTGGTGCAGGGCGGCAAGCAGCAGTACTTCGTGCGGGCCTCGCGCCTGCTTGGAAGCGACCGCATGGACACCCGCGTCGGGCCAATCTCGGTCCAGGTTGTCGAACCGCTGAAGAAGGTCCACGTGAAGGTTGCGAAGAACAAGTGGGGCATCACCGCCGACCTTCTCTTCGACGCCCGATCGTTCCCGAACGAAGAGCCACACTTCATGCGCCTCGCCCGGAACGTGCCAGTGATGGACTACACCCGGATGACTCAGCACGGCTCGTGGACTGGCAAGCTCTCCTGCAACGGCACGAACTACGACCTCTCGCAGGACACCTGGTGGGGCAGCCGCGACCATTCCTGGGGCATCCGCAACGTCGGTGGCCGCGACCCTCGCGGCGCGCCCAGCACCGAGGCCCCCCAGTTCTTCTGGAACTGGGCCCCGCTCAACTTCGAAGACATGTGCACGCTCTTCACCGCATCTGAGTACTCCGACGGTACCCGCTGGCACCAGTCGGGAGTGATCCTCAAGCCCTACCCAAACGCATCCGAAGAAGAGGCGGCTATCGACCACCACCTCAAGTTCTCGAAAGGCACCCGCTGGATCGATTCGGGCAGCGTGATTTCCCTGACGCCGGCGAAGGGCAAGCCCATCGAAATCGAATTCAAGCCGATGTACTCCTTCCTGATGAAGGGCATCGGCTATGGCGAACCGAAGTGGGGCCACGGCATGTGGGTCGGCCCCGACGAAGTCGACGGCGGCATGTACGACCTCTCCGCCGAAAATCCCATGGCCAACCTCCACGTCCAGCAGCTCAGCCAGGTCTCAGCCGGCCGCAAGAAGGGCATCGGCATCTACGAAATCATCGTGATGGGCCCGCTGCAGAAGTACGGCTTCAAGGAGTTGATGGATCCGGCCCAGTAGGTGTGAGGCTCGAGGTATGAGGCATGAGGAACTTTCGCGAGCTGAAGGTGACCCCAAAGGCGCACGCGCTGACCTTGGCGATTTACGAAGCCACGGGGGCGTTCCCGTTTGAAGAGCGCTTCGGATTGACGGGCCAGCTGAGGCGCGCCGCGGCATCGATTGGCTACAACATCGCGGAGGGCTGCGGCCGAGATTCCGATCCGGACTTCGCGCGCTTCCTTCAGATAGCCATGGGGTCGGCGTCCGAGGTGGAGTACGAAGTCTGGTTAGCCCGTGATTCGGGTTACTTGTCTCCTCAAGACCACGATCGACGGGCTGCTCAGGCGATCGAGGTGCGGAAAATGCTCCATGCCTTCATCAATCAGCTTCGTCGGCGGAGCTGAGGCGCTCACACCTCACACCTCACACCTAATTCCTACAAATCCCTCACCGGGTCCGGCAGGTCCCCGTCCCGCGCCGCGTCGATCATCTCACGGGCGCCGTCCGGGAGGTCCATGCCGTACTCGTCGAACTTCTTCTCGACCCAGGTGCCGATCTGGCGCGGGTCGCGATAAGCGTCCGGGTTACCCGATTCGGAGGGGTCGCCGTACTTCTCCATGATGTCGGCGCGCGTGTAGGAACGCCCGAACTTCGACATCATCCGGCTGGTTTTCTTGCTTCCGCAGTGCTCGCACGGCGCGACCACCTCGGTATCGACTTTGCGCGTGAAAAAGTTGGTCACCTTGCCGCAATCGGCGCAGCGAAACTCGTAGATGGGCATGGAACCATTTTGGATTTTGGATTGCGGATTGTCGATTTGGCGAGGCTAACCGAGCGCTGCCTGGACCGCCGCGAGATCGCCGGCGAGCATCGCATCCACGTTGAGGCGAAGCCCGGGAAATTCGGCACTCTCAATGTTGCCGCCCGCCGGGTGGACCGCAACGAAGGAATCGTCCACCAGCCTGAACCAATCGATGCGATGTTCGAGGATCTGCCAGACGACGTACTCGCGGACGCCATTGCGCCGGTAGGCTTCCATTTTCGGGCCGAGATCGTACGAGGCTGAGCTGGCCGCAATTTCGACGGCAAGTTCCGGGGCGCCAGCGAGATAGCCATCGGAATCGATTCGCCCCGGCCCGGTTCGAAACATCATCACATCGGGCTGGGGCTCGTTCTGATCGTCCAGCCTCACAGTCCCGTTGTCCGCCACCCGGTATTCCGGGTGGCGAGCCCGGTACGCGTTCAGCCAGAAGACCATGAAACCGTGCGGCTCGGCGTGTTCAGGAATCCGCACTGGCGAAGCCACGTAGACCACTCCCTCCACGAGTTCGGCCTTCTTGATGTCCGGGCGCTCCGAGCACCGGCGCTCGAACTCCGCTCGATTCAGTCGGTCTCCCGATTCGAGCGGCGTGCATGTCGGCAATTCGCGGACCGCGGTGGACATGAAATCACTATAGCAAGGCTGACCCGCCTCAGTTCACCTGCCGCGTCTTGCCCTCCCAATACGGCTTCCGCAGCTCCGTCTTGAGGATCTTCCCAGGGCCCGACTTCGGCAGCGGGTCCTTCTGGAACACCACCTTCTTCGGGCACTTGTAGCCGGCGATAAGCCCGCGGCAGTGCTCGATCATCTCGCCTTCGCTCGGGTTCGAGTTCTCCTTGGGTACGACGATCGCGAGCACGGCTTCGCCCCAGCGCTCGTCCGGGATGCCGAGGACCGCCGCCTCGAGCACATCAGGATGCTCGTAGAGCGCGTTCTCCACTTCGGCGCAGTACACGTTCTCGCCGCCCGAAACGATCATGTCCTTCGCGCGGTCGACAATGAAGATGAAGTTCTCTTCGTCGATGGTGGCGAGGTCGCCTGTGTGCATGTAGCCGTCCTTGAGCGCCTCGGCGGTCTCCTTCGGCCGCTTCCAGTAGCCGTTCATCACGTTCGGCCCGGCCGCGATGATTTCGCCGACCTGACCCGGCTGCACATCCTTGCCCGTCGCCTGGTCCACCACGCGAACCTCGACCCCGGAGATCTCCCGGCCGCAACTCGCGAGCCGCTTCACCTGGCTCTCAGACCCTTCGTAGAACGTCCAGTCGAGCTGCATGGCCGTCAGCAGCGGCGACGTTTCGGTCATGCCGTAGGCCTGGCAGAGCTTGGCGCCGAGCGCGTTCTTCGCCGCGACAAGCCTGTCGACCGGCATGGGCGAGGCGCCGTAGAGCATCAGGTCCAGGCTGCTCGTGTCGTAGTTCGCCAGACCCGGGAAGTTCACCAGGAAGTTGATCATCGTCGGCACGAGGATCGTCTTTGTGATGCGCTGCTTCTCGATGGTTTCGAGGCAGAGCTGCGGCGAGAACGCCGGGTTGAACACGTGTGTACCGCCGACCATCGTGAACGCGTAGCAGGCCCAGGCGTCCGCCAGGTGGAACATCGGCGCCACATGCAGCCACACGTCGCGCTCGGCGAAACCGAACGTCATCACCGCATGCTGCGCGTTCGAGACAACGGCCCGCTGGCTGAGCATCACGCCCTTCGGCAGGCCCGTGGTGCCGCCGGTATAGCAGAGGTTCAGCATGTCGGTTTCGAGCCACTCGCGCGCCACACCCTCCAACGGCTGGTTGTCGCGAATCAGGCCCTCATAGTCGGCGCCGCCGGCCACCTCTGCATTCATCGCGATGACGTGCTTGATGCCGGGCGTCTTCTCCTTGAACTGTTCCCACAATGCCACGTACTCCGGACCGAGGAAGATGGCCTTCACCTCGCCGTCATTCAGGATGAACTCGAGTTCGTGGGCGGCCAGCCGGATGTTTAGCGGCGCCAGCGGCATGCCCGCAACGCTGCAGACGAAGTACGTCTCGAAGTAGCGGTGCGAGTTGTTCGCGAGGATGGCGATATGGTCGCCCGGCTTCAGCCCCAGCTTCAGCAGCCCCGATGCAAGACGCCGGATGCGCTCGCCAGTCTGGGCATAGGTGTACTCCGTGTCACCATCGATACAGGCCGTCTTCGACGGGAAAAGCTTGACCGCGTGGTTCAAAACGTCATGCAAAAGCATTGGGCAATCCTTGGTTTCGTGTGGCCGAAGGATTATCAACGTCTTGGCGAAGGGTGTCGACCGAGTACCGGCAAGTATCGAACGAACGAAGGGCCGATGGTACCGGCGGGAGTTGCGGCGCTGGCAAAAAAGGGGGGTAGCGACAGGGTTTGCGATGCTGATCTAGCCTCATCGAAGGCTACATGAGGGTAGGAATTTGACAACGCGCACTCGTTCTCTCCTGTTCGCCACGCTGGTGATCGGCGCCACTCTTATGGTCGCTCTTGGCGTTTCAGCCTTTACTGGCCGCAATGTGGCCGCGACGGAAAAGTCGGACCTGTACTGCTGGGGAAAGATGGCCCCAGCCTCAGCCGATATCGACCAACCACCCATCCTGTCCGAATCCTGTTTCAACGACGAAGGCGACGCACTGAACTTTCGTGCCGCCGATGCCGTCTACACACACTTCACTATCTACCGGGACGCTAATTTCGGCGGAGGTTGGTATAAGTTCGAGCATACGTATTTCGGCGGTGCTTCGTTAAGGATTACGGGCTTCCAATCAACTCTTGGGGTGCTCGATGATGCGTCGTCGTCTTGGATTGAGCCGTAATAGAGGTGCCGGACAGCGAGCGCGAAAATGAACGAAACTCTTGGAACGGAACCTGATCACTTAACTCCCACTCAGACTCGCGTCCTGGCCTTGGCGAGGCTTGGTCTTACGAACAATGAGATCGCAGAGACCATTGGGATCTCCAGAAACGCCGTGCGCTTCCACCTGAAGAACCTTCACGCGAGCCTTGAGACCGGAGGCGACAGGCATGTTTTGATCGGATCTGCGTCAGCACAGGACGAAAGATTCGGAGCACTGATTCCAGGGTTTTTTGTGCCTCAAGTCGCGGCCGTGATTGCCGCCGTCCTGCTCTCAGTGGGGAGTATCCTGGGAATCAGGGCGATCTATACGCTTACTGAAGATCCGTCTCAGCTCGCAGTCGAGTCAAAATTGAACGGAGACCGAGAGGACCTGTTCTGCCTTGGCAAGATGCAACGGACTTCCGCCGGAGTGATGGAAGAATTGTGTTTTCGCACGGAGGCCGAGGCGCTTTCCTACCTTGAGAAGGTTGGTAACTAACTGCCTCTCGCAGTCCGTTAGGACCGGCGCCACCCAAGAACTAGCCCTGATTGGTTCAGGTCTTTCGACGCTTCGGTGCCTTGGTTCTCGTGGTTAAACCGTCACCGGCAAGGCCGACTCCGACCGGGCACTTTCGACCTCCCCGGGTAACACTTCGAGGGCCGCATCGATCTCGGCCTCGGTCGTCTTTTCGCCCAACGAGAACCGGATGCTCCCCACTGCGCGCCGGATGGGGACGCCCATCGCCATCAACACATGGCTCGGCTCCCAGGTAGAGTTCGAACAGGCGCTCCCAGAGCTGACCGCGATCCCGCACTCGTCGAGCCGTCGCACGAGCACATCGCTCTCCACGCCATCGAACGAGATGTTCAGGTTGTTCGGCACGCAGTTTTCCTGGCCGCCGTTTACCTGGGAACCGGAGACGCTCTCGAGGATCCCGTCGCGCAGGCGATCGCGAAGCGCCCGGACTCTTGCGGATCGCTGTACGAAACCAGACGAGGCTACTTTCAGCGCCGCCGCCGCCCCGACGATCCCCGCCACATTTTCGGTGCCCGCGCGCTTCTGCATCTCCTGGCCGCCGCCGTGAAGCAGGGGCCGGAACGGCGTGGCCCGCTTGAGGTAGAGGACGCCCGTTCCTTTGGGCCCGCCGAACTTGTGCGCCGAAAGGCTCAGGGCATCGACGCCAAGGGCGTGCACGTCGATATCCAGCCACGCCGGCGCCTGGACTGCGTCGGTATGCAGCGCCACCCGGTGGCCGGCGTCTGCGGCGAACTCGCGCAGCACTCCCGCCACCTCGGCGATTGGCTGCACGGTGCCGACCTCGTTGTTCGCGAGCATCACGCTTGCCAGCACGGTGCCGGGACGCAGTGCACGCGTGAACTCCGGGATGCTGATTCGCCCGCTCGCGTCACAACCGAGCGTCGTCACTTCGAATCCAAGCTCTTCCAACTGCTGGGCCACATGCAGGCCGGCGTGGTGTTCGATGGCCGTGGTGATGACGTGGTTGCCCGCGCCCGCCCGGTGCATCGCATAGGCGATCCCGAACGTGGCAGCGTTGATGCTCTCAGTGCCCCCGCTCGTGAACAGGATTTCCGCGGGCCGCGCCTTCAGGCAGTCCGCGACCGTCTGCCGCGCCTCGTCCACCGCGGCCTGCGCATCACGCCCGATGGCATAGAGCCCGCTCGGGTTCCCGAAGCGTCCCTCGAGGAACGGGAGCATGGCCTCGCGCGCTTCCGAACGAAGAGGCGAAGTCGCGGCGTAGTCGAGGTAAATCACCGTTCGATTGTTGACTCGTCGATGGCGATTGTCGACCTCGCCCGCTACGCTTCGATCCCGTGCCAGACCAATCACTCCTCACCGACGAAGTGCGTGCCCTCATCGGCAGCGAAACTGTCTCGGGCTCAGTCGAAGTCACGCTTCGCGGCTGGCGGCACGCGGTCGAGGTCTACACGGGCCGTGTGCCCGATGAGACGCCGGCACCCGGTGATCCCGTCTCCGGCTACGCCATCGCCGGCCTGGAAACCGATTACGAAGCGACCGAACTCCCGCCGTTGCTGCCCAACTCGATCCTGATCGCCAACCAGTGGGAGTTCGAACGCCCCCTGCGCATGGGCGAGAAACTCCAGGCCTCGTATCGTCTCGTCGATATCAACGAGCGCTTCGGCGGCCGCTTTGGCTATTCCATCGACTTCCGCGCTGAGGTCGTCTATCGCGATGCCGATGGCAACATCGTCGCCCGCAGCGGCCGGACCATGACCCAGTACGATCCTGCCGAAGCGAAAGCCAGGGACGCTGCCGAATGACCGTCGATCCCGCAACCGTCCGCGAAGGCGATGAACTCCCTGTGCTGCATCTGCAGCCTTCGCTCGAGATGGTCATCCGCCACTGCGCGCTGCAGTGGACATTCCCGGCCTTCTTCTACGACCCGCAAGCCGCGAAAGCAGCCGGCATGCCCGGGACCATCATCCCCGGCCCCCTGAAAGTGGGGCTGCTCTATCGTGCCATCGATGAGTGGCTCGGGAACGCGGGCTGGATTCGCCAGGTGCGAGCCGCTCACCGCCGCCCGGACCCGACGAACAACCCCATCGATATCGCTGGCCGCGTTGCCCGCGTCTATGAGGAGGATGGCAAACGTCGCGCCGACCTCGAACTCGCCATCATCAACCAGGCGGGCGAGCCCAGCGTGCGTGGCTTCGGCGTCGTCGAGTTCTATTGGGCCGAAGGTACGATCCGCCCGTGAAGACGCAGGAACAGATTCGAGCCGAAATCGACCGACTCATCGAAGAAGATCGTCTTGAGGAAGCGGATGCGCTTATCGATCAGCTCGTCCCGGTCCCCTGGGAAGAATTCAAGGCGCGTCTCGACGCGGCCCCGATCGACGACGAGCCGGTCACGCCAGAGCGGCGAGCCGCCTACGATCGGGCATGGCAGTGTATTGCGAGGTACCTCCGGCTAGTCCCAGCCGAACTCCAGATACCGCTCCCCGTCCATCCATGCCTCGATCGCCCGTCTAACGTACGGCACCACATTCGCGGGCAGTCCGTCCGTAGGCGCCCACCGAAGTTCGTCGCACTTCTCTGGCTCACGGTTCCGTGGCTCGCCGTCCCACTCGGTGGCGGTCATGAAAAAGTCGATGCGCTCCGCCTCCGCCCGGCGGTGCATGACCACGGCGTGCTCTAACGCCTCGGCACGGATTGCAGTGCCGACCTCTTCCAAACTCTCGCGAATTGCGGCCTGAGTCACGGTCTCGCCGCCATCGAGATGCCCTGCCGGCACGCTGTAGTTCCCGTCTTCGTATCCGGTGTTCGCGCGCCGCAGGAGAAGGATTGAGCCGTCCCGCACAAAAAAGAGATGCACCGCAACGGTCGCCCGGAAGCGCTCCGCGCTCATGGCGCCGGTGTCGGGGTGGTTCTGGGGCCGCCCAGCGTCTTGATGTGGTCGTTGAACAGGTCGATTCCTTCATCGAACGTGTGCGGGAGGAAGGCCAACACGGTTGGCGCGGAATCGATGAGGCGCGTGGCAACGGCCGAGCCATCCACCTCGTCTCGCAGGTCCGGGCTCGGGAAGGTGACCAGGGCAACCAACAATGCTTGCGCCATGAAGACGGCCTTCAGGAATCCGAAGGCGCCCCCGGCAAGCCGGTCCAGGATCCCGAGGTTCAGGATCTCCGCAGTCCGCTTCAGCAGGTGGGCGGCCACCTGCCCACCGATGATGACGCCGATCATGATCGCCACGAAGGAGAACAGAGCCGCAAGGTCTTCGTTCCGAACGATCGGCTCCACCTTCGGGAACATATCGTCGTAGAAGATGCCCGCCACCGGGATCGCCAGGATCACCGCGGCGATCGACACCAGCTCCCGGATGAAGCCATTGCGATAGCCGCTGTAGGTAGAAAAGCCGATCGCCGCGATCAGCACGAGGTCGAGCCAGTTCACTTCACGTCAGTGTGCCCACCGAAAGCCAAGGTACAACCCGTGTTTCTTGTTCGGGTTGGGCGCTACCATGCTGGAATGCAACAGCAGCTGATGGAAATCCTCGTTTGCCCAATGTGCAAAGGGGACCTCGAACTGAAGGTCGAGAAAGAAGAAGCGGGCGAAATCATCACCGGCACGATCACGTGTAAGGATTGCCGCGAGCGCTATCCCATCGAAGATGGCATCCCAAACATGCTCCCGCCGGACCAGCGAGGCTAAGTACCATTTTGGATTTTCGATTTCGGATTTCGGATTGCGCGGCATGACCCAATTCGAGGGCGAACTGCCGCACGAACCAGCCCCACCCGAGCCGCGCCGGCTGTTGCCGGCCCTGCCTCTGCTTATCCGGGGACTTGGCCTCGCTACTGTCACGGTTGCGAGCCTCTGGTTCGCCATCGAAGCGGTGAAGAAGAGCCTCCTGCTCATGCCCTTCAGCCTCGTCTTTGCGGTAATTGGCTCGCTGGCGGGCTGGGCGGCGGCGATCTATCTCACTGGCGGCGAGAAACACGCCGACCATCCCTTCATCTGAACCCTGTAGCCGGTGACCTGTAAGGCAAACAAAGAGCCCCTCGAAGTTTCGAGGGGCTCTTGTCTAGCCGGGGAGAGGACGCCGGCCGGGCTGTCGGTTAGTTCTGAGAAGGCTCACTCGCGCCTTCGATGACGCCCTGAGGTGTGATCTTAATGGACCGAGCGCGGGCCTCCGGCTTCTTCGGAATGGAGAGCTTCAGGAGCCCGTTCTCGAACGTTGCCTGGGCTTTCTCCGGCTCCACGGTCGGAGGCAGGCGCAGCTGGCGCTGGAAGCTGCCGGACCGGATTTCGCGCCGGATGTAGGTCTCGTCCTTCGACTCCTCTTCGCGATTGAACTCACCGCGAATGGTGAGGACGTCTTCATCGACGGAGATTTCTACGTCCTTCGGGTCGACGCCGGGAACTGCGGCCTTGATGACGAAGGTGTCGCCGTTTTCAACGACATCCAGGCTGAGGGACGTGTTGCCGAGGTCTTCGCTTGGGCGGAACGGGAGACGGGTGAAGGGCTGGTCGAACAGCCGGTCCATCACGTTCCGCATGGCCGCGAAATCGGCGGACGGGTCCCAACGGGTGAGAGTGTTTGCCATGACGATTGATTCCTCCTGGAGGGCTTTTTTGGTGTGCATGGGCATCATGCCATCGCACGGAGCAGTTGGCAAGTAGTCTGACACAGTCTTTATCAAGTCTTGTGTAAACGATTTGTTAGGCAGGCTGCCTATGCTGTATGGTTAGTGGGTAATGGCACGCGACTACTACGAAGCCCTGGGCGTACCCCGCACAGCCGAAGAGAAGGAAATCCGCTCGGCCTACCGGAAGCTTGCCCGGAAATATCATCCGGACGTGAATCCGAACGACAAGTCGGCCGAGGCCCGTTTTAAGGAAGTGAACGCCGCCCACGAGGTCCTTTCGGACCCCGATAAGCGCAAGAAGTACGACAAGTACGGGGACCGCTGGGAGATGGCCGATCAAATTGAAGAGGCCAACCGGCGTGGCGGTGGTGGCGGATTCCGCGCCGCGCCCGGCGCCGATGGCTTCGGCGATTTCGGCAGCATTTTCGATACCTTCTTCCGCCGCGAACGCAGCGGGCCGCGAGGCGCCACCGGCAACCGCCGTGGCCAGGATATCGAGACGCCCGTCGATATCAGCCTGGAAGAGGCCTTCCACGGCACCACTCGAACCGTGAACCTGCAGTCGCCTGAACCGTGTAAGACGTGTGGCGGCAGCGGCGAAGTTGCGGGCGCCATTTGCCACACCTGTGAAGGGATGGGGACCGTCACACGGCCGCGACGCCTCGAAGTCCGTATCCCGGCGGGAGTGAAAACTGGTTCGCGCGTTCGCGTCGCGGGTGAAGGCCGGCCCGGCGCGGGCAAAGGCTCCGCCGGCGACCTCTACCTGGTCACCACCGTCCTCAATCACCCGAAATTCGAACGAAAAGGCGATGACCTCGTCACCGAGATTGATGTGCCACTGCTCGATGCGGTGCTCGGTGGGGAAGTCACGGTCCCGACGCTTTCGGGCCGCGTCGCGCTTCGCATACCCGAACTGACCCAGAACGGACGTCAGATTCGGCTCGCCGGCAAAGGCATGCCCGTCCTTGGGAGCACGGAAAAGCACGGCGACCTGTTCGTCCGCGTCCGTGTTCACCTGCCAGAAGAACTCACGGCCGAAGAGCGGCAGCACTTCGAATCGATGCGCAAAGCTCGTTCGGCCACCACTGCCAAGCCTTAGCAAAGGAGGTGGCGCATGGCCAGAATCCGCCGCGAAACCAGCGATGACGGCGTTGCCGACGACGAGCAACCGATCTACGTCATCTCCATCGCTGCCCGGCTGGTGGGAATGCACCAGCAGACGCTTCGCTATTACGAACGCGCCGGCCTCGTCGAGCCGAAACGGACGAATGGCAACATCCGAATGTATTCCAACAGCGACATCGAGAAGATCCGGACGGCCCAGCGCCTGATCGATGAGCTCGGAGTCAACCTCGCAGGCGTTGACATCATCCTTCGCATGAACGAACAGATCGTCGCCCTGCAAGAAGAACTTACAGCAACCCGCGCCGAACTCGACAAGATCCGGTCGACGAGGCTTCCAGCGCCCTATCGAGCGCGGTAGTCGAAAGGCAAAAGGACTGAGGACTGAGTGGAATCTGTGGTGAAGCCCCGGGTTGAACGATTTGAGGATCTCATCGCCTGGCAGAAGGCCCGGCTGCTGAGGTCCGCGATCAGGGCCGCAACCTCGACGAACGCCTTCCGACGCGAAGTGGACACGCGAAGCCAGGTCCGCCGTGCCGCGCTCTCGGTAATGTCCAACATCGCAGAGGGATTCGAGCGCGGAAGCCGAGCCGACTTCGCACGGTTCCTGGTCATGGCCAAAGCGTCGTGCGGTGAGGTTCGTTCAATCCTCTACGCAGCCCTCGACGACGAACTGCTGGATCAACCCACATTCCGAAGCCTTCTCGATCAGACCGAAGAAGTCGGACGAATCATCGGCGGCCTCAGAACCGCCGTCGCCAAACAACGGGATGCGCAGGCGCCGCGATAGCCCGCTCAGTCCTCAGTCCTTTTACCTTTCCAACTTTCCGGAGGAACCAAACATGATGCGACAAGACCGGTTCACCGAGCAGGCCCAACAGGTGCTCGCGAACTCGCAAGAAATCGTCCGCCAGAAGCGCAACAGCCAGTGGAGCGTCTCCCACGTGCTCGCCGCCCTCGTCACCCTTAACGGCGGCCTCGCCGAGCAGGTGCTTCAGAAGCTCAACGTCGATATCGGCCGGCTCCGCCAGCGCGTCGGGAAGCAGGTCGAAGACTTGCCGACTCTCGCCTACGACGTCGTCCAGATCTACACGACCCCCGAAGTCGTCCGCATGCTCGAAGTCGCGAACTCGGAAGCGGAGCGCCTGAAGGACGACTATGTGGGTGTCGAGCACCTGCTCATCGCCATCGCCGACAACGAAGAGAGCGGCTCCACCAGGCTCCTCGCCGAGTTCGGCGTGAACAAGGAGAGCATCTACCGCGCCCTCCAGGACATTCGTGGCAAGCAGCGCGTCACCAGCCAGACGGCCGAAAGCCGCTACCAGTCGCTTGAGAAGTACTCGACCGACCTGACCCAGTTGGCGAAGGACGGCAAGCTCGATCCGGTCATCGGCCGCGATGTCGAGGTTCGGCGTGTGATGCAGATCCTCAACCGGCGCACCAAGAACAACCCGGTCATCATCGGTGAGGCCGGCGTCGGCAAGACCGCCATCGTCGAAGGGCTTGCCCAGAAAATGGTCGCCGGCGATGTGCCCGACAACCTCCAGGACAAGCGCGTGCTCGCTCTCGATATGGGCGCACTCGTCGCCGGCTCCAAGTTCCGCGGCGAGTTCGAAGAGCGCCTGAAGGCCGTGATGGATGAGGTGAAACAGTCCGAAGGGGAGGTCATCCTCTTCATCGACGAGCTCCACACGGTGATGGGCGCCGGCGGCGCCGAAGGCGCCATCGATGCATCGAACCTGATGAAGCCGGCCCTCGCCCGCGGCGAACTTCACGCCATCGGCGCGACGACGCTCGATGAGTACCGCAAGCACATCGAGAAGGACCCCGCCCTCGAGCGCCGGTTCGCTCCGGTCTACGTCGAGGAGCCGACGGTCGAAGATACGATCGCGATCCTCAAAGGCCTGAAGCCGCGGTACGAAGCTCACCACAAGGTCGAAATTACTGACGACGCCATCGAGGCGGCTGCCCGGCTCTCCAGCCGCTACGTCACCGAGCGGCACCTGCCCGACAAGGCGATCGACCTCATCGACGAGGCCGCGAGCAAGCACGTCATCGATGCCCAGTCCATGCCGGATAACATCCGCGACCTGCAGCAGCGCCTCGAGGCTCTCTCGTTCGAGACAGAAGCTGCCGTGCAGAAGGAAGACTACGAAGGCGCGGCCCGCATCAAGCAGCAGATCATCCAACTCCAGGATGAGTACAACGAACGCAAAGCCGAATGGGCGAAAGAACACCCGGAAGCCGACAAGCGAGTCACCGCGGAGGACATTGCTCGCCTCGTCGGCCAGATGACCGGCATCCCGGTCTCGCGGCTCGAAGAAACCGAGCAGGACAAGCTCTTGAAAATGGAGGATTACCTCCACCAGCGGGTCATCGGCCAGGACCGCGCGATCGTCGCTGTTTCAGATGCGATCCGCCGGGCACGCGCCGGCCTGAAAGACCCGACGCGGCCAATCGGTTCGTTCATCTTCCTCGGGCCCACCGGCGTCGGGAAGACTGAGCTTGCGAAGACGCTCGCTGAGTACCTCTTCGACGACGAAGATGCCATGGTCCGCATCGATATGTCGGAGTACCAGGAGCGGCACACGGTCAGCCGCCTCATCGGGGCGCCTCCCGGATACGTCGGCTACGACGAAGGTGGGTCGCTCACCGAGGCAGTCCGCCGCCGGCCGTACCGGGTCATCCTCTTCGACGAGATCGAAAAGGCCCACCCCGACGTCTTCAACACGTTGCTCCAGGTGCTCGATGATGGCCGCCTGACCGATGGCCAGGGCCGCACGGTCGACTTCCGGAACACCGTGATCGTGATGACGAGCAATCTCGGAACGGGGGCGCAGGAACGCGCGACCTTCGGGTTCACCCAGCGCGCCGACGGCACCCCCGACCACGAGAACCTGCAGGGCTCCATCGAGAAGGCGCTCCGAGAGTTCTTCCGGCCGGAGTTCCTCAACCGCATCGACGAGATCGTCATCTTCGAGCCGCTCACCCCGGCCGAGCTGGACAAGATCGTGTCCATCCTCGCGGCAGAGGTCCAGGAACGGCTGGCCGAACGCGGCATCGAATTCGAGCTGACGGAAGCCGCCAAGAAGGAACTCACCCGCGAGGGATACGACCCATCGTTCGGGGCCCGGCCGCTGCGCCGGACGCTCCAGCGCCGCGTCGAAAACGAGCTCGCGAAGCGCGTTCTCAGCGGCGAATTCCACTCGGGCGAGAAGGTCATCGTCGATTTCGCCAATGGCGCCTACGCCTTCCGCGCAGAGCCTGGCTCGAACCCGCCAAAGCCCGAGGCGACAGCCCCGGGCGACGACGGAGTCGTCGAGGGCGAAGTCGTCAACGTCGGCTAGAACCGCACCATGAACATCGGCCCACCTGCACGCAGGTGGGCCGTGTATTGTCCAGGAGGACCCCCTCAGCTCAGCCCCAGCCTCTCGAACTGGTCGTCGGGCGCCTCCAGCGAAAGGAGCGCCTGCCGGAGCTTGTCCGCCATCTCGCGTTCGAGCGGCCGGCCCGCGAGGTTCTCTTCCTCGTCCGGGTCTTGTCCCGGCCGGTAGAGATAGTTCCCCGTGAACCGTGTTGCCGCCCAGTGCGGGAGCATGTCGCCGGGTTGGAACGGCTGCCGAATCACGGGCACCCTGGTGCCCGGCATGCGGTCGAGGAACGCCCGCTCATCCGGCTTCGGGAGGTTTGGCGGCGGATTGGGAATATGCACTGGCATGGTCGACCAGCGGTTGCTCCACATCGAAATTGGGAAATTCCCATTCTCCGGGGCCCGGGCGTACTTGGCTTCGTCGTCCACCAGGTGCACTTCGCGGCCCCAGACACCGAGTAACGCCCATTCGCGGATTGCTTTGGCTTCGCCGGTGAGCAGTGGGATGAGGGACTTCCCGTGCGTCCGGTGCTCGGGCACCACGCCGAAGAGGTCGCACAGCGTCGCGAAGATGTCGACGCTCGTGGTTAGCGCGTTGCTCACACCGGGCTCGATTCCGGGCCACCGCACCATCAGCGGGATGTGCCCGAGCGGTTCGTACACTGGCACGGCCGGCTTGCCCCAGATGTCCCGCTCACCCAGGTAGTGGCCATGGTCCGTGCAGAGGATCACCGCGGTGTCGTCGAGTGTCCCGTTCCGCTCGAGCGACTCCAACACCTTGCCGAACCAGTGGTCGATCATCGTCAGCTTGCCGCCGTACTGGGCCCGTACCTGGAACGCCTGGCGCTCGGTGAGCACCCCTTTCCGCTGTGCTGCCGCGTGATACGGCGGCCAGATCAGGTGCGCGCCCTCCCAGGTGTCGTCGTAAAGGCTCGCGTATGGGTCGGGCGTATCAAACGGCTCATGCGGGTCGAACTCGTCGACGAACAGGAAGAACCGGTCGTGCTGCCCGGCATTGTCGTCCACCCACTTCGCCGCGGCTGCCATCGTCTTCGGCCCGGGGAAGTCGGCCTCCTCGCGAAAATAACCTCGCGAGTTGTCGTACGGCATCCAGCCCCGTCCGAACCCCGGCGCGCCCATCCACGTCGGGTCCGGGCGAGTCTTCCAGAGGTCGCCTTCGTGTCCGCGCTGGTAGTCCCAGGCGCTGAAGTCGGCGTGGTAGTTTTCGCCGCCCATCTCGAACAGATGCGGATGGTCCGAGATCAATTGCGAAGTCACTCCGGCCCGGTGGAGATGCCGGGTGATCGCGTCTTCCCAGATTTCGATCGAACCCCAGGGTCGCCAAAGGAAGTCCAGCGCGCCACAGAGGATGTCGTGCCGGGCGGGCATGCACGGCAGCGACCCAGCGTAGTGCTTTTCGAACCGTATCGAGTTCGCCGCGAACGCATCGAGGTTCGGCGTGGCGAACTCCTTGCCCCCGTACGCGCCAACCATGTGGCGGTTCAGGCTGTCGAGCAGGATGACGACGGCGTTTTTCGGAAGGGCTGGGGCGGGTTTCGGTTCGGCTTCCATGGCCGGAAGTCTACGGCTTCGCGGCCCAGAAATTCTGTCCGATCGCCGGGCGAGGCCCGGCCCACGGGTGTAACCTCAAGGTGGAGGTAATCAAATGACTGCCATCGATCGGGCTGCGACCGGCGCCGACATCGAACAGTACCTGCGCAACCTCGGAAGCGCCGACGGCACCACCCGCCACGCGGCACGTGTCGCTCTTGTCACGGCCGGCCCATCGACAACCCCCGGCCTCATCGAAACGCTCCGATCACAGAATTCCGACGCCCGCTGGGAGGCGGCAAAGGCACTCAGCGAACTGCGCGACCCTTCGGCGGCGCCGGCCCTCGTGGCCGCCCTCACCGACGAGCGCCCGGGTGTTCGCTGGCTCGCCGCCGAAGCCCTCAGCCAGATGGGCCGCTCATCGCTCGATGCGTTGCTGCACGGCCTGGTCCAGCACTCCGAATCTGTTTGGTTCCGCGAAGGCGCCCACCACGTGTTGCAAGTGCTGGCTAAGGGCGACCTCCGCGAGGTGCTTGCGCCGTTGCTGTCCGCGCTCGATAGCGTCGAGCCCAACATCGGCGTGCTCGTGCCAGCGCACAACCTGCTGAAAATCATCGGCCAGGCCTAGCGAACGGAACTTCTCGCGCCGCCCAGGAACTGATCGACCACAGCCTCGGTGAACTCGGCCGTGAGCGCCTCCTTGCTCACCAGCCGCCGGTAAAACACAGGCCCCACCAGCACTGCGATGGCCACATCGACATCGAGGTCCGGCCGTAGCTCGCCCGAAGCCATACCTGCGCGGATGACTTCGCGGCCGTTTTCCATGCGCGCAAGCAGGAAGTCATGCACCAGTTGCCTGAGTTCCGGGTCCCGGTCGCTCGCTTCGATGAGCGCCGAGACTGCCGGTGCCCATTCCGATTCAGTTAGCGCACGGGTCAGGTTCCAGAGCGTCCGCTGCAGTTGCGATTCGAGGGAACCCTCGCGCCTGACCGGTACAACCGGCGCGAACAGGCTCTCGAAGGCATCGAACACAAGTTGCGACCGCGACTTCCAGTGCCGGTAAATCGTCGTCTTCGCAACACGCGAGCGCTCGGCAATGCCCTCGATCGTAATCCCCGAGGATCCGGCCTCGATGAGCAGGTCGGCGGTAGCCCGGAGGATAGCCGCGCGCGACCTGGCGACCCGAGGATCGACGGGCGTTTCGATGCTCTTCTCCGCCGGCGCAACAGTCATGTGGCTGCCCTCTCGACAACTTACGCTACGCTACGGTATCGTATCGCAACTCTGCAAACTCTCGACCAGGACCCCACCGAATGACCTCAGTAATCAGCCCTAAAGAAGTAGACCTCGGCGACCTTGAACTCTTCAAGCAGGAAAAAGCCCACGACATCCTGAAGATGCTTCGCAAGGAAGACCCGGTCCATTGGAACGAGGGCACCGAGCGCAACAACGGCTTCTGGTCGATAACTCGGTACGAAGACATCCTCTTCGTCTCCCGCCACCCGGAGATCTTCATCTCGTCCCGCGGCATCGCGGGGCCTGGCCTCCGCCCGGAGTTCATCGAGAAGATGATGGGCACGCCCGCTTCGAACGCCGCGCAGCAGTCGGGCAACGTCTCCATCATCACGATGGACCCGCCGCGCCACGTGAAGATGCGCCGCCTGGTAAACAAGGGCTTCACGCCCCGCGCAGTCAACGCGATGGAAGCAACCATCCGCCAGATCACGAACGACATCCTCGATGAGATCGCGAGCAAAGGTGAGTGCGACTTCGTTACCGACGTTGCCGCCCAGCTACCGCTCGCGGTCATCTGCGGCATGGCCGGCCTCGAAAAGAAGGACTGGCCGATGATGTTCGAGCTTACGAACAGCGTCCTCGGCTCCAGCGATCCGGAATACCAGACAGACGTGCCCGAAGAGCAACGCGGCTCCCCGGAAGCCGCCGCCCAGACTGGTGCGATGGGCCGCATGAGGATGATCCAGTACTTCGCCCAGGTCCTCGCCGACCGGCGCGCGAACCCGCGCGAAGGCGACCTCGTCAGCATCCTTCTCGAGGCCGAAGTCGAAGGCGAAAAGCTCACCGAGGGCGACATCCTCGCCTTTTGCTTCCTCCTCATCCTCGCGGGCAACGAAACCACCCGGAACGCCATCTCCGGTGGCCTCCAGGCGCTCTGCCAGAACCCCGATCAGAAGGCGAAGCTCCTGAATGACATGTCGCTGATCGACTCGGCGGTCGAAGAGATCTGCCGCTGGACATCGCCGCTGCACCACATGTCTCGCTACGTCACCCAGGATGTCGAAGTCGGCGGCAAGCAGATCAAAGCAGGCGAGCGCGTCCTCATGTGGTACCTCTCGGCCAACCGCGACGAGGCCATGTTCAAGGACCCCTACAAGTTCGATATCGAGCGCACCCCGAACGAGCACCTGGCCTTCGGCATTGGCGAACACTTCTGCCTCGGCGCCGGATTCGCCCGCAAAGAGCTGAAGGTGATGTTCGAAGAGCTCTTCCGCCGCCTGCCGGATATCGAGCTCGCCGGGGAACCGGAGCGACTGCGCTCGAACTTCATCAACGGCATCAAGCACATGCCGGTGAAGTTCACTCCCGAAACGGAATGAGCCGCGTTTTCGCCAACTGTTAGCCAATTGTGATGCGGCGGCGTGCCCCGTTATGCGTCTGATCCTGCCTGTGACCGAACCTGAGGGGCATGCCACGCATCATGCTGCTTGCGGTCGGCCTCATGCTCCTCGGAGTGGCCTGTACCCCGGGCCTTGCTGAATCATCCCCTTCCGGTGCCACTGGCGCCGAACCCACCACCCCGGCTGCCACCCCCACCCCCGACACCATGGTCGGCCGCGCCGAAGCCATCGTCGGCCCTCGTTTCAAGGGCACCGGTTACATCGAATCCATCGTGCAGATCCAGTACACCGATCAATGGATCCGGCTAATCATGGGCCGCGACACCTTCACCCTCGGCGACCTGGAGGCGTTCTCCAGAATGTGCCGCGCCCTGACTGAACTCATCGGAGTTGATAGCGCTCAGGGCCAGGTCGTGGGTGTCCAGGCATTGAAGGCTGATGGCACGCTCGTGGTGGTTGGCACCAGCCCGGGCCAACCTTGCGCGCCTCCCTCGTAGGCTGAAGCCCGCAACGCTCGTCGCCTGTAGGATGCCCTCTCGATGGCAAGAGAACAGCGTCCACCCATGGGCTTCCAGGCCCTCATGGGCCTCGATATCTACGAGCGCGGCGAAGGCTACAGCCGCGCCCGCGTCCAGCTCACCGCCGACCATATGAACCCGCACGGCGTCTGCCACGGCGGCGTTCTCTACACCATGGCTGATACGAGTATGGGCGGCGCCCTCTACTCGAAGCTCGCCGAAGACGAATCCTGCGCAACCATCGAAATCAAGATGGTCTACATGGCGACGGCCCGCGAAGGCTCCCTGGTCGAGTGCGAAACACGCCTCGTGAACAAGGGCCGCCGCGTTGCCGTCCTCGAGTCCGATGTGCGCGTCGGCGAACGGCTGATCGCTAAAGCGCTCGGCACGTTCGCCATCTTCGAAGCCTGAGTTACCCCTGCGGTTGGGGCTTCCGGAAGAGCCCTTCCTGGGCGACGCTCGCGATCCGCACCCCGTCCCGGTTGTACATGCCCGCGAAAATGACCGCCCGCGCCGAATGCCCCGCCGGGCTTTCGCTCGTGTAGAGCACCCAGTCGTCGAAGCGCGGCGGGCGATGGAACCACATCGTATGGTCGAGGCTTGCGGTCGCGCCGCCCGGCATCCAGACGCCGTAGTGATGCGCCACGGTCGCGACCAGCCCGCTATCGCTGAGGTAGGCCAGCGCCGCCGCATGAAAGACCGGGTCTTCCGGCAACTCGCCGATCATCTTGCCCCAGACGACGCGCGCCGGCAGTCGTCCCGTGCCGTCCTTCTCGGTCGTCGGCTGGGTTGCTGCCCGCAGGTCGATGGGGTTGTTCCAGCGCCGCGCCATCCGCGAGGTCATCGCGGCCGCGGCCTCGGCGAATCGCGGCTCGGCGATCGTCTGCCACCACGGCTGGCATTCCTCCGGCGGAGGCGCCGCCGGCATCGGCGCCTGGTGCGAAATCCCGTCCTCCGGCGCCACAAAGCTGACCGAGGTCTCGAAGATCGTGTGCCCGCCCTGGTGCGCGGTTACCCGCCGCGTCAGGAAGTTGCGCCCCTCGCGGATGCGCTCCACCGAGTAGTCGATGGGCTCCTTCGATTGGCCCGCACGGAGGAAATAGGCGTGCAGCGAATGCACGTTCCCGAAACTCACTGTCTTGGCCGCAGCCACGAGCGACTGCGCCAGCACGAGCCCGCCAAACAGCCGGCCCTCCTGCTGGTCGACGTCGCCACGGAAGTTGTCGTAGTCGGTGGGTCGAACGTCCACCTGGCGGACCCAGTCGGCCATCGCCTCCTGGGGTGTGAGCTGCGGTTCTGATTGTGTCATACGTCCAAGATTACGAACTCCAACCCTCCCAGTCCCGTACACTCGATGCCGTGTTCGAGTTCGCCGAGATCAACGGCCATCGCCTGCGCTACCGGCTCCAGGGCGCCGGGCCGCTCGTCGTATTCGGGCACGGGCTCATGGGGAATATCGAACAGGTCACCCCGCCCGGGTTGAACCTCGATGCGGTCCATCAGCGAGTCCGGCTCCTTACCTACGACGCTCGCGGGCACGGCCAATCGCTCGGCCCGGAAGACCATCTCCAGTACACCTGGGAAACGCTCGGCCGCGACATGTCGGCGTTCATCGACCACGCAGGTGAAACGTCCGCCATCATCGGCGGGGCAAGCATGGGCGCTGCCACCGCCCTCTGGCTGGCAGTGGAACAGCCCGAGCGAGTGAAGGCACTCGCCATCTTGATGCCGCCACCGCTCGGCGGCCCCGAGTTTCAGCGGCCGGATGAGAAGAACGCTATCGCCTTCCTGGACATGCTCTCGATGGCAATCCAGGCTACCGGCATCGAGCGGACGCTGGAGTTTGCGAAGAGCATGCCCGGGTTCGCGGCCACGCCGGAAGAAGCCGAAGAGAGGGCGAACTGGCTGCGCTCCCAGAACCCGCTGACGCTCATGTACGCCATCCGCGGGCTGGTCCAATCGCAGTTCCACCACCCCGACGACTACGCGCGCATCACCGCGCCCACCATCGTGGTTGCTCACGGTGGCGACGGCCTCCACCCCGTCCGCGCGGCGGAGTTGCTCGCGGAAAAGATCCCCAACGCCGAACTGGTCGTCTCGCCCACGCCCGGTTACTGGCAGGCGAATCCAGGCGAATTCCTCGCGCTGATGATGGACTGGCTGGAGCGAGTGGGGGCTGAGGGAGAAACAAAAGTCGGACAGTGACACAGGCCACGCGAATGCAGACTGAAAATTAAAATCGCTTGTTACTGCATGTTTCTTGCATTGGTTCTGCATTCGTTCTGCATTGGGCCTCGCATGGCTTTGAATAGTCGTTGCATTTGACGGTGATGGTGTGAGGGCGGTCACTGGGCGACCGATCTTCCCAAAATTTTCATTGCAGGGCATTTGAGGAGGTTCTACGGGACGGGCCGGAGCGAGAAGGCCAAGGTGTCAGCGAAAGTGAACAGAAAGCGCACGGGTGGGGAAATCCGGTTGCCGAAGGTCTAAGGTGGCGGCATGGGGCGGAAGAAGCACCCGGAACCACTGACGCCGGCCGAGCAGCGCGTGCTCGAAGAAGTCCGCACCGGCGCCACCAACGCGGAGATCGCGATGCGGCTGGGCCTGTCCATCAACACGGTGAAATACCACGTTGCCAACATGCTCTCGAAGCTCGAGGCGGAAGACCGCAAGGAACTCGCGGCCTGGCCGGGCGCTGGAGGGCGTTCGTGGCGGCGGTTCGGTCTCTGGATCGGCGCGGGTATGCTCGGCGTCGGTGCGGTGGTTGGGGCCGCTGTGTTCTTCGCGACCCGCGATTCGAGTGCGCCGGAACAGCAGGCGTTCGTCGCGGCGCTCCTGAACAATGCAGAAGGGCAGGCGACAACGCTTGTTGTACGGGAGTGGCCCAACGATTCGACCGTGACACTCATCGACGGCGCGCAGCGAACCGCGATTGGGCCGGCCTGGTCGCCGGATGGCCAGTACCTCGCATGGCTCGAACTCGACACGAACTCGTACGAATCTAAGGGCGTCATCTGGCAGCGAACGAGCCGGAAGCGCGTGGAATTCCCGCTAGCGTTGGAAACGTTCATCGCGTTTGCGTGGTCCCCAGACTCGAAACTGCTTGCGAGTCTTGGCGAACAGTTCGAACTCTGGCGCCCAGACGGAACGGCCGTGTTCGCCGGTGAACGCGAGGACCCGGGTAGTCGACGCGTAGGTTCGAGAACAAGGAGCGCGTGGTCACCGGATGGAAACTTGCTCGCGTTTGCCCTCAACGACCGACTCACGGTGTACGACCGTTCTGCCAACGCTGAGCGGAGCTTCACATCGGAGGAACTTTCGCTGCCGCTCTCGCTTAAGTTCGTAGGAATCTACGGTTGGCTGAACAACCATGAGCTTGGCGCAATCGATGCCCGTGGTATGCAGGCATGGAACATCGATGCTGTTGCCGGCTCAGCGTCAGAGAACTCCGACTTCAGGGCGGTGGAAGATGTGCTTGACGTTGAGTTTCCAGTGGAAATGTATGAACAGTTTCCCGGCGCCTCGCGCACCCGGGTCGATTTCACAGCGGACGCCCGCGGCTACTTCGGCGCATGGGTCGACCGCTCGGACCTCTCCGATACAGGGCTGGTCATCCGATCCGGCGACCGGGATATCCCAATCGACCTTAGGAGCATCGATCAGAGCCTGCAGAACGTGGACGTCGTCCTCGTGGGCGACTGGCCCGAACCGTAGCCGCGCACCCTGCCCTTGGCCGCGTGACCCATCGCGTCCAGAATGGCGGCCTCAACACGGAGGCAGATTCATGACCCTGGCGATACAGTGCGGCACCCTCATCGATGGAAGCGGCGGCGACCCGGTCCGCAATGCCGTGGTCGTGGTCGATGGCGACACCATCTCCGATGTGCGAACCGACGGGCAGCTGCCACGCAGCGCGGATGTCATCGACGCCTCGGGCCTCACCGTCATGCCCGGCATGATCGATTGCCACGTGCACCTCACCTCGAACCCGCCGAAGACCATGGAGCAGCGGCTCGCGACGCCGTTCAGCCTCACCGTCGCGGAGGCACTGACGAACGCGCGCAAGACCCTCGATGCGGGCTTCACCAGCGTGCGAGATGCGGGCGGCACCCCACGCGGCGTGAAGATGGCTATCGAGCAGGGCCTCTTTCCGGGCCCGCGCATGCGCATCGCGGTCAGCGCGATCAGCCAGACCGGCGGCCACGGCGATTCCACCATGATCAACGGCGTCCGCATTCGTGTGCCCAACGTCGAACTACCAGAGAACCTGGTGGACGGCCCCGACAGCGCGCGCAAGACAACTCGCGAAATCCTTCGTGCTGGCGCCGACCAGGTCAAGATCATGACCAGCGGCGGCGTGATGTCGCCGAACGACGAGCCCGGCGCCACGGGCATGACTCGCGAGGAGATCGCCGCCGTCGTCTACGAGGCGCACGCCGCCCACAAGACGGTCATGTCCCACGCCCAGGCCACGCAGGGCATCCTCAATGCCGTCCTCGAAGGCGTCGAATCCATCGAGCACGGCATTTACCTGGACGAGCAGACCGTCGCCGAGATGAAGGCGCGGGGCACCTTCCTGGTTGCGACGCTCGTCGCGCCGGTGTGGGTGTTGCGGCTCGCCGGGCAGAATCCGGGTTCCATCCCCACGTACGCGGTACGCAAATCGAAGGAAGTCATCAAGGCCCACCAGGCGAGCTTCCGTTACGCCTTCGAACAGGGCGTCCGCATTGCGATGGGCACCGATATGGGCGTCGGCCCGCACGGACCTAACGCCGAGGAACTCGAGCTCATGGTCGAGCACGGGGGCATGTCGCCGATGCAGGCAATCGTTGCTACCACCTCCACCGCAGCCCAGTGCGCGCGCATCGACAAGGTCACCGGCTCGATCACTCCCGGCCTCCATGCCGACCTCATCGCCATCGACGGAGACCCGCTCGCGGACATCAAGGTCTTGCAGGATGCGTCGAAGCTCCGGCTAATCATGAAGGACGGCGTGGCCCACAAGGACGAGACGAGAGGGTAGACCGACAGGCAGATGATGGATGTTGAGGACATCTTTCGTACGCCAGAACTGCTTCGCGGAAGAATTCCGCAAGACTCTGGAGATTGGCTGACCTTCTCTGCCGCATGGCGAGTCGAGTCCCTGCGACGTGGACGATTTTTAGGAGAGGGGTGGGTTCTTCGGGAGTATGACCATCAGGGGGCACCGGCCGGGCTGGCTAATTCGCTGGCACCCGGGAGGTGGGCACCACGGGCCACTCCCGTATTGGCGAGTGAGCAGCCCAACCAGCGGCAGGTCGGAGGTCATTCGTTGAAAATCTTCTCTGGTACGATGCATTCGTGAATCAGGAAGAAGCCGTCCGGGCACGCCAACGTCTCTGGAATGCCGTCGCGTTGCTCGCGAGTCCGGCTGATACCCAGAAGGCATGGCTGAAGAGGGTCGGCACCTATCCTCTCGCTGACGAACTTGTGCTGGAGTTCGATGATTGCGCTGTCCTCACCAACCAGCTCGTTCAGAGCCGCGCGCTTAGCGAAGCCACGGCTTCAGCAATCGATGGGGTCGCAAAAGCAATCGATCGGCTGCAATCAGTCGAAACAGACTGGGATGCCGAAGCACTCGCTGATTCGATGGAATGGTCTCGTGTTCGACGGGCCGCGGGATTCGCGCTTGTCGAGATAGTCGGGGCGCAAGCAGTCTAAGGTTGTCGCTTTTCCGCCCACGTTTTAGCAAGCTCTTTCAGCAGCCCGTCGGCCTTTTCCATGGCCTTCGCCGTGTCGGCTTCGAGGTTCGCAATGGTCCGCAATTCCATGTTGTCGCTGGGCTCGCCGCTGCCAGCGAACACAACCACCGGCTTCCCGGCCTCCCGGGCCGCGTCGATGATCCGGCCGGTGACCTTCCCCTGCCGCGACTGGCCGTCGAACCGCCCCTCGCCGGTGACCACCAGTTCGGCTGCGGCCAGGCGGTCGTGGAACCCGGTCGTCTCCGCCACCAGGTCGAACCCGCTCTGGATCTTCGCGCCGAGGAACGCGACCAGCCCTGCCGCCAGCCCGCCCGCGGCGCCACCGCCCGGCAGGCTCGCGATGTCGATCCCGAAGTGGCGACGAACCACATGCGCGTAACGAAAGAGGGCCGCTTCCAGCTGGTCAACCTGTTCCGCGTTCGCGCCCTTTTGCGGGCCATACACTTGCGCCGCGCCGTTGGGTCCACACAGCGGGTTGGAGACATCCGTGGCGACGAGCACCTCGATCCCTGCGAGTGCCGCCGGCAGCGACCAGTCGATGCGCTCAAGGTCCGCGAGCGCCGCGCCTCCGCGCGGGAGCAGGTTGCCGGCCATGTCGTAGAACCGCGCCCCGAGCGCCGCTGCCATGCCTGCGCCGCCATCGGTGGTCGCACTCCCCCCGACGCCAACCACCACCCGTTTCGGCTCCGCGTTCGCCGCGTCGAGGAGCAGTTCGCCCACGCCGAAGGTGTCGGAATGGAGCGGGTCGAGTTCGTTCGGCTTCACGTGCAGGAGGCCGTTCGCCTGGGCTGCTTCGATCACGATGTCGCCGCTCGAGCGGAGGCGCACATATCGTCCCAGCACCTTCCGCCCGAGGGCGTCCTGGACAACCGCCGCCATGGTGTCGGCCTTTACGGCCCGGCGGATGGCGTCGAGTAGCCCCGGTCCACCATCCGACATCGGCAGCAAATCGAGCTTCCAGTCGGGCTGCGCGGCACGGATGCCCGAGGCGATCGCGGCGGCCGCTTCATCCGCCGCGAGGCTGCCCTTGAACTCCTGGGGTGCGATCAGAACTCGCATCTCAGAAGCCGCCACCGAATGCGCGCCACGCTGCGAGCAGCACGACCGCGATCACGTACGCCCAGCCGAGCTTGAGCATGAACCGCAGACGCGCGCGCGACCGCTGGTCCCGGAACACCACCGCCATTATCACGGTGATTACCAGGAAGACGACCAGGCCAAAGAGCAGGAGCTTCACTCGCGCTCCTCACGAACCGCAATCGGGGAGGGCATTGGGCTATGCCGGCGCAGAGCTATGCATCGCCGGTGACGGTGCGCTTCGTGAATCGCCACGCCCCGTCGGCTCCCTTCGCCAGTTCGTCGTTGTAAATCGCCGTCGTAAGCACATTCGCCGGAGGCTGTTCGCCTGGTGTCAGCCGGTAGAGGACAAGGTAACACGAGCCGGTGGCCGCGTTGCCATCGCCTTCGACCACCAGGTTGTTCGTCCAGTGCCGGGCCTTCATGCGTGATCCAAAGCCGGTCGCGAACGTCGAAAGCTGTTCGCTTCCGCTAAACGTGCCCGTCGCGGAGCTGAACACGCCGTCCGGGCTAAAGGTGGCGGCCCATCCGGCGCCGTTCCCAGAATCGATGGCGTGGTTGTACTTCGCATACAACTGCTGGATCGCGAGTTGATCCTCAACAGAAAGTCCCATGGTTCATCTCCTGTTCTTGCGGGTGATGCCATCCATCGACGGCTCACTTCCCGTGGTTGCCGTACGATATGGCAATCTCGCCACAAGGACACCACCCATGGCATTTCGCGCATCCGCGCTTGCTTTCCTGGCGGCGGCGCTATTGCTAACCGCCTGCGACCAGGGCCGGAACTACCCGACCAATCTCGGCGACGGCGATTACAACCTTGAGGCGATGGCACTTACCCAGGCGGATCTGCCGGCCGGGTTCACCCAGGGCGACGGTTTCGAGTTCACCTCCGACGAGTGGGCCCAGCTCTACGACACCGATGACACGGAAGCTACAGTTCGCCAGCTGGAGGCGCAGGGATGGCTTCGCAACTGGGTGACTGAGGCAGTACCCGACGGCTTCGGCCGAGTGCTGAATATCCGCTCCATCTCCACGCTTTACACCGATGAGGCCGCCGCGCAGGAATCGACCGAGAAGTTCGCCTGTGGCTTGCCGGTCTCGCTCAGCGTCCCGCTGGAGCCGTTCATCGTTTCCAAGATCGGCGAACAGACCAACGGGTTCTTTGTCGATGAGGACATCGATTCTGCGGGCACGAAACTCACCTACACGACGGTCTGCTTCCGCACTGGCCGCATCGTCCACGTGGTCCAGGAGGGCAGTCTGCCCGGCCTCGAGGACATCGCCGATTCGTTACGCACCGCGAACACCATGCTGAAGCATGTGAACGCGGCCTACGACAATCCAGTCAAGGCGGACGATGGCGGCTAGGCCCGCTGCCGGATGACGTAGATCGTCCGGCCCTTGGCGCAAAGGTTGCCGTCCGCATCGAGGATGGCGACCTCCGTTACCGCGAGTGTCTTGCCTTTCCGCAACACAGTTGCCTCCGCGGTGACTTTCGCCCCCAGGGCCGGGCGCAGGTAGGTGATGTTGAGGTCGGCCGTCCCGGCAGGCTGATCCGATTCGCTGAACGACGGGAACATTGCCTCGAGCATGGCGATGTCGACGAGCGCCGCCAGCAGACCGCCATGGACGCTCCCGCCGATGCCGCCTAGCGTGAGTTGACTGGTTGCCATTGAGACCCTGGCGAACCCGGGCCGGGCTTCATCGAGCGTAAGCCCGAGTTGCCGGTAGAGAGGGAGCGCATTGAAGCGCTCCTGCTGCTGCTGGAGGGTGAGCCCTGCGGGTCGGGTCACCAGGCGGCGCCGCTCGGCTTCGGTGAACCCGCGGGCGCGCTCGCATAGTCCTGGAACGGGCTGTCGCGCCAGTCCAGGGCCGCTTTGAGGCCCTTCTCTCGGGCGATGCTCCCGAAGGTAGTTCCGCCGGGCCGGGCGCGGCCAAGTTCCTGGATGTCGCCGCCGACCTGCATCGACGTCCGCATCCCCATGATTTCGTAAACGCGGTTCACCTGGCGCTTGGTCATCTGGAGCATCGGGCCATCGACGTTGGCGATACGTTCCGCGAACGCTTCGGTTGCAGCGCAGAGCTGATCGACTGGCACGGCGCGGTTCGCCCAGCCGATCTCCACCGCCTCTGCCCCGGTAACGCTGTCGCCGGTATAGAGCAACTCGCGGACTTTCTTCTGATGCATGTGCCAGGGGTGATAGATGATGTCGACGGGCGTCATCGCGCGGACGGGCGGGTAGCCGATGATTGCGTCCTCGGCCACGAACATCAGGTCGCACATCGTCGCCAGTTCGGTGCCGCCGGCGAGGCAGTAGCCGTGTACCTGGGCGATGACCGGCTTCGTGCACTCCCAGATCTGCCAGTAGCCGCTCAGCAGGTGCTGCGGCCACTGACCCTGGCCCGGGTGAATTGGGCCAACCGCGGGAAGGCCGCTGCGCTTCTCCACGTAGTCGCGGTCGTCCTGTGTCTGGGAGATGCCGCTGAGGTCGTAGCCGGCGCTAAACGCCCGGCCGGAGCCGCGGATGATGATCACTCGGACATCAGGGTCGAGTTCGAAGTCCTTCAGGGCGTCGAACAACTCGGCTCGCAGGTTGTGGCTGAGGGCGTTCATCTTTTCCGGGCGGTTCAACTGGATGATGCCGTGGCGGTCGGTCTTGAGCGTGAGGATGTCGTGGTAGTCCTTCATAGCGCGCCGATTCTGCGCGGTCTCAGGCCACCTTGTCGATCTGGCCACGGCCTCGAGGCTGCGACTTCCGCCGGATGTCCAGCTTTACGAACGCCAGCGAGCCTTCCATGTGGATCTCGGGCAGGTAGGGCGACTCCCGGAAGAGCGTGAGCATCATGGTGTTTTCGCAGAGGACGACCGCGGTCAGCCGGCGAAACCCCCTCGTCCGGGCGTGGTCGGCGAGTCGTTCGAGCAGGATCGTTCCGATTCCCATGCCCTGCATCTCGTCTTCGACCACGAACGCGACTTCAGCCGAATGCGCCGACTCCCACTCGTATCGGCCCACGGCGTGAATCGCGTCGTCGCCGGGTAGGCTAATCACGAAGGCGCAGCGTCGCTTGAAGTCCACGTTGCAGAGCCGATTGGCGAACTCCGGCGATAGGTGCCGCAAGGGCGAGAAGAAGCGCAGGCGGGTCGTATTCACAGACAGACGCTCGTGAAATGCCACGAGGCGTTCGCAGTCGTCCGGTAATATCGGTCGAACCCGGCACACCCGTCCATCTCGGAGGGTTGCCTCTCGGACCGCCGGGATTGAAGACTTCACCTGTTCAGTATGGGGCACGCTCGTTGCCTCCGACGGTGCACGCGTTTTTCGATTGCAGATAGCTATCGGCGCCGAACGCCGGGACTATCACCACGGGTCAAAGCTTTCGCTTCCAGTAGTCCAGGATGACGTGGAAACGGTCCACCCTGTGGCTGGGCCGGCCGCTTCGCGAGAGTTCGTGGTCCTCATCGGGGAAGCGCACGAACTCGACATCCTTGCGGCGTTGTTTCAAAACCACGAAGAGCTGCTCGGCCTGGGAAATCGGGCAACGCAGGTCGACTTCGGAGTGGAGGATGAGCACCGGCGTCTCGATGTGTTTCGCGTACGTGAGCGGCGATTGGCGCAGGACGGCATCGAGGTTCTCCTGGATGGTCGCATCCGGGCCCAGGTACTGGCGATTGAATGTGCCGCCAATGTCGCTGGCGCCCTGCATGGAATACCAGTCGTTCACGGCGCGTTCGCTGATTGCTGCCTTGAACCGGTTCGTGTGGCCGATGATCCAGGTAGTCATGAATCCCCCGTACGAGCCGCCCATCACCCCGAGCCGCTCTCGGTGGGCCCAGGGCGCTCGTTCAAGTGCGGCATCGAAAGCGGCCATCACGTCACGGTAGTCCGGGCCGCCCATGTCGCCGACGACCGCGCGAGAAAAGCCGGTGTCCTGCCCCGAGCTGCCCCGTGGATTGCAGAACACCACGCCGTAGCCGGCGCCCGTGTACACCTGGAACTCATCGAAGAACGTCTCACCGTACTGGCCGAAGGGGCCACCATGGACGTTCAGGATGAGCGGGTAGCTTTTGCCCTCCTCGAAGCCGTGAGGCTTCATCAGCCAGCAATCGACCTCCGTGCCCGAATCTGTCGACACGGTGAATTTCTCGGCACTGCCCAGTTCCACCTGTTCGCGGAAGGCCGCATTGAAGTCGGTCAACTGTGTCGTGGCTCCACTCTCAAGGTTCACCACCCAAAGCTCTGCCGGGGCTGATTGCCGGCCGGCAACAATCACGGCGCGGACGCCGGATTTGTCCGCCGAGTACCAGGTCGCCATCGAGTGCTCGTTGGTCACACGCCGCCCGTCGGTGGGGCCGCCTCCTATCCAGAGAGCGGCTTCGCCGCGGTCTGCCGCGATGGTGAGGATTCCGCCGCCCGGAAGCCACTTTGGTTGTGCGACGGCGCCAGGCAGTCCTCCGGCGCCCATTTCGCGGTCGATGCCACCGGATGCGTCTGTCTCGCCGGTGCCGTCCGGGCGAATCGTCTTCAGCGTGCCATTGGAGGGCCAGTCGGGGTGGTGAATGTGCGCGATCATCGTCCCGTCGGGCGACCACGAGGGTGCCCCGCGCGCGCCCAGCGTCTGCGTGACCTGGCGAGCTTCGCCGCCGGTGCCGGGCACGGTCCAAATGTCGCTCGCACTGTCGAAGTCGCGATCGGCATGCCGGGCCGAGATAAACGCGAGAGTGGCGCCATCGGGCGACCAGGCCGGCTGGGTATCGTCCCAGTCCCCATCGCTGACCTGAACGCATTCCAGGGAGGAGACATCGACGACAAACAGGTGGCGGCGCTGGTCGTACGTGAAGCCCTGGCCATTAATGCGGTACTTCATCGACGTGATCCTGCGGTAGGGCTTTGCCTTCTTCGTGTCGGGATCGGGAGGCGTGCCCGTCTTCGCGCTGAACGCGATGCGCGTCCCGTCCGGCGACCACACGGGGACTCCTGCGCCCAGCGGCATTTTGGTCAGCAAGCGCGATTCGCCGCCGGCCGCGGGCATCACGGCGATCTGGGGCTTCTCCTCACCTCGCTCGGAAAGGAAAGCGAGGTGAGCGCCGTCGGGAGACCAGCGCGGCGAGGTGTCGCGCTTTGTTCCCGCGGTGAACTGGCGCGGCTCCCCGCCCGCGGTGTCAACTACCCAGATCGCGGACTTGTAGCCGTCGGTTTCGCGGTCAAGCGTCGTCACGACGAAAGCGACTCGCTGTCCGTCGGGCGAGATGTCGGCTTCACCGAGCCATTTGATCGCGTAAATGTCGTCGGGGGTCATTGCGCGCATGGTTCGCTCCGGAGCGAGAGGTGCGGGCATTGTGGCCGAAGCGCCGAAGGAGTTACAGCACCGGAGGTGCGGTACCATCCTTGAGCATGCGGTGGTTGTGCCTCCTGGTGCTGTTGTTGCTCCCGCTTGCGGCCTGCCGGGACCGCGGCGATTCGGACTCCAGGTTGGAGACGCCTACGTCCTCTGTCACCTCGGGCGCGGCTCCATCCGCCAGCGTTACGGCGCAACTTTCTGAGACGGCCATCCCGATGGTCACGCCCACCAGCCCTGCCGCAAGCGGCGTTGCCCCGGTCGGATCAACGCCGGTGCCCGGCGTCACACCCATCGATTACTCGGCCGATGCAAACTGGCTGTGTCGCGGGAAGGTCGACGACCTCTGTAGTCAGTCGCGAACCGTTGAAGTTGTCTCTGCCGGGCTGCACGCCGAGGAAAGGACTACGGTCGCGGCCGCCCAATCAACGGTCGATTGCTTCTACGTCTACCCGACCGTCAGCACCGATTCAGGCGTGAACTCGGACCTTGAGCCTGGCGCGGCTGAACGGGGGGTGATTGTCGCTCAAGCCGCACCATTCTCCAGCGCCTGTCGTGTATTCGCGCCGCTCTATCGCCAGCTCACGATCACCGCGCTGACCTCCGGGAGGTTTAGCGATGCCACCGGCGTCGCCACCGCGTACGGCGATGTCGTCGCGGCGTGGGAGTACTACCTCGCCCACGACAACAATGGCCGCCGTGTAGTACTCATCGGCCATTCCCAGGGCGCGACCGTGTTGAAGCGGCTCATCCAGGAGCACATTGACTCCGACGCAGCGGTTCGCGGTCACCTGGCCGCCGCCTTCCTCCTCGGTACAGCCGTCAGTGTTCCGTCTGGCAGCGACGTCGGCGGGGATTTCCAGAACATCCCGGCGTGCGGTTCCGCCACGCAAATGGGCTGCGTTATCGCCTATTCGACGTTCAACGAAGCGTCACCGCCACCACCGCTTAGCCTCTTCGGGCGCGTGGCCGGTCTCCACAACGAGGCCCTCTGTGTGGACCCCGCTGCACTGACCGGCATGGGCCTTTCAACCTGGCTCACCAACCTGACATTCAAAGCCTCAACCCGTTCTGGTCCGGCTGCCGGGATCACCACCAGCGCCGATTACATCGAGTACTCAGAGCTCATCTCCTCCCGTTGCGTGCACGAGGGAAACTTCACGTACCTCGCCGTTGGGCTCAATGCAGAGGGCGAGGCGTGGGGACTCACGATCCCGTCGTTCATCACGGGCGAGGTCTGGGGACTCCACAACCTGGATGTTTCGATCTCGGTTGGAAACCTGGTACAGCTGGTCGCCGGATACCGATAACCCGGTTCGATGTCAGGCCATTGAGAGCGCGAGGTTGATCATCGCGCGAACGCTGTAACCGGCAGCGCCCTTCGCCACCCAGCCGCGGTCGGCTGGCATGTTGTCCACACCGGCGATATCCATGTGAACCCACGGTGTATCCCCGACGAAGGGCTCAAGGAACTTGGCCCCAACGATGGTGCCGGCGCCGCGCGTGCCAGTGTTCTTACAGTCGGCAACATCGCTCTTGATGAACTCGTCGTACTCCTTGAACATCGGCAGCCGCCAGGTCTTCTCGCCCGCGGCGCTCGCGCCAGCTTCGAGCTTCGAACAAAACTCGTCGTTATTGGTCATCAGGCCGTAGGCGACATCGCCGAGAGCAGTGGTGACGGCACCGGTGAGGGTGGCCACATCCACGATGTGCGCGGCATTCAGTTCCTTCGCCCAGCAGAGCCCATCCGCCAGTACGAGCCGCCCTTCGGCGTCGGTGTTGATGATCTCGATCGTGCGGCCGTTCATGGCCGTGACCACATCGCCCGGCTTGGTGGCGCTGCCCCCGGGCATGTTCTCGGTGCATGGCGCGATGGCGACGACATTGACCTTCGGCTTCAGCGCCGCGATTGCGCTGATGGCGGCGATCACCGATGCGGCCCCGGTCATGTCCGCCTTCATCGCTTCCATGTTGGCCGCGGGCTTGATGCTGATGCCGCCGGTATCGAAGGTGATGCCTTTGCCCACGAGTGCGAGGTCGTACCCTGCGCCCTTCCGCCCGTTGTACGAGAGGCGGATCATCTTCGGTGGCTCAACGCTGCCTTTTGCAACCGAAAGGAACGAGCCCATACCTTTCTTCTCGGCATCGGCGCGCTCGAGGACTTCTATCTCCAACTTCGACTGCTTCGCTACTTCGGCGGCGCGGGCCGCGAGGCCCGTCGGAGTCAGGTGGTTCGATGGCTCGTTCGAAAGGTCGCGCGCGAGGTTCGTCGCCTCTGCCATGATGACGCCGCGAGCTGCTGCCGCCTTCATCTCTTTCGCCTTGGCGGCGTCGGCTTCAACGAGTATGACTTTCGTGATTTCGGCGCGGTCTTCTTCGGCCTTCTTGTGGCGCAGGAAGCGGTAGTTGCCCAGGAGTGCGCCCTCTGCAATGGCCTGCGCGGAAGCCGCCGGGTCCAATCCGCCGATGCCAGCCCCATGCGCGATGGTTGCGATGGTCTTTATGTTCGGTTTGCGCAGCGCGCGAACCACGTTCGCGGAGACGTTTCGAACTGCGTCGAGGTCGAAGTCCTTCGATTTTCCGAGGCCGACGACCACCACCCGCGGCGATTTGAGTTTCCCCAACGTGTGGATGGTGGTCATCTCGCCGGATTTTCCGCGGATGTCGCCCTGGGCGATGAGCTTCGAAATGGTACCGTCGAGCGCTTTGTCCACTGCCCCGGTCGCACCTCCGGGGGCTGTCACGCCATCGAAAAGGTTTACGACGATGGCGTCCGCATCAGTCGTCGTGATATCGCCACTGGTTACCTGGAAGTCCACTCGTCGCCCCCTGCCCGCAAAATCGGTTCGTCGTGAACGAAGAGTGTATCCGCGGCCCCGATCGAGCAGCAAAGATTACGGCTGATCGTTGCGCTACGCTTGCACCATGGAGGCTGCCTCCCAGGCACCGAGAAATACCTTCCGCAATTTCTGGGAGGCCACTGGCCGCGTCGGCGTCCACGAGATTGTCGTGGTTGTCGTGTCGTTTCTCATCTATTTCGCCATTCGAGGTGCGGTCGTCGACCGCGCAGGCGAGGCGATGGTCCGCTCCATCCACCTGATCGAACTCGAACAACGCCTGCACCTGTACCACGAGCTCCGGATGCAGTCCTGGATCCTGGATCACTACTGGCTTATCAAGCTCATGAACTGGGTGTACTTCTGGGGTCACATGCCGTTGGTCATCGTCGTGGCCGTGTGGCTCTACGTTTGGCACCGCAAGGCCTATTTCATTACCCGGAACGCGTTTCTCGCGTCCGGCGCAATCGGTGTCGTGATTTACTGGCTGTTTCCCGTTGCCCCGCCGCGGCTCATCCCATTCGCCGGATTCATCGACACGATGGCCGCCTTCGACCGGGTGGGCTACAACGCCCAGGAAGCCAGGGCCTTCGTGAACCCGTACGCCGCGGTCCCGAGCCTGCACTTTGGCTGGTCGCTCTTGCTGGCAGTCATCGTCGCGTGGATTTCGCGACGGCCCGCGGCCTATGTCTTCGCATTCGCCTGGCCGGTGGCAATGTTCTTTGCAGTCGTCATGACCGGGAACCATTTCATTCTCGACGCAGTGGCCGGCGCCATCGTGTCGTTTGCGGGCCTCGGCATCTCGTTCGCCATCGCGCATTATTGCCACTGGCCAGACCTGCGACCGGGAGCGGGGAACGGGGAACAGCGAACGGGGAACAGCGAACCGTCCGCTTAACCCGTCAGTTGCATCCACGTTTAATTGCTAGCCCACGTGATCGGTATCCTCTATACTCCGTCTCGGTGGCACGGAGGCGTTCGCGTGACTGAAACTGCAACCTACCGATCCGAGCTCACCGCGCGGCTCCGCGCCGTGACGGACGACATCGCCTGGGTTGTGCGGGGCACTTCCGATGAACAGGCCCATTACAAGCCTGCGGACTATGAATGGTCGCTCCATGAGCACCTCTCGCACCTCCGAGACATGGAGCAGGAGGTCTACCTTCCGCTCCTCCGCTGGGCCACAGTCCCGGAGATGCTCGACCCGCTCGATTACAGCCGGAAGGACTGGCACAACACCCGCTATCACCCTTTGGAAGACCTGACGTCGATCGTCTCCGATATCCAGAGAATCCGGGATGAAGAACTCGCCATTTTCCGGACGATGAACGACATCACCTGGACGAAGTTCCGGAACGACACGCGCTGGGGTCCGCTCACCTGCCAGTGGATCGCCGAATTGATGTACCGGCACGCCCTCGACCACATCCAGGGGATGGTCGCATTGAAGCAGGACCTCAACCTTGCAACACTTCAGCCACCGCCTATCGTTGTCGGCGGATATATCGGCGGAAGGACCTGATCACCCATGCGGCTGCGAAGCATTCTCTCCATCCCGGCTGGCGGCGCCGGGCTCTCTGAGGCCCTCGAGTCCCAGGCTGATGCCGTCCTGCTCACACTCGCCGATGACATCCTGCCGGTGGCGGATCTCCGAACAGCCGCCATCGAAGCGACGAAACAGGCGACCGAGGCCGGAAAGACCGTGCTCATCGCCGTTAACCACCCCCGAACGAAAATGCTCCGCGATGACATCGAGGCGGTGCTTTCGCCGAGCGTAAAGGCCATCGTGCTCCACCACGCAACCGAACCGCAGGACATCCGCGACACTGCCGTGCTTCTGCGCGAATTCGAACTGAAGCGCGATATCGAGCCGGGCGACACCGAAATTTTCCCCGTGATCGATACCGCGCGTGGCTTGGTTCGCTCCGCGGACATCGCAGCGGCGGCACCGCGTGTCGGCGGGCTTGTCTTCCACTCTCGCAACTACGCGCACGATGTCGGCGCTCGTGACGAACAGCGAGGCGACCGCCTCGCCTACGCGCGCGGCCAGGTGGTCGCCGTCTCACGTGCGTATGGGGGGCAGCCGCTCGTGGTGGCCGATGGCCTCGAGTCGCAGTACCTCTCGCAATACGGGTTTGCGGGCGTCATCCTGCGCGAGACGCGGAACGTCCCCGCGGCGAACGCGGCGTTCACGCCCTACGATGAAATCCGGAATCAGCACCAGCAGGCGCTCGAACGGTTCGAGCAGGCTCGCATCGCCGGTGCGCTGGTCGCCCGTCACGGCGACCGGATTGTGGATTCCGCGGCGGCCCGTCGGGCGCGCCGTGTGGTGGAATAGCTAACCCGCCGAAACGGTGTGGCGGCTCCAGAGCTTCAGCGTTTCGCGCACCTTATCGACGGTCGCGTTATCCATGGTTGCGTCGCTGAAGACGCAGTCGTTCAGGTGCTTTTCAAGCACAAGGATGCTCGCGCTTTCCAGGCCGCTTCGCACGGCGAGTAACTGTGTCAGCACATCCTCGCAGCAACGCCCGTCTTCGAGCATATTGCGCAGGCCGCGCACCTGCCCTTCGATTCGCGCGAGCCGGTCGAGGAGCTTCTTGGTCTCGTCCTGGTTCATGGTTTTGTAACCCTCCGGGTATTGACGAGTATACCCCATGGGGGTATTATTTGACTACATCGCAGAGCCCCGGTTAAGCAGGGTCTCGAAAGGAAAACAAACGAAATGTCCGATGTCCGCGAAACCACTGACGCCACCTGGGATGCCGATGTCCTGAAGTCCGATCTTCCGGTTCTCATCGACTTCTGGGCGCCGTGGTGCGGTCCTTGCCGCATGGTAGCGCCCATCGTCCAGGAACTGAGCGAGGAATACGCCGGCAAGATTAATTTCTTCAAGATGAACACCGACGAAAACCCCACCGTGCCGAGCAAGTTTGGCATCCGCAGCATCCCGTCGCTCTTGATCTTCCAGGGTGGGGAGCTCAAGGGCACCGTCGTTGGCTTCCGGCCGAAGAACGACCTCAAGAAGCGAATCGACGAAGCGCTCGTCTAGGGCTTCTTCCGACAGCACCAAACGAAAGGCCGGGGAATCCCGGCCTTTCGCATCTCATGGACCCGGAGGAGGCTCGCAAAATGAACCGCTACGAAATTGCAATTATCGGCGGGGGAGGCGCCGGGCTTTCCGCGGCCGTCTATGCCGCTCGCTCACGGCGCTCCACGGTCGTTTTCGAAGGCAACGTCACCGGTGGTCAGATCGCCACGACTGACGCAGTCGAGAACTACCCGGGATTTCCCGAAGGCGTGAACGGGTTCGACCTCGCGCAAAACATGCTTCAGCAGGCCGAAAAATTCGGTGCGACGGTTATCTACGAAGAGATAGAGAAACTGGAACGCGCCGAAGACGGTTCGTTCGTCCTGACCTCGGATTCGGGGACCTACAACGCCAGGGCCGTGATTGTCGCGGCAGGCGCAGATTTCAATAAGCTCGGCGTGCCGGGCGAGAAGGAATTCACCGGACGCGGCGTAAGCTATTGCGCGACCTGTGACGCAGCCTTCTTCGCCGGGAAGGATGTCATCGTCGTAGGTGGCGGCGATTCAGCACTGGACGAAGGTCTGTTCACCACGCGCTACGCGAAAAGCGTGGCCATAGTCCACCGGCGGGATGAGCTTCGCGCCGGCGCCATTCTCCAGGAACGCGCCCGTGCCGAAGCGAAGATCAGTTTCATCTGGGACACCATCGTGGAGCGGATCGAAGGCACGGACGGCGTCGAATCCGTTGTGCTGCGAAATGTGAAGACCGGTGAAACCACTGTCCGGCCAACCGCCGCTGTCTTTATCTTCATTGGCCAGGTCCCCGATAGCCACCTGCTTAAGGGCCTGGTCGAACTGGACCGCGGCGGACACGCGATCGTGGACCTCGAAATGCGGACATCGGTGCCAGGTCTTTTCGTGGCCGGCGACGTCCGGACGAAGGCCGCCCGCCAGCTCATTACGGCCGCCGGCGATGGGGCGACGGCCGCAATCGCCGCCGAGCACTACCTTGCGGCGCTGGACTAAGCCTTCGCGAACTCTTTCGGTTCGCGTACAAACAGCAGGCAGGCGATGCCGGCAAGGCCGACGACAACCCCGATGACCACGTAGACGGAATTGATGCCCGAAACGCCAGTGACATAACCACCGCCGAGTGGTCCGAGCATCAGCGCCAGCGATTGCATACTCGCGGCCATTCCGAAGGTGCTGCCGTGTTTCCCCTCGGGTGCGCTGGCGGCGATGAGGGTACTGGTCCCCGGGACCATCGCCCCCTGGAATAGCCCGACGGCGCCGAGAAGGAGTGCGAAGCTCACGAGGCCCCCGGCGAGCGCGACCGTGGGGTAGAGCGCGCCGGTCATGATTGCGGCGACGGCGACGGTGTTGCGGTAGCCGAAGCGCTGGCCCAGCGGCGCAACCGACAGTGCCGCAATCGTGCTTGTCAGGCCGATGACACTGAAGACGATTCCGGTAGCGGCCTCTTCCTTCACGTCACCGGTGTAGCCGGGCACGCTGAGGTGGACGCGTTCGTTGATCGAGAAGTTGTCGATGCTGATCGGCATGACGGGGCGGACGAAGGTCGTGCTCAGCCAGAGGCAAAAGAGCAGTCCGAGGATCCAGACGATTTGGCGCTCCGAGACGACTTCGCGAAGATTCTGGACCAGGCTTCCGCTGGCCGCCTTCACCGCCACGCCGTCCCCCGCCAACTCGTTGGTCGGCTCTTCGCGCACGAAGAAGACCACGAGCGTCGCGGCAATCAGGTAGAGCGCCCCGCAGAAAATGAATGATTCGCGAATGCCGAGGCTCGCGGCGACGAAGCCGCCCATGGCCGGGCCGAGCATGTTTGCCAGGAACTGGCCCGTCTGAAGCACGCCGAGCGCGTAGCCGACTTTTACGCGAGGCGTGGTTGATGCGACCAGGGCCGCGGCAGCGCCCATTGTCCCGGCGAATGCGCCCATCAGGAACCGCAGGGCTACCAGCTGCCACACCGACTGCACGAGGCCCATGATCAGGATCACAATGCCCGCGCCGACAAGAGCGCGGATGAACATAGGCTTGCGGCCATACCGGTCCGCGAGCGATCCCCAGATCGGCGCGGTGATCGTCAGCGAGAGTCCCGTCGCGCTTGCCGTGAGGCTCGTGTAAAAGGCGATCTTCGATTCGCCGGAGACCCCCAATTCATCCTTGATGTAGAAGGGGATGAACGGAAAAACGAACCCGGCCCCGACCAGGCCGACAAACACTCCGAACCAGACGAAGACGAGGTTCTGCTTCCAGCGGGTGTCGGCGGGCGAAGCCCGCGCGATCGCAGTCATCAGGCGGATGCGCCCGGGACAGGCGCGTCGGAGAGCAAAGCTGGCATGGGCGCGTCCGTACTGGAGTGGGAGCCATCTTCCCATCGCCCGGGCATTGGCGCATGGCCCCCGGGCGCTATTGCCCGCGCATCACCCGGATTTGCTCCGCGTGTTCATCCGAATGGTTCGCGCCACGGATGATCAGCTCGGCGACGGTCAGGCGCGAACCATCCGGGAGGATGCCTGCTTTCTCCCACGAATTGAAATCGAGCTGACGGAGGATCTCGATGGTTGTGAATCGAAGCTGGTCGAAGAGGGCGATGGCAGCCTCGGGGCTGCGCCAGAGGTAGTGCAGCTTTCGCTTCCACATGGCTTCATCAAACGTGAACACCGGCGGCTCGTCGCCCGCGAGGATCATGCGAATACGCGTGGCGCGCACCAACTCTGCGTCGCTCAGGTGGACGAGAATGTCGCGCACCGACCAGCCTTCAGTGTTGGGCCGCGAGAGCGTGCCCGCGTCAGCCGCGTAGATCGCCTGGCGAACGACGGCCGCGCCCATCGCAAAACGTTCCAGCGGCTCTACAATGTGCTCCGGCAACCTGACCATCGGGTGAGACTCTACATCAAGCCCGCGCGCTAATCTCGTCAGATCGGCAGGTCACGATTAGCACTCGATTTGCTACACTGCTAATTCGATGGCGACTGAACAACGCGACTACTACGAAGTACTCGGCGTCGACCGGAATGCTGACGCTCAGACCCTGAAGCGGGCCTATCGCAAGCTCGCGATGGACTACCATCCGGACCGCAATCCCTCCGCTGACGCCGCGGAAAAGTTCAAGGAAATCAACCAGGCGTACGAGGTCCTCACCGACGACCAGAAGCGCGCGGCGTACGACCGCTTCGGACACGCTGGCGTCGAGGGTGCAGGTGCCGCCGGTGGATTCGACGGTTTCACGCACTTCGATGGCTTTGGAGACGTCTTCGACGCCTTCTTCGGTGGCGGCCGGCGTGGTGGAAGGCGGCGCGGTCCCGGTCGCGGGGCGGACCTCCGCTATAACCTGCGCATCACGTTCGAAGAGGCGGTCTTCGGCACCGAAAAAGAGATCGAATTCCAACGCCAGGAACGCTGCTCGCGCTGCGCAGGCAAAGGAGCGGAGCCTGGGACGGAACTCGAGACCTGCCCCGAATGTAATGGGGCCGGTGAAATTCGCCGCTCCCAGCAGAGCATCTTCGGCCAGTTCGTGAATGTTTCTGCCTGCGGACGGTGCGGGGGCGAGGGCCGAATCGTGCCGAACCCGTGCACGGAATGCCGCGGGACCGGCCGCACCCGCCAACCGCGCAAGATCGTCGTGAAAGTCCCCGCCGGCGTGGACGACGGCGCTCAGATCCGGATCACGAACGAAGGCGAAGCGGGCCCACGCGGTGGCGAGGCGGGCAATCTCTACGTCGTGCTGGCCGTTTCCCAGCACGAGCACTTCCAGCGCGTCGAAGACCATATCGTCCTGGAACTGCCCGTGAACCTCGCCCAGGCGTCGCTCGGCGCCGAACTGTCGATTCCAACGCTCGATGGCGACATGGAACTGGAAATCCCCGCCGGCACCCAGAGCGGCGAGGACTTTGTCATTCGCGGCAAAGGTGTGCCTCACCTGCGAAGCGCGGGACGTGGCGACATGGTCGTCCGCGTCACCGTTGTTGTGCCCGAAACGCTCACCGACCGCCAGCGTGAACTACTGGAAGAACTCGCCTCGACCATGGGTACGCCCACTCTGCCAAAGCATCACAAGGGCTTCTTCGAACGAATTCGTGACGCCATGGCCGGCTAGCTTCGATAGTGTCCGATCAGCCCCAGTCCACTAACGGTTCGCTCTGGTTCGAGATAACGGCCCAGACCCCTCCCGCAATCGTCGAGGAAGTTTCCGCGCTGATGATTGAAGTGGCGCCCGGAGGGCTAACGGTCGAACACCCGATTGACATTCTGGGTCCGGAGATGGGATTCCGCGTACGCGGCGACGAGCCCGTCCTCGTGCGGGCGTACGTTCCGAGTTCCGAACTCGGCGCCGTACTGGTGAACGACCTCCGCCTGGCGATGGAGGCGTACCCATCGGTCCAGCTCACCGCAAAGCCGATCTACGAACAGGACTGGGCCGTTTCGTGGCGCGAGTTCTTCGGCGTGGTCGAGACGGGCGGACGAATCGTCATCATCCCGACCTGGATCGAGCACGAGGTGAAACCCGGCCAGATCCCGGTACGACTCGACCCGGGGCAGGCATTCGGTACGGGCCACCATGAGACGACTCGCCTCTGCCTGGCCGCACTCGACGGGCTTGCCAGGCCAGGGATAGCAATGCTGGACGTCGGGACTGGCTCCGGTGTCCTTTCCATCGCCGCGGCGAAACTCGGCGTCGAACACATCGTCGCGATTGACATCGACCCTATCGCCGCAGAAATCGCCCGCCGGAATTGCGATTCGAACGGCGTGAGCGAGGGAATCGAGATCTCAGCCGGGGTGCTCACTCCCGAGCATCCTGGCAGGTACGAACTCGTGGTCTCCAACATCAGCACCCCGGCGAACACCGCCCTCGCAGAGTCGTTCGGCGCCGTGGTGAAGCCCGCAGGAGACCTTATCCTGTCCGGTATCCTCGCCGTCGATGCGCCATCCGTGATTGGCGCGATGGAGAAGTTCGGGTTTGAAAGCGTCTCGATGACCGAAGAGCGCGACTGGTGTTGTATCCACCTGCGGAAGGATTAGTCGACATGCACTTGTCCGAAGCCCAGAATCCGCCAATGCCCTCGAACCTCGAAATCTGCGGCCAATTGTTTTCGGCGATCATGCGTGCGGATATCGAGGCCGTGCGCCGTATTTACGCGCCGGACGCCGTCATCTGGCACAACAACGATGGAGTCGAGGAAGACCGGGACCGCAACCTCCGTGTCCTCAGCTGGGTCGCTCGCAACATCAAGGACCTGCGCTACGAGGAGATTCGCAGGCAAGAAACGCCCACGGGCTTCGTCCAGCAGCATGTTCTTCGCGGAATCGCTCCGAACGGCACGCCGCTCGAGATTCCTGCCTGCATCGTTTGCGAGGTGAAAGACGGGCGAATCACCCGGCTGGATGAATACCTCGATTCCGCGCACACCGCACCGCTGAGAGGCTGACTGTGGGCAAGGGCGCTCGCCTTCGCGAACTAATGGAGAAAGGCACGGTCGTCGCGCCATTCGTCTTCGATGGTGTGCAGGCGAAACTCGCCGAAGCCACCGGCTTCGAAGCCGTCTATATGACGGGGTTCGGCACCGCCGCTTCGCATGGCCTGCCCGATATGGGGCTCATCGCCCTCGGTGAGATGTCGGCGAACGCCGCGCGTATTGCAGGGGCGGTTGATATCCCGGTGATTGCCGACGCGGATACGGGGTACGGCAACGAATCCAACATTGCCCGCACCGTTGCGCTCTACGAGCGCGCGGGCGTCGGCGCGCTTCACATCGAGGACCAGGAATGGCCGAAGCGATGCGGTTTCCTCGAAGGCAAGAGGGTCATACCCGCGAACGAGATGGTCCTCAAGGTGAAAGCCGCCGTCGCCGCCCGCTCCGATCCCTCCACTCTCATCATCGCGCGCAGCGACGCGTTCCAGCCGAACGGATGGGACGATGCGATTCACCGCTTGAGAGCCTACCGGAAGGCGGGCGCGGACGTCGTGTTCATGGATGGCCTGAAGACACGCGAACACGTCGAGCGCGCCGCAGCCGACCTCGCCGACATCCCCCAACTGCTGAACTCCTGGCTGATCACTCCCGATGAAGCCGGAAAGCTCGGCTTCGCCATCTACATCCACCTTGGCGTCATGCTCCGGCACTTCAGCGACTTCCGCCGTTCGCTCGAAGAGCTGCGCGACACCGGGAGCGTGCATGTCCCGCGCGAAGACCTGTCGGTGGAGCCGATCACCCGGTTACTCGGCGGCAATTAACGAAAATTTCGTTTTCTTAACCGCATACGGGCCATACTCCGCCGCGAACGGAGGATCTGTATGTCACGCGAATCCAATTACCAGGCCTTCCCGAACCAGGAATGGCGCAACACCCTCCAATCAACAATCGAGATCGGCCTGGCCACCCGACTGTTACAGCTGCCCAGAGGGGGCCGCGTCCTCGAAGTCGGGTGTGGCCGTGGTGTCGCACTTGGTCCGCTCACTCGCGTTTGTGAGCCTGCATCGCTGACGGCACTGGACATCGATAGCGACCTCCTCGAGGTCGCTCGCCAGGCAGCCGCCCAGGAAGGCATCGAGGTTTCGTTCGTCCACGGCGATGTCCGTGCGATGCCATTTGCCGACCACTCCTTCGACCTGGTGGTCGATTTCGGCACGTGCTACCACGTCGCCGGCCGAGCTGCTGCGGTCGAGGAAGTGGAGCGGGTCCTCGCTCCCGGGGGGCTGTTCTTCTACGAATCTCCTTTGAGCCAGGCAATCGCCCATCCGTCGCGGACGACCTGGCGGCGTCTACCATGGCGTGGCACCTGCCTGCGGCCGATCGCGCGGGCTGGACTCTGGTCGGCACGTGTGAAGCTCTCGCAACCAGCATGAACGGCCGCGTTCGCGCTGCCGTTGAACTGGCGCTGATTTCGGGTGCCGCAACGCTCTTTCTCGGAATGTATTTGGGGACGATTGGCTTCGGCGAAGCCGCCGTGCGCGGTGACTTCGGACCGCCAACCCCACGAATGATCCAGCGTGCGGATGAGTTCGGTGTTCTCTGGCGTCACGGACAAATCTGGTGGCCGATTTACGTTCCGGGCTTCTTCGTTGCCGCCTTTGCGGTCGCGCCTTCGGTACGCCACGGCACGGTGAGGGCGCTCGCGAATGCAGGAAGCGGGCTGATTTGCGGCTGGGTGCTCGCGGCCGTGCTCGCGCCTCCAATCGCGAGCTTCGTCGCGGCCGAGTTCGCGGCCAGGAATGGTCTCCCCGCTCCCGCAGCGGTTTGGGTCGCCAATCCGGTGATGGGTTACCCCGCGGCCGTCACATTTATAGCCTGGACGACGCTAGTTCTCGGCTTCGGAGTCATGTTGCGGGAGGGGCGCTGGCGAATCTTTGCTGCGGCCGGGGCGCTATACGTTGTAGTCGCGGGGATCCGTGGATCGTTTGCCTTCGGAGAGCTTGCGCGCACCTGGTTTGCAGAATCTCGTTCGGGGGACGCGGCGGCGCTGTTTTCGCTCCTGGCGGCCGGCGCCAGCGGCGCTGTGCTCGCTCACTACTTCGCGTCTCCGGCTACTATTGGGCCCCGCACGGACAAAACAGCGCGCAATAGGGCTTCTACCCCCTAGCCATCTGCTCTGTTACGTTCACGGGTACCCTTTAGGACTGAGATATGGGTGAACTGGGGAGCCTCCTTACCCGCACGCGAGAAGCGCGCGGTCTGACGCTCGAAGACGCCGAACGCGACACACGAATCTCCCGACGGTACCTCCAGGCTCTAGAAGCCGAACAATTCGAGGTGATACCGGCGCCTGTCTATGCCCGTGGCTTCCTCCGCTCATACTCCCAGTACCTCGGGCTCGACCCGCAGGAAGCACTCGCGATGTTCCCGCGCGAAGACGATCCTGAGTACCAGCGCGCGGCGGATGCCAACGCTCCCGCTCCCCGAGCGAGCAAGGAATCACCGGTCAGCCCGGTTTCTGCCGCACGGCCCACGTGGCGGAGCGCACCACCCCCTCAACAAGAGCCGCTGCAGCCTTTCGACCGCGAAACCGCCGAAGACAGGCGGGCCACCCTTCGCCCGACACCGCTGACCCGGCCGGCCAAAAGCCGCTCCCCGGAACCAGCTGGCAGGGACGATCCTTCATGGGAGCCCGTCATCGGGATCGATATCGGCGTCCCAACCCCGGCCAACCGGATAAAGTCGGATCCGGCCGCCCAGACACGCTCGCTCGTGGTGGCAATCGTCGCGATTGGGGTAATCCTTGGCGCTGTACTTGTCGCCATCCTGATCTCGAACCTCGGTGGTGAGTCACCCCCACCGGGAACCGGGATAGATGCGACCAAATCGGCGGGCACTGAGCCTTCGGCGACAACTGGCACGACCGCGACAGTCACGGGCACCGCGCCAGGGGTGGTGCCCACGCTCATCGGACTCACCGAAGCCGAGGCCACGCAGGTACTCAACGCCGCCGGCTACCTCATCCGCGAGATCCGCGACAAGAACTCGGCGCCGAAGGGCACCGTCTTCGACCAGGACCCGGCCGCTGGGACCGAACGTGCCCAGGGCCAAACGGTCACCATCGCCATAAGCGACGGTCAGTGATGGCAATCCCGAAGACCTACCACCTGGTGACACTGGGTTGCCCGAAGAATGACGTCGATAGCGAACACCTGGAACGCCTGCTCACTGGGGGCGAGCTCCTTCCAGTCCTCGAACCTCAGTCGGCCGACGCGATCATCGTGAACACCTGCGGCTTCATTGAGCAGAGCCAGGAACAGTCGATGGAAGCCGTGCGCGAGTTGACGGCGGGCAAGCGCGATGGCCAAACGCTCATCGTCGCGGGGTGCATGACGCAGCTCTACGGCCGCCAGGTCCGGGAAGAGAATCCCGCGATCGACCACGTCTTTGGTGTGGGCCAGTGGCAGGACGTCGCGCGCCTGCTCAGCGTCGATGTCGACGCGATCCACGACATCCCCGAAAGCAACGTGAAGGTCAACGGACCGTCGGCCTACCTCAAGATTTCCGATGGCTGCGATGCGCCCTGCACCTTTTGCGTGATCCCGAAGATCAAGGGTGGCCTGCGTTCGGCGCCCGCCGGAATGCTCGTGAAAGAGGCGCAGCGCCTGGTGTCTGCCGGCGCAAAAGAACTCGTCATCGTCGGCCAGGACACAACGGCCTGGGGCGAAGACCTCGGGATGCCGGTTGCCAGCGGGCTCCCGGGCCTGCTCGAAATGCTCGCGGAGGCCGTACCGGACACCTGGCTGCGGCTGATGTACGCCTACCCGAGCCGGGTATCGCCGAAGCTCATCGAGACGATGGCGCGTCTCGACAATGTCATCCCGTATCTCGATGTCCCCCTGCAACACGGGAGCGAGGCCGTGCTGCGACGCATGAAGCGCCCGAGCAACGTGGACAAGGTCTATCGCTTCATCGAAGACCTGCGCGCGGCCATGCCGGACCTGGTCCTGCGGACATCGTTCATCGCAGGCTTCCCGGGAGAAACCGAGGCCGAGTTCAAGGAGCTGCTCGATTTCGCGAAGGCCATCCGATTCGACCACGCGGGCTGCTTCACGTATTCCCTGCAGCAGTGGACCGGCGCATTTGATATGTCCGATCAGGTGGTCGAAGAAGTGAAGTTCGAGCGGCGCGACCGCTTCATGCGCCAGCAACAGAAGATCGCGTCGAAACAGGCTCGGCGGTTTGTCGGCCGGGACCTGGACCTGCTCGTCGAAGGCGTCGGAGAGGATGAGGACGGGGAGCCGGTGGTTGCCGGGCGGACGTACCGCGAGGCGCCGGAAGTGGATGGCCTCGTGTTCGCGCGGGGCCGCGCTGAAACCGGAGACCGCGTGCGCGTTCACATTGATGAAACCGCTGATTACGATTTGTTTGGCACAGTCACTGGATAGTTGCTTTCGGAATCGGGCACGGACAGCGTAAGCTACCCCCCAACATGCGTTCCTCCCGGTCTTTCGCCCCGCCCACCCGTAAATCCGCACCGGCGAAGGCCGTTTCCGCGCCCAAAGCGCAGAAGCCGCAGCCTGCACCCGTCGCCACCGGCGTTTCCGGCCTGCTGGACCTCCAGCGGCTCGTCGGGAACCGGACCGTTCAGGCGGCCGTAGCGCGGCCATCAGGTCCCCGCCCGGCGAGAGCGCATTCGGTGCAACGCCTGTTTACGGTGGACGAATTCAAGACGCAGACCGACGCCGGATTCCTTTCTGGTCGCGGCAAGACGATGAAGCAGCTGGACAAGCTGCTGAGCGAATACCACGAAATCCGCAAGAACGGCATGCACCTCCAACCAGGCGCCACCCAGGACCGAGCCATCAACATCCTTCACGAAATCCGCGAAGACGTGAACCTCTGGATGGATACCCACGAGGGCGACAAATCGCGGAGCCGTAAGCGCGTGCCGGGCATGACGAAGCTCTTTATGGACGCCGGCAAAGAGCTGGCAGAACTGACGAAGATCCGCGACGCATCGCGCGAGTTCATGGGCCAGGACCAGAAGCCCGTCGAACGCACGGAGAACACCTTCAAGACTCAGATGGAGGGCGATGTCACCTCCGTCCTGTCGAAGATCGGCCCGATCATCGGCGCCGCGGCGCCCTCCAGCGGAGATTCGGCGGAAATCGAGATCGAGGTGAAGGTCCCGATTGAGCCATCAGGGGTCGGGTACCTCGGGTTCCGCTTCAAGGCCTCGGTTGAACGCCTGAAGAAAGAGGCACTGAAAGTCGGTTTCGAGGTGGCGGTCACCGGCGGCGCGAACATCCCGAATATCGTCGAAGTCGGTGGCGAACTGGGTATGTACATCGAGGCCCAGGGCGCCACGCCGGCAAAGGCGATGGAACTCGTTTCCTACGGCATGTACCGCCGGATCCGCGAATCCCGCGTCATCCCCAATGAGGTTGCGAACTTCATCTGGGGAGGCAGCGGTTCGAGCGTCGGTTGGAAGCGCGCCGAGAAGTGGGCCGCAAAAGTCGAAAAAGAGAACTTCAAGGACAAGTCCCTCAATCTCGGTGGCACTGGCGATTCGGACGAAGAGGATGCCTACGTGGAGACGGGCGGCCTGGCCGGCGCCAAGGCCAAGGGCGGGGTCGGCGGAGTTGTCGACCTCGAAGGCAGTATCGGCTACAAGTCCGGGAAAAAGTACGACTACGAGTCGGTTAAGAATCGGAAGTCCGCAGGACTGGGGAAGGCCTCGAAGCTGCCAACCATGCGCGGACAGACCGAGGTAATCGGCGAAAGCACACATCACCTCGAGCTCGCTTTTTCGGCAACGGGCGGTCCCTTCGGCGGCGGCATCAAGGTCTCCATCGATTGGGCATCCGGGGGCAAAGGAACAAGGGCGACGCTCCAGTCGATTACGGTCGCACTCAACGCCTCCGCCACGATCCCAATGAACGAACTGGTGGCCAAGGGCGTCGGTGGCTACATCCCGCCGCTCGCATCGAACCTTGCCATGGCCATCCGCAAAGCCGTCCAGGGCGCCGCGAACGAAAAGTCGACCACCTCACAGGATGTCGGGTCGATCCTGTCGGCGGGCGAAAACGGAGCCACTTCCATCCTCCAGATCTCTCAGGTGCCCCAGACAGCCTGGGTGCCGAAGTTCGAGGCGGGCGCTCCTCCAGAAACGTTCTCGGCACCGGCGGCCCTCAACCTGACGCTCACCGGCGGTTACGACTTCAACTCGAAGGAATTCAAATTCGAAGCAAAGCTCGAATACGTGAAGGGCATCGAGGTCAACGTCGGCGTCTTCGCCATGAAGGTGAAGCAGGGCCAGAAGCTCGTCCGCGTGTTCTACGACGGCGGCAAGTGGGGCATCGACTAGCTCCCGGGAGATTCAGTGCCACGTTTGACAAGCCATTGGGAACTCGACGGGGATCTCGTGTTCGCGACGCCGGATTCAGGGACGCTTGCCGTTCGCGGCATCGACCTCGCGGTCGACCGGCAGGACGGGGTGCTCAGCGAGGTCCGGCTGACCTTCAGCGTTCCGGTTGAGGAGTACGGCCGCATCGACCGCAACGCGCTGTTTCACCTCGGCCCCCACCTTCGCGGGCCCGGCGCCGAACGGTTTCACCCCGAAGGCGATGTCCAGATCGAGGCGCGGCTGGATAGCTCAATGCTGCCCGGCTTCGCGCTCATGGGGGACGACATCCTGGTGACCGGGCCGGCGTTCGCCGCCTTGGCCAAGGGCTCGCCGCTCCTTGAAACCGAAAGCTGGTATGCGCTTCACGTAACCGTTGAGGTGATGCGGGACGCCGAAGGCGGCAGCCTCCGCGAAGGCTTCAGCACCCTCCATGCGGCAGGCGATGACTTCCTTTCGCTGCCGATGCTCGCGATCGCGGCCGCGGCCCTTGAAGAACGCGAGATGGACTGGCAGGAGACATCCGACGACGAAGTCATCCGCTCCGATGTCCCGGGAGAGAACGGTGTTTGGGCCTGCTTCATCGTTGGCCGTCAGAAAGACAGTCGGTGCACGGTCTACTCCCAGGCACCATGGGAGACGCCGGAGAACCAGCGTATGGCGATGGCTGAACTCATCACGCGCATCAACTTCGGCCTGCCCATGGGAAACTTCGAACTCGATTTCGGCGATGGCGAAGTCCGCTTCAAGACCAGCATCGACGTGAGCGGCACGCACCTGAGCCCGGAACTGTTCGATGACCTTCTCGAGCCCAATCTCGCTACCATGGATCTTTACCTCCCCGCGCTGGAGGCAGTTCGAGACGGCCGCATGACACCGGAGGCGGCGGTCGCCACGGTCGAGGAGTAGTTCGTGTCTGACCTCGATGGCCCTGGTAAGCCGCCCTTCTCGAAACTCCCTGACGACGTAGCACAATCGAAACACAATGCAGGTATCTTCGATTCACGGCGGGCGGCGTCCGCCACGGAAGAGGTTGGGATGAGTGAATCGGCTGACTACGTAATCTCCGCGTGCCGCGAGAACGACGTTAAGTTCATCCGTCTCTGGTTCACCGATATCGTCGGCGCCTTGAAGAGCTTCGCGATCACGGTCGAAGAGCTTGAGAAGGCGCTCGACGAGGGCATGGGCTTCGATGGTTCTAGCATCGAAGGCTTCGCTCGCATCGATGAATCGGACATGATCGCCCGCCCCGATCCGGCGACGTTCCAGCTCGTCCCCTGGCGCCCGAAAGAATCCGGCGTCGCGAGGATGTTCTGCGATATCTATCACCCGGATGGCAAGCCGTTCGAAGGCGACCCGCGCTTTGTCCTCAAACGTCAGCTGAAGCGCGCCGCCGACCTTGGCTACACGTTCTACGTGAGCCCGGAGATGGAGTACTTCTACTTCAAGGATTCCGCGGGTCGCGAACCGCTCGACCGCGGTGGCTACTTCGACCAAATCTCCGACGCCGGCAGCGACCTTCGGCGTGAAACGGTCCTCACCCTCGAGGCGATGGGCATCGAGGTCGAATACAGCCACCACGAGGTGGCCCCGAGCCAGCACGAGATCGCGCTGCGCTACACCGATGCACTCACCATGGCCGACGCTGCGATGACGTACCGGCTGGTGGTCAAGGAGATCGCGCTCGCGAACGGCGTCTACGCGACCTTCATGCCCAAGCCCCTGGCTGACCAGAACGGAAGCGGCATGCACGTCCACCAGTCGCTGTTCAAAGGCGAGCGCAACGCCTTCTTCGACCCCGCCGACGAGTACCACCTCAGCGCGATCGCGCGCGGGTATATCGCCGGGCTTCTGCACAATTCGCGCTCTCTCACGCTCGTGACCAACCAGTGGGTAAACAGCTACAAGCGTCTGCTGCCGGGCTTCGAGGCTCCCGTGTACTTGAGCTGGGCCCGCCGCAACCGCAGCGACCTCATCCGCATCCCGGAGTACAAGCCGGGCCGCGAAACGCACACGCGCATCGAGTACCGCTCGCCCGACCCGGCCTGCAACCCGTACCTGGCCTACGCGGTGATGTTGGCGGCGGGCCTCGACGGCATCGAAAACGAACGCCAGCTGCCCGCCCCGGTGGAAGAGAACGTTTTCGACATGACGGCCGCGGACCGCGCCGCGCGCGGCATTGAGACACTGCCGGGCAGCCTCATCGAAGCCATCGAAACCGCAGAGGCTTCGCCGTTCCTGCGCTCCGCGCTTGGCGATCACACCTACGAATCGCTCATCCAGAACAAGCGGATCGAATGGGAACGCTACCGTCGGCACATCAGCGATTTCGAAATCGCCGAATACCTGCCGATTCTCTAGCGCGACTGCTGGCAGCGGCCCTCCCGTCCGGGTAGCATTCGTCCATGCCCTTCTACGAATTTGCGTGCGTGAAATGCGGTGCGCGCGATGAAGTCTTCGCGCGAAGCATCTCGACTCCGGTTGTCCCGCCGAAATGCAAGGCGGCCGGCCGGGAAAAAGGCCACGAGATGCGCCGCATCATGAGCAAGGTAATCCGCCAGAAGACCCTTTCGGACCAACTCGCGGACGCCGAGGCGAAATACGGCAAGGAAGTGGACGACGTGTTGGGGGCCACGCCCGACGTTGGCCGCCTCGCCCGCCGTTACGAATCCCTGGCGAAGGACCTGCCGCCAGAGTAAGTCCCTGACCACTGCTAACCCATCAAACACTCCGGAGGCCCTCATGTCTGACACAGTCCTCTTCGAGACCCGCGGCGCCGTCGGGCTCATGACCCTGAATCGCCCCGAAGCGCTGAATGCCATGAATCCCGAAATGCTGGACACCATGTTCCGCGTGGCGCAGAGGGCGGCCGACGATCCCTCGGTCCGCGCCGTGGTGATCACCGGGAACGGCCGAGCGTTTTCAGCGGGCGGCGACGTGAAGGCGATGGCGAGTGGACCATCTGCATCGACCGGGGGCGAAGCGATCGCCAGCAGCGTCGATGTCCTCCGCCAGCAGGAAGAAATCTCACGCCTGCTGGCCGAGATGCCGAAGCCCACGGTCTGCGCGGTCAACGGCGTGGCAGCCGGAGCGGGCATGAGCGTCGCGCTCGCGGCCGACCTTCGCATCGCCAGCGACCAGGCTCGTTTCACCACGGCGTTCTCGAAAGTCGGGTTCAGTGGCGACTTCGGCGGGACGTGGTTCCTGCAGCGGCTGGTTGGACCGCTCAAGGCGAAGGAACTCTACTTCCTTTCGGATGTCATCTCGGCGCAAGAAGCGATTGAACTCGGTCTCGTGTCGAAGGTGGTGCCACACGATTCGCTCATGGAAGAAACCATGGCGCTCGCCGAGCGCCTCGCGGCCGGTCCCACCCTCGCGTACGGGCGCATCAAGGACAACTTCTCCTTCGGTGCGACGAACACGCTCTCGGACACGTTGGAAAGAGAGGCCGAGAACATGACTGCCAGCGGTAAGACGGCGGATCACAAAAACGCGGCCAAAGCGTTTGTCGAGAAGCGCACCCCGGTTTTCGAAGGGCGCTAACGCCGTATCAAGTGTTTCGCCTCCTTCCTGTGTTACCCGGAAGGAGGCGGCCCCGTGCTACTCGGGTGCTCTAACTCAGCGGCTTCAGGTGCGGGGAGTAGACCACCCACTCCCCCGAGTCTTGACGGAACTCAAGCTTGCGAGTCACCGATCTATAGTCCTTATCCGTCAGCGCTACAAGCACTTCCACGTTCGTGCCGTCGACGGAAACGTCTCCGATCGACACCAGGCGGAACCCTTCGTCACGAACGGTATCCATAGCTTTGTTGATCGTGGCTTCCGGGACGCCTTCGATCAGCATGTCTTTCGCCGTGGTCATGTCGCGGGTCTGGAGGGCGTCGACGTACGTTTCTGCGATATCGGTGATGCGGTCGCGGTCGGTCTGTTGCAATTGAATCGGTGGGCTGTCGTCGTCGTCCCCTCCGCATGAGGATGCGAAGAGCGCGAATGGCAGGAGCGCGAGAAGCGTCGCGAGCGGAAGAATTCGTTTCATGTTCTGGCAGCTTTCAGCGTTCGAGGCCGAGCCCGAACTACTGGCCTTCAGGCATCGGGTGCCTGTGGAAGAGGTAGCGCATGGCGCCCTTGAACATCTTCCAGTCGAGTGCGATGTGGACGAGCGTGAAGGCCAGCGCGGCGGCGCTCACCCACCAGTGGATTTCGCCCCACTGGGAGGTGGTGAGGCTCCAGAGCATCTCACGCTCGCCCTTGCCGGGCCCCGCGGGGACGATACCGAGCGTGTCCCAGAGGATGATGCCGCTGAACGCGGCGGGCACCCACGTCAGGAGCAAGAAGACATCGGTAACAGAGCGTGCATAGACACGAAGCTTGCCGTGGACGGGAAGATGCGTCGGAGCGTGGGGGTGAGAAGTGGATGCGAGAGCCATTTGTGTGTCTCCGTGCCGTATTGCCTCTGCGGAGGCTGTTGGCGGGACCGATGGTAATACCCCCCGGGGGTACTTGATGTGCGGCCTTCGGGCCATGTTTTAGGGCCAAAGGGGCCACCCTTTCGCAGGTGCGAACCATCTCCATCCATCCGTTAGACTGGGGCGAATGACTCATGCCCCGGTCATGCGCAAGCCACCGGCTGCTCGCGTGCTCCCCCGAAGGTGGTTCTACGGCTGGTACATCGCCATCGCCTGCGCCTGCCTCATGTTCGTGGGGGTCGGAGTCGGCTACTACGGCCTCCCGATCTTCCTCAAGCCGCTCAAAGAGGAACACGGATGGAGCACGACACAGGTCAGCTGGGCGCCAGCCATCTACTTCTGCGTTTCGGGCCTAACTTCTGCGTTCGTCGGGCCTTACATCGACAAATACGGCCCGACCAAGTTCATGCTCATTGGCACGGTTGCCAATGGCATCAGCGCGGCCTTCATCGGGCTGGTCAACGAACTCTGGCAGCTGTACACGGTCTATTTCATCTTCGCCATCGCCTTTGGCATGTCGAGCGGGATTGCCGTGAACGCCATCATGACGCGCTGGTTCGTGCGAAGGCGGGCGCTTGCGATGAGCATTTCATCCACAGGCGTTTCCCTTGGCGGAGTAGTCCTCGCGCCCGTGGCCAGCGTGCTGATCGAAGCCGGCGGCCTCGAGCTGGCGACGCCGATCCTCGGGCTCCTTGTCCTCGTGGTCGCGTTGCCGGTCATTGTGGCAGTCATTGCGTGGGATCCGAGCGATATTGGCGAGTTCCCGGACGGCGACGCCCAACCTCCCGACCGCGCCGCGCCAGTTCGTCGCGGTATGGCCGCGCAGTACCGATCCTGGTCGCGCCCGGAGGCGATGCGTACTGTCGGATTCTGGGCGGTTTTCGTGGCCTTTCTGCTCGTGCTTGTCGCACAGACTGGCTACGTCATCCACCAGGTCAGCTTCCTGGAAGAGCGGCTCGGATCCCGCAACGAAGCAGCGTTCACGCTCAGCGTCACGGCATTTGGCAGCATTGTCGCTCGCCTCATCGTCGGCATCTTCGCCGACGGCATCGACCGGCGACTGCTCACGGTGGTGCTCTTTGTGGTCCAGGCGACATCGATCTTGCTCATCATCCACACCGAGAATGTCGCTGCGACCTGGATCCTCACGCTGATCTTTGGCCTGACCATCGGGAACATCTACATGATGCAGTCGCTCATCGTCGGCGAACTGTTCGGGATGGTTTCCTTCGGCGCGATTTTCGGGCTTATTTCGCTCGCGGGGCAGGCCGGCAGTGGCATCGGTCCAATCGGCGTCGGAATCATCCACGACCAGACCGACGGCTACACCATCCCGTTCACGATCACGGCCGCGCTTACGTACCTCGCGGCCGTGGCGGTGCTGTTCGCCCGCCCGGCGAAGGACGCCCAGGCCGTGGGCTCGCAAATGACGGAAGTCAGCGCGGTGGGTGGCGAGTGAACTTCCCGTGAGTTGACGCGCGGCCGAGCGAGGACAATCCTTTCGGGCGCCGCTCTTCGCCGCACCGGAGCATGTTTTGCAGCCTACATCCCTCGCAGACCTTATCTTCCATGGGGGCCCAATTCTCACCATGGAACGTGACCATGCCCGGGCTGAGGCCGTCGCGGTTGCGGGCGGGACCATTCTCGCCGTCGGCTCGCTCCAGAGCGTCCTTTCGCACCAGGGGCAAGGTACCAGGGTGGTTGACCTCGCCGGGCGAGCGCTCCTTCCGGGGTTTATCGATGGCCACGGGCACATCGCGAACCTCGCTTCCAGCCTCGGGGCGGCCAATCTCTCCGCGCCACCCGTTGGCGAAGTCGTAGACATCGAATCACTCCTGGAAACGCTGCGGCGGTTCATTCGCGAACGCAACATTCCGCCGGGGAACTGGGTTTCGGGGCGTGGCTACGATCCCGCCTTCTTGAAAGAAGGTCGCCATCCTACTCGCGATGACCTCGATCGGGTGTCCAAAGAACATCCCATCCATATTGGCCACGTTTCCGGCCACCTTTGTTCAGCAAACAGCCTGGCGCTTGCAATTGCCGGCATCGGCGCCGAAACCACCCCGCCGCCGGGGGGTGTCATCCGCCGCCGTCCGGGCCGGGTCGAACCAGATGGCGTTCTCGAGGAGAGCGCGATGGGGCTGCTTACCCCGCACATCCCGCTGCCGACCGACGACGAGCGACTCGCCGACCTGGAAGAAGCGCAGCGGATCTACGCCGCCTCGGGCATAACCACGGCCCAGGAAGGTGCGATGTTCCCTGCGCAGCAACAGCTCCTGGAGCGTGCGGCCGCCGAGGGCAGGCTCTTCCTCGATGTCGCCGGCTATGCCTTCTGGGCCCAGGCGCGGGTCATGCTTGAAGGCCGCGAGATTGGCAAGTACCACGGGCGATACAAGAACGCAGGCATGAAGCTCATGCTCGACGGCTCGCCGCAAGGCAAGACTGCGTGGCTGACCCGGCCGTATCACGTCATTCCCGAAGGCCAGCCCGCTGACTATCGCGGCTACCCATCGATGCCCGATGAACAGGCCGCTGGTCTCGTCGATCGCGCGTATGCGAGCGGCTGGCCAGTCATCTCCCACTGCAATGGCGACGCCTCGGCCGACCAGCTCATCGCCGCGGTCCGCGCCGCAGCTGCAGCTCATCCGGGCGCCGACCGCCGGACGGTGATGATTCACGCCCAAACCGTGCGCGAGGACCAGCTGGACGCGATGCAGGAACTCGGGATGCTGCCGTCGTTTTTCGTTTCGCATGTCTATTACTGGGGCGATTTCCACCGCGATTCCGTCCTTGGTCCCGAACGGGCCGCCCGAATCAGCCCGCTCCGATCGGCCCAACGCCGCGGCCTGCGGTTCAACCTGCACAACGATTCGCCGGTGGTCCCTCCAGACGTCCTTCGACTTGTCTGGTGTGCAGCCGCCCGGCGCACGCGCTCGAACCAGGTACTTGGCGAGGAGCAGAGGATCAGCGTGATCGATGCGCTCAGAGCGGTGACGATCGATGCGGCCTACGCGCACTTCGAGGAAGACCAGAAGGGGTCGATCGCGGCGGGAAAGCTTGCAGACCTTGTCGTCCTCAGCGCCGACCCAACAGCGGTCCCGCTTGAGGAACTGCAGGCGATCGAAGTGAAGGCCACGCTCAAGGAAGGGGCGCTAATTCATGGCGAGTTGTGACGTCGGCGACCACGAAGACGGGGCCTGACGGCCCCGTTCTCGGAAGTACGCGCGATGATTCCGGCTAGTTTTCCGGCGTGAACCGCACGGGCAGGTGCTTGATACCGCCGATGAATGTCGAACGCAGGCGCTGGACGGGGCCGTTCAGTTCGATATCCGGGAAGCGGCGGAACATCTCTTCGTAGAGGACTTTCAGCTCGAGTTTGGCGAACCCGGCGCCGAGGCAGAAGTGTTCGCCGATGCCGAAGGCGAGGTGGTCGTTGGGGCTGCGAGTGATGTCGAACACATCGCTGTTCGGGAACACGGCTTCATCCCGGTTCACCGACGGATACCACATGACAACCCGCTCACCAGCCTTGATCTTCTGGTCGCCTATCTGGGTGTCTTCAAGTGTGTTGCGGGCCATGTGCATGACCGGCGAAACCCAGCGCAGGATCTCTTCGATCGCGCCCGGAAGCAGAGACATGTCATTCAGAAGTTTGGCTTTCTGGTCAGGGTGTTCGCAGAGGGTCAACAGGCCGCCGGACATACCATTCCTGGTGGTTTCGTTTCCCGCGAGGATGAGGAGGAAGCAGAACCAGAGGATGTCCTCGTCGGTGAGCTTTTCGCCCTCGACCTCAGAGTCCGTCAGGATGCTGATCATGTCGTCGGTCGGTGAAATGCGGCGGGACTGCAGCGCCTGGGCGTAGTACCCGAACATCTGCATGGTGCCCATGTTGCCGGTGATGTTTGCGGCCTCGGGTGTGCCGCGCTGGTCTTCCGGGACATCGGTCTGGTATTCCGGGTCGCCAGGGCCCAGCACCTTGTTGGTCAACTGGAACATCAGCGCCCAGTCTTCCTCGGGCACGCCGAGCATCTTGCAGATGACGGCGAGCGGGATGTTGCAGGCGACGTCGATGACGAAGTCGCTCTCGCCCTTCTTCGCGATGCTGTCGAGCAGCGTGTTCGTGGTCTCGCGGATCTTTGGCTCCCAGAGGGCGACGGCGCGAGGCGTGAAAGCCTTGTTCACGAGGCGGCGCATCTTTACGTGGCGCGGGGGGTCCATCGTAATAAGCATCTTGCCGTTTCCCGCGGCTGCCGCGGTCATTTCATCCTCGTTGACCGGGAAGAACGACACGATGCCCTTCTCGGAAGAGAAGATTTGCGGGTTCCGGGATACCTGGAGCACATCGGCGTACCGCACGAGGTTCCACCAGCCCACGGATTGTTCGGTTGCTGGCGTCCAGCTAATCGGGTTCAACTTTCTGAGGAGCTTGAATGCCTCGTGAGAGCGGCCCTGTTCGAACAGGAGTTCATCGCCGAGGTTTATCGTTTCGAGCGTTAACGGAGCGGCAGCTTCTGTCGTCACGGTGGATCTCCCGAGTAGTGCAAAAAATGGGCGGACTATTTACCGCTCGGTCGATAGACTACGTCAACCAGGACTATCAGCGCCACCCCTAAATTGAATCGCGGTTCACTATCGCCAGATTCGAATTCGTAAAGTGCCTCCAATAATTTACCTTCGCTTGGGCCCGCGTCCGGCACGTTTGGAACATCCTCGAAAACCAACCCACGAAAGAGGCAACCACCTTGGAACAAACACCACCGCCCGCAAGCCAGGAGGTTTCCGATGCCCGAGCCACGCTCGAGGCCGCGATGTTCGAGATCAAGCGCGTCATCGTCGGCCAGGAAGAGATGCTCGAGCGCGTTTTCGTAGCGCTACTTTCGAGCGGACACCTCCTTATTGAAGGTGTCCCCGGACTTGCGAAGACACTCACTGTAAAAACGATCGCCGAAGTCCTCGGCGGCACTTTCCAGCGCATCCAGTTCACGCCGGACCTGGTCCCGGCCGACCTCGTCGGCACGCGTATCTATCGTCCGGACCACGGCACCTTCGAAACCGAGCGGGGCCCGGTCTTCTGCAACCTCCTGTTGGCTGACGAAATCAACCGAGCGCCTGCAAAGGTGCAGTCGGCCCTCCTCGAAGTGATGCAGGAGCGCCAGGTGACAATCGGTCTCGATACGTTCGCTGTACCGCAGCCATTCCTGGTCATGGCCACGCAGAACCCGATCGAGTCCGAAGGCACCTACCCGCTCCCCGAAGCGCAAGTCGACCGTTTCATGATGAAGGTGCTGGTGGACTACCCGATCCCCTCGGAGGAGATGGTGGTGGTGCAGCGGTCCCTGCAGCGGCAGGAAGCAGTGCAACAGGTGCTGCCGATCGAGCAACTGAAGCATTACCAGGACCTCGCGGGGAACATCTATGTCGACCGCGCCGTGGCGGAGTACGCGATCGCCCTCACCGGTTCCACGCGGCAGCCCGCGAAGTACGGCATCGCCCAGCACGGGCCGCACATCGCCTACGGTTCGAGCCCGCGCGGGAGCATCAACCTCGTCCATGCCGGCCGTGCGCTCGCCCTCCTGCGCGGTCGTCGCTACGTGCTCCCAACGGATATCCACGATCTTGCCAAGGACGTTCTCCGCCACCGAATCGTCCTCACCTACCAGGCTCTCGCCGACGGAGTCACTGCCGACACCATCCTCGACGCCGCGATTCGCGCTGTGCCGCAGCCGCGAATCGAGCTCGCCCAGGAGTTGAGCGCTTGAGTTCGCCGACCCTCCACATTGTGCGCAGCCCGGATCGGCCAGGCCCGGGCCCAATGCCCGAGGCGATCCTGCGTGCGCTCGATATCACCATCGGCCGGCGCATGAACGGCCTGCTTTCGGGCGACTACCGCTCGAAGGCGCTCGGCCTTGGGACCGAACTCGCGCAGGTCCGCGAGTACCAGCCCGGCGACGATGTCCGTCAGATCGACTGGAACGTCACCGCGAGGACAACCATTCCCCACGTGCGAGTCCAGGTTGCCGACCGGGTGCTGACCACCTGGCTGATGCTCGACACCTCGCCTTCGATGGGCTTCGGCACCGCCGACCGGCGCAAATACGACGTCGCCGAAGGCGTAGCGATCGCGGTCGGCCAGATTTCGACCCGCCATGGCAACGCGCTCGGAATCATGAGCTTCGGCGGTGAGGAGAGCCGCACCATTCCTCCCGGGCAGGGCCGCAAAGGGATGCTTGGGCTGCTCACCGTCCTGCGCCAGGAGCCGGACTCCGCCGGTTCTGGCCCAACGTCGCTCGGGGCCGCCATCCATTCTCTCAACCGGATGGCCGGCCATTCCCGGCTCATTGTCCTCGTCTCGGACTTTCGTGGTCCCCGGGACTGGGCCGATGCCCTCGTGGAGCTCTGCGGCCGCCACGCCGTCCTCGCGGTCGAAATCCGCGACCCGCGCGAACAGGAACTCCCTGATGTTGGCGAACTCTTCCTGGTCGACCCCGAAACCGGCCGGCAGCTTCGAGTCGATACGCGCTCGAAGAAGCTCCGCGACCGCTTTGCCAAGGCAGCGGCCGACGAGCGCGCCGAGGTCGTGCGGCTGCTTAGTCGAGCCGGCGCCCAGCACGTCGTGCTTTCCACCAGGGGCGACTGGCTTCGCACTCTGGCCGGGTTCCTCAATGCGAAAGGACTCCCACGATGAGCTTTGCCTGGCCCCTCGCGCTGACCTCTCTCATCCTCATCCCCCTTGCGGTGGCACTCTACGTTCTTGTCCAGTACCGCCGTCCGAAGTACGCGGCCCGCTTCACCAACCTTGATCTCCTCGCCAATGTGGTGGACAAGACGCCTGGCTGGCGCAGGCACATTCCTGCCGTGTTGGGACTCCTGGCGCTCGCGGCGCTGCTCCTGGGGGTGGCTCGCCCGCAGTTGGAGCACAAGGTCCCGAAGCAAGAAGCCACCGTCGTACTCGTCACCGATATTTCCGGTTCGATGACGGCGACCGACATCGAACCCACCCGCATGGCGGCCGCCCAGCAGGCGGGGCACACGCTGGTGAAGGAGTTGCCCAAGGGCTTCCGCATCGCCCTCGTTACCTTCTCGTCCGGTGTCCGGACCGTGGTGCCGCCAACTGATGAGAAGGAAATCGTCGACGCGGCCCTGGACTCGCTCCAGCCTGTGGGCGGAACGGCGATGGGCGACGGGATCCTCGAAGGCATCGCCGCTTCGCAGCTGAACGACATCCCGGAGGCCCAGGTCACCGGTGGCTCGTCCGGTGCGACCAAGCCGGAGAACCCGCCGGTCATCATGGTCCTGCTCTCCGATGGCGCGAATACGCTCGGGCGCACCGACCCTATCGATGCCGCCCAGCAGGCTGAGGACCAGGGCATTCCGATCTTCGCCGTAGCGCTCGGCACCCAGGACGGGGTCGCCACGGTGACCGACAACCAGGGGCGCCAACGCACCCTTCGTGTTCCCCCCGACGAAGAGACGCTCAAAGAGATCGCCGATATGACGGGTGGCGCATTCTTCTCAGCGCCTTCATCGGACGAACTCCAGTCCATTTATGAGGACCTCGGCTCCAAGATCGGATTCGACGTGGAAACCACGGAAATCACGTCAGGTTTCGCCGCTGCCGCCGCGCTCCTGTTGCTGGCCGCCGGCGGGCTGAGCCTGCTCTGGTTCAACCGTTTCCCCTAAGGGGCCGCAGTACCGCCAGCCCATTCGCGTTAGACTCCGCCGAAATCCCCGGCGGAGTCTTCCTTTGTCCGAATCCATCTTGATAAAGAACGCAACGCTCTTCGATGGCACCGGCGCGCCCGCAGCGCCGGCGACCAGCATCCTCATCCAAGACGGACGGGTGGCTGCCGTGGCGCCGACCAGCCAGCTGGACGCGGCGGAAGGCGCGACAGACATCGACGCCAGCGGAAAGTTCGTCATCCCTGGCCTCATCGATATGCACATCCACGTTGAGCTTTGCGGCGGCCGCGAAGCGCTGCCCATCTGGCTCGGCACTGGTGTCACCACTATCCGCGATGTCGGTGGTTCGCCCGAAGGCATGCTGCCCCTCCGCGACGAAGTCGAGGCCGGGAAACAGGTCGGCCCGCGCATCTACTCCTACGGGCCGCTTCTCGACGGGGTGCCAAGCATCTTCGGCAACCGGCCGCTGAACGGTGGTGGCCCGGGCGACCTCACCTGGGTCATCGAGGATGCCGCGAAAGCGGAGGCGGCCGTGGACGACCTTCTCGCACGCGGCGTCGACGGGTTCAAGCTCTATGCCGGACTTCGTCCCGACCTGGTGAAGACCTTCATCGACCGCATCGGCGGACGAGTGCCCGTGACCGGGCATCTCTCCCGCACCTGGGCATCAGAGGCCATCGAACTCGGCATCAACTGCCTCGAGCACGTTTACGCGACGATTTACCAGGATGTGGTCCCACCCGAGCATCGCCATCCGCGCGAAGAAGGCAACGGATTCATCCCGAATTACTGGATGTGGCTCAACACGGGCTGGGCCGCCGCCGACCTCAAGGCCGACTACGTGCGGCAATTCGTCGAGCTCCTGGTCAGTCGAAACGTTGCACTCAGCCCGACAACCGTGCTGGTGACCGGCGGGATGTCCACGCGAGACGCGCTCGAAGAGCCAGGAATCAAGTACACGCCGAAGGCAATGAATGAGCGGCGCCAGCAGCAGATGGCCGCAATGCAGCAGATGCGCGAGGCCGCCGAGAGGGCGGGCAAGCCGCTCCCGCCGGTGACGCCGCCCGACTTCGAGGTTGGGCGCCGCTCGCTCGACAATCAACTGACCTTCCTGAAGATGGTCCTCGATGCCGGCGGGCGCGTTGTCCCCAGTACCGATACAGGCGCAGCGCCGAACCAGGTCCCGGGCTTCGCGCTGCACCGAGAACTCGCTCTCTTCGCCGAGGCGGGCGTACCGAACGGTCGGGTCCTTGAGCTCGCCACGCGCGTCGCTGCGGAAGTGCTGCGCAAGGACGACGAGATCGGGACCGTGACGCCCGGCAAACGAGCCGACCTGCTCATCCTCGGCGCTGACCCGCTCGCGGATATCAATAACACCCGTACGATCGAGACCGTCATGAAAGACGGCGTCCAATACGCGCCGCAACCGCTGCTGGACACCGCCCTGGCCTGAGCGGCGACACGAAAGAGCCCTTCCAGGAAGGTCCTGGAAGGGCTCGGGTTGAGGCGACTCCTGAGGTTATTCGTCCTCTTCCTGGCGCCGGCGCTTGAAGGCGAAGGCCAGGGCGACTGCGCCGCCGCCGAATCCGAGTGCCATCAGTGCGAACCCAACTCCAGTAACGGGAGTGACGAAGGCCGAGTCGCCGGTGTTGCCGGTATCCGGGGCCGAGGGCGGAGTTGTCGGGACGTCACCGGCTCCTCCGGGAGCGCCCTGGTTCGGCGTGTCGACGTTGTTCGGAATGGGGACGGTTTGATCATCGGAGTCCACGCTGTTCTGCGTGTTGTCCTGCGGCTGATCGGAAGGCTGGTCCTGCGGGTTGCCCTGCGGTTCGCCTTGCGGCTGGTCGCCGGAGTCATCCTGCGCCTGGTCTTCCGGTTCGTCCTGAGGGACGTCCGTGGGCTCGGGGGTTGGGGTCGGGGGATTCACCGTTGGGTTGACCAGGACGCCGGGCGTCGGGGTCGGGGTCGGTGGGTTGACGGTCGGGTTCACGAGGATGCCCGGGGTCGGGGTTGGGGTTGGCGGCTTGACTGTCGGTTGCACAAGAACGCCGCCGATATCGATGCCCGGCTTGATGACGGTGGTTTTGCCGAAGTAGGCGTTGTCAAAGTAAACGGTCGTGGTCTTGGTGATGGCGGAACCGTACGGGACGGGCTCCTTGATCGCAGTCACGCGGACACGGGCCGAATGTGCACCGTTCGGAACAACCTGGCTGAAGGAAATTGGCACCCAGTGCCCGCGATCGGCGTCGAGCTTGCCGATGCCCTCGTAGTCGCCACCGGAGACCGTGCTGCCGTTGCAGCTGTTTCCACTGTAATAGTGGAGTTGGAGCGCCGCGCCGGTATTCGCGGGCGCCAGCTTCGAAACGTAGGTGTCGACGCTTGTGGTGTAACTCTTGCCGGCTTCGATCTCGCTCACGCAGTACCAGGCGCCGCTGTAGGAATTGCCGTTGCCGGTGTACGTGTTCTGGACCTTCAGGTAACCATTCGTCGCGACCGGGTTCCCGCCGTAGCTGTCCCAACCGTTCGCGTTCGAAGAGAACTGACCGTTGGAGATGAGGTTCGCGCCCAGCGCAGACGCGCCGAGCATGCTTGCCGCGGGGATTGCCGCCGCCGCGCTGAGGACGAATAGCTTGAGCTTATTCATGGTTCTGCTCCCACGTTCTGAAGTTGCTTCCTCCTTCAGACCGGTGGGAGCGGGAAACCTTACAGGCCGCCTTAACCTTCGGGTGTGTACCTCACCGGGAGATGTTTAATCCCGTTGATGAAGTTTGAGCGCAGGCGCTCGGGAGGCCCCGACATCTCGATGTCGGGGAACCTGCGGAACAGTTCCTCGAACATCACGCGTAGCTCTTTCTTTGCGAATCCCGAGCCAAGGCAGAAGTGCTCACCGATGCCGAACGCCAGGTGATCATTTGGCGTGCGGGTGATGTCGAACTTATACGGGTCCAGGAAGATGTCCTCGTCGCGGTTCACCGCGCCGTACCACATGATCAGCCGGTCGCCAGCCTTGAGCGTCTTGCCCCGGAGTTCGACATCGGACGTGACGGTCCGGGCCATGTGGTGGACGGGCGAGACCCAGCGGAGGATTTCCTCGATGGCGGAGTCGAGGAGGCTCATGTCGGCCAGGAGCTTCGCCTTCTGGTCCGGGTGTTCGCAGAGCACCTGGAGCCCGCCGGAGATGGCGTTCCTGGTGGTTTCATTGCCGGCGACGATGAGCAGGAAGCAGAACTGTAGTAGGTCCATTTCGGTGAGCTTCTCGCCGTCGAGCTCGGCCTCGAGGAGGATGCTGATGAGATCGTCCTCGCGGGGGTTTGCGCGTCGCTCTTCGAGCCGCTCGCGGAAGTAGGCGAACATAGTTCCGAAGCCGGTCATAGCGGTCTGGCGGGCGGCCGCGCCGGTGCCGCGCTCGGCTTCGGGGACGTCGGTCTGGTACTCGGGGTCGCCCGAACCGAGGACCTTGTTGGTCAGCTCGAACATGAGGCCCCAGTCCTTCTCCTCGAGGCCCATCATCCCGCAGATGACGGCGAGGGGGAGCTGGCTGGCGACTTCGACGACGAAGTCGACTTCGCCCTTCTTTGCGATCCTGTCCAGGATCTGGCCGGTGATCCGCCGGATCTCGGGCTCCATGAGGTTCACGGCGCGGGGGGTGAATCCCTTGTTGATGAGCCGGCGCATCTTCACGTGGCGAGGCGGGTCCATGGTGATGATGCTGGCGTTTCCGCCAGTGGCCTGGGCGGCGTTGGCGGGATCGGTCTGCATGAGTTCGGCGAGTGCCTCCGGCCGGATGCCGGGGCCGGCAATGCCGTTGCCTGAGATGAACAGCTCGGGGTTGCGGGAGATAAAGCGGACGTCTTCGGCCTTGGTAATGGCCCAGAAGCCGTTGACGCGCTCGTCGCCGGGGTTCCAGTGCACGGGGTCTTCATTGCGGATGACGCGGAGGGCGTCGTGGAAGCGGCCCTCCATGAACATCTCGGCATCGTTCAGGTTTATGTCTGCGATGGTTGGGGCAGTCATCTTCGCTTTCCTCTTTTCGGCTTCGACCACGTCAGGCTGCGGGGATGACGCAGTTATTTAACCCAGGAGATCGCCTGGCGCGGGCAGAGGCGGATGGCTCGGCCAACCTTCTCTTCGAGTTCCTTCGGCACTTCGTCGATGAGTACGACGCTCACATCGTCGTCCCCGACTTTGAACACTTCGGGGGCGGCCATCTGGCACTTGGCGTGGCCTTCACACATGTCCGCGTCAACTTTGACTTTCATGGGGACCGTTACTCCGAGTAGTTACTCGACGGCTGTCCGCCGGTGGTGGCAGAAGGATACATCGTTTACCGCTCGGTAGGGAAAGGGGGGGCTTCTTCGATTATCGCTAGGAGTTACTCGTGCGAAAGTCCGAATCTCCCTCTCGTCGCCCACTTTGCTAGAATCGCCGGGCACTCTCGAATGCCCGGAGGCCTCCCGTGGAAGTACCCCTGCTCGTTAACGATTTCCTGCGCCGCGCAGCCAAGCTTTACCCGAACAAAGAAGCCATCATCGATGGCGGCCAGCGCTTCACCTACCGGGAGTACCAGCAGCGCTGCAACCAGCTCGGTCACGCGCTCATCGCGCTCGGCATCAAGCCCGGCGACCGCGTGTGCATCCTCAGCCCGAACTCGCACTACTTCATGGAGAGCTACTACGGCGTCACCCAGATCGGCGCGATTCTCGTCCCGCTGAACTACCGCCTGGTGGCGAGTGACCACGAGTACATCATTAATCACGCCGGGGTGAAGGCGGTCCTCGTCGACTACGAGTACACGAAGGTGATGGACGAAATTCGTCCCAACCTGAAGACCGTGGAGCACTGGATCGCGGCGGACCCACGCCCCGGCCACGAGACCCCGAGCGGCTGGACCGACTGGGACGAACTTACCGGCAAGCAGCCCACCACCATGACACCGCACGTCGACCAGGACGAAAACGACGTCACTTCGATTAACTACACATCTGGCACCACCGCCCGCCCGAAAGGCGTGATGCTCACGCACCGCAACGTCTACATCAACGCCTACAACTTCATCGCCCACCTGCGCATCCAGCACGAAGACCGCGAGATGTGGACGCTGCCGATGTTCCACGCGAACGGCTGGGGAGGGCCATTCGCCATCACGGCGATGGGCGCGACGCATGTCGTCCTTCGCGCCGTTGTCGGCGCCGACATCTACCAGATGATCCAGGACGAGAAGATTACATTCGCCTGCATGGCGCCGGCGGTGCTCAGCACCATCCTCAACTTCCCGGACAAAGACAAATACAAGGTCACCACTCGTCCGCGCTTCGTGGTCGCCGGCGCCCCGCCTCCAGCGGCATTCATAGAACGGCTCGAGAAGGAGCTCGGCTGGGAGTTCATCCAGATCTACGGCCTCACCGAGACGGCCCCGATCCTCACCGTTTCCACGCCGGACTACCAGAATGCCGACGGCTCCGACTTCCAGCGCCGCTCACGCGCAGGCGTCGAAGCCATCGGCGTTGATATCCAGGTGCTCGACGACGACGGCAAGCCCGTGCCGATGGACAACACCACCGTCGGCGAGGTCTGCGCACGCTCGAACGTCGTCCTCAAGGGGTACTGGGAACAGCCGGAGGAGACCGCCAGGGCTATTTACGACGGCTACTTCCACTCCGGCGACCTTGGCGTCTGGGACGAGTTCGGGAACGTGAACATTGTCGACCGGAAGAAGGACGTCATCATCTCCGGCGGCGAGAACATCTCCTCGCCGGAAGTCGAGGCGGCGCTCTACCTGCATCCGGCGGTGCTCGAAGTCGCCGTCATAGGCGTGCCGAGCGAGAAGTGGGGCGAAACGCCCAAGGCACTCATCGTCCTCCGCGAAGGGATGACTGCCTCGGAAGAGGAAATCATCTCCTTCAGCCGCCAGCACCTGGCGCACTTCCGCTGCCCGACTTCGGTGGACTTTGTCGAGACGCTGCCGCGAACGGTCACCGGAAAACTGCAGAAGTTCCTCATCCGGGAGCAGTATTGGAAGGGTGTCGAGCGGCGGGTGAACTAGGTTCGCGGGGCAGGTACAATTTCGCTCATGGTCGCTCACCCTTCCGCCGACCGCTTAGATCCGCTCACCTGGCGTCCGCCGAAGTACACGCGAGACGAGGCGTTGAAGGTTGCTGAGGCTGCGTTCGCTTCTAGGCCGGATCTTCCCCCCGGGTCCGAGTTCGTGAAACGTTCGCGGCGCTATTGGCGAGCCTTCTTTGCCCGTGGCTGACGGCCTGCTCGATACCACGTTCTTCATCGACTTGCGCGGCGACCAAGCGGCGAGAATCCTTTGGCGCAGGATTGTCTCGGAGCAGACCACGTGGCACTACTCGCCGATCACGGTGACCGAATTGTGGATCAGTCCTTTCTCGACACCGGCCGAGGAGTCGGGCTTCTACGCCATGCTCTCTATCCTCGAGGAGACGCCGTTGACGACAGCTGGAGCACAGCAGGCCGGCCTCTTCCTGCGCGAACTCGGTCGGCCGCGCGATGAAGTGTTATTGCGCGACGCGCTTATCGGATGTTCGGCGAACGTGGCGGGTCTATCTGTCTATACCCGTAACTATCGTGACATGTCCCGGTTTGCCATCTCGGTGAGGCGCTATTAAGGGCTCTCCATGATCCGGCCCCTGACCCTTGCGCTGCCTGCGGTATCCTGAGGTCTCACTTCAAATCAAGGACTTGAAACCATGGCTGTCGTTTCGTACTTCCCCATCTCCCTCCCGCCCGAAGCGCGCGAGGGATTCGAGAAGACCTGGATGACCCGCGTCGGCGCGGTCGATACTTTCCCCGGGTTCATCTCCACCGAACTCCTCGCTCTGCCGGACCGCGGCGAATACGTCGTGCTCACGCGCTTCACCGATGAGAAGTCGTTCGAAGCCTGGATCACCTCCGATAACTTCACCGCCGGCCACCGCGGGGAGAGTTACGCCAGCTACAAGGACAATCCGTTTCTCAAGAATCACAAGCTGTTCGAAGTTCTCGGCTAATCTGCTGAGTGAACTAGTTCACAGTTCTGGGAACTTTTTACTCCGCTCCGGCGTTTTAAGTATCGGTAGCACGCGGACACAGCGACGGCGACGAGCGGATGTGGCGGACACTGGTCCTCGTACGCGTGGATTTTCCACGCGTGCGGGCTCCGTGGCTGCGAACAGCCCTGCCCTCTCCCTCTTCCTCCTGATAGGCTTCGAACCATGACCCAAGCGGCCCGGATCCAGACCTGTTGGGGCCCTGGCGACGCCCTGATGGCCGCCTACCACGACACTGAGTGGGCGGTCCCCTGTCACGACGATCAGGAGCTCTTCGAACGCCTCATGCTCGAAGGCTTCCAGGCGGGCCTCAGCTGGTCGACCATCCTCAACAAACGAGAGAACTTCCGGCGGGCGTTCGAGGGATGGCACCCCGCGACGGTTGCCGAGTTCGACGATGCGAAAGTCGAATTGCTCCTCCAGGACACCGGGATCGTCCGCAACCGCCTGAAGGTCACCGGGGCGATTCGCAATGCTCGCGCCTTCCTGGAGATCCAGGGCGAACATGGGTCGTTCGATGCCTACATCTGGGGATTCACAGGCGGCGGCCCGCTCGACCGCCCGGCGCCGGCCTCGTGGAAGGATGTTCCCGCGAAGACGCCGGAATCAGACGCGATGTCTCGCGCGTTGCAGAAGGCCGGTTTCACCTTCGTGGGCTCCACGATTTGCTACGCGTTCATGCAGAGCGTCGGAATGGTGAACGACCATCTCGCCGGATGTCCGGCTCGCAAGGCGGTCCCGTTCGAGCCTTCCCGCGGGGGCGAGAAGGCCCGCCAGGCTTCGTTCTAGTTCACCGGATACGGCAACTCGAACAGCTTGTCATCGACGTTCGTGCTGACCTCGGTTGCGGTGAGTTTCATTGTCCCGCCGGTTTCAAGCGCGAGCATGATGTTGTCTTTTGCGTCCATGCAATACGTCGTTACGGCCTTGGTGGTCGTATCGGTCGCTTCGAAGCATCGTGCGGTCCGTCCGGCAATGGTCCGCTTCTCGACCTCTTTGATCTCCTTGCCGGTGGTTGCGCCTTCGAGCTGCTTCTTGATATCGACACCGCTGTCCGCGATTCCACCGGAACTTTTCGAACAGTTGCCGCCAATGCCGAAGTCGGTGCAGACGTAGGAGTCCTTGCCGTCGTTGATGAGCGTGAGCTTCAAGGAGCCTGCAGTCCCGCCCGAAAGCGAGAGGATGGCGGCAAAGTTTGGAGACTTGTTGGCGTAGGTCGCGGTGCCCTTCTGGACCTCGCCGTTTAATGTCAGTTCCATGTCGTAAGTGGCCTGGTACGTCTTCGAGAGGGCAGCCTCGGCCAGCTTCTCAAAAGACGAATTCGCTGATTCGGAACCACTCGAGCCGCCGGACGGAGTCTTGTTGTCCGAGGTGCTGAATGTGGGCTGTTCGGATGTTTTCGTTGCGTCGGATGGGGATGTCGAGGTCGCTGCCGCGCCGCCCGAATCGTCTCCCGAGTTATCGTCGTCATCTCCACCACAGGCCCCAAGAAGGAGCACCCCAACGAGAGAGAGCGAGAGCAGGTAACGAAGTTTCAAACACCAACCTCCTGAGAATTTCAATGTCGTTTGTCTGTTGGATTACGGCAATGGCTGCGCCCCGGAAAGGCTCGCCAACGTAAAATCGCGGTTATGAGCCAACCAGAAGACGTCCAGCCACTCATCGATTCGGGCATGACCCGCCAGATGGCCTCTTACCGCTCGGCGATCGCCGATGGCATGCCCCGCCTGGGGTGGAAAATCGGCATCAATGATCCGGCCGCCCAGGAACGGATGGGCCTCACTGAAACGCTCATCGGTTGGCTCGATGGCCGCCGGGTCTTTCGCGAGGGTGAACCGTATTCCCCCCCGGTCGGCGCCACGCCGCGGATTGAAGCCGAGGTGGCCGTTCGCATGGCTGCCGACCTTCCCCGTGGGGCGTCTTTCGATGAGGCGCGCGCTGCCATCGATTCAGTCGCGCCCGCCATCGAGTTCGTCAACGGCGCAAAGCCGATCGTCCCGTTGGATGAGATGCTCGCGCACGATATCCTCCACGATGGCGTGCTCTTCGGCCCTGACGCTCCGCTGGACACGGCGTTGGGGCTGGTCGCCGAGGGTTTTCCGGCCGTTCGGCACAACGGCGAATTGATTCGCGCCGGGATCGCCGGCCGCTACCCGGATGACCTCGCCGAAATCGTGGCACACACCGCCGACGTCCTCGCCGAGTACGGCGAGGTCCTCCGCGCCGGCGACCGCATCATCTGCGGGTCGTACATCGACCCGTTCCCCGTCTCGTCGGGCGATACGGTCGAAGTGGACTTCGGAGCACTGGGAAAGCTTTCGTTTTCGGTGGCTTGACCGCCCGGTGGCGAGTGCGCGTGGCTTGTGGCCTAATGCGCGAACCACGTCCCGGAGTCGTCGATGTCCGCACCAACTCGGTCCCAGTCTCTCGCCGATAGCGCTGCAAACAGCGCCGTTCAATCGCTGATCGAACGGCAGGTTGCCGAAGGCCGGCAGGTCGGCGTCCAGGTGTGCGTATACGAAGATGGCGTCCCGGTAGTGGATGCCTGGGCCGGCACGATGGGACCGGACGATCCGCGGCCCATTCAGCCCGATTCGCTCATCCTTAGCTTCTCGGTCACCAAAGGCGTTACCGGGCTTGCCGTGCACATCCTCGCGGAACGGGGGCTAATCGATTACGACGCGCCAGTTTCGAAGTACTGGCCCGGCTTCACGGGCTACGGCAAGGAGAAGCTGACCGTCGCCCAGGCGCTCACGCACCAGGGCGGCCTCCACGCGATGCCTTCCGGTCAATTTCAGAAGGAGTGGATCACGGACTGGGACGCGGCCGTAAAGCGGCTGGAGGAGCAGATCCCGGCGTATGAGCCCGGCACCGCGACCGGCTATCACGCCGTGACGCACGGTTGGATAGCCGGCCAGATTGTCCAGGGCGCGGCGGGGCGCCATATCAAAGACATCATCCGCGAAGAGATCGCCGAGCCGCTCGGCATGGCCGATTCGATGTTCGTCGGTATTCCCGATGGACTGGACAACCGGCTCACGACGCTCGCGCTTGCCGTGTTGGGCGAAGGAGCCCCCCTTCCCGAAGACGCCGACATGTTCAAGGCGATGCCGAAAGATCAGTGGCAGTACTTTAACGACCTGGACATTCGCAAGGCGTGCCTGCCTTCCGGGAACGGCCATTTCACCGCTCGCGCACTGGCGAAGATGTACTCGGCCCTCGCCGGCGATGGTTCGGTCGATGGCGTCCGGCTTGTCCAGCCAGACCGCATTCAGCATATGAATCGGCTCGTCACCAACGACATCGACCGCGTGCTGCTCTCGCCCATCCGAAAGGGCATCGGGTTCTTCCTGGGCGGTGAAACCAACGGTGTCGTCGGTGCCATGGGTCGCCGGGTCACCGCGTTTGGTCACCCTGGCGCGGGCGGCTCCACAGCTCTTTGCGACCCCGAAGTCGGCCTGAGCGTGGCCATCCTCATGAACAAGATGGCGTTCGGAGCGCCGGGCACAGTTGGGGTGGGCGAGGAGATCGCCAACCTCATCCGGGCAGAACTGGGCCTCGAATAGGCCATTTTTCGAATCACGTTCGGATCCTGTATGGTTAGCCACACACGAAACATCCGGAGTACTCATGACCACCACTGAGACCGCTCTCAACGAGAGGGTCCATCTGCTTCTGCTCGACCAGATCCAGCGCCAGACCCAGCTTGGCACGCAGGTTGCCGCTACAAAGACGGCGAACTGATCGTCGACACCTGGGCGGGCCTCATGGGCCCGGAAGACGCTCGGCCGGTGCAGGAGGACTCGCTCTTCCTGAGCTTTTCGACGACCAAGGGTGTGGCTGCGACCGCGCTCCACATCCTCGCCGACCAGGGAGTCATCGAGTACGACGAGCCGGTTGCGAAGTACTGGCCGGAATTCGCCGCCAACGGCAAAGAAAACGTCACGGTAGCGCAGGCCATGAGCCACCAGGCAGGCCTCCACACGGCACCGCCGAACGATGTCTCGCTTGATTGGGACCGGGCGATCGACTTCATCGCGAACGGCGTGCCGGCCTGGGAGCCCGGCTCAGCGACCGGCTACCACGCGCTCACCTACGCGTGGATTGTGGGCGGAATCGTGCAGGGGGCGACGGGCAAGCACATCAAGGACGTCATCCAGAAACTGATCGCCCGGCCCCTCGGTGTCGAAGGCCAAATGTACGTTGGCATCCCCGACGGCATCGAAGACCGCCTGACCGTACTCCAGACGCCGGCTGCTCCGGCTCCCGGCGCGCCGAACCCGATGGATGCCCTGCCAAAAGACCATGATTTCTTCAAGGCCATGCCGCGGGAGAACCAGCTCGACTTCAACTCCATGGAGGTCCGCAAGGCCTGCATTCCTTCGGCCAACGGGCACTTCACGGCGCGGGCACTCGCGAAGATGTATGGCGCGCTTGCGAACGGCGGCGAGATCGATGGAGTCCGTCTCGTCTCGCCCGAACGAATCGGACTCATGAGCACAGTCCAGGTGGAGAGTCCCGACCGCGTTCTCTTCATTCCGCTCGCGAAGAGCATCGGATTCTTCAACGGCGGGCAGATTTTCGGGAAGCACGGGGCGACAGGCCCGCGCCGCACGGCCTTCGGACACCCCGGAGCGGGCGGTTCGATCGCGTTCGCCGACCCGGAAGTGGGCCTCTCCATCGCGGTGACCATCAACAAGATGTCGAGCACGTTGACGGCCGAAGGGCCAACCTTTGAGGTTTGCGAACTCATCCGGAATGAACTCGGTGTGAATAGCTAACGGGTCATTCCAGCCGGTAGCCGACGCCCGGGACGGTCACGATGACGGCATCGGCGGCCCCCTGAGCGGCGATTCGCTTGCGGATCCGGCTCACCAGGTTGTGGAGCATGTAGACATCCCACTGCCCCGCCCCCCAGACCGCATCCCCGACGGCGGTCCGTTCCACCACGTTCGGTGACCGAATTTCCAGGAGATCGAGCAGCGCGTACTCGTGGACGCTGAGCGAATCCAGCACCAGCGCACCATCGACGTGGAACTGGCGCGGCCCTCGGTCGAGCATTGTCCGCGTGATTCTCGACTGTGTTCCTGCTGCGGTCAGCGTTTCTTCGCTGAGCGATGTCGAGAGTGAAACGGCGAAAGGACCGATTTCAATGATTGCCGGGTCGCTCAACAAGGCCGTGCCGGCGATAGGCTCGCCGTTCATACTCGTGCCGTTCCGGCTTTCCAGGTCCTCCACAAGGAACTGGGGACCGTCCACGAGGGTGAACCGCGCGTGGCGCCGGGAAACAAGTGGGTGGGCGAGCAGGACTGCGTTGGTCGGGTCCCGCCCGGCCGTGGCCGTGCCGCGTGCCTCCACCGCGAGCCGAAAGGCCGTCCCCGGCTGGGTAGCCACAACATAGAAACGATCCGAATCGCCTGACACGAGCCGATTCTAGCGGTTTCGGTGACGCGTCTTGCCGTCTCTGCGTATCCTTGGGCCGAGGGGACGGGTGGGAGCCAGTGCCAGAACAACTTATCGCAGGCCGCTACTCCATCGTCCGGGAGATTGGCCGGGGCGCATCAGCGACCGTCTTCCTTGCCCATGATCGCCTGCTCGAACGCGATATCGCCATCAAGATTGTCGCGCCGGCGCTGGCGAACGATGAGAGCTTCGTCGACCGTTTCATGCGTGAGGCGCGGCTTTCGGCCGGGCTAAGCCATCCGAATATCGTGACCGTCCACGACGTGGGCGAAACTGACGACGGCCGGCCGTTTATCGCGATGTCGCTCGTCGCAGGTTCGAGCCTCGAGGACATCATCCAGGAACACGCTCCCCTGCCGGTATCCGAGGCCTCGCGCATCCTGACCGAACTCGCCAGTGCGCTGGACTACCTGCACGGCCAGGGGCTGATCCACCGCGACGTGAAGCCCAGCAACGTGATGGTCGAAGAGTCCGGGCGCGTGATGCTGTCCGATTTCGGCATCGCCTACGCGCGTGAATCGGCGCGCTACACCATGACCGGGGTGCTCCTTGGGACGCCGCGCTACATGGCGCCGGAGCAAATGCTCGGTGAAGAACCGGCCCCACAGACTGATGTCTACGCGATGGGGGTGATTGCCTTCGAGATGCTTGCAGGGGCGCCGCCGTTCGAAGGAACCGGCACCGGCCTGATGTACAAGATCGTGCACGAGCCGCCCCCGCTGGTGAGTTCGAAAGCCCCTGACATACCCGCTGGCATCGAGGCAGCGATCGTCCGAGCGCTCCAGAAGGATCCGCAACAGCGATGGGCGAGCCCGGGCGAATTCGCGGCCGCGGTCGCCTCACCGGAGGCGAACGCAACGATGGTTGGTCCAGCGGCGCCCGCCGCGATTCCGCCTCAACCGCCAGTTTCCGCACTGGCGCCCGCCGCATCGCCCTCGGCGGTGGTGGCCGAACCCGCTCCAGAGGCAGAGCCGGCTCCCGAGCCAGTTCCGCCAGCGCCGCCGGGCGGCTCCGGTGGCGACCCTTCGGGTGGTGGCGGCGGCGGCAGGAAGAAGGCGGTTGCTGGCTTTGCCGGAGCGGGGCTGATAGGCGTGCTCGTAGCCAGCTATTGCCTTGCCGCGGGTGGGGCCAACCCGAAAGCAAGCACCGACGACGACAGGACACCGACGGCCGACACGGGGACCACGACGTCAACTGCGGGTACGTCGACATCGAAGCCTTCCGGCACAGCATCTCCAGGGTCTTCGGCGAGTTCATCCGCTTCGCCATCCAGGACCGGCGTTCCTACGGTCGCGGCGACGGCGACTTCTGTGCCGGCCGGTGCGACCCAGCCGCCGCCGCCGCCTCCCCCGGCCGCCACGGCGACCCCCATCCCGGCTTCGACCTCAACGTCCACGCCGCAACCGACGGCTACCTTCACATTGATTCCGACGAAGACCCCCACACGTACCGCAACCCCGACCGCAACGAACACCCCGCCCCCAACGAGCACGCCTACGCCACCACCACCCGCCACGCCGACACCAGCCCCGCCGCATGCCCCGTCGAACGTAACTCTCAACGGCAACACCCTCAGCTGGAGTGACAACTCCAGCAATGAGAGCGGATTCAAGATCTACTGGCGCACCACCGGTCTGAACGACAACATCGTCCACGTTACGAACGACAAGGCAGTCGGCCCCAATACCACGAGCACCTCGGTGGACACCATTTACTATACGTTCGACCAGTACGATTTCCGGCGCGGAGTTTCTGCCTACAACGCAGCGGGCGAGTCTGCCATCGCATGGTCGCCGTAAACGCAAAAGCGGCCACTGTTCGGGTGGCCGCCTTGCCGTAAACGGAATCGGGCTAATCCTGGTAGATGCAGCCCTCGCCCTTCTGTGAGGGGGAGCAGATGCCGGTGTCGTATTCGATGACCTGCTTCGTCCATTCGACTCCTGCGAAACCGCTATCGGAATAGAAAGAGCAGATCGTGGCCGAGGCGCTGAAGGCGGCACGGGTGCTGCAGGTGATCTTCAGGTCGATGCGGTAGAGCTGGCCGGGGTCGAGCTTGAGCGGGACATTGATCGAACGTGAGTCTTCGATCTTGAGCGTGTCGACGCCCTGGATGGCTGCCAGGCTGAGTTCCTTCGAGAGAACCGTGTAGGGCATGTTCGGGACTGCCTTGATGACCTTGCCCGTCGTCTTGTCGATCTGGTTGACCATGACCTGGATTTCGACGCCTGTGCTGACGTTTGCACCGACGATGGCTGCAAGCGAGCCTTTCCAGCGCAGGTCCATCAGCAGGTTGGCGTTCGAACGCTGAGCTACGAAGGTGTTGTAGACGGACGCCGAAGCCACCGGCGATTCGCCCGTCCCGAGTGGACCAACGCCGGCGAGCGCCATGGCCCGCCCGCGAATGCAGGTTGGCCCCGGGCAGCCCTTGTACTCGTTGTTCCAGGATGCCTCAAGCCGTCGGAACGGGAGCGCCGTTTTTCCGTTCTTGGAAGTGTCGCCGCCTTCTGCGCGGAAGATGTCGTGGAATTTCGGGCTGTTGATCGCCGGAACGGTATGGGTGGGCGTGGGTGGTACGGGCGTCGCCGTGGGCGGGACCGGCGTTGAGGTCGGAGCAACTGCGGTTGCCGTGGGCGGTTGTTGTGTAGGTTGCGGCGCGGGTTGTTCGGTCTGAGATGGCGGAGGAGTGCCGTCGCCATCGACCGGCGAAGGTGTAGCCGCCGGTTCCGTCGGGGTGGTCACAACTGGCGCGGCCGGGCTGTTGGAGCCGCCGTCCAACGCCGTGGCGATAAGGAAGCCGAAGGACAATGCGCCGAACGCCACGCCGGCGAGGCCAAGGATGATGGGCAGGCGGTTCGACCGCTGCGGCGGAGAGTACGTATCAGTCGTGTAGTCGTCGTAATCCACTGGGTTGCTCCGTATTGGTGTTGAAGCAACTCTCGGTTTTCTCGGTCGTCGCGGTTACATCGTGGTTCTATCGCGGCTCTATCACCTCATCTGCCCGGTGCGTGGAAGGAGCCGGGCCGTTCGCCCTACTATGGCAAGGTGAGCCAATACAAAGCTGTCCTTTTCGATATCGGCGGGGTGCTGACCCACTCCCCCGTCACCCGCATCAAGCAGTACTGCGCCGAATACGGCATCTCCGATGAGGTGCGCACGGCCATCTTCGGACCGGAAGATGGGCCGTGGTCCCGCTTCGAACGGAGCGAACTCACTCGCGACACATTCGCCGAAGAATTCGACCGCCACATCGCCGTTTGCGGTACTCGCGCCACCGGCCACGAGTTTATGACCTGGTTCTTCCAGGGCTTCGGCGAGCGCCCCGAGATGGTCGGCGTCGTACGTCACCTGCGGGGAAAGGTGAAACTCGGAGCCATTACCAACAACGTCTCTCGGGACGAACCGGCCCAGACGCGCACGTCTGGCATCGACCTTCCCAGCCTGTTCGAGGTCGTGGTCGAATCGGCCATCGTTGGCTACCGGAAGCCCCAGCCGGAGATATTCCACATCGCCTGCGAACAGCTGGCGATCACGCCGCCGGAAGCCATCTTCCTCGACGACCTCGGTGCGAACCTGAAGGGTGCTCGCTCGCTCGGCATGCATACGATCAAGGTCGACGACACGCTGAGCGCGCTTGACGAGCTCGAGGCGGCGCTGGGGTTTCCGCTGCCTCGCTAGTCAGGAATCCAACATGCGGTTCGGCTCCGAATCCCGTACGCTTTCGCTCGGACCGAACCCGAGTGGAGGCTGATCCTTCGTGGAACAATGGGAAATTGAACTCATCGAGAAGGTGCGGACCCTAAGCCGCGGGAAGTTCGCCGAACGCTCCGCGCGGACCGACGCCGAAGGCCGCTTCCCTCGCGAAAATGTCGACGAGCTGCTAGAACTCCGCGTCCCGGCGATGGCGCTATCGAAGGATGTTGGTGGACTCGACATAAGCGTTGAAGCGCAAATGCGGATCATGGAAGAGGTCGCTTACGGCGATGGCTCCACCGCCGTTGCGCTCAACATGCATGCGATCGTTGCAGGGTTCCTCCAGTCGATGCCTCCTTTCCCTCGACGCGATGCCGTCCTGGCCGACATGGGCAAGAACGGCGCGCTCATCTGTGGCCCAGGCTCGGTCCCCTCTGGTGGCCTCGACAACCGTCAGGCGGGCTTCAAGGCGGTCGAAGATGGCGACTTCCTCGTCCTCAGCGGCAAGGCCGGGTTTGCCTCGATGAGCGAGGGCGCGAAATACGCCCTTATCGGCGCGACCATCGACCGTGGCGAGGGCAACGAACCGGATGTCGCTCTCACCGTGCCCGAGCTCTCGACGCCGGGCATTAACAATATGCACAACTGGAACGCGATGGGCCTGCGCGGCACCGCCAGCCACGACATCGTCATCGATGGTGCGCGCATCCCGAAGTCGGAAGCGCTCGTGATACCGTCTGCCATGCTTCGCATCGTCCTCCAGGCGCAGGCGCAGGTGATCGATGTGCAGTCACAGCTCCGGGCACGCGGCGCGCTCGGAATTCTCGGCATCTGGCTTGGCCTCGCCCAGGCGGCGTTCGATTTCACCATCGACTACGTGAAGGAGCGCCACGGCTACCTCGCCGGTCCAGCTTCGGCCATCGGCGGCACCAATGGCTTCCGGTCGGAGCAGCCGTGGGCGCAGTTCGGCATCGGCAACATGGAGCACTGGCTAGAGACCGGTCGCATCGTGCTTTACGACACGGTCCGCCGGCTCGAAACGCCGTTCGATTCGCCGCAGGCGTTCACACGGCAGCTTGTCCGGACGGTGTATCACCTGCGGCGCATGAGCGAAGAGGTTTCGCAGGGAGCGATGAAGGTCTGTGGCGCCCACGCCTACGTGAAGAACCGGCCCATGGAGCGCATCTTCCGGGACATGGTCGGTGGGAATGTCATGGCCTGGAAGACGGACGAGTTGATGCATTCGCTGGGTCTTTCGGCGCTCGGACAGCCGATCAGTTTCGTCGGTCCCGCGGGGACGTGAATCTCGTCACTTGACAATCGGGCGTGGGCTGTCGATATTCACAGTAATGCTGACGAACGTCTTCGGCCTCCTTCTTACCTGACGGCGAGCTCCCCGTGCTGCTCGCCGATACCTCCTGTGCACACCGCCCAGGGGGTTTTTTTTCGACGAAAAGCAGCGTTCGATCGCAAACCATGACCGGAGTTGAACACCCATGCCTCCCGAGCCAATCAAGTACAAGCCCATGCCGTTTCACAAGTACGTCCCGTTCCGGCCGCTGCCGCTGCGGCTTGCAGAACGCGAATGGCCAAACCGGCAAATCGAGAAAGCGCCGCTCTGGTGTTCGGTGGACCTTCGCGATGGCAACCAGGCCCTGATCGACCCGATGGACCCGGGACGCAAGCGGCGCATGTTCGATGCGCTGGTGCTAATGGGTTTCAAGGAGATCGAAGTCAGCTTCCCGGCGGCGTCCCAGCCGGACTACGACTTCGTCCGCCAGCTGATCGAAGAGGACGCCATCCCGGAGGACGTGACCATCCAGGTGCTGGTGCAATGCCGTCCCGAACTGATCGAGCGCACCTACGAATGCCTGGAGGGTGTGAAGCGAGCCATCGTTCACTTCTACAACTCGACCTCGGTGTTGCAGCGCCGGGTTGTCTTCCAGCAGGAGAAGCCCGGGATCACGAAGATCGCGACGGATGCCGCCGAACTCTGTCGCAAGCTCGAGAAGTCGCTGCCGGGTTCGGACATCCGCTATGAGTATTCGCCCGAGTCCTACACCGGGACGGAGGTCGAGTATGCCCTGGAGATTTGCAACGCAGTCTCCGAAATCATCCAGCCCACGCCGGAAAAGCGGCTCATCATGAACTTGCCGGCGACGGTGGAGATGTACACGCCGAACATCTACGGCGACACGATCGAATGGTTCCTCCATAACCTGCCGAACCGCGAATCAATCTGCCTTTCGCTGCACCCTCACAACGACCGCGGGACGGCAGTTGCGGCGGCTGAGTTCGGCGTGATGGCGGGCGCCGACCGCGTTGAGGGAACGCTTTTCGGCCAGGGCGAGCGCACGGGCAACGTCGACCTCATTACCCTCGCGCTGAACCTGTTCAGCCAGGGTGTCGACCCAGAGCTGGATATCAGCGATATCGATGCCCTGCGGCGCGTGGCCGAGTACTGCAACCGCATGCCGGTGCACGCCCGCCATCCGTATGCAGGCGACCTGGTCTATACGTCGTTCTCTGGCTCTCACCAGGACGCCATTAAGAAAGGCTTCGAAGCGCTGGGGCCCGAATACAGCGTCTGGGAAGTGCCATACCTGCCTATCGACCCCAAGCATGTGGGGCGCTCGTACGAAGCCGTCATTCGCGTGAACAGCCAGTCGGGCAAGGGTGGTGTTGCCTACATCATGAAGACCGAACACGGCTTCGACCTTCCGCGCCGCTTGCAGATCGAATTCTCGAAGACCATCCAGGCGATCACCGAAGATTCCGGCACCGAGGTGTCTTCGGCCGCGATCTGGGAAGCATTCTCAAACGAATACCTTCCAGCCTTGCCTCGCATCGAGCTGCTTTCGCAGGAAATGTCGACGTCGGGAGGCCTGACAAAGGTCTCCGCCCAGGTGCGGGTTGAAGGTGACGTCCGGCCGGTCTCCGGCGAAGGAAACGGACCGATTGCCGCGTTTGTGCAGGCGCTCCAGCGCGACCTCGGCCTCGCGATCGAGGTGCTCGACTACTCGGAGCACGCTATCACGGCCGGCGCCGATTCGCAGGCAGTCGCCTACGTGGAGGCGCGTAGCCCGGAGGGCGTCTCCTGGGGGGTCGGGATGGATTCCAACATCCTGGTCGCTTCGCTCAAGGCTGTGGCCGGCGCGGCCAGCCGCCTCAAATTCGAGGAGTGAGCCTGCCGCGGACGCGGCATCGGCGTCTCGAAGCTGGACTCTCTGGTGTGAGATCGACAGAAAAGGGAAGGCCCGATGGAGCGGACATCGGGCCTTCGCGGCCAGTGCGTGGAGCGTACTGGCGAGTATGGCGAAGGTTCACGAGCGGAATGAGACCTTCGCGCCGCGAGCAGGCTAAAATCGCGCCCTCGGCACGTCAACACAACATGACGAAATCTTTGCATTCGAATAGATCTTCCGTAGGCTGAGCGCCGTGCAAGAACAGGAAACAATCGAACGAGTCGCAGGCTGGCTGCGAGAATCCCGCTACACCGTTGTCCTCACCGGCGCCGGGATCAGCACCGAGTCCGGCATCCCGGATTTTCGGGGGCCGCAGGGCGTCTGGACGCGTGACCCGGAAGCTGAGAAGCGAGCGACCATCCAGCATTACATGGCGAACCGCGACGCCCGTGTCGCCAGCTGGCAGAACAGGCGGAACAGCCCGCTGATGGCGGCAGAACCGAACGCCGGTCACCTCGCCCTCGCCGAACTCGAGCGCAAGGGCCACGTCCATGCGCTGATTACCCAGAATGTTGATAGCCTGCATCTCGAAGCAGGCACTTCCATCGAGAAGCTCATTGAAATCCACGGCACGGTGCGCGATTTCGTCTGCATGGGGTGCGGCGAACGCGGCGCCATCGAACGAGTGATGGCCCGTGTTGAGGCGGGCGAGGACGATCCTCCGTGCCGCACCTGCGGCGGAATTCTGAAGACGGCCACCATCTCGTTTGGTCAGAACCTGGTCGCGGAGGACCTCGAACGGGCGCAAGAGGTCTCTTCGATGTGCGACGTATTTCTCGCGATCGGCACATCGCTCACGGTGACGCCGGTCGCCTACCTTCAGCGCTATGCGCTCCAGGCAGGTGCGAAGCTGGCGATTCTTACGGCCCAAGAGACCCCCTACGATCAGCTCGCCGGGGCCGTGCTCAACGGCCAGATCGGCGACGTATTGCCGCGAATAGTGGAACTCGTATGAGCCTTTCGCCGGCCGAAGTCGATGACTTGCTGAAGCGCTGCACCAATGTGCTCCCCGGCCACGGTCCCCGGAAGACCATCGCCGAAAGCATGCGCGAAGTCGCCGACTGGCTGGCCGGTGACGAGCAGGCCGATGTCTATGGCAAGGGCGACTACCTCGAGGCCTTCGAAGCTGAAGTGGCGGAGATGTTCGGCAAGCCCGCGGCCGTGTTCATGCCCTCCGGGACGATGGCGCAGCAGATCGCGCTTCGCATCTGGTGCGACCGCACAGGCCGCAAGACCGTGGCGATGCACCCGACAGCGCACCTGGAGTTCGCGGAACACCTCGCCTACCAGTACCTCCACGGGCTCCATCGCCTGCAATTCGGCGGACCCGAGTTCGTCGAGCATCGAATGCTCAACGTCGACGACTTCAAAGCGCTCGGCGGCACGCCCGGGGCTGTCCTGCTCGAGCTCCCATATCGCCCGCTCGGGGGGCAATTGCCGCCCTGGGATGACCTCGAAGCCACGCGTGGCTGGGCGTCCGAACATGGTGTGGTACTGCACCTGGATGGTGCGCGCATCTGGCAATGCCGCGGCTTTTACGGCAAGACCTACGCCGAAATCGGTGCGCTCTTCGACTCGATCTACGTCTCGTTCTACAAGGAACTGGGGGCATTTAGCGGCGCGATGCTTCTCGGACCGGAGGACTTCATCCAGGAAGCACGGGTCTGGCAGCGGCGGCATGGCGGGAATCTCTTCACGCTGGCGCCATTCGTCGCCTCGGCGCGGATGGGACTCGCGAACACGCTGCCGCGCATTGAGGACTGGGTGCGAAAAGCTCGCGAGGTGGGTGGCATCATGGCGACTGTCCAGGGAGTCCGCGTGAACCCCGATCCGGTGCAGGTAAACTTCTTCCAGGTCTACTTCGAGGGCGAGCGCGAGCACCTGGTCGATCGCCACCATCAACTCGCCGGCCAGACTGGAACGTTTCTCTTCCGAGACCTCCGTGAGAGCGCGGTGCCAGGACTGGTGACCACCGAAATGCACATGTTCGAGAACGCGATGAAATTCGATGTGCACCGGCTCGTGTCCTTCCTTGAACGGCTGATGGAAGTGTGAAGCCCAGCGGGCTCTGGTAGCATCCGGCGACAACCTTGCCCCCGGAGCTTCCCCATGGTCACCGCCGAACCCACACTTTCCGCCGAAGAACTCGGACTCGATCCCACGCGTCTCGGCTACCTCGACAGCCACCTGCGCAGCTACGTCGACGAGGGCAAGCTCGCAGGCACCCTCATGCTTGTCGCTCGCCACGGTGAGATCGGGCACTTCCAGGCGAACGGCCTCGCCGACCGCGAGCGGAACGTCCCGATGAAGCAAGACACCATCTTCCGCATCTACTCGATGTCGAAGCCCATCACGGCGGTGGCGTTGATGCAGTTGTTCGAACGCGGCCTTGTCCAGATCGATGATCCAGTTGAGAAGTACATCCCGGAGTGGGCCGGGCTCCAGGTGTATTCATCAGGTACCTACCCGAACTTCCAGACGAAGCGCACCGACCGGCCAATGACCGTCCGCGACCTGCTGTCGCACCAGAGCGGGCTGACTTATGGCTTCCTCTCGCGCACGAACGTCGATGCGGCATACCGAGAGCTCAAGATCGATGAAGGAGGCAAGGATCGCAGCCTGAAGTGCATGGTCAGCGAGCTGGCTCAACTCCCGCTTGAGTTCTCACCGGGCTCTGCGTGGAACTACTCGGTGGGCATCGACATCTGCGGGTATCTGGTGGAGGTCATTTCCGGGCAGCGATTCGATGATTACCTGCGGACGAACATCTTCGAACCGCTCGGCATGGAGGACACCGCGTTCCACGTACCGGCGGCAAAGCAATCGCGCTTTGCGGCGAACTACAGCGTCAATCCAGGCGGCACGCTGAGTCTCACCACAGTCGACGCGTCGAAGGGTTTCCAGTTGGCTGACGATCCCGCGACCAGCACCTACCTTCAACCCCCGACCTACCTCAGCGGCGGTGGCGGGCTGGTTTCCGCGGCGATGGACTACTTCAAGTTCGCGCAGATGCTCTGCAACGATGGCGAACTCCTCGGCGAGCGAATCATTGGGCGCAAAACCCTTGAGCTGATGGTCAGCAATCACCTGCCCGGTGGCACAGACCTGATGCACCATGCCCGCGGGCAGTGGGCCGAAACCACATTCAGCGGCATCGGATTCGGTCTCGGCGTCTCGGTCACGCTTGATCCATCGATGGCTCAGCTTCCCGGGACTCCCGGAGAGTTCGCCTGGGGTGGCGCCGCGAGTACGGCGTTCTGGGTTGATCCCATTGAAGAGCTGGTAGTTGTCTTTATGACGCAGCTCATGCCGTCGAGCTTCTATAACATCCGCCGAGAACTGCGGACTCTTATCTACGGTGCGCTAACCGACTGAGCGAGCTGCTAGAATCGAGGAATGGCACAGGCGCCTTCCATTGATATCGGCACGCTGATTGTTTCAACGCCCGGAGTCGTTGGCGGATCGCCGCGCATCGCCGGGAGTCGAATTTCGGTGAAGCACATCGCCCAGTGCTTCAACGATGGGCTTTCGCCGGCCGAGATGATTGAGCAGTTTCCATCGATCGATCTCGCCGGGGTCTATGCGGCCATCACCTATTACATTGCGAATCGCGAGGCGGTCGATCTCGACATCGAGGACGAGAATCGCGAGGTCGAGCAGTTCATTCGCGAGTTTCCCGAAGGTCACGGCCCGCGCACCATACGACACTAGGTGCTCAGACTTTACATCGATGAAGATGCAATGTCCGAAGCGCTCGTCGCCGCGCTTCGTGCGAACAGCTTCGACGTAGAGACTGCGAAGGAACTCAAGCGTAGGGCTATCTCAGACATCGATCACTTGCGGTATGCCACGAGCGTTGGTCGAGTCCTGTACAGCTTCAATCGGCGCGACTATCTGAGGCTGCACGGTGAACTGCTGTCCGGGGCGAGTCTCACGCGGGGATAGTCCTGCTGGCACGGCGAACTACCAGTGTCGGGGCGCAACTGCGAGGGCTACAGGCCGTCGCAGCCGAACGCGGCCAGAACGGCATGGTCGGATGGCTTCAATTCATCTAACACGGTCCGTCTTTGGCCACGGGACTCTTGAGCCGGAATCGCTCACGCCAGAGCGGTAATTGGTAGTCGCCGGCTGGCGCCGTCGCTAGTTCGCCTGCGAGTTTGCCGGTAAGGACCGAGAATTTGAATCCGTGTCCCGAACACGGTGACGCCAGCACGATGTTGGAATGCTCCGGGTGCTGGTCGATGATGAAGTCTTTGTCCGGTGATTCGGTGTAGCGGCAGGTAACAACTTCGGCCGGTTCCGGGCGAATGCCGCGGAACATCGTGGCGACCCTTTCGTTCAGTCCCGCCAGCGCTTCGGTATCGACTGTTCCCGGGGGCGTGTCGGGATCGATCTCGTCGGTCATCTCGGTCGCGACTTTGATGAAGCCCGGCCGCTCGCAAATTGGGAATCCGTAAAAGCCTCTCCGGCCATGAGCGATGTAGATCGGGCAGCGGCCGACCGACCAGAGCGACGGGTCTTCGACGGGGTAGTAGACCACCTGCTGATGTGTCACACGCAGTCCAACTTCGATCCCGAGCGAACCGAACAGGCGAGGTCCCCACGGCCCCGCGGCGACCACGACCGAGCGGGCCTCGACCTTTTCCGCACTGCCTGCCCGTTCGAACGCAACCTCTGTCCGGCGCGGGCCGGGTTCGATGGACGTGACACGCGCGCCCTCGGCCAACCGGGCTCCATGGGCGATCGCCTGGGCGGCAAGAGCGCGCACGCACCGATCTGCGTTGAGAATTCCCGCGCCGCTCTGCCAGAGCACTGCGCAGTCATCCGGAAGCACGAACTGGGGTGCGTATTCCTGAGCCTCCTCGCCCTCGAGCCAGACGGAACCGAAACCAGCCTCATCGAGCGATGTCTTGCAGGCTGCCAGCTCTGGGCTCGATGCAAGGCCCATGTCGATGCCGCCGGTCATCGTCAAAAGGTTGGCTCCCGATTCGCGCTCCAACTCTCGCCACATCGCGAATGCTTCCGGCGCGAGCGACGCGTAGTCTGCCGAGTAGTACGAGTGCCGGATGATGCGGCTCTGGCCGTGGCTGCTACCACGGTCGTGGCCGACCTGGAACTGCTCTAGCAGCAGCCCACGGCGCCCGCTTCGGGCGAGGTGGTACGCCGCCGCGGAGCCCACGGCGCCCGCGCCGATCACCACGACATCGAACGGTTCAGCCATGAGAGGGCGCCATCGAGGGAGTTTACGCGATGCGTTCGTGCGCTCGCCGACTTTCGTGAAACGACAGAATCGGTACCGTTCGGATCCCATGGGCTTTCAGGACCTGAATCCGCAGGAAATCGAACTCGTCCTCGAAAAAGAGCGTGTCATCCGCATCGCCTTTTCGGCGAATGGCGAACAGTTCCTCGTCCCGGTCTTCTTCGTCTTCAACGACGGAGATCTCTGCGGGCTTACGACTCCCGGCCGAAAGACGCGACTCGGAGAGGCGAACCCACAGGTTGCGTTCCAGGTCGACAGTACCTACGTTACGGGGCCGTGGGAGTGGGCGAGCGTCAGCGGCCAGGGAACGTTCTCACGCGTTGCCGACCCTGCGGAATTCGGACCGTTTGCCGCAAAGCTCAGCGCGAAACTGACTGATTCGCCCGAGTGGGCGGCGAAGATGCTCCAGGATCGGTTCGCCCGCCTTGGGATCTATGCCTGGCGGATCAAGATTGCGGAAATCTCGGGCCGCGCCCACGGGCCGGACTAGCAGCGTTCGATAGCATCGGCGGGAGACCACTCCAGAATTCGTTCTCGCCGGGTTTCCGAAGGCAGGTCCGGTTTCGACCAGTATGGGGGCGGGCGCCAGTCGCGGTATGAGTCGTCGAATGGTGGCCTGCGGCGTTCGATCGCCGCGACCGATTCGGTTGCCGCTCGCCTGACCGTTGCCGCGTGTTCGCCGGAGAAGATGCCAAAATCGATGGCGCGGTCGAATTCATCTTCGTCTTTCCAACGCCAGGTGCGGTCGGGCGCCACGACGATGTCCAGTTGCAGGTCCCGAATGTCGAAGCCCAAGCGGGTTCGGCAGAGCGGCTCCTGGAAGTTCACGTACCAGCCCTGGAACTCCCAGGTCGGGTTCCACATGACCCACGTGGCTCGCCACTCGCCGGGGACTATCAGGAAGAGCGTGTGCCAACGATCCCAGCTACTCGAAACGAGTTCCCAGTCGCCCGGACCCCACGGCTTTCGCAATCCCGGCCGAATGCCCTTCGACATTAGTGTATTCGTGCCGGCGGGCAGGTAGAGCGAAATAAGGGCAGGCGAATCTTCAACAACGAGCACCGGTTTCACATCACAGATGACGGGTGGGCCAGTCTCGCCGGAGTCATCGACATGGGGCCCGCGGTAAAGGATGTGTTGGCCCGGACGGAAGCGCTCGACGGCCATTCCCGAATGCTACCCCGCCTCCGCTGGCTGTGCGCTGACAACTTCCGCCAGGGGCGGCAGATCGCGAATTCCTCTGCTGATCGTCCCGACTACGGCGGCTACCATCGAGGCGGAAGCCACGACCAGTACCGCCGTCTTCACCGATACCGAATCGAGCAACAATCCGGCAACCAGCGGCCCCAGCGGCATAGCAACGACAGCAATGTTCGAGGCCGCGGTGGTCACTCGCGAGGTCAGGCGGTCGGGGGTGATGGCATACCGGTAGCTGGCGAGAGCCGCGTCGGTGTTGGGGAAGCAGAACGCCTGGCAGGCGAGCGCGGCCCCGAGGACGACGGCATTGGGCCAGATGAGAAAGGTGATCAATCCGAACGCGGCCCAGAATTCCGAGAGCAAGATCGCTCGAAGCGAAAGGACTCGCCGGATGAGCGGCGAAGCGAGGGATCCGGCGAGCGTTGTGGCGCCGACGAGCGCGACGAGGAGGCCGATGGCGCCGCTCGAATAGCCCTCGCGGCGAGCCAGGACGATGACCGCGAACTGACCGCCGCTGAAGGTGAAGTTGCTCGCCGCCGTCATTAGTGCCGACATGCGCAGAAAGGGCACGTTCCAGAGAAAGCGCAGCCCTTCGACCAGGTCCTTTTTCACACTCGCCTGTTCCGGCGGACGTTCTTCCTGGAACGGCGTTCGCATGAGCGAAATTGAGAGCATTGAGAACCCGTAAGTAATAACGTCGCCGAGGAACGGAAGGATGCGTGCGACGGCGTAGAGCGCGCCGCCGATCGGCGGAGCGGCGAGCCTCACGGCCGAGGCTCGCGTTTGTTCGATGCTGGCGGCGGCCGGGAGTTGCTGACGCGGGACCACTGCCCGGAAGGCTCCGCTGTAGGCCGCGCCGAAGACAACCGAAGCGGCGCCATCGATGAAGCCGACCGCCAGCATCTGCCAGAAGGTTGGCTCGCCAATCACGATTGCCAACACGATCGTTGCAAGCGCGGTGGCGCTGACGAGGTCGGAGAGGATCATCAGCCGGCGGCGGTTCGTACGGTCGGCCAACACGCCCGCGAGCGTGCTGAACAGGAGGAACGGCGCCAGCCGCGCGGCCTGCACAATGCCTGCCTGGGCCGGGGAATGAGTGATTCCGAGGACCAGCAGGGGGTAGGCAATCGCCGACATCCCGGACCCGGCCTTCGATAACAGCTGCCCCGACTGCAACAGGATGAAGTCGCGGTTCCGCCCGATTGGCGCGGTGCTCATGCGCTCAGGGTTGTCCGGCCGGCCGTCCATCGGCGGTAGAGTGCGCTGTAATAGCCATTCTTCGCCACCAGTTCGGAATGATTCCCGTCTTCGACGATGTGGCCGTGGTCCACAACGAGGACACGATCGGCGTGCTCGGCGGTGCTCAACCGGTGCGCGATCACCACGCTCGTTCGGCCGCGAAGCAGGCGTCGCAGCGCTTCTTCCACCTGTTCTTCGGTCGCGGGGTCGAGCGACGAGGTCGCCTCGTCGAGAATCAACACCGGCGGGTTCGCGACAAAGGCACGCGCGATTGAAATCAGTTGCTTCTCGCCGGCGGAGAGCCGCGAGCCGCGGTAGCTCACCATCGTCTGGTATCCGTTCGGCAGCGACAGCACGAACTCGTGGATGCCCAGCGTCTTGCAGGCCTCCTCGACCTCTTCCTTCGAGGCATCCGGCCGTCCGAAGAGGATGTTGTCGCGAATCGACCCGGTGAAGAGGAAGCCCTCCTGTGGGACCATCGTCACGCTTCGTCGAAGGTCCTCATTCGCCAGGTCGCGCAGGTCGTAGCCGTCGATTTTCGCGGTGCCCGAAGTCGGATCGTAGAAGCGCGTGATGAGCTTCGCCAGCGTCGATTTACCCGCGCCCGTAGGACCGACGAGGACGATGTGCTGGCCGGGCTCGATGGCAAGGGTGATGTCCGAAAGCACCGGACGCGCCGGGTCGTAGCCAAAGGTCACGTCGGTCAGAGTGATGCGGCCCTGGAGCAGCCCATCGACGGGCACCGGGTGCTCGGCTTCGGGAACATCGGGCTCTATCGCCAGAATGCCGAAGATCTTGTTTAGTGCCGCTCCGGCGGCCTGCACCATGTCGAAGACCTGCGAGAGGTTCTGGATCGGCTGGAAGATGAACTCGAGGTAGAAGACGAAGGCGGTCACGGTACCGATCGTCACGGAGTCCCCGGCCACCTGGCGCCCGCCGAAGTAGAGAATGACCCCGATCCCAACTGCGCTCAGCCATTCGACGAACGGGAAGTAGAGGGCGGAGATGCGGACGGTGTTTACGTTGGCCCAGAAGTTGCGCTCGTTGATCGCGCCGAAGCGTTCCATGTTGTGCTGTTCGCGCGCGAACGCCTGGACCACGCGCAGGCCCGAGAAGCTCTCCTGCATATGGATCATCACGTCGGCGATGCGCTCGCGCACCGATCCGTAGGCCTTCTGTGAGTAGCTGCGGAAAATGACCGTCGCGATGATCAGCGGCGGCAGGATCGCGGCTGTGGCCAGCGAAAGGCTCCAGCTCAGCCAGAGCAGGATCGCGGTTGCTCCGGCCAGCGTGAGGAGCGACTGCACCACGATGAGGAACCCGTTATTCAGCACATCGTTCACAGTCGCGACATCGGAAGTCATGCGGGCGACGAGGCGGCCCGCGTTTTCGCGCCCAAAGAACGCGAGCGACATCCTCTGGAAGTGAGTGAACAGCCGCAAACGGAGTTCGCGCAGAAAGTCCTGCCCAATCTTGTTGACCAGGTAGGTGCTGAGCCCCTGGAAAACATATACGAGGACCAGCAACCCGAAGAAGATTGCGCCCGCGACGAGCAGTGCACCTTTGTCTCCGTCGCCTGGGCCGGTGCCGACGCCGCTATCGAGGGCGTACTGGATGACGAGCGGTTTGGCGAGGCTCGCGCCCGTGAAGAGCACGATGGAAACGACGGCGACAAGCATTGCGGGCCAGCGGGGAGCCAGCATCCGCATCGCACCGGCGATGCCATTCACCTTCGGTGTGGAATCGAGCTCGGTTACTTCCGCGCTCACGAAGCCACCGCCTCGAGTTGGCCCAGGACTTCCCGGTAACGATTCGAACGGCGCAGGAGTTCGGTATGGGTGCCCATCGCAGCGACCCGGCCTTCGTCCACCAGCACCACCTGATCGGCGAGCGAAATGGTCGACAGGCGATGCGAGATGATCACGGTGGTGCGGCCCTGCATCACTTCGCGGAGGGCCGAGCGGATCTCTTCTTCCATGCGCGCGTCGACGCTCGAGGTAGCGTCGTCGAGGATGAGGATGCGTGGCTCCATCAGGATGGCCCGCGCGATGGCGAGGCGCTGCCGTTGCCCGCCGGAAAGCGAAAATCCCTGTTCACCAACGATCGTGTCATAACCATCGGCGAGTTCGGTGATGAAATCGTGGGCGTGGGCGAGCCGGGCGGCACGCTCGATCTGCTCGTCCGATGCATCGATCCGCCCGTAGGCGATGTTGTTCCGGACCGTGTCCGAGAAGAGGAACGTGTCTTCGAATACGATGCCGATGTTTCGGCGCAATTCCTTCAGGCGGAGTTCGCGTACATCGGCACCGTCGATGATGATCCGGCCGTTCTCAGGCTCGTAAAAACGCGGGAGCAACCGGGCGACTGTGGATTTGCCACTGCCGGTGGCGCCCACCAGCGCGACTGAGGCTCCTGCGGGCACGGTCAGCTGGAAGTTCTGCAGTACGGGCCGCTGTTCCTGGTATCCGAAGGTCACATCCTCGAAGGCGATTTCGCCGGTGCCGTGGGGCAGGTGGCGGGCGTGGGAGGCCTCGGTGATCGTTGGTTCTTCCTTCAGCACGCTCCAGACGCGCGCTGCAGAAACGAAGGCGCGCTGCCCCGACGCGATCATTTCGCCGAGGCTCTGGACCGGCCACACGAGCATGTTCAGGAACTGGAGTGAGGCCACAAGCTGACCGGTGGTCATATCGCCGTTAAGCGCGAGCCAGCCGCCGTAACCGAGCACCACGAGCTGACCGAGCCCGGGAAGGAAGTAGAACAACGGGCCGTAGACCGTCCGCAGCCTGACGACATCCATCGAGTCCCGGTGAATGTCGTCGGCGACCGTCTGGAGCTTCGCGATCTCGTGCTTCTCGCGGCCGAAGGCGCGCACCAGGCGCGAGCCAGCGATGTTCTCCTCCACCACGCTAGCGAGCCCGGCAAGGTCGTTCTGCACGCGCTCGGTACCCGGCTGGAGGCGGTTGAAGAAACGGACGCTGAGCCAGAGGACGAATGGGTAGACCGCCATCGCGAGGAATGCGAGGGCCGCGCTCGTGCGAAGAAGCAGAAAGAACGATCCGCAGGCCATGAGCAGGTAGGCCGAGTTGATCGGGATATTGACCAGGAAGGCCTGCACTTCGTGCAGGTCGGCGCTGCCGCGCGACATCAGTTGCCCCGTGGCCGTGCGGTCGTGGTAGTCGAACGAAAGCCGGTTGACGCGGTCGTAGAGCTCCATGCGCAGGTCGGCTTCGACGCGGTAGCTCGCTCGCATGGCCCAGTAACGGCGAAGGCCGGCGAACGTCGCCTGGAAGGCGACGACGATGGCCAGTGCCACTACCAGGCGGATTAGCAGGCTCTGGTCCTGCTTCACGATCGCGTGGTCGATGGCATAGCCCGTGAGAAGCGGCACAACGAGGCGCAGCAGGCCCCAGCTCAGCCCGGCGCTAAATGCGACCGTGAGGAGCGCCCATTTATCCCGCAACTGGCGCAGGATGAGATTCCTGCCGGCTCGCAGGTCTAAGTGATCGTCGGACAACCTATAGCCCTCCCGGAAGGCAGGCGGGGCGAAAAGGACAGGCGGCGGCTTAGCTCGCACGACCTGGATACATAGTTGTAACGCGGACCGGGGATTCAGGTTAACCCGGCAATTCACTGATCTTCACCGTGCCTTCTCGTTACCGGGTCACACATGGGGGTTACAAACCCTGTACTATCCGTCCGCCAATACGCGCGCCTCATTCCTCAGGAGGGACAGTTTCCGTGAAAGCAGCCATTTTCCATGGGCCCCATCAGCCGTTGACCATCGAACAAATCGATATTGATAAGCCCAAGGGCCACGAAGTCCTTGTGCGCACAATGGCGACGGGCGTTTGCCATAGCGACCTTCACTTCGTGGATGGCCTTTATCCGCTCCCGGCGCCCGCCGTGCTCGGTCACGAACCGGCGGGCATTGTCGAAGCGGTCGGTGACCAGGTCAGCTACGTGCAGCCAGGCGACCACGTGATTTGCTGCCTCTCGGTGTTCTGCGGCCAGTGCGAAAACTGCATCAGCGGCCGTCCGAATCTCTGCCGTGCTCCCGAACTCCGGCGGGCCCCGAACGAGACGCCCCGCCTTTCGTGGAAGGGGACACCGGTCGGCCAGTTCGCCAACCTGGGCAGCTATGCCGAGCAGATGCTCCTGCACGAACATGCCGTCGTAAAAGTCCGCAAAGATGTTCCGTTCGGAGCGCTTGCTCTGATCGGTTGCGGCGTCACTACCGGGGTTGGAGCCGTCCTCAACACCGCACGGATCGAGGCCGGATCTTCGGTAGCGGTGTTTGGTTGCGGTGGCGTTGGCCTTGCCGCCATCCAGGGGGCACGGATCGGTGGCGCCCGCATGATCATCGCCGTCGACACCGTCGAATCGAAGCTCGCGAAGGCGAAGGAACTGGGCGCGACCCACGTCGTCGATGCGTCGTCACACGACCCGGTTCAGGCCATCCGTGAGATTTCGGGCGGCGGCGGAGTCGAATACTCGTTCGAGGCCATCGGAAATAAGCGGGCCGCTGAACAGAGTTTCGAGTGCATCGACCGCGGCGGCACCGCCACGATCATCGGCATGATCCCGGTTGGCCAGAAAGTCGAGCTCGACGGGCCGGCGTTCCTCGGCGAGAAGCGCATCCAGGGCTCGAGCATGGGCTCGAACCGCTTCCGCAAGGACATGCCCCGCTACATCGACTTCTACCTCCAGGGCCGCCTGAAGCTGGACGAGATGATCAGCCGGACGGGCCGGCTGGAGGATGTGAACGAAGCCTTCCGCGCGATGAAGGCCGGTGAGGTCGCCCGCACCGTGCTCTCGTTCGAGAACTAGCCGGACGCGTTCAAATCTCAGGTGCACGGAGGGCGCTGGTTTGTGCTCTCCGTGCATTTGCATTCTCGCCGCAAGAAGGAAGGTGACCTCTGAACCGGATCGAAATCGAGACGAAGCTCAACTCAGATCGCGCGTGGCTGCTGCAGACCCTTTCCGGGATGAGCGCCGAAGATCTGTATGCCCCTCGCACGCCAAGCGAGCACGACCCATCGAAGACCTGGTCATACGCCGACCACTTCATCCATACGACGCTCATCGAGCGTAACTGGAACGACATGTTCCGCCGTCATCTCTCCGGGGAGCCGGGCATGGCGAAACGCGTGAAAAAGGATGGCACGCCACAATCGCGTGAGGAGATTATGGCGGGCATTCACAACTGGACCGAGGACTGGGCCGAGAAGCACCGGGGAAAGTCGCTCGATGAGCTTGTCCGCGTTGGTCTCGAAACGCGCAGCGAGACGCTGAAGCTCCTGAGTGAGCTAACTCAAGAACAGTTGGATTCGAAGATCCCGGGCGCGCCCTGGGCGGATGGTACGGTCGGCGGAATCATGGCCGCTAACGCCGACCACGGCCGGTTGCACTTCAAGTACGCGAAAGAGGGGACCCTGACGGCGAGTTAGGTCAGCCGACCCAGACTTCGTTCCCGATGGCGTTGGGCAAGGGGCCTTCGAGGGTGAACCGCCGTATCTCTTTGCGCTCGGCAGGAAGGAAGCAGTGAGCGCAGGCCTTTGGCCGGGGCAGTTCGACCGGGATCAGCACTCGGTGAGCGCCGTGTTCCTTGCACGTTAACTCGAACTCGATGACTTCGATCTGCATGCCCGTTCCTCCCCTCGCCTGCGAATACTTCGATAGCATAGACCTATACGCAGGAAACAACAGGCACATTGGGACAAATCTATGTGAACGTTTGGACGCGATCTGGTCTCGGCGCCTTAACCAACGCGACTCAATGGCACTTAACGAGTCGTCCTAAAGACGGTGTCGGCGGGCTCGCCATTCGAGCAAAATGAATCCAATGAGCCGCGATCCGGACTCCAGTATCCTCAGCGGAGATCGCGCGGGGCTTACGGTCGGTCTGCTGATGGCCATCACCATCGTCGCCTTCGAAGCCCTGGCCGTCGGCACTGTGGTTCCACGTGCTGAGGAAGACCTCGGGCACCTCGAGCTTTATGGATGGGTGTTCAGCGGGTTCCTCCTTGCGAGTGTTGTTGGCATCGCATGGTCCGGCGAACAGGCTGATCAACACGGGCCAGGCCGGCCGCTCGCGATTGGTATGACACTCTTTGCGATCGGTCTGACTATCGCCGGCCTCGCTCCAACCATGCATGTGCTCGTCCTGGGGCGGGTAATCCAGGGGCTCGGTGGCGGAGCGTTGCCGGCCGTCGTCTATGTGGTCATCGGGCGCGGTTACCCGGAGTCGCTACGGCCTCGCATGCTTGCCATGCTGGCGACCGCGTGGGTGGTCCCCGGGTTCATCGGACCGGCAATCGGCGGCGCCGTTGCTGAGTGGATTAGCTGGCGGGCGACCTTCCTGATGATCGTGCCCCTTCTTCCTCTGGCCGCCTTGCTGACATTGCCGGCCCTGTTCCGTCTCGGTCCACCGCCTCCCTCGGAGAAGGCGCCGTCTCGGCTGCCGACCGCGCTTACGCTTACCTTCGGGGCCGGGCTTGCCCTTGCGGGAATCGCCACCGGGAGCGTCCTCTTCGGCGCGCCCCTCGTGGTCGTCGGGCTGGTGGTAGGCTTCCCCGCGCTGAAGAAACTTCTTCCCCCGGGGACGCTCCGCGCCCAACCGGGGGTGCCCGCGGCGATCGGCGGAAACGGATTCTTGAACATGGCGTTCTTCAGCGCTGACGCCTTCATTCCTTACTTGCTGACGACCCACCGCGGCTACTCGACGCTGGTGGCGGGGCTTGCTCTCACCAGCGCGACCATCAGCTGGACCGCCGGATCCTGGATCCAGGAGCGCCTCGCTACCCGGACGACTCGCGCCGCGCGCGCCGGGGTCGGCTCGGCCATCCTGACCGTCGGAGTCGCTGCAACAACGATCGCTCTGATCGACGCGGTCCCTGGTGGCCTCGTTGCTGTTACGTGGGCGATCGCAGGACTGGGCATCGGCCTGACCTACCCTACGTTTTCGCTGGAGATGCTTGCCGGCACCCCTCCTGGCCGCGAAGGCGAAGTCTCCTCGGCCATGAAGCTGACGGAGACGCTCTCGGCGGCAGCGGGTGTCGGCGTGGCCGGCGGAATCGTGGCGGCGGGCGAAGCAGGCGGTTGGGAAGGCCCGGCGATTGCGGGAGTGTTCATCCTTGCGGCGGTGGCGGGCGTCATGACGATGCTGATCGCGTCACGCTTATCTCATGAGGTTGGCCGGGCCGCCGAGTCGTCGCAGCCGCAGGCGAATGCCGGACAGCAGCCGGCCGAAGCCGCGCGTTAGTTTCGGCGCTGTCGATTGGCTCTTTCGCGGTATACACTCCGGCTGAAGGTGAGGAGGGCGCACGTGAGCACTCAAGAGGTCTATCTCTACGGACACCTGCTTGGAGTCTTTCTCTTGCTGGCGGCCGCCGGCATCAGCACTGCCTCCGGGATCATGGTCGCTCGCGTGACTGCTGCGAACGTGGCTCTCACCTTGCTGAAACTCATGCGCTTTTCCGAGTACGTCGTGACCTCTGCCGGTGCTGTGCTCGTCATCGTCTTCGGCATCCTGCTGGTGAACGAGGCCGACTATTCCATGGGCGACCCATGGATCTCGGCGGCTTTCACGCTCCTGATCATCGTTCTCGGCATCGATCACGGGCTGCTAATGCCTCGCGCGAAAAAGGCCGCCGAAATGGCCGAGGCGCTCGGCGATGGCCCGGTGAGCAAGGAGTTGAGCGACCACCTGAACAACCCGGTCACGATCGCGGCGGGTGCGCTGCTCGATATCTCGTTCCTGGTCTTCCTCTGGTTGATGATCGCGAAACCGGGGGCGTGAGTAACTGCGTCCGTTCTAGAAAGGCGCAGAGGTCCTTGGCAAACTCTGTTGGTCGTGCGCCGTGGAGAAAGTGACCGAGTCCGAGGAAGGCTGTTGAAGAGCCCTGCCGAGCCTCGGCGTGAAACCATGTAAGTTCTTCCTCGGTTACCGCACTTCCGTGCGCGGGTTCGCCGTGGGCAAGATGAACAGGCCCCGCGATACTCGCGAGAATATCTGCGGCAGATTGTTGCGGCGGTCCGAAATTCCCTTTGCGACCCAACACGTCGGGATCGAAGCTCATAATGGACTCCGCCCAAACCCGGAGTTCCGAGCGGGTTAAGCGCTGAGCAAAGGTCGTGCTTGAGTCGTGCCTGAGGCGGCCTATTTGCGAAGCGATCCACGTTGCGTCTTGATTCTGCTCTCGTGCCGTTTCTGCGATGCCGCGAAGTCGGAATACCGATGCCGCGAACGCCAGCCCTCGTTCAGGAGCCTCCCACCAGAAGCGCGGCGTCAGATCCTCCAAATACATGGCAAGGAAAAGGTCTGGTCGCATCGACGCCGCCAGCAGGCAGACCTGCGCACCGCGGGAATGACCTACGGCTAGCGATGGTTCACCGAGCTGGGTGATCAGGGCGATTAAAACTTCAGCATCCCGCTGATAGCTGTAGTCGTCACACCATTCGCTTGCCCCGTGCCCGGGAAGATCCAGCGCGAACCAGCGCCGTTGGCCGAGTTTTCTCGCGATTGGTACCCATGTCCTCGCGTCGATTGTCAAGCCATGCACGAACACCAGGGGAGCGGTTGGCAGATTCTGGCCGCCCATCAGGTACGAGACCTGGCCGTCTTGAACTGCGAGCATCCGGCGTTCCATTTCCACTCCTACGGGAGATTGCCAACAATACGCCGATTCCGTCCCACCATGTCGATCGGTTCACCAAAAACGAAGGAAGGCCCGCATCTCTGCGGGCCTTCTTTCGTCTCGAGCTGTATCCCTAAACGAAGAGCGGATCTTCCGCCATCTTCGCGAGGCCCGGGTTGAAGGCCGGGAGCCGGTCGATGCCCATCTCATCCATCAGCGAGATGTAATCCATGTTCTGCTTCTGGCGCATCTTCCGAAGCGTTTCGACACCGACCGAGACCTTTTCCAGGCCGTCGGCATACAGAACCACGAGCGCTTCGCGGTCGGCGTGGCTGTGGCGGATTTCGTTCGAAAGGGCCGCTTCGCCGCGGCCGAGCCACGCGAGGACGTTTTCGCGTCCGCGCGGATGGTGCTGCATGTACCACATCATGTGGCGCTTGCCGTATTCCAGGTGGCGTTTCGAATCGCGCGCCATCAGGTCGAACAGCTTGGCATCGAGATCGGTCTTCGCGAAGTCGCGGTTGGCTTCGAAGAGGCTCAGTTCGTAGGACTTGTAAACCACGTCGAGGCAGACCAGCATCTCGGTGAGCTTGAGGGCGCCATAGAACCCGCGGTAGAGCGTGCCGAGGGGCGCCTGGCCGAGGCCGCCGCCGTTGGCGAGCGCGCGCTTGCGGAGCGCCTCCACCTTGTGGCCGGCGTCGTAGACCTGCGTGCCGAGGAAGAGCATCACATCGTGGAAGCCGTAGCTGATCGGCTCGAACCACTTCGAGATGATCTTCTGCTCGACGAGGCCGTGGGAGCTGTAGGTGGTACAGAGCTGGCACATCGCCCGCTCGATTTCTTCCGGGAGTTCCTTTAGGCCATTTGCCCAATCGAGGTCGGTGGCCGGGATCCAGCGGTCGCGGATGGCGTCCTCGTAGAGGACATCGACGCCTTCGGCCCAGACTTCGGACTTCTCGAAGATGGTGTAGCTGCCGGGGAGGTAGCTTTCGTAGTTCGGGTGTGAGCCGCGGGGCGCGTCGTTGTCATAGGGCCAGAGGTCCGGGACCTGGCCGTAGGTGCCGATGTTGATCCGGTCGAGGGTGAGTCCCTCCGGTCCCGGTTCGGCCCTTACGCCGCGCTCCGAGCGCGTGCGGATGAAGTTGAAAGTGATCCGGCTCATCTGCTCGGGGTTCGCATCTACCTTGTCGACGAAGGCAGCGACCCGGTCCGCCGGGAGCTTCATATAGGCGAGGTTCGAGACGGTAGCGTCTTTCAAGGCCGAAGCCTCGATGCGGGTCAGCAGTTCTTCGGGCCAGCCGAGCATTTGGCCGCGTGTCTTCGTCGTTTCCTTGAGTTCCATACCTGTCGTGGCTCCTGTGGCGGATGCAACTACCGCCCCATGAGGGGCGGCAGAAGAAAGTCGTAGCGGCGGTTGTTATTTCACCGGGTCGAGGAATTCGCGCATGCCGGCGGCCATTCGCTCGCGGCGGTCGCCGAGCCCGATGACTTCGAGGCGGTGCATGTACTCGTTGATCTGGCGCTTGCGCATGATCATGAGCTTCATGAAGCCTTCGTCCATGTGCTCCACGCCGCCCCCGGCGAGGATGGCGAGCGCTTCGCCGGTGGTGGGGTTGGTGGTGAGGCTGGCCTGCTGGCTCTGGCCGAGTGCGCCTTCCTGGATGTCCAGGTAGTGGTGCAGCTCTTCTTTGCGCCAGGGCTCGGTGTCCATCACGTACTTCAGGTGCGTTACACCGAAGGCGAGATGGCGGCTTTCGTCCTGGGCGGCGAGCCGGAAGATCTTCTTCTCAGCGTCGTTCTGCGAAATCAGTTCGCCCATGCGGAAGAGTGTCTGCACGAAGCCTTCGCCCACCAGGTGGAGAAGGGCTGTCATCTCGGTGAAGTCATCGACCGAGAGCAGGTTGATGGCGCCGAAGCCTGCATCGACCATGCCGCCGCCGTTCGAGAGAGCGCGCTTGCGGAAGACGTCGAGGTGGCGGCTTTCGTCCATGATCTGGGTGCCGAGGAACAACTGGGACTCGAAGTGATCCGGGTGAACCTGTTCCATGAAGCGGCCGGGAAGGTCGCCTGCGATGAATTCGACCTGGGTGAGGAAGGTGCAGAGCGTGCACATGGCCCACTCGATGTCATCCGGCAGGGGCTTGAGGGTGTCCCACGGGATATCGCGGGCGCTGCTCCACTGGCGCTGCTGAGCCTCTTCGTAGAGGAGCATCGCGCTTTCGGACCAGACGTCGCTTTTCGACTTGTACTGGCGAGCGTGCCGCGGCGAGCGAATGTCGGGTGCGGCACCGCGCGGCCCGAAGACAGAAATGCCGGCTTCCGCCTTGCCTTCGACCCCATAGGTGAGCGCGTTGACGTCTTCGAGCGTCAACCCGCGGCGTCCTGCCTGGATCTTCATACCCTGTTCGGTATCGAGGTTCAGCCAGTCGAAGTTGAGACCCGGGGCCTCGACAAAGGTTGGGGAAGAAGCCATGACACACTCCAGCTAGCCCGGGGCAACGGGCGCGATAGGCACACTATATACGATCGATAGCGAGATGCGAACGCAATTCGAGTGAATATTCATTCAGAAATTGCGGAACAGGGTGTCCCCTGTCTCCTGCCTTTCCGGTTCGCTACCCTCTCGATCGTGGAGTTCGAAATACCCGAGCATGTCGCGATTCGCCGCCGGGACGGACGCACAGAAGTCCTTTTGCATCGCGCGATGGCAGTCATCGGCCCGGAGAAAATCGAGATACGGAGTGCGCGGGCAACGGTCATCCTGCCGCTGTTTGGCATCGGCATCGCGATCTTCCTTGGCTGGATTCTCGTCGCGAAGGGTTTCACCCTCCCGCTCTGGCTCCTGGTCACGATTCTCCTGGCCTGCATGGTCATCGTCCCGTTCTCGGTGATGAGCCTGATCAGTTCGCTTGTCGGCGCCGATGTCGTCGTGGACTCGCGGAAGGGTTCAGCCACCTGGCAACAGGGTTACCTGGGCATGGGCATCGGTACGAAGGAACTCGTGCCATTCGAAAAGATCGACCATCTCGAGGTCACGGTCGAAGGAGCGGAAGCCGACCGTTGGCGCGATCAGGAGGACGACCTTCGCCAATTCGCCCTGGTGCTGGTGAAGCAGAGCGGCAAGCGGCTGACGCTTTCGCAGGTGCCCGTGCCCGCCTACGGGCAGGCGGACGGCATGGACCGCACCCTGGCTGTGGGACAGGCAGTCGCGAAACTGGTAGGTTCCACTGTGACAATTCCCGAAGGTTGGGAACTCGTTGAAATCGACACCGAAACCGGCGACCAGGTCCCGAAGCCCGCGGCGTCGAAAGGACGAAAACGTGGACGCCGCCGCTAGCCTCTTGAAAGACGCGAAGACAATCGCCGTGGTGGGTCTGGATTCGCGAACCCAGCGCGAGGCGTACCGCATCGCCGTTTACCTTCAACGCGTCGGCTACAAGGTCATTCCGGTCCACCGTGGGCGCTTCCCTGCGGAAGAAGTCCTGGGCGAGAAGGCCTACGAGAAACTCACGGACATTCCTGAGCCGATCGACATCGCCGACCTGTTCGTCCGCTCGGAAGAGACCGACCCGGTAATCGATGACGCGATCGCAGCCGGGGCAAAAGGCGTCTGGTTGCAGAGCGGGATCTTCAACGACGCGGGAATAGAACGTGCCCGCGCTGCGGGTCTTGTGGCGACGCAGGACCGTTGCACGATGGTGGTGCACCGCAACGAGATTGCCTCGGGTTCCGGTTAACCGGCCGCAAGCCGCCCCAACGCCCAGGCGGCCCGTTCAACGCTTGGATAGACCGCGATCCCGCGTGATGCGAAGTCGTCGCGGACTTCGTCGACGATCGCCCGGTGCTCGCGGTTGTTGGTTTCGGTCGCACCAAGCACGACCGCCACAGGCTTCGCCGACTTCTCACAGATCTGGGCGAGGCGGTTGCATGCGTGCTTCAGGCGGTCGCCGGCATCGGGCCGTCCGAAGAACCAGTCCTCACCGACGTTCGCGATGGCGAGGTCGTAGGCGTCGCTCTCGAGCATGAGTTCGAGCAGCCCGTTCGATGACAGGCCGGACCCGGCGAGGATCGACTGGTCGACCGGGTTTCCCACCCAGTCCGCCAATTGCGGCGCCTTCGCGCGTACCTTGTCGCGCACGTCAGCGGGCAAAGGTACCACGGTGAAGCCGTTTTCCTCGGCGGCATCTGCCGATTGGACGCTGCGGCCTCCGCCGCCACCAACCACGGCGATGTTTGTGCCACCGGACTTGGGCAGCATTGCTGCGCCGAGCACGAGGTCGAGCAGTTGCTCCTGGTTGCGTGCCTCCAGCGCGCCGGCCTGTTTGAGCACCGTGCTCCAGAGTTCGGCCGCTCCCGCGAGGGCCGCCGTATGCGATGCCGCGGATCGCGCGCCCGCCTTCGTCCGCCCCGCCTTGTGGATGATTACGGGCTTTTTCGCAGCGGCGGCCGACAACCCTTCGTAAAAGCCGCGGCCATCGGGGACGCCTTCCACGTAGGCGCCAATGACCGTCGTCTCCGGGTCGTCAGCCATGTAGCGAAGCATCTCGCCGGGCGTCACGTCGAGGCCGTTGCCGTAGTTGGCGACTTTCCCGAACTTCAAACCGCGAGCGTTCCCGCGCGTGATCACTTCGACGGCGTTGTTGCCGCTCTGGCTGAGGAACGCGACCGTCCCGGTCGCCGCCGGCAGGTCGGGGCGGAACGAAAGCCCGCCAGCCGGGTGATACAGCCCCATCCCGTTCGGTCCGAGAATTCGGACACCTCGTAGGGCCGCCGATTGTGCAATTTGCCGTTCGAGATCCGCGGCTTCTTCGTCGCCGGTCTCGCTGAACCGGCCGGTGAAGAGGTGGAGAAACTTCACGCCTTTCTCGCCGCACTGATCCACCAGGTCCAAAACTGCTCCCGCTGGAAGGCACGAGATCACCAGGTCGACATCTCCCGGCACCTCTCGCAGCGATGGGTAGGCCTTCAGGCCGTCTACCTCGTCGGCGCTCCGGTTCAGCGGATAGATTGGCCCGGAGAAGCCCATCCGTTTGATGGCCTCGACGTAGTCGTGGCCGGGGCTGTCGACGTTCGTCGAAGCGCCCGCGATGGCGACTGAACGCGGTGAGAACAGCAGGTCGAGGTCTGGGTGTGTTGCGAAACGTGGCACGCCGGGGATTCTACGCTACCGCCGCGCGGCATTCCCCACTCTCACACCCCGCGCTTGTCGCCCCAAATGAGGATGTGCAGGCGCGAGCTGAAGCGATAGCCACGCTCGGTGCAGACTTCGGCGAGCCATGGGCTACGGGCGTTGAGTGCTGCGGCTGTTGTGCCCTCGGGCATCAGGATCACGCGGTTCTGGGGGATGTTGAATTGCCCTCGCAGCTCCTCGACTTCCGCGATGTCCGCCTCTTCCGCGATAACGAACTTGAAAAATGCACCTTGCAACGCCGCGAGACGTTCGAGCGATTGCGCAGGGAGCCGTTCGAGCCCCTCGTTCCCGGAATTTCGCAGTTTCGGCGAGACGTTCCATTGGTCGATGAGTTGGCCCAGGTCACCTGGCGCGATTGTCCCGTTCGTCTCGACTTCGATGCGAAGCCCCGCGGTTTTGAGCGCAGTCACGAGCGGCAGCAGCTGGCGCTTCTGGATCATCGGCTCGCCGCCCGTGATGACGACATTGCGCGGCGCCCGAGAGAGTACGTCACGTGCGATTTCCTCGGCGCTCATTTCAACGATCTGGTCAGACTTCGCGAAACGGTCCCAGTCCCAGGTGTATGCCGTGTCGCACCAGGAGCAGCGCAGGTTACACGTGCTCAGACGCACGAACGTGCTCGGCAGTCCAGCCGAGACGCCCTCTCCCTGGACCGAAGAAAATATCTCGGGAGCGCCGTCAGCCATACGCGACACGAGGAGCACTGTGCTCGACCGATTCATTTGCGAATGACCAGCGCCGGATCTGGGACACCTGCCGCGGCGAAACCGGCGGCGCGAAGCAAACACGAGTCGCACACGCCGCACGGCCACTCGAGGCCTGCGTAACAGCTCCAGGTCAGTTCGAGCGGAGCGCCCAGTTCGCTCCCGTAGCGGACGATGTCGGCTTTCGACATCGTGATGATCGGCGCTTCGATGCGCATCGGCACGTCGTAGGCCGTCCCGACCTTGCTGCCGAGCCGGATCACCTCGGTAATCGCGTCGTAGAACTCCGGCCGGCAGTCCGGATAGCCCGAATAGTCGATGGCGTTCGCGCCAACGTAAATGGCGCCTTCGAGGGTCGCCGGGGCCGCGCCTTCGTTCTCGATACGGTCGAGCAGCCAGCTTTCTAGCGCCGCCGCCGCAAGCGTAACGAAGAACGTGTTTCGCAATGGGACATAGGTGTTCGGAATGTCTTTCGCCATCCGCGATTCGTCCCGGTTTTCGGGCAGCGCGTGCTGTTCGCTCGTCAATGACGAGAAGGACGCCAGGTTGGCATAAAAACCGGCATCAATTTCAAGAAGTTGGATACCCAGCCGTTCGGCCACCGCGCGCGCCGAGCGAAGCTCGCGCAGGTGCCGCTGACCGTAGCCAATGCTGAGGGCACGCACGTCGTGGCCTTCGCGAACGGCGTGCGTTGCCACCGTCGTGGAATCCAATCCGCCAGAGAGCAGAACGATGGCCTGCATGCATCAAACGGTAGCAGGCGGAGGCGTTGGCGGGCAGCTGGTACCTGCAAGCCCCCAACCAGAGTAGCTTACGGCGATGAACCACGGCTCACGACGTGTCCGAGCCCGTTTCCGGCTCTACGACTGGGATGCAATCGCGGGGATACTTGCCGCCGGCGCCGCGCTCGTACTGCACCTGCTCCACGTCATCGAAACCGATGTTTTGCTGACGATCGCGCTCGTGGTCATCGCCCTCCTGTTGTTTCGCGACCTGCGACGGGAAGCTCAGGACGAGCAACTCGCCGAATCGGTGAAGCAGAGCGAAATAGCGCTGGCGGGAATCCTCGATCGACTTGGCAAGCCGGATGTCGTGCTGGTTGGCCCGCGGGCGCTCCGGGCCACAAGCGAGGCATTCGCCCGAGGCGCGCACGGGGAAATGACGTGGTTCAACGTTTGTCTCCTGATGTTTCGTCCGCAGGAGTTGTTCGATGCCTTGCTTGCGCCCGCGCTTGTGAATCCGAGGGTGTCGTCCGTCCAGTTCGTCCTGGATGAGTCGGAGCGGGAGGCATGGGAAACGCAGGTATTGCCCAAGGCCGCTCAGACCGGAAATGCCCACAAACTCCGTGAACCGCGCTGGGTTTCGCTCAAGCACGAGGCCGTTTCATTTATTCTCGCCGATACCGGCGATGGCACCACGGAGGCGCACCTCAGCTTCTGGGGCGAACCGTTCATGGCACGCCAACCGGGCTTCGATATCCCGCGCTATATCTTCCATGTGCAGCCGCACTCGGAACTCGTGGGTCAACTGATCGAGATGGAACGGCGGTACCGCTCGATTCACTAGCGGCTAGGTCTGTGCGCCCTCCCGGGCCTTACGCACGGCGTCCATCGCCGCCTTCATCTCCGGCGGAAGTTCCTTGCCTGCGTCGGTGAAAGCCTTGGCCTGGGCAGCGCCGGTGTGCGCGAAGACCTGGTTCATCCGGGTCTCGATCCAGTCGCGGTTATCTTCGAGGACTTCGATCTGACCCTGAAACTGCGGGGCCACATAGCGTGCCCAGAGTTCGTAGCTGCGAAGCGTCTTCTCGGTGCTGGTCCACTCATGCGCGAGTCCGAGGATGCCGCCGATGCCACCCGAGCGTTCCTGGATCTTCTTTACTGCCGCGATGGCGTCGTCTGGTGTGCCGACGATGACGCCGTCGCGAGCCATCGCCCCCTCGATGTCCGGGGCGCCTCCCGCGAACGGCGGCGGCGCGGCTTTTTCCGCAACCACCAGCCGGTCACCAACGTACGCCTGGCGCTTGTAGCCTTCGCGGACGTCGTTTATCGCCTCTTCCTTCGAGTCGGCGAGATGGATCGGGATAACAACCTTCCAATCGGCGCGGGAAATGGGCTTGCCCGATTCCGCAGAAGCCTCCTCGGCCCAGCCCCACGTGCGCTCGAAGGCGTCATTGCTCACGCCCGCGACAGACAGGAGCCCAATGCCATGCTTCCCTGCGGCAACCGGCCCCGACGGTGTGAAGCTGGCGGCGACCGCCACATGAGGATGGGGATCGGTGTAGTTGGCCATTTGCAGGCGGCCGTCGCGCAGCGTGAACCAGTCGGTTTCCATGGTCAGCGGTTCGCGCGTGCGGAGGAGATGCATCACGGCTTCGAGGGATTCACCCATGCGGCGGCGCTGGTCCACCGGGTCGATGCCCATCATGTAGGCGTCGGAAGTGAGCACGCCCGGGCCGCAGCCGAGCATGGCGCGCCCCTCGGTCATGTGATCGAGTTGCAGGACGCGGTCCGCGACCATTAGCGGGTGGTGGTACGGGAGCGAAGTCACGCCGCTGCCGAGCTTTATCCGCCGGGTCCTTGCGGCGGCCGCCGCGATGAAAATGAACGGGTCGGCGATAAGTTCGCGAGCGTAGCTGTGGTGCTCGCCGATCCAGACTTCGTCGTAACCGAGGTCATCCAGGTGCTCGATGAGGTGCATGTCCCGCCGGAGCGCCAGCGTGGGGTTTTCGCCAACACGGTGAAATGGCGCCATGAAAATCCCGAACTTCATCCGGTGTGGTTGATACATCGAACCCCTCCTCGCCTCACGCGAACGTCATCGGGCGCATCATACAGACTGTTTAGCAAGCGGCTAAAGACCTTCAGCTCGCGCCGGCTGTTTCGAATCTCGCCGCGTTCGCGGAGCATCTATTTCTTCCCTTCGCGCAGCATTTCGAGTGCCTTCTGGATGCGGCGCTGGCGCGTCTCCGCAGTCTTGGCTCCCTCGATCGCGAGGACGTGGCGAAGTTTGTGGCTGTATGCGAGCGAATCGAAGAACTGCTTCGCTCCCGCATCCTTCGCGAGCGCGGACTGGAAGTCCTCCGGTACCGCAACGGTGCGCGGTTCCGTATCCACTTCGAGCGTCACCGTGACGGTATCGCCTGCAGTAACCCCGGCCCCCGCGCGATGTTCAGCGCTCAGCGGAAGCATGAACTTGCCACCCATGGCGGCGACCGAGCTGCGGTAGGAATAGCCACCGATGCTGACTTTGACCGCAGGCTTTCTCCCCGCGCCCAGCCCGTCGACGACTTCGGCGGGCACCTCGATCCCCGTAGCCGTCTTCCCGTTGAGCAAAACAACGGCCTGGAACGTCTGTGGATTACTCACGATTTGTCTCCGAGCTTGCAGGTGTGGCCAGCGTACTCGACCGGGCTAGCGCGCCAGCACGGCCGCTTCCCAGGCTTCCTTGCCGAAATCCCCGGGAGACTCGGCGGCTTCCCTGCCGGTCGAATGTCGCTGCCGAGCCGCATCGTAAACGTCGGCGATGTGCAGGCCCACCGTGCTCCAGCGGAAACGTTCGACCGAGCGTTCGGCCGCGCGGCTGAAGTTGGCCCGGAGTTCTGGATTTTCCAGGAGCACCTCAAGCTTTTCGGCAAACGGCCCCGGGCAGCGCCACGGGATGAGGTAGCCGGTCACACCGTCGATGACGGTGGAGACGAGTCCACCCACCCGCGAAGCCACCACCGGCGTGCCGCACGCCATCGCTTCGACGGCCACCAGCCCGAAGCTCTCGTAGTAACTCGGCACCACACAGACATCCGCAGCCGAGTAGTACCAGGGCAGAGCGTCGTGCGGCACGGCCCCTTCAAAGCGGATGTTTGCGCCGATGCCCGCCGCCGCAGCCTGCGCTTCCAGTTCGGCGCGCATGCCCGCGGCGCGCTCGTCACCGCCGACGATCAGCAGCGTGAAGTCGCGGGATTCCAGTTCTGCCACCGCGTCGACCAGGATCTCGACACCTTTAAGCTTCTCGAGGCGGCCGACCCAGAGCAGCACGGGGGCGGTTTGCGAAAGGGACAGCCGCTGGCGCGCAGCGGTGCGGTCGCGCGGCTGGAAGAGGTCGAGGTCGATGCCGCACGGCACGGTATGCATGCTTGCTGGATCGGCGCCGTAGTAGCGTTCCAGGAGCAACCGCTCGTGGCCGCTGGCGGTGACGATCGCCGTTGCGCGGCGCGCGATGGTGCGCTCATGGCGGATGCGGAGCTTCGGCTCTTCCTCCCCGAAACGGGCGCGATTCTTGACCTCGCCGAGCGTGTGGAACATCACCACATGGGGGACATCGAGTTCGCGCGCGAGCAGCGTCCCAGCCCAGCCGCTCTGCCAGTAGTGGGAGTGGATGACGTCGTAGCCACCCGGCTGCGCCTCTGCGAACTTTCGCATGTTGCGGTGAAAGTCCGGCAGGTAGCGAACGATCTCTTCCTTTTCGATGGGTTCGGCCGGGCCGGCTTCGATGCGGACGAGACGCAGGTTGGGCGCGATCTCTTCGATGCGGGGTAGCTCGCCATCAAGGCGAGTGAAAATGTCGACTTCGTAGCCGAGCCGGGCGAGTTCGCGAGAGAGTTCGAGAACGTACACGTTCATCCCACCCGTTTCGCGCCCTCCGAGGGGGGCCAACGGGCTCGTATGAGCCGAAACCTGGGCTATGCGCATGTTGCCTGTTCTGTCTCCACCGGCCGGTCCGCGTTACACGGCGGCTTCCATTGTGCGGCATTCGCCGAAAGCTTGCGTGCGTGAGGGCTTACGTCGGCTTTGTCGCCTTTAACGAATACATGAGTGGGCACAGATCGCGCTGTTCATCCGGGAGTCGCCAGGCGGTACGCCGCTGGTGCCGGGTATCGCCCGCCACGCCGTCGCTCGGGATCATCCATGGGAGTCCTTGCCACGCCATCTCGCGGTGTTCGTGCAGGAAGTCGATCCGCAGGCCGGCGTCGATCAGTGCAGTGACGATTTCGCCGAGCCCGTGGTTCCACTCGAAGTTCTTGGTGTTCTTGAGCGGTGGGCCATCGGTGTAGGTGTACTCGCCTTCGTATTCGCTCGGCTTTTCCCGCTCGAAGTACGCCTCCGTTAGCACCAGCTGGTGGTCCTCGCGGTTGCTGTCGAGGTCGAGCGCCCAGAGCACCGGGTGCCCTTCGTAGATGTAGAAGAAGCCACCGGGCTTAACGAAGTGCGCAACGATCCGGGCCCACTCACGGATGTCGTGGAGCCAGCAGAGTGCGCCGATCCCGGTGTAGACGACGTCGAATTGCCCGCCGACGGCGTCCCGGGCGTCGTACAGGTTCGCCTGCACGAAGGTGGCATCGTCGATACCGATGCGAGCCGCCAGCTCTCGTGCCTGAATCACGGCTGGCTCCGAGAAGTCGAGCCCGGTGACCGTTGCCCCGAGCCGCGCCCAGTTCAGCGTGTCCATGCCGAAGTGACACTGGAGGTGGAGCAGCGACTTGCCGGCCACGTCGCCGACTTCCTCCATTTCCACGGGATAGAGCGACTTCTCACCGCGAAGGAAGCCTTCCATGTCGTAACCCTCGGAGGCCACGTGGATGGCTACCGATTCGTCCCAGCGAGCCCGGTTCACCTCGTAGAACTGTGAGTTGCCGCCGTCGCTCATCACGCCTCCCCGGACCATCGCGCTCGAAGTCTCGTACTATTATCGCCATGAAGGCCTTTCGCGTTGCGCTCTGCCAGGTTCGCGCCCACGACCTGGAGGATGCCGAAGCCAACCTCCAGAACCTGCTTCGCTCGCTCGACGAGGCCGGTGAGACTGGCGCACAACTCGTTGGCCTCCCGGAAAGTTCGTACCCCGCCTACTACCTTCGAGACGCGAGTCCCTATGCCCGGCCGGGTGTTAGGCCCTTTGATGAGGTCTGCGAACTCCTCGCCGGCAAGGCAAAGAAGTATGGTTACTGGCTGGCAGCCGGTATCGCCGCGCCGGGTCGCGACGGCAAGCTCACGAACAGCGCGCTCGTTTTCGGCCCCGATGGCTCCACGCACGGCCAGTTCGACAAAAGCTTCCTCTGGCACTTCGATAGCACGTGGTTCACCGCTGGAACGGAGTTCCCGGTGTGGGACATGGGCTTCGCGAAGGTCGGGATCCTCATTTGCGCCGATGGGCGGATGCCCGAAATCGCGCGCTCGCTGGCGCTGAACGGTGCGGAAGTCATTCTCGATCTGACCGCGTGGGTCTCGGCAGCTCGCGAGACGTCGCAACTTTCGAACCCGCAGTGCGAGTACTTCATGCCCGTTCGCGCCGCCGAAAACGGGGTCTGGGTTGCGGCTGGGGATAAATGGGGGTTCGAAGCCGGCTCGATCGTCTACGCCGGCCGTTCCATGGTTATCAGCCCTTCCGGCGAGACTGTCGCTATCGCGCCCAGTGATGCGGAAGCAGTTCTCGTTTACGACCTTGCGCCGATGACCCCCGATCTCGTTCCCCGGCGGCCGGCGCTCTACCGTTCGCTGACGCGAGAGACCTCATCGCTTCCTATTAGCGAGGTGCTGGCCGAGCCGCTGACTCCGTCGGACCTCGTGCACGGGGTTTCCGTCGTGCCGTCCAACGGCGGCTTCGATGTCCGGAAAATAGCGGCCACCTACCGCGAACTCCGCGCACAGGGCGCCGAACTCGTGGTCTTCGGTGGCGAAGATGGCCCGGAGGGGTGGCAGGTTGAGCTTTCTACGCTCGAGGCCGCCGTCCGAGAGCTTGGCGGTGCAATGGTGGTCGGAGTCGCGACCACAGGTTGTTCGGCACACCAGTCGACGGTCCTGATCACACCGGAGGCGACGACGGAACACGCGGCCACACACGGCCGTGGAATCCAGTTGGGCGAGCTTCCGTCACCAGTGCTCACCACTCCGGCCGGGAACGTCGGGCTGCTGTGCGGGGAAGAGGGGTTTGTCCCTGAAGTCGCGCGGGGGCTCATGCTTGCCGGCGCCGATATCCTCGCGTGGCCGTTGTTCCGGGACCACCCGATGCTCGACCGCCTGATCCGCACTCGGGCCGACGAGAATCGCGTTTACACCGCTGCGGCGTGGCACGACGGTGGCATGGTCGCCTCACCGACGGGCGCTGTCGCCACTGTTGTACTTCGTGGATCCGGCGTTGCGATGACTGCGCAGGTCAACAAGGCGCTGTCGCGTTCCAAGGAGATGGCGCCGGGCACGAACGTGGTCACGAATCGCCAGCCGGCGGCCTACGGAGCACTCGTCCGCTAGCGGAATTCCTGCGCGAGAGAGAGGACGTTCTCTATGTACTGGTACGTGTCGTCGAACATCCCGTTGATCTCGATGCTCCGCCATCCCTGGTAGTAGAAGGCGAGGGCCAGCTCAACGTCCCAGTTCGCCTGGACCAGCAGGTTGGCGAACACTGCCGTGCCGAGGCGCACGTTGTCGGCGGTGCTGGTGCGCCAATTCGTCGCGTCCGGGGCGAGGTATTCCAACGCCCACTCCGCGGTCGGTTCCATAAGCTGCATCACGCCAACCGCACCGACGTGACTCGTCATCGACTGGTTCCAGCCGCTTTCGAGCCAGGCGAGGCCGAGGATGATCGAGGGGTCCACGCCGAATTCGTCCGCGGCGCCGCGGAGGATCTGTTCGGTCTCGGCCCGGCTCACCGGCGGTGGCGCATAGTGCGAGACCGGGAGGGAAAGCTCCTGGCCCTCGTAGATGTAGTTGGCATCGAAGATGCCATTTAGTTGGAGCAGTTCTTCGAGCGAAAAGCCGTAGCCATCTGCGATAGAGGAGAGTGTCTCGCCGGCCGCCACGATGTGGACGCGAGCGTCGGGCGGAGCACCGGCCGGGCCGCCGTCACCGATGATCAGTTCTTGCCCGACGTAGATGAAGTCGGGGTTCGAAATGCCGTTGGCCGCCGCAAGCTCTTCCAGCGACAGACCGTACGCATCGGCGATGGCCGACAGCGTGTCGCCCTCCTCCACGGTGTGGGTGCGGGCGTAGACGAGCGTGATCGGCAGCGCCGCGAGCACAACGAGCGCAGCCAGAAGGCCGCACCGCCAAATGCTTCGCGTCGCTACCGGATGCGGGGTGTCCGGTAGCATGGCCGTTGATATTCGCCGATCATTATCGTCAAGCGCAACTCACGGTCAGGGAGCCGGAAACAGCAACGTCGCTGTGCAACCGTCCGGCGCGGAAACCAATTCCACAAATCCGTGGTGCATCGACATGATCCCCGAGGTGGCGGCCAGCCCAAGGCCGCGCCCGGCGAACTTCGTCGTCACGAATGGCTCGAACAGCCGCGACTTCACTTCTTCCGCGAGCCCGGGCCCACTGTCGCGCACTATCACGGCAAGGTACTCACCCGCCGGTGGGCGTGCCGGCGCGGTGAACCCATTGGGATTCGGCGTGAACGAAAGGCGATCCGTCGTTACGGTCACAGGCCCGCCCGCCTCGATCCCGTTGCGGATGATGCTTCCGATCGCCTGCTGGATTGCCGTTGCGTTCGCGAGGATCGCGGGCAGTTCGCTGTTCAAGTGGGTAGTGGTGTTGGACCGTTCCGCCTGGTCGAGGCCGTCCAGGGCCCCGGCCACCGCATCGGAGAGGGCGAGTGGGACGCGTGCATGCCGCTCTCTGCCGCTCAGGGCGAGCAGGTCGCGCACCAGGGCGGTTGCGGCCGAAGCAGCTTGCACGATTTCGTCGAGGCTCTCGACTGAATCCGTCGAAAGGCCGCCGGGGAGACGAGCGAGGTACGCGTTACCGAGGATCGTCGTGAGTGAGTTGTTGATCTTGTGCGCCACGCCGGATGCGAGCGTCTGGTAGGCCTCGGCGGTCCGGGCCCGGGAAAGTGCGGCCTCCGCTTGCCGTTGCTCGGTGACATCCTGGAATGTCACGACCACGCCGGAAGTCGCCCCGGACTCATCGCGCAGCGGTTCTGAGTTCACATTGAGCCAGCGAAGCGAGCCGGAGACGTGGTAAACGCCCATCGCGACATCGCGGCAGGGTTCGCCGGTGCGCAACGTGACCACGGCAGGGTGCTGCTCACGAGGAAATTCCGCCCCGTCTTCGCGTATGGCACGCCACCTCGGATCGAACGAAGTCAGCCCAAGAAGTCGTTCCTCAGTCAGCCCCAGGATGCGTTGTGCCGCGGTGTTCGCGGCACCGATTGTCCCGTCGGCGTATTGCATCACCACGCCGATCGGCAGCGTGGCGACGAGTGTGCGGTAGCGTTCCTCACTCTCGCGGAGGATCGCTTCGGCCTGGCGAGCCGCGGTAATGTCCCGCGTGGTGTAACTCCTCCCGATGGTACGGCCGTCGTCGCCGAACAACGGGATTGAGCGGACTTCAACAATCACGCCTGCCTTCAGCCTGGCCTCGCAACTCGTTTCTATTGTCGGATCACGAGCGATTTCGTCCGCCATTCGGTCGAATGGCTCAGGATCGAGAAAGCGGGACCGCCTTTTTGCGGCCCGTTCGGGCAACGCCAGCGTCAGGTCCGAGCGAGTCAATCCCCAGAGTTCGAGGTGGCGATCGTTGGCGTAGATCGTCCATCCGCCCTGGTTGATGACGAGCTTTCCATCGGGATAGTCATCGAAGTGTGCCCGCAGCACCTGGGCCATGCGCGCGTTGTCCAGCGACTCGTCCGTCGGAGTGGCGCCGATGTACGCGCGCCGCTGGCCGTCTTGAAGCTGAACTTCGATCGTCCAGAAGCGGACAGGCACAAGCTGGCCGCCGAGCCTGAGCGTGGTTTCGCCTGAACTGAAGCCGTGCTCGATGCGATGCCGCCGAATTTCGATGTTTTCGGCATCGCCTCCGACGAGCAAACTGGCAATGTCTATCGATTGAAGGGTTTCGAGGCTCAGCCTCACGAGCCGCAGCATCGGTTCATTCGCTGCAAGGACTCTCCCGAGCCCATCGGTGATTACCATCGCCTCAGTGGTATGGGCGAAGAGCAGTTCCATCCTGTTATGCAGGCGGGCTTCGGCGCTCTCGTCGGGGGTGGAGGCTACTGTTGCCACAGGTTCGGCTTCCCAGTTTAGAGAATCTATTGCGGCAAATAGAATGCGAATGTAGCCGACAACGGTCGTCTGTGGGCATCCGGGAAATCCCCAACAGCCCGCCGCGAGCCTGAAAAGACGCGTTGATTCGCCAGATCAGCAACAATCCCGAGCGAAATTGCTCAGAACTTCATTACTTCTTCGTAAGCGGCTGAGTAGGCTGCACGCAATCCGGTCATCGAGCCGGTGGTTCCCTCGCCTGCTTCCTCGGGCGTCAACATCGGGGAAGCAGGCTGAAAAGAACTGAGGAGCCCTAGTATAGCCGAATGAATCCCGGGCAGGTGCGGCAGTGAAGCCAGGTGTCCTCATCGTGGAAGACGATGCAAAGACGGCTGAGCTCATCCGGTTGTATCTCGACCGCGATGGCTATCCGGTTACTGTCGCGCGCAACGGACGCGAGGGCATCGAGCTTGCCCGGCGGAACAGCCTCGGGATTGTCCTCCTCGATGTGATGATGCCCGAACTCGACGGGCTGGAAGTCTGCCGCATCCTCCGCGAGGAGTCCGATGTTGGCATCATCCTCGTCACGGCACGCACCGACGAAGCCGACACGCTCCGGGCGCTCGACCTTGGGGCCGATGACTACGTCACCAAGCCGTTTCGGCCCCGGGAACTGGTTGCGCGCGTACGCGCAGTCCTTCGTCGCAAAGGTACGAACGAGATCCAGGAGGACTGCGAACTGGCCTTTGGCCACCTTGTGATAGATGGCCGCCGGCACGAGGTGCGGGTAGACGGCCGGAACGCTCGCGTTACGCGCAAAGAATTCCAACTCCTGCTGGCAATGGCCAGGGAGCCCGGCAAAGCCTTCAGCCGCCTCGAACTGCTGGAGACCGCCTTCGGCTACAACTACGAGGGCCTGGAACGTACGATCGATGCGCACATTCGCAATCTGCGGAAGAAAATAGAACGCGATGCCGAACGTCCGGCGTTCATCGAGACCGTCTATGGCGTCGGCTACCGCTTCGCCGAGTACCGGGATGACTCGTAGCCTGCGCAACCGCCTGCTCTTCGTGATGGTTGCCATCCCGGTGTTGGCACTTGTTTCGGTTGCCATCGCTGTCCGGGTCTCAAGCGATAGCAACATCGATAGCCGCCTGAGCTTCGAAATTGTTCCCGTCCGGCGCGTCGGTGGTGGGCTGACAAACCCCGACGACGACCCCGCGGTGATGCCGGTCTTCGAAACGAAGATCGACCTCAGCAACAGTCAGCCGGTGACCTTTGTCGATACGGGGACCGGCGAGCAGTTCACCATCCAGGCTGACCGGGGATTCGTCGATGCGTTCGAAAAGGACAGCAAGGACGCCATCTCCAGCATCAATCGCCAGGTCACTATTGCGGCGATCGGCGTGGCCGTTGTCGCGTTGGCGGTTTCGTTCTGGCTCTCGCGCCGTATCGTCCATCCGATTGAAAAGTTGACCACGGCCGCCAAACGCCTCGAATCGGGGGACCTCGGCGAGCGCGTCCGGGTGCGGTCGACGGATGAGATCGGCATGCTCGGGCACGCTTTCAACGCGATGGCGCAGAGCATCGAACGGGGGCAGAACCTCCGCCGCCAGATGACCAGTGACGTCGCCCACGAACTGCGGACACCGCTCAACAACATCTCTGGTTACCTGGATGCGATCGCCGATGGGGTTGTTGCTCCGGACGACACCGTGATCGCGTCGCTCCAGGAGGAGGCGAGTTTGCTGGTCAGCCTGGTGAACGACCTTGAGCAGCTCTCGCTGGCCGATGCCGGTCGTCAGATACTCAGGCTCGAGCGCATCTCATTGAACGAACTGGCGGCCCGCGTCGTGGCAGCGATCGCGCCGAGGGCCCGCGCGGGCAGAATTTCGATCGAAACGGAACTCTCTCCCGTGCCGGCAATCGAAGGAGACGCCAGCCGGCTTGGCCAGGTGATCCGGAACCTGCTGGAAAACGCCATCACACACACGCCGAACGGCGGCCGGATACAGGTGACGCTGACGTCCACCGAGCGAAGCGTCTCCCTCGCGATCCGCGACACCGGCGCCGGCATCGACCCGGAACATCTCCCGTTTATCTTCGAGCGGTTCTACCGCGCCGACCCATCCCGGGCGCGGGCTACTGGCGGCGCGGGTCTCGGTCTCGCGATTGTGCGCCAGCTCGTGGAAGTCCATGGCGGAACGGTGAGCGCCGAAAACATCGAAAGCGGCGGCGCGAGGTTCACGGTCCAGCTGCCGATCCCGCAGGCGATGCCGGCGAGCTTCGGGTCGATCTCCAGGAATCCGCTACCCAGGCCCTCGTAGTCGTTTCCTCACCAGAACCTCACACAAAAGCGTCAGCGAACGATTCAGATTCCCTTCAGTTCTTCACAGGTTGTTCACAGGATTTTAGGAGAAAGAACAAACTATTTTCACTCTTGTTGAGTACTGTTGAAGATTGCTGTTTGCTGAATGATTTGCTGTTCCAACCCCGTTGACTTCGACGGATCGTTGGTCGACTTTACCGGCGGGCAACTGCTAGAGGAGGGAATGACTCTTATGCCTGCACGGAAATCGCGAATGTTCTGGATTCTTCTTGCACTTTTATCCATCGCACTCATTGCCGCTGCTTGTGGAGACGATGATGACGACGACGGTGGCGCCAACGGTGGAAGTGTCACCAGCACCCCGAAGAAGGGCGGCGAAATTACCATCGTCTACCCCGAACCAGAAAGCTTCGATCCGCACTACTCGGCCTTCGCCCAGGACATCGGCGTCCAGCGCATGGTCTGGCGCGGGCTCTATCGGCTGAACGGCGACAACAAGGCCGAACCGGAAATGGCCGCCTCGCTCCCTACTGTTTCCAGCGATGGCAAGACTTACACAGTGAAGCTCAAGTCCGGTCTGAAATGGTCGGACGATAAGCCGCTGCTCGCGAAGGACTTCGTGGCGGGCATCCAGCGCACATGCGACCCGGACAACGCCGGACTCTACAAGGACACGATCGGTAATATTGTTGGTTGCGACAAGTTTTACGACGCTGCGGATAAGTCAGCCGACGAGAAGGCGAAGCTCCGGGATGCGGTCGGCGTAAAAGCCACCGATGACACGACCCTCGTGTTCAGCCTCGAAAATCCGCAGCCGACGTTCGCGCTCATTCTCTCACTGTGGATGACGTTCCCATTGCCCTCGCACATTGTGAAGACCAGCGGCGAGGCCTGGCCGGACATTACGGCACTCGCCTACAACGGCCCGTACAAGCTCATCGAATACAAGGCCAAGGACCAGGCTGTGCTCGTGCGCAACGACAACTACGCTGGGCCGGCAGCAAACATCGACAAGATCACGATGAAGTACATCGACAAGCTCGACGTTGCCGAGAACGCGTACCGCGCCAACCAGGTCGATATCACTCGTGTAAACCTGACGAACCTCACCGCCGTGAAGGCCGACCCGGAACTCGGGAAGGAGTTCATCCAGGTCCCGGGCGTCACGACCCGCGCCGTGCACATGAACCTGAAGCACAAGCCGTTGGACAACGAGAAGGTGCGACTCGCCCTCTCCCAGGCGACCGACCGCGACACCCTGAACAAGGTCGCCTTCCAGGGGGCGTACATTCCGAGCACGACGTGGATGCCGCCGGCAGTGGTGGGCGGAGGCGTGACGGAGCAGTCTTTCGCGAAAACTGTGGGCTATAACCCTGACCAGGCGAAGAAGACTCTGGCCGAGGCCGGTTTCGCCGACGGCAAGGGCTTCCCTGTCCTGACGATCACCGTAAACGACGTGCCCGACCGACGCGCCACCGCTGAGTTCCTGAAGGAGCAGTGGAAGAAGATCCTCAACATCGATATCAACATCGAGGTAGTGGATTCGAAGACGCGCGCTTCGAAGTTCACCAGCGAGGACTACGACCTCTTCCCCGGTGGATGGACGCAGGACTACCCCGACCCCGAGAACTGGGTCGCCGGCCTGTTCACCACGGATGGCGCGAACAATCACTACGGCATTTCGAACGCGGAACTCGATGACCTGTTCCAGAAGGCATCGTTCAACACGAACGATGAAGAGCGCCGCACCCAGTACCGGAAGATCAACGAGCTGCTGAGTGAATCACCGCTGCTCGTCGGTCCCGTGCTCTACCAGGAAAGCTTCAACTACATCGTGAAGTCGAAGCTTCACGGCCCGAAGGAGAACGCTGGCCCGCTCGATGCGTTCCTCTGCGGCGACTGGAACGTCGAGTCCTGGTACCTCGACAAGTAGATCGACTTGCCCCGGCAGGGCTGGCGGCCTCACGCCGCCGGCCCTTCGCCATCGCAGGGGGGATGCTTCGTGGCCTCCTACATCTTTCGCAGGCTCCTCGTGCTGGTGCCGCTGCTCTGGGCCATCGCGACTATCACGTTCTTCCTGATGCATGCGGTGCCGGGAGGACCGTTCGATAACGAAAAGCCGTTGCCGCCATCGACGGTGGCTGCGCTCGAGCGCAAGTACAACCTCGATGGGTCGCTCACCGACCAGTACCTGAGCTACATGCGCAACCTGGCCACCGGCGACCTCGGGCTTTCGTTCCGCCAGGACCGCCCGGTGAGCGAAGTCATCCGCGAGGGCCTGCCAGAAACTATGCAGCTCGGACTGCTCGCGTTCGTCTTTGCGCTGACTCTTGGGCTCACGCTGGGAGTCCTCTCGGGCGTGAAGCAGAACGGGCCTCTGGACTACCTCGGAGTGTTCGTGGCGACAGCCGGAGCAGCGGTGCCGAATTTTGTGCTCTCGGTGTTCCTGGTGCTCTTCTTTGCGCTCCGCCTCGGATGGTTCGACGTCATCGGCTGGGAGTTCGGAAACCCGCGCCAGATGGTGCTGCCGATCGTCGCACTGGGGATGTATCCCGCGGCGTTCATTGCGCGCATCACCAGGGCGTCGATGCTCGATGTGCTTCGCCAGGACTACATCCGTACGGCGCGGGCGAAAGGCGTCCAGGAGCTCCGGATCGTGATGCGGCACGCCGTCCGCAACGCGATGGTTCCCGTGTTGACCGTGCTTGGGCCAATACTCGCGAGCCTGATCGTTGGCTCGTTCGTTATCGAGCAGTACTTCGCGATTCCTGGAGTCGGCCGCGCGTTCGTCGAGGCAGTCGGCAACCGCGACTACGGGATCATCATGGGGATGACGCTGCTCTACGCCGCCGTCATCGCGATCCTCAACCTCGCCGTCGATGTCGGATACGCCGTGGTCAACCCGAGGATCCGTTACTGATGGCCGCCTCGAATGACGCCCAGGTGCTCGACGCGACGGCGTTTGGCCCGGGTCAGAATCAAATCGGGCTCTGGGGCCTGGCGTTTCAGCGGCTGCGCCGGAATCGAGTGGCGCTGGTTGCGGCCTTCGTCCTCGGTTCGATCATTGTGTTCTCTACAGTGGCCGGCACCGTCGATGCCGTCGCGCGCTACCGCCCTTCGGAGCAGCAATTCACCGAAATCCTCACCGGGCCGACCTCAAGCCACTGGCTGGGGACGGATAACCTGGGGCGCGACACCTGGTCGCGCGTCTGGGCGGGCACGCGGATCTCTCTCAAGATCGGGATTGGCACACAGATCGTCGTGCTTGCGATCGGAATCTCAATCGGGGCGGGGGCGGCGCTCGGCGGGAGACTCACCGATAACATCCTGATGCGGTTCACCGACCTGATGTACGCCTTCCCGGATTTGCTCGCGATCATCCTCATGCGGGCCGTCCTCTCGCAGCGGGAGTGGCCGATCATCGGCACCGGGAGCCCCCAGATCCCAGGGATGCCGGGTTCATTGCTGCAGGTGGTGCTGGCGATCTCGTTCGTCAGCTGGGTCACGCTGGCGAGGCTCGTCAGGGGGCAGATGCTCGCCCTGCGCGACGCCGACTACATCCTGGCGGCGGAATCGATGGGGGCGAGCACGCGACGAATCGTGTTCAGTCACATGCTCCCAAACACGCTGGGACCGGTGATTGTCGCGGTCACGTTCGGGGTGCCAACGGCGATCTTTGCTGAGGCCTTCCTCGGGTTCATAGGGTTCGGGCTGCCGCCGCCAACCGCCAGTCTCGGGACGCTCGTCGCGGAGGGGCAGAGCTTCGTGCGGGTGAATCAGTGGATGATCATCGTGCCCTCGGCGGCGATCGCAATCCTCATGCTCTGCTTCACGTTCCTTGGCGATGGCCTGCGGGACGCGCTCGACCCACGCACCCGGCGCTAGTCCAGCTGCACCGAGAGCACGATCCGTGTGCCCTTGCCGGGCTGGCTCTCGACATCCAGCGAGCCGCCGATGGCCCGCGCGCGCTCCCGCATCGATTTCAGCCCGAGGTGGCCGGGGAATTCACCGCTCGGGTCGAAGCCCTGGCCGTTGTCCGACACCTCAAGCTGGAGCAGGTGTTCCTGGAGGCTGAGCCGCACGTCGACGCGTGTCGCCCGTGCGTGCTTCACGGTGTTGTGCATCGACTCCTGGGCGATCCGGTAGAGCGCCTCCTTGATGTCGAGCGACACATCGGGTTCTTCGCAGAGTTCGGCAGTGACCTTCGTGTTGTAGCGGGCCTGCGTTGAGGCCACTTGCCGGCCGATCGCCGCGACCAACCCCTCCTGGGCGATCGATTCGGGCCGCAATTCGAAGATCAATGCGCGCATCTCGGTGAGCCCGGCTTCGGCCAGCGAAAGCACGTAATCGAGCGGTTCGACGACGTTGGCCGGCCCATCATCGCCGATGCGGCGGCGGGCGGTACGGGCGCCGAGGGCAATGCCGTACAGGGCCTGCGAGACGGAGTCGTGAAGTTCGCGGGCGAGCCGCTGCCGTTCTTCCAGGGCTGCGGCGGATGAGGCCCGCTGGTAGAGCCGCGAGTTCTCGATCACAAGGCCGGTCTGGTCGGCGACGGCTTCCACGAACGCGCGCTCCTCGTCGCTGGGAGCGGCGCCGGCCGGATATCCAAGCGTGAGCACGCCGAGCGACTGGCCGCCGTAAATGATGGGCGTAATCAGGGTGGATTCCCAGGTCGCGTTTTCCAGGAACTGACGGGCCTCGGCGTATCGCGGGTCGTCGATGACGCCCTCGCGGAAGCTCTCCTGGTAGCTCGCTCGTTTTTCCGCCATCGCGCGCAAGCTGGGTGCGCCCGCGCCGTTTCGGTATGCCACCTCCATCGCTTCGGCGAAGCCTTCCGGCAGGCCGGCCGTGCCGATCATCTGCATGCCGCCATGCGGACCTTCGGCAAGCGTCACCGAACCCGCCACCGCCGACGTCGCGCGGACGATGTGTTCGGCCATCTTCGTCATAAGCTCCGAGAGCGAGACTTCGAGCGAGAAACTCGAGGCGATGAGCGTGAGCGCCTCCAGCTGGCGCACGCGCGTCTCGGACTGCGAGAAAAGGGTAGCGTTTTCGATAGCGGTCGCAGCCTGGCGCGCCATTGCCGCCAGCAGGCCGATTTCGCGCTGGTCCGGCGTCTGATGCGGCCGGTAGTAGGTTTCCAGTGTTCCGAGGTCACGGTCGCCATAACGCATCGGCACGATAACGATGGTGTCCCACTCGGCTGCACGTATTTCGTCGAGCAGGCCCGCATAGGCTGGCTCTGTCTCGATCGACTTTCGCACGTCCCGGATGACCATCGGCTCGTGTGTCGAGAGGACCCGGAGGTTCGGGCGTGGCGCACCGTGCTTGATCCCTTCTTCGATGGCTGCGAAGAACCCGGTTGGCAGGCCGTACTCGCCGCCAAGCGTCAGTCCCCCGTCGGTGGCGAGCGTACTCACGCTTGCCGCCACGGCGTTCGTCGATTCGACCACGCGCTGGGCGAGCGAATTGAGCGTTGCTTCCAGCGACTTCTCGAGTTCGAGGGTGGTGGCGATGCGCGAGAGGGCCGTCATTTCGAGCGCACGGCGCTCAGTCTCGGCGAAGAGTCGCGCGTTCTCGATCGCGATGGCGGCCTGGTTGGCTATGGCCATCGCGAGGTTCGCATCGCGTTCCGTGAATCGACCTTCCACGTCCGAAGAGACGCTGACGATGCCGAGGAAGCGGCCCTTATGGACCATCGGCAGCGCCATCCAGGAGACGATTCGTGGGAATTCGGTCTCAAGGGCGTCTCCCACGAACCAGCGGAAGTCCCTGGCAAAGGCAGTCTCGCCTCGCACGTTCTCGACCACCATCGGCTCGCCTTCGAGCAGGTTGGAGAAGGAATTGCGGAGTCGCTCAGCCGCGAACCGTCGTTGTGTGCTTGATGTGGCGTCGCCGTCGGAGCGCGACCCCCGAACGTACTGGGTCACGAGTTCGCTGCCCTGTAGCGTCATCACGGAGCCGCCCCTGAACGGAACCACCTCCGCGAGTTGATCGAGCACGAGCGCGAACAGTTCACGTGTGTCGAGCGTCGAAGCGACCGCGTTGGAAACATCCAACAGGAGGGCGAGTTCTCGCGTCCGCTCTTCTACGCGTTGCTCCAACCGCTGCTGGTGGGCCACTTCTTCGGTGATGTCGCGGACGACCGTGAGGACGTGCTGCTCCCCGAAATAGATGGCCCTCGTGGAGAACACGCTCGAAAGGAAGGTGGTTCCGTCCTTTCGGACGCTCACTGCGCGTGCGCGTGCCTGTTCGCCCCCCGCGACCATCGCGAGGAATTCGGCTCGCGGTTTCGCCGATGGCTCGTTGACGAGTGCGGTCGGCTCCAGGTGCTGAAGCTCTTCGAGCGAATAGCCGTACATCTCTTGCGCTCTCAGGTTCGCGTCGACGATGCGGTCCTGGTTGTCCGTGATGAAAATAGCGTCGCTTACCGATTGGAAGATCTGGCGTGCGCTTTCTTCGCGTTCGGCCAGGGCGCGTGCGGTTTGTTCGCGCTCAGTGATTTCGCGAACCAGGGCATCGTTGCGCGTCCGCACCTCCTGGATCATCCGGTTGAACGAGGCCGCGAGGTCGCCGAGTTCGTCTTTCGAGCGCACCGGGATCGACGCGTTAAAGTTCCCGGCCGCCACCGCACGCGTACCCGAGACGAGTGTCTCGATGGGTACGAGAAGAATGCGGCGGTTGAGCCACGCGGTGCTCCCCAGGGCCAGCAGGAACAGCAAGACCATCACGAGGATGATGAAGCCCAGCGTCCGGTTCCCTTCTGAAATGATCGAGTCGGTCACCCCGTTGGCTTCGATCGTCATTTCGTCGACCGGCGCAACCAGGGCCAGGCTGCCACCGATTGTTTCCATGGGTGCGTAGGCAACGAACATTTCGCGGCCGTTGAGCTCGAACCGAGCATTCCCCGAGCGTCCCTTTTCCATGTCGTCGACGGCGGCGCGGAAGGCGAGGTTCGCGCCATCGGCGGCGAGCTTCGTGAGCGTGTCGTAGTCGAACGTCTTGAGGAAATTGCCCTCGGCATCGATGTAGAACGAGAATCCGCCGGTCGTCGGCTGGATGTTCTGGACCTGTTCCTTCAGCTTGTCGAGCGAAACGTCGACGCCAATGACACCGCGATAGCCCCTCTCGTCATAGACCGGTGTGTAGGCGGTAAGGACATCGCCCTGGCCGGACTGATCCACATAGGGGGATGTCCAGATGGTCTTCTTCAGCGGGTTCTTGGCCTCGGAAACGGAGGCGTGCAATTGGGCCAGGTCCTCTGCCGAGACCGTGCCTTTCAACACCGTCTCGGTTGTGACCACGGGCGGGTAGTAACGCATCAGCCCTTCGGCCGAGATGTAGTAGATGGCGATCGGCCGGAAGGCGTCTTCGATGAGCTGGCCCTGGTAATCAGTGAAGAGCGATTCGAAGAAGTCCGAGAGCGTGGAAGATTCGCTCGCCTCCTGGCCGGCTTTCCCGGCGAGGTTCGCGCCCGGGAGGAAGAAGAGGTCGGTCTTCCGGACGGGGTTCGGGTCATAGAGCATGCCACTGGGGGCCGTGGCCAAGGTGGCCGGGTCGATCGGCGTCACGTCATGGCCGCGAAGACGAAGGTACGAACCAGCCTGGTGGCCCCACTCTGCGGCGGGCGCCAACTGTAACTCGCCAATGTAGGCCTGTTGTTTGCTCAATTCCTGGAGGGTGGTGACACCCTCGCGTTCGAGCCCCTCCCGGCTTCGTGCGGCCGCGTTGTCCTGCGAGCGGTTGAACCCAACAAGCACCAGCACAGCCGTCGCGGTTCCCAGTAGCAGCATGAAAACCAGCAGCGACAGATTGAGCTTGTGCCCGAGACGGAGGGAGACGTGTGACATCCTGGGTACCGGCCGGCGCTAGTCGAGCGGACCGAGGCCGATTTGGCGCGCGTAAAGTGCTGCCTGCGTCCGGCTTTGCACGCCGAGCTTGACCAGGATGCTCGAGACGTGCGTCTTCACCGTGTTCTCGCCGATATAAAGCGCCAGGGCAATCTCTTTGTTGGCCTTGCCCTGCGCGAGCAGCCGGAGCACATCGGTTTCGCGTTCGGTCAGCGTTTCGGGACTCTCCGGGGCGCGGACTTCACGTACCAGGCGCGCTGCCGCCTGGGGCGAAAGCTGCACCTGGCCGTTCGCGGCAGCCTTGATCGCGCGGGTCAGTTCCTCAGCCTGCGTGTCCTTCAGGAGGTAGCCAATCGCTCCCGCGCGGACCGCCCCCACGACGGAGGCGTCTTCGAGAACCGAGGTGAGTGCGATGACTTCGGTATCGGGCAGCTCGCGCCGGATGTGACCGATGGCGGTGATCCCATCCATTACGGGCATCAGCAGGTCCATCAGTACGACGTCGGGGTGATGCTGCTTCGCCAGGGCCAGGGCCTCAGCCCCGTTCTGCGCCTCGGCGATGACTTCGAAGTCGGCATCATCCTCAAGGAACATCTTCAAGCCCTGCCGGACGACCGCGTGGTCGTCCGCAATGACAATTCGAATCGGCATTGGGCCTCCCGGGGACGACTCAAGCAGCTCTCGGCGTGCGTCCTCGAACTATATCACCGCGCCCGGCTCGAACCTTCCTCCTCCTTTCGAACGAGATTCGCTCCCCCGAAGTGATTCATGGCAACCGCCCTGGGGGATGACGCCGTCCATCGGTCCCTTCCCTACCGTTGAATGCGTGATGGAAACACCAATTCGCCTGCTCCTCGTCGATGACGAAGCCCGAGTCCGCCAGGGCCTGCTGATGTGCATGTCCGGCGAACCGGATTTCGATGTTGTCGGCGAGGCCCAGGAAGGTGGAGAGGCCATCTCACTCGCCTCAGAGCTTCGGCCCGATGTGGTTGTCATGGATGTTCGCATGCATGGCGTCGATGGCATCGAAGCGACGAGGCAGCTCGTAGCCCTCGAACCGTCCACCAGGGTGGTGGTCCTTTCTCTGCAAGACGACGCGTACACCCGGCATGCGGCATTGGCCTCCGGTGCAACAGCGTTCGTGGGAAAGCAGGAAGGCATAGGCAGGTTGTTCGAGGTCATCCGTTCCGCCGCTGGCAAAGCGGCGTCCTGAATCACCAATTCACTGCGCATCAATGGAGAGGAAACCCCGATGCAAAACGAGATCGCCATTAACGCCGTTGGAACGGCAGCCCCAATCGCCCCATCGAAGGAGCACTCAGTGACCGCATCCCAGGCAGTAGCCCGGCCTCGCGCCGCGGCCGCGCCGATTATCCAAATCGACAACGTCGTGAAGACGTATGACTCCGGCACCCAGCAGGTGCGGGCCCTCAAAGGCGTCTCGCTCAACGTTTACAAGGGCGAAATGGTCGCCATCATGGGCCCTTCCGGCTGCGGTAAGACCACACTACTCAACTGCGCTTCCGGCCTCGATGTCGTCGATGGCGGCAAGATCAGCATCGCTGGTTCAAACCTTGCCGAGCTCTCCGACAAGACCCGGACCACGTTCCGGGCCCGCAACATGGGCTTCGTCTTCCAGACCTACAACCTTCTGCCGGTACTTTCATCGGTTGAAAATGTCGAGCTGCCGCTCATCGTTTCCGGCGTGAACCCGCGGGAAGCCCGGAAGCGGGCGCTCGAAGCGCTAGAGGTCGTCGGTCTGCGGGGTCTTGCGAGCAACCGCCCTTCGCAGCTCAGCGGTGGCCAGCGCCAGCGGGTCACCATCGCCCGGTCGCTGGTGAATGAACCGGAGATCGTCTGGGCGGATGAACCGACCGGGGCCCTGGATTCGAAAACCGCCTCGGACATCATGAACCTGATGGAGAAGCTGAACCGTGAGAACGGCCTGACCTTCGTCATTGTCACGCACGATCCGGGCGTTGGCGCCCGCTGCAACCGCGTCGTTCGCATGAGCGACGGCAACATCGTCTCGGAGGAGGCGACAAGGTGAATGAGCTCTTCGGCCTGCCGATATCGACCCTGGCCATCATCCTTGGAAGCCTCCTTGGCGTCGCGGTTCTCACCGTAGCCGCGGTTGGCTTCACGAACCGGACGATGTTCAAATTCGGCCTGCGCAACATCCCGCGCCGTGGCCTCCAGTCTCTCCTGGTGATCGTGGGCCTCGCCCTCGGCACCCTCATCACGACCGCCGCATTCGTCACGGGCGATACCATCGACCAGTCGTTGACGGCGGATTCCTACCAGCTCTTCGGGCGCAACGACCTGGACATCGCGTGGAACGGCGAACGTGTCTTTTTCCGCGATTCCGGTGTGCCTGTGGTTGGTGAAGCGCCCTATGCAAACGGTGCAGCAGTAGATGCACTCGAAACCGAATTCCAGGCGGACCCGGACATCGACGCGTTCCTGCCGTATCTCACCATCCCCGCGCCGGTTACGAACCTGCGCACCACCGATGCCCAACCATCAATCCAGCTCACCGGCGTCGACTTCGAACGTCTCTCCCGAGTTGGTGGCCTGACCCTGACGAGCGGCGAAGCCGCCGATGCCTCCATGCTCGGGCCGGACGGAGTCTTCCTGAACGAGCAGGCCGCGGAAGACCTTCATGCCAAGATCGGTGACACGCTTGCGATCTCTAACAAGGGCCAGGATGTCGCCGTCCGCGTAGTCGGGATCGTGCGCAACGAGATTGCTTCCGGCAACTATGGAATGAGCTTCTCCAGCGCCCCCGGTGGTCTCGTCCTTCCGATCGAACGCCTTCGCGAAATCAACGGCTTCACCAACAACGAAATCAGCTCACTCACGGTGGCCCTCCACGGCGACCGCGCCGAAGTTGATGCGCTGGCCGACCCGGTAGCGGAACGCATCCAGTCGTTTCTCGACGGTGACGGTTCTCCCCTCTTCGATTCGGCTGTCGCCCAGACCGGCACTCCGGTCGAAGTGTTCACGATGAAGAAGGACTCGCTGGAGACATCTGAGCTCCAGGGCAACCTCTTCACGACATTCTTCCTCGTCCTCGGCCTCTTCTCGATGGCGGCCGGCGTGATGCTCATCTTCATGATCTTCGTGATGCTTGCCGCGGAACGCCGCGCCGAGATGGGCATGGCCCGGGCGGTCGGCGCACAGCGTGGGCACCTCGTGCGATCGTTCCTTGTTGAAGGGATGGCGTACTCGCTCCTCGCCGGCATCATTGGGGTAGGCGCCGGCGTGCTCGCCTCGTGGCTCCTCGTCGATGTCCTCCTGAAGGCTGTCGGCGGCGACTACTTCTCCCTCGTGAAGATGGAAATCCGGCCCACCGCGCTGGTCATCGGCTACAGCCTCGGCGTGGTTCTCACCTTCGTTACCGTCATCTTTGCTTCGCTCAAAGCGAGCCACGTGAACATCGTCGCGGCAATCCGCCAGCTTCCCGATGTCTCGAGGCGCGAAGGCCGCCGCAAGACGCGCTGGGGCTGGGTCATCGCCGGAGTGCCAGCGATGATTGTCCCGCCGCTCGGCATCTGGTTCTTCTTCCGGAAGGGCCTGGGTCTCCCGTGGGGCTGGCTCGTCGGCCCCATCGGTGTGGTCCTTGGCGGACTGTTCATGCTCATGGGCAAGTCCAGCGAAGTCCTGTTCTTCTTCTCCCTTGGCATTTCGCTCGTGCCGCTTTCGGTAGCAGCCATCGCTCGCCAGCTGCGCGTTCCGAACCGCCCGCTCTGGACGGTGGTGGGTGCGGTCCTGGCTGCCTACTGGCTGATGCCCGCCAGCCTCCACGACAGGCTCTTCGGGAAGTTCAACAGCGACATCGAGATGTTCGTCATCAGCGGTGTGATGATCGTCATCGCATTCACGTTGATGATTGTCTTCAACGCCCGGCTGCTGACTTCGCTCTTCAACAGCACTGGCGAAGGTTCTCGCGCCTACGCGGTAGCAGTCCTCACGGGTCTCGCCGCGGTTGGCATGGGCATCGCCGGATTCGCTCTCCGCGATACGGGCGATGGTCTCGGTGAACTGGTGTACCTGGGTGCGGGACTCCTCGTCCCTGTCGCGCTGACAGCGGCGGCAGCGGCGCGGTTCCCGGCCCTCGCGCCCGCTCTCAAGATGGCCGTCGCCTACCCACTGGCCAACCGCTTCCGCACCGGGATGACGATTGCGATGTTCTCGCTCATCGTCTTCTCCCTCACGGTATTCAGTGTTCTCCTGGCCAACTTCGATGCTGCCTTCCTTGGCGGCGATGCGAAGGCCAACATGGACGTGGTCACGACCGCCAGCGGCACCAGCACCGTCCGGGACGTCCCGGCGGCCCTGGCGAATGCCGGCAGCCCGGTCGTCAACGACATCGCCGGCGCCGGCCGCACGACGCTTGCCGATTCCGCTCAGCTGGTTTCGCAACCAGGCGAGGACAACGACGGCGTTTACCCGGTCATCGGTGCAGACGATGGATTCTTCTCCAGCCTCGGCACCACGCTCGATGCCTTCGCCAACGGTTACGAAAGCGAAGCAGCAGTGATGGAAGCCGTGCGGACCAACCCGAACCTGGCCATCGTCGACTCGTCGCTGGTGGGAATCCAATTCAACGAATCCTATGACTGGACGTTGGAAGGTCTCACGATCACTGACAGCCGCTTTGACCCCGTTCAGGTCACGGTCACGGACCCGAAGTCCGGCAACACCACCACCCTGACCGTGGTCGGCGTGCTCCGGTCGCAGCTTCCGGCGACGACCATCGGCGGCATCTTCATCGATGAGCAAGCGTACCGCTCGCTGATTGGGGAGCCCCAGTACCGCCGCGGTTACTTCCGGCTGAACGACGGGGTGGATGCAGCTGAAGCCGTCCGCGGGATCGAGTCCGCGCTCGCGGTCCAGGGCGTGGAAGCCGACTCCGTCGACCAGATATTCGACGACATGTCGGCCACGAACGCGGCATTCAACCGCATGTTCCAGGCCTTCATGGCCCTCGGTCTCTTCGTCGGCATTGCTGGCCTCGGCGTCATTGCCTTCCGTTCGGTGGTGGAACGCCGCCAGCAGATCGGTATGCTGCGAGCCATCGGCTACCAGCGTGGGATCGTGACGCTCACCTTCCTTCTTGAGTCGAGCTTCATCGCCGTGATGGGCATCCTTTCGGGAGTGGTTGGCGGAGCAATCCTTGGCCGGAACCTGCTGACTTCGCCACAGTTCACGGAGGGCGCGGAGATTAACTTCGCGATGCCTTGGGCCGAAATCCTCCTCGTTATCGGCGCCTCGTTCATCTTCTCCCTGATGATGACCTGGTGGCCGAGCAAGGATGCGAGCCGCGTTCCCGTTGCGGAGGCCCTCCGCTACGAGTAGACCGCTTCAAAGCGCACCAAACAGAAATGGGCTCCTCAATTGAGGAGCCCATTTCTTCGTGCCGGATCGCACGGGTCTGAGCTCACAGATGGCTGTTGAAGAAGTCGATGATGTAGGTCGTCAACTCGTTGGCGCCGGGGTTTGGCGTGCCGCCGGTGGGGACAAAGGCGTGCCCGGCGTTCTCTACGCGGACAAAGGTCGCGTCGTTGCCGGCGTCTCCGAGCGCTGCGTAGAAGATCTCCGACTGTGAAATCGGCACCACCGGGTCTTCCTCGCCGTGAAGCAGGAGGAAGGCTGCATCCTCGTTATCGATGTAGTTAACCGCGCTGGCCATCCACAGCGTGTTGGACTCGTCGTCTTCGTAGGTGTCCGTCCCGAATACCTGGACGTGGGCGGCATTGTGGTCGGCCATGTTCGGGTCGCTGAAGTCGCTCGCGCCGTACATGTCGACCACGGCGGTCACCTCGCTCGAGTACCCCTCGTATCCGCCCACTTCGTCGAAGTCACCTTCTTCGGCGGTGCCCAGCACGTTGACTAACTGGCCGCCCGCGCTGCCACCGATGGCGCCGATGCGTTCGCTATCGATGCCATAGGTCTCAGCGTTCGCGCGAATGTGCCGGACGGCGCACTGGACGTCTTCGATCTGCGCCGGGAATTCGTATTCGGGCGCCAGGCGATAGTCCACCGCGAAGACCACATATCCCTGGGACACCAGTGCCGGGATATAGCGCGCGCCTTCACCTTCGTTGCGGCTGCCGGTGGTCCAGCCGCCGCCGTGAACATAAACCACAGCAGGGTCGTTCGAGTCAGTCGTGTGCCCATCCGGGTAGTAGATGTCCATCAACAGTTCGACACCGTCGACGGGCTCGCAAAAGGTCACGGTATCGTCAGGCGTGAGTGTCGTCGGCCGGCCTCCGCCCGACAGCGTCCCATCGCTCGGTTTCCCGCCAGGCGTTGAAGCCGCAGGCGTTGCGGCAACGGGAGTTTCATCGGGCGGGAATCCTCGCGTTGCATCGGCTTCGCTGCCAAATGCACAGGCGGCAAGGGCAAGGCTCCCCACCATTGCGTTCATCATTCCAATCGCTCGTTTGTTCATTTGCTTGCTCCTTCATCCATCGCTTGCGCTGGGTCTGCCGTGCCAATGGCGTCACCGGGGGCGGAGGTGACTCGGGCCGGTTAAGCCGCGTGAAGGGTTGTTGGAAACGCGTTGGGGGAGCCGCTCGCCGTTCGGCGGCTGCCACTTCGCTGCTGCTCGTGGTTCAATACGCCTTCAAACTCTCCCCGGGACGGCGCGCATGGATTTCGAACTCTCCGAAGAAAACAAGCTCATCAAGGACACCGCTCGGCGAATCGCGCGCGAAGTCGTTGCGCCGCGCGCGAAGGAACTCGACGAAACCGGCGAATATCCCCATGACTATTTCGAGGCCTTCAAGAAGGCAGGCCTCCTGGGCATGGCCATCCCCGAATCCATGGGTGGCACGGGCAACGGCATCCTCCCGCTCTGCCTGGCCATCGAAGAGGTGGCGAAATACGAATGTGGCGCCGGCCTAATGCTCGTCCTCAGCGGGCTGCCGACGCGGCCGATCATGTTCGGCGGCACCGCTGAGCAGCAGCAGAAGTGGCTGCCCGCGCTCTCCGTCGGGGACCGCAAGGCAGCCTTCTGCCTGACAGAACCGGACCATGGTTCCGATGCCGCGGCTCTCGAGACTCGCGCCACCCGCGACGGCGATGACTACATTCTCAACGGCAACAAGGTCTACATCTCGGGTGGCACCGTCGCCGATCAGCTCACGGTGTTCGCCCGGACGGGAGGCCCCGGCGCGAAGGGGATCAGCGCATTTGTCGTCGACGCCCATGCCCCCGGCGTCCGCATCGACCGGACCGATGACAAGATGGGCGTGAAATCGGTGCCGACGGCACATTTCAGCTTCTCGGATGTCCGGGTGCCGGCCGAGAACCTGCTTGGCGGCGTGGAAGGCCAGGGCTTCAACCACGCGATGCTCACCCTCAACAGCATGCGGCCCACGGTTGGCGCCCGAGGCGTCGGGCTGGCCGAGGGAGCCGCCGGTTACGCGATGGAATGGGCTCGCGAGCGCAAGGCGTTCGGCAATGCGGTCATCGATTTTGAAGCAATTCAGTTCATGTTCGCTGACATGGCCATCCAGATAGAGGCGGCCCGCAACCTCGTCTATAAGGCGGCCTGGCTCGTCGACCAGGGCAAGTTTATGAAGGAGTACGCCCACAACCTGTCGATCGCAAAGGCCTTCGCGACGGAGATGGCGAACAAGGTGGCCTTCGACGCGTTGCAGGTTCTCGGCGCACAGGGGTACATGAAAGACCATCCGCTCGAACGCCACTACCGCGATGCCCGCCAGTTGATGATCGTCGAAGGCACCAGCCAGGTGCAGCGCGTGGTCATCAGCCGCGCGATGATCGACCGCGCGCTGGTGTACGGCTAGGGGATCGACCGGTTCTGCTACGATGGTCTCCATGACGGCGACACCCTCAGCCGAGCTCATCACCGCCGAAGAATTCCTCCACATGCCCGAAAACGAAGGGGCGGAACTCGTGGACGGCCGCATCGTGGAGGTGCCAATGGGAAGCATGTCTAGCTGGCTTGGAGGTTACCTCTTTGCCCGAGTCCTGAGCTTCGCCCTGGAGAACAGGTTGGGTTGGGTCTTTCCGCAGGAAACGGGAATGACTATCTGGCCGAATCGGCCCCGGCATGTGCGAAAGCCGGACCTCGCGTTCGTTCGCCGGGGCAAGCTCCCGGGAGGCCAGCCACAGCATGGTTGGCTCACCGCAATTCCAGATCTTGTCGTGGAAGTTGTGTCCCCTGGCGATGAAGCCGAGGACCTGGAACAGAAACTCGACGAATACCGGGAAGCCGGGATTCCCCTCATCTGGGTCATCTACCCGGTAACCCGCCGGGCGCAGGTACTTGGCGCCGGGCGCCCGCGAATCGAACTGGAACCGGACGGGATCCTCGACGGTCAGGATGTGCTCCCGGGATTCACCTGCTCGCTGAAGGAACTTTTCGCGAGCGCCGAACCAGAAAAGTGACGCCAGGTTCGTCTCGCGATAATCCGATTCTTCGTCCCACGGCGAGAGTGTTGCTGATCGACGAACGGGATAGGACGCTGCTGTTCACTCCGAATTCTCCTGACGAAGAGACTGGTCTCCCCTTCTGGTACCCGCCCGGCGGCGGACTTGAAGCCGGCGAAACACACGAGGCAGCCGCCGCGCGGGAGCTGCTTGAGGAGACGGGACTGACGGTTCCACTCGGCCCGGAGATCTGGCGCCGGGAGTGGTTCGGCACGCTGCAAAACCAGTGGTACCTCATCGATGAGCGCTTCTACCTCGCCCGTTGCTTTGAACCGGTCCTCACCGTCGACTCATGGACCGAACTGGAGTTGCAGACCATCAAGGAATGCCGCTGGTGGAGTCTCGCGGAGATGCAGGCCTCGACGGACCTATTCGTGCCGCGGGAGCTGCCGCGCCTGTTCCCGGCCGTCCTCCGTGGAGAACTGCCCGCCCAACCGTTGACCGTAGACGTGTGAATCACTCGCCATTGGGCGTGATCGCGGCGCCTACCAAATGCGGCGAATGCTGTAGCGTGCGAACACCGCATCCGCTGAGACGACATCCAGGCCTTCGACGATGGCTTGCAGAGCAAGAAGACGGTCGAACAGGTCTTTCTCGTGCCACGGGAGCGTATCTGAGGCCCGCGTATGCCGGAATTCGACGGGGAGTTCGGTGAGGCCGAGGCTTTCGATGCCTCGCGCTGGCGTTCGGGTCTCGACGGCTGCCCGTTTGCGGACCGAAACGCGCAGAAGCGTGCAACCAGTAGGATTGTGCGCGTGGCACAACTCGCTTCGAATCCCGACACTCCTGTGACGGTGATCGAAGGGCGAGAGGCTGCCGCATTGCCGTACCTCAAGGTCTCGATCGCGATTGGTTCGGGTGCTTTCCTGGCAAGCTTCGCAATGAACTTCTGGTGGCCGTTCCTGCCGCTTTACCTCCAGGATATCGGCGCGACCAGCGATGCGAATGCGCTGTTCTGGGTGGGCATGGCCACCTCTGTTCAAGGTGTGGCGCGCCTTGTTACCGGTCCCATCTGGGGCATTCTCTCCGACCGTTACGGCCGCAAGCTCATGTTCATACGCGCCCTCTTCGCGGCCACGGTCACGACCGCGATCGCGGCCATAGCGCACGCGCCGTGGGTCATCGTGGTTTCGCTTTCAATGCAAGGGCTGTTCTCTGGATTCATACCTGCAGCGATCGCTCTTACCAGCGTCAGCGTCCCCGATGAGCGTCTGGATAAGGCGCTTGGCGTGGTCACGGCCGGCCAGTACCTGGGCAGCACGCTTGGACCTGCTTGCGGCGCAGGTCTGGCCATTCTGTTTGGCTTCCGGGGCGCGATTCTCGCGAGCGCTGTGCTGCCCACACTTGCTGCCATCTGGATCATCATCGCCATTCCGCGCGACCAGGTGGCGCCGCGAGCCGCACAGCTGAGACGCGCAGGCGCTCAGCGATTCCAGATCTCGTTCAGCTGGCTCTCCGGATTCAGCCGGACCTTCTGGATAGCGGTGATCCTCTACTTCGGCCTGTTCGCACTGAACCAGCTCATCCGGGTTGCAACACCGATCGCACTTAAAGACATCGCCGGTGAGGACCGCGCCAGCACGCTCTCCGGCATCGCATTCACTGCTGCGGGAGCCGGCAGTGTCATCGGGGTTCTCGTGGTTGCAAGGTTGCTCGGGTTCTGGACCGGTCTTCGCGGCTCATTGGTCGCGCTCACGCTGCTCTCGGCGGCAGCCGCGCCAGCCCTCGCCATCGGCGACAACGAGTGGTACTTCGTTGCAGGGCTGCTGGTGTTTGCGGTGGCGAACGGCGCATCGATGCCCGCAACCAATACCCTCATCGCCTCCACAGTTCCTCCGGCCCGGCGGGGCACCGCGTTTGGACTTGCGAGCTCAGCCCAGGCGTTCGCCTTCATGGTCGGCCCAATGAGCGCGGCCTACTTCGCGTCGACTTCGCTTGCCGTTGGCTTCGTGGTCTGTGGAGCGCTTTTCGTTGGGCTTGCGGTGCTGGTTGGCCTCTTTTCGAAACCTCCGGTCTCCGCGCCCATGCCTGTATGATCCCGGGCGTGCGTGAATCCTCGCAACCTCCCGGGCGCCCGGTGCCGATGGGCCGTCGCGTCGCGGTGTACGGACCCTCGGGTTCGGGAAAGTCGACCCTCTCCCGCGACCTTGCAGAGAGATTCGGGCTGCCGCTGTTGGAGCTCGATGCAATGTTTCACGCGTACCCCAATTGGGTGGATCTCACGCACGAAGAGTTTCGCGAGCGAGTCTCGGCGTTCCTCTCCGAACACCCCGATGAATGGGTCATCGAGGGGAACTATTCGTTCGTGCGCGATCTCATACTCCCGAACGCCGAGACCGCCATCTGGCTTCGTCTTCCCTGGAGGACTGTCTATCGGCGGCTGGCGTGGCGAACCGTATCTCGGTCGTTCTCACATTACGAACTCTGGAACGGGAACCGGGAGACCCTTCGCCAGACCTTCTTCACCGGCGATTCGATGCTCATCTGGGGAATCAAGGCATTCCGGCGACAGAATCGGAGCCTGCACGCTTCGCTCGTGGAGGATCGGCCCGGCGCCCGTGTCTATGTGCTCCGCACGCCAGGCCAGGTGCGTTACCTACAGGAGCACGCGCTCCTGGCCCCCGCCGAAACCGCTACCATGCCCGCACAACCCGAACCTGGAGGCTGAACCATGGAAAACGTCCGCGATGGAGACCTGGAGATTGTGATGGCCGGCCCGACCGGTTACGGCAACAACGTCTTTGTCGTCATTGACCGGTCGACGGGCGAGGCCGCGTTTGTGGATGCTCCGGGCGAGCCGGACGTCAACGCCGCGGCGGCCGAAGGCGCCGGGGTGAGGCCGTCGAAGATCCTGCTGACCCACGGCCACTTCGATCACACGCCGGCGATCGACGCTCTGAAAGAGAAGTTTGGCGTGAAGGTTTTTGCCGATGGAAACGAGCCAGGCCTGAAGGATGGCCAACTCGATACGGCGGTGAAACACGGCGATGAAGTCAAAGTAGGTAACCTCACGTTCCGAGTGCTCAGCGTTCCGGGACATACGCCGGGGAGCACCACCTACGTCTGCGGCAAGCACGCGTTTGTTGGCGACACGCTGTTTCCGGGTGGCCCGGGCAGATCCAAGGACAACGACGCGCTCTTGCAGGAGATAGAATCGATCAAGCGCGAGCTCTATGCGCTGCCGGACGATACGACCATCTGGCCCGGTCACGGCGCAATTACCACAATCGGGGAAAGCAAGAAGGAATACGCCGTATTCGCCTCGAAGTCGCACGCGAAGGACCTGTGCGGCGACGTGAACTGGCTTGAATCCTAGCCCAGGGGCGGGTTCGCATACTCCGGGGGCTGCCAGACCGGGTTGTAGCAAGCAACCTCGTGAGTTCCGCCCTCGGGCTGCGTGAGTGGCGGTGCGGGGCTTTGACGGCAGACGTTCATGACCTTCGAGCAGCGCGGAATATATGGGCACCGTTGTGCCGGCTCGACCATTTCGGGCGGGTGCCCGGGGATCTGGCGGAGGTGCGAGTGTGCGCCGTCCACACGTGGCAGCGTGCTCAGGAGCGCGTGCGTATATGGGTGCAGCGGTGCTTTCAGCATCTCCCGCACGGGGCCCTTTTCCACAACGCGCCCCGCGTACATCACGGCCACTTCATCGGCCATCTGCGCCACCACACCGAAGTCGTGCGTGATCAGCAGTATCGCGGTGCCACGCTCCTTCCGGAGCTGGTCGAGCTGATGAAGGATCTGGGCCTGGATCGTCACATCGAGAGCGCTCGTCGGTTCGTCGGCAATGATCACGTCCGGGTCGAGTGCAGTTGCAATGCCGATCATCACGCGCTGGCACATCCCACCCGATAGCTGAAACGGGTATGCCTTAGCGATGCGTTCCGGGTCGGTTAATCCGACCTCGCGGAGGATATGAATGGCCCTCGCCCTGGCTTCTTTCTTGTTGATCTCGAGGTGGCTGGTCAGCATCTCGGCGACCTGGCTGCCGATATCCAAAACCGGATTCAGGCCGGCCACCGGGTCCTGGAAGATCATCGCAATTCTTCGGCCCCGCAGCGGTCGAAGCTGGCGTTCTTCGAGCGCGAGGAGGTTGCGGCCCTCGAAGTTCACTTCGCCGGAGAGGACATCGGCTTCGTTCGGAAGCAGCCGCAAGACCGACATTGCAACGGTTGACTTGCCCGACCCGCTCTCGCCGACGACGGTCAGGATCTCGCCCCGGCGCAGTTCGAAACCCACGTCTTCCGTTGCGTGCACGACCGATTCCCGCGTTCGGTAGCGGATCGAAAGGTCGCGAACGCTGACGATCGTTTCGTTCATACCAAAGCCGGACAGTCTCTTACGTTCCCGCTCAACCGCCTCTCCCTCGTGACAGGAGATACTAATCGCTGGGGCGGAATGAAGAGATAAACCGGCCCTGGATCTCGACGTTATCGGCCGAGGTGTAGATGGGCTGCATGGTGCTGTTGGCAGGCTGGAGCCGGACCCGGCTCCCTTCGTGGTAGATGCGCTTGAGGGTGACCTCGCCGCGATCCTTCAGCCAGACGGCCACTTTTTCGCCATCGCTCGCTGCCCGTGTTGGTTCGAGGAACACGATGTCTCCGTCGTCGATAAGGTCCTCGATCATCGAGGTTCCCTTCACGCGCAGGGCGAAGACGTTGCTCTTTCCGCGGACCATGTCCTCGGTGACCGCGACGGTGTCTTCATTGTCGTTGCCCCAGCGTTCAGAAGAAGGAACCGGGATCGGCTGCCCGGCGGCGATTGCCCCAAGGACTGGAATCTCCACGATTCGCGCCCGCCGCCCGCCACGCGCCCCAAGCACTTCGATGCCGCGCGAGACTTCTCGGTCGCGCCGGATCATGCCCTTCTCTTCGAGCTTTCGAAGGTTGTAATCCACCACGGAAGTGCTGCTGATTCCGCAGCCTTCCTGGATATCCCGGATGCTCGGCGGATAATCCTTGTCCTCGATGAACGAGCGAAGGAACTCGAGTATCTGGTCTTGCTTGGTGGAGAGTTCTTTCATTGGGGCTGCCCTCTCGAACGCATGTTCGTAGCCGAACTTTAGCAACGGGCGGCCTTTATCGTCAATCGTGTTCGGAACACTCCCGATGGTTGCGAGCGCAACGGCGGTGCGCAACGATGGTCTGCCGATGACCGAAACCGCCCTGGTAATTGCCGCGCACCCCGACGATGGAGACTTCGGGGCCGCGGGCTATTCGTCCCAACTGGCAGCCAGTGGTTGGGATGTGTATTTCCTTATCTGCACGAACGGAGCCAAGGGGACTGAAGATCGCACCATGCCCCGCCAGCGCCTCATCGCTGTTCGCCGCGAAGAGCAGCGCGAAGCGTGCCGGCGCATGGGCGTGAAGGACGTGTTCTTCCTGGACCACGAAGATGGCGAACTGGTTTACGACCGGGTCCTGCTGGAAGAGATCGTCCGCTACATCCGGGTGCTCCGACCACATACCGTGATCACACACGATCCGACCGACATCATCATCCGCGATAGCTTCATCAATCATCCGGACCATCGGGCCGTCGGGACGGCGGCGCTCGACGCCGTCTATCCCACCGCGCGCGACCACCTGAACTTTCCCGAGCACCTGGCCGAAGGTCTCGAGCCGCACAAGGTCCGTGAAGTGCTCCTCTGGAATTCGAACCAGCCCAACTTCGATGTCGATATCGCGCCGCAACTAGAAATGAAGATCCTCGCGCTTTCCGCACACGTCTCCCAATTCGGCAAGCAACAGGATTTCGAGCAGTTCTCTCGCGAACGCTGGAAGTCGGAGGATGGCCGGTATCTGGAACGGTTCCGGAGACTGGTGCTCCAGTTTTGAAGCGAATTCTCTGGCTTTCCAACAGCGAAGACCTTTCTGAAGCGGTGCCGGAATCGAGTCGTTCGTGGAGCCTGGCCGCAGGAATACTTCAGGCTGAAGTAGAGGAGGAGGTTTCGGTGGTGCCGCGAGCCATCTGGCCGAGCCCCGAACTGCCTCAGATAGTCGATCGATGGCTCCGCCGCTACGAGCCGGACATCGTCGTCTTTAAGGTGAACGCCTACTGGTACCTCTACAGAAGCGTGCCACTCCGCATCCGTCGTCGCTTCGGACGGATTGGAAGTTCCATCGCCTCCGGGGGTGAACACATCGGCAGCACTCCGTGGATTACCCGGCAACGGGCATATCACTGGTTCCGGGCAGGGATGCTCAAGGCCGTTGGCGGCGATACTCACTTCCCGCCGGACTATGTCTCTGCACTGACAGAAGAATGTGCAATGCGGGTGCTGCGAGACGAAAATCGCCGGCTCGTGATAAACACGACACTCGACCACTGGACGTCGAATCCGGAACCCCAGGCAGCGGTCCATCGCCGGCTGAAGCGTTTCTGCGGAAGTGTTCATGCCGGTTACATCGGTGCGGATATCGAACACGATCCGCCTCCACCGAACCTGTACGCGCGAGGAGACCGGCTTCACACCGATGCTGCCGGGCACGAGTGGCAATCGCGAATCCTGGCTCAGTCGCTCATTGCCGAGGTTCGGCGCGGAGCTTAGTTTCGACCTGTCAGGGCCACCCAGTCCTCGGACGTGAATGGTTGTCGACTGGCCGCGGAGCCCAGCGTGACCACGACGAATGGATCGCTCGTGGGCTGTTTCGCGCCGTTCTTGTCTTCGATCGTGAGAGCGAATGCTCCGAAACCTGACACATCTCCGGGCGCGGACAACCATACGCCGCCCTCGGCATGCGAGAAGTGATCGGAAGGCACCGCGTGCCCATCCTGAATGAACCATGCCTGGTAAGCCTTGCCGTCCGGGAGAGCCGGGAGGTTTTCCACCCACGCGAAGGCGGATGATGAACCGGGCACGTAAACGAGGGCAGTCCTCGCACCATCTTGTTCGGCCGTATCGCGGCGGGCGTTCCCTTCCGCGATACCTTCGACGAGTGTCCGCTGGAGACTGTTCTCCGCTTTCAGCGAGTCGTCGTTCCCGCCAGTGAGCAGCGCCCCGGCGAAGCCGCCGACCACAACAAGCACCGCCGCGGCCGCCGCGATGGCGGTCAGCCGCTGCCACCGCGGCCGGCCTGGTCGAGGCCGCAACGGGCGTGGTTCGGTGGCAATCCGCTCCATTAGTCCCGCGCGCACCTCAGGGCGAGGTTGGACCTCTTCCATGGCAAAGGGCAGCAGCCGTGCGGCCCCAACCATCGTTTCATACTCCGCCCGGCAGGTTCCGCAGCTCTCCAGGTGTTCGCGAATCCGGGGCGCGTCGTCTTCGGCCAGCACACCAAGGGCAAGCTCCGGCAGGTAGTCCAGGGGATGCTGTTCTTCAGTCAACGTTCGCTATCCCCCTTTCCTGCAAAACTCCGCCAAGTTTAAGCAGACCGAGTCGCAACCGGCTCCTGACCGTCGGGGGTGGCACGTCCAGGATGCGGCCCACCTCCTGGCTTGTGAGGCCGTGGAAATACACGAGCTCAATCGCACTCCGTTGCTCGCTGGTGAGTGAACCGAGCGCGCCCCGCACCTGCTCACCGATGAGTTCCCTCTCCGCGGCGACATCCGTGCGCTCGGGCGAGGCGACCTCGAACGCATCGTCGAGCGATGGCATCTCGGGAACGCGCCTCCTCCGCCTCCGAATTTCGTCGATACAAAGATTCCGTGTAATCGAGAGGATCCAGCTTGCGACGCCCGCCCGGGAGCTGTCGTACCTTTCCGCATAGCGCCATACCCGCACGAACGTTTCCTGCACAGCCTCTTCCGCATCTTGCTCCGCGCCGAGGATCCGGAGCGAAAACGAGAAACACTGGCGATGGAACCGGTCGTAGAGCACCCCGAGGGCGTCTTCTTTCCCGGCCGCTACGAGTGCCACGAGGTCGAAGTCATCGGCGAGCCGAAAGTCACTCACGGAAAGAAGATACGCCGCCCCGGCCGAAGGTGATCAGTCGCTCTCGGGGCAGCTATCCGGCAATGAGGTGTTCCAGGAGGTCCTGCTCTTCGATCATCTCTCGACCACGGCGCGCCAGCGCGCTGATGGTGCCTTTGTCGCGTCCACTCAAAAGCGAACCGATGCGCGGAAGACTGTAGCCGCGCGCCTGGAGACCGGCGGCCGCCACCGCTCGTGCCTCCGAGAGGCGAGTGCTTCTCGCCCGCCCGACCAGATCGTCGCAGGCCACCCCGAAGTACTGGGCCACCCGCTCGAGGAGCTGTTGTTCACTACCGTTTGTGGCGGCCTTCTCAACTACCGCTACGCCCGCGAGCGATGCGTCCAGGGTTCGCATGTCGAGCTGCTGCGCGCGCTCAAGGCCGAGGGCGGCGTTCACGCAGCCGAGGAGGACACGCACCGACGGCGCGTTCACCCCTGCGAGCCGGTCTATCGCCCAGCCTGGCAGACCGCCGCGCTTCTTCCGGGCCACGGCTTCGATGAATACCCGCCGCTCACTCCAATCGAAGGGTTCCATGCGCGTGATGATTCCCGCGGCCAGCCGCGATTCGAGCCGTTCCAGCAGGCCGAGTTCGAACGGGTGGCGTTCCGATGCCACTACGACATGTCCACCCGCGTTCGTTACCGCATCGATGGTCCAAACCAGTTCGTCCTGCGTCGCCTTCTTGCCGGCGATGGACTGGAGGTCATCGATGATCAGGAGTTGGACCCCCCGGACCTCGGCCTGGAACTCTTCCGCCCGCTTCGCCCGCATCGCCCCGAGGAAACGGTTCGTGAACTCTTCAGCACTCAGGCAGGCCACGTTGCGGCCGAGGTCCCGGGCCCTGCAGGCGAGCGCGTGGAGCAGGTGCGTCTTCCCGAGCCCCGGTGACCCGAAAAGGACGACTGGGCTGGCCACCAGGTCGCTCGGTTCGACGAGCGCGACACAGGCCTGGAGCGCGAGCCGGTTCCCGTCCGTGGCGAGGTAGTCTTCGAAGGTGAAGGCGCAGTTCACGGTGCCGATGACAGCCCCGGAATGGCTTCGCTCGGGGACAACCGGCAACGATTCTGGAGGTACTTCGGCTCGAGACTCGCCGCAGGCGACGAAGGTCACGTGGACCTCGCCTCCGAAGGCCTGGGCCGCGGCCCGTTCTACGACGGTCCGCATCCGCCGGTCGAGCCAGTCGCATGCCATCGCAGACCGTGCCTCGACGACCAGGTCATTGCCATCGAACGAGCGAGCCCGTGTTGGAGCCAGCCACGTGGTGAAATTGTGGGGATTGAGTTCGAGTTCGAGCCGCCCGAGGACACCCTGCCATGCTCGGAGAAGTTCGCGTGAATCGAGCCGGGCACGGTCTTCCATTTGGGCGCACACTCCTCTCTCCCAGAACATCTCGGGGTTTTCGAACCGAACCAAATGCGTTAGTGAACACAATGGCCTGGGGGCCATTCCGGGGGCCGTCACGGAAGGTGTCCCGGAAACGTAGGGCGTAAGTTAGTCCGGCCTCCCGGCTGGTTCAACGCTCTTATGTTCTTGTGCAGGCCCTTCACACGCAGTTTTCACGCCCGGTTTGGCTTATGTGGGAAACTGGGTTCGACCCAGCAGGGGCCCTAAGAATCAACCGGTATCTGGCGTATTTACCTCGCCACGCGGCGTCATTCGTGGGACTCGCGTTGCACGCAAACGAGAAACATTGACGTGCGCGTTAACGTTGTTAGACTAGGCTCAGAACATGTCCGAAACCACCGCCTCCGAACGATTCCTCCAGATTGGCGAAGCGGCCGAACGCGCCAGCCTCACGCAGCGGACGCTCCGCTATTACGAGGAGAAGGGCCTGCTCGATCCGCCGACCCGGATGGACGGCGGCTTCCGTCTCTACTCTCCCGACGACATGGAGCGGATTGATCGGATTCGCCAGCTCAAGGAGCTGCTTGGGTTCTCGCTCGCCGAGATCAAGGAAATGCTTGAGGCCGAGGATGTCCGCCTGCAGATCCGCGCCGGCTGGCGGAAAGACGCCGATGCCCTCGAGAAGGCCGGCAAAGCGCGCATTGCGCACGAGGCGACCCTGCAGCAGATCGCACTCATCGACCAGAAGATGGAAAAGATGTCCTCGATGCGCGAAGAGCTGGCCGAGCGCGCCCGCAAATACGAAGACCTCCTCCGGCGCCTTGCCGAACTGCCGGAGCCCGAACCGGCCACCACCGGCTGATTTCAATTCGCTACACTGGATCCGTGGTACTTACCGACGCCTTCCAGCGCCCGCTGCGCGACCTTCGCATCTCCGTCACCGACCGCTGCAATTTTCGCTGCACGTATTGCATGCCCCGCGAAGTCTTCGGCCCCGGCTACCAGTTTCTGAATCGTGCCGAACTGCTGAGCTACGAAGAGATCACGCGCCTCGCGACCATCTTCGTGGCTCATGGTGTGGAGAAGATCCGGATCACCGGCGGGGAGCCCCTGGTCCGGCGGGACCTCCACGCCCTCATTGCGGAACTCCACGAGATCCCCGGGCTGATGGACCTGACGCTCACGACGAACGGCTCCCTGCTCCGTGCACAGGCCCAGAAGTTGAAGGATGCCGGCCTGAAGCGCATTACGGTCTCGCTCGACTCGATGGACGATGCCGTCTTCCAGGCGATGAACGATTCCGGCGTGCCGGTTTCGGTGGTGCTCGATGGCATCGACGCCGCGCGCGAAGCGGGCCTTGCGCCGATCAAGGTGAATGCCGTCGTCAAACGGGGCACCAACGACCACACCCTCGTTGACCTGGCCCGCCATTTCAAGGGCACTGGCGTGATCGTGCGCTTCATCGAGTTCATGGATGTTGGCGCCACCAATGGCTGGCAGCTTGAAAACGTTGTGACGGCAAAAGAGATCGTCGAGCGGATCAACGCTGAGCTGCCCATTGAGCCGGCCGAAGCAAACTACCGCGGCGAGGTCGCACGGCGCTGGCGCTATAAGGATGGGTCTGGCGAAATCGGCGTAATCACATCGATCTCCGAGCCCTTCTGCGGCGACTGCACCCGCGCAAGGCTTTCGCCCGAAGGCGAGTTGTACACGTGCCTGTTCGGCGTTCGTGGCCACGACTTCCGCTCGCTCCTGCGTTCGGGCGCTTCGGACGAAGAAATCGCGGCGTTCCTCGCATCCGTCTGGCACGTTCGCGACGACCGCTATTCCGAACTTCGAACGGCCGAGACAGCCCTGTTGCCTAAGGTGGAGATGTCCCACATCGGCGGGTGAGCGTGACGAATCCGCGGGGGCGGGGGTAGTCTTGGGCAAATCCGCGAATGAGGACCTGTGAATGACCACGACCTCTGATTCCAGTATTTCCATTGCCGACGGCGTTATCAGCGGTCCCATTCGGCGCTCCATCAACAACTCGAAGGACGCGAAGGGAAGCATCCACGACGACGCGACTGCCTCGAAGCTGGGTTTTCGCGGAGGCACGGTCGCAGGATCGATCCACAACGAGCTGTTCCCGCCCTTGCTCCTCGAGGCCTTCGGCCAGCGCTGGTTCGAGCGGGGCACGCTCTCCATGTACTACATGAACGCGACCACGGATCGCGAGGCCGTGCGCGCCTCGCTCAGGCAGCCGCCGGCCGGGGCGACTGACGCGCAGGTAGAAGCGTGGGTGACGCGGGAGGACGGGATGCAGGTTGCCCAGGGCACGGCTTCGGTGGGAGACCCCGGCGTACCCACAGCCCTCCTCGCCCGGCCGCTCGACAGGTTCGAGGCCGGTGACTTGCGCCTCCTCAAGGGGGTGGAGCCCGGACGACGGTTCGACCCGGTGCAGGTTTCGATCATGCTGGAACAACAGCAGGAACGAATGCGGATCGTCACCGAGCCGCTCGACTGGTTTGTGTCGGATTCGCCATGGGGTAAGCCTGTTGCGATGCTGGCTCCGATGGTTCGCCTCCTCTATGCGAAGAGCGTCGCTTCTCTTCGCGGACCGATTGGCACGGCCGTGGGGTTGTTCGGCGCAATCGAGCTTCGCAACATCAACGGCCCTGTGTTTGTCGATACGGAATACACCTGCACCGGTGAAGTCATCGCCGTTGGACAGAGCCCGAAGACCGAGTACATGTGGTTCGAGACCGGTCTCGACGACGAATCGGGCAAGCGCATCGCGGAGATGCGAATGCTCCTCCGCTGGATGAAGGCGTCCAGCCCGCTGTACTCGGGCGAGGGCCAGTAAGTCAGGATGACCCAGGCCCGGGCCGGCGAGTGTCGCGAATGATCGATCCCGCAGCCAGCCCTGAGTCGGTCTTGCTCATCCAGCCTCGAGGTCCGGCGCCCGAAGTCTGGCGCAGCATGACCCGGTACATCGAGAGGCTTGTCGACGTCCTGGAGCCGGAGATTTCGGCCCGCGCGATTCCGGCTTCCCACTTCAATATGCCGGCTCCGTTTCGTGCTCACATCCCGCGCTATCGCCAGTTCCCGCCTCTCCCCAGGAAGTGGAGCGAGCCGCTGGATCTTGTGCACTTCACCGATATCTACATTGCTCCGCATGTTCGGCGGTTCAACTGTCCCCGGGTGGTAACGGTGCACGACATGATGCCGCACCAGTTCCGGAGGAACTGGCCGCCTGGCGAAGTACTGGCGCAGGCCGTCTTCCGGCGATCATTGCGAGCGCTTTCGGCCGTCGACGCCATTGTCGTCCCGTCTGCGACATCAGGGCTGGCATTGCGCGAGGTTTCGCCTGCTCTTGCCGACCGGATCCATGTCGTTCCCGTGCCGGTGCCGGACCAAATCGGTGCTCCTCCCGCGCCTTCTCGCCGCGACCCGGCAACCATCCTGAGCATCGGTACAACCGCCTACTACAAGAACATCGAGTTGATGTTGCACACGCTTGCCGACCCAGCCTTATCCGGCGCGAGACTCGTTCGAATCGGTGAGAGCCTGCCTTCAGAGAGCCGTGCTCTTGCTCAACGCCTGGGGATCGCCAGCCGGATTGAAGAACGCGGATTTATCGATGAAGAGGCGCTCCTTCGCGCGCTTCACAGTGCCACTGTCCTGTTTCAGCCTAGCCTGGGCGAGGGCTTCGGGATGCCCGTCGCGGAAGCGATGGCTGCGGGACTTCCTGTAGTTGTGAGCGACGGAGGTGCGTTGCCCGATGTAGTCGGCTCCGCCGGGCGCGTCGTGCCCCTGCGGAAGCGGTCGCGGCGCAACGGGCTCAACCCGGCAGACGTGCGCGCGATGGCGGCCGCGCTCTCCGAGGTGCTCCAAAGCGAACAGCTTCGCGAACGCATGAGCGCGGCGGGCCTCTCGGAATCCGAGCGCTTTCGCCGCCCGGCAGTTCGCGCAAGCCTTCTTCGAGCCTATGGCGCCGCCATTGGTCGATTCAACGCTCGAAACGGGGCTTGAGCGCCAGTGCGCCGGGCATGGTGAGCCGGAGCAAAAGGTCGCGCCACTGCGGGGCACGCAGGAACAGTATCTCCAACATGTCGATCGCCTCCGCTTCGTGCCCCAGCTTCATCAGCGTGTCCACCGCGAACCAGAAAGTCTGCTCGTCCGATGGGTACAACCTCGTCGCTTCCCGATAAACAGCCATCGCGACTTCCAGCATTGTGTCGTCTGCGATCTGGTGGGCGATCATTTGCCCCGCGAGCCGGATATTGATGAGGGTCCGTAACTCCTCGAGCGGCGTGCGGCTGTTATCGATGCGAAGGTCCCAGGTGGAGGAAAGCTCACCCGGTTCACGGACGAGGATGGCCGCGGATTGGCTCCCACGGATGTCGCCGCCGGCGGCCTGCCCGGCATCCAGCGCCGCCATGATGCGAGCGGCGAGTGGACCCTTCGCCGCGGTGAACGCCTGGGCCATGGCTTCGGGCACGCCTTCCGACGTCATCATGTTCGCCTGTGTCGAAAATCCGGCGCCGATGACATGGCTCGCGAACGGGATGCAGTCGCTTCCCGTATGCACCGCCGCCGAACCCGCATTATCGATGACTGCGACCTGGCGCCGGTGCTCGAGGTTGTCTCCCGCGATGATGGCCAAAAGCGCCCGGTTCGCCTCGAGGCCCGCTTCGAGCAGAGCAAGGCCTTGCGGGCCGAAGTTGATGTTTGCAAAGGATTGGGTGGCCACCGCGCCGACGCCGAACTTCACCCACGGGACAATCGCGCCGACTGCGGGCTGGTGCGTTTGCACGCCAACGCCGAGGGCGCCTGTCTCCTGGTCTTGCGCGACAATCGAGTAGGTCATGGCAGCCTCCTGTTCGGGCGGCAGGCTACCACGGCACCGTTACCTTTCGTTAGCGTTTGCGAAGTTCCCGCACTCCGAAACCTATTGCTACCGACGTGGCCCCAATGAGAGCACCCAGTGCACTGAAAAGCAGCGACTCACGCGTCGATGTCTCGGAGGATGCATCTTGAGTTGCGAAAGCTCCCGCCGGCGATTCCGGCCGGGTGTCCAGGGGGACCCGTGCCGAGACACTTGTCGCGTCGCCCACGTCCGTCTTCACACCATCGCCAACGACGATCGTGCCGATCATCCCGTTGTGGACGAAGCAGTAGTACGGGTAGGTCCCGGGATTGTCGAAGGCGTATTGGACCGTCTGGCCCTCGTGTAACTCGTTGTAATTGCCCCACTCGATGGTGGCGCCCGCGACGCTGTGGGGCTCAGTACTCTTGTTCGTCCAGGTGACGGTGGTCCCGGGTTCGACATGCAGGACGGTGGGGACGAAGCATGTCCCTTCCATCTGAACCGCGTCGCCGGATGCCTCGGTGGACGCGAAACCGCGGCAGCCGCCGCCGGCGACAGCGACGTTCGGCGTCAGTCCTACTGCCATTACGCCAGAGATCACTGCCACTACCATCAGCCCGGCGATCCTCGTCACGTTCAGCACAAGAGCCTCCTCTGCTGTCCTGAGTACACCGTCCGGCGTGCAGCGGTTCCGCAGGAAAGGGCAATGGGAATCGAGTCAGTGGGGCATTTCGGTTGCCAGCGAGAGTGCCTCTGCCACGTCCGCGGCACCTTCGATGCGCCGGTAGAGACGATCCTGAACCCAGATGAGAGCATTGGTGCTTACCGTCCGCTGCGTTCCAGCGACGGGAGTCCCAGTCGCCTCGACAAGCGTGACAATCCGCTCACCGCCGGAGACCCAGTATCCGGGGTTTCCGTTGACCTGAACCTCATCCACCACAGTTCCGCCGCCAACGATGCCCTTGGCCACGAAGTACTGGTCCGCGAAGTACTCGCCGAACCAGATTTGGATGCGGCCGTAGTCGGCGACTATCACCGGCAATGTTTCGCTCAGCGAGTAGAACCGCGATGGCCCTCCCAGCGAAGGCGGCAAGGTCAGGCGAGTGGTGGCTTCCGCTTTCTCTCGCGAGATCTCCCGGGCAATGCTTTTGAGCGGAATGGGCGTTGGGAAGGGAGTCGCGGTTGTGCCCGCCGGCGGTGTTGGCAGGACTTCTATGCGTTCGCCATCCACGGCGAGCCCAAGGAACTCTGCAATCGCGCTCCGCGCATCGTGAGAGAACCCAACGACAATTCCGGCGACAACTATGCCCACTCCCACAGCTGCGATCGCGAGGCTCTTCGGGAGGCTGGTCCGCGCAGATGCCTCGCCTTCGAGGCCTCCCATCACCTCGGCTCGAAGGTCGGGCGTCTCAGGATAGGTCAGCCGATTTCCAAGCTCCTCCAGAAGGACTTCTACCCACGGGGTATCAGGCATCATTGGCTCCCTTCGCCGGAACCAGGCCGGGATACTCGGATTCGATGACTGCGCGCAGCCGGCCGCTCGCCCGGTTCAATCGCGATTTCACCGTTCCGGGGGCTTTCCCGATAACGACGGCCATCTCCTTCTCCGATAGTTCCAGGAAGTACCTCAGGTACAGGATGAGCCGGTCGTCTTCCGACAGCCGGTTGATTGCTGCCCAGGTTTCGCGCTGGCTGGCTTCGACCATGACGATTTCGTCTGCCGGCGGCTCCGCCCGGCCCCTCTGCGAAAGACCGACGCGTTCGAGCAACCGCCGGCTACGGGACCGCCCGCGGACATGGTTGAGTGCCAGGTTTGTGACGATGCGCAAAAGCCATGGGCGGAATGGTTCCGCTGATCGAAACGAGTTCAGCGATTTGAAGGCCCGCACGAAGCCATCCTGAGCAGCCTCTTCCGCTGCCGTGGCCTCGCGCGTGATCAGATAGGCGGCCCGGAAGGCCACATGCTGATAGCGGCCTACGAGCACCGCGTAAGCATCCCGTTCCCCGGCGAGCGAGGCGCGCACGAGTTCCGAGTCTTCCCGTTCCGGGTTCACCTGCGTGTTCTACACCGGCACGACCGAATCGGTTCCGCTTAGGGCCGTCTAAAGCTCAGTCCTCGGAGGAGAACCGCTCCCAGGCGGCCTGTTTGCTGATCTGCAGCGCCGCCCCGATGCGGGCCCAACTCACTCCGCGCTCGCGTAGGAGCCGTACGTGGTCGGCGACCGCGGCTTCGGCTGTCTTGATTGCCGTCGCGTGTGGGGCGAGCATCGCGAGGACCTGTTCATCGCTCAGACTGCCCCAGTCGAGAAAGGGCGCTGTTCGCCCGTATCCTCCAGGATCTCGTTGCAGAGGCGTACGCAGTTGTCGCAGATATAGCCGTTCGCTCCGGCAATCAGCTTCTTCACTTCGTCGGCGCTTAACAGGCAGAACGAGCAGTGCAAATGTGAATAGTTAGAGCCACCGGACATGAGACCGTCTCCGTCGTCAGGGTTTGCCTGACGATAGCCTCAAGCTCAAGTGCCGTCAAGGACTCCCTGACGCCATGCCGCCGAACCACTCCCGTGTCGCTTCCACGCCGTTCGCGTTCCCTGGTGTCACCGCCACGAAGTCGGTCACACCTGCATCTGCGAACCGCTTCAGTCCGCGCTCCAGCTCCTCTTCGCCGCCGATAAGAGCGACATCCGCGGGCAACGCCGCGCCGCCCCTGTCCAGCGTCGCGCGGTACGAAGGGATGCCGCCGTACACCTGGAAGGCTGTGTTCACGGTCTCGCGGCCTTGCTCAACGTCCTGCGTTAGCAAGACGGGAACCATGGCGACGATGCGCGGCGAAGGTTTGCCTGCCGCCATTGCCGCGCCTGTCATCGTCGGAACGGCGATGTCTCGCAGGTACTCCACTCCCCCCATCCACGTAATGGTGCCATCGGCCATGCGCCCGCACAGCTTCAGCATCTGCGGCCCCAGCGCGGCGACAATCACCGGCGGCGCTCCTACCCCGGGCAGGGTCGCCTGGAAGTAGTTGACCTTGAACTCCTCGCCTTCGAATCGCACGACTTCGCCGCGAAGCGCCGGGTTCAGCACCGAGAGGTACTCGCGCATGTGCCGCAGTGGCCTCGAGTAGTCGAGTCCCAGCACGCCTTCGATGGAGCGCTGGTGGCTCAGCCCGATGCCTAGAGCCAGGCGGTTGTTCGTCGCGTCCTGCGCAGTGAGTGCCTGCAACGCAAGTGCGGTCGGATGCCTGGGGTAGGTTGGCACCACCGCGGTGCCCAGCTCAATCGAACTGGTCTCCGAACCGGCCAGCGCCAGGCACATCAGCGCATCGACGGTGCTGACCTGTGGCAACCAGGCCGAGGTGAAGCCCTCCGTTTCGGCCCGGACCGCTCGCGAGACGATGTCTCGTACGCCGGCCGGGTCGCCCGGCATGGAAAGCATGGTGCCAATTCGCATGATGATCCTCTGCTTGAGTAACGGCTCCGGGCAGCATCGCCCGGTTGCCCATGGGCCGAATCCTACGCTCGCCCCGCAGTTTCTCGAATTCGTGCCCGTTCAGCCCAGTCGCGTTGGGTCGAACGTCCCTCCAAAGGTCTCGAACGCAGGTTCACACTGGGCATCAGAAAGACAACGGCTTCCGGTGCCTTCCGCGACCGGAAGCCAACTGTGGAGGTTGAATCATGGCAATCGAGACTCCCGTCGCATCCGATCTTGGGAAGATCATGGACCTGATGCCCTACGGCCTGTACATCGTTGGCAGCCGCGCCAGCAACCGCGAACTGAACGGCATGATGGCTGACTGGGTGATGCAGGTCTCGTTCAAGCCGAGGATGCTTGCCGTCGCCTTCGAAAACGACGCGCAGACGCTGGCGAACATCCGGGCGGACGGTTGGTACACCGTCAACTTCCTCCCCGCGAATGATGAGGGTTTGCACCTCGCATCGAAGTTCGCACAGCCCTATAACGGGTCGAAGATCCTCGGGAGGACAGAGGGCGAAAAGGCAGTGGTGCATCACAAGATGGATGCCATTCCCCATGCAATCGCACCCCACGGTTCTCCCGTCTTGAATGGCGCCATGGCCTGGCTCGAGTGCCGGGCCGAGCAGTTCGTCCCGGCTGGCGACCACACGATTGTGATAGGTGAAGTCGCCGGCGGGCACCTGATCGATGAGACGGACCCGATCACGTCCACCTACACGGGCTGGACGTACAGCGGCTAAAACCGCCGGCGCGAAGGGCTCCTCAGCTTCGCACCCGGCGATTCGAAACAGGGCGTTCCCTCCCCCGGGACGCCCTGTTGGTCGTTTGGAGCTCCGGCAAACCAAATGGGGCGCCCACTGGGCGCCCCACCGATGGTGACTAAGAACTGAAGATCGGCCTGCCTACTGGCCGCCCCCTCCAACCGCCACCGGGAGCCGGATTTCGCCCTTTTCCTGGACGATAGGCGCGGCACGATCTTCGGCAGGCATCATTTTCGGATACCACTTGTCTTCGAATTCGTTGAACTTGTCGCGCAGGTGTGGCGCGACGCGTTCCGCGAACATCTGAGTGTTATACATCGCGACTTCGCGCGGCATCGAGCCCATCTGGAGGAGGAGCATCAGGTGGCCGATGCGCAGGTTGTCGGCGAGCTCATTGAGCTTGGCGATGACCTTGTCTGGCGGGCCAGCGACAACGTAGCCCTGTTCGACCAGGCCCTCCCAGGTCAACTTCGCCTTGGCGTTCTGCTGAGCCTGTTCGAACTGGCTCTTGATGCCGGCCTTCACCGTCCGCAGCGTTCGGTAGCCGGGCGCGTCCGCGAATCCCGGGTAGACATGGAGGCAGCGGTTGTAGAAGTAGTCGATGTGGGGCCAGTAGAGCTCCTTGGCCTCCGCTTCCGTTTCCGCGACGCAGACAACCTGCGCGAAGCCCGCGTGGTACGGGTTCGGCTCGATGCCCTTGTCGGTCATGCGCTTCCAGAAACCATCCATGATGGTCTGGGCGCGCTTGTAGCCTGAGTAGGAGAGGTAGGAGTAGAGGTAGCCCATGTCGGCGCACCACTCCCACGTCTCGATAGAACCCCCGCCGGGGATCCAGATGGGCGGGTTCGGCTGCTGCAGCGGGCGCGGCCACGGGTTCATGTAACGGATCTGGTTGTACTTGCCGTTGAAGTGCGTGACGCCCTTCTCGTGCCATGCCTGCATGATCATGTCGTGCGCTTCGTAGTAGCGGTCGCGAAGCTGCGCGCCCGGGACGCCATAGGCGTAGTTCGTATCCATGCTGGTGCCGACCGGGAACCCGGCGACAAGCCGGCCGCCACTGAGGATATCGAGCATCGCGAACTCTTCGGCCACGCGGATCGGCGGGTTATAGAGGGCGATCGAGTTGCCCATCACAACGATGGCGGCGTTCTTGGTCCGCCGCGTGAGCGTCGCCGCCATGATGTTCGGGCTGGGCATCATGCCGTACGCGTTCGAGTGGTGCTCGTTCACGCAGATTCCGTCGTAGCCCATCTTCTCCGCGAATTCGAGCTCGTCGAGGTATTCGTTGTAGACCTCGTTACACCGTTCCGGGTTGAACAGGTTGTAATCGACATCGACCCAGACGGAGCGGTTCTTCTGCTGGAAATCGTCCGGGAGATCCGGCCAGGGCATGAGATGGAACCAGTGAAATTTCAAGGTGCAGTCCCCTTATCTGGTGGCAGCGGACTACTTCGCCCCTGCCTAACGGTTGGCATGGAGTATAGACGAATTGAATCGCGCCGGTCAGTGGGGCCACACTTCGGGTTGGGTGAGACCGTGCCGGCTGCAACTGCGGGACGTGGTCATGGCCTGATATACCCCTATGGGGTATGGTGAAATGCGTGCGAACCGGCCTCGATGTCGTCGAAATCCTTGCCGTTTCCGGCAGCCTCCGTGCCGAATCCTCAAATTCGCGTTTGCTTCGCATCGCCGCGGAGCTCGCCCCCGTCGGGACCAGCTTCCGCTTCTTCCAGGCACTCGACGAGCTACCCCACTTCAACCCCGATATCGATCGTGTTGAAGACACGCCTCCGCCGGGGGTCGCTGCCTGGCGTGATGCCATTCGCCGGGCCGACGCCCTGCTGATCTCGTGTCCGGAATACGCTCACGGTGTCCCTGGTTCGTTCAAGAACGCGTTGGACTGGCTGGTTTCCAGCGCGGAGTTGATGGAGAAGCCCGTCCTTATCCTTAACGCCAGCCCTGGCGGTGGCGAATTCGCCCAATCATCGCTGGCCGAAACACTTCGCATGCTGGGCGCCGAGATTCTCGGAGCTGACTCGGGGCTGGAGCCCTTCCTGCCGCCTGGCTTCCTGAAGGAACCGACGGACCGCGAGACGCTGTCACGGATTCGCCGGAGCATCGCCGGGCTTTGCGAGGCCGTGTTCGCCCGGAGAGCTCAGCGCGATTCGAGGGCCACCACCGCCACCTGATACCATCTGGCGTGGTGGAAGAGTTTTCGCTCCTCACCTCCATTGCCATCGCCCTTGGTCTCGCTCTCGGCGGCGGTGTTATCGCCCGCTTCGCCGGGCTGTCGCCGATCGTGGGCTACCTCGCTGCGGGTGTTGTCATCTCGCCCTTCACACCCGGCTATGACGCCGACCTTGACGCAATCCGGGAACTCGCCGAACTGGGTGTCATTTTCTTGATGTTCGGCGTTGGCCTTCACTTCAACCTCGGCGACCTGCTACGCGTCCGCACGATCGCGATCCCCGGCGCCATCATCCAGGTGACCGCCGCCACCGCAGCCGGCTCGGCCATCGGGCTTGCCTTTGGGATGAGCGGTCGTGAAGCGCTCGCGCTCGGCCTTGCGATGAGTATCGCCAGCACCGTCGTGCTTATTCGCTCGCTCGAAGACCGCGGCCTTATGAACACGATTCACGGGCGCGTTGTGGTCGGCTGGTTGATCGCGCAGGACTTACTCACGGTCCTCATCCTGGCCATCCTCCCGACGCTCGAACCGGGCTCTCAAGGCGAACTCTGGCGAGACATCGCCTGGGCGATCATCCGGGCGGCGATCTTCGTCAGCATCATGCTCGTCGTCGGGGCGCGGTTGGTGCCTCGGGTGCTTTCGCTAATCGCGCGGACCGGCAGCCGCGAATTGTTCATCCTGGCATTTGTCGCCGGGGCCCTCGGAATCGCGACGAGCGCGGCGGCTTTCGGGCTGTCGGTGGCGCTGGGGGCGTTCATTGCCGGAGTTGTGGTCTCCGAATCCGAGACCAGCCACCAGGTGGCCGCCGATGTCGTCCCGCTGCGCGATGCCTTCGCAGTACTCTTTTTCGTCTCCGTGGGAATGCTTTTGGATCCCCATGAAGTCGCGGACCACATGAGCCTGTTCATCGCGGTAACACTGACGGTGCTGTTCGCCAATGCCGCCATCGCATTCGTCACCGCGGGCCTGTTTCCGTACTCGGGACGCACTGCGCTTACTGTCGGGGCGGGTCTTGCCCAGTTGGGCGAGTTCTCGTTCATCATCGCCGATGAGAGTTTCAGCATCGGCCTCATGAACCTTGGGACATACAACGTCATCCTGGCTGCCGCGGCTGCATCCATATGTGTGAACCCGCTCGCGTTCGCCAGTCTGCCGAAACTCGAAGAGCTGCTCCGCCGGCTCGGGCCGGTTTGGCGGCTCATCGATCGCCAGGGCGAAATCCCCTCGCCGCCGCTGCCCCGCAGCGGCCACGTTGTCATCATTGGGTATGGGCGCGTAGGCGAACTCGTGGGCCACGCCATGAGCCAGATCGACGTGCCATTCGCCGTCATCGAGGCCGACCTAGCGCGAGTGCGCAGGCTCACCGAAGCCGGCATTGCTGCCATCTGGGGCGATGCCGGCCGCCATGAAGTCCTCGACCGGATCAATCTTCCGACAGCGCGCGCGGTGGTCATCGCCGTCCCGGATGAAACCACGGCAATCGTCGCGACGGCGGCGGCACGGGAACGCAACCCCGCCATCCCAATCCTCGTACGGGCGCGCACCGGCGGCGAAATCGGGACGTTCCGCGCGCTCGGCGCGAACGAAGTGGTGGTTCCTGAATACGAAGGCGGCCTCGAACTCATGCGCCAGGCGCTCATCGCTATCGGAAACGACGCCGAAGAAGCCCTCCACCTGAGCCACGCGATGCGCGACATCCACTACCAGGCTGCCGAACACGGGTAGCAGGCAGTTGCCCCTGTTGGGGTGAACGACCTTTAGCTCAAGTCCGGACGAATCACCTGATTTCGGATGGTTTCGGCGATGTCCACGGCGGTCGCATTGTGACCCGTGCGCCGCTTGATTTCCTTCCGAACGGCGTCGATCACTGAATCCGACGTCAGTACAGCCGAAAGTGCCTTGGGTGAGGTCGCACGCTGGGCCTTCCAAACATCATCCATCACGTGTCTCTTCATTGCCTCTCGGGAGAGGTTGAACAGCTTGTTGACTCGTTGCGTCGGTGTGTCGGTGCCGATGAGAGAAACCTGAAGCGTCAGATCAACGTCGATAAGTGGCCCTGACGACGGGGCGCCTGCGGCGCGCGGAGCGGCTGGAGCCAGGTGGTATACGTGCCAATCGTTCCCGTTGGTGAGGATCCCCCATTCAACGCCCTCGTTAATTGCGTAGACCTCCACTTGGCGTAGGTGCTTCGGCCCAAGCTTCGTGGCCACCCGCTTTACTTCGATGAACGCTGAGAGCTGCTTGTCAATTCGAACTCCATAGTCAGCGAACTCACCCTTGACCTGATACTCGGTTGTGAGATCTTCGTACTTGTCGTAACCGAGAACGTCACAGAGAAAGTCAGTCACCAAATGGCGCGTGTCACCCTCGTTCGCATCTCTCTCGATTAGACCAGCGAGTGGCTTCGCCATGGTTCTGAGGCCCGAGCGGATACGTTCTTTCGCGTCCGATTCCCACTTTGGAACGGACTTCGTGGCTTTGGTAGAGTCTGTTGATTTGGCTTCAGTGGTCATTTGTTCCGCCCCCGCTAGATATTCGCGGCGAATATATTCCTGGCTGTCGCTCAAGGCAAAGTCGGCGTCCCGACGCTTTCCCCGCCTCCGCCTTCCCCGTAACCTCCCATGCACAACAGGAGGATGCCCGTGGAACTTGGCATCGGCATTGATGCGAGCCTGGGACTGAGCTTCGAGGAACAGCGAACCCTCGTCCAGGAAGCCGCGAAACTCGGCTACAAGAGCGCCTGGACCCCCAGCGGTCCGCCGTTCCGGGACGGCTTCCAGGTTTGCGCTCAGTGGCATAACGCCACCGCGGAGGTTGTCGCGGGCGGGCTGCCTACCGGGATCGCAGTCATTCCTGCCCCACTGTGGACCGTGCCGTCGTTGGTGCAGCAGGCCGGCACGCTGGCTGCCCTGACGGGCGGCCAGTTCACGCTTGGGCTGGGCACGGGCGGCATCTATGGGAGCGACTACCAGAAGACCTACGGGCTGCCGGCCTGGCCGGTCGTCCGGATGATGCGTGAGTACCTCACCGCGCTCCGGGGGCTGCTCGCCGGAGAGACGGTCACCCTCGAAGGCACATCGGTGAACCTGCACGGACTCCAGATGGCCGCGCGTCCAATGAAGGTATCGCTCTACACTGCAGCGCTCGGCCCCCAGATGCTGCGGCTCGGCGGCGAACTCGCCGATGGCATCAGCCTCAACTGGACGGCACCGTCCATGCGCGCCTGGTGTCGCGAAGAGGTCGCGAAGGGCGCCGCTCGCGGCAACCGTGATGCCTCCTCGGTCGCCATCACCGAGTACATTCGCGTGTGCATTGACGACGACGAGGAGGCCGCGCGAAAGGCGTTCGTACGGGCGTTCATGGGCTATGCGCTCTCACGGCCGGGCGCGCCGAAAACCAGTGGTTACCGGGGCCATTTCGCGCGCATGGGGTTCGATGAAGTCCTGAACAGGATCGAAGCGCGGCGCGATGACGGCGCCGCGGAAGCCGAACTCATCGACATGTTCCCGCCCGAGTTCCTCCGCGAGGTCGGCTATTACGGCAGAGCTGCCGGCGCGCCCGCCGCACTCAAGCGCCTGTCGGAAGGACTCGACCTCGCAATCGTCCGTATCGTCGGTGTTCGCCCCGGCATGGATGCCGCCCGCGCCGTCATGAACGCCTGTGCACCGGCTTAGGCCAGCTCACGCAGACAGGAGCCTGAAATGAAAGCAGCCGTCTACTACGAAACGGGGAAGCCGTCCGTCTTCCGCTACGAAGACATCCCCAACCCGGAATGCCGCCCCAGCGGCGTGATCGTCGAAACTAAGGCCATCGGCATCCAGGGAGGCGACACCCTCAACCGCCTCGGCGGGATGATGGCCTCGAAGCCGCATGTCGTCGGCTACCAGGCGGCGGGCACCATCCGTGAAGTTGGTGAACGGGTGACGGACCGCAAGGTCGGGGATCGGGTGGTAGCGACCATGGCGTTTGGTTCGCATGCGGAGTTGGCTTCGGTGCCGGCAGGCTCGACGTACCTCGTGCCGGATTCGCTGGACCTGGAACTGGCGGCCGGGGTGCCGATCGAATTCGGCACCGCCGCCGACTGCCTGTTCGAATTCGGCAACCTGCAGGCTGGCGAAACCGTGCTCGTGCAGGCGGGGGGCGGGGGCGTCGGTCTCGCCGCGATCCAGCTTGCGAAGCGCGCCGGCGCCACCGTCCTGGCCACTGCCTCGACCGACGAGAAGCTGACACGACTGAAAGAGTTCGGCATGGACCACGGTATCAATTACAAGACCTCGGACTTTGTCGCGAAGACGATGGAGGTCACCGGCGGCCGCGGCGCGAATCTGATCGTTGATTCGGTCGGCGGCAAGACGCTCGAAGGCAGCGTCGCCGCGCTCGCCTATCGCGGCCGCATCAGCTGGGTGGGCAACGCCGGGCGCGAAGGCCCAGCGAACCTCGGGGGCCTCGGCCAGAAGAACGCGAGCGTCACCGGCGTCTACCTCGGCGCGGAAATGACCGTGAACGCTGCCCGCTGCCGCCCCATGATCGAAGGCCTCCTCGCAGATGTTGCGAAGGGCGAACTCAAGGTCGTCATCGACAGGAAATTCCCGCTGAGCGACGCTGCCGGCGCCCACGAATACATCGAAGGCCGCGGATCGTTCGGGCGAGTGTTGCTTATTCCGTAGCTGCTTCCGCGCGCCCGATTCGCATGTCGACGAGCCAGCTCACCAGGAAGCACGCCCCGGCGGCGACAACCAGCGCGAACCCGCTCGGCGGCAGGGTGATACCGCGCCGGGTCAGCCCTATACCGACCAGCAGGATCGCCGAGACCACCAGGTACCAGCCGCTGATCGGGTAGCCGAAGTGGGCGCGATGCTTCGGCGCGAGGACCGTCTGCCAGGTGGCAGCGATCGCCACGCCAAGGATCGCGAGCCGGATGGCCCACAGTGTCGCGCCCGCCGTGAGTGAAAGATCGAGTGCTTGCAGCCGCCCCGCGAATCCGACGAGCGTGAACCCGGTGAAGTCGGTCGCCGCCAGGGGGCCCGGCCCGGTTGCCCACGGCAGGAAGAAGCCGGCGAATGCCAATGGTCCGGCGCCGAGCCGCACGAGCGAAGCCCGGCGCCGCCATTCGGCGGTTCGGTTATTCCTCGACGGTGAGGATGCCGGAGAGACGGGCGACGCCGCGTTCATCAACGACATTGATGATAAGCCCCGAAAGCGCGCGCTCGAAGTCGCCGAGGTCGGCAGGCACGCCGCCTTCGGCGAGCCGCACAAGCGTCGCCATGTTGAAGTAGCCATAGGTCCCGAGCTTCGTCGGCATCTGTTCGACGGCGTCGCCATAGCGGCGCAGGCTCGAGAGCGGCGGCTCCTCGTTCTCGAGTACCCGGCGGACACCCTCTTCGGTCCCGAGCAGGAGGTTGCCATCGATGAACGCGTACGCGCTCGTGTCGCCCTGGTCGTCAACGAACGAAACAACGTCATGGCCGTTAACGGACGTGGTCTTCGGCTTGCCGACCGCCGTCGCGTCCACCATCGACTCGAGGAGTGACTCGGCCTTGCCCTGGTCGACCTCGGCCATGATTACGCCCTCGATACTTTCTTCGGTCCCTTCGGGGAACCAGAAGGCAGCAGCCGTCTCGCCCGTGAACAGCTTGATGATGTCCTCGATGCTGCCGATGCCGAGCTCCTTGCCGGCTTCGCGCATCGCCTGATCGAGGCTGTCGTATTCGCCTTCTTCGCGAATTGCCTTGTCGATCTCATCGCGAGCCGCATCGGTGATGCGCTCCCAGGTGCCGGCGATATCGACTGTGCTGAAGAACATCGCCGCATCGGCGGGGGCATACTTGATGAGCTTCGAATCGCGCGGCGCAAGCATCGGCGCAACCGTGCCCGGGTTGCCGAGCGATGCGGCCTGGAACTCGAAGCCATCCTTCTTGGCGCCGATCTCCCACGCTGCAGGCTGGAAGACGAGATCTCCCGTCCCCGAGCTGTCCAGGGCCGACTTCACTACCGGGTCGTCGAGGATGAAGTCGCCGAGGAGATTCTGCGCGCTGAGATAGACGAAGCCGAGGAAGTTGCCGGTGAGTTCGTCGCGAAGCTTCTGGAACTCATCGACGCTCGCGATTGACTTCGTGTCGCCATTGTGGACATCGACCACGGATTTCAGGCTGTCTTCATCGAAGGCGATCACCAGGTGGTCGCCGATGATGGCGACGAAACCGCCCTGGGCGTCGTAGTACTTGATACCGCCGTATTCGAAGTCCTCGCCAAGGCCGGCCTGCTCGTCGATGACATCGAGCGCCTTCTTCGCATCCTTGCAGCGAAGGATCACCGCCCCCTGGGCGGAGATGTCGTCGATCGAGACTCCGCGGACGAAGACAGCGGCATCGCCGCCAAGGAACGGCGCGACATCGTCCTCCCAGTCGAGGCCGGCTTCATCGGCGCCGTTTTTCAGCTCGTCTTCGGGGTCATCCTGGCCGAGTCGTTCGGCCAGATGGAATGCGTTGACCCACTGGCTCGATGCCAGGTCGGTGTTCAGCGCGAAGTACACGCCAGCGTCATCCGGCACCAGGCCCGCGGAAGTCAGGTTGACTTCGCTGGCTTTGCCAGAGGTGAAAAGAATCGCTCCGCCCACCAGAGCGCCGATAGCGACAAGGCCCGCGGTGATCGCGAGACCGAGTGATTTTTGAGACAACGCAGTCCCCCATCCGTTCGTTACTGGTAACTATCGGCGCATTCGATGCTACAGCGCATGATCTCCATCACTCTTCATCCGCTTCGGACGGTAGGATTGCCTCCGTGCACTACGAGCCGGGCTCTCATTCCGTGTTTCGCCGCGTGTCGGCGGTCCTTACGCTGCGGTGCCCGCGCTGCTGCCGCGGGCGAGTCTGGCGGGCGCCATTCCGTATGAACGACCGTTGCCCGGTCTGTGCCCTCCACTTCGAACGCGAGCCCGGCTATTTCACCGGCGCCATGTACGCGAGCTACATGATCGGCCTCGGTCTCACGCTACCCGTTTGGATGACCCTGCTTCTCGGCGGGGCCGGCCTCGGTCTCACGCTCGCGGTTGCAATCGGGATGATCGTCTGCCTCGCGCCGGTGTCGTTTCACTACTCGCGGGTGGCATGGATGCACGTGGACTGCTATTTCAACCCGAAGACCTTCGAAGTTGATGACGGCCGTTGAGGGCCGCGCCGGGCTCTTCCCGTAGACTCATGAGTGCATGAGCACCTCGATCCGTGCCGCGACGGACGAAGACGCTGCGCCCCTGGCGGCTCTCTATGTCCGCAGCGGGCTCGTCGATTCGCCTGATACCGCCCCGAAGTTCGAAGTGATGATCCAAACGGGGCACGCCTTCCTTGTCGCCGAATCCGGCGGGCGCATGCAGGGAGCGGTTCGCTATTACGACGATGAGGGCATCGGCTGGTTCGATCTGCTGATTTCGGCTCGCCCCTGGGCAGGCGCTGAACTCGTCCGGGCAGTACAACGCGGCTGCCAGGACCGGGGCATACGCCTCGTTCGGACGCGTTGTCGCGATGAGCGCATCCTTGAGGACTACTTCGGGCGGTTGGGTTACCTGCCGATCGGTCGCTCGGTGGATGAGGCCGGGCAGCCCGAGCTGCTACTGGAACGCAGGCTCCCGCTGCTCACGGTCCGCGAACAACGCCGCGGCGATGCAGCCGCGATCGGTGAACTGACTGGCGAGGACCCGTGGGTGTTCGAGCAGGGCTCGCGGCCTGGAGTCTTCGTTGCCTCCGACGGCGACAAAGTCATCGGGCTGATCCAGTGTTCCGATGCCGGTGGGGGTCTCGCCGCCTTCACAGTGCCGCGACTCCGCGCGGATTACCGCGGCCGCGGAATCGAGGTCTGGATGGTCACACGGGCCGCGACTTACGCCGAAACCAACGGCTTCCACACCGCCGAAATGCCGTTCGATCCTTCTCTGGACGCCGTCCGAAAGGGCCTCGAGGACGGGTTCTGGCTGCGAGAGCCCGACCGCTGGCGGCGCGTCTTCTTCACCCCGAATGCTGAAGGCGATGACCGGGATGATTAGGTTCGGACGGCGCGCTACAGTCCCGCGATGAACGCGTTGAGCGCCTCGGCGCCGCGCTTCGGGTCCTGGCACATCCACCAGTGTCCGAGCCCTTCGAGGACGGCCACCTTCGCACCGGCGCGCTCGGCAGACCGCCGTGCCAGCACTTCCCCGCCGGTGTAGTGATCCTCGGTGGCGATGATAACCAGTCCGGGCTTCGCCTTCGCCTTATCGAACGCATTGCCCCACTCAGACATCATCGGCTGGGCCGCGGATCGGTAGAGCGCGAGGATGCACCTGCCCATGTCGCTGTTCACGGCGGCCGCGACGTTTGCCGCGGCGGCCTTCGTCATCCCAAGGCTTTCGAACTGCTGCGCGCGGGCTTCCACAGGAGCGCCCGCCATCCCCTCGACGGCCGCCTCGCCCGCTCCGGGCGTTTGCCAGACCTGGGCCATGTCGTGCCACACGTATTCCGGATCGAATGCACCAGCGATGTCGGTCGTCCACGACCGGATGAGATCGGGGCGCTCGGTTGCGATTCGAGCGACATGCCCGCCGCCCCAATCGTGCCCGACAAGGTCGATCGGACCCCGAATCTTCTGCAACTCGGCAACAAGCCAGTCCCGGTATTCGTCGGCGGTGGCGCCGAAGCCTTCGGGCACGGGTGCACCGAAGCCAGGAGGCGAAAGGGCAATGACGTCGTCGGTTGCGAGATGCTTTCGCATCTCATCCCAGATGGCAGCGGTTTCGGGATTCCCGTGGACAAGGACGATCGTCATGGCTGGCTCCTCTTCGTAGCGAGGCAGCATAGTGAACGGCCGTTCAGTTGTCGATCAACGGTTCGACTTCTGGCCGCGATGCAGCCAGGTGGCGCCGGAAAGGTTGCGCACGTCCTGGGCGCGGGCCAACTCGGCCCGCAGCCAATCACGCTCTTCGCGAAGGTCTTTGATGTGGTCGCGCAGTGCCGCAACCAGCAGGTCCATCTCAGTGACTCGCGCGACCGCTCGCTCTCGGACCAGGCGGATCTCGGTTGCGATCTCACTGTGCTCGCGCGCCGGGACGGTAATCACCGGTGGCCCTCGCCACTCGGCAGTTCACCCGGCCGATCGAGCTTGGGTGGCGCCCACTGGCGCAGGAATTCGCGTTCGTGGCGCAGGTCGCCGAGGTTGCCATGGAGTGCGGCGATCACTTCTTCCAGCGTCTGCAGGCGGCTCGTACGAGCAGCTTCAGCGAGCTGCAGTTCCTGGAGGCGAATCTGCATCTGGCGATGGCGTTGTTGGACCTTTCGCTGCTGCTTGCGGAGCCGCTTGTTCTCAGCTTCGGAGGACATGATCGCGCGCACCAGGACCGCCGGTGGGAGCGTGAGTGCGGTTTCGGGGTTTTTCGCGACAGACTTTGGATCGACTTCGAGCATCTCGTCGTGCTCTTTGGCGAGAGCCGCGAGCGTTTCCTGTAATGCCGAAACTTCCGTCCGCACCTGGCGCACGAGCCGCTCGGCGCGCGCATCCGATGAGGTCATCTGGCCGCGGAGGCGCATTTCCCCGGCCCTTGGGCGGGTGCGGAGCAATTCGTCCCAGCTTCCGCTGTGAGGGTCGATGCCTGAAGCCGGTGGCGGGAATGGGATGGGGTCGGGCGCGGTTTGCTCGCTCTCAGGCTGTGCCGAAAGTTCTGCATCCTGCTGTCGTCGAAGTGGGAATCGCACCGGGGCCCCCGTTCACCTGTCCTCTACTTGAATATACGCCCGGAATTTCCGTGTCAGTAGGGGCATTTCAGTCGAGCAATTGTCAATATTCCAGCCGATCAGTCTTTAGCTACCTCGGGGCCGATGGCGCGGTAGGGGCGATTCGCGGGCGGCACAACGGTTGGCGTAGGCTCCTGAGAGACTCCGTAGAGCGCGATTACCCCATTGATGTCGTCCTGTTGGGGCTCCGTGAAATCGTCGGCATCGACGCCGGCACACATCACCTTGCCAGGGCACGCAGCTGGCTCCGTGTGGTCCAGCCCGAGCCCATGCCCGAATTCGTGCAATGCCAGGGCCTGCAACTGGTTCGCGCTGTAAGCGGCAAGCGGCTCGAGGATGATGTCGATCTCCTGGATTGCGAAATAGGGCGTCCCCGGCACGATTGAAGGTCCCCTCCAGTGGCACGAGTAGCCCAGGAAACCGCCAACAATGTGGCCCCACCCGACGACGTTCTTGCCGTCCTTCGCGTACTGGCTGACATCGCCATTGCAACCCGTCGACGTGGTTGTCGTCCCCAGGTAGTCGAAATGGAACCCCGATCCGCCGGCATTATTCCAGCCGGCGGCGCCCATCTGGATCGCCGCGAGCGCGTCGCCCGCTGGCATTGCGGGGGTCACTCCGTCGGCGTTGTAGAACCACGAGGCGGAAGGCTGTGCCCACCGCACCGGCGTCGGGAAGAGCTTGAAGGCCGCCGTCACTTCGCCGGGCCGCACCTCGATGGCGCCCGGGAAACGGGCGAGCATCGCCGCCTTTCCTTCCGCCTCTCGCGCGGCCATGTCCCCGCCGTCGTTGATTGCGTACAGGTAAATATCGCCATAGGACCAACCATCCGGGCCAGGCACCTTGATTTCCATCGAGTACTCGACAACTGGCGATGCAGTGTCCCTGCTTTCCGCGTTAGCGCCGCCCTGGAACGCCCCCGCCGCAATGGAAATCGATCCAAGGACGAAGGCAAGCAGCGCGCCGAGACGAACGAGCATCTTCGGGAGTGTGACACCCGGCCCAGACTGCTGCCACCTCCGGGGAGGGTGGGGTACAGTTCGCTCCGTGCCGTACGACATGTTCGAGGGAAAGAAAGTCCGCCTCCGCGGGGCCCGTCCAGAAGACTGGCCCCACTTCATCGCCTGGGATCGCGATACCGATGCCAGCCGCTACGGCTCGCATACCTGGGCGCCTTACGGCGAGGAAGGCGCGAAGGCTTTCGCCAACGAGGAATCCCAGAAGAAGCCTGCCGATGGCAAGCTCTTCCTTGTCATCGAGACGCTCGATGGCGTACCGGTCGGGAGTATCAACACGCGCCCGGATGTGCGCAGGTTCAGCTTTGAATACGGTATTTCGCTCGGTCGCGAGCACTGGGGCCACGGCTTCGCGCAGGAGGCCCTGGAACTGATCTGCCGCTACATGTTCAGCGAACTGCGGTTCCACAAGGTCCAGGGCTGGGTGTACGGCTTCAACGTCCGTTCGCAGGCGATGCACACAAAGTTCGGCATGGTCCTCGAAGGCACCATCCGCGAGGGGCACTTCACCGATGGCCGCTTCTGGGACGTCCTGATCTATGGCATGACAGCGGAGGAGTACTTCGCGCGCTACGGCGCTTTCTGGGGCGACCTCGGCGATGGTTCGTAGCACTTACGAATTCACCGGGCACTTTGACCCGGCCGGTGCTGCGGCCCACCCGTACCACTACGTCCCCTTCGAAGTCCCGGCCCGGTGTCGCCGAATTGAGGTCGCCTACCACTTTGCTCCAGTAATCGGCGAAGCTGCCGAGACCACCGTCGACATCGGCCTGTTCGACCTGCGGGGAACCCAACCCTTCACGGGCGGATTTCGCGGCTGGAGCGGCAGCGCCCGGCGCAGCTTTTTCGTCGAACACTCGGACGCCACTCCGGGGTACATCCCGGGCCCACTGCCGGCCGGTACCTGGTTCGTTGTCCTTGGTGGCTACGAAATCCCGGCGGGCGGAGTCCGCTGGTGGCTGACCGTCTCGATTGATCACGGAGCCGCACGCGCCGAGCGACCGGTTTCCCGCCCATCCGGCCGGCGGCCTGCTCCGAGTGATGCACGCCCCGGCTGGTATCGCGGCGATTTCCATTCCCACACCAACCACTCCGATGGCGACAACACCATCGAGGAGATGGCGCGCTTCGCGAAGAAGCGCGGCCTCGACTTCCTCGCTATCACGGATCACAACACCATCAGCCACATCCCCGTGATCGACGGGTGGCGCGATGCGCCGCTGCTCCTTGTCCCCGGAGAGGAAGTCACCACGTACAGCGGGCACGCGAACGTCTGGGGTCTGCGCGAGTGGGTCGACTTCCGTGCCACATCCGACGCGGAAATCCAGGCGATCTGGAAGTGGGTCGAGTCCAGGAAATACCCGCTCTCGATTAATCATCCCAAGAAGGTCGGGCCGCCGTGGCTCTTCTCCGATGCCAATTTTGCTGTCCGCGAGGTCTGGCAGGCGCCCTGGGGCTGGTACAACTGGGAATCCGTGGGGGCATGGGATGAGCAGCTCGCGAATGGCTGCCACATCGTCCCGGTCGGTGGCAGTGATGCGCACAGTGCGCCACCCGCCGAGGCCCGCCATCCGCACAACGTCGGCGACCCAACAACATGGGTGTACTGCCGGGGCGGGCTCACCGAGCGCTCGATCCTCGACGCCGTCACCAGCGGACAGACGGCCATTTCCGACTCCCCGAAAGGGCCTCTGCTCACCCTTTCGCGCGACCATGAAGGTGTCGTCACCGCCCATTTCGAGCGGGCCCGTGGCACTTCGCTCGAGTTCATCGCCGATGGCGAACGGCCGCTTCGGATGGATCTCAACCGCGCCGCAGGTGAGTTTGTCCTGCCTTCGAATGTCTCGTTTCAGAGGTACGTGCGGGCCGAACTGCGCGTGCCCGACGGACGCGGCCGCGAAGCGGTGCGTGCCCTCTCGGCGCCGATTTACGCCTGACGGTTCGCACGATGCGTTTCCTGGACTTTTGAAATCGGCGACTACCCGAACAGCCGGTCGACTAATTCCTGCCGCGTGATCTCAAAGTGGAGAGCCACCATGCCGAGGATGTTATTCAAGGTGCCCACCTTGATCGGTGAGTGCGCGGGGATTGTGACGTGGTGTTCCCCTCGTTCGAGGGTTGTCAACCGCATATGACTACCCGTTTGGCGGCTAACCCGATAATCGAATTTCGAGAGTACCTGCGTTAGCTCTCGCCCCCCAAACATCGCGGGGAATTCGGCTCATACCTTCAGAACTTCATCGCGCACAAAGTGCAGTCTGACCATCCGGGGGGCCTGACCTTCCTCGAAGTGACACTTCACCGCATCGAGGATCTGCTGACGCAGCGTCGGAAGGTCGTCGGCTTCAGTGGCGATCGAGACCCCTAGCGACTGGGCGCTGTACCCGCCTTCGGGATTCTCGTTCACGAGGAAGATCAGTTCTTCATCCATGCTAGAAGCATACGACACACGGTAGGCAGGAGCGTGTCTCGCTGGCACATCCTTCAGCTCGCACGTGAAAGTCCTGCGCCACCAATAGCAGCGATATCCACCCCGGGTCCCTCCCGAACAGCGGTCACCCGCAGATTGCGAGGGTGTCGTTGCGGCCACAGCGTCTTCACATCGTTTCTACGGTCTCGTCGAGCGCCTCTCGACTGTCTTTGTTCTGGGTGGCCTATGAATCGGTCCCATTGCGCATCCAGCGCAGGCTTGGGCGCGCTGGCACCCGAATCGCAGCAGCGGGGACTAAAGCTCGGCGAAAGGCCATGGCTGGTCGACAGTGGTGTCCACAAGGGCGGCGGCGACACCCATTTCACCCGAGGAAGTCGGCCGCGTCTTCGATGCCGCGGGACCAGCCCGTTGTCAAACAGCGCCGGGACGAAGAGCGGCATGCAGTGGACCAAACGGCGCGTCGCGGCACTCAATTACGAGATGAAGCCGCCTGTATCCGCCATCACGTGCGGTTTTTCCCCGAGCGCCCGGCCGAGGCACTCTCCCAGTCCCGGCTCGGGGATGACCTGCACGACTCCGCCGCGGCCCATGAACGCCGCGGCATCGACGATGCCAGCGCGATCCTCGAAGCCTGGCGTGAATGGCGAGACAACCCCGCAACCTGAAACCGGCCGCCTTCCGTTTTGACCGGTCTGCTACCATTGAAGGTGAGACCCGCAAGGTGCGGAAAACAGGAGACCCATTCCCTTGGCTTTTGCCGACAAACAAATCGCCTGCCGAGACTGCGGCACGAACTTCGTGTTCACCGCCGGCGAGCAGGAGTTCTATGCCAATAAGGGCTTGATGAACGAGCCCACGCGCTGCCAATCGTGCCGTTCGGCGCGGCGAACCAGCCAGAGCACCCTCGAACAGAACGACGGATACGTCCGCTACGGCAACTTCGCCAGCTTTGGCGGGAAGACGCCGCGCCAGATGCACCCCGCATCCTGCGCGGATTGCGGCCAGATGACGGAAGTACCGTTCGTGCCACGTGGCGAGCGCCCCGTGTACTGCAGCAACTGCTACAGCAAGATCAAGCCTCGCGAGGAAGTCGCGCAGTAGCGTCAACGATGAGCGAGACGCGGCACCGCCAGCTTTCGCGCATCTATCACTGTCCCATCGAATCAGACGACGATGCCCGGGCAGCCATCAACGGCGACCCGGGCATCCTCGCATCAGCCCTGTTCGACGAGGCAGTCGCGAGCGACGACGTCACCAGTATCGAAACCGCGAAGACGTACCTCGAGGATCGGCTCAACTTCCTCGGCAACGTGACCTCCGGCGCCGCCGCCGACATCCGAAAGTTGTTCGATGAGCGGGTAAACGCATGGGCCTGATGCGAAACGTCTTTGCTCCACCCGCGAATTCGAACGTATCATCAGGTTAAGACCCGGGGGTAAGCGCATGCGATTCGTTCTAGTTGTCATCTCTGCTGCGATTGTCCTCGGGCTCGGGATCCTCGCCGTCAACGGCATTCTCAGCTACTGGAATAACGACTTCATTTCGGGCGGCGCCTTCCCCGATGCGTGGACCGGGCCTGACAGCTGGAGCGAGTGGCGCGACATCGTCATCGTCTTCACCGCCTTCTTCTGGTTGCTCGCCGGGGTCCTTTCCGTTGCGCTCATCATCGCGCTGCTCATTCTCGTCGCGCTTATCCGCAAGGTGATGAAAGAAAACGCCGCGCCCGCCATCGACTCGCTGCGGGCTTCACTCGATAACATCAAGGGCACGACGGAGTTCGCCGGCGAAACCGTGGCGTCGCCGATCATCCGTGTCTATTCGGTGGTCAAGGGCGTGCGCACCGGCGTTTCCGCGGTCACGGACCTTCCAGGATTCATCAAGAAGCGGCGCAAGGGGAAGAAATGACGACGCCCGATCCCCAGGAAGTCATTGCACCCGAAATGGCGCTTGAGGCCTTCGACGAGGAAGAGCCGAAAGAGAACCCGATTATCGGCTGGGCGAAAGCGATCGCGTTCGGCATCGGCGATACAGCCAAAGGCATGCTCGAAGAGGGACGGCGCGGCGCCCGCGAAGCCATGGAAGAGAGCTGGGACCGGTTCGACCAGAAGACAAAACACCGTCGCGACAAGTAGCTGGCGGGCGCCGATCCAGAGACCCGAAAGTCGAAGCCTGATACCGTAGATCAGTCCGCCGGGAGAGGTGCTGGAGTGGACGATCAGGCACGCCTGGAAAGCGTGTGTAGTGCAAGCTACCGTGGGTTCGAATCCCACCCTCTCCGCCAGGTTCTGATCCGGGGAGCCCAACCCTCCGCGCTCACTGCGCCGTCGGCCGAAACGATCCGCCCATGGATTCCGGGAACAACGTGCCGGTGCGTTCGAACAATGCGGCGACGTCTGAGGGTCCTCCGCCGGTTCGTCCGATTTCGGCCAGGCCGCCGAAGAAGTTCTCGAGGCCGCCAGGAGTCGCAAAGAAAATACTGCGGACACTCTCTTGGCCGACGTTTGACACTTCGTGGAGAGTGCCGGCCGGAATGGCGACGATGGTGCCAGCTGCTATCGGGATGACTTGGTCGTCCAACCGCACCTGGAGTCCGCTATCTAGCATGTACCAGTACTCGTCTTCCGCGCGGTGGGAATGCGCGCCCACGACGAACCCTGGCTTCAGAATTGACTCGAAGAACGAAATGCGGCCCGCAGTCTGGTCAGCGCCGAGAAGTTGGCGAATGTGGTTGTCACCGTTCGCGAAATCCCATGCGGTGACATTTGAGTCGTTGGTATTGACAACACGAGGGACGTAGTCGCTCACCTGGACCACCTTGCGAGAGTCCGCGGAACTCTAATTAGCCTTGGCTGACTTAACAAGGGACTGGCATGATCCTTGAATCTCTCTGGAGCGGTCTGTGGCCGCCAACTGCGACAGGTGGTTTGCTCTCTTCGGTACCCGTGGCCGCTTGCCGACGGCAACGATCATTTGCTGGTTGTCTTGCCGATCCTAGTCGCGCAGATGATCGGCCCCGGCCGCGCCGGCTATTGCAAGCTACCGTGGGTTCGAATCCCACCCTCTCCGCCACTACGGCCAGACTCCGATACCTCCCACGACATTGTGACAAACCCCATCTAAGAAGCATCCGAGTTATCAGCCTGAGTGATAGTCTTCGCCGACTCTTCCTTGGGGTGCTGTTGTGCCCGCTTCGACCTCGCACAAAACTCGGCTCGCGGCGCGAGCCGTCGTGCCGCTGCTGCTCGTCGTAACCGGCGTCCTGGCATTCGGCGGATTCACCAATCACCCCGCCCACGGTGCGACCAGCGGCAATCTCGTCCCAACTGAAGAGAGCGGAAGCTCGAATTACTGGTCGGCAAACACTGGCGATAAAGTCCAGGCGGTCAACGAGGGTAGCTGCTCGTCCAATGACTCGGACTGGATTACAGGACCCTATGGGAGCTCGAATACATTTCGCGCTCCATATCCGTACCCCCAGCGGTCCACCATCATCAAGTCTATTGAACTTTTCGTTTGCTACGGCGCCAATACTGCTGGCGACGGCTTTGAGGCATTAACCGTTTACCTGGGGAGTTACGCGCTCGCCGACAAGAGCAACGCGTTCGACCTGAATCCGCATGGCGTGGTCGCGCCGGTGTTAGCATCGAAAAAGTGGGACTTTCCGGGAACGACCCCGAGTTTGGATGAATACCAGGTCTTTGGGGTGACTGATCACGGTTTCCTCGCGTTGAGCCGTACACGCGTCTACGCGATCTGGGCAGTGGTTACGTACGAACTGCCACCGCCCATCACCGTCTCGCTTGAGGACGTCGGTTTTCAGGGTTCGGTGTCTCCCTACGCTGCCGGCCAAAAGTTCATCGCCCTCATAAATCTTTCGCTCAACGGGACCGTCAACGCGATGGACCTCGTCATGACCTGGGACCATACGGTGGTTTCCTTCGTGACGGTTTCTCAATCGTTCTATTATGATAAATGTATGTCGACCACAACGGATTTTCATTGTACGTTCAAGCCTTACGCGTTGGGCGATTCGAGTACGCCTATTCAGTTGCAAGTGATCTCGCCAACTGCCTGTACCGTTTCGATGACAGTGACGCTTTCGGACCATGGTTCGGGCGCCACTCTCGCCACGGCTTCCGACAGCGCGGCGCTCAATGGGGGTTGTCCAAGCCCCACGACGGCGCCTTCGCCAACCCCGACCTCAATGTCGAGCGTAAGTCCGACAAGTACAGTCCCCTCGCCTTCCGCGACGGCGACGGCGACAGGGACGCTCGCACCTTCGGCGACCATTCCCGTTGCACCGACGTCCACCCCTACCTCCGCCGGATCAACCACACCGGTTCCCACGAGCACTCCGACGCCGAGCGCGACGGTCCCACCGGGGGTGAACCTGAAGTTCCGGCTGCGCGGGATCTCTCTCGCGAGCGACGGTTCTCACTAGCCCTAACCCGATCGCCTGGCGGGTCAATCCGCGGCTCGTTGGAGCTGCCATGCGGCCAGCACTGCGTTTTCTATGGCGATTTTGGAACCGGTAAGGTCGGCGACGACCATCATGTGCTTTGCGAAACGCCCCGGCGCACTGAAAGTGCCGGGAAACTGCCGGGTTACGATGTCGCGATACTCGAACTCCGCCCGGATCACGATATGGAGATCGTCGAGCTGACGGGCAACCAGCCGGCCGTGGTAACGCCATTGTGCCAAACCATTCGAGGTCGTTCGTCGGACCCCCGCGAGTTTGCCGAGCAACTCCGCCAATTCGTCCAGTAGCACGGGCGTAGTCTCGCCACGTACCCAGAGAGCGTCCACCCACTCGTCCGATCCGCGGGATGTGAGATCACGGTGTGTGGTAAGGTTGCGGCCCATTCGATACGCCCTACCAGGAGATACTCATGCCGTCACTCGTCGATTCACTTATGGAACAGCTCCAGAACAAAGGGGTGGTCGACCAGATCGCCGGCAAACTCGGCGTGCAATCGGGCCAGGCCAACACCGCCGTGAACGCCGCCATCCCGGCCATCCTTGCGGGCCTCGCCAAGAACGCCGAAAAGCCGGAAGGCGCCGCCGCGCTCTCTGGAGCGCTCGAAAAAGACCACGACGGCACGGTCCTGGAGGACGACAGCTATCTCGATTCCTACCAGGAAAAGAAGGGCGACAACATCCTGGGCCACGTCTTCGGCGATAAGAAGCCAGCGGTGCAGTCGCAGGTTTCGGCGCTCGGCGGGTTGGACCTCGCCCAGGGCGGCGAACTGATGAAGATGCTCGCGCCGCTGGTCATGGGTTACCTCGGGAAGCAGAAGTCCAGCGGCGGGCTCGATGTCAGCAGCCTCTCGCAGATTCTTGGCGGCGGCGGAAGCTCGGGCGGGAGTGGCGGCTTCCAGCTGCCAGGCGGCCTGGGCGACATCCTCGGCGGACTTTCCGGTGCTTCGGCCGGCAGTTCGAGCGCCAAAGCGAAGTCGGGCGGCCTCGGAGGCATCCTGGGCGGGCTTTTCGGGAAGAGGAAGTAATCGCCGCGCCCGCGGCTATACTGATTGCATGGCCATCCGGCAGCCCCGGCCACAACGTCAGGATTTCCCCGCCTCGAAGTATCACGGGCGCCGTATGAGCGAGAGAGAGTACCTCACCCTGCCTGAAGAGAAGCCATACCTCGAATACGTCGATGGAGTGGTGCTTCAGAAGCCTACGCCGAACAGAGCACATAGCCGGTTGGTAAAGTTTCTCATCCTCGCGATCGCCGCGTATGAGCGCCAGTTTGGCGGCAACTCCGGGCCCGAACAGCGAGTCGAAATGGGCGACGACTCCGGGTATCGAATACCCGATGCATCGTATTGGGCCCCCGATCGCGAAGACGGCGACGACAGCATCCCGTCGCTGGTGGTCGAAGTCCGTTCACCCGGGCAGGCGATGGCCGAGCTGCGGCGAAAGTGCCGGGCGTTTCGCGAAAACGGTGTCGACGTCTGCTGGCTGGTCGACCCGTCATCCCGCTCTGTCGAAGTCTTCGAAGGCGACCGCGATGGCGAACCTCTCGCTCACGGCGCCGCACTCGAAACGTCGGTGATGCCCGGCTTCAGTCTGCCGCTCGAGAATCTCTTCGCCGTCCTCGACTAATTGCATCGGGGCCCACTCATCGGCTTCCTGACGTATCATCCCGAACCACATTCGGTGTTCGAGGTGAGCAGTCGTGAAAGACCTGGCGGGCAAAGTCGCGGTAGTTACAGGCTCGGCGAGCGGCATGGGTTTCGCATTCGCGAACCGGTTCGCGGAAGAGGGCATGTCCATCGTCCTGGCCGACATCGAGGCAGAGCCACTTGCCATGGCCGAGGCCGCCGTGAAAGCGAAGGGTGCGAAAGTGCTCGCCGTTCGCACCAACGTCCTCAACGACGGCGACGTTGAGAAGTTGGCCGATTCGGCGTTCAAGACGTTCGGAAACGTCCATATCCTCTGCAACAACGCCGGTGTGGCGGGCGGCGCCGGCAAGCCTGTTTGGGAAGCCCCGCAGGAGGACTGGGATTGGGTCTTCGGCGTCAACTTCAACGGCGTCCTACGCGGCATCCGCGCGTTCGTCCCGCGGATGATTGAAAACGGCGAGGAAGGCCACATCGTGAACACCGCCTCCGTGGCTGGTCTCCTGACCGGCGCCGACCCTTATTCCGTCTCGAAACACGGCGTCGTCTGCCTTACCGAGGGGCTCTACAAGAAATTCAAGATGCTCAATCTTAAGCTTTCCGCTTCGGTCCTCTGTCCGGGCTGGGTGAGGACGAACATCCTGGATGCAAGCCGCAACCGCCCCGAGGAACTCGGCAAGTCCGCCGACATCTCCGAACTCCGACCGGAAGCGGCGCAGCGCCAACAGATGGTCCGCGGGATGCTCGAGAACGGGTTCGCGCCGGAAGAAGTCGCCCAACAGGTCCTCGATGCGGTGCTTACCGACACGTTCTACATCATCCCGGCGCAGGACTACATGCTCGCCTCGATCAAGGCCCGTTTCGACCAGATCATCAATAAGCAGAACCCGACGACCCGGCTGTTCTGACGCGGATGGTGGAAAGAGGCGCCCCCGGCTGGCGCCCTTCCGGAACCACCATCCCGCACAGTCGCGCGCGGGCCAATCACGGTAAACCACGTTGCCCCATGGAGACCGTTGCCGGGCGAGCGGACTCTGCCCGACTATGGTTAACACTCTGATCCGCAATTAGCGCGCGGGAAGTTCGACCATCACCGGCTGTCCGGCCTCGATAACGACATACTCGCCCGGAGCCACCTGCGCGATGCCCGTTGGGTGGTCGAACGAGCGCACATGCTCCTCCGCACACAACATGTCGCCGCCACTTTCGGCATCCTCCCATTCGAGTGTGCAAAGAAACTCCTGGCTGCCCGAATTCGCGAAGCGATTCAGAGCGACCGCCACAACCGGTTTGTCGCCCGGCTTTTCCGGCAGCGGGGCGCTTCGACCGAGGTCGAAGATACCGATTCCCCCTCCGAACAGGCCGAATGCGACATGGCGAAATCGGTTTCCGAGAAGCGCGAAATCGAGGCCAGTGGGGACGCCTTCCGGCTGGCCGGAATCCGCGGTCCAGAACACCCCAAGCACAGTCACATCCCCGTTCGCCGAAACGTGAAGCACGTCGTTCGCTGCTGCGTCGCTCACGACCCAGCCGTCGGAGCCATCGGACACGACATCGAAGGGATTGCTCTCGACGGCTCGGCCGTCGGGGTTGTTGGCGCGCTCGAAGGCCTTTAGGTCCACGAACAGACCGTCGGTGCATAGCATGGTCGCGAAACCTGCGCGTGGCCCATCGCCGATGACTGCGCAGGTCACGCCGGCGTCGTTCATCGCGGCGCCACTCGGACCCGCGAGATCGCTGTGCGCCTGCCCGCTGTTTCGGGTGGACGGGAGGCGTTCCATCAGCACGTCCTGCGCTTCGCCGGGGCGCACCGCCACCACGCGACCGTCGTCGTGCCCGGTACCAAGGTCGGCGATGACCAGCCGTCCATCGGGCGCGACATGCACCGAGCGGGCGTTGTCGAAGTGCCCGAACTCGCTTGAGTCGCCCCCCAGCCAGCCGAGAAGCACGCCGAGCCCGGCACCGAACACACCCGCAATTACGACGAGCGCGACAGGGAACCAGGCGGGGAATCGCATGGAGTAACTGTACGGGTTCGGCTACTTCCCGATGAACGTGGGGGCCCGCTTCTCCATGAACGCCTGGCGCGCTTCCTTCGCATCCTGGCTGGCAAACGCCTTGCCGATGCTCACCAGTTCGAGCCTCGTCTGTGCTTCGAGGTCGACGGCGGTCGTGGCCTTCACCACAGTGCGCTTGGTCATCCGCATGGTGATCGGCGAAACCACTTTGCAGAGCGTCTGGCAGTATTCCGTCAGCCGTGCGTCCCACTTGTCGTCGTCGACCACCTCGCCGACGAGTCCGAGCCGGAGCGCCTCCTCGGCGTCCACGGTCTTACTCTCGAGCAGGAAGCGCATCGCCTGTTCGTAGCCGATCGCCTGCGATAGCGTGAAGGTCATCCCGCCATCGGGCGAGCCGCCGATGCGCGGGTAGCCGGCGAGGATGCGCGCGCTGCGCTTCATCAGGCGGATGTCCGTCGCGAGCGCCAGTGAAAGGCCCGCGCCTACGGCCACGCCGTTCAGTCCTCCGATGATCGGCTTCTCGCAACCTTCGCGGAGGGTGAGCAGGAACCGCGAAACCCAACCGAGATCGTCGAGTTGGGCCGTCATTGGCGATTGCGGCGTGAACGCTTCGGAACCTCGAAGGTCCAACCCGGAGCAGAAAGAGTCGCCGCTGCCGGTGAGGCAGATCACCCAAACGTTGTCGTCTTTGGCCGCCTCTTCAATCGCCCCAAGGACGCCCCATGCGAGCTCCTGGCTCACAGCATTCTTCACTTCGGGGCGGTTCAGGCGGATGGTTCGGACATGGCCTTCATCGGTGACCAGGACAACTTCGGACACGGGGCTACTCCATGGGCGCAGGTCGCGCAGTCCGCGCAGTATAGAGCAAGTTGCACGATGCTACTGAGCGATTGGTAACGCGTTCATGAACCCCTTGAGCGTGACCTGCCCGGGTATCTCCAGCAGGAGTCCGATGGGGATCCCTGCGACGAACGAGCCGCTCTGGCCGGGCACCAGCACCGGCGCCTCGCCGGCCTGCTGGAACGGCACACTCGGCTCGGTCCCGGTGGTCACGAAGGCGACATTGCCCTGGCCGTCGTACGCGACGATGACTGTGTCCATGTCCCCGAGGGCGGTGCTTCCAGTGTTGGTCACCTGGGCTCGGAGCTGTTCAAGCGTCGTCGAATACGGGATCACCTGTGTCTTCGGGTCGGGTGGGCCGATTTGAAACGGATACGGGCCAGAAATCGCGAAGGTTGCATTGATGGCCGGTTCGGCCGTGGTTTCGAAGCCGGTGACCTCGGCTGAAATTACGCCATCTGTATCTGTCACGCCGGCATAGAACACCTGGAAAGGGCCAACGCCACCCGGCGGGATGACTCGCACCAGCGAGATAGTCCCCTTTGTTGTGCGCGAACCGCTGCGATCAAGGGTGACCGCTACCTCCACCGCTGTGATGTTCGCTTCCGTTCCGTTCACAACCTCACCCGAAACGACGAGCCCGCCATCGACGCGTTGGCTCAGGTGAGCCGCCGTTACCTGGTGGGCGCCTTCGGGCGACGGAGAAACGTCCGAGGCCATGCCGGGTATGAATGCACGAAAAGGCAAATCTCCCGGGACCGCACCGGCTGCATCCGTCGTTTGAGAGGCGGCGAAGGCGAAACAACCAAGCGCAAGCACTGCGAATCCGAGGAAGGCCCGCATTCGGCGATCGTCGCGGCCGCACCTGTGGAATTGCTGAGAGCGCCCTGAGAAACGGCACGCCCTAACGCGGCATTCGCGCGTCCGGCACGGAGTCGTACTCCGGGAGGTATGGCTTCACGTCCAGCACCGGGGTGCCATCAATCGCGTCGAGCCCTCGGACCCGCACCGAAGTGCCTTCCCGCCCCAGCAGTTCCACCACCGAGACGCCGAGGTGGTTCGGCCGCAGTTGGCTCCGCGTTGCGAAAATGCCGTAGGCGTTGCCGCTTGCGAGCGTCAGCGTCTCCGGCTTCTCCGGAGCGCCAGCGGCCACATCGAGGTACGTCACGACGATCAGGTGGCTGTACCCCTCGATGCCAGAGAGCCTGGTCTCGTGCTCGGTGAGGAATTCGAGCCGGCTCTCCACCTTTTCCCATCCGTGGGGCCGCGGCTTTACGACTTCGTTGCGGACGAAACCGACCGCACTCAGCAGCACCTGTGCCGGCGGCTCCGGCCGGTCCCAGTCGTCATCCCTCTTCCGGCGCCAGAATGGCACTACTGCCCTCGAAGCGTGGCGGGGTCAACGCCGAACGCGCCGGCTAGCCGCTCACCGAATTCCGCCATTTGTCGCCCGGCCGTCAGTCCGCCATCGACCGTGATGGCCTGGCCGGTGACGTAGCTCGCCTCCGCGCTGGCCAGCCAGAGGGCGGTGTTCGCGATGTCCTCCGGCACACCCGACCGCCCGATGGGCGCCCAGCTGGCGAGGGCGGCGTCGAGCCTCGGGATCATCGCGTCCTGCATCTGCCCGGGAATGCCCAGTGAGTTCGTGAAGATGTGGGTCATCACGATGCCGGGACAGATCGCGTTGACCCGGATGTTGAACGGCGCGAGTTCCACAGCAAGGCAGCGGCTCATGTGAGCGACCGCCGCCTTCGCCGCACTGTAGACAACCGGGCCGAAGCCCGCCTGCAGGCCCGCGATGCTCGCAGTGTTGATGATCACGCCGCCACCCTGGGCCTTCATCTGTCGCGTCGCGTGCTTCGCGCCGAGGAAGACTCCACGGAGAAGCACGGCCATCGTGTTGTCGTAGCCAGACATGTCGAGGTCTTCTATGGGGCCGCTCACCCCGCCGAAGCCGGCGTTGTTGAACATCACGTCGAGCCGGCCCCAGCGCTCCACGGCATGGTTCACAGCCGCGGCGACATCCTCCTCACTGCTTACATCGGTGTGGAGGTAGGTGGAATTCGGGCCGAGTTCTTCGGCGAGCGCGCCGCCACGTTCATCCTGCAGATCCGCGATGACGACTCGGGCACCTTCGGCGATGTATTTCCGGGCGGTCCCTTCGCCGATGCCGCTCGCAGCCCCCGTGATGACCGCAACCTGGTTCTCAAGACGTCCCAACGCTTCGGCTCCTCAATCTGACGTGCCTTGAGTCTACGTTACCCGAGCCCATGTGCCCGTCCACGGCGTGTTCACCGACCGAACACTCGCGCTGCCTGCGCATGAATCCCGGGGCGCCGTTTTCTGTATCAAGAAGAATTTTCTGGGGGCGGCGGATGATTCGCCAGAGACTTTTCGTGCTTCCCATCCTGCTTGTTGCGAATGTGCTCGCCTCCAGCTGCTTCTTCGGCGCGCGTTCGCCGCTATCCAGCATCGAAGGCGCGACCGGCAAGGCGCTTGATGCGGATTCGGTCCGATTCGAGATCTCGACCAGTATCAACGGACTCGACGACGCGGACGCCGCTCTGTACGAGTTGAAGGCGCACGGTGGCGTAGACCAGACCGCTGATGAGAGCTTCTTCGCGGTCGATGTTCCTGGTTCGTCGCTCGAAATGCGGCGCTTCGGCAACACCACCAACACACACGTTGGCGCGGACAGCTGGTTCAAATTCGAAGCTGACAGCGGAGACGTCTTCGAAGACCTGTACATGCCGTTCTTCGACCCGTACGAATTGCTAAAAGATCTCGGCGTAGACCCGGCGAACGTGAAGGATGAGGGGCCGGAAGAAGTCCGGGGCGAAAAGGCAGAACGGTTCAGCCTCACCATCGAATCGCGGGACATTGACGAAGACGTGGTCGAATCATTCGTCCAGTTCGACCGGGAAGCGCATATCGATTTCTGGATAGGTGAGAATGGCCTCCCGGTCAGAGTCTCGCTCAGTTCAGTCGGCGATAGTGGCGACTTTGATGCGCCGCCCGGGACCGACGTCACGATTACGGTCACAATTGAATTCTTCGACTTTGGCAAACCGCTAGGCATAGAACGTCCGTCCGACGATCAGATCGAGGACTTCGACTCGGCAGGCGCCTTTGGCGGCGCCACGGGAGACCCGTTCGAAGGCGCGGAGTGCTACGGCGACCGCCTGGAAGAGTGCCTGGCCGTGAATCCGGAAGTCGACGCAATGGCACAGGACCCCGCCACATGCCAGGGCCTCGACATCCGGGTCTGTTTCGTCGCCGTTGGCTTCGTCCGTGCCGACGTGATGCAGGCCATTGTGGACTTCCACAAACAGACAGCGAACATCGACGTGGTAATACTGCCTTCGGTGCCGATCCCGCCGGACAAGATCGATTGGGACGCATCTCAAATCCAGGCGGCGGATGCTTTCAACCTTATGGAGGCCGTGTACCCCATTGTGGATCTCGATCGAAGTTCCTTTATCGCTGTCACTGGTATCGATATGCGCTCCGAGGACTTTGGCTGGTTATTCGGAGTGCGGTACTCGAAAGGGTGGTTCGGGCACAACCACGGTACGTTTTCGTATTTCCGGATGGCAGAGGTTCCCCCGTACGATGGCAAACCGCTCACGGATGACCTGTTGCATCTTCGCGTCGCCAAATACGCCGCGCGCTATACGGCGCTCCTTCACCTTAACTACGAGACCGGGAACGACATTAACTATCTGAACTACAGCGACATGTACGGCTTCAGCGACCTCGACTCGATGGGCACGAAGTGGCCAGAGGCCCCGGCTGCCTGCGACGGCATCCGTGATGTCATTTGTGTGATCCCGGACGGTGACTATGGTGACGAACAGTTCGGCGAAGACGTTCGGATCGCGACGGACCGGATCAGGTCGGAGTATGGGATACCCATCGAGTTCCGAGCGCCGCAGACCTTCACTTACACACCCACCAAGCCCGACTGGGGATTCGAATTCGCCGAGTATCTCCAGGGGTTTCGGCAGGTGACGTACAACTACGGGCTTCAACTTATCGGCGTGACCGATGACCCGCTCGGACTGGGCAAGAAGGATCAAGGGATCGTGGACCGTGGTTGGCCCGATTTGAACCTGAGCGTGGTTTCGGGTGCCGACGCGGGAACCCCGGGCACGGTGGCCCACCAAGAACGAATCTACAGGCTTCTAGTCAGGGGACTTCTTCAGGCCCGGTTCGGCATGGGGCTGAACGACGACCAGGACAGTCTGCTTTACCGAGGCATCGCGACCGCGGCCGACCTGGACGGTAAGACGATCCCGCCCATCCCGAAGTAGCCCCTACTGGTTCCCCGGCAGCTTGAACTGCGCAACGCGCGCCTCGGACGCCTGCTGACGCTCGGACCAGAGGCGACCCGTTGTAATGCCGCCATCGACGACGAGCGCGTGGCCGGTGACGAAGCTCGCTTCGTCGCTGGCCAGCCAGGCGGCGGCGTTCGCGATGTCCTCCGGCAGACCGGCCCGCCGGATCGGCTGACCTTGTGCAAGGCGCACCTTCATCAGGTCCACGGTGAGGTCGGCCTGTTCGGCCGAAAGGCCCATGCCTTTGCCGAAGATTGGTGTCGCGATCCCGCCGGGGCAAATCGCGTTCACCCGGACGCCACTTTCGCCGAGTTCGTTCGCAACCGACTTCGTGAGATGGATGACCGCGGCCTTCGCGGCGCTGTAGACGTGCGGCCCGAAGCCGATACCAACCCCCGCCACGCTCGATGTCGAAATGATGGAACCACTGCCCTGCTCCTTCATCACGCGTCCGGCGTGCTTCATGCCGAGGACGACACCTCGCAGCAGGACCGCCATGGTCGTGTCGTAAGCCGCCATATCAGTGTCGAGGATCGACCCGGAGACACCGCCGAAGCCGGCGTTGTTGAACATCACATCCAGCCGCCCCCACTTCTGCACCGCGTGGGCGACCGCCGCCCGCACCTCTTCTTCGTGAGCCACGTCCGTGTGGTAGTAGCTCGCGTTTGGGCCGAGCTCTTCTGCCAGCTTTTCGCCGCGAGCATCCTGTACGTCTGAAATCACCACTCGCGCGCCGCTCGCGACGAACTTCCGCACGGCGCCCTCGCCGATGCCGCTCGCTCCGCCGGTGATTACCGCAATCTTGCCATCGAGCTGTGCCAATTTCCCCTCCTATTGCTGCCGCATCGCGGCGCGAAGCTCGCCGGCCGCATCGACTATCTGGTCGCTTTCAAGTTCGTAGACCACCTTGTGCAGCGTCCCGGTGAACGCGAAGGGCGCTTCGAAGTCCCCCACCGAAGGCTTCGGGGCGCGGCCAATTTCGAGTCCGATGAATGACGTTTGCGCCCGGTACGTTTGTGGCAAGGCCACGCTCCCGCACGCCTTGCCGTTGATGAACAGCGTGCCTTCCCCGGCGAACTCGCCTGTCTTCCGCATCTCGTAGCGTAGTTCGCAGGCACCGGAGGGCACCGGGATGTCGCTCCGAATCACGAAATGGTTGTTCACGAAGTTGTAGTCGTGGAAGAGGTGGCCATCCTGCACGTATAGCGCGTATCCCCCGCACCAGTCGCCCTGCGCGACCAGCGCACCTTCGGCGCCGCCCTCGGGAATCTCGACATGCGCCGTGATGGAATATGAGCGGTTCCGAAGGTCGGGTGCTGCCGCCCTCGGGATCCGGCCCGAGCCCGGACGCAGTTCCCAGTGCTTCCGGCTCGCGACGCTGTACGGGTTGCGCGAGATGAACCTTGCATTCGTGTCGTTCAGCGGCAGGACCTTGTTCGCCCCGGCATCGGCCCACCAGCGCCCGATCATCTCCCGGAGCTTCTCGGGCTGTTCCATGCTCAGATCGTGAACTTCGTTGAAGTCCTTCTCCAGGTGGTAGAGCTCCCATTCGTCGGCTTCGAACGGCGCGCCCTGCCGGTGCCACGTCACGGCCTTCCAGCCGTCGTGCCAGATACCGCGGTGGCCGAGCATTTCGAAATACTGGCTTCCCTTTTGGCTGGGGCCATCCGGGTCGTCGAAGCTGTAGACCAGGCTCGTGCCCTCGATCGGCTGCTGGGCGACTCCATTGATTTCCGCCGGAGGCTGGATGCCGACAGCTTCCAGCACCGTCGGCGTGATGTCCGAAACGTGGTGGAACTGCCGCCGAATCGCCCCTCCGTTCGAGATTCGCTTCGGCCAGTGGACGATGAGCGGGTCGCGCACGCCGCCGCCGTGGGTGTTCTGCTTGTAACGCTTCAGGGGGGTGTTGCCCGCCATCGCCCAGCCAAGCGGGTAGTTGTTGTTCAGGTGGCCCTGGCCGATTTCGTCGATGTGTGCGAGATTCTGCTCGAGGTTGTCGCGCACACCATTGAAGTAGCGGAGGGCGTTCACCGTCCCGAAGGGCGAGCCTTCCTGGCTGGCGCCATTGTCGGAGATGAGCGCGATGAGCGTGTTCTCCAGCTGGCCGGTTGCGGCGAGGTACGTCAGTAGCCTCCCGATCTGGGCATCAGCGTGTTCGAGCATTCCGGCGAAGGCCGCCTGAAGCCGTACCGCGAGCCGCTTCTGGTCGTCCGAAAGTTCGTCCCAGGCTCGCACGCCCGGGTTTCGCTCCGGCAGTTCGGTCGAGGCGGGGACGATACCCATTGCCTTTTGACGGGCCAGCCGGTCGGCCCGGGTGGCGTCCCAGCCCTTTTCGAATACGGGAACGTATTTCTCGATGAGTTCCGCGGGCGCGTGGTGCGGCGCGTGCGTCGCGCCAAAGCACATGTAGAGGAAGAACGGCTTATCGGGAGTGACCGACTTCTGTTCGCGGATGAAGCCGATCGACTGGTCGACGATGTCCGCCGAGAGGTGATAGTCGGGGTCATCCGGTGATTCGATGTGGTGGTTGTCGCGTGTTAGCTCCGGGTGCCACTGGTTGGTTTCGCCCTCAAGGAATCCGTAGTAACGATCGAAGCCGCGCTGCAGCGGCCACTGGTCGTATGGACCCGAAGGCGATGTTTCGAAGGTTGGCGTCAGGTGCCATTTGCCGGTCGCGAAGGTGTTGTATCCCTCGCCGCGCAGCATCTCGGCAATCGTGCCGGCACTCTTCGCGATACGCCCGCGCATGCCCGGGTAGCCGAAGTCCCAATCGGCGAGGCCGCCCATTCCGACCGAATGGTGGTTCCGTCCCGTGAGCAGCGAAGCCCTCGTTGGAGAGCAGAGCGCAGTGGTGTGGAAGTTCGTGTAGCGGAGCCCTCCGGCTGCCAGGGCGTCGACGTTTGGCGTCTCGATTTCGGAGCCGTAACAGCCAAAATCCGAAAAGCCGAGGTCGTCGAAGACGATGTAAACGACATTTGGTGCGCCTTCTGGAGCGGTTGGAGGCTGCGGCCACCACGGCGTCGACTCCGCGACTGTCGGCCCTACCCGCCCGCCGAAAAACTGTTCTGGCATCGTCTATCTCCCGCGGCGAGGCAAAGCCGCCCGCGAACGATAAACCACGCGCCCGGTGGGCGCCTCAGGCGTCCATCGCGCAACGAAAGCCCATGTGCCCGGTTGTGCTCGATGGCGTGTTCGAACTCCGGGCGCTCACGCGGTACCGGTTGCAGTAGCTTTCGTGACAGAGGTAGCTGCCCCCTCGGATTACGCGCTCGGCGCCGGTCTCGGGCCCCTCTGGGTCGGCCAGCGCGGCGCCGGAATGCCTTGCGGTGAACCAGTCCGCGCACCATTCCCATGTGTTGCCGCACATGTTGAAGAGGCCGAACGCGTTCGGCGCGAACGCGTTCACCGGCGCGGTGCCGTAATACCCATCGTCCATGCTGTTGGACCTGGGGAAGGCGCCTTGCCACACGTTCATGCGGGGTCCCTCGGCAGGGACGAGTTCGTCACCCCAGGGGAAGCGCGTCTGGTGCAGCCCGCCGCGGGCTGCGAATTCCCATTCGGCCTCGGTGGGCAACCGGCCGCCGGCCCACAGGCAATACACCTGCGCGTCGTTCCATGAGACGTGTACAACCGGATGCTCCGGCCGTTCGCCGGCATCTGAGCCGGGGCCTTCAGGCCGCCGCCATGAGGCGCCCTCGACAGCGCGCCACCATGGCGCCGCCTGCACGCCACGCGTCTCCGGGAAGTGTGCGGGCAGCAATCCGGCGAACACGAAGCTCCACCCTGCGGCCTCCGCCTCGGTGACGTATCCCGTATCCTCCACGAAGTCTCGAAATTGCCGGTTTGTCGTCGCGAAGGAATCGATTCGGAACGGACTGAGCGTTACTTCTCTGGTGGGCGCTTCGCCGTCCGAGGGTTCGCCTTCGTCCGCATCGGAACCCATGGTGAAGGTGCCGCCGGCGAGCGCTATCAGCGTCGACGAGGGCTTGCCGCGCTTTCCAGTCTCCCGGGGGCTCGCTTGGACCCGGCCCTGAGCCGAAGGCGAACAACACGCGCAGCCGTCGCTGGTCATCGACAGAGAATATCAGGCGGCAGGAGGGGTAACGTGGGCGATACTTCCGTTCCGAACTCGTGTGCAGGCTCGTCGCAGGTGCGACGGTGAATTAGCCGGGGCGGGCTGCATGCGCGGGGATCTGGTGGCCGATCTTGAGGGCGTGGGTGGTGGTCCCACCACCCACGCAAGACTCGCTCCCTGAGTTCGGAGTTAGTAGAGGGCGTGCCCGCCCCGCGGGGCGGGCGCCGGCCGGAACCGCGTTTGGGTGATTGCGCCGCTAGTCTCCGAGCTGTCGCTGGAATTGTCGCCGCTCATGCCGGGGCAGCCGTTCGCCATGTCGCCCGGGGCGTGGGTTTGCGGCGACGGTGCGTCCGGTGCCGGCGACGTGTCGGTGGTGCCGGCGCCTGGCGAGGTCGTCGGTTCGCCGGACTGGGCGAACGCAATTGTGCCGCCATAGACGGCCGCGATTGCGAAGGGTGCTGCCCCGGCGAGCAAGATCTTTCGTGGAAGAATTGCCATTTCTGCCTCCATGGTTGAATCGACAAACGCTTTGTCGTACCCAGAGGCTATTCGCGCAAAAAGAAAGATTCGGTGTTTTCTAAGAGTGAGATTTGAAATGTCGAAAATTTTCGCACCAGGCTCCCGTAAGTCTGGTACGAACCTGAGAATTCACCGAGAAATGTGCTAGGAAAGCGCCGAAAAAAGTCGATTAATTGCGCCACATCGCCGGTTCACTGCCCTCGACGATCGCGTCTCCTCCGGAGAATCCCATTGGCGCGCCATCCGCGCGCCAGCAGGCCGCGCCCTCGTACAGGCCATCTGCCCGGCGCATGATTCCGTTCATTCCCCCGGCGACCTTCAGCGGCGTTTCTACCACGTGGCCTCTCGCTTCGAGCCCCGCTTTCAGCGCATGGAAATTGGGGAAGCCGCGTTCGATTTCGAGGACTGGCCCCCGGTCCCACATTCGCGGAGCCTCAAAGGCTTCCTGGAGCGCCATCTGGTGGTCAATCACGTTGGAAATGCCTTGCGCCACCGACCCGAAAATCTTGAGCCCGCCGGGACAACCAAGCGTCATGAATGGCTCGCCGTCCTTCAGCACGATGCACGGCGACATCGAAGAGAGCACGCGCTTTCCGGGCGCGATGGAGTTCGTCCGGCCCGGAATTGGGTCCATCAGTTCCATGCAGTCGTTCAGCAGCATGCCGGTCCCGGGCACCGTCACCTTCGAACCGAAGCCCATGTGCAGCGTGTTCGTGGTCGCGACGATGTTCCCTTCATCATCCATTGCGCAGCAGTGAGTGGTCGATTCGACCAGCGAGGCCGGCCGCACGCCTGGCGCGTACTGCTTGCTTCGCTCCAGGTCGAGTTCACCCCGGCGCTCGTTCGCGTACTCCTTCGAGGTCAGCCAGGAAACCGGGACCTCCGTTGACGCCGGGTCGGCGACGTATTCGGTGCGGTCCGCGAATGCGAGTTTCATTACCTCCGCCCAGAGGTGCACCGTTTCCAGCGAGCCAAAGCCCATCCGGTTGAGGTCGAAGCCCTCGAACAGGTTGAACATCTGGATGATGTGCAAGAGCCCGGAGGATGGCGGTGGCGGCCCGATGATTTCGTGACCGCGGTAGGTCCCCCGGACAGGTTCTCGCTCGTAGATCCGGTAGTTCTCGATGTCGTCCATCGTGATGAGGCCGCCATTCGCAGCCATGTCGGCGGCAATCGTGTGGCCGAGCGGGCCATGGTAGAGGTAGTCGGGTCCGTTTTCCGCAATCGCGGCGAGCGTTCTCGAATAGTCGCCTCGCACGATATTGTCGCCGACATCCGGGACCTTGCCGTTCGGGAGGAAGACTTCCGCGGTCGCCGGGTATCGACGGATGTTCTCCTCTTGCATCGCGGTGATTGCTCGCAGATACGGGCTCACCCGGAAGCCGTCGCGCGCGAAGCGGATCGCCGGTTCCATCGCTTCGCCCAGACTCAGCCGTCCGTACTTCTTGACGGCGGTTGCCCAGCCCAGCAGCGTGCCACCGGTTGCCACCGCAAGGTGGCCAACTTCGTTCAGTTCCCCTTCCACCTTGTGGTCGATGCGGCCCGGGATAGGCCGGAACATGTCGGGGGTGGCACGGCCCGGGACCGTTACATAGTTGTCGATGACGGTGCAGGTCCCATCAGCGAGGCGGATATTCACGAATCCCGCTCCGAAGATCGTGACCATCATCGGCTCGACCACCGTCAGGGCGAACATTGTCGCGATGGCGGCATCGACCGCGTTGCCACCTCGTACGAGCATTTCGTTACCGGCGAGCGAGGCAAGGGGATGGTTCGAAGTCACCATACCCTTCGAGGCGATGGCGGGCTGTTTGATGGTCATACCCGGGTTCTACTCCCGGCCGAGCAAGAAAGAAAGAACAAACGAGGGTGAGAAGGTGAGACGGCGAGATTAGAATCCTCAGCGTGGAAGACGAGATTTCCGGCGAAATCGTGGTTCCTCAGGCGCAGGGCAGGGTCGCGGAAACGTTCCAGGAGCCGCCGCCTGCGAGAGCGCTCGGCATTGACGCCCACACCCACCTGTTCGCACCCGGACAAATCCTCGGCCGCGATCAGATAGCCCAGGGCGATCGTACGTTCAGGGAGATGTACGCCAATCCGGACGCGAAAATGGTGGTCGCCCGCCAGCTGCTCGAAGCACTGGATGAAGCTGAGCTGGATGCTGCGGTCGCCGCCGGCTTTGCGTTTTCGCACGAACCCGACCTTCTCGAGCAAAACGAATACCTCATCGAGGCGGCCAGGGTCTCGGGCGGGCGGATCATCCCCATCGCGACCATTAACCCGGCCCTCCCCGGATGGGAACGCGTCGCTCAACACGCCATCGACCTCGGCGCGCGTGGGTTCGGAGAGCTACGGCCCCACAACCAGGGGTGGGACCCACTCGGAGAACAGTCTCGTCGGCTGTGCAACCTCGCGCGCGAGGCGAACCTGGTGCTCCTCTGGCACTGTAGCGAGCCAGTGGGCCACCACTATCCGGGGAAGGCCGGGGGCATCGAGCCGGCCGAGCTGGTGGCGCTCGCGACGGACTTTCCCGGCCTCGGGATGATTGCGGCACATCTCGGGGCGGGCGCGGCGTTCTATCTCCAAATGCCCGAAGTAAGGGCTGCCATAGATTCCGTCTATTTCGACACCGCAGCGGCCTCGCTGCTGTATGATGAAAAAAGTGTCTCGCGCCTCGTGGACTTCGCCGGTCCCGAACGCGTGCTCTTTGGCTCTGATTACCCACTGCTTTCGCCCCGGCGCCAGATACAACGCCTCGCCGCGCAGTTGCCGGGCCCGGTGCTGGAAGCAGTGTCTGGCGGCAACGCCCGGAGACTGTTTTCGGAATACGGCAACTAAATGACTGAATCGGTTCAGGACCACGTGCGACTCTTTGTGGCCTGCGAAGTCCCAGAAGACATCCGAGAGACCATCGGAGAAGTTATCGAAGGTCTGAAAGAGAAAAGCGGCAACGCAGTCCGCTGGATCCGGCCAGACGGCGTCCACGTCACGCTGAAGTTTCTCGGCGAAGTACCAACGAAGAAGCTCCCCGCGGTGAAACTCGCGATCCAGGAAGCGGTCGTTGGGCACTCGCCCTTCGAGCTGGAGTTCTCCAACATCGGAACGTTCGGCGGCCGCGAGGGCCTTCGCCTGATGTGGGCCGGCATCGCCGGCGACGTGCTGCGGCTCGAAGCCCTCGTCCGGGCGGTCAATGCGGCCCTCGCCGTGGTTGGCTTCGAACCCGAACGCCGGCCATTCCGGCCGCACCTCACGCTCGGCCGCGTCCGCGACGAAATCTCTACGCGCCACCGCGCGGAAATCGAAGTCGCCGTCGGGAAGACCGAGGTGCCGCAGGTGAGCTGGCGGACGGCGCAGGTCTCGCTCATGCGGAGCCGCATTACGGCCCAGGGCGCGATGTACGAAGTCCTCGCTACCTTCCCGTTGCGGGTCACCCAGTCCAACAACTAACCTTTCCGGACATAAATGCCAGACGATGCAGATCCACCCATTCGGCGATTGCTCGTCCTGGCAACAAGCGGCGCATTTGGGTCAGGTCTCTCCGGACCGGAGGCCAGAGTCTGGCCCGAAATCCTGCAGGAACGGCTCTCGAACGAGCTAGGCCCGGTCGAAATGCGGCTTACGCGTTACTACGTTCATGCGGGGATGCCCTGGGAGATCCTCGAAAAGGAGCTGGACAAAGGTCCGTTCGAGTTCATCGTCCTCCAGTGCACTTCCGGTCATGGCGACCCAGAAGACCGTCGCGAACCGCGTCACGAACTTGCTGGGCAAGTCCGCGGGAGCATGGACGGAGGCCCAGGTACGGACCATCGACCGGAAGACGCGCCGTGGCGGACCGGTTCGCGAGCGCGTAAACCGGCTTGGCCACCAGACCGCACGCCGCGTCATCGGAACTGCCCCGGCGATCGGAATCGACGAACTCATCTCGCGATACCTCCGTGCAATCGACCGTGTGGCGATGGCCGAAACAGCGGACATCGCCGTTATCGGCACGGGCTTCGCATCGAAAGCCGCCCGCGAGAACAACGCGGAAGTCGAGAGGATGAAATTAAAATTCAACGGCACGCTCGAACGCGCCGCGCGCCAGAAACACCTGCACTGGATTGACTCGGTCGCAGTTACGCAGGCAAGCGATGACCCTGAGGCGACGTTTAGCGATCCCGTCCACAAGGGCCAGCAGTGGCACGATGGCCTTGCCGACGCGGTGGCGAAGGCATTCTTGAAATCCTGAGCCGGTCCTACCAGTCGTCCCAGTCGTAGTTGCGGCTCGGGCGCTGCGCCCGCTGGATGAGCAGTCCGGGGTCATCCAGTTCGTGCGGGCTAATGCGCCGCCCTACCAGTGCTTCGACGCGTTCGTAAAACATGTGTTCAGGCACGGATCGGTTCGCCAGCAACCAGCGCTCCAGTTCCTCAATCCGCGTTGTCATCGAGAGCTGCGAAGCGTCAGGCGCCTCCTCGAGGAAGCGGACGCAATACACGCATCCGCGCTCATCCTGGATGGGCACAAGGTGGATGTCACATTCTCGTGCGGTCCGCGCCATCACCACGTTCCAAATTGTATTCCGCGCCGGCAAGCGAATTCACCGGCTTTTTCTCGGATCTTGCCGTGGACAACGCTCGCGACGTTCGACAAGCGTGTGCCGGCGCTCGAAAATCGCTGGCTATGAGCAAGAAGTCAGACAAGAAGAAGAGCAAGAAGCGGGCGGTCGCCGTCGCTGGGGAAGCGCGCAGCGCACCGCTGATGGGTTCGGCCCAACAGGAGGCGCCTCCGCCCATCGAAGGGCCCGCGCGGGCCATGGTGATCATGGCGCACCCGGACGACGCCGAATTCCTCTGCTCCGGCACCGTCGCGAAATGGTGCAAGGAAGGCTGGGACGTCTACTACGTGCTGGTGACCGGCGGCGATAAAGGCACGCACGACCTGACGATGCATCCCGAGAAGCTCGCTGCCATCCGCGAGGAGGAGCAGCGCCAGGCGTGCCGCGTCCTCGGTGTGAAGGAGTGCATCTTCCTCGGCTATCCCGATGGATTCACCAGCGAGAGCGCCGAACTTCGCGGACAGATCGTCCGCCTGCTCCGAACCTACCGGCCGGATGTTGTCATCACATGGGACGCGTTCCGCGGCACATTCAACCATCGCGACCACCGAAACGTTGGCCAGGCCACAATGGATGCTATCTATCCGATCGTTCGCGACCGCCTGTTCTACCAGGGCCACGAAGAGGACGGCCTCGAATCCCACCAGGTGAATGAAGTTCTGCTCGCGGGGGCGGCGGATGCCGACTACGCGGTCGACATCACTGAGGTCTGGGAGACGAAGGTCGCGGCGATTCTCTGCCACACCAGCCAGATCGGCGAGCGGACGAAGGAGACTTTCGCGAAGGAACGCGCGGAACGCGAAAAGCGCGAGCCCGGAAAGCCAATCGAAGAGCGCTTCCGCCGCTGGAGCATTCGCCGCCCCCCGCGACAGACAAAGCCGGAAGACGAGAAGAAGGACGAGGCCAGGGCGAAGCCACAACACGCGGCCTGAGACCTTCGCCCGGACCTTGCTCCGCTCCGAGCAGCGGCTCCACCGTGCTGACGTGCCCACGTCGCCTATTCCGGCGTAGGATTCGCGCCACCAGTTTCACGGCACCAACGCTGTTACGAAGGGATCCGCATGTCTTACGAGAGCCTTATTTACGACAAGCAAGACCACATCGCCACGGTCACGCTCAACCGGCCCGAGCGCCTGAACGCGCTCGATAACGTCCTCCGGCCCGAGATTCTCGCGGTCTGCAAGGAAATCAAGGCCGACGACGATGTCTGGGCCGTCATCGTGACGGGTGCCGGTCGCGGCTTCTGCTCCGGCGCTGACATCAGTGGCCCGCGCCCCGACGGCGCCGCACAGACGCCACCGCAAAACACGCTCCTGGACGAATTCGGCTGGGTGGGCGACCAGGCGATGGCGCTCTACAACCTCGATAAGCCCACCATCGCAGCCATGAACGGCGTCTGCGCAGGCGCGGGGATGAGCCTTGCTCTCTCTTGCGATCTCCGCGTCGGTTCCGAGAACGCTCGCTTTCGCAGCGTCTTCCTCGAGCGAAACCTGTCTCCAGACTCCGGAATGAGCTGGTTCCTCACGCGCATTGTTGGATACAGCCGGGCCATCGATCTCATCCTCACCAGCCGGGACGTCAGCGCAGACGAGGCCTATCGCATGGGACTGCTGGATCGGCTCGTTCCTCACGCGAGCCTGATGGAGGAATCCCTCGCGCTCGCACACCAGATCACACAGTGGCCGCCGGTGGCCGTGCGCGCCGCCAAGCGCGTTACCCAGCAGAACCTGAACAAGAACCTCGAAGATGGCCTCCGGAACGAAATGGTCCACCTCAGCTACGGCCGGAAGGCGACCAACGACGCGCGCGAATCGTTCGTTGCCCGCCAAGAGAAGCGCAAGCCGCAGTACACCGGCAGCTAGAGCGGCTGGCCGTTCTTCGACCAATTGACCATGTTGGGGTGAGTGGTGTTTTCCAAATTACTTGTGGCGAACCGCGGCGAGATCGCGGTTCGTATCATCCGTACCGCCCGCGAAATGGGCATCCGCACGGTCGCGATCTACTCGGCCGATGACGCGCTGGCCCCGCACGTCCGGCTCGCTGACGAAGCCGTACCACTGTCAGGTGAGGGCGCCGCGCCCTACCTCGATATCGCCGGGGTCGTCGATGTCGCCGTGAAGCACGGCTGCCAAGCGCTCCACCCAGGCTATGGCCTCCTCAGCGAAAACGCCGCGTTCGCCGAAGCCTGCCACGAGGCCGGGGTCGTGTTCGTCGGACCGCCACTCGAGTCGCTCCGGATGATGGGCGACAAAGTGCGCGCTCGGGCCGCCGCGGCAGCCGCCCTGCTGCCTATCCTTCGCGGTGAACCGGTGAACGCCATTGAAGATGCGGCGGCGTTCTTCGCCGGCCTCACCCCCGGGAACACGATGCTGCTGAAGGCCGTTGCCGGTGGTGGCGGGCGGGGACTTCGTGTCATCCAGGAGCCCGCGGAAATCGAAAAGGCTTTCCCCCGCGCCGAATCTGAGGCCCGAGCGTCATTCGGCGATGGTCGCCTCTATGCCGAGCAGTTCGTCCCCCGGGCCCGCCATATCGAAGTACAGATCCTCGGCGATTCGAGCGGCAACGTGGTCCATCTCGGCGAACGCGACTGCAGCCTTCAGCGGCGTCACCAGAAGATCCTGGAGATTGCGCCGGCCCCGGCATTTCCTTCGGGCCTGCGCGATCGAATCACTTCGGCGGCGGTCACCCTCGCGAAGTCCGTGGGCTACCAGAATGCCGGCACCGTCGAGTTCCTGGTCGATTCGAGCCAGCCACTGACCGATGAGTCGCCGTTCTACTTCATCGAGGCGAACGCGCGGCTCCAGGTCGAACACACCATCACCGAGGAAGTCATGGGCCTCGACCTCGTCCGCGCCCAATTGGAAATCGCCGCGGGCGCCTCACTGGAGTCGCTCGGAATCGCCTCTGGCGGCACAGCACGAGGCTTCGCTATCCAGGCCCGCGTGAACATGGAAACGATGCAGCCTGATGGCTCGGTCCGCCCGGCGGGCGGCTCGCTCAGCCGCTTCGATCCGCCGGGCGGCCCGGGCGTGCGCGTCGACACCTTCGGGTACACGGGTTTTCAGCCGAGCAACCGCTTCGATTCGCTGCTGGCCAAGGTCATCGGGAGCACCCCGGTGAGCGACATCACCGTAGCCGCCACGCGCACCGCCCGCGCGCTCGCCGAGTTCCGCATCGAAGGCACAAAGACCAACGCCCCGTTCCTCCGCGGCCTGCTCGAACACACAGCCCTTGCGACTGGCGACATCTACACCCGCTTCATCGACGACCATGCTGCCGAGGTCCTCGCCTCAATCATCGAAGCCGAACCTGCCGCAACGGCGGAGGAGAAGTCGGGCCTCGCAGGGGTAAGGCTCGAAACCAAAGACCCGCTCGCAGTGCTCACCTACGGCCAGTCCGAGGGGCGCGGCGCCCGCAAGGGGCCTGCTGTAGCCGAAGTGGCGGCTGACGGCACGGTCATCGTCGCGTCGCCGCTCCAGGGCACCATCGTCAGCATTTCCGTCGCGGTGGGCGATGCGGTCCGCGCCGGGCAGACCGTGGCAATCATGGAATCCATGAAGATGGAGCATGAGATCAAGGCCGAAAAGAGCGGCATGGTCCAACGCGTTGCCGTCTCTGCGGGCGATACCATCGTCGAGGGACTAACGCTCGTCGTGCTTGAGGAGTCCGACGTGGAAGGCGGCGCCTCCGAGGCCGAGGAAGCAGTGGACCTCGATTACATCCGCCCGGACCTGGAACTGGTCCTCGAACGGCGCGGCCTAACCCGCGATGACAAGCGCCCCGATGCCGTCGCCCGGCGCCGCAAGACTGGCCAGCAAACCACCCGCGAGAACATCGAACACCTGGTCGATCCCGGGACGTTTGTCGAGTACGGCCCGCTCGTGCTCGCGGCCCAGCGCTCACGACGCTCGGAAGAGGAACTCATCGTGAAAAGCCCGGCCGATGGCATGGTCACCGGCGTCGGCAGCGTCAACGGACACCTCTTCGACGACCCGGCTGCTCGCTGCGCGATCATGGCCTACGACTACACCGTCTTCGCGGGCACCCAGGGCGCGCAGAACCACCGCAAGACCGACCGCTTGATCGGCGTCGCGGAGAGCGGTCGCATGCCCATGATTCTCTTCGCCGAAGGTGGTGGCGGCCGCCCGGGCGACACCGACCGCGTGGGCTCCAGCCAGACCTCGACGTTCGCACGGTTCGCCCAGCTCAGCGGGCTCGTGCCAATGGTCGGCATCACTTCCGGGCGCTGCTTCGCGGGCAACGCATCCCTCCTCGGCTGTTGCGACGTCATCATCGCGACGGAAGGCTCGAACATCGGCATGGGCGGACCGGCGATGATCGAAGGCGGCGGCCTCGGCGTGTACGCGCCGGAAGACATCGGCACCATGGATATCCAGGTTGCGAATGGCGTCGTCGACCTCCTTGTGAAGGACGAAATTGAGGCGGTCGAGATCGCGAAGAAGTACCTCTCGTACTTCCAGGGGCCGATCAAGGAGTGGACGGCGCCGGACCAGCGCCTGATGCGCCGGATCATCCCGGAGAATCGCCTGCGCGTGTACGACGTCCGCAAGGTCATCGAAACGCTCTCCGACGAAGGCTGGGTGCTCGAACTTCGCCCGAAGTTTGGCCTCGGCTCGGTTACTTCGCTCATCCGCGTCGAAGGCCGGCCCGTGGGTGTCATCGCCAATAACCCGGCGCACCTCGGCGGCGCCATCGATTCCGATGCCGCCGACAAAGCGGCACGCTTCATGCAGCTCTGCGACGCCTTCGATATCCCGCTCCTCTACCTGTGTGACACGCCCGGCATCATGGTCGGACCAGAGATAGAGAAGACTGCTCTTGTTCGGCACTCCAGCAGGATGTTCCTTATCGGCGCGAACCTCGCGGTGCCGTTCTTCACGGTCATCCTGCGCAAGGCATACGGACTCGGCGCGATTGCCATGGCCGGCGGTTCGTACAAGGTGCCGATGTTCTCGGTCTCATGGCCGACCGGCGAATTCGGCGGCATGGGACTCGAGGGCTCGGTCAAGCTCGGCTTCCGCGAAGTCCTCGCTGCGATCGAAGACCCTGAGGAACGTCGCCAGAAGTACGAGGACATGGTTGCCCGCGCCTACGAGAATGGGAAGGCGCTCAACAACGCCAGCGGCTTCGGCATCGACGACGCAATCGACCCGGCGGAAACGCGCTTCTGGCTGGCAAACCTGCTCGCGAGCATTCGGCCGCCGACGCCCAGGGAAGGCAAGAAGCGAAGCTCTATCGACGCCTGGTGACGGCCCGGTAGCGGCGGTTCTCCGGTCACGCGGGTTCAGCGACATCTGCCACGACGTGGCGAAGCTGCGCATCGCCAACACTACGTTCGGGGCTATACTCCCCCGCACTATGGAATTCCGCTTCACACCCGAACAAGAAAGTTTCCGGACCGAGGTCCGGGACTTCATCAAGACCGAATGGCCGAAGGCCCGCGAAGGCGAATCGTTCACGAAGAAGCTCGCGGCCAAGGGCTGGCTCACCATGTCCTGGCCGAAGGAGCACGGTGGCCAGGGAACCGACCACATGCGCCAGCTCGTCTACAACGAGGAGATGGCCTACAACCGCGCTCCCGGCCAGACCATGGGAACCGACCGCGTCGGGCCGACGATCATCCTCTTCGGCACCGACGAGCAGAAGAAGGAATACCTCCCCCGGATCATCAAGGACGAGATCACCTGGTGCCAGGGTTTCAGCGAGCCAGGTTCCGGCTCGGACCTCGCCAGCCTCCAGACACGAGCCATCCGCGACGGCGACCACTACGTAATCAACGGCCAGAAGATCTGGACGTCGAACGCCCAAAACGCGGACTACATCATCCTTCTCGCGCGAACCGAACCCGATGCGCCGAAGCACCGCGGAATCACGTACTTCCTCGTCGACATGAAGTCGCCGGGGATCAATGTCCGGCCGCTGATGCAGATGACCGGTCAGGCAGGGTTCAACGAGGTCTTCTTCGATGACGTCCGCGTTCCCACGACGGCGGTTGTCGGCGAGGTGAACCGCGGCTGGTACGTCTCGACCGCGACGCTCGATTTCGAGCGTTCCGGTATCGGACGCGTCATCGGCGGTTTGAAGACGTACGAGGAAGTTGTCCAGTACGCAAAGACCACCCCCGCCCGCGATGCCGGTGGCGCCACCCTCTGGGACGACCGGGTCACCCGCCTCGCGCTTGCCGATATCGGCTTGAGCTTCCGGGTTGGGCGCCTGCTCAGCTACCGCGTCGCCTGGATGCAGAGCCAGGGCATGGTCCCGAACTACGAAGCATCAATGGCGAAGACGCTCGGCACCGAACTGCACCAGCGCATGGCCCGCACGGCGATGACCACGCTCGGAATGCCAGGCCAGTTGATGAGCGGGCCGAAAGCGCCGATGCGTGGACTGGGCGGCAACACATATCTCTCCACTGTCTCGCTGACAATTGCCGCCGGCACTTCGGAGATCAACCGCAACATCATCGCGCAGCGCGGGCTCGGGCTGCCTCGCGGCTAAACCGGCTGTAAGATCCCGCACACGCGAACTCAAGGACTGATCATGACTCTCGTAACTACCACCTATGGAAGGCTGGAGGGCCTGCAGAAGGACGGCCACCAGGCGTTCCTCGGCATTCCCTTCGCGTCCCCGCCGACGGGCGAGCGCCGCTTCAAGGCCCCAGAGCCGCCAGCCTCGTGGAGCGGGACTCGCGAAGCGACGGCCTGGGGCAACGCTGCCCGCCAGACCGGTCATCCGATCCCCGGGTTTGCAGCGAGCGGGCCGCAGGATGAGGACTGCCTCTACCTGAACGTGTTCACACCCGTCGCGGATGGGGGTCGTCGCCCAGTCCTCTTCTGGATTCACGGGGGCGGCTACACGCACGGCACAGCGGCCGAGCCGCTCTACGATGGCGGCCCGCTGGTCACCCGGGGCGATGTGGTTGTCGTGACCATCAACTACCGGCTCGGCGCATTTGGCTTCCTTCACCTCGATGACGACCTACCCGGTCAAGACTTGCGCGCGAACTGCGGGCAGATGGACATGATCGCCGCGCTCGAGTGGACCCGCGACAACGTCGCCTCGTTTGGCGGCGACCCGAGCAACGTCACCATCTTCGGCGAATCCGCGGGCGCCGCGGCGGTTGGTACGCTCCTCGCGATGCCCGGCGCGCAGGGGCTGTTCCACAAGGCGATCCTCCAGAGTGGTAGCGGGCGCGCCGGCGACCGCGCGAGCGGCCAGCGCATCGCAAATATGTTCTTCGAAGAACTTGGCATCACGTCCGATCCGGGCCAGATCCGCACGATTGCCGCGGACAAGATCCTCGAGGCTCAGACCGCCGTCGCGGCGAAACTTGGCCGGGCAGCCGGGCCGATCTTTGGCCCGATCGTCGACGGGGCCTCGCTCCATAAGCGCCCATTGGACGCTATCCAGGACGGCGATGCGGCAGACCTGCCCATCGTCATCGGGACAAACCGAGACGAGACGAAGCTGTTCGCCGCTACCATGCGCCGGGAACCCATGGATGACGAGACGCTCGGGAAAGCTGTCGCGGCGGCGCTGCCGAAGGCGTCACCCGAATCAGTCCAGTCGTTGATCGCGACGTATCGCCAGTCGCGCGGGGCAAAGGGCCTGCCGACGAGCAACCTCGACGTGATCGACGCGATCCAGACCGACAGCGGCATGCGCGCCAGCGCCAACAAGACGGCGCTCGCCCAGCAGAAGCATCAGCCCGCGACGTTCAATTACCTCTTCACGTACTCGTCGCCCGCGCGGGGTGGCTCGCTCGGAGCCTGTCACGCCCTTGAGATGCCATTCGTCTTCGGCACGACGAAGGCCCCGACGCAGGACCGGTTCGCAGGGACCGGCCCAGATGTGGACCGTCTTTCGCACAACATGATGGATGCCTGGCTGAGCTTCGCGAAGACCGGCAGCCCCGGTCACGAAGGCATCGGCAACTGGCCCGCATATACAGCCGAGAGCCGGCCAACGATGGTCTTCGACCGCCAGTCTGGAGTCGAGAACGACCCGTTCGGTGAAGAGCGCCAGGCCATCGAGAAACTCATCTCGTGACTGACTTCCTCCAGCCAAACGGCGTCCTCAAGGGCGTGAAAGTCCTCGACTTCAGCGAGTACATCGCGGGGCCGTTGGCCGGCGAAATGCTCGCCGACCTCGGCGCCGACGTGACGAAGGTCGAACCACCGCACGGCGACTTCTGGCGCCACACGGCGCCTGTCGCCCCGAATGAGAGTCGCGGCTTCATGGGCGTGAACAAGGGCAAGCGCAGCATCTCGCTCGATCTGAAGAACCCGAGCGCCAGAGAGGTTCTGCATCGGGCAGTGCGTTCGGCCGATGTGCTCCTGGCGAACTACCGTCCGGGGGTCGCGAAACGGCTCGGCATGGACTACGCCACGCTTTCGGAAATCAATCCGCGCCTGATCTACTGCGAAAACACGGCGTTCGGCTCGAAAGGCCCGTACAAGGACCGGCCCGGCTTCGACCTGGTCTCGCAGGCGATGACGGGCATCATGTCGTTCGAGGGGGCCGGTGGGCTCCCGCATCCGATCATCACGAGCTCGCCAACCGATCTCGCGGCGGGCATGTTCATGGCCTACTCCGTCGCCGCTGCGCTCTACCACCGCGAGCTGACCGGCAAGGGCCAGTACATCGAGACCAGCCTTTTCGGCGCCGGCATCTTTGTGCAATACCGGCCCATGTTCGCGATCGAGAAATTCGACCGCGAGCCAAGGGAACAGCTGCTACACGACATGCGCGAGGCGCGGGCCCAGGGCAAGCGCGCGGACGAGGTGACGGCCGAATGGCGCGCCCGGCCGGATGCCCTTCGCAAGAGCAACCCGTATTACAAGATCTACGAGACCTCTGACGGCTACATCGCGCTCGCTTGCCTGAACAACCGCCTGCGGCGCGCGGCCTGCCGGGTCCTCGGCGTCGAGGATCCGCGCCTCGAAGGCGACGCATTCAACGTCGAGAACCTCGGACCGGATGAGACCATCGTTCTGAGCGAGCTGATCGGCGCGATCATTTCGGGACGCAGCACCGACGAATGGGTCGAACTTTTCGATGCCGCCGGAGTTCCGAGCGGCCCGGTGAAGATGACTGCGGAACTCTTCGACGATCCGCAGGTCAAGGCTGAAGGCTTCCTCGTTGACCTCGAACACCCGACGCTCGGCACGGTCAAAATGGCGAACAGCCCGGTCCGGATGAGCGCTGGAGAAACCGGCACGCGGCGTTCCTCGCCGGCTCTCGGCCAGCACACGCACGAATTCCTCGGGGAACTTGGGTTCGAACCAGAAGAGATAGCAATACTGGAGGCCGAGGGAGTGGTCAGAAGCTGGAAACCCTGATGAGGAGCGGACTCTACGCGGCCAGCTCTTCGGAGCCCTCCTCGAGTTGCCCCGTCTTCCCGAGCCAGGCGACGAACGCGGCGACGCAATCGGGGTCGAGCTGCGTGCCTGATACTCGCTGGAGTTCTGCGACGGCTTCGCTCCAGGGGCGCATGGGCCGGTATACGCGCGACGATGTGAGCGCGTCGAAAGTGTCGGCGACGGCAACGATTCGTGCTTCGAGCGGAATCTGGTCGCCGGAGAGCCCATCGGGGTACCCACCTCCGGCGTACCGCTCGTGGTGTGCGCGGACCACCTTCGCCACCCGCTTCAGCACCTTCGACGAGTTCGCAATGTGGGCGCCCCGCTCGGCATGGTGTTTCATGGTCTCGAACTCTTCCGCCGTTAGCCGGCCCGGTTTCATCAGTACTGCGTCCGGGACCGTGATCTTGCCGACATCGTGGATGCGGCCGGCGATCACGCAGACTTCCGTCTGCTCCTCATCGAGACCGAGCTCGATGGCAATTGCCTCCACATAGTCGGCGACCCGGCCCATGTGGTGGCGCGTGTACGAGTCCTTGGCCTCGACGGCTGCTTCGAGCGCCTCGAGTTCGTCGGCTTCCCCTGTGGTGACCTGGTCGAGGGAGTCTCGGAGTTCGAGTGCCCGCGAGAATACGATCAGGGATTTCGCCCGCACCGCTTCGATCGCCCAGCCCGTGATGAGCGTGCAGAAGGCCACCAGCAAGAGCGAGTGGTAGAGCCACCAGCTCAGGTGCCACAGTTGTCCGTAATACGTGGAAATCTGGGCCTCGGCGAGGAAGCCGAGTGCACACACCATCGCGATCTGGCCCGGCAGTTCCGTCAACCGCCAGGCGCGCCAGTAGCGCCATGCCGCGAACGTGAGGAGGGCGATGGTCGTCGTCGCCAGGATAGTGTCCCAGGGCTTCGTCCGTGGCACGAAGTCCCAGATTTCGGGACGCCACATCATCGAGAAGAGATAGCCGAACAGCAGCACCAGCGCCCCGACGAGGATTCCCGTTGGATGGCTCTGGACAAACCGTGACCCGGGCCAGTTCTTGGGGGCGACGCTCATCGCAATGAAGATCGCGCCGACGGTCTGGCTCAGCCCCGCGGAGATCACGACGGCGTACGGGTAGTCTGAACCATCGACGATGAACCCGGGCGTTCCGAGGCCGTGCGTTGCAAAGATCAGAGCGACCGCGATAAATCCGAGGGCGAGATAGACCGTGCGCGTGCTCCGCACGCTCTGGACCGATAGGGCGAGAGCTGTGCCGATGCATCCAGAGAGCAATGATGCGATGGAAACGATCCAGAAGTGGCCGGTCGGATGCATAGCTGCCGGGTCCCACCCGGGTACCATCCGCATCGCGGCGAACGCGAAGAGCGGCGACAGTACGAAGCAAACCAGAAGCCAATGAGAAGCTCGCGACACCAGGTGCACCCCGTTTCCTTAGATGCATAGTCGTCATCACGGGAGTGCTTCTGAAGCAAGGCCTTAACCGGATGTGCCTGCAATCTCCAACCGCTGGAATCCGTGCAGCTGGTAATTCGGCGCACGCTGGGCCGAGACAACGCGGAATTCGCCGTACCGCTCGAGCAACTTCGTCAACGCAATCCGCAGTTCCAGCCGGGCAAGCGGCGCCCCCAGGCAGAAGTGAATGCCATATCCGAACGAGAGATGACGGTTGTCGCTGCGGCCAAGGTTGAGCTTGTCCGGTTCCGCGAAACGCTCCGGATCGCGATTGGCGGCGCCAACCATTACATGCACCTGTTGGCCGGCCCGGATGGTGCGCGCGCCGAGCTTGCTATCGGTTCGCGCCCAGCGCACGACGAAGTGGGTGCTGCTGTCGAAGCGAAGAAGTTCTTCCACGGCAGCTTCGATGTTATGGGGATTGGCCCGGAGGTCGCTCTGTGCTTCGGGATGGGCAGAAAGTGCCGCAATCGCATTGCCAAGCGCCATCGAGGTTGGTCCGTTTCCGGCCAGCGAGATGTGAATCAGCATCATCATCATCTCTTCCGGGCGCATTGATTCCTCGTCGCATGCAGCCGTCAGGACCGAGACGACGTCGCCGTCGCTCGACTCTTTGCGTTCGGCGAGGTCGGCCAGGTACTCGAACATCTCCCGGTGTGCCCGAGTTGCCGTCTCGATGACGCCCGGCGTCGCCGAACCTTCGGCCCTCGCTCGCATGAGCCCGAGCGACCAGGTCCGGAAGCTTCCGAAGTCTTCCCCCGGGATTCCCAGGTGCTGGAGAATGCTGCCCACCGCCAGCGGTTCAGCGAATCGCGAGACCACGTCGAACGGGGCGCCGGCCGGAATCTCCTCCAGGATCGCGTCAACTGAGGCCTCGATCGAAGCGCGCATCGAGTCGATCACGCGCGGCGTGAACCCGCGGTTGACGATGGCCCTCAGCCGCGTGTGCTCCGGTGGATCGGAGTTGCCCATGATTGATGCTTGGCCGAGCGGGGCGTGTGCCCGTTTTGCCAGCACTTCGGCCGCCAGCGAGCTTTGGGTCGCAGTCGGATCTGAGGAATACGAGTCATCATCCTGGAGCACCGCCAGGCAGTCCGCATATCTGGTTACTACCCAGGCGTCGAGGTCGTTCGAACGATGTATAGGCTCCTGTTCACGCAACCGATGGAGGATGGGATACGGGTCGTCCAGGTAGCCCGGACGGAAAGGATTGAAGAAAGCCACACCGAAAGTCTAAGGCGGCGCGGCACTCGCGTAAGGGCCGGAATTCAGAAAACGGGAACCTCCGAATAAGGGTTCTCCGCATCGTGGCATCGGGGCTTCGCGCGATAGGGTTGGAGCGTGCACCGAACGCCTCCGCCGCAGCCCCAGGGCATGGACTTGAATCAGCTGCTTCAGAAGCTGAAGAAGCCCCAATTCGCGCTCCCGGGTGCGATTGTCGTGGGGATGCTTGCCCTCGCATTCGGCATCCAGCCAGGAACTCCCGGCAAAGCGGCGGACATCTCGGCGGTGCCGATCGAGCGCTCGGATGAATCGGTTGCCACGGTGGCGCCTTCGCCATCCGCGACCAACCCGCCGGCCTCGCCAACAGCTGTCACCACTTCGGCCACCGCACCAGCAACATCCAGCGGTTCCGGCGCGTCGGGCTCGGGTACACCGACCTCCGACGTAGCGGGCGTTCGCTCTACCCCCGAAGCAACACCGACTTACGACGAAGCCCTTCAGCAAACGCCCACGCAGTGCGGGTCAATCAAAGAGACGACAACTCCGGTCTCTGTCGAACAGTCGATCTCTGGCCTCTCAGTGAAGGCGACGAAGGTCGCTGTCTACCCGATCGATTACTTCCGTTGCATCCTCATGGCAACCGGTGGGCAGGAGGCCTACAGCCTCGCGTCGTCGGTTCTTAAAGCGGGCGAACAGGGCCAGACCCACATCGTCCTGGTCGACCTCTGGATGGCGAACGCTTCGAAGCAGTTTGGGCAGATTAATGTCCGCAACGCGACGGTTGCCGCGGCGGGACAAACCTTCGGCGTCCTCGCGACGCTCGGTGGGCGTTCGGAAGTCGTCGTGTCCTCGGGCCAGGGGCGAAACCTGAGCCTTGTCGTCGCCATCAAAAATACGATCGGCGAAACCACGGGCCCGGTGACCCTGGTCATCGATGGCCCCCTGCTTGCCGGAACGCAGGTTCCCGGGAAGTACCAGCTCTTCCTTCCCACGCCCTGATCCGATTACTCGCGGCCCTTTCCCGAATTCGGCGGCTGCGCAATGCTTCCGGGCATGGCTACCTACGATGAAATCCAGTTGGGCGATTCCGCCTCCTTCACCAAGACAATCAGCGAATCCGACGTTTATCTCTTCGCTGGCATCACGGGAGACCTGAACCCCGCCCACATGGACGCGGTTTCCGCCGCGCAGGGAATGTTCAAGCAGCGCATCGCGCATGGGATGCTCACCGGCTCGTTCATCTCAACGGTTGTCGGGATGCAGTTGCCCGGCCCCGGCACGATCTACGTCGGCCAGGAACTTTCGTTTCGCGCTCCGGTCTTCTTCGGCGACACGATCACGGCCCGCGTTGAATGCATCGAAAAGCTCGAACCGCGCAAATGGCTGAAGTTCAAGACGACGGTAACGAACCAGGATGGGAAGCTCGTGGTTGACGGCGCTGCGACGGTAATTCCACCGTCCGCCTGACTGCTAGGCGGTGTGACGTCGCTGTCGCGGTTGTTCGTCGCGGTCAGCGTCGGCGTCTTCGAGGATCGCCCGCATGTGACGCAGCATGGTTTCCGAAAGCCGTGTCGAAGGCGCGCTTTCGATCCACGCATCAGCATCGGCGGCACGCGTGAACACGCCCAGTTCCTCCCCGATCCGTGCGAACCGCGCGAACCGCCGGGCCACCGGCAGTTGTTCCGGTGTGCACAGCATTGCGATTCGCTGACCGGCACTCAAGCGCGAGGTGAAGCTCGCGGCTATCACCGAGAGGCTGCCGTGGGGAAGACCATCTTCGACCTCACGAAGGTCGCAAATCGCGCGGGAGATGTTTCCCGCTTCAGCCAGGACGAAGGCTTGCGAAACCGCGCGCAGGGCTTCCTCGGTGGTCACGCTTGCGGTGAACACTGCCTCCAGCACTTCCACATCCGCCCGTACCCGGATCGAATACATCACAAGACCTCTTCGTCAGCATTGATCCGAAGCGTGCAGGGGAGCACTAGGTGATTTCCCTATTCGGGCGAAACTCAGCCCGCAGCCTCGAACCGGGCCGGGGGTGTCACCTGTGCGGGACGCAGGACCGAGAACGTGCAGCGGCCGTCCACAAGGATGCTGAGTCGCTCCGCAACCCCGGCGACATGGTCGGAAGGCGCCCTCGGCACGACCAGGACGCTGCCATTGTTCCAGCCAACTTCGTCATACCCGCGCGAAAACCGTTTGAGGAGCCAACCGAGTTCGAAGAGTTCAGTCCCCGGCAGTGGTTTGCATTCGACCACGGTCCGGTCGAGCCTCTGGACATCGATCCGGGGGAGACAGGTCTCCGGATCCCATGCGCTGACATCGCCGCGCGAAGCGCGCGAGAGCGCCGCTGTCAGTTGTTGCGGGGTTGTGGGAATGGTGGCCCAGCAACGGGCGCCTGCTTCGAGTGCCTGTTCCAGGTCGCGTCGCGCCCGAAGGCCGGCCAGAACCACGGCCGTCAGGTCCAGCCCCTTTCGTTCGCGGATCTTGTGCGCGGCATGGCCCGTGGCGGTGGCCTGGGTGATCAACAGGTCTGCCGGCTCGGTGGTTAGGTCCATACCCATCGCCCGGCACGTTTCCGCGGTCAGCGCCCGCGTGGTGCTGTCCTCGATATCGAGGTGCACCTTGAGGCCACGCAGGTTCGGATGCGGCCAGTTGCCGTAGGGACCGTCGATGTTGCGGTCACCGGTGCCGCGAACCGTCCGCCCGTCGCTGGCGAGTGCGGTCAACCATGCTTCGCAGCCGGTGCACGCGAAGATTTCGACCCGCTCTCCGCGAGGCGAAATCCATGCAAGTTTCGCTGCCCGGGCGGAGGGCATTTCACAGCAGATCTGGCACTGGTCTTCAAATACGAGCTTCCGGCTGCCAGAACTTGGACCTCCGAGCACGCGATGGGAACCATCCGGCGTCCGCGCCGCGGCGGCGAGGCCACCGAGCCATTCCGCGCAACTACCACAAAGTGGCAAGGTCGACCCGGTCCGGTTCCCGTCGGGCCGCCAGGTCCGGTACATGCGCATAGGACGGATGTCGAACTCCCACTCGGCAGCGACTTCGCGCCCACAGCATGGACATCCGATTTGATTCATGTATGGGAATCATCGGGAGAATCCCGCACGGACTTGAGGGTCAAGAAATCTCGATGTCGGCGACCAGGGCGAAGTGGTCGCTCGGATACATCGTCGGGTCATCCGGCGCCGGCTGGTTGGCGGCAACGTGCGCCGATTTCACGCGGATCCGTCCCATGCACCAGATGTAATCGAGACAGTTTGGGTCGCCTTCGGTGTCCATCGTGGGCGCCTGGATCCCCGACGGCCACGTGACGGCTGGTTCTGCCCCATTCGCTTCGAGCATCGCGGAGCGATAGCCCGCCTTAGTCATGACACCATAGGCGGGCTCGAATGGCGGTGTGTTGAAGTCTCCAACGATCACCGCCGCGTCAGCAGCGGGCGCACTGGCCATCCACTCGACGATCGCGGCTGCCTGCTCCACTCGCACCTCCGGCTCTTCGGGCTTGTGATGCAGGTGGGTATTGGCGAACCAGAATGTGCGCCCTTCGGAGACCAGCAAGATCCGGTGAGCCGAACGCCCGGTACTTAATCGAAGCTCCTCATGGGCCTGCGCATCGTTTCGCGCACAGAGGATGGCGTTGCCGAAGTTCGGGTTGGATTCGTGGCGCGAAACGAAGCTGCGGTAGTGCCGTTCTGCCAGTTGGCTCGAGAGAAAGTCATCCTGGCGCGGCGGGCTGAACACCACTTCCTGAAGGCCGACGATGTCCGCATCAAGCGCGGCAAAGGCTGCGCCGAGCAGCGGCTTTCGCTCCGCGTAGCGGTCGTTGATGTTGCGGATGTTGAAGGTTGCCAGTTTCAGTTCCACGCCAACTCCTCAGTCGAGCACGCCGGCACTGCGCAGCGTCGAGACGATGCGGGCGCCCGCTTCGGCGGGAGCGTCGCCCTCGAACGTCATGATTGCGACGCCGTTGATGTACGGGGTGGCGATGAGTTGCTCGATCGTCGCCTCGAAGGCTCCCCATGCAAGTTCCTGGTCGCCAACTGCGAGAACTTCGCGCAGCGAATCTGGCAGGCGAATCCCGAGGCGTGCCTCAATGCGCTCGCCGGCCTCCATCGTCAGCAGCGGCATGGCCATCGCGATGATCCTTGCGTCCGGCGCGGCCCGCTCGATGCCAATGGCGAATGGCTCGATGACTGAGGCATCGAACACCGGCTGCGTTTGAACGTATGAAGCTCCCGCCGTGAGCTTCGGGAGGAGGTTGCGCAGCACCGCTTCCTGGTCCCGCCCGTACTGGTTGAGTGTCGCACCCACCAGCGCCGAAGGCAGTGCATCATGAGTCATCGCGACGGCTTCCTTGATCGTCGGCGAGTCGGCGGTATCCGATCCGGCGTGGTCGCCGAGGATGCATAAGACCTGGGAGATGTCGCCTGCTGCCGCGCGCTCCAGGTCAGCCGAAAGTTCGCTCCTCGTCCGGCCACGGGTGACCAGGTGCCACGCCGGTTCTATGCCCTCGCCCTTCAGGAGCAACGATGCATCCAGGCTCGTCTGGCGGCCGGGCCGCTGGATGACATTGATCGCCTGCGGGTGCCCTTCCAGGAGCCGGGCACGTCGAAGCAACACTTTCAACAGCGGTCGCTGTGGCGGAAGGATCTCGAGCGCGACGGCGAAGCGGCCGTTCTCGAGACGTTGGCGGAATCGCATCCAGATAGCGTGGTGGGCTGCAACGTTGACGTCTACCACCCGGCGCCGGCTTCCACAAACTCAAAACCCCGTCTCATCGAGTTAAGCTCTGCGTGGAACTGGTGTGGACATGCCTGAATCAGCTGTTCGGACTCAGAGGGTGGAGCGGCTGGTTGCATATCTCTGCGACGGCGTTGCCCCTTTGCCCGGGCATTCGCTGGAGGACGAGCTCAGCCACTGGATTGGCGCATCAAACCGTTTCCTGGCCTTCGCTGAGACGCACCGCGACAAGATCCGAAAGAAGCTGAGGGTCTCGAACGAATCCGGCGTTCGCGGTGATGTCCGTGCAGAGCTCCACGCGGCATTCCTCCTGCTCGCCGATCGACGCTTCGAACTCGCGTTCGAGCCGCACGGCCGGGAACGCCGCGGCCCGGATTTCGCCGTGGTCTTCCGTGCGAGCCACCGTTTCAACCTGGAAGTCACTCGCCCGCGCACCCGCGGCGAAGAGACCAACCACGCGGCGGCAATTGGCAACGCCCTTCTCGGAAAACTTCGCCAATTCCCCGCCGAATCTCCCAACGCGCTGCTCGTCGCCACGGGTCTCGCGGAATCAGTTGAGAATGTTGCGACTGCAATGCGCGGCCTGAAGCTCCACGCCGATCGCAGGGATGAAGACTTCTTCGCGCGCCGGGGCCTGTCGGCCAGCGACTTTCAGCAGCTGTACCGCAGGCTGGCGTTACTGCTCGTTGGGAGCTCGACAGGCGCCGGTGTCCACGGATGGACGAATCCTGAAGCGCGCCGAGCATTGCCGGAGGGCGCCGCCGCTGCGTGCCTGGGCTCTCTCGCAGGTGCCCAGTGGGCAGATTGAATCAGCGCCGGATCACGCTCTCGCCAAGGAGCCGTTCCCGCGCCTCGGCTACCACATACAGCGAACCGGTGATGCAAATCAGGTCGTCTTCTTTCGCGTGAGACATCGCGGTGTCTATGGCGTCGGCTACCGAATCCTCGGCGACCGCGGCCGGTCCGAGGAAGCCGACTTCCTGGACCATCGCGTAGGGGTCCATGGCGCGCGGGTTTTCGAACCTCGTGCAGATGATCAGTTCCGCGAGCTTCGCGAGCTTGAAGCCGATCTCCCGGACATCTTTGTCGCGGTTGCACCCGAGAATCAGGAAGCAACGCCGCCACTCGAAGTAGTCGCGTAGTGCGGTCGCCAGGGCTTCGGCACTCTCGCCGTTGTGCGCGCCGTCCGCAATGATCAGTGGTTTCTGACCAACGACCTCAAGCCGCCCCGGGACCCGGGTGAAGGCGATACCGTCGACGATGGCCTGCTCCGAGAGCGAGTACCCGCGCGCCCGGATGGCCTCGGCCGCGGCGACCGCAGTTGCCGCGTTCTGAACCAGGTGGGCGCCAAGCATCGGCGTCCGCATCTCCCGCTCACCGCCTGGCCCGATGAGCCGGAACGACTGCCCAAACGGGAACTTCTCCTTCAACTCGTACTGGTACGAGGCCGCGACATCGACAAGCGTCGCGCCGACCTCCTCGCACCGTGCGGCGACGACATCGCGGACTGCTGGATCGTGCTGGGGCGCGAGAATGGCCGTCGTCCCCGCCTTGATGATCCCGGACTTGTCTTTCGCAATCTCGGCGCAGGTGTTGCCGAGGATAGCGGTGTGCTCGAGTGAAATCGGCGTGATGACCGCAATCTCCGGGGGTTCGATGACGTTGGTCACGTCGAACGTGCCACCCAGGCCAACCTCCACTACCTGCCAGTCCACCCGCGGCAACTGTGCGCGTACCAGCCAAAAGAACAGCGCCGTGAGCACGCCAAAGGTGCTGACGTCGCCGTGGACGCTCTCCCGCTCCTCTTCGACGGCCGACTTGATGGCATCGAGGCCGGCCGCGAACTCTTCCGGCGAGATGGCTTCGCCGTCGATGGCGATGCGCTCCGTGAAGGAGTGCAGATGAGGGCTGGTGTAGAGGCCGGTGGAGTAGCCGCCGCGCTGGAGGATTCCCGCGATCATCGAGGCCGTTGTGCCCTTGCCTTTCGAACCCGTCACATGAACAGTCGGGCGGCCCGTATGTGGATCGTTCAAGCGCGAAAGCAGCGAACGCATTGAAGCGAGGTTCATCGTGGGGTTGGCCGATGCCTGGAACCCTCGCTCCATGTCGTTGAGCGAGAGGAGGAAATCTAATGCGTCCGAGTACTCCACCGTTCGATTGTAAGCTGCGGTGGCGTCGGAGGCCCGTTCGACAATCGACTGTTCCCCTCGGAAAATGCGCGCCAATGGTGCCGCTCGTCGAGCAGTTCGAACCGTGGCTCAACCGGTTGGAAGGATTCCGCGAATCTCGCGTGCTTTCGATCCAGCCGGTTGACGGTGGTGCATCGAACATAACGTGTAAGGTGGACTTGCTCGGGCGAGGACCGAAGGCCGTTTGCCTGAGGATGCAGCGCCAACGAGGCATCTTCGAGCCGTACGACGTGGTCCGCGAAGGTCGCGTGATCCAGGCGCTCAAAGGTTCGGCGATCCCGGTGCCAACCGTCCTCGGTTCCGAAAGCAGCAACGCGCCCCTCGGCGCGCCGTTCATCGTGATGGAGTGGATCGATGCTCCGCACATGGGCGTCGCACCAAGCCCGAGCTTCGCCGCCTTCACGCGCACAGTCGCGGCGATCCACGCTCTCGATTGGCGAGCGCTCGGGCTTGATTTGCTCGGCGTTCCTTCGTCGCCCGCGGAGGGCATCCGCGGCGAACTCGATGCCATCGCCCGGCGCATGCCCGCTTTCGGCTGCGAAAACGACCCGATCCTGGTGCATGCCCTCGAACGCCTCCGGAAAACTGTCCCTGACAATGGCCGCCTTGCCCTCTGCCAGGGCGACATCAACATCTTCAATTACCTCTTCCTTGGCGAAGAGGTGGTGTCGGTGGTTGACTGGGAACAGGCCCGAATTTCCGACCCGCGCAGCGACATCGGACAGCTGGTTTCGCTTTCACACCTGAAAGGCGCGCCGTTCGGCCCGGCCGAATCGCAACCGTTCGTCCAGGTCTACGGTGTTGCAGCCGGCAAGTCGCTTTCGGGGATGGCGTTTTTCCGTGCGCGCTGGCTTTTCGAACTCGGGGTTATCTATCACGGCTGGCGGCGCTTCAACAACAGTTCGCCCTGGTACGAATGGGACCACCTGGTTGCCCTGCTGGAACAATCGCTCGCCGAGTTGGCCTGATGGACTGGCGAGACAAGCTCGCGGCTTACCTCTCGCGGCAGCTTTCCAGCGCCGATACAGTCGAAGTGATCAACGTCCGCGGAATGCCGGCCGGCGCCAGCAACGACACGGTCAGCTTCGACGCAAGGATCGCCTGCCGGGACGAGATCGTTGTCCTGCCGCTGGTGCTCCGCCCCGAGCGACCCGACGGCATCCTCGCGCCCTACGATGTCGAACGGCAGTTCCGTGTCATGCGCGCGCTCGGGCGCACAGATGTCCCGGTACCGGCGGTCGCCTGGTACGAGCCCGACGGAGAAGTCATCGGCGCGCCTTTCTACATCATGGAGCGCATCCCCGGCGAGACGCTGCCGCTCTTCTGGTATGGCCATTCGGAACGGCTCGAAGTCGCGGCCGCCGCCCTTGCCCAGATTCACGCCGTGGATTGGCGATGGGCCGGCCTCGAGTTCCTCCTCCCCGATGCACAAACCGAGTCGCCTCTCGATGCTGTCCTGGGTGCGTGGCGTGCGCGTGCCGAGCGGCTCAGGATCTCGCGGGCGCCGCTGCTGATCTCCCTGGGCGAGTGGCTCCGCGCAAACGAGCCTGCCGATGCCCGAATGGGCCTCCTGCACGGCGACCCGAACCCTGGAAACTACCTCTTCCGCGGCGATTCCCTCGTATGCGTGCTGGACTGGGAGGTCGCTGCCATTGGCGATCCTCGCGCGGACCTTGGGTTCTATTCGGCCCTGCACACCATTTTCGGGGGCATGCCCGGACCGAAAGGAGAAACGCTACTCTCCGGCGCTTACGAACGTGTCACCGGGGCGCCTCTGCACAACCTCGAGTACTACGAAGCTACCGGGCTCTATCGCATGGCGGTGGTCATGTCCGGCTGGGCCGGGCGGTTCACTGGCATGGCAAGCGGCTACACCATGGATGCTATCGCGCGGCGGCTGGCAGTACTCCTCGGCCCGCGATGGGAAGCGTGAACACAAAGGTCGTCCCGCTGCCCGTTTCGCTCGTCGCCCAGATCTCACCGCCATGGGCGCGGACAATCTCCCGCGAGATCGCCAGGCCCAGGCCGTAGCCCTTGCGCGACGTGCCGTTCTGGTTGTCTCCGCGATAGAACCGTTCGAACAGGTGGGGCAGGTCGTTTACCGGAATGCCGGGGCCGGTGTCCGCAACCGTGATCTGCAGCGTGCCTGGTTGGAGGTCCCGGCAGGCCACCTTCACGGCGCCGCCTTCGGGCGTGTGGCGGAAGGCATTGTCGAGGAGGTTGTTCATCACCTGCTCCAGGCGGTCGAAGTCCCCGCGTACGTGTGCGCGGCCGTTGATGGCCACATCCAGGTTCACACCGGATTCCTCGCTTCTTAGTGCGAACACCTCGCCCACATGCTCGAACAGTTCGTGCAGGTCGATGTCTTCCTGCTGCATCAACACCTGTCCGCTCTCGATGCGGGAGAGGTCGAGGAGTTCCTGCACCAGGCGAAGCACCCGGTTCGATTCGTCGCTGATGATCTTCGCCGAACGCTCGATGCCCACCTGGTCGTCGATCGTGCCGTCAAGCATCGCCTCGCTGAAACCGCGGATCGAAGTGAGCGGGGTCTTCAATTCGTGCGAGATGTTCGCGAGGAAGTCTCGCAAGGTCTGTTGCGAGCGCTGCACCTCTTCGGTCATACGGTTGAAGTTGGCCGCCAGGTCGCGCACCTCTCGCGGGCCGGTTGCCGGCACTCGTTGGCGGTAGTTTCCACGCGCGACGCTGCGGGCCGCCCGGGCGATATTCCGCAGCGGTGCCGCAACGCTCTGGCTGAGAGCGAACCCAAGGACGAGGGCGGCGGCGACACCGATGAGCCCGGAGAACACGAGGCGCGGGAACAGGTCGCCCACGATTTCGCCGAGGCTCGCGGCGGGCCGAGCCACGATGATCGCCGATGCGTCGGTGCCCTGGAGCGCTTCGAGTGCGTCCGCGCTGAGTGGAATGCTGACGCAGAGGATGTCCGGCCCGTCCGGCCGGTCGAGCCGGCAGCGGCGGGGGTCGGTCACTTCGTCGGACGTTTGTTTCGTGAGGTCGCGCACGACGGAGCCGTCCAGGTTCGTCGAGCTTGTGGCGAAACCCGGCAAGACGCGTCCCGCGGCATCGATGATAGCGACGGTGGTTTCGCGGCTTACGGTACCCGTCGCGCTGTTGTTGAAGAAGGAGTTGAGGTCGGCGAGCAGCTTCTTGCCCCGGTCGGCTTCGCTCTCGCTGCCGGTCTTCGGATCGCCCGATGGCACGGTGTTCGCCTCGGCGAGCTGGATTTGCAACCCTGCCTGGGAATTGACCAGCCGGCCCATGTCTTCGAGGTTGCCGTAGGAGATCGAGTCCCGGTATTCGCCGAGCTGCAGTAGCAAGCTGAGTGCGGCGAGGCCCAACGTCACCGCGATAACGAAGAAATAGGTGACGAGAAGCCGGATCTGCAGGCTACCCACGGGGCATGCTCAAAAAAAGAGACACGAAGATGCGGGACTGGCGAACGCGCCTCCCTCCGGGTTCGGGAATCCACGAAATCCGCGCGAACGTGAGCGCACCTCCCCGTCGCGGGGGCTAGACGGGCACCTCAATCAACTTGTACCCCACCCCCCGCAGGGTCTCTATCTGTACATTCGCATGATTCAGCTTTGAACGCAGATGCTGCACGTGTACGTCCACCGTGCGGGTCTCTCCCGCGAAGTCATAGCCCCAGACCGAACCGAGGAGCTGGTCGCGCGTGAGGGCGATCCCAGGGTTCTCGACGAATGCCAGCAGCAGGTCGAATTCCTTGGTCCGCAGCGTTAACTCGTCGCCATCCACGCGCACCTCTCGGCGGGCCTTATCCACGGAAAGGTTCGAAACCGAAATTGCAGTTTGGGGCTTCCGGCCACCTTCCACCCGATGGAGGATGCGCTTCACGCGCGCGACCAGTTCGCGCGGGTTGAAGGGCTTGGTCATGTAGTCATCGGCGCCCAGTTCGAGCCCAACGATCTTGTCCACGTCTTCGCTCCGGGCGGTGAGCATCAGGATCGGCACGTCGCTTTCGCGGCGCAGTTCGCGGCACACTTCGAAGCCGTCCATTCCGGGCATCATCACATCGAGCACAACGAGCTGGGGCTGCGACTGCTCGAACTTGGCGATCGCTTCCACCCCGTTCGTGGCGTGCTCGACAGCGAAGCCCTCTTTTTCGAGGTACATCGCGTTCAGATCCCGAATGTTCGCTTCGTCGTCGACGAGGAGAATCTTCTGCACGGGTTAGTCCTCTCGTTCGGTAGCCAGCAGTTCCAATTCAGTATGCGCCGAGGGCTCCGGGCCGGCCACCCGGCATTGCGGGGTGCAACGCCGGGACGGGGTTGGCGAGCCTGGAGCCCTCGACCACCAGAGGGTGGGCCCTGCGGTCGAGGCCGTCGTCCAGCCCGCAGTTAACGATATGTTCGACGCCTGCGAATTCGGCGTCATGGGCCGATTGCAAACTGCATGTAAAACGTCCGCAATCCGAAAGGCCGGGTTTCCTTCGCCGTTAATCCGCGGTTAAAGGTCCGACCATAGCCTGCGGCTAGAAGCTATCAACCAAGAATCTTCAAATCTCAGGGGTACAACGAACATATGCTTCATGTCTTTACGAAAGGGAAATGGGCGTACGTTTTCCTGGCGCTCATCTCCATCGTCTCGCTCGTTGCCGTAGCCTGCGGCGGCGATGACGACGATGACGACACCTCGCCCACGGCCACGACCGCGCCCGGCGGCACGACCGCGCCGACCACGGCCGGGAGCATTCCCTCCGACGTAGGCAAGAACGACAAGGCCCAGCTAACGGGCGCCGGTGCAACCTTCCCGGCCCCCATCTACCAGGCCTGGTTCGACGACTACAACAAGAACGTCGCCAAGGGCGTCCAGATCAACTATCAAAGCATCGGCTCGGGCGGCGGCATCCAGCAGTTCACAGAGAAGACTGTCGACTTCGGTGCTTCTGATGCCCCGATGAGCGACGATGAGCTCTCGAAGGCTCCCGATGCGCAGCACATTCCGATGGTTCTCGGCTCGGTCGTCGTGACCTACAACCTGAGTGGCGTGTCGAGCCCGCTCAAGTTCGACGGCGAGACGATCGCGAAGATCTACCTCGGCGAGATCAAGAAGTGGGACGACGCGGCAATCAAGGCACTGAACCCGGATGCGAAGTTGCCGAGCGCAGATATCCAGGTTGCATATCGTTCCGACGGTTCGGGCACCAGCTTCGTCTGGACCGACTACCTGTCCCACGTCAGTGCGGATTGGAAGTCCAAGGTTGGCACGAGCAAGAATCCGCAGTGGCCGGTTGGCCAGGGTGGCAAAGGCAACGAGGGCGTCACGAATCTCGTGAAGCAGACCCCCAACGCCATCGGCTACGTCGAACTGAACTACGCCATCGCCAACAAGCTCCCCTATGCGGATATGAAGAACAAGGCCGGCAAATTCGTAACGCCGTCCATCGCATCGACCAGCGCTGCGGCGGCGGGCGTGACGCTTCCGGCGGACTACCGGGTCTCGATCGTCAATGCCGATGGCGATGCGGCCTATCCTATCGCGAGCTTCACCTACCTCCTGGTCTATAAGACCTCCGGCAAGTGCTCGCAGCAGACTCCGCTTGCGAACTACCTTTGGTGGGTCTTCCACGACCCGGCCGCAGCCAAGACCGCAGGCGAACTCAACTACGCCCCCATTCCGGAGAAAGTCGTTCCGACTATCGAGGCGACCATCAAGAGCCTGAAGTGCGACGATGGTTCCAAGGCCAGTCTGAGCGGCGGATAACTCAGAGGGGCGAGAGTGCGGTGATTCCGCACAAGCCTTAGCATCCAATTGCGTTTGTGACGCCGGGCCCGGCTTCTGAAGCGGGCCCGGCGCGCATGTTTCCGACCCGCCAAACTGCGAGGCAGAAGCGATGGCACTTTCGACAAAGGCTTTGACGCGTCCGAAGACGCTCCAAAACCGGCTTAAGCCTGGAGACTGGACGTTCGCCGCGGTCACCAGCGCGGCCGCCATCCTGGTGGTCGCTGTCATCGCCGGGTTGTTCTACGAACTCATCGACCGTTCGTTGCCTGCCATCAGGGAGTTCGGTCTCCCGTTCATCTGGGAAACGACCTGGAATCCGCCGGCCGAAGTCTTCGGCGCGGGTGTGTTCATCGTCGGCACGCTCATCACTTCAGTGGTTGCGCTGATTGCAGCCACCGCGATCGCTGTCCTGGTGGCACTCTACCTGGTGGAAATCGCCCCGCCGTACTTGAGTCGCCCCATCTCGTACATGGTCGAATTGCTGGCGGCGATTCCGAGCGTGGTCTACGGTCTCTGGGGCATTTTCGTCATGGGAATCTTCATCCGTGACCACTTCGGCCCGTTCATGATCGACTACTTCGGCTGGGTCCCGTATGTCGATGGCACGCCGCTCATCACCGGGCTGCTTTCGGCCTGCGTTATCCTCACGGTGATGATTCTGCCGACGGTAATGGCCGTTTCGCGGGATGTGATAGCGGCTGTCCCCCGGAGCCAGCGAGAAGGAATCCTTGCCCTCGGAGCGACTCGCTGGGAGGCGATGCGAATCGCCATCCTCCCTTACGCCCGCTCAGGCATCATGGGCGCTTCAATCCTCGGATTGGCCCGCGCCGTCGGAGAAACCCTCGCGGTTACCCTGGTCATCGGGAACCGCGTCGAGATCCCGGACAACATCTTCGCGCCCACCTATACGATGGCCAGCGTCATCGCGAACCAGTTCACGGAAGTCGAAAATTCGATGCACCGCTCCGCCCTGCTGGAAGTGGCGCTGCTTCTCCTCGTCATCACCTTCCTGATTAATGTCGTCGCTCGTTTGCTCGTCTGGCGAGTAACCAACGGCCAGAAGGCGGTGGTGCAGGAATGATGGACGCGCAGGCCACCCTCTTCGATCGTTCCTTGAGCCTCTACCGGAGGCGCAAAGTCATCGACCGCATCATGACTGGGGCGATGATGTTCGCCGCCGCCCTTGCAGTGGTGCCGCTCGTCCTCATTCTCGTCTACTTGATAAAGGAAGGGGCTCCCGGTCTCAACCTCGATCTCTTCACTGAGGAGCCGAACCGCCCCGGCCTGGCTGGTGGTGGGTGGCACAACTCGATCGTTGGGAGCACCATCATGGTCGGGCTGGGCCTCGCCATGGGCGTGCCCGTTGCCGTTCTCACGGGCATGTTCCTCGCGGAGTACGGCCAGAACCGCGTGGGATTCGTCATCCGGTTCCTCGTAGAGGTGATGGCCGGCATTCCGTCGATCACGGTTGGCCTGTTTATCTACGGCCTGATCGTTCTGAAGCAGGGGCACTTCTCAGGGTTCGCTGGCGGGGCTGCGCTGGCAATCATCCTCGTGCCCACCGTTGCCCGGATCACGGAAGAGATGCTGCTGCTGGTCCCGCGTTCCGTGCGGGAGGCGAGCTATGCGCTGGGAGCACCTCGCTGGAAGACCGTCTTCCGGGTGATCCTGCCCACCGCACTCCCGGGGATTGCGACCGGTGTGATGCTTGGCCTCTCCCGGATCGCAGGGGAGGCAGCCCCGCTGCTTTTCACGACACTGGGCAACCAGTTCTATACGACGGATATTGAATCCGCGATGGACGCCATCCCGCTGCGAATCTTTGTCTATGCGGTGGGCCCGTACGACTACTGGCACGATCAGGCCTGGGCGATGAGCCTGGTTTTGGTGGCGGTGGTCCTGGTTATCAGCCTCGGAGTTCGCGCGTTCTTCGGCTCTCGAGTCACCGTTCGGCAGTAGGAGTTTGCAAATGACGGACCTTCAAACCAAGCAGGAGACACCCGAAAAAGTGGTTGAGACCTCCGCCACCGGGTCGAGCCCGAGCAATGCCGCCAGCGCCAGTAAGCTCGGAGACCGGGAAATAGCCATTACCGTGCGGGACCTGAACGCGTACTACGGCTCCAAGCACGCGGTCACCGACATATCCATGGACATCCCGAAGTGTTCCGTGACCGCCCTTATCGGTCCTTCCGGCTGTGGGAAGAGCACCTACATCCGGACCTTGAACCGGATGCACGAGATCATCCAGGGGGCGCGCGTCGAGGGCACCGTCCTCCTCGAGGGGAACGATATCTACGCATCGGGGGTCGACCCCGCGCGCGTACGCCAGCGAATCGGGATGGTGTTCCAGAAGCCGAACCCATTTCCGACGATGTCCATTGCCGAAAATGTCGCCGCCGGCCTTCGTTTCCTCGGCGTCCGCAACAAGAGCGAGATCGCTGACCGAGTTGAAAACTCGCTCAAGCTCGCTGCCCTCTGGGACGAAGTAAAAGACGACTTGAAGAAACCCGGGATGGCGCTCTCAGGCGGGCAGCAGCAGCGGTTGTGCATCGCCCGGACCATCGCTGTCGAGCCCCAGGTTGTCTTGATGGACGAGCCCTGCTCTGCGCTCGATCCCATCGCAACCCTGAAAATTGAAGACCTGATGCGGTCGCTCGCGCAGAAGTTCACGATCGTGATCGTGACGCACAACATGCAGCAGGCGGCCCGCGTTTCGGACCAGACAGCGTTCATGCTCACTGATGAACAAGTGACCGGCCAACTGATAGAATACGGGCCAACTCAGGAACTCTTTACGAACCCGCAAGACAAACGCACCGAGGACTACATCAGCGGTCGATTCGGCTAGGCTCCCAGGAAGGCAAGGACACCGCAATGGCTCGTGACCTGTTCAACGCCGAGCTTCGCCAGGTTCAGGATGATGTCCTGGTCCTCGGGTCGATGACTGAAAAAGCCGTGATGGACGCGATGGAATCGCTCCGCGATGGCGACACCGCATGGTCCAGGAAAATCGTCGAAGAAGACGAGCGAATCAACGCCAAGCGCTTCGAAATCGAAGACCGGACGATGTTCGTCATCGCTTCGCAGCAGCCTCTTGCCACCGACCTCCGTTCGCTCGCGAGCGTGCTCTACATCATCACCGACCTCGAACGCATAGCCGACCACGCCGAAGGCATCGCGAAGATCAATCTGATGCTTGGCGATGAGCCACTTCCGCGAAAGCTCGGCTACCTCCCCGGAATGTCGGACCGCGCCGTCGCCATGCTCCGCAACAGCCTGAAATCGTTCATCGACCACGATGTGGACCTTGCGCGCCAGATCTGCGATGCCGATGACGAAGTCGATCGCCTTCAGGACAAGGTCTACGACGACTGCATCAAGGCCATGTTGGCCGACCCATCGACGGTTCAGCGGAACACGTATCTGATCTGGTGCGCGCACAACCTGGAACGCATCGCCGACCGCTGCACCAACATTTGCGAACGCGTGATCTTCACGTCCACCGGCCACATGAAAGAGATCAACGTTTCCAAGTATTGAGGCCCGCCGAATGTTCGCGCGTAGGTCCGGCTCTGGTACGCTGTTCTTCCGCGTGGCGGGCGTAGCGTAGTGGTTAACGCGTCTGGTTGTGGCCCAGAAGATCGCGGGTTCGAACCCCGCCGCTCGCCCCATCAGGCAAACAACAAAGAAGCCGCCTCTCCCAAAGGCGGCTTCTCTGCGTCTGTGGCGAGTCCCTCTCCCGGTTAGTCCCTGGCGAGCACCGGCAAGAATCGTTTGTACTTCTCCGCGCCGCCGCCGAGGAATCCGCTGCTCACCGAATAGCTGCCGCCTGCCGAGGTGCCGGCGACTGCCTGGCCGATTGCGCCGTGTTCGGCGTAGTCGCTCCCCGAGCTCGTGCCGCCCCCGGCCAGCGCGCGCCACGAGAGGTCGTACATTCCCCCGGACGTCTGCGCGAGGACGGCCGCGCCCAATGTTAGTCCGGCGATTCCCGCGCCCGCGAACGCGAAGCCACGTGCGCGAATAGTCATCGCTGGATCACCAGCACGTTCATTTGGAGCCCGTCCGTGAAGTCGACCCCACCCGAGGCCGTTGTGTAGACCGACCACTTGTCGGCGGCCTCTTCGCAGGCATCGGAGTCGTACACGACGGCAATGGCGCTATCCAGCGTGTTAAAGCCGTTGCCGGTAGGGTCCACAAGCGTCACGAACACCAGGGCGCTTGGGTCGCCATCGGTAAGCGGGTTGGTGAGGATGGTGATCGTGTCATCTGCCGGGCAGGTGTTCTGGCCACCCCCGGCGATATCCACCGTGTGGACGAAGGCCGAAGGCGTGGCGCCCGAAACCTTCACCGGTCCATCGACTTCGATGCCGGTCTCGCCACTGAAATAGCCGCCGGTGCCGTTCGCGCCAACCGCAAACCCTCGGACCGCGACGCCGTCAACATAGGTCGATTCGCCCTGGACGCCCGCGCCTCCGCCTGAGTTCGTGCCGAGCACGCCCGGATACTCGTCCGCTTCGGTGCTGGTCCGGTTGCCCGCGACTGCGATGCCGGTTCCCGATTGGGTAACGGTGAAGAGCCCCGTCGTAGAGGCTGCCGCACCGGCGGATGAGCCGGTCGCCGCAAACGGCACCGCGATTCCCGCAGCGGCCTTTGCGAACAGCGCATAGGGCGTGGGGCTAATGGGTTGCCGCGGAGAAAGCACCGTGAACGTTCCGGCGCTGGCGCCGGGCCGGACCGCAAGCTCGACCCACCGCGCGTCGCCGTTGAAGGCGGCATTGCCGAAGTCCAGCTCGACCGAGAAGAGCCCGTTCGTGACGTTGACATCTTCCTTGGTTTGTGTGGAGCCGACGGCTGCGCCGGCTGTCTCCGCGTCATAAAGAATGAAGCGCAGGTCGTAGGTGCCGTTCGCAGGGCTCCCGGCATCGGTCAGCCTTCCCTGGTAGGTGAAGCCGCTTCCAAGGGCGGTCACATCCTGGATGGCCTGACCGGCAGGCTCCGCACTGTCATCTCCAAGCGCCGTAGCAACGGGTATGAGGGCGATGATCCCAAGCCCGGCTGCAACTGTTGCGATGAACCTGTTTCGTCGCATCCGCACACCTCCTGACCCACGCAAAGCGGGCAGCCCAAAGTATAGCTCAACTGCACAAGCATTTGCACATTTATCGGCGAGGCGAATTTCGACTGTTAACGACAGTTGATTGACCCTGCCCAACCCCGGACGTACGTTCACGAACGTGCGCCACCCCGCGTACCAACAACCTTGTGAACGAAGGGCCCTGCTGTGCCTGAAGACCTCGCTGCCCGCGAAGTCCTCGACGATGCGCGCGCACTCGCTGCCTCAGGCGAATGGGCGAAACTTGTCGCGCTTGTAACATCCCTTCACCCGGCCGACCTCGTCGAACTCGTCCTCGATCTGGACGAGGCCGAGCGTCGTGACCTTCTTGGCCGCCTGCCTTCCGATGTCGTTGGCCAACTCTTCGAATTCGTCGAAGACGATGAACTCCGCGAGTTGATCCGCGGCGTCGGCATAGAAGACCTTCCCGCCGTACTCGAGGAAGTCGACGACGACATCGTTGCCGACGTCATCCAGCAACTCGAACCCGAAGAGCAGGTGGAAACGCTCGCGGCCCTCGACCGCGGCGACGAAGTCGCCGAGCTCATGCAGTACGGAGATGAGTCCGCGGGCGGCCTGATGAGCCGCGGGTTCGTCGCTCTCAATGAGGGCATCAGCGTCCAGCAGGCAATCGATTATCTTCGCGTGCTCCGGCCCTCTGCCGAGCGAGCCTACTACCTGTACGTTCTGGATGACGAAGGGCGGCTGCAGGGCGTCGTCTCGATTCGCGACCTCCTCGTTTCCGCGCCCCGGACGACCCTGGGAGAGATCACCCAGCGCGATGTGCACGCGGTCGCCACGGGCACCGACCAGGAAGAGGCCGCGCGCATCCTTCAGAAGTACAACCTCCTCGCCGTTCCGGTCGTCGACGATGAGGGTCGTCTCGAAGGCATCATGTCGGCCGACGACCTCATCGATGTCCTCCAGGAAGAAGCCACCGAAGACATGTACCGCATGGTCGGTCTCGATGAGGACGAGCGGATCTTCAGCTCGGTCCGCGTGAGTGTGCAGCGTCGCATCCCCTGGATGCTCGTCAACCTCGTTACCGCATTCGTGGCTGCCGCGACGGTTGGCATTTTCGATTCGGCGATTTCGAAGGCAGCCGTGCTGGCGCTGTTCATGCCGGTCGTCGCCGGGCAGGGTGGCAACGCGGGGACCCAGACGGCCACCATCGCGGTGAGGAGCATCGCCCTCGGCGATCTCGATGTGGCTGATGTCTTCCGCGCCTGCCGCAAGGAGATCCTGGTTGCGATGACGAATGGATTCGTCATCGGGCTCGCCGCCGGCATCGCCGCCTATGTGTGGAAGCAGAATGAAGTGCTGTCCCTGGTGCTGGGCCTCGCGCTATTCCTGAACATTTGCGCGGCAACAATGGGCGGAGTGCTCATCCCACTCGGTCTCAAGGCTGCGAAAGTCGACCCGGCCCTCGCTGCGAACATCTTCGTCACCACTGTGACCGACGTGATGGGTTTCGTGTTCTTCCTCGGGATCGCGTCGCTCGTCATCAATCACATCGCGTAGCTTCGCCGCGCTTCCGCCGGTACCGCTCCATGGCGACCCGGCGCTCCACCTCGTGGTCGACCATTGGCGCTGGATAGTCCTGTCCGATGAGGCAACCGGCCGACGCCTGCTCCCCGAACGTCATCCGATGCGGTTCGTGGATCCGGCCCATTGGGACGCGTCGTAACTCCGGGACCCATCGCCGGATGAATGCGCCCTCCGGGTCGAAGCGCTTCGATTGGAGAAAAGGGTTGAAGATCCGGAAGTAGGGTTGCGGGTCGGTGCCGGTGGAGGCGGCCCACTGCCAGCCGCCGTTGTTGTTCGCCACGTCGCCGTCCACCAGGTGATGCATGAAATGCTCCTGGCCAACTCGCCAGTCGATGTGCAGATCCTTGGTCAGAAACGACGCGACGATCATCCGGGCACGGTTGTGCATGAAGCCCGTCGCGAGAAGCTGGCGCATCGCCGCATCGACGATTGGAAAGCCTGTTTCGCCATCCTTCCATCGCTGAACGTGTCCGGGGTTCGCATCCCACTCGAGAGAGGCGAATTCGGGTCGAAATGGCCGTTCCAGCACCCGCGGATGGTTCCAGAGCACGTGGTAGTAGAACTCTCGCCAGGCGAGCTCGGACACGAATTTCGACCCCGCGGCCCCGGCGACCTCCGCGGCAGCGATGACCTGGCGGGGAGACAGTGTGCCGAATTTCAGGTCCTGGCTCAGACGGGACGTGGCCTCCCGGTCCATTCGATCCCGGCCCGACTCGTAACCCGGGAGGTTTCCGACCCAACCGGCGAGGCGCTCCTGCGCGGCCCGTTCACCGCCATGGAGACGGTCCGGGGCCGATCCGTTTGCTCCCACGAGGAATGCCGGAACCTGCCCGATTTCGAGCCCCGAGTGGCCGGGGATCGACTGTGGCGCCGGGATTGGCGCCTTCCGGGGCAAGCCTGCCCATCTCCGGTAGAACGGACCGAACATCGAATAGGGCTGCCCGCCGGCGGTCGAAACCGCTTCCGGCTCCTGTGCCAAGGTGCCGGGGAACAGGCGGAACTCGATGCGTTCCGCTTCAAGGGCGCCGGAAACCGCCTCGTCGCGCCGACGCGCGAATGGGGTGTAGTCCCGGCTGGCGAACACCATGCTGGCGTCGCACTCCCTGGCGAAGGCTGTCACGGCATCGCGCGGATCGCCCCGCCTGAAGTGCAGCCGGTTGCCGCGCTCTCGCAGCGCCGCATCGAGTCCCTGCACACATTCCACCAGGAAGGCGTTCCGGTTGGGCGCGCTCCACCGGCCCTTCAGTAAGCGGTCGTCGAACACGAACAGTGGGACTACGGGGCCGTGTTCGATGGCCGCTTCAAGAGCCGGGAGGTCTGCCACCCGCAAGTCCCGCCGGAACCACATCACCGAAGTCACGGGACCTATTCTGCCGTCCGCCGGCCCCCGCGTCGGTCAGCCCGCTTGTTTCGCATCGAGCCCCGCGAGATGCTGAACCCATGAAGATCGTTGACCTGGACACGGCCATCGCGGCCGTTCGGAACGGGGATCGCGTTTACGTCCATGGCGGCTCTGCCACGCCGCAAGTGCTCGTGGATGGGATGGTCGTGCTCCGCCCGGACCTTCGCGGCGTGGAAGTCACGCACATGCACACCAACGGCCCCGCACCGTACTGCGAGCCAGGCATGGAAGGTCGATTCCGGCACAACGCGCTCTTTATCGGCCCGAACGTGCGGCAGGCTGTGCAGGAAGGCCGGGCCGACTACACACCGATCTTCCTCAGCGAGATTCCTTCGCTGTTCGAACCCGGCGGCACGCTGCCTTTGGATGTGGCCCTCATCCATGTTGCGCCGCCCGATGAATTCGGGCGATTCTCGCTCGGCGTTTCGGTCGACTGTGCCCTGGCGGCAACGAAGTACGCGAAGACGGTCATCGCCCAGATCAATCCACAGATGCCATGGACCCACGGACACACGCTCATGGAGGGCGACATCGACCTTGCCATTGAGGTGAACGAACCGTTGCCGGAGAGCGTTCGCGGGCCGTCGGCGCCAGAAGCTCCGGCTATTGGCGCTCTCGTAGCGGGGCTAATCGAGGATGGGGCCACGCTCCAGATGGGCATCGGCGATATTCCCGCAGCCGTTCTCGCCGCCCTCGCGAACCACCGCGACCTCGGCGTCCATACCGAGATGTTCACCGAGGCGCTCTTGCCGTTGATGAAGAGTGGGGTCGTTAACGGCGTCCGCAAGAACCTCAATCGTGGCAACGCTGTGAGCGCTTTCGCCACTGGCAACCGGGAGATGTACGACTACATCGACCACAACCCGAGGGTGGTTCTCAGGCCGGTGAACTACACCAACGATGTCGAAGTAATCGCGGCGCATGACCGTATGGTCGCTATCAACTCTGCCTTGAGCGTGGACCTCACGGGCCAGGTGGTTTCCGATTCCATCGGCTCGCGCTTCTACAGCGGCATTGGCGGCCAGGTCGATTTCATCCGGGGCGCCGCCCGATCGCGCGGCGGGGTCCCCATCATCGCGCTGCCTTCAACCGCGAAGGGTGGTCAGATCTCGCGTATTTGCCCGGAACTCCCACGCGCCTCCGGTGTTGTAACGACTCGCGGCGATGTGCACTGGGTGGTCACCGAGTTTGGCGCCCGCAACCTCCACGGCCGGACCATTCGCGAGCGGGCGACCATGTTGATTGAGATCGCCCATCCGGATTTCCGTGCCCACCTCGAGGAGGAGGCGGGCAAGCTGGGCTACCTCCGCAGGCGACCTGCCTAAGCGCGAAAGACTCCGCCATCCTCGTCGTCCGGTTCGTCGAAGCCCGGCGCGCTCGATCCCTGGAGTGCTGCGATCAGGTCGGCCGCATCCTGGGGGCTGATCTTGCCCTGCTCGAGCATCTGCAGGACGCGCATCTCTTCCGCTTCCCGCCTTCGCGAGACCGTTGCACTCCGGCCCGGGCGCTGTGGCTTCGATTGACCGGCGGCTGGGGCGGCAGCACTGGCTTTCCCGGCGTTTACATCGCGAGCCTTCACGATGCATTCACCGATACCGGAGTTCAGGCGAAGGGTTGTTGCCGCCCCGGAAGGCGCGCTGGGGTACTCGATCCGGGACTTTCCTATCCCGCTCGAGGTATTGATGTGGATTGCTCCACCTTCAGGGAACCGGACTTCGGCGCGCCCGATTCCAACATCGACCTTGTATTCGCCGGTGCCGAGCTCGGCAATGTCGAGGAGAACGTCGCCGGTACCTGAATCGCAGCGGGCCAGGCCCGAATGCGAGAGCACCGACATCTTCCCCGCCCCGAGGTTCACATCGAGCGAGCCTCGCGTGAGGATGCATTGCACCATGCCCGCGCCGACGTGGATGCGAAGGTCTTCGGCGGTAACGCCGTGGACCTCGGTTTCGCCGTAACCGTTGTCGATCTTGAGTTGCTTGAATGCCCGCTCATCGAGACGGACCACCGTCGCGGCGCCCTGCCGGCGCCGGAAAATCCAGCCCTTGCTCAGCTTCACGTCGATATTGAGCTTCGAACCTTCCTGGTGGACGTGGATTTCAGGCGTGTTCTTGTTGCTGATGGAGACCACGCCCGGGGATTCGCCTTCCTTGCACGCCCGGACCGTAAGCTTCCCGGCAGTCTGGTCGATCTGTACGGATTCGATGCCCTCCAATCCGATCGCATGTTCCGATCGGACCCCGGGGTTCGATTCGATATCCTCTGAGCGGAAGAGTCTGGACTCGGAGCGATGCCCTTTCTCGCGGCGGCTTTGTTCTCGTGCCTCGTCCCGTAGCCGCCGGGCTTCATCCCGCGCCCTGCGAGCCTCTTCGCGGAGCCGGTCCGCTTCTTCACGGGCAGTTTTCTTGATGCGGTCTGCTTCGTCGCGAGCCCGTTGTGCCTCGGCCAGTGCGGCCTGGATTTCGTCGTTTGTATCAACCATTGTTGGAACCTGTCGTCGAGGAGTGTGGCCCTCGGTCGTGCTGCCAGAGATCCCACTCGAAGCCCCGCATGAACCACGGGCCAGTACCGATTGGGAACCAGGCGAGAATCAATGCGCCAAAAGCCAGGGGCGCCCAGTCCGGCCCGCCAAGCACAACCGCCAGCCCGGTGATGTTCCACCAGGCGAGTGCCGGCACACCCCGGAGAAACTGCTTGCGGGTGTTCGCCAGGGCAAGCGTGCTGCAGAACGCGACTACCACCATCCAGGCCACCTCTCCGCCCTGTGCACCGACAGCGGCGGCTGTTGCCAGCCACGGCGCAGCGATCGCGAGCCCCAGCAGCCACGCGCTCATTCGCATCGAACCGAAGACCACCACCGCTGTCGTAAACATCGCGAAGAGCGCCGGCCACGAACGGCCGTCATCCACGGCGGCAATGATGGCAGTCCCGGCCCAGATGCCGGTGATGGCGATCAACCGGGAGAGGCCGAGGCGTCTCCATGAATTGGCGCTAATCAGGATCGTGGCGAGCGACGCGAAGATGAGGATCGGCCATGCGCCGGAACGCACTGCTACCGCGGTGCCCGCAGCGACCCAAACGGCAATCGTCGCGAGCGTCGCGCTGGCCTTCAGCGTAAAGGGGCTTCGCCAGTGGCGTTCGGAACGAATGCGCCTGCGTTCCCGGGCGCGGTACGCCCGGTGGGCTCGGCGGCCGCCGGCGATCGCGTTTGCTTCTTCAGTGAAGCGCCTTGCTTCGGCTCGCAGCCGTTCCGCGTCGCGTTCAGCCTCATCCCGCACGCGCCGTGCTTCTTCTTCTGCCCGGCGGGCATCATCGAGTGCGGCCTTCACTTCGTCGTCCCTAGCCATCTCGCGACCCCAATGCGCGGAGCTGCTCCGCAGCATCGGCCGCGCTCAGCCGGCCCGCAGCCAGGTCATCGAGCACTCGCTGGCGGCGCTCCGCATCTCGCGGGTCTTCGCCCGCTTCGAACCCGAGCGCAATGAGCACTTCGTTCAGGCGGCCAACAACGGTCGGGTAGGAGATTCCGAGCTCTTCTTCTACGTCTTTAATCTTGCCGCGTGCCCGCAGGAACGTTTCAACAAAGGCGAGCTGCTCGCGGTTCAACTTCGCCAGGGGCCCTGCGTCGAAGCGTCCGTCGACGCCAACTCCGCATGATGGGCACTCCAGCCGGCGGACAATCAGTGCGCTATCGCAGCTGGGACAAGCACCCACGAATCGGGCCATTCTGCTTCCTCCTGCCTATCGCGCCGAGTTCAGGCGCGGAAGGCGATCTTCGGCGATGGGGGCATCGGTCCCCCGCGCCCAGGTCTCAATCGTGGCGGCGGCGCGGCGAACACTTGCGGCCATCACGCCGATGATAGAGGCCGCGAACGATCCGTTCCCGTAGCGGAGTTGGCTCGCTGCCCGGCGGCGGTCCGCGATGAAGTGGACGCTGTAGTCTTCGATGAATTTCATGTTCAGGTCCATTTCTGTTCCTCCTCCGGCCCGGTTTGGGTCGGCTTTCAACCTGATGTACGGATAATCGGCTGTGTAGTTTAGAAAGTCAATACCTGACTTAAGAAAATTAAGAACAATTTTGATCGCATGGATCGGGAAATCATGAAAGGGCCGCCTTTCCGGGGCTCTAGGCCCTTCGGCCACGAAAGAGGGGGAGGTTTCTGTGCGGAAGAATCGCCTTCGCTCTGAGGCGGGCTCGATAGGCTAGGGGCTTGCGACGGGAAATAGCGGGCGGATGCCACAGCGGCCGGTGACTGTATCAATGCTGGGATCGGGACCGGCGTATCGACCAAGTAGGCGCCGCGGAGAGGCTTCGCGTGCGTCGAGATAGGCGCTGAAGGCGACGGAGGCTTCGGGAGTCAGCGGTTCACCGCGCCAGATTCGCTCGACGCACTCGGCGCTGAACTGCTCGAAGAGGGCGCGGTACACGTGCGGATTGTGATCTGCATGTTCGCCGCTGTCGAGGGCCCTGCGTGGGCCGAACTCGCACGCCAATGTGCTGCGGGCCAGTTCTCACCGCCTGCTCTCGCCCCGCATGGACGAGAGCAGGTGTGCTGTTGTTAGGCTGCTTTGGCAGGGCCGTCGCCCTCGGTGATCTCGAACGGAACATCCTCGCCGTAGAACCGCTTACGGGCGGCATCGGAGATATCGACAGACGGCCCAAGACCCGGGAGGTCGACCATACGGTCGGGCTCCTTCGACCAGAGACGCATGGCGTGCTTGCGCCGGCGGTTCGCTTCGGGAGTGCTTCGGAGCTGCAGGTCGCTCTGCCAGTTTTCAGCGGTTACGACCGCGCCGTAATCGCGGTCGTGTCGTTCGGCGAACCGATGAATCGCGTTCCTCCAGGCAGACGTGCCAAGCAGGGCCTCCGTGAGGAGATGCGCATCTCGGAGGGCGAGCGACATGCCCATGCCCCATGTGGGGTCGCTGATCCCGGCGGCGTCGCCTACGAGGACCAGCGAATCCCCGGCAGGATGCTCTATCCACGAATCATCGGCGACGAAGGCCGCGAGGGGGCCGACGGGGCTCGCATTCGCGAATTCTTCGGCTGGCACCCCGAGTTCTACCGATGCCCCGACGAACTTCTGAAATCCCTCCGGGCCGCTGAAGGCCGAGGCCTCGAGGCCCTCGCGGAAGACATAGGCACGACCGAAGCCGTTCCCCTGGGGGAAGAGCGCGACCAGGCCGCCGGCGTCTTCGCGGATGATGAAGTAGCCGATCGCCGGGTCGCCAACAATGCCGCTTACGCGCACGCCGGCAAGGAGACGCGAGGCGCGATGGACCTGCGGTTCGCGGCCGAGCGCTCGCCGGACGAGGGAAGAACGCCCGTCGGCCCCAACGACCAGACGGGCTGTAGCCGAGTGAAGGCGGCCGTCGTGGTTGAATTCCACCGTGCCCACCTGGCCATCTTCGACCCTGGTGACCGTAGCCCCACGGATGACTGTCGCTCCGGAGGTGGCCGCATGCCGAAGGACGGCCTCCTGCATTTCGTGGTGGGCGAACGTCAGCGGCGCGTCGCCGTTGGGTGCGGAAACTGGACGAGCCTTCAGCGAGCGCCCGGCGAGCGCCGGGAGTTCGTGGGCGCCGGCGCTGGCGAAAACGTCGAGCAGACCCAGGTGACGGGCCTCGTCGATACCCCACGGGGCGATCCACTCGCCGCGGACACGGTCACGGAAGGCCGTCTCGCGCTCGAGAACAAGGACTCGCGCGCCCGCGCGAGCCATCACCGCGGCGGTAGCGGCGCCTGCAAGGCCGCCGCCGACTGAGATGAGGTCATAGCTTTCGTCGTTCATATTCGTACCCTTCTGCGGGCCTTGCGGCTCCGTTGGTACGAACAACGCTAGGAAGAGAGACAGAGCGAAGCTTGGAGGGAATCTGGAGAAAATCTGGAGACGGCGAGTTGCAGGCGCCGTTGTGTGGCGGGCATCACACGCAAACAGCGATGCCGGGCCAAACTCGGCCCGGCATCAGGTGCGGAACAGTCCCCGGGTTAGTCCCAGCGCGACGGAAGCTTGAGGTACTCCAGGTTCTCGTCTCCGACTTCCTGGCGGATGACATCCCAGAAGTCCAGGTCCCATTCGCCGACGAAGGTGTACGAGGCGCCTTCCTTACCTGCGCGGGCGGTGCGGCCGATGCGATGGATGTACTCCTCGGCGTTCTGGGGGACGTCGTAGTTGATGACGTTCTCGATGTCGGGAATATCCAGGCCGCGTGCGGCTACGTTAGTCGCGACCAGGAACTCGAGTTCGCCCGATCGGAAATCCTGCATCACGCGGTCGCGCTGACCCTGTCGCAGGTCTCCGTGGATCGCGCGTGCATGCACGCCAGCCGCGACGAGCTGGTCGGTCAGCCTGTCGACGCCGATCTTGGTGTTGCGGAAGACCAATGTACGCCCGAGGCCTTGCGTTTCGAAGATGAAGCGGAGAGCCAGGAACTTCTCGCGCTCCGAGACCTCGCAATAGAGTTGACGGACGCCGGCGGCGGTGCGCTGTTCCGGTTCGATTTCGATGGTTTCGGCTTTGCGCATGTGGCGATAGGTCAGTCGCGCGATGCTGGTCGGCATCGTTGCGCTGAAGAGCGCGGTCTGGCGCTGCTTCGGGACCGTGCGGAGTATGTAGTCGATGTCCCGCGCGAAACCGATGTCGAGCATGGCGTCCGCCTCATCCAGGACCACGAAGTGGACTCCCTCAAGTCGCAGCGTGCCTCGCTTCAGGTGGTCGATGACGCGGCCGGGCGTGCCGACGATGACGTGGCCACCGCGTTCAAGCGCAAGAATATCCGAGCGTACGCGGCTTCCGCCGACGAGACCGATGGTGCTGAAGCCATAAAAAAGGCCAAGGTGCGTAATGACATCCTTGACCTGGTTGGCGAGTTCGCGGGTGGGAACCATCACGACCGCCTGGACTTCGTTGCGCGCGGGATCAATTGATCGCGCGAGCGGAATGCCGAAGGCGATGGTCTTGCCCGTTCCCGTTTGGGCGAGCCCGATGAGGTCTTCGCCTTCGAGGAGGCGCGGAAGCGCCGCCTTCTGGATCGGTGTTGGGTCGGTGTAGCCCAGCGCGGCGATGGCTTCGAGGGCCGTCTGCCCGACTCCCAGGGCCGCGAACGTTTCCGAGATCGGGGCTTTCGCCGCCGGGAGCTTGCCTGCGCCCGTTGGGGCGGTCGAGGCGTGCTCGCCTGTGCCTCTTCCACGGCGTCCGCGGCTGCGGCGATTGCGCTTGGGCAGTGGATCGTGGGCGGCCGGGTGCGGTGCCGCCTCGTGGTGTACGTGTTCCGCACGCTGGGTCACCGGCCGCGATGAGGTAGCAGCCGGAGAGAGAGCGTGTGCAACGGTTGATGGAGCGGCAGCCTCAGCGGCTTCGCCCTTTCGTCTGCGGGTGAGGAAAGACAGCAGGGGGCTCAGGGTCCTTTCGGTGGCGCTATCAGCGAGCGCCGAACTGGCCGCTGCGCCGAGCCCTCAAAGGCGCGCTGACCGGGCGGAGATCATCTTCAAACGAGCGCAGGTGACAAACGAACAGTACGACACACGTATGGGAGCGTTCAGAGGGCTCTCGGTCACCATCAACTCTGGGAATGAGCATAACACAGTTCACGGGACGGGCGCGCCCTAAACGTCCCAGGTCTCCATCTCGGCTTCCAATTGCTCAACCGTGACGACTCGTCCAGCCTTGCCTCGCTCGATGGTCGCACGCTCAGCTGAAGTAAGGCCGAGATTGGCACGTGAGCCCTCGGACACGCCAAAACCCATGGCAATCGCCCCTCCGCCTCTTCCTCTGTGAGAGAGGCGACGAATTCCATGAGCTTCTCTTTTACGGTCACAACCTCATAGCACGCGTCAGGGCTTCACCTGGCTCATCAGGGCCATCATGTTCGCCTCCGGATCGCGGAAAAAAGCCATCCATTCCTCGGTGCCGTCAGGGTGGGTGAAGATCTTGTGGGGCTCGCCTTCAAACGCCACACCCTTCGATTTCAGCGTGGCCACAGTCGCGTGAATGTCGCCGACTGAGAAATAAAGGATCGAATTCCCGTTCCCCTGGGCTTCTGGCAAGGCATCGACCATGAGCCGAGTGCCGCCACAGTCGAAGAAGGCCAGCTCCCCCGCAGTGAAGAGATGCGTCATGCCAAGCGTGTCGCGGAAGAACGTCACCGTGGGTTCGAGCGATTTCACGGTGTGGGCAATCTGGCCGATAGGGCCGAGGGCAACGGTTGCTGGTGAGGTCATCGGTTCGCTCCCAAGTGGGTGATGCCTGGGGATGCCGTCCCAGGTCCGGATGGCGCGGCGGCTGGGGAGGTCGAGCTTCGCCCGGATGTTCTCGAGGTGAAACTTGACCGCTTCGAGCGTCGTCCCGCGCTGGATGGCGATGCGCCGGTTCGTCATGCCGTGGCGAACCATGTGCACCACCTGCCATTCGCTCGGTGTGAGCACATCATCCGCGGGCGGACGGCCGGTTCGAGCCATTGCCCGATTGTAAGAACGAGCACAAGGAATTTCCCTCCCCCCGGCTCGCCCTTGCCGCATTCGACTTCGAATTCCCGCTTGCTAGAATGCGCGCGCTAACAAGGAGGACGCGCCATGGCCGAGTACAACACGATCATTTACGAGGTTGAGAACGGGCGTGCGCGGATCACCCTCAACCGGCCCGAGAAGCTCAACGCGCTCTCGTTCGAACTCCAGACTGAGCTGAACGAAGCACTCTGGGACGCAGATAACGACCAGAACGTTCACGCGGTGATCCTCCGCGGCAACGGGCGGGCGTTCAGCGCTGGTTACGACTTGACGCCGATGTCGCGCCGCCGGCCGGGCGAAGTTGGTCCGCCTGAGACGGCCACCCAGGATGGCTATACCGCGGTCTACCGCGGCCGGGCATCGTTCGACGACGACGCGTGGCAGCTTGAGCGCGCGCAACGCCTGCGGATGGCTATCTTCGACATGCACAAGCCGGTCATCGCCCAGGTGCATGGCTATTGCCTGGCAGGCGGGACGGACATCGCGTTGCTGTGCGACATCATCATCGCCGCGGATGATGCGACCATTGGTTTCCCGCCGGCGCGAGCGATGGGCTCGCTGCCCAACCAGATGTGGGTCTACCACTGCGGGCCGCAGTGGGCGAAGCGGCTCTTCCTGACTGGAGACACAGTGACAGGTGCCGAAGCGCAGCAGATCGGTCTCGTACTGAAGTCCGTCCCGCTTGCGAACCTCGAGGCCGAGGTGGAAGGGCTCGTCGACAGGATGGTGATGATCGACACCGAGTTGCTTTCGGCGAACAAGCGCATCGTGAACATCGCCCTCGAATTGATGGGCGCACGCACGATGCAGCGGTTCGGTTCGGAGAACGACGCCCGCGCGCATCTCGCGCCGAGTGTCCGAGAGTTCGGCAGGCGCGCGAGCGAGGAGGGTCTGAAAGCCGCGTTGAACTGGCGGGATGCGAAATTCGGCGATGGCAGGGCGCGAGTCAACGGGCCTGAAATTCGGGACGCCAATGGAAGGCTCGTGTGACGATCAAGGCGACTTCAGTCCTGTCGATACTAGCGATCTGGATCGCCAGCGTTATCGCGGTCGCGATTGAGCCGGACAGCTGGTGGCTGCTCATCTTCACGTTCCTCGCCACCGGGGCGGTCGGGGTTTCGGCGTGGCGCAGGTTGGGGATTTCGCGATTGCTGGCGATTGCGGGCACCTGGGCAGGCGTGGCTTTCGCTGCGGGAAGCAACAGCGATGCTACCTGGGTGAGCATTTTCGCGTTCCTGACGACGGGAGCGGTGGTTTTCAGCACGATGTCGCGGAGCGCGTGGCTGCTCGGGGCTGGCATCGCGGTGTCATGGCTCGCCGTTGGGCTCTCTGTCCTGGACGAGGGCCCGGACGCTGCCTGGATGTGTATCTTCGCGTTTCTTACCGCCGGCTCGGTCGCCAACAGCCACCACTCATTCTCGCGAGGCATCGCGGCGATGGTGTGGTGGGGCGCGACGGCCATCCTGGTGATCGTCTTCGGCGCCGGGCTGGCATGGCTGAGCGTGCTGGCGTTCCTTCTGACCACCCTTTCGTTCGGCATCGGCGGCTTCCAGTTCCCGCGCGGCATGGAATGGGACCTCTGGGATAAGGACGACGACGGCGAACGAGTGAAAATCGTGCGCTAAACTCGGAGCATGGGATTCCAGATTCTCGATGAGGACGAATTCGACGAGGACGAAGCCGAAGGCATCGACCTCGGACCGGATGAACGCGACCTCGACCTGATGGACGGCTCCTGGGAAGAGAAGTACTACTCGGGCCAGGTGAAGACGCGGAACTGGAATGCCATCGGCGCCGGGATTGCGCTCCTCGTCGTGGCTTCGCTGCTCGTACCGATGGTCCTGGTGCTCTTCAATTGACCGCTTTGCTGGACGGACGAGTGGTGGCGATGCTTTGTCGCGGCAGTGGCGATGACCGCGCAATCGCGGTGGCACTCGCGGAAGCAGGGGCCGACATCGCGCTTGGCACCATCTCGAAGGCGCAGAAAGAGGAGTTCGCGACGGCATCGATCGCCAACGAAGTCTGGGCGATCGGGCGGGAACAGATGAACTCCGTGCTGGACGCGACCGATCCCGCGGCAGCGGCCGCCTTCGCGGCGGAAGTCGCCGACCGGCTTGGGCGCTGCGACGCGGTGGTCATTGCCCCGGGTCCGACGCCGCGTGTTGAGTTCGATGAGCTCTCAAAGGATGAATGGGACGAATTTTCGGCGGGGGGTGTGACCGCGCCGCTCGTGGCCGCGATGGCGTTTTCGAAAGTGATCGAGCGGGGCGGCGGCGGAGCCGTGATGTTCGTGGTGGATGGGGCCGCCTACGGCGACGTCGCCGGCTCGGTGGTTGGGGAGAGTCTTCGGGCGATGGCGGCGAACATGGGCATCGGCTGGAAAGATCGCACGCTGCGCGCGCTCTCCGTGAGCCGCGAAGGGGCGCCGGAACAAATCGTCTCAGCGCTGGCCTAAACCCGGGCTTCGGAACCTCGCAAGGGAACCATTCCACTTCACCCGGCGTTACTACGAGGAGCGTATCCTCGCGCTGAGAGCGAACTGTGCAGGAGCTGGTCACACCCGAAACCCTCGACGAACTGGACCGCCGCGTCTACGACCTCGCGATCCAGCACATCCCGCTCGCCGAAATCGCCGTGCGGCTCGGCGTGCCCGTGCCGCAGGCAGATGAAAAGCTCCAGCGCCTCTACCGTCGCCTGCGCGTCACGAACCGCGACGAACTCCGCGCGCTTTCCGAAAGCCCGCACGTCCAGGCACAGGTCGAACTCGACGACGAGTACGTCATCGGCGCGGAGGGCGAATACATCATCGGCGGCGAAACCGAAGCGGTCGGCAGCCGTCGTTTCCCGCGACGGGCCATCCTCACGGCGGTCGGCATAGCTGGCCTCGTCGGCCTGAGTGGCGCCGCGGCGCTGGTGCTGAGCCGAAGGGACGCGAAGGCGCCGGAGAGGGCATCGCCCGACGACGAAGGCTCAGCCACACAACCGAACGGCATCCTCCCTATCTCCCTCATCTCTGCCCTCGAGGGTCCGTTCGTCGACTCTCGGACGTGGAGCCCCGGATCGGAAATCGACTGGAAACACGGCATCTTCTTCATGTCCGCCGAGATCGGCATCGTGACCGGTTATCAGTTCATCCGTCCGGTTGGCGGCCCCGACCCGTGGGAAAACTACCGAGTGCTCGGCGATGGCCGGTTCATCACAGCCCAAAGTGGGTCCGGCGAATCAATCTTCTTCGACCGCAGGGCGCCTGATGTCGGCTGGACCTGGAAATCGAGCGAAATCGAATTGCACGCCGCGTACGCGAACAACCTGCCGCCAGTGGCCCTCTTCTCAACGAGAACGGAGGAGAAGGAAGAACTTCGCCTTCACTTCGTTCGGTTCGCGTCTGCTCAGATCGAAACGGTGGCCAGCGCGAGTGTCTCGTTCGACCGCCGAGATTTCGTGGCCGTCGCGGCGGACGGAGACCGTGTCGCGATCTTCGACGGTCTCGCGCACGACCCGTCGATCCAGGTGTTCCACATCCCTTCTGGTGAGCGACTCAACTCCGTCAGCCTTGTTGGTGCGAACCCGGGCAAGGAGCCGGTCATTGGGCAGCGCTCAATTTCCTGGGTGGAGGGGGTGGACCCCGACGTACAGCAAGGTGCGCAGGGATTCTTTCTCGCGCAATGGGAAACACAACCGAATGGCCGTGGAGACGACCCGTACCACAACTTTGGCTGGAGGCTCAATCGATCGGGAGAAGCCATTTCGGCTATCTCGCCGGAACCTGCCCGGACTGTTTACGCTCCGAACGGCACCTGGGCGCTCACGGAAGCCGAGTGGGTACCGGACTTCGGCGCCGCTCCCTCTGATTGGCCCTTCCTGGAGGTGTCCCACGGGCTCGTCTCCGTACCAGCTTACCGCGTCCGTTCGGCGTCCATCCGCTACGGCGGCACCGGCCGACAACATCGCTGGCTCGCAGATATGAGCGGATTCGTGGCCGCCGTCCGCGCTGGTGGCTTCGGCGAATACGGCTATGCAATTGTCGGTGGCGGCGAGACTCCCATCGAGTATCTCCCTTCACCTCCCTGGCGATTCCCGCAGTACGGCAACGGCAGTGGCTGGGAATTTGGCCCTGCCCCATCGCCCTACGACGGCGCACTGCTCTCCTTCTCTGGCGTGCACATATACAACCGTCGCACCGAGAAGTGGGCGAGCGCGAGGATCGCACCCGGGCCGGCCCTCGCCGATATCGACCCCTGGTCCGCCGGCCCGAACGAATCTGTATTCGCTCTCCCGGGCCCCTTTCGCGATGATTCGCCGGAGCCGCTGTTTCTCTCACCTCGGCTCGAATTACCGCCTTTCGACGATTCGTTGGATTTTCGCGTGGAAGTGGACCCCGACGGCCTGAACCTTCGAGAGAAGCCCGGCTACGACGCGCGAGTTCTCGCGTTGTTGCGCGACGGCGACGTGCTGACGCTTGAATCCGTTGAAGAATCGAACGTTGTCGCGGTTTTCCGTGCCAACAAGGAAACCTGGCTGCACGTGCGCTCGAAAACAGGGGCCGTGGGGTGGGTGAACGCATACTGGCTCGTGTGGGCGTAATGCCGCTCGCCCGCGACGCAGGAGTCGAGAGAGGAGTCGGGCTGTGACGGCTCACACCACCCCGTTGCGCAGAACTCCCGCTCCGGTCACCTCGACCTCGACGCTATCGCCCGTCTTCAGTTCGGGGGGCGAACCGGGCGTGCCGGTGTAGATGATGTCGCCGGGCATCAGTGTCATCACTGCGCTCACGTAACGGACGATTTCCGGGATGTCGCGGATCAGTTCGTTCGCGCCGCCGCGCTGGACTTCCGTGCCGTTCACGCGCGTGATGACCTCGAGGTCGCCATAGTCGATGCCGGTCACGATCGTCGGTCCGAAGATCCCGAAGGTATCGGCGCCCTTCGCCCGCCACCATTGGCCGTCACTGCGCTGCCAGATGCGGGCTGAAACATCGTTGCCGGCGGTATACCCAAAGATCCCGGCCAGCGCCTCTTCGCGGCTCGCATTCTTCAGCTTCTTGCCGATGACGATCACGATTTCACCCTCGGGATCCACCCGTCCACATTCGGCCGGCAGGATGATGTCGTCGCCTGGACCCGAGATGCTCGAGAGCGGCTTGAAGAACAGCGTCGGTGGGTCGGGCGCTTCGCGTCCCTGAAGGTGGCTGGAATAGTTCAGTCCGACACAGACGATCGACCGCGGCTCGCAGGGCGGCAGTAGCCGCACCGCCTCCATCGAAAGCCGTTCGCCCGTTGCGTTCGCGGCTTCCCAGAACGGCTCCTCGATCACGCGGATCGAATCACCTTCCACCTGGCCGGCGCCGGTCGACCCATCCTTGCGTTCGAACCGCACGTAGTTCGCCATGCTGCACCCCACCGATTGTTGTCGCGCGAGTCTACTGGACAGGGCGGATACGGTCGTTTCCAATGCCTCTTCAACTGCGACCACGCAGCCGGTGAGCGCGTTCTCTCTTTGTGACTCGTGGTCGAACCCTTCGGAGAATGCCATGCCCGGAAAGATGACCCGTGACGAAGTCAACGCGTTCCTTGATAGCCGTCCAGGCTGGATAGCGCTCACAACCATCGGCAAGAGCGGACACCCGCATACCGTGCCGATCGGTTACTTCCGGATGGGCAATGATGTCTACATCGGCTGCCGCCCGAATACCCAGAAGCTCAAGAACATCGAGCGAAACCCGAAAGTCTCACTCATGCTCGAAAGCGGCGGCACGATGCAGGACATCAAGGGCATCTGCATCCAGGGCGAAGCCGACGTCATTCTCGATCCCGCGGCACAACTGCCGATCATGCGCGAATCGATGCGCCAGCGCGGTACGCCCGAAGACCAGCTTCCTAAGGAGCCGCGGCCCGGTGCGGCCTACATCCACATCGTCCCAAAGAAAATCATCTCCTGGGACTACTCGAAACCTTGAATCTGAACCGGTGGATAAGGCCTACCACATGTTCCAGTGGGTGATCTCCGCAACGGGCGGCCGCTTTGCCGGCTGAAAGTCGGTGCCCTTCGTGTACGCCACCGGCACCAATCCCACCTGGAGCACGTTCTCCGGGATGCCCAACAGCTCCGCCGTCTCCTTTTCGTGAACGAGATGGAGCGTGGTCAGCACACTGCCGAGTCCACGCGAACGCAACGCCAACTGGAAGCTCCAGACAGCCGGGAAGATCGATCCCATCGCGCTAACGATGTTCAGCAGCGGCGCTCCCTCTGGTGGTCGGCCCTGCACGCACGGGATCACAAATACGGGCGCGCGCTCCAGATTCTGCGCCAGGAACTCCGCCGAGTCGTAAACGCGCACGGTCTGGTCATCTCCTTTGCTGCGGGCGCGTTCGGCCGAAGAACTCAGGTAGACATTGGAGGTCTTGCGGTACAGGTCGGCTATCGCCTTCTTCTTCGCCGGGTCATCCACAACCATCCACCGCCATGTCTGGCTGTTGGAAGCCGTGGGCGCCTGGATGGCGAGTTCAAGGCACTCGTTGATGACCTCGCGAGGGACCGGACGGTCGAAATCCATCCGCTTTCGCACCGCCCTTGTGGTGCTCAACAGCGCGTCGGTCATCTTCAGGTCGAAATCCATGGCAACTCCGTTCCTATAGGTTCATACTTCCCGAACCGTGGAGATAGTAGACCGAACCGACCAGAACTACTTCCAGAGCTGGCGCCTCATCGGCCGCTCGGGCTCCGGTGCGATGTATGAAGAGGGCGGGGTGCTCGCGGCCGCCAGTGGAGTGCCGGTTGCCTGGTTGAATCTCCTTTTCGTCACTCGCCCGCTTGCGAATCCCATGCAACAACTCAAGAAGGGAATCGATTTCTTTGACCAGCGGGGCATCGATTTCGTGGTCCGCATTCGTGAAGGCTTTGACCTCGCCAGCGAAGCGGCCCTCGAAAAACTTGGCTTTGCTTATGGCGACACGATTCCCGGTATGGCTTCAACCGCAATGAGCGCTCCACCTACCCCTCCCGAGTTGCGAATCGAGACGATTTCGAGGGGCCGCTCACACAACGATTACCTCGATGTCCTCGCCCGGGGCTTCGGCATGCCCGCCGAGATGACCCGCGCGGTCTTCGGTCCGGCGATCTTCCTCGAACCGGAGATGGAGAGCTTCGTCGGTTACGTGGGTGATACTCCCGTAGCGACTTCGAGCCTTGTCTACGGCGCGTGCGTGGCCGGTGTCTACAACGTCGCAACGCACCCGGACCATCGGAAGCGCGGCTACGGCGAGGCGCTCACCTGGCGGGCGGTGACGCGCGGCGGTGAGCTCGGCTGCGACATGGCAGCCCTCCAGGCCTCCGAGATGGGTCGTCCGATCTATGAGCGCATGGGCTTCCGTCTCGTCTCGCCGTACAAGACCTACCACCGGCCCGGGGTCTAACGCGCTATCGCGCCAGCATCCGTTCCAGCGCAGCGGCCAGTTCGGCCGTGGAATGCACTTCCTCGTGGGGAATCTCCGCGAGAGATCGCGGCCGCTGTTCGATGTGCCGGCCGGTGCGGAACAACACTGTGCCCATCCCGAGCACCCGTGCCGGGAAGATGTCGTTGTCGATGCGGTCGCCGACCATGATGCACTCACCGGGTTCGACTTCCAGGTCGGCGCAGGCGCGCAGAAACAGCCTGGTGTCTGGCTTGCGAAACCCGTGGTGCCCGCTGACTTCGCGGTGGCTGAAGTACTGGACCAAACCGAAGCCATCCAGTTGTTCGATGACGCTGGCCGGTTGGTTGGCCGCCAGGCCGAGCCCGAGGCCGCGATCATGGAGGTCCCGGATGACCTCGCCGATACCGGGCCGCAACTCGATCCCACCTCGCCGTTGTCGGCGTTCGGCGGTATATCCGGCGAACACGGCCAGTGCATCGCGCGTTCGCTGCTGGTCACCGCGGCAAAGCTTCCACAGCATCGATTCGTACGCGTGCGGTGCGAACGCATGGATGGCCCAGTCGCTCGCTGCCTGGAACGCCTGGTCGGTCACGTGAACACCGACCTCGAGGAGGGCCCGCCGCAAGTACTCGTCAACGAGCTTTTCGTGCTGGACCTCGGTATCGATCGGGCCGCCCACATCGAACAGGACTGCCCGGAAGGTCACAGCACGACCGCTTCAGCCGGGACGGCGCCGCCATCGACGACTTCGTCGAGCCAGCGCACGCCTTCGGTGCCGAAATCGAGCGGATCGATGCGTTCGAGGTTGCGCCGGCGGTACTCGCCCGCCACGAGCAGCTTACGGTAGCCGCCGCCGCTCGTGATCTGAGAATCTGCCTCGCCGAGCAGGAGCACGCTGCAAACGAGCGCCGCGATTCGATCGCACATCGCCGCCATCCGCGGCTCTCGCTCCTCCGCTGTCGTCGCGAGCAGGTTGTCGAATCGGGCGGCCGTCTCCAGCAACCGGTCGCGCAGGCGTCCACCGTGGGCTCGCGCGGCTGGCGAAGTCAGGGCGTCGAGTCGCTCTTCCATGTCGCGGAAAAGGGCGTCGTGTGCGCGCTGCCGTTCCGCGGCCCGGGCGACATCAAGGGCCACCACGTTTTCGGCGCCCTCCCAGATACTCCCGAGGTGCGCATCGCGCAGTAGCCGTGCATTCACCCACTCCTCGATGTAGCCATTTCCGCCGCGGACATTCATCGCCATGCCGGCGGTCGTCCGCGCGCGGCGGCAGTTCGCGTACTTGATCAGCGGAGTCACGATGCGCACCAGCAGTTCATGGAACTCCGAACCGGCGTCGGCCTCATCCAGGCAGCGGGCCGCGTAAAGGACGATGGAGAGCGCAGCCTCCGTGTCGAGCGTCATCTCGAAGATCTGCTCGCGCAGCAGCGGAAGGTCGAACATCGCCTTGCCGAAGGCCGACCTCCCCCGCGCGTGTGTCACCGACTCCAGTAGCGATCGCCGCATGATCCCCGCCGCGCGCATTCCGTTGGAGAGCCGCGAGACGTTGATCATCTCAGCCATTTGCGAGAACCCCTTGTTGATATCCCCAACCACGTAGCCAACAGCTGCATCGAATTCGTATTCGCCCGTTGGCATGGACTTCGAACCGAGCTTGTCCTTCAGCCGTCGGATGGCGAACCGGTTGCGGGAGCCATCTGGCAGAACTTTCGGCACGAGGAACATCCCCAGGCCGCGCGTCCCGTCCGCCGCGCCCTCCGGGCGTGCCAGCGTCAGGTGGATATCCGCTCCCGCGTTCGAACAGAACCATTTCTCGCCGGTGAGGCGCCATTCACCATCGACCCGTCGCGCGACGCACTCGTTCGCGCCGACGTCGCTCCCGCCCGTGCGTTCGGTGAGCAGTTGCGCCGATTGTGCGAGCGATTCGAAGTTCGTGCTGGTGAGCCCGGGCAGGTAACGCTCACGAAGCTCGTCCGGCCCGAACTGCGCCACCACACGCGCCGCGGAGTCGGTCATCGAAACCGGGCAGAAGAGCCCGAATTCTCCCTGCACGAACACATACGAGAGCGCGAATTTCACGACGTGCGGTATCCGTCCCGGCCAGCCCATCACGCCCTCGCGATGCGACATCGCCGCGAACCCGAACTTCTCGAAGGCGAGCTTCTGCATCTCGACGAACGCCAGGTGGTAGTCGATCTCGTCGATCCGGCGGCCCTCTTCGTCGAACGAACGCAGTACCGGCGGATGCTGGTCCGCAAGCATCGCGAATCGATCCAGTTCGTCGCCGGCGCAGCGCCCAACTTCGGTCAGCAAAGGCACTGCCCGCGCGATGTCGTTCGGGGCGGCATAACTCCTGAGCGCATGGAGGAGGTTGTGGTCCGCTTCGAAGAAGTTCAGGCCACGAGTGGTCGGCATCCCGGAGTTTGGCGGTAGGTTGGGCATGTGCGGATTCTACCCGTACCGGCTGCGCTGCTACCCTTCGATCTCGTGGTCGACGCAGAATCTCTTCGCAGCGAGTTCAGCCAGCGTTACGGCACTCCACCATCCGCGATCTTCCGGGCTCCCGGCCGGGTCAACCTGATCGGTGAACACACGGACTACTGCGGCCTGCCGGTCCTCCCGATCGCCATCAATCGCTCCACCTTCGTCGGCGCTTCCGCCACAAACGACGGTATCGTGCGCGCATACTCCACGGCCTTCCCACGGCCGGCCGAACTTCCGAGGAACGCTCTCGCGCACCAGTCGGAGCCCTGGCACGAATACCTCGCCGGCGTTCTGCGCGAACTCGCCGGGGTCGCGCCGGGAAACGGAGCAAACCTGTACTTCGATGGCGACCTTCCGAGTACTGGCGGCCTCAGTTCGTCGAGCGCCTTCTCGGTCGGAGCCATCGCCGCACTATCCGCCGCCTGGGGCGCGCCGCTGCCGCCGGCACAGGTCGCCGAACTGGCTACCACGGCGGAGCGTCGTGTCGGCGTCGAGACCGGCGGGATGGACCAGCTAGTCATCACGCAGGGGAAGGCCGGTAACGCGCTTCGCATTGACTTCCTCCCGCTGGCCACGCGATTGGTCCCCATCGCTGACGGTCTCTCGTTTGTTGTGGCGTATTCGGGCGAAGAAGCGCCGAAAGGCGGCGCGATGCGCGACGCCTACAACGAGCGGGTCGTCGGGACACGTATCGCCGCGCTCATGCTGGCGGATAAGCTCGGCGTCGAACTCGAAGGCACGCCACTCCTCGGCAACGTCGCCGAAATCGATGCCGCGCCGGTAATGGTCGACGAACTCCCCGTGCAAATGGCCGCGCGCGCGGCCGCCAACACGGTCGAATCCGATGTAAGCCGCCTCGTGCAGTTCGCCACCAGCCACTTCGATTCCGCCCAGAAGGTCCCCGTGCGACGCCTTGCGCAGCATGTTCTTTCCGAGTCCGAGCGCGTGGACGAAGCGGAGCGGGCACTCACTGCCGGCGACCTCAAGCGCTTCGGGACGCTCCTGAACGAGTCACACGACAGCCTGCGAAACAACTATCAGTGCAGCACCCCGGCCCTCGATAAGGTGGCCGCGGCGATGCGCAAGGCGGGAGCCTTTGGCGCACGCCTGACGGGGGCCGGCTTCGGTGGATATGCCGTCGCCGCCTGCCCTCCCGAAGCCGTCGAAGAAGTCATCGCCTCCGCGATAGCTGCCACCGGCGGGCCGGCATTCGAAGTTGTCGCCTCGGACGGGCTTGAATCGCTATGAGCGCCGTCACGCAGGCGGTCCTCCTCGCCGCGGGCCGCGGGGTCAGGCTCGGGGCGCTCACGGAGGCGTTTCCCAAGGGGATGCTCGATGTCGGCGGTGAGCCCATCATCCATCGAATCATTGGTGGCCTCGCTGCCGCTGGCATTGCCGATCTGACGATAGTCACAGGTCACTATGCCGAAGTCCTCGAAACCGGCACCGGCAACGGCGAGCGGTGGGGTGTTCGCATCACCTATGTCCGGCAATCTGCGCCGGAAGGCACTGCTCGCGCGCTCCTGCTTGCGCGCCCCTTCCTGGATGCGGGGCCATTCTTCGTCGGCTGGGGCGATATCGTCGTCGATGCCGCGAACTACGCGAAAGTCGCGGAGGCTTCAACCGAAAATGGCGCCGCACTCGCCGTCAACGAAGTCGAAGACCCCTACGCTGGGGGCGCCGTGTACGTGGACGGCCGCTTTCGCATCACGCGAATTGTCGAGAAGCCACCGCAGGGGACTTCGACAACGCGTTGGAACAATGCCGGGCTGTTCGTCCTGCCTCCCGCCGCCTGGCCGTTCATAGAGGCCCTGCAACCATCGACCCGGGGAGAATTCGAACTCCCGCAGGCGATCGCAGCCTTCGTCGCCGCCGGAAATCCAATGACCGCCGTCCCCATCGCCGGCCCCTGGTTCGATATCGGCACGCCAGAGAATCTCGAAGCCGCCCGAGCCCACTTCAAACGGGACTAGCCTTCTTGCAACTCGCAACTCGCAACTCGCAACTCAGGTACCCTTACTCCGCATGCTGAACCTCCCCTGGGATCTCTGGCTGAACCCGCTCGAACTCCCCCCCGGGATTGGCCTCGAAACTGAGTACGACGTGCTCACCGCGCGCCTGCAGATCACGGTCGTCAACAGGGGCTCTGAACCGGTCGCGCCCGGGACGGTGGGGCTCACCGCTGAACTCGAATCCGGGGCAACCGGCAACTGGGCATGGCTTCACGGCCGCTACATGCAGACCGACGCGCTCGTTCGGAACTTCGGCGAAGCCGCGCCGGAAGGCTACGACGGCCGTTTCCTCCGCGAATCCAACGGCCGCCGCGCGTACGTCTCCCGCGAAGTTGGGACCCTGTCCGTTCTCTCGCTGCAGCCGCCGGTACTGCTCGCCGGTTCGCTCCGCGGCGACCGCTTCTTTTTCGACATCGAATATCTGCTGAACGAGGACGAAACGCGCATCGAAGGGCTCAGCCTGCGCTTCGACCTGGAAGCAACGGTCGTCGCGCCGGGAGGCAGGATCGAACTTCCACCAGTGCTATTCGTGGCGGGGTCCGACGCCCGCGAACTCATCGAGCGCTACGGCGACCAAGTCGCGACGGAGATGTCCGCTCGTGTACCGGATCACGTGCCGACCGGCTGGTGCAGCTGGTACTACTTCTATAACAAGGTCAGCGAAACGGACGTCGTTGCCAACCTCGCCGACATGGTGAGCGAGAAGCACCCGGCTGAGTACGTCCAGATCGACGACGGCTTCCAGTCCCATACCGGCGACTGGCTCACTGCGAACGAGAAGTTTCCCTCGGGGATGAAGTCGCTTGCCGACCAGATTCGCGCCTCGGGATACAAACCGGGCCTCTGGCTCGCACCCTTCGTCCTCAACGAGGAATCCGCCGCGCTTCGCGAACACCCGGACATGGTGCTGAAAGACGCTTCCGGGGAGACCGTGTTCGTCCCAACCTGGCTGGGCCGCTGCGCCGTCCTCGACTGCACGAGTCCCGAAGCGGAAGCCTGGCTGCGGAACGTCGTCCGCACCGTCGTCCGGGAGTGGGGTTATGAATACCTCAAGCTCGACGCGCTGAGTTTCGCCGCCCGGCCGGGAACGCAGGTCCGGTATTTCGCTCCGGGCACGACGGCCCCTGCCAACGTCCGCCGCGGCCTCGAAATCATCCGCGACGAAGCCGGCGATTCCACCTTCATCCTCGGGTGCACCTGTCATTTCGCACCGGCCGTCGGCCTCGTCGATGCGATGCGCGTTGGCCCCGACGTGAAAGAGATCTGGGCCAACGGACCGAGCCCCTCGGTCAAGCACGCCATACGGCTCACGCTCCAGCGGAACTGGATGCATATGCGCTGGTGGGCGAACGACCCCGACTGTCTCATCGTCCGCGATACGGATACCTCGCTGGACGAAGCGGAGACTCGCTTTCTCGCTACTGGCATCGCCATCAGCGGCGGCATGGTGGTCGCCAGCGACGACCTCCCGAAGCTCTCACCCGAACGGCGCGAGATGGCGCTTGCCCTCTTCCCTCCACCCGGCGTTGCGGCTCGCCCTTTGGACCCCGCCGACGGCCCGGTACCCCGGATCTGGCGAGCGGAACTCGGCGAGGGCCGCTCACTCATTGGCGTGCTCAACTGGGACGACAAAGCCGAGTGGATCCCGTGGGCGGAGATTCTAAAGCCTGGCGAAGTGGCGTTCGACGTCTGGAACGCTCGGATGCTTCCGATGGGCGATGTTTACTTGCGTCCGCACGAGGGCACGCTCTGGCAGGTTTCGGCCCCCGGAAAAACGCCGCGAGTCGTCGGTGATTCGGCCAGTCTCACCGGCCGAGATCTCTTCGTGCGGCAGGTTTCCGGCCGGCTCCAGGTCCGCAACGACTCTCCACGAGACCGCGTGATCGCGATTCAGCACCGCGGCCAGGCGTGGGAGGTCGACCTTAGTCCCGGCGAGATGCGCTGGTTCGACTGAAACTGGAGTAGGCTGAGGCATCTCTTGCCGGGGCGCTGCCATGCCACCCCTCTCTCGAAGCGAACGCGACGAATTCCTCCAACAGCCGGGCATCCTCTGCCGGGTCGCCACCATTCAGCCCGGCGGCGCCCCTCATGTGACGCCCATCTGGTTCATCTGCGAAAACGGCGCCATCTACATCACGCCCCGGGCCGAATCCGCGTGGCTGGGCCATCTTCGCGCCGATCCGCGCGTCGCTCTGACGATCGACGACCAGCTCGCGCCCTATCGCAAGGTGACAATCGAAGGCACGGCAGAGTTGCTTCACGACCTCGGCGACGATGACACCTGGCGCGACCTCTACCGCCGCATCGCGCGCCGTTACGTCGCTCCCGAAGGCGCCGAGCACTACGTCCAGGAGACGATCGACCAGCCGCGTGCCCTGCTTCGCATCCCCCTCGCGGGCTCGAAGGTGCGCACCTGGCGTATGCCAGTGGCCGGCGAGCCATACACCGGCATCTGGCATCGCCGCTACTACCTCCCGGGCTCCAACATGGCCGCCAAAGCGGATGGAGCCTGACGCCCTACGGAAACCATTGGTAATCCCGCAGCCGCACCTTGCCTTCCAGGCTGAACTGCACGCCCTCCGCCTCCAGCCGTTCCCGCTGAAGTTCCGCCGCCATGCCCCGGCTTCCCAGGCTGATTCCGCCGCTCGCATTCACCACCCGCCACCATGGCACATCGCTCGCCGGCGAAAGGTTGTGCAGCGCATACCCGACTGCACGCGATGCAGCCGGAGCCCCCAACTCCAGGGCGATCTGCCCATACGTGACCACGCGCCCCTCAGGGATCGCAGCGACAAACGCATTGACCCGGTCATAAAAGGTTCCCTTCGGCTTTTGCGCTTGCATGCCGGTCACGGCGTACATCCTCCAACGGCCAACGGCCAAGGGCCAACGGCCAACGGCCAACGGCCAACGGCCTGTATGATCTCCGTTCACAATGACCACACCCGAAGAAGTCCTGCCCCTCACCGGCATCCGCGTCATCACCACCGGCCAGATTATTGCGGGCCCGTTCTGTTCCACGCTCTTCGCCGAATTCGGCGCCGAAGTCATCAAGATTGAGCCGCCGGTAACCGGTGAATCGAACCGCGGGAGCGTTGCTTTCGCGCAGGACAACCGCGGCCAGAAAGCCATCACGCTCGACATCACCAAGCCTGAGGGCGCGGCGGTCTTCCGGCAACTCGCCGACATATCCGATGTCCTGGTCGACAACAATCGTCCAGGTGCCCTCGAGAAGTGGGGTTTCGCGCCGGACACCCTTCGCGAAACGAATCCCGGCCTGGTCGTCGTTCGCATCAGCGGCTACGGACAAACAGGTCCCTACAAGGATCGAGCGGGCTTCGACCGGGTGGCCCTGGCATTCGCCGGGATCACCGGGCTCACGGGGTATGCCGACCGACCACCGGTGCGGCCCGGCTACTTCGTCGCTGACTACGGCGCCGGGATGTTCGCAGCCTTTGGCGCGATGCTCGCTCTTCGCGCACGGGACCTCTCCGGCATCGGCCAGGATGTCGATATGGCCCTGTACGAGGCCGTCTGGCGCATGAGCGGCGCCCACATCGCGAACTACGGCCTCCAGGGCTACGGCCGCGAGCGCTCTGGCAATTACTTCCCAGGCGTTGTGCCCGCGGAGCAGTTCGAAACGTCCGACGGCCACTTTCTTGTCATCAATGCCACCACCCAGCGCTCCTTCGTGAAGCTCTGCGATGCGATCGGCCAGCCCGAACTTGTCGCTGATCCGCGATTCACGCCGCGCAATAACCTGGGCAAGAACCACGCGGCGATCCACGCCATCCTGGCGGAGTGGGTCGCAGCTCACACCCTCGAGTACTGCCAGCAAACGCTCGACCGGTTCGGCGTTCCGGCGACGAAGGTCTACCTCATGGAAGACATCGCCGCGGACCCGCACTTTCACGATCGGGGCCAGGTGCTTTCGATCGAATCGGCTGACTATGGCCACACGCTTCAACCAGGCGTGGTCCCTGTGCTAACGGGGACTCCGGGCCGAGTGAGTTCCCGCGCCCCGTTGCTTGGCGAACATAACGATGAGGTCTTCCGGAGCCTGCTGGGCCTCACGCCCGCCGAGATCGATGAACTGGCTTCGAAAGGTCTGGTCTGAGCGGTGCCGAAGTGCCTGCTTTGTGACTGGGAAGCCGCGGACCGGGAATTCTCCCGTATTCAAGTGTGGGAAGACGGACTCTGGCGGCTCACCACCAGCCTCGTCGCGCCCGTTGCCGGGTTTTCCTACCTCGAACCGAAGCGCCACATTCCGGACATCACCACGCTCGACGGCCCCGAGGCGGAGACGCTGGGACTGGTGCTGGCCCGTGTGACGAGCGCCCTCAAGCAGGCAACGAACGCGGAGTTGGTTTACGTAAACGTGTTCGGTGAGCGCGTGGCTCACCTCCACTTCAATCTCGCGCCCCACACGAAGGGCGATGCCCTCACCGGAGGACCGGGAATGCTCGCGCCGGGCGCCGACATTCCGGAGCCGTCGGTTCTTACGGAGGCCGCTGCGAGCATCGGCCGCGCGCTGGCGGGCAACAGCGGCTGAGTTTCGCCGCGACCGTCAGCTATCGTCGGCTCTGAGTCGCTGCCAGTTCGTCGACTCGCCGATACAGGAATTCGAGCGTCTTTTCCGTGTGCTCAATGACTACGTCGTTCACGTATGAACCGTGCCCGGCATCGAACCACTCCGTGGTGATTTCCTTGCCCAGTTCGCGCATTTTCTCCTCATAGACTTCGTACTGGCGCCTTGGGCAGCGCGTGTCGTTGGCACCCTGGAATACCAGCAGAGGCGTATCGACATCGGAGGCGTAGGTAATCGGCGATGCGGTCCGCGTTGCGTCAGGCACTTGGTCAGGAGTCCCACCGAAGATCGAAGCCTGGTAGCGGCGCAACGTCTCTGCCTGGTCTTCGTACATCAGGCCCCAGTCCGCGATCGCGATGCCAGCGATCCCGCCGGCCCAGAGACCCGGCGCCCTCCCGACGGTCTGCAGCGTCAGGTATCCGCCGTACGACCATCCGGTCAGGAACACCTGTTTGGGGTCGGCGATCCCGGAGTCGACCAGCCACTTCCGCGTGGCCACCACGTCATCCACTTCGCGGTTTCCCAGGTCGCCGATGATGCAACGCTCAAAGTCGCGTCCGAAGGTCACCGAACCGCGATAGTTCAGGAAGAACACGGGAAACCCGTGATCGAGCAGCGCCTGGTAGCGTGGGTAATTCATCTCGATAGTCACCGCGGTCGGCCCGCCGTGCATTTCGATGACACACGGGCCGGGTTCGCCCGAATGGTCCTTCGGCAGAGCGAGCCAGCCCTGGATGACCGAGTTGCCCGAGGAAGTAAACGACACGGACTTCCACGGGTCGCCCGGCTCAACAGGCTCACTGTCGAGAAGCACGCGGACCTGCTCTCCGGTTTGCCGGTCGAGTTCCACGACGGTCGTCGGCCGTTCGGGGCTGTTCAGAGTTGCCACAATGGCGTCTTTCCAGAAGGTCGCGCCCTGGAGGGTGCCGCCGGGGTGAACCAGCTCGCGCAGTTCCTGGGTCTCGATTGTGTAGATGAACAGGCGGATCCGGGCGTGCCAGGTCTGCATCACGAGCAGACTGCGCTCGTCATCCGACCAGTCCACCGCCGCGACCTCGCCGGCGAGGTCGATCGGCAGGTCGATTCGGCGGTGGGCTTCCATGTCATAGATGTACGGACGATTGACCCCGGAGGCATTGGAGGCAGCGAGGAACCGCTGGGAACGGCGCGCCCATCGCCCCGGCGTGTTCGATCCGCCCTCTTCGAAGATGCGAGCAGCGATCTCACCGGAGTTGAGGTCGACCACGATGATCTCGGAGTCCGTATTCCCCGATCGTTCCGTGTTGCCCATGGAGGCGAATCGCCCGTCCGACGAAAGGATTGGCCCATGCGTGAGGGCATAGCTGCGAAACGCTTGGTGCCATTCGCCGATAGCTCCATCGGCGGCCATCGCTGCGTGCCGGAGGACGAAGCCATCACGGGTCGCACCGATGAAGGCGATGCGCGAAGCGTCGAGGCTGGTCGGGATCATGCTCAGCGCGTACGGCTCGAGGTCCGGCGTGATGTCTTCTGGCTCGCCGCCTTCGAACGGCACACGCACGATATGCCCGATCTCGTTCCCGCGGTCGTCCTGGAGGTAATAGATGAAGCGCCCGTCAGGCGCGAGTCTTGCGCCGGGCCGGCCGCGTTCGACGAACGTGAGCTGGCGGAGTTCGCCGGTCTCGGGTTCCCATGCATAAACCTGCTGAACGCCGGACTGGTTGGTGACGGCGATGCCACGATCGGGATTGGCAGGCGCCAGGGAGCATGAGGCCACTCGCCATGCTCGGATTCGTTTCTTCCACGGTGCGCCTTCAGAAATGTCCAGCGGCTTCAGCACTCAGTCACCTCCCGCGTCGGGAGGGAGTCTACATCAGCCGGGAAACGCAAAACCGCCGCCACCCGTGGGATGGTGGCGGCGGCAAATGGTCTCCTGGCCTCGGGGAGAGGGCCGAACCAGGAAGAGACGGAGAAGGCTAGGCTGCTGCCGAGATGCGGTGCTCTTCGTTGGTGATGAAGTCTCCGTCGCTCAGCCAGTTCTTGAATTCCTTGGTGGCCCCGCAGGTCTTGCAGGTACCGACGCTGATCTGGCCGTTCGGCTCATCGATCCGCCAGCGATGGAAGTGCTGCTCGGTGGTGGTGGCCGCCGGAGTTGCGGTGGTGGTGGCGTTAGCCATGGTGGTGACCATCCTTTCCGTTGGTTGACTCGGCAACGGCCGCTCAACTACGCTTGTTTTCGGTAACCTCTGGTACTAGCTTTAGGCTAGTCCTAGGTCGTAGCGGAATAATAGCATCAGGCGCTATCGTGTCAATAGTCTTGGCACTAGCTTTTGATAGGAATCTTAACTAGCTCAAAACAAGGGGAGCCCGCCCATGGCCCAGCGCACCGAAACCGACGCATCCAGGAAGACGTACAACCTTCCCTGTGTCATCGCACAGACCCTGGATGTTCTCGGAGACCGCTGGACCCTCCTCATCCTTCGTGACCTCATGGCAGGCCTGCAGCGCTACAACGACATCCTCGAAAGCTGCGCCGGCATGTCGCCCAACGTTTTGTCCGATCGCCTGAAGCGTCTCGAAGCAGCCGGACTCGTCCATCGTGAGTACTTCAAGGAACTCCCGCCCCGCGTTGAGTACACACTGACCGACAAAGGATGGGCCGTACGGCCCATCCTTTTGTCGTTGCTGGACTGGGGCCGCCGCTACGTCGAACCCATCACGGAAGACCAGATCGGCGACACGGTCTCGCACGATTTTGCGATGCGTGTCATCCCAACGTTCTCTTTCAAGCCGGAAAACGCGGCCGATTTGGCCGCCCGCATGACGGTCGAGATTTCCGACTGTTCCGATTGCAACACCTGGACGCTCGATATCCACGACGGCCACCTGCACCCCCGCCGCAACGGCGCACCGGACGCGGAACTCCATCTCAAGACGAACACCCAGGGCTTTTTCAAGTTCATCCGCGGCGAAGAACCCGCCGAAGCCGTCGGCGAATTGTCCGGATCGCCGGAGATGGCCCTGAGCATTCAGTCCTGCTTCCAGACCCACTAAGCCCCGACTCTCCATAACGGTTCGCAAATTGTGAATCGTGAATCGTGAATCTACGATCGCGCGCTCTTCGAATCGCCCCATCTCCACCTCGGCTCTATCCTTAGCTCCGATGCCCACCACACTTGCACCCGTTTCCATCGCCGAACTCACGGAAGTGGCCAAGCGCATCCGCGCTCACATCGTCGAAATGGTCTATCAGGCACAGAGCGGCCACCCCGGTGGCTCGCTCTCTTCCGTCGAGCTCGGTGTCTCGCTCTTCTGGAACCATCTGCGCTGCAATCCGGAGCGCCCCGACTGGCCCGGCCGCGATCGCTTCATCCTTTCCAAAGGCCACGCGACGCCGTTCCTGTACAGCCTCCTTGCCGAACGCGGGTACTTCAGCACCGAACTCCTCGCCAACTTCCGGACGCTCGGCAGCCCACTCCAGGGCCACCCCTCCATGGGCGCCGCGCCGGGCGTCGAGATGTCGAGCGGTTCCCTGGGGCAGGGTCTCTCGTTCGCCATCGGCCACGCACTTTCGGGGCGCCTCGATAACCTCGATTTTCGCAACTGGGTGCTCATGGGCGATGGCGAACTCAACGAGGGCCAGGTCTGGGAAGCTGCCCAGGCCGTCGTGCATTTCGGCCTCGGTGACCGCATCATCGCCATGGTCGATCGCAACGGCATCCAGAACGACGGTTTCGGCGACAAGATCATGAAGATCAATCCGCCAGCGATGTGGCAGGGCTTCGGCTGGCACGTGATTGAGTGCGATGGCCACGACATGGCGGCTGTGGACCAGGCCATCTCCGAAGCAGAACGCCCGCACGAAAAGCCGCGCGTCATTGTGGCGCATACCGTGAAGGGGCGAGGTGTGAGCTTTATGGAAAACAATCCGGGATTCCACGGCAAAGCGCCGACGAGCGACCAGCTGGACCAGGCGCTGGCCGAGATCGCGAAGGGCCTGAATTGACCGCCGCGCCGCCAGCCGCCGCCACTCGCGAAGCCTACCCGGTCGCTCTCGCCGAACTCGTCGAGCAGGGGATAGATGTTGTCGCGCTCGATGCCGATCTGTCCGCCTCCACCATGGGTTACCAGTTCGGCGACAAGTACCCGGACCGCTGGCACTCTGTCGGCATCGCCGAGGCGAACATGGTTGGCATCGCTGCGGGCTACGCAGCCGCCGGGAAGACGGCCTTCATCGCCAGCTTCGCCTCGTTCCTCCCGGGCCGCTGCTTCGACCAACTCCGGACTTCGGTGGCCCAGCCACGCGGCGGCCTCAACGTGAACTGCGTCGCGAGCCACGGCGGCATCACCGTCGGTGAAGACGGCGCGAGCGCACAGGCGATCGAAGACCTCGCGCTCGTGACGTCGCTCATCCCATTTGACGTGATCGTCCCGGCCGACTTCGAATCCGCGCGCCAGGCCATCGTCGCCGTGGGCAAGACGTCACGGCCCTCGTATGTCCGCACGGGCCGGCCCAAGGTCGAGGCCATCTACGATTCCAGCCTCCGCTTTGAAATCGGAAAAGCCCGGGTTCTTCGCCCCGGGACCGATGTCACCATCATCGCCTGCGGCATTCTCGTGGGGATCGCCCTGGAAGCGTCGGCCCAGCTTTCGAATTCCGGCATTTCGGCCCGGGTCATCGATATGGCTACCATCAAGCCGATCGACCGCGAAGTGGTCCTCGCCGCCGCCCGCGAAACCGGCGCCATCGTCACCGCGGAAGAACACCAGACCACCGGCGGTCTCGGCACCGCCGTTGCGCGCGTGCTTGCTGAGTCGCTCCCGACCCCGATCTCATTCGTCGGTGTCGACCGGTATGGCACCAGCGGGAAGTGGGACGAATTGCTGGGTTACTTCGAGTTGACCCCGGCACGCCTCGCCGCCGCCGCGAAAGACGTCATCGCTCGCAAGCGCTAACCGCCGAGCATCTTCGTCATCTCGCCGCTCGCCATCGCCAGGGTCATGTCGTAGACCGGGCTGGCGGCTTCGTCGCGCTTTGCCTGGAAGCCACCGAGCGCCTGTTCCGCTGCGACCCTCCGGGCGAAGACGTTGTTCAGAGCCGCGGCCAGCAAGTCCGCATCGCGGAAGGCGTCGGTGATGCCGAACCCGGTCACGGGGTCCTTCATATAGCCCGCATCCCCAACCAGTGCCCAACCAGGGCCCCATGGCTTGCGGAAGAAATTGGGCACATCAACTGTCCCCATCCAGCGCTCCTCTCGCTTCGAAGCCCGTACGCGCGCCGCGAATTCTGGCGCGCCATCGAGGATGTTGAAGAAACCGGCTTCAATGTCCTTCCGATACTCGGCGAAATTGGCTTTCGCCGAGCCAGCCGCGATGCACACCTGGCCATCGTTCGTGGGGAAGGCGAGCACCCCGCCGCGCTCCGAGACGTAGACTTCCGCCGCGTCCATTTCCAGGCCCGAAAAGTACGAGTAGTAGCCACCCGTGAGCGCTTCGCGTTCGCGGTACTTCGGCGCCTGCACTGAATCGGCCACGAGTGAGTGATGGCCTTCCGCGCCGATGACGTACCTCGCCATCTCTTGCACCGGTTTCTCATCGCGTCCATGACCGCGGATTCCAGTAACGACATCGGCTTCCATGAGCAGTTGGTCCACTTTGAATGCCGTCCGCACCTCGGCCCCTGCCTCCCGCGCGGCATCGAGCAGGATGGAATCCAGGAGGTACCGCCTGGGACAGTAGGCGACTCCATCCTGTGGCGGGAGCGGCACGCGCACTCCGCCGAGATGCACTCGGAATTCAGTAATCGGTGGCGCATTTGTCGCGATCACCCGGTCGAGCAGGCCCCAGTTCTCGAGCGCTTTCACGCCCGGCGGCTGGATGTAATGCGTCGAAAGTTTGTCGCTGGGGAATGTGGCTTTGTCGAGGAGCAGGACCCTATGGCCCGCGCGCGCGAGCAGCATGGCTGTTGGGGAGCCAGCGCAGCGCGCACCGATCACAATCGCGTCGTACATGAGGACACCATCCTGGTTCGATTCTGTCGTCCCCAACACGACGGCCGGCAGCGTAACAGAACGCCCCGGCCATCCGTCAATGGCGCGAATCTGAAAAAACCTGTCAAGTCCCCGCACCGTCTGTTCTGCATTCGGCGAGCGGAGGCGTGCCCGCGTAGAATCCGGCCCACAGCAAACCCGGAGGCACTCGATACGCATGGCAACGATCAACCGAGACGGAGTCAACATCTACTATGAAGACCATGGCGCGGGCCCCGCGGTCCTACTGAGCCACGGGTACAGCGCCACCAGCCGGATGTGGCAGGGCCAGGTCGCGGCGCTCAAGGATCGGTACCGCGTCGTTACCTGGGACATGCGCGGCCACGGACAGAGCGATAGCCCAGACGATCCGTCGAAGTACTCCGAAGCCGCAACGGTCGACGACATGGCGGCGATCCTCCATTACCTCGGTATCGAATCGGCCGTAATCGGTGGGCTTTCGCTGGGCGGCTACATGTCTCTTGCCTTCAATGTGGCGCATCCGAAGATGGTGCGCGCGCTGATGCTGTTCGACACCGGACCCGGCTACAAGAACCCGGTCGCGCGGGAGGGCTGGAATGAAACCGCCCAGAAGCGTGCGGCGAACTTCGAAAAGAACGGCCTCGACGCACTTGGTGGGAGCGCTGAAGTGCGGGTCTCGCAGCATCGTTCGGCACAGGGCCTGGCGCACGCTGCCCGCGGAATGCTCGCCCAGTTCGACTCGCGAATTATCGAGTCCCTGCCAGACATCAAAGTGCCCACGCTCGTGCTTGTCGGCGAGAACGACACGCCATTCCTCGGCGGCACCGAGTACATGGTCAACAAGATCCCGGGTTCCACCCGCGTGATGATCGCCAACGCCGGACACGCCTCGAACATTGATCAGCCGGCTGCCTTCAACGAAGCCGTGGAAGCGTTCCTCAAGAAGCTTTAAGACGCATTTCGGGGTTGTGCCTTCTTTGGCCCTGCGAGGCCATTTAGTTTGACATCGAATCGTTAGATATCTAATCTAATTGCCATGCCACCACCAACGCAGGAACCGCTCGGCTTGCAACTCAGTCGGGTCGCGCGCCAGCTGCAGCGAGCCTTCGATGACGCACTCGCAGAAGTTGGTGGGTCACTCCCGACGTGGGTTGTCCTCGCAACGTTGAAGGGGTTACAGCACGCCATGCAACGTGACCTTGCGGTTCGCGCCGGCATCGAACCGGCAACGATGACCCACCATCTCAACCGCCTCGAGGCGGCGGGCTTCGTCGTCCGTACGCGCTCCCCCGAAAACCGCCGGATCCAGACCGTGGCACTCACCGCCGACGGTGAAGCACTCTTCGCCCGCCTGGTCCGCGCCGTGATCGCGTTCGATTCGCGGTTACGGCAGGGCCTGGACGAGGCGGAGACCGACGCGTTTCGGACCACGCTCGACCGCCTGTCGGCCAACGTCGCCGCCATCACGGCGGCCACCTGACAACCTGGAGAAACTTCATGTCGATTGCTTCCCCTTCCACTGGGCCGGCCGTTCGCCGTCCGGCTGCCGGAGGCTTCCGATTGCGGGGCCGAACCTACAAGGCCGTCCTCACCGCCCACATCCTCACATCGGTTGGGTGGTTCGGCGCCGCCATTGTTGTGCTCGTGCTTGTCTTTTGGGCCGGATCAACACCCGACAAGGCGGTCGCCACATCTATCTACCGAGTGCTCGCGAACCTGCCGCGCATCTCTATCCCGCTTGGGATCGCGGCCGCCGTCACAGGCGGAATCCTCAGTGTCGGAACAACCTGGGGGCTCTTCAAGAACTGGTGGGTGATCGCCAAGATCGCGATCACCGCGGCCGTTGTTGTCACCGATGCGGTGGTTATCTCCCGGCTCGCGAACGATGCCCTGGCTTCGGGAGCCGCCGATCGGCCGCTCTACGATGGCAGCATCGCCCACGTTGTGGCGCTGACCGTGGCCACTGTGCTCTCCGTGTTCAAGCCCAGGGGGAAGACGCCCTGGCAGGTGCTGTAGGAGTTACTTCCCAGGCTCGATCTGCTTCAGTGCCGAGATGACCTCGGGCACATGCTCCTTCACCCGGAAGTCGTGCCGGATGGCCGAGCGAATCACTCCCTGTTTGTCGATCACGTATGTTATCCGGGGCGTTATCCACGGGATAAGCCCGACGGCCTCGTACATCCGGTGCAACTGCCGTCCGGGGTCGGCGATTAGGGGAAACGGGAGTTCGTGCTTCTCTTTGAACGAGGTGTGCGAAGCTTCGCTGTCGCCGCTCACGCCGACGATCATCCCGTCGTATTTCGAGATCTCGGAATAGTTGTCACGGAATGTGCAGGCCTGGGCGGTGCAGCCTGTCGTGAAGTCCTTGGGATAGAAATAGAGGACGACGTTCTTCTCGCCGCGAAACTTCGCCAGTTCGAACGTCGATCCGTCATCGAGTTTCCCGATGAAGTCGGGCGCTCGCGTGCCAGTCTTGAGCATGAGGAGCCTCCGTCAACACAGAGTGTACGGGTGTTAAGGCCCCGGCGATCACAACGCTAAGGAAGCAGCGTGAACGCTTCGATGTGCTTCGGACGGATCGCCGCGAAGTGGCGATGGTCGAGTGTTGCTATCGTCTTCGCGTCGAATCGCTCGGCCGTGGCAACCACCTCAGCGTCTGCGGCTCCGAGTGGAAAGTCCGAATATTGCATCATGATTTCGGCCATCCTCTTCCACGTCGGTTCATCTGGAGTGACGATGCTCAGTCCGCTGCATCCCGAAATGAACAGCGCCTCCGCCCTTGCCCCGAAATCCCGTGCAATGAGATACGCCACTTCCGCAATACATAGCACTGGAACGAAAAACTCGAGATCAGTTCGCCTGAGGAGGTTGGCTGAATCGGAATGAGCAGGATCTCGCCTATTAAACGCGGCAAACAGCGGGCCGCTATCCACGACTACAGGTATCACTGATCACGATGCTTCATGATGGAGTCGGCCCACGTCTTCGCCAGCTCATCCTCGATGTCGGCTGCGGAATAGGGCAATTCAACGTCGACCAGGCCAATCAGGGCTTCAAAGGGGGAGGTTTTTCGCTCTTCCGCGAGTTGCTTTTCCACGAGTTCCCGCACAACGGCGCTAACTGAAGTATTTCGCCTTCGCGCGACGCGCTCGACGGCGGACGCCGTTTCGTCGGGCCAGGTGATGGTCGTTCGCTTCATACCCGAATAATAGCATACTGCATACTGAAGCGGGCCAAGGCGGGGCCCGCTAGAATCACTCGCACTCATCCTCCAGGAGCGCAGCGATGGCGCGCGAAATGCGAATGTACGGCCTCTGGCCGAGCCCGATCTCTTCTTCTGCTCTCGCCGCCGGCATCCGCCTCGGCGAACCCTGCTGGGACACCGATGGCCAGACGCTGGCATGGGTCGAAGGCCGCTCCGATAAGGGAGTCATCGTCGTCCAGGATGCCGAGGAGCGCGCGACCCGCGACCTCACCTCCGACATCTCCGTCCGCGCCTTTGTCGGCTACGGTGGCGGCGATTTCACCCTCTCTCACCGCAATGCGTACTTCGTGGGACAGGCTGACCAGCGCATCTATCGTCAGCCCCTGGTCGGTGGTTCGGCCAAACCGATTACCCCCGCGTTCGGCGCCGCGTCGTCGCCCGTTGTCTCGCCCGATGGCCGCTGGTTGGCCTACATCCACACCTACGAGGACGTCGATTCGATCGCCGTCGTGGATACGCAGGGCAAACACTGGCCGCAGCGGCTGGCCGAAGGCCGCGACTTCTACATGCAACCCTCGTGGCACCCCTCCGGCGACCGCCTCTCCTGGGTGGAGTGGGACCATCCCAACATGCCATGGGACGGGACCGAACTCCGCGTTGCCAGGCTCGCATTTCCCGAAGACGGCCTGCCGGTAGTCGCCAGTTCCGAAATCGTGGCGGGCGATTCCAAAACGTCCATCTTCCAGGGAACGTTTTCGAAGGACGGCGCGTCAATTCTCTACGTCTCGGACCACGCGGGATGGGGCCATGTCTACAGTCGCCCACTCGAGGGCGGCGCCACGAAGCAACTCACCGACGGCTACTTCGAGCACGGGACCCCGGCGTGGAACTATGGCATGAAGACTTTCGCCCAGACCGCCTCCGGCGACGTCATCGGTGTGCGCCAACGCGCCGGTTTCGGGACGCTGGTGAGCATCTCCCCCGAGGGTCTCGTGAAGGAACTCGGCGACATTCACCCGGGTTACTCCGTCTTCCAGGGCATTAGCGCTGCACCGAACAGCGAGAAGGTCGCCGTTGTCGCCAGCGGCGGTAAGCAGCCCCCACGCGTCGTGGTTTTCGACCTCTCGGCCCATCCTCCGGTCCACTCAGTCCGACGCCGCAGCGACACTGAAACCGTGCCTGCCGCAGCGCTCTCCGAGCCTCAGCCAGTCTCGTGGACTTCGTTCGATGGCGAACAGGCCCACGGCCTTTATTGCCCGCCTGCGAGCGAATCGTTCGAGGGCACCGGCGCGCCCCCAATGATCCTGCTCATCCACGGCGGACCCACCAGCCAGGTGGTGGCGGGCTGGGCGCCGAACGCGCAGTACTTCGCTACGCGTGGCTACGCCGTCCTCCAGCCGAACTACCGGGGCAGCACCGGCTATGGCCGCGAATACATGCTGAAGCTCCGCGAGAAATGGGGCATCTACGACGTTCAGGATGCGAAATTCGGAGCGGAGGCCATGGCCGAACGCGGCCTCGCCGATCCGTCTCGCCTCGTCATCATGGGCGGGAGCGCCGGAGGCTACACCGTCCTCCAATCCTTCGTGGGCGTTCCCGGGTTCTACAAGGCCGGCATCTGTATGTTTGGCGTCGCCAACATGTTCACCCTCGCGGCCGATACCCATAAGTTCGAGGCCCGCTACCTCGATTCGATGCTCGGCCCGCTCCCTGAAGCCGCCGCGGTCTACCGCGAACGCTCGCCCATTTTTAACGCCGACAAGATCGTCGACCCCATCGCCGTATTCCAGGGCGAAATCGACCGAGTGGTACCGCGCGAGCAGAGTGACAGCATCGTCGCTTCGCTGAAGGCGCGTGGCGTCACGCACGAATACCACCTCTACCCCGGCGAGGGCCACGGCTGGCGCAAACAGGAAACCATCGACGCTTTCTACAAGTCCGTCGAATCGTTCCTGAAGACGCACGTCCTCTTCGCCTGAGGCGCGTGAAGTTCGAGTTCGAATAGTGATCATTGCTGTTAGGTTTGCGACTTTGGATTTCGGCGTGCTACCGTGCCTTGGCGCAACTGACCGGAACGAGCACGCAAATGCAAGCCGAACTTCGAACCGAGTGGCTCTTTGACCTGAGAGCAACCGTAGACTTCAGCAAAATTCACGAGATCGGAGACTCTGGCTCTGGCTCGCGAAGGATCTTTCCGGTTACCGGAGGGACAGTTGATGGACCTCACTTTCATGCGACCCTGTTACCCTTCGGTGCGGACTTTGCCGTCGTGCGATCTGATAGTGTCTCGGTACTCGATGTTCGGGTTATCGCGCAGACGGTGGACGGCGCCGAGGTCTACATCACCTACTCCGGGCTCACTCATGACCTTCCTCTTGGCCCGCTGACGTCGCCCGCTGATGGCGAGCGGTACTTCCGAACCACGCCCCGTTTCGAAACTGCTTCGGAGAAGTACTCTTGGCTTAATCGAATCCTCACGGTCGGCGTTGGGCGATTCGAGCCCCCCAGCACGGTCGCTTACAGGATCTACGCGATCCTCTAAGGCCAGTGGGTCGCAATCTGCTCCGTCACGTGACCCGCATAGCCATCATTGCTTTTCCGGTTGCGACGTTAAATTCCGTCGTGTTATGGTTCCGCGTCTTCAGAAACATGCCCGCTGATTCCCGCATCGCCGCCGCGTGGACCGCTTCGGGCGACGGAGGATCGCGTGGGAATTACGAAGGACGACGTCACGGTTGCTGTTCAAGCGTGGATCGCAGCCATCAACGAACCGGACATCGCGGCAATCTGCGCGATGGATGCGACCGGCTATGGTTTCGGCTACCGCACTTCCGCTCCGCGCGACATGTCGTCGACTTCGATAGACAAATATCGCGAGTTCATGCGCGGTTTCTACGACCGCCACAAGGGCATCGTCACGACCCTCGAAGAACTGCAAACGGCTGTTGACGGTGATGTCGGCCTCGCCTGGGGCGTCTATACCGAGCAATTTCAGATCGCTGGTCGGCCACTCGAAAGAGCGAGAGTTCGCTTCTCTCAAACCATGCGACGAGACCAAGACGGCGCATGGAGGTTCCTACTCTTTCACCGGGACATCCAGCCGTTCGACGACCAGGGGCGGTATCCCCCGAGTCTGAACATAAGCGATGGCGATCAGCGGTTTCGCCAGTTCATCATACGCTTCGTCGAAGCCGAGAACGACGCGGACCTCGAAGCCCTCTCTGCGATGCTCGCTCCCGACGTCGAAGTTTGGCTGAACGGCGCCCTCGTTCGCACCGGGCGAGATGCACAGGTGGAGGCCACGCGTGCCAACCTGGCCGCGTTCCCCGATTGGCGACGGAAGATCGAGTCGATTTCATTTGATGGGAACCTCGGCGCTCTCAGGTGGACCGGCGAGGGCACACACAAGGGAACTTTCGCGGGAATCCAGGCGACCGGCCGGCGTATCTCGTTCTCAGGCACCAGTTGGGCCGAACTAGAGAACGGCGTCGCGAAACGCATCTGGATAGACATGGACATGGCGGGGCCGTTCGCGCAGATGACTGGACGGCCGGACGAGTAGCTGACCCTATGACCTACACCCCCACTGAACAGGCCAACATCCAGGTCATTCGCAAGACCATAGAACTCGAAGCCGCCCGGGACTGGGAGGCTGTCTACAGTCTTGTGACTCCCGATTGTGTCACCTACATGGGCGAAACCGTTCCGCGCGGGGCCGAAGAGATGAAGGCCTACGATGCCCGGTTCTTCCCACTCTTCACGTCGACCGCCCGGACCATCCTCGATATCGCGGCCGACGGAGATGCAGTGGTTTTTCGCTGGCGAGCCGACGCAACCCTCGCGAAAGACGGCCGAGCGATTTCATGGGAAGGCGTCAGCTGGTGCCTCATCCGAGAAGGTCAGGTCGCCGAAGGGCGCATCTACGTCGACTCCGCCGAAGTTCAACGCCAGTTGGCTGGCAAATAGGAGGAAGCAATGACTGACAACTCACCCGCCGAAGTCCTTCAACGATTCTTCGATGGGTACAACGCCCAAGACAGCGCAGCCGTCTCCAGGGCCGTGAGCCCAGACATCGAGTTTGCTCGCCCTGGCCAAAGCCTGGTCGGCCGGGACAGCCTGATTGCCGCCTATCAGTGGGACTGGGCGGACTTTCCGGATTGCCGCCTCGAAGTAACAGCGATGTTCTCGGGCAGCGCGGCCGCCGCTGCGGAAGCGTCCTGGATAGCGACGAATACCGGTTCGTTGCACCTTCCCGATGGAACCGTCGCCCCTCCGACGGGCCGCGCGGTGACGTTGCCCTGTGCCGCCGTCGGCCACGTCGAAGACGGTGTGTTGACATCGCTCCGGCTGTATTGGGACAACGCGGATCTGTTCCAGCAGCTTGGATTGGCCTGAGAGGAGGCTCTTATGAACACCATCACACCCAGAACGGTCGCTGCCGAACAGCTGCGCCGCTACCTCGCCGCCGTTCCCGGAACTCCATCGTGGGGCAGCTTCATGGAGATCTGGGCTCCAGATGTCCGGTGGGAGATGCCGGCGTCCCCTGGTGCGCCGAGCCGCCGAGGAAGCAACCGCGAAGGTTTGGAACAGGAAGTCCGCAGCGTGTTCCAACTCTTCCGCGATCAGGGAATGGTCGCCTTTGACGAGTTCGTTGACGGCGACCGAGTTGCTGTCCGTTCGCGATGGTCGGCAACAGCGAGTGTCGATTTGCCCGGCATGCCCGCCGGCACGAAGGTCTGGAACGACCTCGTTGACTTCTTCACGGTTCGGGACGGCCTGATCGCCGAGTACACCGCCGTCGGCGGCCCGATTCTTGTTGGCACTCCGCCAAGCGGAGGAACCAAATGAACCTCGAACAGGCCCGCGCCTACGCCCAACGCCACGAAGACGTCTACAACAACGACTTCGAGCACTACCACGACCTCTACGCGGAAGACTTCTCCGCGTACCGCCCCGTGAACGGGGTTATCCACGACCGCGCCGCCATGTACGCGCTTGAACAACGCGCCACGGCCGCCTGCCCCGACCGAAAGACGAAGGTCATCCGAGTCTTCGCCGGCGACGACGACTGGTTCGGCATCGAGGAACTCTGGCAGGGCACGAACACCGGCGGTGACGAACGTTTCGGCCCGCTTGGAGCGAAGCTCTCCGTCCACGCCTTCTCGATGTACCAGGTCCGCGATGGCAAGTTCGTGCGCGCCATCGCCTGGACAGGCCGTCCACCCGCGGAGGGAGTTGGATGACCGCCAAACGCGAAACCGCCATCCGCCTAATCAACGACATGGTCGCCGGCGAAAACGCCCAGGACTACGACCGCATGTATTCGATTTACGGCCCTGAGCTGGTGTTCTACCTCAACGGAGATGTTGGTTTTGCGGGGAAGACTTCGGTCATGCGCGACTGGGAGCGCCTGAATACCCCTGTCATCTACGGCAAAACCCTTCGCGAAGTTCAATGGATGGAGGCCAACGACAGCCGAGTCGCATTCCAGTACATAACCGAGTTCGACCATCTCGGCGAGATCTTCGGTGTCCCGGCCCCGGGCAATCGAATCCAGATGCACGGGCTTGGGATCGCGGAACACGACGGCGAACACGTGACCGTGCTTCGGCTCTTCGCCGATGTTGGAGACGGCATCCGCCAGCTCGCCGGCAAGGTTCGCCCACCCGGCACGTCCAGCGCGGCGCCGCAAGGGCCGCCAATCCCCGAGCACGAGCGCGCCCGCTACGAAGAAGCTGGCGAACGTCTCATCCGCACCGTCTACGCTTCCGAAAACGAAGGCGACATCGAGAAGCAACTCGCGTGCTATGCCGACCCTCTGCTCGACCACTTCGCCGGAAACGTCATGACGTCGTCCAGGGCTTTACTTCGGGCCGCCTTACCTGCCTGGTGGGAAAGCCTCCCAGGGCACCATCGGGACGTCGAAGAAGTGTTGGTGTTTGGGGACCGTGCCGTGCTGCGTTGGCATCTGACCACGGACGACATCGATGGCAAACCCGTTTCGCAACACGGTGCGTCGGTCATCGAACACGACGGCACGCAAATCAGACGGTTCTGGGCCTACTACCCTGACGTTGCCCAGGTCTTTCCCGCGATCGTAGACAGGTAGGAGACTCCATGACCGAATCCGAAAACATCGCCGTCGCACAACTTGCCCTCGAATTCGTCAACAATCGAGAGTTCCATCGGGTCGCCGAAGTCCTCTCCCCGACCTTCGTCCGCCACGACCTCGTTGGCGCTTATCCGGAAGTCTCCGGTGCGAACGTCACCGACTTCCTCGCCTCGCTCATCGCGGGCGCTCCCGACCTGCGCATCACGTCCGAAGACATCATCGCTGCCGGCGACAAAGTCGTGGTGCGTGGCACCCTCGAAGGTACCCACCAGGGCGAGCTCTTCGGGCAGCCGCCGACTGGCAAGCCGTTCTCGGTCAACGTCATCAACATCTACCGCTTGGAAGACGGAAAGATCGCCGAGACGTGGCAGCTCCAGGACATCGCTGGATTCACAAAACAGATCGGGGCCTGAAAGGAGGGCACACGGATGTCCACTCTCTCAATTGAAGACAAGATAGAAATCCAGGAGCTCTACGCCCGCTATAACCACACCATCGACTTCGGCCGTGCCACGGAGTGGGCCCAGACTTTCACGCCCGGCGGCACCATCGAGACCGCCATCGGGAACCACACTGGCACGGAGGCGCTCACCGCGTTCGCGGCGAACCTTTTTAAGGACTACGGCCCGTTTCGACATTGGACCAACAGCCTCGTTGTCGAGGGGGGCGGCGATCGCGCGACTGGATTCTGCTACCTGGTGGCATGGAACTTCGTCTCGGGCGAGCCGCCAGTCGCGGGCCATCACTCCCACTATGAAGACGACCTCGAAAAGACGCCCGAAGGCTGGCGATTCTCTATTCGGCGAGTCATCCCAGACTGATCAGCAATCCTTACCTGTACAGCCGCTCCCAGAGTTCACGCTCCTTGGGTCGCGGGTTCTCGACGAGCATGCTCTCGTTGTTGATGAGCATCGTCTTGCGCTTCGAGGCGGAATAAGGCTCCCAGCGGGGGAGGTCGCCCGTGTTTGGGTCGCCGGTGCGGGCGAATGCCGCCCAGGTGGCGCTCACCTTCGCGGCAAGTGCCTGCGCCTCGGGCGTGCCGCGTGTCAGCCCCGACCACGCTGGACCCGTGACGTTGTCGAAGACGAAGGGGATCTCCAGCGCGTGCGGCGTCTTCATCTTTCCCCAGCGGGCGGGCGACTCCCATTCGAACGTGTATGCGTAGGCCGGCGCCCCACCAAGCGCGGCTTTTCGCTCCGCGAGGCGGATCGAATCGATCGGGTAGCGCAGGAACCCGGTGTGGATCGCGATGTACAGATCAGACGGCGTAGCGTCCCGGTAGAGTTCGCGCATCTCGGCGAGTACCTGCGGCGCGCGTTCGCGCAGGAGCCGCGTGGTTCGCCTCTCCAGGCCCTCGTCGTCGAGTTCGAACACCTCTTTGTCGTTGGCGAGGAACAGCGTTGCTTCGGTCCGGTTGAACCCGACAATCACCGGGATGTCCTGCGAAATCGCGGGCGCGCCCGGGGTGAATGGGTGGGTTGGCAGGCTTGGGGTCCCCGCCGTGGGCCGGAAGCCGCCACGGGCGTTCGAACCCGGCATCTTTGCGGTGGCCGCGAACTGCGCGGCCATGAATTTGTCGAGGGGCACCGCCTGCAGGGCCTCGACCTCGGTGGATTTCAAACCGAGTTCCGCCAGTAGCGCCTCGGCGAGCTGGCTCGCATAGTCGCGTTCGTTCACCCGAAGCTCGGGGCCGCTCTGGATAATGGCACGGTGGAACAGACCTTTTGCCGCCGGCATCGCAAGAATCGCTGACGTTTTTCGCCCGCCGCCGGATTCACCGAACACCGTTACGTTCTTGGCGTCGCCGCCGAAGCCGGCGATGTTGTCGCGGACCCATCCAAGGGCTGCGACGATGTCCAGCAGGCCAACGTTTCCGGAGTCCGCGAACTCGCCACCGCCCAGGTCGCCAAGGTGCAGAAATCCCAGTGCCCCGAGGCGATGGTTGATAGTCACCACCACCACGTCGCCCCGGCGCGCCAGGTTCGATCCGTCATAAGAGGCACCGCCCGACCCGCTGACGAATCCGCCGCCATGGCACCAGAACATTACCGGGCGCTTCGCTCCGTCGAGGCCGGGAGTGAAGACATTCAGGACGAGGCAGTCCTCGCTCTCCGTGCCATCGGCGAGGTCGATCGCCGTGCCACCGGCGCGCGAGCCCCCGCCTCGCTGAGGCGCGATCGGCCCGTAGGCGGTCGCGTCTCGTACTCCGGTCCACGGCTCCGCAGGTCGCGGTGGCATGAAACGGTTGGCGCCGGCTGTCGAAGCTCCGTACGGGATCCCCCGGAACGAGTGAATCCCGTCGCCGAATTCGCCTCGGACAGCGCCGGTCGCGGTTTGGCCGGTGGTGTTGATATCGGTGGAAGTCATCGGTCCCTCGGTCGCCGAAAGTTCGGCAGCGCCGCGCGATACTACCAAGTTCGGGTCCCGTCCGCGCAAACCCGCTGGCGCACGCGCGTAGAATGGCGGCGATGACCGCCGAGCATGAGCCGAACCCGACGAGGCACCCGAGCTACCGCATCGACCCGCACGATCCGGCGTGGATCCCCACTGCTGCGGCCGAATGCGACCTGATCGCGAGCGCTCTCACGCTGCCACGAGCGCAAGTCGCACACATCGGGAGCACGTCGGTCCCCGGCCTCGGCGCCAAGCCGATCATCGACGTAATGGTCGGGGTTGACTCAGAGACCGTTTATCCGCACTACGTCCCATTGCTTGCATCCCTCGGGTACGAATGCCGCAGCGAAACCGTCCCCGGCACGCTCTACAACCGCAAGCAGGGACCGCCCCGGGTCAACGCTCACCTCTGCGTGTACGAAGGGCAGTTCTGGGTGGATAAGGTCCTCTTTCGCGACCACCTCCGGCTCCACAGGGCAACGGCGCAGGCCTACGAACACCTCAAGCGACAGATCCTCATCGAGGTCGGCCAGGACCCGCCCGCCTACAACGCCGCGAAGGAGTCGTTCATCGTCGAGGTGCTGAGAGAAGCGCGGCGACAGTTAGCGGAGTAGCCCTTCGACTGCGCGGCCGAACTCCACCGGGTCTTTCGTATCGATAGACACCGAATGGATGTCAACGCCTGCCGCTTCTTGTTCTTCGAGCCTCCGGCGACACGTATCGATGTCGCCTGCCACGCCGAACTCCTGCAGGAACTCCGGGCTGAGCGCGGCGGCGCCAGCATCCGAGCCTTGCTCGTTGAACACTCGCCGTACGCGGGCGACTTCATCGGTGAAGCCCAGGCGGGAGAGATGGTTGTAGTAGAAATCGCCCATGCGCGCGATGTAGTACGCCGTCATCGGGCGGCCGGCGTCAATGGCTTTCGGGTTGGCGCTCACGGTCACGCCTCCCGGCGATTTCACTTCCAGCTTCGAGCCGTCGCGGCCCGCCTCCGTCGCCCAGCGGCGGAACTGGTCGATTTCATCTTTCAGTGCCGTTTTCGGGATCCAGACGGGCATCCAGCCATCGGCAATCTCGGCCGTCTGCTTCGTGCTCTTCTGGTTTAGCGAAGCGATGAAGATCGGGATGTGCGGCCGAACCGGCGTCATTCGCAGCGTGAAACCGCGGTCCATCTTGAACCATTTGCCGTCGTACACGAGCTTCTCGCCGCGCAGCAGCATGTTGATGATGTCGACGGTCTCGCGGATGCGAGCGAATGCCGGCTGGAAGCGCATCCCGTGGAAGTGTTTGATCACGTTCGCGCTGGAAGCGCCGAGCCCGATGATCGCGCGTCCGCCGCTCCACTCGTCGAGCGTCGCAAAGTGCTGGGCCAGCGCGCCCGGCGTCCGCGAATAGACGTTGACGATGCCCGTCGCGAGCTTGATGCGCTCGGTCTTTTCGGCGATGGAAATGAGTAGCGAGAATGCGTCGTGCGACCAGCCTTCCGGAACCCAGAACGAATCGATTCCCGATTCATCGGCAATCTTCGCGAGGGCGATCGCATCTTCTTTCTTCATGTCGAATTGCCAGGTCACACCAACCGCCAGTCGCCGTGTCATCGCTTTCCTCCCGAACCATGATTCCGCCCGAATGTCATTCGCGCCAAACCATCGCATTTCGCGCGGCTTGTTGCTCGCGCATGCTCTTTTCCGCCCACCGCTCAAGGAAATCCACCCCCACCACGCCCTTCGCCGCTTGCCAGCTCAACGGCGTCGCCGGCGATTCGTCCCGCTCGCGGACAGCCGCGAGGAATCCCGTGGAGTCTCCCAGGTCGAAGCGCTCAAGGACTTCAGCCGAAACCCAGCCCGATCCGCCACGAAACACCGGGTCACCGAACGGCGTGGCTTCGAAATCCAGTCCCTGCATCTTCGTTCCGTCGCGCCCGCTATGAAGTCCGAGTGGGGCGAGGAGCCCCACCTGGCCCTCGGATAGCACGGTCACCGAAAGTGTGCCGGATGCAGCGACCAGGCCCGTTGTGTAGTTCGTGTTCGAGAGCACGACGAGGAGCCGGGGACGCTCAGGGACAATCGATGCCCCGAACACCGAAACGCAAATCTGGGCGTTCGGCCCGCGCTCGCCGTGGCTGCCGATAGCGCAGAGTGGCGACCAGAAATGGGAAAGCACACTGGCGACAGGTTCTGCCATGGCCGAACTGTAAACCGTCTGTAACTCTTACCGTAGCCCGGTCGTGCAAGTTCGACCGTTACTGCCGAGCGCAGCAACAATCGCCTCATGCAGATGCAAGACTGCCTTTTCTGTCGTATGTCCCGTGGCGAAATTCCGGTGGAGTTCGTTGCCCAGAACGAGCACGCCTTCGCGATTCGCGACATCAATCCGCGCGCGCCCATCCACTGTCTCGTTATTCCACGGGAGCACGTTGATAGTGCTCGCGAGTTCGAGTGGAACCATACCGAACTGCTGGCCGGAATCTTCATCCTCGCGAAAGATGTCGCACGTGTGGAAGGCGTCTGGGAGAGTGGCTACCGGTTGGCGTTCAACGTCGGTGATGCAGCCGGGATGACCATCCACCATCTCCACTTGCATTTGCTTGGCGGCAGGCCTCTCGGCCCCGAGGGTTAGGTGCCCCCCTCGCTTCGGAAGCAAATCGCCTCGATCCAGGCCGAATTCGAATCGCGGCCGGAAGGGCTCGTCCGCCACGTCGAGCGCGTCCTCGTCGAATCTCTCGACCTCGCCGGTCGCTATGACCTCGATCCGCTGCGCGTCGAACTTGCCACCTGGGGCCACGACCTCTTTCGATCGTTCCCGCCGGCCGAACAGCTGCGCCTGGCGACCGAGGCCGGGCTGCCCATCGAAGCCGCCGATCGCGCCGACCCGGTCCTGCTCCACGGGCCCATCGCCGCGAAAACCCTGCGGGAACGATTCAAAGTCACGGACGACGAAGCGCTTGCGGCCGTGCGCGACCACACGCTGGGCGGCACGCAGATGTCGATGATCGCCAAGGTTGTCCTGCTCGCGGATAAGTTCGAAAAACGGAAGCGCGACCGCACCTCCATCATGAAGGAGATCCGCCGCCTCGCCTGGCGCGACCTGGACCTGGCCTTACTCTGCTGGGCCGATTGGAAGTGGGTCCAGGAAGTCGAGCATGGATGGCTAAGCCACCCGCAGCACTGGGTTGCGCGGCAGGAGTGGGTCCGCGAGCACCATGCCGAACTGGCGCTTCCGGGGCGCGAGGCTCCTGAAACCGTGTCCGGCGACTCCTAAGGAATCTTCAGTTCCTGGCCAATGGCCAGGCTTGTGCAGTCATCCTCGGTCATATTGTTGGCGTCCAGCAGCTCTTGCAGGGTAATGCCATTGTCCTGGGCGATGGTCCCGCAGAAGTCGCCTGCCTTGACGATGTAGGTCTTTGAACCGGAGCTCGGAGTGCCGGTGGCAGGAGTCTTCGAAGCTGCGGCGGTCTGGCTTCCAGTCGGCGTCTGGCTCGTGCCTGGAGTCTGCGTGGTATTGGCGCCCGGCGTCTGGCCGGTGCCGCCTGCCTGGGCTGTCCGTGTCTTATCCAGCGCAGCCGAGGTCGCGACCGAATCCCCGGGAGAGATACCGCTATTGTCCCCGTCGTCCGTCAGGTTCTGGATCGCGAAGGCGATGGCGATGACGACGATCGCCAGCGCGAACAGGCCGATGGTCATCACCGGCATACTGATCCCGCCCGAACGCGGGCGAGGGCCCAGCGCTCCGGTACTCGGGCGCTTTGGCCGCGGCTCGGACTGCTGGCGCGGGCGCTGCCCCGGCCGGGGGCCTCGCACAGGCGCTTCTGTTCCTGCGGCAGCGGCTGCGGCGCCCGCCCCTGCAGCAACACCAGCCGCGCCGGCGGCAGCCGCCGGCGGCCGCTGCTGTGTCTGGGGCACGCCTTCGCCCAGGTAGACCGGGCAGGTCACATGATTCGCGCCCAGGCAGTGCTTGTCCTGGTGTGGTGTCGCGATTCGCGTCGGGTTCGGAAGTCGATAGCAGCGATGTGCTTCTGTCGCGTAGGTCGCGTGGGAATCGGCGTCGTCAGCGAGGCCGAGATACGGGCATACGGCCGAGTATTCTTCCTGGGTCACACTTGCTCCTGTCCCGCGGGCGCTCCTACCACCGCTTCCATGGTATCAGCCAACACCGAACAGGGAACATCGTGAACGCATCTTCGAATCGAAGGCCAACCGTCGATGGCCTTCGACTGCTTGTTGGGGGTGGGGCGCCCCACGGATGGGACGCCCCTGCGACGGGGAGGACAATGTCGCTTGGCGAACCTTTGGTCAGGAGGCCGCCTACCCTTACTAACGGACGATGAACTCGCTGGCCTAGGGCCCTGGTGCGAACGGTTCGGTGTCGAATTGGTGCCCTGTGGCATAGGCTCGAAACAGAACTCGAATCAACCTGCGAAATGTTGCCCCAATCGAGAAGCGAGGGAGCCCCTATCAGCCACCGCTACCTGCTTCAATGCGAGCCACCGGGCCATCTGCTTCAGTTCAGCGGCAAGGGCTGATGCTGTCTTCGCCGCTGGCGCTCCCGGCTCCAGGTGAGCAGCCTGCACCTGGAGGCTGCCCGCCTGGCGGTTCGCCTTCAGGTCGACCCTCGCCACGATGTGGCCTTCATTCATAAAGGGAAGCACGTAGTAGCCGTGCACACGCTTCGCAGCGGGCGTGTAGATCTCGATGCGGTAGAAGAAGTCGAATAGCCGCTCGGTCCGATCCCGGTCCCAGATGAGGTTGTCGAACGGATTGAGGATGGCGCGCGGCTTCAGGTCCTGCGCCTGTGTAACTCGTGTGTCGAGATACGCGACATCCTTCCAGCCTTCGACGGTTACCAGTCGCGCTTCGCCTGAGTCGACCAGTTCCTGAATACGCGGACGAACATCGGCAACTTTTATCCGGTAGTAATCCGCAAGGTCCCTGGTCGTTGCAACGCCGAGCACCCGGAGCGAATTTCGCACCCATTGGCGGTGCGCCTCATCCCGCGAAGGGCCGCCCTGTCGCAGCTCAGCCGGGAAGACGCGTTCTGAAAGGTCGTACACGCGCGCGAAATTTCGGCGCTCCCTGACGGCCAGGCGGCCGAACGCGAACTGGTACTCCAGGCCGATTTTCGCGTCGCTCCACTCCCACCAGCCCTTCGCCCCGCGAGGCCCGTTGTTTTCCATCTCGCCGGTGACAACCGGGCCGCTCTCCCTCACCTGTTCGAGGACGGTTTCGAAGTAGGCCAGGCGGTTCGGGGAAGGCGTTCGACGGCCCCAGTGCCGGCCGGTGGCAAGCTGATGATGAAAGAGCGGGTAATCGGCAGTCGGGATGAAGCTCGCGACGTGGGCCCACTGCTCGAAGAGGTACCGGTCGCGATAGGCCATCTCGTCCAGCATTTCGCGCCGGTACGGGCCGAGCCGCGAAAAGAATGGCATGTAGTGCGCCCGCACCAACACATTCACAGAATCAATCTGGATAAGTCGCAACCGGTCGACCACCCGGCGCATGTCGCTGGGGCCTGGCTTCTTGGGCTTTGGTTCGCCGAAACCTTGCGCCGCGAGAGCTATCCGGCGCGCTTCGTCCTTCGAAATCGCTTCCACCGGGCGCATCTTACGGGCCGCTCGGGGACAGAGGCTCGGGGTGTCCCGAAGTTGACACCACTTATTGCTGTGATACTCTTCTCATTCGGCGCTTATTGACTGGCGAACTTTTCAGTTTGCGCAGGTCGCGAAGCTGAGTGCTTGAAGACGGTCCGGGACGAATGAGTGTCCCGGGCGCTGTTCACGAACAGGCTTTTCGGCCTGTTTTCGTGCCCAGAACCAGAAGGCCTTTTCCGGCCACAAACCCGCGGTTTGATTTCAGGCCGCCCGAATTTGCCCAAAGCAGGGGAGCAGCAATGCCGACCATTAACCAGCTCGTCCGCAAGGGACGCACGCCCAAGTCAAAGAAGTCTGGCGCGCCTGCCCTGCTCTTCAGCTTCAACTCGCACTCGAACCGCCTGAAGAAAGTCGATGGCAAGTCGGGTTCGCCGCAGAAGCGCGGCGTCTGCACCCAGGTGCGAACTCAAACTCCGAAGAAGCCGAACTCGGCCCTGCGCAAAGTCGCCCGCGTTCGCCTCTCCAATGGCATCGAAGTCACCGCCTACATCCCGGGCGAGGGCCACAGCCTCCAGGAACACTCCGTCGTCCTCGTCCGCGGTGGCCGCGTAAAGGACCTCCCGGGTGTCCGCTACCACATCGTCCGTGGCGCGCTCGACGCGACGGGCGTGAACAACCGCAAGCAGGGCCGTTCCAAGTACGGCACCCGCAAAAACGCTACGGCCGTGGGCCGCAAGAAATAGGCCCAGGCAGGAGTTCCTTTCCATGGCTCGACGTAACCGACCTGAAAAGCGCCCAACGCCTCCGGATGCGCGCTTCAATTCGCCGAATGTCCAGGTCCTTATCAATAAGGTGATGACACGCGGCAAGAAGAGCACCGCCGAGCGCGTCGTCTATGGCGCGTTCGATCGCATTCAGACCACGACCGGCCGCGACCCCCTGGATGTCTTCCAGCAGGCGGTCCGCAACACCACGCCGGTGCTCGAGGTGAAGCCTCGGCGTGTTGGTGGCGCCACCTACCAGGTCCCTGTCGAAATCCGGGCCGACCGGCGCCTCGCGCTTTCGATGCGCTGGCTCCTCACCTCCGCCCGCAACCGCAACGGCCGCTCCATGTCCGAAAAGCTCGCTTCAGAGTTCATGGATGCCGCAAACAACACCGGCGCAGCGATTAAGCGCCGCGACGACACCCACCGTATGGCCGAGGCGAACCGCGCCTTCGTCCATTACCGGTGGTAGGCGAAAGGCTGCTTTAGTACTCATGCCGCGCACAATTGACCTCGAGCGCATCCGGAACATCGGAATCATTGCCCATATCGATGCGGGCAAGACCACCGTTTCCGAACGCGTGCTCTTCTACACCGGCCGTACCTACAAGATCGGCGAGGTGCACGAAGGCGCAGCGACTATGGACTGGATGGAGCAGGAACGCGAACGCGGAATCACGATTACCTCCGCCGCTACCTCCTGTGAGTGGAACGATCACCACTTCAATCTGATCGACACTCCGGGCCACGTGGACTTCACTGCCGAAGTCGAACGCAACCTGCGCGTCCTCGACGGCGGCGTCGTTGTCTTCGACTCGGTTGCCGGCGTGGAGCCGCAGACGGAGACCGTGTGGCGCCAGGCCGACCGGTACGGTGTGCCGCGCATCGCCTTCGTCAACAAGATGGACCGCACCGGCGCCGACTTCTGGCGCACCATCGACATGATGGTCGACCGCCTTGGCGGCAACCCCATCCCGATCCAGATCCCCGTTGGCGCTGAAGCTGAATTCGATGGCTGCATCGATGTGGTGGAGATGTGTTGGTGGTGGTTTGGCGGCGAGAAGGGCGACAAGCCGGAGCGCCGCGAAATCCCGGCCAACCTCCAGGCGGAAGCCGAGAAGGCCCGCGAACGCCTCGTCGAAGGTATCGGCAACGTCGATGACCAGATCGCCATCAGCTACCTCGAAGGCCACGATATCGGAACCCACGAGCTCAAGACCGCCATCCGCCGGGCGACTCTCGCGAACCTCGCCGTCCCCGTCCTCTGCGGCTCGGCGCTCAAGAACAAGGGTGTCCAGCTCATGCTCGACGCCGTGGTGGACTACCTCCCCAGCCCGATCGACATTCCCCCGGTCACCGGTATCGATCCCAAGCATGGTGGCGAAGTCCAGCGTGGCGTCTCTGACGACGAACCGCTGAGCGCCATCGCCTTCAAGATCGTCACGGACCCGTTCGTCGGTCGCCTCGCCTACGTCCGCGTCTACAGCGGCGTGATGAAGGCCGGCGAAAGCGTCTACAACTCCACTAAGGATGAGCGCGAGCGCATCGGCCGCCTGCTCCTCATGCACGCCAACCAGCGCGAGGAGATCCAGGAAATCGGCACCGGCGGCATCGCTGCGGTCGTCGGCCTCAAGCAGACGTTCACCGGCGATACGCTCTGCGTCCAGGACCATCCGGTCATCCTCGAAAACATCACCTTCCCCGAGCCCGTTATCCGCGTCGCCCTGGAACCCAAGAGCAAGGAAGACCAGGACAAGCTCGGTATCTCTCTCAGCAAGATGGCTGAAGAAGACCCCACCTTCCACTGGACCTTTGACGAAGAAGCTGGCCAGACCCTCATCTCGGGCATGGGCGAACTTCACCTCGAAGTCATCGTCGACCGCATGAAGCGCGAACACAAAGTCGAAGCCAACGTCGGGCGGCCGCAGGTGAGCTACCGCGAAGCGATCACGCAGAAGGCTCGCGCCGAGGGCCGCTTCGTCCGCCAGAGCGGTGGTCGCGGCCAGTACGGTGTCGTCGAACTCGAGGTCGAACCGCTCGAACGCGGCCAGGGCTACGTCTTCGAAAACAAGATCGTTGGTGGCGCGGTCCCGAAGGAATACATTCCGGCGGTTGGCCAGGGCGCTAAAGAAGCGCTCCAGGGCGGCATCCTCGCCGGTTACCCCGTCCTTGATGTGAAAGTCAGTCTGATCGACGGAAGCTTCCACGCCGTCGACTCTTCGGAAATGGCGTTCAAGAACGCCGGCTCCATTGGTGTGAAGGAGGCCGCCCGCAAGGCCGGCATCGTCATTCTCGAACCGATCATGAAAGTCGAAGTGCGCTGCCCCGAGGATTACTTCGGGTCGGTCGTCGGCGACATCAACTCCCGGCGCGGAATCATCATGGGCTCGGAATCCATGGGCAAAACGCAGATCGTCCATGCCATGGTCCCGCTCGCCGAGACGTTCGGTTACTCCACCGACTTGCGCTCGCTCTCCCAGGGCCGTGCGAGTTACAGCATGGAATTCGATCACTACGAAGAAGTTCCGAAAACCGTCGCCGCCCAGCTCACCAAGCAGGCGTCGTAACCCACCACTGAAGTCAGGCTCTAACCGAGGAAAGGAATCCATCAATGGCGAAGGCGAAATTTGAGAGGACAAAGCCGCACGTAAACGTCGGGACGATTGGTCACGTGGACCATGGGAAGACGACGTTGACGGCTGCGATCACGAAGGTGCTGGCGCTGAAGGGCGAAGCGGAATACCGGGCGTTCGATTCGATCGACAACGCGCCGGAGGAGCGCGCTCGCGGCATCACCATCGCCATCGCCCACGTGGAGTACGAGACGGACAAGCGTCACTACGCCCACGTCGACTGCCCGGGCCACGCCGACTACATCAAGAACATGATCACCGGCGCCGCCCAGATGGACGGTGGCATCCTCGTGGTCGCCGCCCCCGATGGCCCGATGCCGCAGACCCGCGAGCACATCCTCCTGGCGCGCCAGGTGGAAGTCCCCGCCCTCGTCGTCTTCCTCAACAAGGTCGACATGATGGAGGACGAGGAACTCCTCGAACTGGTCGAGCTCGAACTCCGCGAACTGCTCTCCAGCCAGGAGTTCCCAGGCGACGATATCCCGATCATCCGGGGCTCCGGCCTGAAGGCTCTCGAGTCCACCTCGACCGACCCGAACGCGCCGGAATACAAGTGCATCATCGACCTGATGGACGCTGTCGACTCCTACATCCCGACGCCGGAGCGGCCGCTGGACAAGCCGTTCCTGATGCCGGTGGAAGACGTCTTCGGCATCAAGGGCCGCGGCACCGTCGTCACCGGCCGCGTGGAACGCGGCGTGGTGAAGGTCGGCGAGGAGATCGAGATCATCGGCATCGTCGAGACGCGCAAGACCACGGTCACAGGCGTCGAGATGTTCAAGAAGCTGCTGGATGAAGGCCAGGCGGGCGACAACGTCGGATGCCTCCTGCGCGGCATTGAGCGCGAAGACGTGCAGCGCGGGCAGGTGCTCGCGAAGCCCGGCTCGATCAAGCCCCACACGAAGATGGAAGCCCAGGTGTACGTCCTCTCCAAGGAAGAGGGCGGACGCCATACACCGTTCTTCAACGGCTACCGGCCCCAGTTCTACGTCCGCACGACGGACGTGACGGGCGCCATCAACCTGCCGGAAGGCGTGGAGATGGTGATGCCGGGCGATAACGTCACGATGACGATCGAGCTCATCCAGCCCGTCGCCATCGAAGAAGGCCTCCGCTTCGCCATCCGCGAAGGCGGACGCACCGTCGGCGCCGGCGTCGTCACCAAGATTCTCGCTTAGGCGATTCCGGGTAACCGAGGGAAACGCACATGGCTCGTCAACAGATCAGGATCAAACTCAAGGCGTATGACCATCGCCTCCTGGACCAATCGGCTCGGCAGATCGTCGAAGCAGCCGAACGGACCGGGGCGGCGGTGGCCGGCCCTGTGCCGCTCCCGACCTCCATCGATAAGTACACGGTGCTGAAGGGCCCGCACATCCATAAGGATGCCCGCGAGCAATTCGAAATCCGTACCCACAAGCGGCTCATCGACATCATGGAGCCGACTTCCAAGACGGTAGACACGCTCATGCGGCTGCAACTGCCCAGCGGCGTCGACATCGAGATCAAGCTGTAGCCATGACGATTAACGGACTCCTCGGCCGCAAACTCGGCACCACGCAGGTGTTCGACGAAAAGGGACGCCTTCGCGGCGTCACCGCCGTCGAAGTTGGCCCCTGCTTCGTGACCGACATCCGCACCACGGAAAAGCACGGCTATTCCGCGGTGCAAATCGGCTTCCATGATGACAAGCGCCTCAACAAGCCGGAGACCGGCCACCTGAAGGCTGCCGGCAACCTCAAGCTCCGCCACCTCGCCGAATTCAAGACCGATGGGAACCTCGCCCTCGGCGACCAGTTCGGCGCCGAGGTCTTCGAAACGGGCGACTACGTCGACGTCACCAGCAAGTCCAAGGGCCGCGGCTTCCAGGGCGGCGTTCGCCGCCACAACTTCCGCGGCGGACCGAAGACTCACGGCCAGAGTGACCGCCATCGCGCCCCCGGCTCCATCGGTTCGGGCACCACTCCCGGCCGAGTCTTCAAGGGCACCCGCATGGCGGGCCACATGGGTGATGTCCGCACCACCGTCCGGAACCTCCAGGTGGTCTCCAAGAACGACGAGAAAAACGTCATTTTCGTCGCCGGCTCGGTGCCTGGCGCCACTGGCGCGCTCGTGCGCATCCGAAAAGCAAAGAAGGTATCGAAATGAAGCTGAAGGTTTTCGATACCGCCGGTAAGGAACTCCGCGAAATCGACGCCGCAGACGAAGTCTTTGGCATCGATCCAAACCGCGCCGTCCTTCACCAGGCGTACGTAACCCAGATGGGGAACCGCCGGGCCGGCAACGCTCACACGCAGACCCGCGGCGAAGTTCGCGGCTCCACGGTGAAGATCCGCAAGCAGAAGGGCCTCGGCCGCTCGCGCCAGGGCACCATCCGCGCGTCCCACCACGTTGGCGGTGGTGTCGCGTTCGGCCCGCGCCATCACAGCTTCGCCAAGTCGATGCCGCGCGCCATGAACCGCCTGGCCATCCGCTCGGCGCTCTCCAGCCACGCCGGCGCAGGTTCGCTTGTCGTTGTCGATGGGTTGAGCACCCCCGATGCGAAGACGCGCTCGATGCAGAACATGCTCGATGCGCTCGGCATCGAACGCCGCGCGCTCGTGGTCACGGGTTCGTTCGTACCGGAAGTCACCCGCGCCGCCCGCAACATCGATATCGCGAAGGCAGTGCCGGCGGCCAACCTCAACGTTGTCGACCTCATCAACGCCCATCGTCTGGTGATGTCTGAAGATGCCGTCCGCGCCTGCGAAGCTCTCTGGGGCGGCGTGAACGTGAAGCCGCTCCGCGGTCGCGGGAAGGAGGCCGCCGTCTAATGCCGAAGGAACTTCATCCTTACGCAGTCCTCCTGCGGCCCATCATCACCGAGAAGACCACGGTGCTCACCGGCGCCGATAAGTACGTCTTCGAAGTCGACCTTCGCGCCAACAAGAACCAGATCCGCGAAGCCGTCCAGGTCGCCTTCAATGTTCGCGTTTCCGAAGTGAACACGATGGTGATGAAGGGCAAGCCGAAGCGCTTCGGCCGCAAGGTCACCAACCGCCCCGACTGGAAGAAGGCCATCGTGACCCTCGTCCCGGGCGACAAAATTGAACTCTTCGAGGGGATTTAGGCATGCCGATTAAGCAGTACAAGCCAACCTCCCCCGGGCGCCGCAACGCGAGTTCGCAGACCTATACAGAGATCACGAAGAAGCGTCCGGAGAAGTCGCTTACCGAGTCTCTCAAGAAGAAGTCGGCGGGCCGCAACAACCAGGGCCGCATTACCATCCGCCACCGCGGCGGCGGGAGTCGGCGCCTCTATCGAATCATCGATTGGAAGCGCAACAAGCCCGGCGTGCCTGCGAAGGTCACGGCGATCGAATACGACCCGAATCGCACCGCCCGGATCGCGCTCCTGCAGTACCAGGATGGCGCGAAGCGCTACATCCTCGCGCCGAACGGCCTCACCGTTGGCGCTATCGTCACCAGCGGCCCCGATGCCGAGATTCGCGTGGGCAACTCGCTTCCGCTGGCGAACATGCCAACCGGTACGCAGGTGCACAACATCGAGCTCACCCCCGGCCGCGGCGGCCAGATGGTCCGCAGCGCCGGAGTCAGCGCTCAGCTGATGGCGAAGGAAGGCGAATACGCCCTGCTTCGCCTTCCTAGCGGCGAAATGCGGCGCGTCCGCATCGAATGCGTCGCCACGGTTGGCCAGGTCAGCAACGTTGAGCATTCGCTCATCAAGCTGGGCAAGGCCGGCCGGACTCGCCATCGTGGCCGCAGGCCTCAGGTCCGCGGCGCCGTGATGAACCCCCGGGACCATCCACACGGCGGTGGCGAAGGCCGCGCCCCGGTTGGTATGCCGGGCCCGAAAACCCCATGGGGCAAGCCGACCCTCGGCTACCGCACCCGCAACAACAAGCGCACGGACCGTCTCATCGTCCGTCGCCGGACCTAGGAGGAGTAGGACATGTCACGTTCTACCAAGAAGGGCCCCTACATCCATCCTTCGCTGGAAAAGAAGGTCATGGCGATGCGTGGAGCGTCCAACCGCTCCGTGATCAAGACCTGGTCGCGCGCATCCACCATCCTTCCGGAAATGCTCGGGCTCACGATCGCCGTTCACGATGGCCGCCGCCATGTGCCGGTGTTCGTCACCGAAAACATGGTCGGTCACAAACTCGGCGAGTTTGCTCTCACGCGGACTTTCCGTGGGCACGTCGCCAAGAGCGACCGCCAGAGCAAGGTGAGGCGCTAACCGATGGAAGTACGAGCTAGCTGCCAGGGCATGGGCGCGTCACCGCGCAAGGTGCGCCTCATCCTCGATCGCCTTCCAGGGCTTTCCGTCGACCAGGCGCTGGCGCTGTTGCGCTATGTGCAGTCGCCGCATGCCCGCACCGTATCGAAAGTCGTGCTTTCGGCCGCTTCGAACGCGGAAAACAACTTCGACCTCGATGTCGATGGCATGGTCATCAAGCGCGCCTTCGCCGATGACGGCCCAACCCAGAGGCGCTTCCGTCCCCGCTCGCGCGGTCGCGTCAGCCCGATCCTGAAGCGCTCGAGCCACATCACGATCATCCTCGACGAGCGGGAGGCGTAAATGGGACAGAAAGTACATCCGCATGGCTTCCGCCTTGGCGTTATCTATGACTGGGAATCCAAGTGGTTCGCAGAGAAGGATTACACCCAGCGCCTCCACCAGGACCTGGACCTTCGCGAATACGTGTTGAAGGAACTCCCGGACGCCGCAATTAGCCGCGTCGAGATCGACCGCAACGCGAACCTCGTGACGGTGACGATCCACACGGCCAAGCCGGGCATCGTCATCGGCCGCGGTGGCGCCAAGGTCGAAGAGCTTCGCAACTCGCTCGAACGCTTCACCGGCGGCCGCGTGCGCGTGAACATCCAGGAAATCCGCACGCCGGAACTGGATGCGTACCTGGTTGCCCGCTCTGTCGCCGACCAGCTCGAACGGCGCGTCGCCTTCCGCCGCGCGATCAAGCAGTCGGTACAGCGGACGATGCAGCGCGGCGCGCTCGGTTGCCGCGTGGCCATCGCCGGCCGCCTCGGCGGTTCCGAGATGTCCCGCCGCGAAGACGAAACCCAGGGCCGCGTTCCGCGCCACACGCTCCGTGCCGACATCGACTACGGGCTTGCGGAAGCCCACACCACTTTCGGCCGAATTGGCGTGAAATGCTGGATTTACAAGGGCGAAATCCTCCCGGAACGCGGCGTGCCGCAGGTGGAGGAAGAAGTGCCCGAGCCAGTGGCCCCGGTCGCGCCCGCCCCTCGGGTCGAGGAAGAGGGCCCTGCCCACACCGCCATCTCCATGGAGCAGCAGGCAGCCGCCCGCGGTTCCGATGAGGAGGAGAGCTAATGCTTCAACCTCGTCGCGTAAAGCACCGCAAGCAGCACCGCGGCCGCCGATCGGGTCATGCCGCCTCGGGCAACTTTGTTGCCTTCGGCGAATTTGCCCTCCAGGCGCAGGCTGCGGCGTGGATCGATTCCCGCCACATCGAGAGTGCCCGCCGCGCCATGACCCACGAAATGAAGCGCGGTGGCAAGGTCTGGATCCGCATCTTCCCGGACAAGCCGGTCACGGCGAAGCCGGCCGAAACCCGCATGGGTTCCGGCAAGGGCGCCCCGGACCGCTGGGTCGCCGTGGTGAAGCCGGACCGCATCATGTTCGAGATCGCCGGCGTGCCCGAGCCGGTCGCTCGCGAGGCCCTGCGCCTCGCCGCCCACAAACTGCCGGTCCCGACGAAGATCGTCGTCCGGGAGGAGGCCGTTATCTAATGGCACGCCAGAAAGCGGAAGACCTCCGCAGACTCGACGATTCGAAGCTGGACCACGAAATCAACGAGGCGTATCGCGCCATGTTCACGCTCCGGTTCCAGCACGCCAGCCGCCAGCTCGAGAATTACCGCGAGCTGCGCAATGCCCGCCGCAAGATCGCCCGCCTTCGCACGGTGAAGCGCGAGCGCCAAATCGAAGCCATCCTGGGTGAGGAGTAGCCATGGGAGCCCAACGTGTCATCCAGGGCACCGTCGTTAGCGACAAAATGCAAAAGACGGTCGTCGTTTCGGTCGAGCGCAAGAAGAAGCACCGCCTGTATCACAAGGTTGTGACCGTCACTGAGCGCTTCAAGGCTCACGACGAAGACGACAGCTGCAAGCTCGGCGATGTCGTCCGCATCGAAGAGGCCCGCCCGATGTCCAAGGACAAGCGCTGGCGAGTCATCGAGATTCTTGTCCGTGGCGACGTCGCCGACGTGGCGCCTTCGACCATCGGCCGGGAACTCGAAAAGGAAACCCAGCTTGCTCCGAAGGCGGAGGTGCAGGCGTGATTCAGCAAGAATCCCGGCTCAAGGTGGCCGATAACTCCGGTGCACGGTCGTTGCTTTGCATCCGCGTGCTCGGTGGTACGCGCCGCCGCTATGCGCGCCCGGGCGACATCATCGTCGCCAGCGTGAAAGTGGCGCAGCCGAACTCGAACGTGAAGAAGGGCGATGTTGTGAAGGCCGTCGTCGTCCGCGTCACGAAGGAATACGGCCGGCAGGATGGCTCGTACATCCGCTTCGACGAGAACGCGGCTGTGCTCCTCGCGTCGGACGGCGAAAACCCGCGCGGCACGCGCATCTTCGGGCCGGTTGCTCGCGAACTTCGCGACCGCAACTTCATGAAGATCGTGTCCCTCGCCCCGGAGGTGCTGTAATGCCAGCCAAGATCAAGCGTGGCGACAAGGTCGTTGTGCTTGCCGGCAAGGACCGGGGCAAGCAGGGCACCGTGCGCGCCATCATCAACAAGGACAATCGCGTCCTCGTCGAAGGCGTCAACATCATCAAGCGCCATCAGCGGGCCCGGCAGCAGGGCCAGGCATCGCAGATCATCGAGCGCGAAGCCCCAATCCACATCAGCAACGTCATGCTGATCGACCCCAACGATAGCCAGCCGACGCGCGTCACTTTCCGGCGCCGCGAGGATGGCTCGTGGGTTCGCGTCGGCAAGCGCAGCGGAGAGGACATCGAATAATGCCCCCGCGATTGAAAGAGACCTACCAGAAGGAAGTCGCCGGCGCGCTGAAGGATCACTTCAAGTACGCCAACGTGATGCAGATCCCGCGGATAACCAAGATCACCGTGAACATCGGCCTGGGCGAAGCCCTCACCGATGCCAACGCGCTTGATAAAGCCGCCGACGAAATCGGGATCATCACTGGCCAGAAGCCGGTGATCACCCGCGCCAAGCGCTCCATTGCAAACTTCCGCCTGCGCGAAGGCAACGCCATCGGTGTTGCCACCACGCTCCGCGGTGACCGCATGTGGGAATTCCTGGACCGCCTGGTGAGCGCGGCACTGCCCCGTATCCGTGACTTCCAGGGCCTGAACCCGAACGCGTTCGATGGCCGCGGCAACTTCAGCCTCGGCCTTCGCGAACAGCTCATCTTTCCCGAGATCGATTACGACCGTGTCGATAAGGTCCGGGGCCTCCAGGTCACGATCGTGACATCCGCCCGCACCGATGAAGAAGGCCGCAAGCTCCTCGAGCTCATGGGCCTGCCATTCAGGAAGAACTGAGGAAGCACCCATGGCATCCAAAGGCATCGTCCTGCGCGACCAGCGCCGCCGCGAACTTCACGCGAAGCACGCCGCTCGCCGCGCCGAACTCAAAGAGCAGCTTCGCCACTCCTGGGACAACCCCCAGGAAGTGATGCGCATCCAGAAGGAGCTGATGAAGCTTCCGCTCAATTCCAGCCCGACGCGGCTTCACAACCGCGACATGATCACCGGGCGGCCGAAGGCGTACATCCGCAAGTTCGGCCTCTCCCGCATCACCTTCCGCGAAATGGCCCACAAGGGCTTCCTTCCAGGCGTCACCAAATCCAGCTGGTAAGTGCCACCCGGGCAAACTGCTAGAGGGGAAGAACTATGAGTCTTAGTGATCCTATCGCCGACATGCTGACCCGAATCCGCAACGCGTCTTCCGCGCGCCACGATTCGGTACTGATGCCGGCATCCAAAATCAAGGTCGCGATCGCCGGAGTCCTGAAAGAAGAAGGCTTCATCAAGGACTATTCGGTGGCGCTTGAAGAAGGCAAAGCCCAGGCCAACCTGAAGGTCGACCTCAGCTACGGCGGCGGCCGCCGGCAGCCCGTGCTCAACGGCCTGCAGCGAGTCAGCAAGCCTGGCCTGCGCGTCTACGTTCAGCGCCGCGAAGTCCCCCGTGTTTACGGTGGGCTTGGCATGGCCATTCTCTCGACGCCCAAGGGTGTCATGTCGGGGCAGGAGGCCCGCCGCAACGAAGTTGGCGGCGAGGTCATCTGCTACGTGTGGTAGGAGGTACGCAATGTCGCGCATTGGCCGTCAGCCAGTAACCGTTCCTGCCAACGTCACCATCACCGTGAACGACGACAACTTCGTCGTCGTGAAAGGCCCGAAGGGCGAGCTGTCCCGGCAGTTCCCGAAGACCATCACGCTTAACCGCGATGAGGGCGTCATCAACGTGACTCGCCCCAACGACGAAGGCCAGCAGCGAGCCCTTCACGGGCTCTCCCGCTCGCTGTTGAACAACATGGTCACCGGTGTGACCACCGGCTATGTGAAGACGCTCGAGGTCCAGGGCGTCGGCTATCGCGCCCAGCTCCAGGGATCGAGCCTCCAGCTCGCGCTCGGCTTCTCGCACCCGGTCGTCGTCGCTCCGCCTGAGGGAATCTCCTTCACTGTCGAAGGGCCCCGCGTAAACATCGAAGGCATCGATAAAGAACGAGTCGGCCAGGTGGCTGCGAACATCCGCAAGCTGCGTCCGCCGGAGCCCTACAAGGGCAAAGGCATTCGTTACTCGGGCGAGCGCGTTCGCCGCAAGGCCGGCAAGGCCGGGAAGGTAGGCAAGTAATGGCCAAGGCAACATCTGTCCTCGCACGTTCGCGCCGCCATGCCCGCGTCCGCAAGTCGGTCTCTGGAACCGGCGAGCGCCCGCGCCTCAACGTCTTCCGCAGTTCGCAGCACATCTATGCCCAGGTCATCGACGACCTCAAGGGTCACACCCTTGCGGCCGCCAGCGATTCCGACAAGGTGCTTGCGAAGGACCTGAAGGGCAAGAGCAAGAGCGAACGCGCCGCAATCGTCGGCAAGGCCATCGCCGAACGCGCGAAGGCCAACGGTGTCTCCCTGGTCGTCTTCGACCGCGGCGGCTACAAATATCACGGTCGCGTCCAGGCTCTCGCCGATGCCGCCCGCGAAGCAGGATTGGGGTTCTAAATGGGCAGTAACCGTTTCGAACGAGGTGACCGAGGCCCACGCGACCGCGACCGCGATGGCGGAGATGAACTGACTGAAAAGGTCATCTACATCAACCGCGTCGCGAAAGTCGTCAAAGGCGGCCGCCGCTTCAGTTTCAGCGCGCTGGTTGTGGTTGGCGATAACAACGGCAGCGTGGGCGTCGGCATCGGGAAGGCGAACGAAGTGCCGGAGGCCATCCGCAAGGGTTCGAGCCAGGCGCGCCGTGGCATGATCAAGATCCCGATGAAGGGTGGCACCATCGCCCACCCGGTGTGGGTCCGCTTCAATGCGGCCCGCGTGATGATGAAGCCGGCGAGCCACGGTACCGGGGTTATCGCCGGTGGCGCCGTGCGCGCCATCATGGAAGCGGCGGGCGTCACCGACGTTCTCGCCAAGACATTCGGCAGCCGCAACCCCGTGAACGTTTCGCGGGCCACCATCGAAGGGCTCTCCACCCTGCAGGATCCGGCTGGTGCCAAGCAGCGCCGCCTGGCGATCGCTCGAGGAGACTCCTAAATGGCGAAGATGACCGTCGTCTGGCGCAAGAGCGCCATCGGCTACAACCAGGACCAGAAAGATACGATTCGCCGTCTCGGCTTGCGCCGGCTGAATCAGTCTCTCGAAATTGAAGACACCCCTACTCACCGGGGCATGGTGAACAAGGTCCAGCACCTTGTTGAAATCCAGGAAGGCAGCGGGAAATGAGTATCGGCGCCGAAGAGCTTCGCCCCCCGCGAGGCGCAACGCATTCGAAGAAGCGGGTCGGCCGCGGCAATGGCAGCGGCCAGGGCACTTACGCCGGCAAGGGCCTGAAGGGCCAGAGTTCCCGCTCGGGTAAAAACCTGCCGTACGACGCGTTCGAAGGCGGCCAGTTCCCGTCATCCCGGAAGTTCCACGTACTGCGCGGCTTCAACAACAAGTGGCGCGTGCCCTTCCAGCCGATCAATGTCGCCAGCCTCGACAAGTTCGATGCCGGCGCCACGGTGAACCCGGAAAGCCTCCGGGACGCCGGGCTCCTGAAGCACCTCAATGAACCTGTGAAAATCCTCGGGAACGGCGAGATCACCAAGAAGCTCTCGGTCAGCGCCCATCGCTTCAGCGAATCGGCGAAGGCCAAGATCGAAGCCGCCGGTGGCACCTGCACCGTCATCGCCGGCGAGAGCGACGAAACGAAGGACAGCTGACAATGACTGCACAGCCCGCGCAGCGGCCCCGCCTGCTCCAGGCAATGGTCGACGCCTTCCGCCAGGAAGACGTGCGGAAGAAGCTGCTCTTTACGCTGGCGATGCTCGTCATTTTCCGCTTCGTGGCGCATGTTCCGATCCCGAACGTGGACCGCGACGCGTTGTCCCAGGCGTTCGAAGGCAACGCCCTGCTCGACTTCTTGAGCATCTTCTCCGGTGGCGCCCTTCAAAACCTGAGTGTGGCGGCGCTTGGCGTGTATCCGTACATCACCGCGTCGATCATCATCCAGATCCTCACCCCGCTCGTTCCCCAGTTCCGCGCACTTTCGGAAGAGGGCGAACAGGGCCGGCGGCGCCTGCAGGTCTACACCCACTGGCTTGCCGTGCCCATGGCGTTCGTCCAGGGCTATGGTCAGCTCGTCTTCATCAATAGCCAGGGCGGCAGCCCGGTCGTCAGCGACTTCGGCATCACCAGCCACCCGATGGGGACCATGGCCACGCTGCTCACGCTTGCAGCCGGCACCATGTTCCTCGTCTGGCTCGGTGAACTGATCACCGAAAACGGCATCGGCAATGGTGTTTCCGTCATCATTTTCGGCGGTATCGTCGCGCGCCTGCCCAGCCTCATCCCGAACATCAGCACCCAGTCGATCATCGCGATCGTTGGGTTCACCGGATTCGCCCTCGGACTGATCTACCTGGTCGTGTTCTTCCAGGAGGCCCAGCGCCGCGTGCCGGTGCAATACGCCCGGTCGGCCTTCCGCGGAGGCAGGATGTACCGGCAGCAGGGTCAGAGCCATATCCCGCTGCGCGTGAACATGGCGGGGATGATCCCGCTCATCTTCGCCTTTTCGATCATGATCCTGCCTCCGATCGTCGCGTCCTACTTCACCGATGCGGGCGGCTGGGTCGAATCTGTGGCCGATTTCTTCGTCAGCCAGTTCCAGGGAGGTCGCGGCGGCGGAGGCAGCGGCTGGTACTGGGCCATTCTCTTCGTCATGGTGGTGGGCTTCACCTTCTTCTACACGATGGTGCAGTACCAACAGCAGCAGATTGCGAAGAACCTCCAGCGCCAGGGCGCGTTCATCCCGGGCATCCGGCCCGGTGCCCCAACCGAGGCTTACCTGATCCGCGTCGTGACGCGGATCACCTGGGGCGGCGCGTTCTTCCTCGGCTTCGTAGCCATCCTTCCGTTCTTCATCGGTCTCCTTACCGACGTCCGTGCCCTCACTGTCTCAACCACCGGCTTCCTCATCGTCGTCGCCGTCGTGCTTGACACGATGAAGCAGCTCGAAGCCCAGCTGTTGATGCGCAACTACGAAGGATTTATTCGCTAACGTGTACATCGTCCTCCTTGGCCCTCCCGGTGCCGGCAAAGGCACGCAAGCGCAGCGCATCGCCGCTGCCACGAAACTCTTGCATATCTCCACCGGCGATATGTTCCGCGAGAACGTGAAAAACGAGACTCCCCTCGGCAAGCTCGCCAACGAGTACATGTCGAAAGGCGACCTCGTGCCCGATGAAGTCACCATCAAGATGCTCATCGAGCGCATCTCTCGCGATGATGCGAAGGCCGGCGCCATGTTCGATGGTTTCCCTCGCAACGTGGTGCAGGCCGCCGCCCTCGATGACGCGCTCGCCCAGCAGAAGGCGAAAGTCGATTTCGCACTGCTTATCTCCGTGCGCGATGAGGAACTCATGAGCCGCCTTGGCGGCCGCTGGATCTGCCGCAATTGCGGGCGCCTCTACCACGAGAAGAACGACCCGCCGAAGGTCGCGGGAGTCTGCGATGCTTGCGGCGGAGAGCTCTACCAGCGCGAAGACGATCGGCCCGAGGTTGTAGCGTCTCGCCTCGAAAAGCAGAAGCCTCCGGTCGCCCTTATCGACCACTACCGGAGCGCCGGCGTCCTCAAGGAGATCGACGGCGAGCAGCCGCTCGACGCCGTGACCGCGGCCCTGCTGGAGGCGATCCGCTAGGCATGGTCATCAAGCTCAAGTCCGACGATGAGATCGCGGTAATGCGGGAGGCTGGCCGGATTGTGGCCAACACCCTCGCGGGCCTCCGCGAGATGATCAAACCCGGGCTCAACGTCATGGAACTCGAGAAGTACGTGCGCGAGGAGTTCAAGAGGGTTGGCGCGAAGGAAACCTTTCTCAACTACGCTCCCGGCGGCAAATCGGGCTATCCATCCAACATCTGCGTGAGCATCAACGAGCAGTTGGTGCACGGCATTCCCAAGAACCGGGTGCTCCAGGAAGGCGACATCGTCACCCTCGACCTGGGCGCCACGTATAATGGGTATGTTGGCGATTCGGCAATAACCGTCCCGGTTGGTAAAGTAAATCCAATCGCGGAAAAACTCATCGAGGTGACGGAGGCCGCCCTCTGGGCCGGTATCAAGGCTGCGAAGCCCGGTGTTCACCTCAACGATGTCCGTGGCGCGATTGAAGACACGATCAAGAAGAGCGGGTTTTCTATCGTCAAAGGCTACGGCGGACATGGCGTGGGACGTGATATGCACGAAGATCCCCACGTCGAGAACTTCCGTCAGCGGTTCAAGGGACCAATGCTCCAGCCGGGCCTTGTGCTCGCCCTGGAGCCGATGGTCAACGCTGGCGGGCCAGACGTGTTTGAAGGGCCGGACGGCTGGACTGTAAGCACGAAAGACGGTAGCTTATGCTGTCATTTCGAGCATACCATAGCCATTCGGGCGGGAGGTGAGGCCGAAGTCCTCACGCTCCCGTAGTTCCATCTCTGCGAAGCGAGGGTGCATGGCCAAAAAAGAGGCAATACAAGTGGAAGGAAAAGTGACTGAGCCGCTGCCGAACAACATGTTCAAAGTCGAGCTCGAAAACGGTCACGAAGTGCTGGCCCACATCGGCGCAGACATCCGCATCCAGTTCGTAAAGCTTCTTCCTGGTGACCGCGTCCTCGTAGAGCTTTCGCCCTACGACCTTTCCCGCGGGCGGATCACCTACCGCTTCAAGTAGGCCGGCCCTGCCGCCATCAAAGGAAAACGATGAAAGTTCGAGCATCAGTCAAGCCACGTTGCGACAAGTGCAAGGTCATCCGCCGGCACGGTCGCGTCATGGTGATTTGCGAAAATCCAAAGCACAAGCAGCGGCAGGGGTAAGGCCATGGCACGTATCGCCGGAATCGATATTCCCAACGATAAGCGAGTGGAGGTAGGGCTCACCTACGTCTACGGCATCGGGCCGACTCGCGCGAAGGCCATCCTCGCCGATACGGGCATCAGCCCGGATCTCCGCGGCCGGGACCTTACCGATGACCATGTACTTCGCATCCGCGAGTTCATCGATAAGCACTACACCGTCGAAGGCGACCTTCGCCGCGAAGTGCGCCAGAACATCGCACGCCTCATCGAAATTAACTGCTACCGAGGCCAGCGCCACCGCCGGAACCTCCCGGTTCACGGCCAGCGCACTCGCACCAACGCCCGCCAGAAGCGGGGAGCCCGCAAGACCGTCGCCGGCAAGAAGCGCGCAGGAAAGAAGTAGGAGAGGGACCCACACATGGCAGATGCAAAACGTGGAGCCGGGGACAAGACGCGCCGCCTGAAGCGGCGCGAACGGAAGTCCGTGCCGCGCGGGCGTGCCTATATCAAGAGCACGTTCAACAACACCCTGGTCACCCTCACCGACCCCAACGGGAACGTGATCGCCTGGGCCAGCTCCGGCGGTTCGGGCTTCAAGGGCTCCCGCAAGGGCACTCCTTTCGCCGCCCAGCTCGCCGGCGAAAATGCCGCCCGCCGCGCCATGGAACATGGCCTTCAATCCGTTGAAGTCTATGTCCGCGGGGCTGGAAGTGGCCGCGAAGCCGCCATCCGCTCCCTCCAGGCAACTGGCCTCACGGTCACGGCCATCCGCGACGTCACCCCAATCCCACACAACGGCTGCCGCGCTCCCAAGCGGCGCCGCGTATAGGAGCCGATTCAGCCAATGGCACGTTACACCGGCCCAGTTTGCCGCCTCTGCCGCCGACACGGCGAAAAGCTCTTCCTGAAGGGCGACCGCTGCTTCACGCCCAAGTGCAGCTTCGACCGCCGGCCCAACCCGCCTGGCCCTCGCCCGGCTCGCCGCCGCAAGATCTCCGACCGCGGCCTCCAGCTGCGCGAAAAGCAGCGCGCCCGCGTGACCTATGGCGTGCTCGAAAAGCAGTTCGTGCGCTACTACAAGGAAGCCATCCGCAGCACCGGTGTCTCCGGTGAGAACCTCGTCCGGCTCCTCGAGACCCGGCTCGATAACGTCGTCTACCGCCTCGGCCTCGCCGATTCGCGGAACCAGGCTCGCCAGATCGTCCGCCACGGCCTCATCGCCGTGAACGGGCACAAGCTCGATATCCCGTCCGCCCACCTGAAGGAAGGCGATTCCGTCTCCTTCACTCCCCGCGGTATCCGCAGCGAGTATTACAAGATCGTCACCGAAACCATGAAGTCAAAGAATCCGCCCACGTGGCTCTCGCTCGATGTCGCCAATCTCTCGGGAAAGGTCACCGCACCCCCGATTGTGGTCCATGGCGAGACTCACCAGTTCAACGAAAACGTCATCATCGAGTACTACTCGCGCTAACCCCGCGCCAGTACCTGCGAGAGTAGAGGACTACAAGGAATATGATGGATTCCCTCGAGTTGATCGGCCAGGCGACTGAAAACGTCGTCCCGCAGCTCACTGTCGATGAAGAGACCGAGAAATATGCTCGGCTCATCGCCGAGCCCCTCGAATCGGGCTACGGTATCACCCTCGGCAACGCTCTTCGCCGCGTGCTCCTGAGCTCGCTCGAAGGCGCTGCCATTACCTCAGTACGCATTGAACAGGTCCAGCACGAGTTCTCCACGATCGCCGGCCTCCAGGAAGACACCACCGAGTTCCTCCTGAACGCCAAAGAGATCCGCATTCGTGCCCTCAGCAATCGTTCGGGCACGCTCGCACTCGATATCGAGGGCCCGTGCGAAGTCACCGCCGGTGACCTCCAGGTCCCTGCGGACTTCGAAATCGTGAATCCGGAGCTCCACCTGGCGACCATCGATGTGCCGAAGGCCCGCCTGAACGTCGAATTCCACGCCGAGCTCGGCAAAGGCTACGCCCCCGCCGGTTCCGTCGAAGGCCTGCCCATCGGAGTCATCCCGGTGGATGCCATTTTCACGCCAGTCCGCAAGGTGAACTACCGGGTTGAAAAGACCCGTGTCGGCCAGTCCACAAACTACGACCGCCTGATCCTCGAACTGTGGACTGATGGCACGATCAGCCCGATCGACGCCGTTGGTCAGAGCGCCGACATCCTGATGGATCAGTTCGCGCTCTTCAGCCAGATGGGCCGCCCGGAATACACGATGCCGCACGGCGGTACCGTTTCGGTCGGCAGCCCTTCGGTCGGCGGCCTGCTCATGGCCCCCGACCGATACAACACGCCGATCGAAGATCTTGCCCTTTCGGTCCGAGCTTACAACTGCCTCAAGCGCAGCGGCCTGATGACCGTGGGCCAGGTCCTCGAGAAGACCGAGGATGAGCTCCTCGCACTTCGCAACTTCGGCCGCAAGTCGTACGACGAACTCCGCGACCGCCTGATCGAACTCGGCTACGTCGATGGAACCGCCGAAGGCCTCGTGCCAATCGTCGATTCTCCGGCCGCTCCGTCGTCAGCCGGCGCTCGCCCGGCCCCGCGCCCGGTTGGCCGCTCGACCTCCGTCATCATGGACGATGAGGACGAGGAAGAAGAAAACCTGAGCGCCCTCGGTAAGGCGTTGAAGGAAGCACTCCTGAAAGACGGGAGCGCCGAAGATCTTATCGGCGCCGACGACGAGGACTAGCCACAATGCGACATCGCGTAGCCGGCCGGCATCTCGGCCGAGACACCGCCCACCGTCTGTCCCTCTACCGCAACCTGGTCACCGACCTGCTGCGGTATGAGCGCATCACCACCACAGAAGCCAAGGCCAAGGAGATTCGTCCCATGGCCGAGCGCATCATCACGTTGGGCCGCCGCGGTGACCTTCACGCCCGCCGACAGGCAATGCGCTTCGTCTTCGATTCGTCGGTGGTCAAGAAGGTCTTCGACGACATCGGGCCGCGAATGGCGACCCGCCCGGGTGGCTACCTGCGCATCACCGGCATGGAGCCGCGCAAGGGCGATGGCGCCAAGATGGCTGTTATCGAACTCGTCGACTTCGTCGATGCGCCGCCTACTCCGCGCCCACAGCGCGTGACCGCCGCCCCGACTGCTCCCGCGGCTCGCAACGCTGTCGCTGAAGCGCCGGCAGCTGCGGCGACTCCAGCGGAAGAGGCTGAAGAGCCCGAAGCTGCTGACGAGGCAATCGCGGAGGCCGAAGAAGCGGTGGCTGAGGCGGAGGAATCCACCGAAGCCGCAGCCGAAGAAGCCGCCGAAGCCTCCACTGAGGAAGCCGCGGCTGAAGAGGAACCAACCGCCGAAGACGACGAAGGCAAGTCGGAGGCATAGCCCACGTGTCCGCGACCCGATTCGCGGCCACGGTCAGTTACGACGGCACAGCGTTCGCAGGGTCGCAGATCCAGCCAAACGCCAGGACCGTCCAACAAGAGCTGGAAACCGCGGCTGCGGTGCTCTTCGGGAGCCCCACCCGCGTTGCAATGGCAGGACGAACCGATTCCGGCGTCCACGCCATTGGCCAGGTCGCCGCTTTCACCGCGGAAACGCGGCACGCGGCGACAACCGTCAGGAAGGCGCTCAACGCCAACCTGCCGGAAGATGTATCGGTCCGCGCCGTGCGCGAAGTGCCCGAAGGGTTCGACCCGCGGCGCTGGGCGCGAAAACGCTGGTACCGGTACACCGTCGCAAACGGCGAGTCGCGCGAACCGCTTTCGCGCCGCACCGCGTGGTACATCGAGGGAAACCTCGATCTCCGGGCGATGCAAGCAGGAGCGGCGGCGCTGGCCGGGAAGAGGGACTTCAGTGCCTTCTCCGGGCCACTCGAACCGGAACGCACCCCGGTGCGGACTGTGTTCACCGCAGGTTGGAGCTGTGAAAGCAGCACCCTCCTGTTCGATATCGAGGCAGACGCGTTTCTGCCCCAGATGGTCCGCCGCATCGTCGGCAGCCTCATCCGGGTCGGGCGCGGAACCGCAACAGTGGAGGAAATCGTCCGCCTGCTCGAACAGGCAGCACCAGGTTCGATGGCCCACGTGGCCCCGGCCCACGGTCTCTGCCTTCAGCGCGTGTGGTACGACGAGGGATATACCGAATGAACACGACAGTTCGAATCAAGCAGTCGGAAGTCTATAAGGACTGGCACGTCGTCGATGCGGCTGGCCGCCCGCTGGGCCGCGTGGCAACGGAAGTCGCCACCCTGCTCAAGGGCAAGCACAAGCCCACCTACGAGCGACACCTCGACGACGGCGACTTCGTGATCGTGATCAATGCCTCCCAGGTGCGCGTCTCCGGCGCCAAGGACCAGCAGATCACGTACTACCGCCACTCCGGGTTCCCCGGCGGCCTGAAGTCTCGCACCTACATGCAGATGATGGAGAAGTTCCCGGAGCGCGTCCTGGAACAGGCAATCTGGGGCATGCTGCCGAAGGGTCCACTCGGCAAGCAGATGTTCCGGCACCTCAAGGTCTACAAGCACGCGAACCATCCGCATCAGTCGCAAATCGCCAGCACCCAGGCTGCGCAGGCTGCCCGCAAGGCGGCACAGGCTGAACTCGCAACCGCCGACCGCAAGATCCCCCGGCTGCGCCCGCTTTCCGTGCCCCAGGTTGTTGAAGCCGCGGCAGAGCCGAAGGTGAAGAAGGTCGTGACTCCTGCGTCGGCCGCTGCACGCGCCGCGAAGTCGCGAGTCCGCGGCACTGCGCCGGCAGCGCCCGCCGAAGTGGAAGAGACGCCAACGCCGGTCGCCGAAGCTCCCGCGGTGGAAGCACCGGCCGCTGAAGCCCCGGCAGCGGAGGCGCCCAAGCGCGCTCCCCGCCGCAAGACCGCCGAAACCACCGCCGAAGCCCCGGCAACCACCGAAGAAGCCGAAAAGCCCAAGCGGGCCCCGCGCCGCAAGGCCGCTGAAGCCAACGCTGAGGGTTCGACTGAAGAAACGCCCAAGCCCGCGCGCCGTCGCGCCGCGGCGAAGTCCGAAGGGACCGAGGAGTAACCCATGGCAGACCAATACTTCTATGGCACCGGCCGGCGAAAGACTTCCGTCGCGCGCGTTCGCCTCTATCCCGGGAATGGCGCGGTCGTCGTCAACGGCAAGCCTTTTGAGGAAGTGTTCTCCCGCGATTCGCATCGCGCGGAAATTCTCTCCCCGCTCACCCGCCTCGGCCGCGAAGGCCGCTTCAGCGCCCAGGTGAAGTGCGAAGGCGGCGGGATCAGCGGTTGGGCCGGAGCCATTCAGATGGGCATCGCTCGCGCCCTTGTCGCCAGCGACGAAAGCGTGAAGCCAGCCCTCAAGCGCCCGGAGAACCTCCTCACGCGCGACCCTCGCATGAAGGAACGCAAGAAGGCCGGTCTCAAGCGAGCCCGCAAGGCGCCGCAGTTCACCAAGCGCTAAGTCGCGTTCGATCGAGGCAAGCAAGAAGGCCCCACCACCGTGGGGCCTTCTTGCTTGGCGGGCGCGCGATCAGCTCCGAGCGCGACGCGCACCCGCGTCTTGCACTGGATGTGGGTGAGTCACTCGTCCGTCACGGGCCAGCCACCGAGCGGTCGCCCACCTCCTCACTCATGCCGGCCGATCCTCAGGGCAGGGAGATTCGATGAATATCGGCATGCTCGTCCTGGTTGGCGGTGTGGTTGGCGCTGGCGTGCTCTTTTACACGAGCTCCGGCGGCAGCGCCGCGCGACCTGAAGCTACGCCGGCGACCGCCGCACACGAGACGCAAGAGTTGGCCCACTCCGGCAAGACTCCAAAGCCCAGCCCCACTGACGCGCCCGAAACACCGGATCCCAGCGCCACCCCTACCCCTCCCCGGCTGACGCTCGCGCAGGTGTTCGCGCTCCCGCGACCGGCGATCCCCACTCCCGCAGGGAGTTCCGCCGGCGGTTACCCGTCCTGGGTCCCGTCGGAAGCGACGCCCACTTCGACGTCCTCTCCTGCTCCGGCTACCCCGACGCCAGCGAAGACGGTTGCCGTTCCTCCATCTGAGGCCCCTTCGACTCCCACCCCGATCCCTCCGACACCAACGCCAACCCCATACCCCTACCAGGATCCGTGGTCGATCCCCACGCCTCCACCTCTGCCGCCCTACCCGGACGCGGGGCTCGAACCCGATCCACCGAGCGAATAGGCTTCGGCCTCCTGCCGGCCGCGTTCGTGTGTTAGGGTCGCGGTTGGGGAGGATTGCGAAATGGCAACCGAATACAAGAAGCCGGGCATGATGGTTCGCGTGATGAACGGCGCGCTAGGGCTCGCCGTGAAGCTTGGTATGAGCCCCCAGGGAGCGAATCTGCTCACCGTTCGCGGACGCAAGTCCGGGAAGGACATGACGACCCCGGTGAACCCGATGGCCTTCGACGGCGCGCAGTACCTCGTGTCTCCGCGAGGGAATACTCATTGGGCCCGGAACATCCGCGCCTCCCACGAAGGCACGCTTCGTGTGGGTCGAAAGAAGCGTGCGATTCATATCCTCGAAGAACTCCCCGACGAAGCGAAGCCGCCTGTTCTCTTTGCCTATCTCGACCGCTGGGCCGGCGTTACGAAGGACCACTTCGGCATCACCTGGCCGAATCCCTCCGAGGCCGATGTCACCCGTGTCTGCGCCCGCACCCCGATTTTCAAGTTCGAGGACGTCAGCCGTTCCAAAGGCTGATCATGTTCGCTGTAAGGATTCCAGCGCTGGCCTGTCTTATCCCCGGGACACATTCCCGGGAGCAAGACAGTGAAAACTCAACTCGTTCGATTCGTAGCTTTTTCAGCCATCATGGTTTCCGCGATGGCGACGCTCGTTCCGTTCGGCGGCTCGGCGCACGCCGCTTCCGCCAACGACCTCGCCGCATGGCAGTCGAACTACGGCGCCACAACGACCGCGACCGATGGAAACGGCGATGTCGACGGCCGCGACTTCCTCATCTGGCAGCGCGGCGCCAGCCCTGCCGCAGCAATCGATGCCTTCGGCAACGGATTTATCGGCGGCGTGCGCGTTGCGGCCGGCGATATCAACTAAGCCTTCGAACCCCAGGTCTGGTACTAAACGAGCGAGACCACCTCGGTCTCCTCGCCGTACCAGATCGGTGAATTCGCAAGGTCGATGAAGTTGCGTTCGTCGTCGAGCAGTTCTCGTGCCGCCTGGCTCGCCGCTTCGTTGCGAATGCCGGTGCCGAGCGATTCGTACCAGAGTTCGGCGATGCCATCGAAAGGCTCCGGAGAACCGCCGTTGCGCGCCTGCAATCGGGCGTGCAGCGAACGGTCCTGGAGAGTTCGAACCTGGACATACCGCTTGATACCCAGTACTTCGGCGCGTTCCTTTACGAGCGGCGCGTGGGTCGTTCGCCAGTACTCAGAGAACTCGTCCCACGTGAGCCCCGGCTTTCGCCGCAGGCAATAGGTCAGCTTGATCACGGCACTCCCTCGGCTTAGGTGTGGACGCGGATGCCCGGTGTTCGGAAGGGTACGAATTCCGTGAGCACGCCGTGAACATCCTGCGGATAGAAGAATGCGGCGCCGGCCTTCGGCCCCAGGTCCACCCGCCGGAGCCCCTGGTCGGTGAGCCGCTTCGCTTCCTCTTCCACGCTGTCCACGGCGTAGCCAATGTGATGGAGGCCCGGCCCGCGCTTGGCCATGTACCGCGCCGCACCGGAAGTGGTGTCCTGGGGCACGATGATCTCAATTACGGTGTCGCCTTCGCCGACCTGGAGGAAGTAGTTCATCGTTCGTTCGGGGGCGAAGTACGAGCCGGTTTCGCCTGCGCCTTTCCATTCGGCGATAGGAAACCCGAGTTTGCCCAGGAGCACGTCGCGCGCCTCCTCCCAGGACGGGGAAACAAGGCCAATGTGGTCGATTCGTCGAATCATGAACTTCCTCCAGCTAGGTAGCGGGAGCGTAGCCAAGCGCGAGCTTCGCGTCGACCGGGTTTCCCGCCAGCCCCGTACGCTTTAGGCTCCCACTTGCCACCGAGGAGGTTTGGAAGCATGCCATCAACACCCGCCCGCGCCCACGTCATTTGCGGCGGATTTCCACCCGGGAGAGCTGCCGGCCACGACCACGATTACGCACGCCTCCGCCTCCTCGAGTTCCTCGACGAGCAGGGCATCCAGGCCTCGACTGCCAACGACTACGTCGACGTCGAACGGTGGCTGCCCATCAGCCGCCTGCTGATTACCTATGTAGCCGGGCCGTATCCGGCGCCGGACCAGGACCGGGCCATTCGCGCCTGGATCAACGAAGGCGGCAAATGGCTCGGCCTCCACGGCACCACCGGCGGCAAGGCTGTCCGAATCGACGATGGCGGCCGTCGCCGCGCGATGGCTCGCCTGGAGCACCACGAAACCCTCGGCGGTTTTTTCCTCAACCATCCGCCCGTGCGCAAGTTCCAGGTAAAAGTCCACAGCTCGAACGACCGTCTCACCGACGGCATGCCCGAAACCTTCGAGACTATCGATGAGCCGTACATGGTTGAATCGAGCGACCCGAACGCGCGCGTTTTGCTCACCGCCGAACTTGGCCCGGATAACTCGCCTCCCGGTTTCGGCTTTCAGTACGAATCCGATACCGCACTGTTGCCCGATGGCAAGACCCGTGTGATGGGCTACACGCGCGATGTGGGACAGGGCGGAGTCACCTATGTGGCCCTCGGCCACTGCCACACACCGGCGACGAACAGCCAGCCTTTCGTCGACAAGTCAGTCCATCCCGAAGGCAAGACGCCTCCAATTATTCGCACCACGTGGGAGACCGACGCCTACAAGACGCTGCTTCGCAACAGCATCACCTGGGGGATGGGCGGCTAGCCCTACCTTCGCGAATCCCCGGGGCGGGCCTCTCCATCGGTCGGAGAGGCCCGAAGTGCTTTTCGGAACCTAGCCGTTTTCTGCGGGCTTGGGGTTCTTCACGCCCGCGCCGAGCGTGCTCTGGAACACCTTCTCAAGCGAATCGATGTCCCAGCCACCCTGCCGGTAGATGGTCCGTTCGCGGATCGGAAGGCTCATGATGCTGATTTCGTCGCCGCCAACGATGAAGTCGCGGCCATTGATGTTGGCGGCTGCGTCGGTGCAGAGATACACGACCAGGGGCGCCACCAATTCCGGCGCCATCGCCGAAATGCCGGTCAGCGCCTGTTCCGCCGAGCTTTCGGCTTTCGGGGCAGCCGCAGCCGCGCCGGCAGCCTGGGCAGCCATTTGCTGGCGGCGAATGCGGGCCGCTTCCATCTCGGGGCTAAGCGTGAGCCGGGTGGCCGCGCGCGGGCGGAGGGCATTCGCCGTGACGCCGTACTTGCCGAGGTCGAGGGCCAGTGTTCGGGTGAGGCCGGTGATGCCTTCCTTCGCCGCCGAGTAGTTGGCCTGCCCGAGGTTGCCCAGGCCCGACTCCGATGAGGTGTTGATGATCCGGCCGCCGCGCTGCTGCCGCATCACGATCGAGGCGAACCGGGTGATGGTGAAGTGCCCCTTCAGGTGGACCGCAATGACCGCATCCCACTCTTCTTCGGTCATGTTGAAGATGATCCGGTCGCGAAGGATGCCCGCATTGTTCACGAGGATGTCGAGGCGGCCCCAGGTATCCATCGCCTGCTTCACGATCGCTTCGCCGTCGGCCATCGAGACCACGTTGCCGTAGTTCGCGAGGGCGTCGCCGCCCATCTTCTTGATTTCAGCGACTACCTGGTCTGCGGGCGAAGCGTCGGCGCCCTCGCCTCCGGCGCTTCCGCCAAAGTCATTGACGATTACTCGCGCCCCCTCCTGCGCCAGCGCGAGCGCTTCCCCGCGTCCGATGCCGCGCCCCGCCCCTGTGACGATGGCGACCTTGCCTTCGAGCCTTCCGGCCATAGTTCAAATCTCCTGTGGCTTTGATGATCCGGACTCCCGGACAAACGCTGGCAATCTACCATCCCCGGAACGAGCCTGTCTCACTTTCTCCGGCTTCCTCAGCTACCATCGAACTGTGCCTCGCCTCCTCGCGCTGATCCCCCACCCCGACGACGAGACGTACAGCTTCGCGGGGACCATCGCCCTGGCCGCAAACGCCGGCTGGGACTGTTTCCTTGAGTGCGCCAGCTACGGCGAGCGAGGCAAACGCCACGATGGCGGGGCCTCGCGTCCAAACGATGTCGCCGAGGCGCGTGAGGCCGAACTGGTGGCCTCCTGCGCGATTCTGGGAGCGCATCCTCCGCGCTTCTGGGGCCTTCCCGATGGCGAGTTGCGCCTCCATCGGGGCGAACACACGCGCATCCAGACGCTTTGGTCCGAGCTTCAGCCGGCCATAGTCCTCTCGCTCGGCCCCGACGGCGCTTACGGTCACCCGGACCACGTCGCGCTGTATCGCTGGGTCACAGAGGCATGGGAGTCACTCGACCCCGAAGAGCGTCCCGTGCTTCTGCATGCCACGTTCCCAAAGGGTCTCTTCCTCCCGCAGTGGGAGAAGGTCGGCAAGAAGCTCGGCGATCCGCCGGACCCCCCCGCCGAGGCGATCGGCAGCGATTCATTCGACTATGAGGTGCCCATCGGCTCCGTGCGCGAAAAGAAGCTTGCCGCGATCGCGGCCCACCGCAGCCAGCTTCCCGGCGGCGAGCCGGAGGCCATCTTTCCGCCGGGCATTCTCGGGAAACTGCTCGATGTCGAGCGCTTCAGCGACGCAGCTGGACGTGCGGATCCTCGGGTTGCCGAACTACTCGCCACTCTCACCGGGAACTAATCGCTCCTGCACGTCGTTGGTTCGTAGGTGCGGTCCGGCGGACAGGGACCGCCCGGTCCGCGCTGGACACAGAGACCTATGGTGGTTGTATGGGAATTCATCCGAATCGCATCGGCAGGCTGGCGCTTCTTGCACTGCCGGTCGCTTTCGTCATAGGCCTGTTCGGTTCCGATGCCTCGGTATCCGCGGAGCCGGTGCTCGAAGTTCACCCGCCTCGGACCCACTGTGCCGTCCCACTGATGATCGAAGGCTCCGGGCTGGCGGCCAACAAGACGGTCTCGATCGAAATCAGCTTCGAAGGTTCCACGACCGGGTCGGTCGGCGGAGTCTCGACGAGCGATGACGGGCGTTTCAGCCTGCCTGTACCCTTCGCCTTAATCGAAGGCTGCGCTCGCGATGGTCTGGGCACCGCCACATTGTCGCTGGACGGAGAGCCGACTGGCCTGAACGTGGATTTCGAAGTCGCTGGCCCGTTGGCGCCACCCTCGCCACCCGCGTCCGGGAACAGCCTGCACGCTATCTCCGGAAACGAAACGGTCATCCTGGTGGGGTCCGCGTTGGTTGTGCTCGCCTCCGGGCTCGGGTGGCTGTCCTATCGGCGGCCTACGCGTCCTACTTCCGATTGAACCGGTTGCCCGCGATATCCACGCCCTCGGTCATGATGCATTCGACCGCGTCGGCGGCGAGCTCTACCGCCTCATCGAGCACGCGCTTGTCTTCGCCGTAAGGCACACCAAGCACCCAGGGCGAGACGTGCTCGGTCTCCCACGTTGGTTCGCCGTTAATGTGCGGCCGCCCGATCCCTACGCGAATCCGGATGAAATCCAGCCCGGCCGCCTGGCCGATGCTCTTTAGGCCGTTGTGGCCGCCGTGCCCGCCGCCCGCGCGAATCCGCAGTGCGCCGGCGTTCAGGTCCAGCTCGTCATAAAGCACGATGGTGTGCTGGATATCGCATCCTGTCCATTGCAGCGCCTGGGCGACAGCCCTGCCGCTCAGGTTCATGTACGTCTTCGGTTTAACCAGTGCGACCTTCTGCCCCTGGAGTTCGCCGACGCCGATGTGCATCAGGCTCCCGGTGGCTTTCGGCTGCGTTTTCGCACGCTTCGCCAGGGTATTGATCACCCAGAAGCCCACGTTGTGACGGGTGCGAGCGTACTGTTCGCCCGGGTTTCCCAGCCCAACAATGAGCCAATCAGCGGCGAACCTCGGACCGCCGCCGCCAAGAAGTCTTCGAAACGCCATGCATCAGATGGTCGCAGAGCGCCACCGTCCAAGACACCTCGCCGGGCATCTTGGCCGGTTGGGGTGCCTATCCCGTGAACGCCTGGATCGTCAGGATGACCGCCGGGCGGAGGATGATGAGTGCCCACGCGACGCCGAGGTAGGATGCCGCGTCGCTCAGCGGCGAACGCCCTGTACCCGGCACGATCCAGATGCCAGTCACCGGCGCGTCTTCCTCCGAGTCGTTCGAATCGGCGAGCGCCGCGATGAGCCCATGCGTGCCCCGCGCGAACGCCCACCAGGCCGCCACCAGGGTCACCGCCACGCCGGCGGTGATGATGAGCGCTGCTGAAGCCACCAGCTCCTGGTTCGGGCCATTTTGGCCGTTGTCTAAATTGAAGGCAGCGAAGAAGCCGACATCGTAAGGGCTCGTAAGCACCCGCTGAGCCGCCCACGAGGTCACCAGTAGCGCAAGCAATGCTGCGCCCCAGATCGCTCCGCCGAGCCATCGCGTATCGCGGAGCGCCGCCGCGCTGGCAGGCAGGAGACCGTCGTTCGAATTCGGGTTGTCGCTCATCGCCGCTCACCTCGTCTGGTAATGGCGACGATGCTACGCCCGCCGGCAGCCCGTGTGAATCCTCGTCCCGTCGGCTACCATCCGCTCCATGGTCGACCTCCTCTTCGGCAACAGCTACGATGCACTGCTCTTCGTCATCGCCATAGTGGCGGCTGTCCCTTACGGCATCTACATCGGGCTGAAGAAGCTCGGGACTCGCATTGCGGGAGGCAAGGCTCGTGGCAACTCGCGAACAAGTTGATGAGTTGAAATCCAAGATGGCCGAGCAGCGCGCCGAACTCCTCGCGGCAGCGAGGAGCCTTTCGCCCGAGGATGCCCTTCGCGTCCCGAAGGACGCTGAGGGCGAGGAGCAATGGACGGCCCTCGAGCAGCTCGCCCACCTCTGGGAGATGGAGCGCTCGTACGATTCCTGGGTCCTTCGCGCCCTACGCGAGGACAACCCGGAACTGGCCGGGAGCCTTTCGGAACCCGTCGCCATCCCCATCGAGGAAGCCGACAAGCACACGGTCGATGAACTGATCGAATGTCTCGTCCGTGAACGGATGTACACAAACGGCATGATCGACGCCATACGCCTCAAGGACTTCGAACGCACGGCAGTGAGCCCCATTTTCGGGCAGCTCACGGTCATGCAGTGGCTCCGCTCGTTCTACCGCCATGACCGTCAACACTCGGCCCAGATCCAGGGTCGCAAGAGTGACTACCAGCCGAACTTCAAGGGCAAGGAGCCGAACCAGCGCAAGGCTCGCATCGAAATGGTCGCTCGCCGAAACAGCTGAACCATCCTGTCTTCGCGTTCGGCCTTTGGCCGTCACGCGCTCAGAAGATTGCAATGTGTTTGCGAGCGATTCGTCTTCGATTTACCCGCCGCCGCTAGTTTCTCCCCTGCGTCCCGGGAGGCAGACGATGCAGACACGCGTGGCTGCGACGGCGACCGCCATCGCGACACCTTCTCCGTACACGCCCGCGGAAACTCGTGAAGTCAGCGAGGCGCCGATTGGTTCGGCGCCTGCCGTCCTCGTAGTCGGGGCGACTCGAAACGAACTTCGAACCCTCGCCGGCCCGGCGTCCCGGCTTGCCGTGGCGCGTGGTGCGAGGTTGTCGATGCTCTTCCTTCCCTCGTCCGCATCGGGGCGGCGACGCCGAGGAGCAAACACCTGGCTGCGATCACTCGCCGGCGAATACAACGCCGAGAGTGTTGCTCTCTGTCCCGAACGAGGCCGGACGGCCACACTTGGAGCCGCTCTCGAAAACCTCGATGTCGGCCTTGTCGTGGCCGCCGGGGACTCGCTCGCTGTTCGCGAACTTGGCGATTGCACTGGCATCGAAACGCTTGTCATCCATCGAAACCACGAGCTTTCCAGGAGCCGCCGCGCGCTCGCTGTCGTCGAGGCCGCGAGCCGGGCACGGCTCACCGTCGCGGCGGCCGAAGGCGTGGTTGGCTCAGGTGAAGGCCGAGACGGTGAGGTGGTGTTGCTCCGTGTAGTTCCCCCGGGCACCTCTCAGGAGGAACAGGATGCGATCCAGGCCCGCACGGAAGCTTCGCTCCCGCCTTCGCCGCAGGGCATTCGCCGAATTGTGCGGGTCGTCGGAGCTCGATCAATCGAGGCTGCCACCCTGGGGGCGTTGCGCCACGAGGAATTCGATCTGCTCGCCCTCTCAGCAGCCCAGGAGCAACTGGCAGCCGGGCGTACCACCACCGGTCGCCTCGCGGAACGCGTCAACATCCCGGTGATCGTGGCCGGGCGGCCTGCGCCAGCGCTTGATCGCCGAATCGGCGACCTGGGGAATGCCGTCTTCCGGCTTCTCCCAAGCCTCACCGAGGCCGAGCGCATGCGCACGTACAGCAGCATGCGCCGATCAGCCCGCGGTGGTCCCGACTTCACGTTTCTGATTATTGTCGCCACTGCGATCGCCGGGTTGGGCCTCTGTGCCAACAGCGCGACGGTCATCATTGGCGCGATGCTTGTCGCACCGCTCATGACGCCGATCATGGGCCTTGGCATGGGCGTCTCTGTTGGCGATGCCCGACTCGTTCGCATTTCCGCACAGTCCATCATGCGCGGAGTCGTCACAGTCCTCGCTGTCGGGCTCACACTCGGTTTTCTGATACCAGTCGGCTCGCTCACCGGCGAGATGGTCGCTCCCACGCACCCCGCGCCGTTGGATGTGGCGGTCGCGCTCGCCTCCGGGGCAGGCGGCGCCTACGCGCTTTGCCGTCGGGGCGCCGCGAGCGCGCTCCCGGGTGTCGCCATCGCGGTCTCGCTGGTCCCACCGCTCACCACGTCGGGGATCGCCGCCGCCGCGGGTCAGGAGCAGGCGGCGGCGGGAGCAAGCCTCCTCTTTCTGCTCAACCTGACGGCTGTCTCTTTCGCCTCCACGGTTGTGTTTCTCTGGCTCGGTTTCCGACCCCATGCCGACCGCATCGGGCGATTGCGTCTTTTCGCGAGGGGCTTCGGCGGTCTCTCGCTCCTCTTGCTCTCTGCCGCCCTGCCCGTCATTTGGTTGACCTGGCATGCGAACTCGAGTCCGTCTCTCGAAACCCGCGTGGGCCAGGCCCTCACCGCGGCCGTCGATCAGTCGCCCGGCACCGAACTGCGCTCGTTCCAGGTCACAACCGATGCCGCGGGCGAGACCTCCGTCCGGCTTCAAGTGGGCGCGAGCGGGCCCCTCGATCAATCGGCTCTCACTCGGCTCCAGGACGCTGCTTCGCGAGCAGCCGGCCGCCGCGTTGGCCTCACGCTCGACTTTTTCGAGACTACTCACCTGCCGGCGGAACAGATTGCTGTGAAGCGTGATCCATAGTTCCTCAGTGCTCCGCGATGGTTCGCGGGAAACAACGGGACGCTTTCATGCGAGGTTGACGTGCGCCTGCAAACCAGTGGTATGGTCGTACTAACGTTTCCGTAAGAGTCAGAGTTTCCCCACGCCACTTTGACGTAGTTCCGGAGTAGGTCTCAGATTCAAACGCAAGAGCGACCAGCCATCAGGTCCAAGGCGATCACGTCCGTCGCCAACCCGGCCCAACCTTCCGCAAAGCGAAAGCGGGCGCTTCCGCGTACCTTCGTCTCCTTCGAAAACTCAGTGTTTCGCTGGTACTTCGGCGCCATGGTGGGCTGGATGGCGGCTGCCAACATGCAGCTGCTGGTCCGAGGCTACCTCGTTTACGAACTCACCGGTTCATATGCCAAGCTCGGGGTAATTGGCCTCGCCAGCGGCTTCCCGATGCTGATCTTCGCGCCGTGGGGAGGCGTCATCGCCGACCGTGCACCTCGAAAGCTGGTGCTGCAGGTCGGTCAGGCGATCAGCATGGTCATCGCGATCGGAGTGGCGATCATGCTGTTCGCCGGAATACTTCGCTTCGAACACCTGTTCATCGCGTCGCTACTCCAGGGCACCGTGATGGCGATGATGATGCCCTCGCGCCAGGCGATGCTTCCGGAAGTTGTCGGCATCGACGGGCTCCAGAACGCCGTCCCCTTGAACGCTGCGGGCATGAACATCATGCGGATGATGGGCCCGGCTCTTGGCGGCACCCTCATCGTCGTCCTCAGCCCCGGCTGGGTCTACGGCGTAATGGCTGCTATGTACCTCAGTGCCGTTCTCCTGTTGTTCAAGGTCCACATCACCCCCGTTGAACCGGACAGGGCCCGCGAGAAGTCCCGCGCAAGCGGATTCCGCGACCTCATCGAGGGCGCCAAGTACGCAGTCCGTGACCGCGTCATCTTTGTGCTCCTCGTGATGAGCTTTTTCACGTCGCTGCTCGCGATGCCGTACCTGCAGATGCTTCCCGGTTACGTCTCAGATGTCTTCGATGGCAACGCGGTGGCGCTGGGCACCATGACCGGTGCGAGCGGCGCCGGGGCTCTCGTCGGTGCGCTGGCCCTGGCTTCCTATGACCTCAAACGACGCGGTCTGATGCTGATCCTTGGGGCAGGCTTTCTCGGCGCCGCTTTGCTCCTCTTCACGCTCACGCCGGTGTTCTGGCTGGCAGCCGGGTTCATGCTTCTCGTTGGCCTGGGGACGGCTATCCGCCAGGCCCTCGCGCAGGTCCTACTCCAGACGTACGTGGAAGATGACTACCGCGGCCGCGTCATGGCGCTTTATATGACCCAGTTCAGCCTCATGCAGTTCGGCACGTTCTTTGTCGGACTTTACTCCGACGTGCTCGGCGTTCGCTTCGCCATTGGGTCGCTGGGGCTCAGCCTTGTGCTCGTCTCGGCCATCCTTGTCGTGGTAATGCCGCGGCTTCGCCAGCTCGATTGAGTTCGTTCGGCTTCAGGCGCTCAGCCTGGTTGAGTGCTCTCGGGGCAGTGGCTCCAGCTGAGTCGGGATGATTCCGCGCTTGCCACAGCGCTCGCACTCGCGGACGCGCACGGCCTTTGCCGCGAGATTCACAAAGTAGCGCCAACGATGTTCACAGTACCTGACATGCGTTTCCATGTGGCCAGTATTCGCCTCGAATATGAACGGTTCGTTACTGTGCCGTGAACGGTTGGTTTTCGCTCGCGCAGAACCGCCGTTCCTTAACCTCAGCTAGATGTGGCGGCCGGAGACGATCGTTCGGAGGCCGTTTTCCAGCCCCCGGCGGATTTGCTCAGGTTGTGTGGGAGCGGTTCGACGATCGCTACAACATCTCTCCCGCCGCCTGTTTGCGTTCTTTCGTGGCAGTGCTGACTCGCCCTATCTCCCGCTCAACTTCCGCCGCGAACGTTTCAGGTCGCCGCTTCCGCGCGGTTCCTTCGCACCGTCACATTGCCGCCCCGGCAAATCCGTGCCTATAGTTACCCGCTTCAAGCCATGTTAATTGACCTTCACAGCCACACCTGGCCCCGCTCCCACGATAGCGTCCTCAACCCAGATGACCTGATCACCCGCGCGAAATCCGCCGGGCTCGATGCCATCGTCTTCACCGAGCACGACACGGTCTGGGACTTCAAGTCCATCGAGGAACTGCGCGCCAAGCACAACTTCCTGGTCCTCGCCGGTGTCGAAATCAGCACCGACGATGGCCACATCCTGGCCTTTGGCATCGACAAGTACGTCTTCGGCATGCACCGCTCGCGCGAACTTGCCAGCTACGTCGAAAAGTCGAACGGCGCCATGGTTGCTGCGCACCCCTATCGCCGGCAGATGCCCTGGTTCAGCCGCAACGAAGAGGAATACCGCGCGGCCCTCGAAAAGGCATCGCGCAACCCCGCCTACCAATACGTCCAGGGCCTCGAGGAAATCAATGGGCGGGGCAGCGACAAGGAAAACGAGTTCTCTCAGCGCCTCTGCGAGCTCATGGACCTCAAGGGCACCGGTGGCACCGACTCTCATGCGATCAGCGACGTCGGCAAGTGCGCGACCTATTTCGAACGCGACATCCGCGACGAGGCGGAGCTCATCGCCGAGATCAAAGCCGGCAACTTCTACGCGGTTGATCTGCGTTCGGGGAAGCCGGTTGCGACCCGTTCGGCTGCTGCTGACGCCTGAATTCACCCCGGGATAGAGCTCCTCACGCCTCGGCTTCACACTCAGAGAACCCGATAGTAGGATGTGAGGGCCGGAGCGGCCTTTACGAACGCCCTTGGAGAAGAGGAGCCAACCGAACTCATGACCTACGTCATCACTACCCCGTGCATCGATGTTCAGGATCAGGCCTGCGTCGAAGTTTGTCCCGTCGACTGCATTCACTTCGATGAAGGCAAGGACCGCATGCTCTACATCAACCCCGATGAGTGCATCGACTGCGGCGCTTGCGAGCCGGCCTGCCCGGTGACCGCCATTTTCGCCGAAGACGATGTCCCCGGTGACCAGTCGGCCTTCACCGAAATCAACGTCCTCTGGTACAGCGACAAGGAAGACGCTCGCGCCAAGGTCGCCGCAATCAGCCCAGCCTAGGACTACTTCTCCAGCAACAACCGAAAGCCGCCGATGAGGCGGCTTTCCTTCGTCCCCGGCGCGGATGTCTGGCATTGGTTTTTCGCATCCAAACTTGACCGTGCCGTTATCCCGGATAGATTGGAAACGTTGCGCTACGTATTGAGCGTGGCGCGGAGGACCGTCTTTTCATGGCTGAACGAGTTGTTATCCAGGCTGAGCCACGAACCGTGCTCGGCAAGAAAGTTGCCCGCCTTCGCCGCGAAGGCCGCCTGCCCGGAAACGTCTACGGCAAAGGCATCGATTCCCAGGCCGTCGACATCGACGCCCGGGAGTTCTCCCGCACGATCAAGGGCGCCGGGCTGCGCGCGATGATCAACCTCGAAGTCAAGGGCGAGTCCGCCCCGCGCTATGTGGTGCTCCGCGGCATCGAACGCAGGGGCGGCACCGGAGATCCGATCCATGTGGACTTCCTCCAGGTCGACCCCAACCAGCCCATCCAGGCGAACGTCCCCCTCCGCTTCGAAGGCGATGCGCCCGCCGTCCGTGACCTCGCGGGAACCTTGCTGACCATCGTCGATATGGTCGCTGTCCGTTGTAAGCCGCTCGACATTCCCGACAGCTTCTCCGTCGATCTGAGTCCGCTGACCAGCTTCGATGTTTCCTTGACCGTGGCTGACGTCACTGCCCCCGCCGGCGTGGAGATCGTGACCGATCCGAGCGTCGTCATCGCCACCGTCAACGCTCCGCGCATCCGCTCGAGCGCGGCCGAGGAAGAAGAGGAAGGCCAGGGCGAAGGCGGCGAGGCCGGCGAGGAAGCACCCGCCGAAGACGAAGCAGCCTCCGAGGAGTAATCCACCTTCGTGACCGACTACACCTACCCGGCCGACCAAGCGGAGGCCGGGCTTCGGTTTTTTCTCGGCTGGTTCGGCCCCCATTACGCCCGCAGCGCAGCGGTTTCCGCCGCCGAGTCTGACGGCTCGTTGCTCACCGCCGAAGTAGGCGTCGGGCGTAAATGGACGATGTCGGTCGCGGTCCTCAACACGCTCGCCGCCGATGCCAACCTCGAGTGGGAAGCGGCCCGTTCGGCAATCGAGCAACGGCTCGATACCGAAGGCCATTCGTTGGCCCTCTGGGCGCCGCGCGGAGCGAAGCTTCCTTCGCAGGAACCGGCACTGAGCCAGCTCGTCCTTTCCATCGCCGAGGCCCAAACCCTCGAAGATGGCCGTAAGGAAGTGCGCCGTCCCGTCAGCCTCTATCTCCGCCGCGTCGGGACCACGGGCTCGGTTATTACCGTCCTCGGCGGTCTCGCCGGCCACTGGGCGCAGTTCACGAATCGCGTGCCCGGCACCTACCAGCTCAACTCGGCCGAACTTCTCCGCCTCCCGGCCTCCCAGGAAGAGCGCGACCAGCTTGCAGAGCGAATCGTGAACGAGGCCGGCCAGCCCGAGATCGACGAAAGCCAGGTGGTCCCTGCCGTCGATGCATGGACGGCGAACGACCTGGGTTCGGGGCAGTCGTGCGTCCTCGGCACCCCCGCGGCTGAAGACGAGGCCTGGAGCGCATCGCTTCGCCGGAACCTTCGGAAGTTGCTCAAGCAGGCCGAACCAAATCTGCGCACGCCCGCCGATGCCCGTGCCCTCGTCGTGCTGGGGGCGGCCACCTATGCCGAAGAAGAGAAGCTCTCGTGGTCGCTGCGGGGCATGGATCCCGCCCTCTACGCCGGCTATGACATCCTGGCGGTCGTCGCCGACGGCGTCCTCAAGACAGTTCTCCAACCGCAGCGCCAGACACTCCCCTGGGATGCACCTCTCGCGTAACTGAATCGGCTGCCGGCGCAATCTCGACGGGGCCCCGCTACCATGGCTCTCGCACAACATTCCGGGAGATCCCATGGCAATCAATCGCGTTGGATTCATCGGCCTCGGCATCATGGGCGCGCCAATGGCAGCCAACCTGCTAAAGGCCGGCTTTGAAGTCACCGTCTGGAACCGCAGCCCATCAAGGACCGAACCGCTGGTGAAAGCAGGGGCGAAGGGCGCCGATTCGCCAGCGGCAGTCGCGGCAGCTTCGGAGGTTACGCTCAGCTGCGTCACCAACTCCGGCGATGTTGAGGAAGTTGCGCTGGGCCCCGAGGGCGTCATCCACGGAGCCAAAGGAGGTTCGGTCTACGTCGACTGTTCGACCATCGCCCCAGACACCGCCCGAAAGGTCGCGGAGCAGCTCGCCCGAAAGCAGGTGTCGATGCTCGACGCGCCCATTTCTGGCGGCGATGTCGGCGCGAAGGCCGGCACCCTGGCCATCATGGTGGGAGGCGACGCGTCTGTCTTCGAGCGTTGCCGGCCAGTATTCGAGTCGATAGGCAAGACCATCGTCCATGTCGGACCGCCTGGCGCCGGCCAGGTGGTGAAGCTCTGCAACCAGGTGGCCGGCGGCCTGAACCTCCTCGCCTGTGCCGAGGCCATCAACCTCGCGCGCCGCTCCGGTGTCAATCCGGCCAAGATGCTCGAGGTCGTCAGCGCGGGCGCTGCTGGCTCGTGGATGATGTCGAACCTCGCGCCGCGCGCCGTGAACCGCGATTACGCGCCGGGCTTCATGGTCGACCTCATGCAGAAGGACTTGCGCCTCGTCCTCGATGCCGCCTTCCAGACACACACGCCCCTCCCGGGCAGTGCGCTGGTCTCACAGCTCTTTCAGGCCATCCAGGCCGAAGGCCGCGGCACCGATGGCACCCAGGCGATCGTCGACGCGATCGAGAAGCTGGCTCGCTAGCTCGCGGCCGTCGCGGGTATGCGCACCGAAAACGCGGCGCCATGGGGTTCCACGCCGTTGACGTCGACGGAGCCGTCGTGTGCTTCGACGATCGCCTTCACGATGGCGAGCCCCAGGCCGGAGCCGCCGTCTTTGCGGTCCCTACCGGCCGCCGCACGGTAAAAGGGTTCGAAAACGTGCGGCCGGTCTTCATCCCGGATTCCCGGGCCTCCGTCGCGCACCTCCAGCAGCGCGGTCGAATCCTCAGATTTGACCTGGACCGTGATCGGCGCTTCGTGGGGCGTGTGCGTCAGGGCGTTCGTGACGAGGTTGCTCACAACCTGGTAGAGCCGGTGGGAATCTCCGGTGACCACTACCTCATGGTCCTGCTCGAAACTGATTGTCCGGTCCGGTTGGCGCTGCCGCGCGTCTTCGACGACGTCCGCGGCGATGTCACCAAGGTCGACGGGCTCTAACTCCAGCGGCCGCGATCCGTCGAACCGTGCCAGCAGAAGCAGGTCCTCCACGATGTCGCTCATGCGCTCCGATTGCTGCGAGATGCGGCGCATCACGGTCTCGAGGTCCTGGGGCCGACCGCTCGCGCCTCGCCCGAACAGTTCGGCATAGCCGCGGATAGACGTCAGCGGTGTTCGAAGCTCGTGCGAGGCATCGGCGAGGAAGCGGCGCAATTGCTCCTCCGAACGGTCGCGCCGGGCGAACGCCTCCTCAAGGTCATCCAGCATTTCGTTCATGGCGGTGCCGAGGCGTCCAATCTCGGTATGCGGGTTTTCCACCGGCATACGCTGCGTCATATCGCCGGCCGCGATGTTGCCGGCGGTCATCGCGAAGTGATCGAGCGGCTTCAGGCCCAGTTTCACAAGCAGGAAGGCGAGCCCGCCCATCAGGATGAGCACGCCGAGCGTCACCCCGCCGCCGATCAGCCGAAGGCGGTCCATGGTCTTGTCGTACTCAGTCATCGGGACCGCGACCAGTAGCGTAGCGCCGCGGTCATCCGCCGTGCTCACGCTCACCCGGAAGTTCTGCGAGGAATCGATCGCGTTGACGGTGATGAGTTTGGTCCCGGATTCGACGTTGAGGTCCTCGGGCAGGGCGGGAATTGGATAGTTTTCGCCGAAGCCGAACGTGGTAGCGCGCGGTTCACCGTCGGCAAAACGGACTTCGGCATAGGTGCCCGGCGGCAGGCTGGCGGTGAGATCCTCTGGCACCCCCCGTAACGGGCCCCCGCCGCGGATGCCGCCAACCGGGCCGGTCGTCCCGTCGGAGTTCACAAACGCGGGCGCCCTGGTGATGCCGCCGAAGCGGTCCTCAACGAGCAACCTCGTTACCGCCGGCCCACTGGCGGCTTCCACCTGTTCGTCCAGCCGCGCCAGCATGAAGGATTGCACCGAGTAGTAGGTCGCGATTTCGGCCACGCCAAGGCCCACGGCCACCACCACCATCAGGCCCACGATGAGCCGGACCCGGATGGAGAAACGCTTCATTCCCTCGCCATTCTCAATGAATAGCCAAAGCCGCGGACCGTGTGAATGAGGGGCGATCCTTCGGCGTCGATCTTGCGGCGCAGGTAACTCACGTAGGTCTCCACGATTCGAGCGTCGCCATCGAAATCGTAATTCCAAACGTGGTCGATGATCTGCTCCTTCGAGAGCACACGCCGCGCGTTGAGCAGCAGGTACCGGAGCAGCTTGAACTCGGTCGGCGTCAGGTCGACATGGCGGTTTCCCCGGCGGACTTCCATCGTTTCTGTGTCCATCTCGAGGTCCGCGAACCGCAGTTCCTCGCCACCTGCCCGGTGCGCCCGGCGAAGCGCCACCCGAACGCGCGCGATCAACTCAGCCAGGCTGAACGGTTTGCAAATGTAGTCATCCGCGCCGAGCGTGAGCCCGTGGACCCGCTCTTCAGGCGTGTCCCGCGCGGTGAGGAACAGCACCGGCACGCGCAGGTCTTCCGCCGTCATCCGCCGGATTACTTCGAACCCATCGATGTCCCCGAGCATCACGTCGAGGATGACGACATCCGGCCGGTAGCTCCGCACCAGCGCGAGTGCATCGCGTCCGCCCTCGGCGGTGGCGACGTCGAAACCTTCGTAGCGCAACGCCGTAGCGAGAAGTTCGGTGATGGCTTCCTCGTCGTCGACCACGAGAATCCTGCTGGCGACGTCGGTGTTTCGCGGTATTGCTGTTTCCATCGGCGCACCCATCGGGACACCCTCAATCCGAGTCTGGCTTTCAAGCCTGCCAGAGAACTATTGAATGAAGCTTAGAACTCGCTGAGAAATGACTGGGTGAATTCGGAGCCCGGGCGAGGTCGGTCCAAAGTCTGCAACGTCTCTCGGTAATTTCTCAGGAAGCTCTCAGGAATGAGCGTTGCAATTGCCCGGTGCGTGCTCTCTACCCTCGCCACGCGCCGGAGGAACCATGTCTGAACTGTCGCCGCCGTTCAGCGGCGAATTTGAATCCCAGTCACCCTGGTTCCGGCGCAAGCTCGGACTGATCGTCGCGCTGGCCGTAGTCGTGGCGGCCGCCGGCGGCACCTACTGGTATTTCAACCGCGATTCCACTCCCGCCGCAGTGGCGCCGCAACAGCAAACCGCGACGGTCACGACCGGCAACCTGGTGAGCAAGCTCAGTACCACCGGTGCTGCTGCCGCTTCGCTTACGTCGAAGCTCTCGTTCGGCGCATCGGCAAAAGTGGCCAGCGTCAATGTCAGCGTTGGGCAGAAAGTCGCGGCCGGCGATGTCCTGGGGACCCTTGAATCGACAGACCTCCAGTCCAAGCTGACCTCGGCGCAACTCGCATTGACCAACGCCCAACTGAAATACGCGGAATTCCTCGAGCCTCCCACGGCCAGCGAGCTGGCGAGCGCCCAGTCCGCGATTTCCAATGCCCAAACGCAACTGGCCAACGCCCAGGAAAATCTGCGTAAGGCTCAGCCCGGCGCCGACACCGACGCCATCACCGCCGCCGACAACACGGTGGCGCAGGCACAGCAGAGCCTGACGAGCGCCGAGAACCAGGTGCAGAGCTCCTGGATTTCGCTGATTTCCGCGCAACGAAATTACTGCACAGCCGATAACCACCTGGTCCAGGCGTGCTACGAATCCGATCTGCCGCTCAGCCAGGCGAAGGTCGATTCGCTCATCGCGGAACTACGCACGCCGGCGACGAGCGCGGTTGGATCGGCAGCCCAGGCGTTCATCTCCGCGAACTCGTCGTACAACAACGCCCTCACCGGCGTTAGCAACGCCCAGAAGACGCTCGATTCCGCGAACGAGAAGCGCCAGGCACTGGATGAGCCACCCTCGGCGCTCACGCTGCAGCAGCTGAACTCGGCGATCGAATCGGCGAACGCTTCGCTCCTTTCCGCGCAGCAGAAGTACGAGGACCTGGTGAAAGGTCCGACGGCCGCAGATATCGCCAGCCAGCAACAGTCCGTGGCGTCCGCGCAATCGGCCTACGACACGGCCAAGTCGAACCTGGATGCCGCTGTCCTCAAAGCGCCTTTCGCCGGAACGATCACCGCCGTCGGTGTGGCGGCTGGCGACAATGTCAGCGCGGCCACCCAGGCATTTACGCTCACAAACACCGACAGCGTGGTGGTGAATCTCTCCGTCCAGGAAACCGACTTCGTTGGTCTGGCGGCCGGGCAGTACGGCACCGCCACCTTCGAAGCCCTGCCCGACCACACATACATCGTGAAAATCGTCTCCGTGAACCCTTCGCCGACGACAACCCAGGGCATCGTGAGCTACCAGGTTGAGGCCGTGATCCTTTCCGCGGCCGACCTCCAGGACACTACCACGCAGCAGGCTGCGCTGCGGGCCTACGCGACTCTCAACTCCAGCACCGCCGGGTTTGGCGCACGCGCCGGAAACGGTGCCAACGCCGGCGGCACTCCCGGAGCAGGCGGCCGGTTCGGCGAGGGCGCGAACGCCGGCGGCACGCCGCGAGCCGGTGCGCCTTCTGCAATCCAGACGGCGCGGGCCGGCGGAGGATTCCCGGGCGCCGCCCGAACCCCGGGGGCCGGGTCTCCGAACGGTCAGGCCACGCAGGGCGGCGGTTTCGCCGGTGGTGGCGCCCAGGGCGGGGGGCTGCTTCAGACGTTGCTCGATGCGCCGGTGCCCACTCCCGGCATGAACGCCACCGTCACGATTCTCAAGAACGTTGCTGAAAACGTCATCCTCGTTCCCAACAATGCGATCCGGACGTCCGGAAACCTCAAGACCGTCACCGTGAAGAACGCCGATGGCACGACTGAAACACGCCCCGTCCAGACCGGCGCAAGCGATGGGACCAACACCATCGTTACATCTGGCGTCTCCGCCGATGAGGTGGTTGTGCTCAGCACTTCCACGGCGGTTACCACCGGAGGAAACGGCACCGCGACCACGCGCGGCGAGTTCCCGGGTGGGTTCATCATCGGGGGCGGCGCCCAGAACGCGGGTCGAAACAACAACAGCGGGGCCACAGGCGGCGTTCGATGATTCGCCTTGAGAACCTGAACCGTTACTACCGCACCGGCAGCGAAGTCGTGCGAGCCCTCGATGGAGTGAACCTGGAGGTTCAGCGCGGCGAGTTCATGGCCATCATGGGAGCCTCGGGTTCGGGCAAGAGCACGATGATGAACGTCATCGGGTGCCTCGATCGGCCCACCAGCGGGCGCTACACGTTCGAAGGCCACGATGTTGGCAAGATGAGCGACGACACGCGGACTCGCCTGCGCGCCAGCGTATTTGGGTTCGTCTTCCAGCAGTACAACCTGCTTCCGCGCATGAACGCGGTGGAGCAGGTCGAACTGCCGCTGGTCTATCGGAACGTGAAGAACCGGCGAGCATTCGCGAAGCAGGCTCTCGCTACGGTCGGGCTCGTCGACCGAATGAATCACAAGCCCACGATGATGTCCGGAGGTCAACAGCAGCGCGTCGCGATCGCCCGGGCACTCGTGGTGAATCCTCGAGTCATCCTTGCGGATGAACCGACCGGCGCTCTCGATACTCGAACTGGCGAAGAAGTGATGACCCTGCTCGAGAACCTCGTCCGCGACCACGGCATCACCGTCATCATCGTCACCCACGAACAGTCCGTCGCCGACCACACCGACCGCATCGTCCGCATGCGTGACGGCCAGATCGTCGAAGACACGCGCCGGGCCGTGAGGGCAGTTTCATGAGCTGGGTCGATGCACTTCGGGTCGCGTTTCGAGCGATCGCGGCGAACGGCCTTCGCAGCCTCCTGACGACGCTTGGCATGGTCATCGGCGTTGGCTCGGTGATTGTCCTGATCGCGGTTGGCCAGGGTGCGCAGAAGGGCGTCCAGGACCAGATTCGCGGCCTCGGCAAAGACCTCATCTTCATCCAGCCTGCAGCCACTGGAGGCGCCGGCAACGGCGGCGCCCGCGGCGCAGCCGGCGCGGGTCAGACTCTCACGACCGCAGATTCCGACGCGCTTGCGAACTCCGGAATTGTCGGCCTTCAGGGCGTCGCCCCGCAGATCAGTGCGGTCGCCCAGGTCATCACCGTCGATGGCAACCAGCAGGTCACCGTTATCGGCACCACGCCATCCTATTCGGAAGTCCGCGGCGTTGCCGTTGCCGAAGGTGCCTTCATCACCGACGCGGATGTTTCCGGGAAGGCGACGACGGTGGTGCTCGGGTCCGAGATCGCCAGCACGCTCTTCCCGGACGGAGGCGCCGTCGGTCAGCAGATCCGGCTCTCCGTTGGCCCGGCGAACATCAACTTCACGGTTGCGGGCGTCATGGAGCGCAAGGGCGGCTCGGGTGGTGGAGAGGCGGACAACTACGTATACATTCCCGTCACCACCATCCAGTCCCGGATCGGATTCAATCGCTCGGCCTCCGGCTCCGTGGTCGTGAATCAGATCAACGTCCAGGCCGCGCCCAACGCCAACCAGGATCGCCTGATCGCCGATATCACCGCGCTGCTCTCGCAGCAGCACGGAACGACGACCGCCGACTTCACCGTGAAGAGCCAGGAGGATCTCCTCGGCGCTTCCACGCAGGTCAGCCGCACGCTCTCGATCCTGCTCGGAAGCATCGCCGGCATTTCCCTCGTCGTCGGGGGCATCGGGGTGATGAACATCATGCTCGTGAGCGTCACCGAACGGACGCGCGAGATTGGCATTCGCCGTGCCGTTGGCGCGCGTGCGAAAGACATCGTCACCCAGTTCGTGACCGAAGCGCTCGCCCTTTGCGTGGGAGGTGGCTTGTTGGGAATTGCGATCGGCGTGGGGATTGCTCTCGGCATCGACGGCCGGACGATCGCTGACCAGGACATGACGACCGTCGTCCAACCGTGGAGCATCGCCGTTGCCTTCGGCGTGGCCGCCGGCATCGGCGCGCTCAGCGGAAGCTACCCGGCCTTCCGAGCCAGCCGCCTCGACCCCATCCAGGCGCTCCGCACCGAGTAAGCGTCACGCCTCGTCGTTCCGGGTGTTACCGTCGCCGGGATATGCGTTCCCGGATGACCCTCTGCGTCGCACTGTTGGCGCTCGCTGCCTGCACAGCAGCGCCAACGGCGACTCCCGCCACTGCTGACATCCCCTCCGGCGTCCTTTGCCAATGGGCGAAGGTGGTCCATGTCACCGATGGCGACACCATTCGCGTCGACTTTATCGATGGCCCGAAGAACCTGCCGGTTCGCTACATCGGGATGGACACGCCCGAAACCGTGCATCCCACACTCGGCGTGCAACCCTTCGGGCCCGAGGCCAGCGCGCGAAACAAAGAGCTCGTGGGCGGGAAGCAGGTCTGCCTGGAGAAAGACATCTCGGAAACGGACCGATACGACCGGCTACTTCGCTACGTGTGGCTCCCCGACGGCCGGATGGTGAACGAGGTGCTGTTGAACGAGGGCCTCGCCACACTCGATACATTCCCGCCAGATGTGAACTACGTCGAACGATTCATCGCTGCTCAGCAAACGGCGCGCGATGCTCACCTGGGGATGTGGGCGGACCCGTGACCGTCAGACTGTCAGCGGCTTGTTGAGCCCTTCGCCCCGGTACCATGCCTGCGCCGACTCGTACCCCACAAAGGTTGATTCAAGGGCTTCCTGAGCGGCCCTCGCATATCTCGCGACGCTATCGAAGCCGGTCTCCCACTGGGCTACACCCGCCCACGCCCGCGCGTACCAACCAGTGCCATCTTCACGCCGCGCATACGGGCTCGAACCGATGCTCGTGCGTACGCGTTCCGAGAATTGCATTGCGCCTTCGGCGCGGGCTTCAACAAGCAGCACCGCGAACACCTGCGTTGAGACTCTCGCGACGATGTCCGAGGTGCGGGCGGCGTTGAGCAGTGTCTTCGCCACGAACGGCGCAGGGGATGGCAGCGTGCCCTCAGTCGCCTTTTCAGCAACGCCGACCTCAAACAGCACAAGTGCGCTGGTCGAGCCATAGCGCAGCCCGCGGGCGATCTCCTTCTCGAGCGCTTCTTCGAAGCGGGAGGCAGCCATCAAGCCCGTCTCAGGGTCGACTTCGAATTCTTCAGCCGGCACCTGTGACGATTCCAGCTTTGGCTGTTTGCGTTTACCGAACATCTGCTCCCCTAGGCTACGGAAGGCCCGTCCGATTCTTCGTGCAGGCGGAGAATCGAGATCATCGGCCTCACCGACTTGTAGTCGTCCAGTTGCTGCTCCGCAGCCGCGAAGAGGTCGGCCGGCTCGCAGTTCACCCCCGTCGCAACCCCGAAGGTCAGCGTTACCGGAATCTGGTCCGCCCAGTCATCGGCGTTGAGGCGTTCGATCTCGTGGGCGATGCGCCGTGCGATCAGCCGTCCGAGTTGCAGGTCGCCATCCGGCACGACGACACCGAAATCGTCGCCGCCGATGCGTGCTGCCGTGTCCGAACCGCGGATGCACCGCGCAACCCCATGAGCCGCCCGGCGGATCATGTCATCGCCCACTTCGTGGCCATGCACCTCGTTCACAATCCTTGTGCCGCAGATGTCCAGGAGAATCACGGTCACAGGGCGGTCTTCGTCTTTCGCCTGTTCACAGGCGTCGCGCAGGCGTTCGTCGAAGGCGTGCCGGTTGTACAGGCCGGTCAGATGGTCGGTTCGTGCTTCGCGTTCCAGCCAGCGCACCATCGTGTCGCGGCGGCGAAGGCTACGGTTCTCGTCGTAGGCGCCTTCGAGCCGCAGCGCGAGCTGCTCGCCGTCCTCCAGGTGCGCCTTGCTGATGAAGTCGTGCGCGCCAAGCTTCAGTGCCGGCAGCGCTTCGCGCTCGTTCTCGCCGTTGGTGAGGAGGACGACGGCCACATCGTTCCGCCGGTCGCGAAGCTGGCGGGCGAGGTCATTGCCATCGGCCGTCCAGGTCGCCGAATCCACGAGCGCGACATCAAACAGGCCATCGGCCAACATTTCGCACGCTTCATCGGAGGTCCGCGCGGTGTGGGTGACGAAATCGCCAGTGGCGCTGAGCAACTCGCGCACCCGGCGGACGTCGTTGACGTTGGAGTCAACGACGAGCACGCGCAGGATACGCTTGCGCTCAGTCGGTGCGACGGCAGGCATCACCATTGATTCCTCTACCCCAACTTCAGTATCGGCAGTTACACTTCATAACTGGAGGGTTGCCGCCACGTAATTTCTCAGGAATTTTTCCGGCCGGCTGAATCCTGCCGGTCCGTCGCGTACCCTTGAGTGCAATGCAACTTCCCGACCCTCAGCGCGTATCGGTGCTCATCGAAGAAGCCGCCGCCGCCGAAATTGTCCCCCGCTTTCGCAACCTGGCAACGGGAGACGTTCGCGAGAAGTCTCCAGGAGAAGTCGTCACCGCCGCCGACGAGGCCATGGAGCGCCGGCTAGAAGCCGACCTGCAAGGTCTCCTCCCGGGCTCCGTGGTCGTCGGCGAAGAGTCCGCCGCCGCGGACCCCAGGCGCCTCGAGCTCCTGAACGACGACAGGCCTGCATGGGTGATCGACCCGCTCGACGGCACGGCCAACTTCGCCGCCGGCATCGCCCTCTTCGGCTCGATGGTCTGCCTCGTTCGGGCCGGAGAGACGCTTGCCGCCTGGATTCACCTGCCCGTTGAAGGCAGGACGCTGGTGGCAGAGCGCGGGAGCGGCGCGTGGTTGGGTCGCGAAAGGCTTCACGTTGGCACAGCCGTGCCGCCATACCACGCCTCAATCAGCACCAAATTCTTCCCCTCGCCTCAGAAGGAGCGAATTCAATCAGTGCTCGGGCAATTTGCCTGCCACGAGAGCTCGCATTGCGCCGCGGTCGCTTACAGGCAGTTGGTCACTGGAGAACTGGATGTCGCGCTCTACTACCGCCTGATGCCCTGGGATCACGCGCCGGGCGTCCTCATCCACGCCGAAGCAGGCGGGTACTCGGCGCGTCTCAACGGCGAACCGTATTCACCCCTCATCCACTCCGAGGGCCTGCTTGTCGCACCGTCTGAGGAGGCCTGGCAGAGCGTGATGCAAATGATCGGCGAGCGACCAGCGGCCGCTTCGTGACCTCGCTTCGAAGCGCAGGTCCGGGCTGGCGACCTACCCGAAAAGTGGCCCGCCTGGGTCCAGCACCTTGCCGTCCAGCGCTATGACGGCCGGGCGCTCCTCGCAGTAGCCCTCGTTCTCGCACTTGTCGAATGTGAACGCGCCGCGTTTCTTGTCGAAGTGGATCGACCATGTGCCGCGTACCGGGCTCCCGGGACCGGCATCGTTTTCGGCGGTCAGAATGGCGATAAGGGCGGCGATTTCTTCTCGTCCCATGGTTCTGGTCTAGTCCTGTCTGGTGAGTCGGGCGGGCTACTTGCCGCCGGCGAGCGTTGGGAGGCCCGCAGGCTGCCGTTCGAGCCTTCGATTCAAGCTTACATGAATCAGCGCCGTCGCCACCGTCGTCGCCAGTACCAGGGCTCCCATCAGGAAGAGCGTCTCGCGCTCGCCGACGGCGTCGGCGAACAGCCCGAACGGGAAGCCGATGAGTCCCTGGAGGCCCCACGCCATCATCGTCAGCGACATCACGCGGCCGTAATAGTCGCGCTCAGAGTTCTGCATGATCAGTGAGTTGTTCAGCAACTGGAACACGCTCGCCCCGGACCCCGCGACGAACATCGTCACCATCGCGTGCCAGAAGCTCCCCACCACTGACGTGAGTGCCAGCGAGATCCCGAGGACCAGGCCGCCCGCGATCATCATCTTCCAGGCGTGCGGCCCGGATGCCTTGCTGGCGATGAGCAGCGTTACTACCAGCCCCGAAAGTGCGCCCGCGAAGAACAACAATCCCATGTCCTTCGCGTCGTGACCCAGTTCGTTTTCAAGCAGGCCGGGCAACACCACCTGGTATGAGAACCCGAACATGATGACGCCCATAAACGAGACGACCAGTAACAGCAGTCGAGGGCGGCTCACGATGTGCGTGAATCCCAGTTTGAAGTCGTTCAGGATCGACTTTCCGTCCTCTGCGGGACGCGATTTCGTGGGCTTGAGCAGGTTGAGCGTGAAGATCACGAAGGCGAACATGCCCGCCATCGTCAGGTACGTCCCGCCCGTACCGATGAAGGAGACCGCCACCAGCGCAGCGACCGCAAGCGGTCCGAGCACACGCGTAAGGGTCATGCCCATCTGCTGCATCGCGATGGCGTTGCCGATTTCAGGCCCCTTCACGATTTCGCCGATCCAGGCCTGCCGTGCCGGCCCTATGAACGAAAAAACCGCCCCCATCACGAACGTCGACACCGCGAGCAGCGGAATCGTGATGGTGTCGGTCAGGATCATCAGGCCAACGATCAGGAAGTCCACACCGATGATCGACTGTCCGATGAGCACGAGCTTCCGCTTCGAAACCCGGTCGGCGATCACGCCTCCGAACGGGGCGATGCCAATCGTCGCGATGCCCATGCCCAGGGCCACCACGCCGACGGCGCCGTTCTTGCCGGTGAGATCGAAGGCGACAATCGATTGGACGATCATCGACATCATGAACGCGAGGAACGCGATCGTGCTCCCAATCCAGAGCATCCGGTACTGCTGGTCGCGCAGTGATTCGAAAGTGCTATCGAACCATCTCGAAAACATCCGGGTCATCGTACCGGCCCAGTGGTGACATTGCGAGCACCAATCCGGCCCGAGACGAGCTACGAGGCTTAGACGAATCCGCGAAGAAGGATGGCTTTCGCGACACGTTCAAGCGAGATGTCGAACGCCGCCTGGCGGGGCGTCGTTCCGTCTTTCTGTGATTTCTCGAACAGTTCCGCAAACGTGGTGACCATCTTTCGTTCGAGTTCGGCGAGCACGCGTTCCAGGGGCCATCGGAACTGCTGGATGTTTTGGGTCCACTCGAAGTACGAGACCGTAACGCCGCCGGCGTTCACCAGAATGTCGGGCAGGATAGTGATCCCCCGGGAATTGAGGATCGCGTCGCCATCCGGGGTAACAGGATGGTTCGCCGCTTCGATGACCACCCGCGCGCGGATGTTCGGCGCGTTCTCCGCGGTGATTACTTCGCCCAGTGCCGCCGGGACAAGGTAGTCGCATTCAAGCTCCAGCAGGTCTTCGTTCGTGATTGGGTCAGCCGGCTCGAAGCCGGCGACACTCCCCGAAACAGCCACCCATTTGTCCAGTGCCGCGATATCGAGGCCGTCCTTGTTGTAGATGCCGCCCTTGATGTCGCTCACGCCGATAACCGTGAACCCCATCTCGTGCGCCACTCGCGCCGTCCACGAGCCCACATTCCCATAGCCCTGGATAACGACCTTCAGGTCGTTCGGCGAGGTCTTCTCGGTGTTCGCGAACTCGCGCATGCATACGGCCACGCCGCGGCCGGTTGCCTGGTCGCGGCCGTAACTGCCGCCCAATTCAACCGGCTTCCCCGTGACGATGCCCGGCGTGTAACCGTAGCGCTGCCCATAGGCGTCCATCATCCAGGCCATCGTCTGCGCATTCGTTCCCATATCGGGCGCCGGGATGTCGCGGCTGATGCCGAGCACCATGCCGATGTGCTGCGTGTAGGTTCGCGTAAGCCGGTTCAGTTCGGTGTCGCTCATGCGGTTCGGGTCGCACATCACACCACCCTTCGCACCGCCAAACGGCAGGTCCATAAGCGCGCACTTGTACGTCATGAGCATGGCCAGCGCCCGCACCTCGTCGATGTCGGCTTTCGGATGGAAACGGACACCGCCCTTGTACGGTCCCCGTGCGCCGTTGTGCTGCACCCGGTACCCCTCGAAGATGTGCAGTTTCCGGTTATCCATGCGAACCGGAATCTCAGCACGCACTTCTCGCCACGACATTCGTAACAGGTCCACCACCTCGGAGTTCACCTGGAGCCGCGCCGCAGACTCGTATACCGACTGCAACACGGATTCGGATGGAGAAATAACAGGCGCTTCGCTGATCGTGGTCATGCACTACGCTCCGAAATGGGTCTCCATCCACCTTACAACCACTGCTGGAACGTTCGAGAAGTGCCCGCGAGACTGATGGCCGTGGGAAAGGTCTTCATTACTCGTGCGGTTCCCGGCCGGGGCCTCGAACTGCTTCGTGGAGCGGGGCACGACCCTGACGTCTGGCCGGATGAGCTTCCTCCCCCGCCCGAAGTCCTGGCGGCAAAGCTCGCTGAGTCCGACGCGGCCCTCACCATGGTGGTCGACCGCATTTCCCCGCACATGCTTGATGCTTCCCCGAGCCTGAAGGTCGTCGCCAACATGGCCGTCGGCTACGACAACATCGACCCGGCCGAAGCCGCCAGTCGCGGCGTCTGGGTGACGAATACGCCCGGGGTCCTCGCCGAAACCACGGCCGATATGGCCTTCGCCCTCCTCATGGCCGCAGCCCGTAACGTAGTCGCGAGCGACCGCGATACTCGTGCGGGCGGATGGAAAACCTGGTCGCCGACGGGCTTCCTCGGCCGGGATGTCCACGGCGCTATCCTTGGAATCATCGGCCTCGGGGAAATCGGCGAAGCCATGGTCCGCCGCGCCCGTGGCTTCGAGATGCGCGTCCTCTACGCCAGCCGCACGCGCAAACCCCAGGTCGAGGCCCGGCTCGGCTGTATCTACGGCTCGCTCGAAGAGATCCTGCCCCAGTGCGACTTCATCTCCGTCCACACGCCGCTCAACGTTGAAACTCGCAAGCTCTTCGGCCGGCGCGAGTTTGAGCTTATGAAGCCTTCCACCCTCTTCATCAACACGGCGCGCGGCGGTGTCGTCGACCAGGATGCCCTGATCCAGGCCCTGCGCGAGGGACAAATCGCTGGGGCGGCGCTTGATGTGACCGACCCGGAACCTTTGCCGCTCGACAGCCCGCTGTACAGCCTCCCGAACGTCATCATCACGCCGCACATCGCGAGCGCCAGCCTCGCAACTCGCTCGAAAATGGCAGACATGGCCGCGACGAACATCATCGAGGTGCTCGCAGGCCGCGAGCCAATCAACCCGGTGAATCGTCCGAAACGGTAGCGTGACCACACCTTTCCGTTCCTGAACGTCGGCCAAACTTGACACATAACGCTGCGGAACAGAAAAAGGTGGATACGATCTGCGCTCTTGTCGCGCGCGCGTCCGAACTTCCCGGAGTAAACCTTTGAGCAAGTCATCCAAACCTGCTGGCAACCTGTGGCTTGCCGAAGAGCTGTGGAAGCTCGACGCCATCGGCTTTGGCGATTTCACCCTGGGGCGTACCGCCGTCCATTCACCGATCTACGTGAACCTTCGCCGGCTCATCAGCAACCCGAAGGCGCTCGCTCGCTGCGCACGCATCATCAAGGGTGAACTCGAAGCCCTGATGTCGATGCGCAACCCCCATGTCCAGCCCTTCACCCTTGTGGCCGGCGTCCCGTTTGGCGGTCTCCATGTCGCGACCGCGTTCTCGCTCAGCGTGAACACGCCGATGATCTACATCCATCCGCCTTCGACCGATAAGGCGGACGTCATCGAGGGGATCTACGTCCGCGGCCAGAGCTGCCTCATCATCGATGACCTCATCACCGGAGGCGGAAGCATCCTCCAGACAGCGACCACCCTCAGCGAGGCCGGCCTCGTCGTCCGCGACGCGGTCACGCTCATCGATCGCCAGGAAGGCGGCCGCCAGGCGCTGAAGAACGCCGGCATCAACCTCGTTGGAATCCTGACGATGGAACAGATCGCGAACTACCTGATGGCAGCCGGCCATATCGAAGAGGACCAGTACCGCCGGACCATGACCTACCTCGAATCGCGCGGCAGCGTCTGACCTTTCTCGACACCGGCCGGCTCTGAAACACGATCGACATCTGACTGCGCGAAGATCGGCGCAGTGAACGTGCGCCCCGCCACCGAGGCCGAACTGCCCGCGATCAACGCCATCTACAACTTTTACGTTGGCACTTCCCCGGCGACGTTCGACCTCGCGCCGATGACGGAGCAGTGGCGCCAGGACTGGTACGCGGCTCGCGCCAGCGGTGGCCTCCCCGTACTGGTGGCCGAAGTTGACGGTGACGTCGCCGGCTGGTGTTGTCTTTCGCCCTGGAGCCCGAAAAAGGCCTACCAGAAGACTGTCGACGAATCGATCTACATCGCCGATGCACACCGTGGCCACGGCGTCGGCAAGGCCCTGTTGGGTGCAATCCTTGTGGAGGCGCAGAGGCTCGACGTTCACGTTGTCATGGCCGGAATCGTTGGTTGCCAGGAGCCAAGCCTCGCACTTCACCGCAGCCTCGGCTTCGTCGAAGCGGGGCGCTACGAACACATGGGCTACAAGCTCGGCAGTTGGCACGACGTGCACTGGTACCAGCGCCACCTCTGGCGCGCCGAATAGGCGTATCGTTCGGCGACGTGCCCGATACGAACCTTTGCTTCCTCGATGCCACCGAACTCGCCCGCCGGCTCCGGCGCAGGGAAATCTCCGCCCGTGAAGTCATGGCAGCACATCTCGCCCAGATCGAACGAGTGAACCCGAAGGTGAACGCTATCGTCACGCTTGTTGCGGAGCAGGCAATGGCGGAGGCTGCCGCTGCGGATGAGCGCTTCGCCCGCGGCAGACAGGTTGGCATTCTCCATGGGCTGCCCGTCGCCCACAAAGACCTGCACGAGACGAAGGGCATCCGCACCACGTATGGATCGCCCATCTACGCCGATTTTGTACCGGACTTCGATTGCATCACGGTTAAGCGGCTGAAAGCGGCGGGCGCAATCACCCTCGGAAAGACAAACACCCCCGAATTCGGCCTCGGCTCTCAGACTTTCAACCCCGTGTTCGGAGCAACCCGCAATCCATACGACCTGACGAAGACCTGTGGCGGGAGTTCGGGCGGGGCAGCCGTCGCACTCGCCTGCGGAATGGTGCCGATCGCCGATGGGTCGGATATGGGCGGCTCGCTCCGCAATCCGGCGAACTTCAACAACGTCGTCGGTTTCCGCACCTCTCCTGGGCGCGTCCCCGGTAAGCCCGGTTCCTGGTCCAACCTGAGCGTCGATGGCCCGATGGCCCGAACGGTTGGGGATGTCGCCCTCATGCTGGCGGCGATGGCCGGTCCCGACCCGGCATCACCCATCAGTATCACCGAATCGGCAGACCAGTTTCTTGCCGCTCTCGAGCGAGACTTCCGGGGTGTGCCCGTCGCATTCAGCAGCGACTTCGGTGGCCTTCCCGTCGATCCTCGCGTCCAGATGGTGCTCGAATCTGCGCGCTCGGTTTTCAACGGCCTGGGTTGCACTGTCGAAGACGCATGCCCTGACCTTTCCGGCGTTTATGAGGCGTTCCAGACCTTCCGCGCCGTCAATCTTGTCGAGACGCGCGGAGAATTGCTCGAAACCCACCGCGAACTGTTGAAAGACACGGCCATCTGGAACATCGAAAAAGGTTTCGCACTTACGGGGGGCGAAGTCGCACAAGCGGGCCGTTTGCGGACGACAGTTTTCAACACCATGAAGGCCTTCATGGACCGCTACGAATTCCTCGTCGTCCCTGTGAACCAGGTCCCCCCGTTCTCCGTCGATGAGCCGTACCCGACTTCAATCAACGGCGTGCCCATGGAGACGTACATCGACTGGATGAAGTCCTGTTTCTACATCACCGTCACAGGCCACCCGGCGATTTCCGTGCCCTGCGGATTCACGACCGAAGGCCTTCCGGTCGGCGTCCAGATTGTCGGGCGCTACCGCGACGAATTCGGCGTGCTCCAACTCGCACACGCCTTCGAAGCAGCAACCCAGATTGGCCGCCAAAGACCGCCCTTAACGGCGTCCTGATCCCGGGCTGCTGATTTCTTGCTCCCGGTTCCCCGTTTAGATGCTCTTCCGCATGGTGATGCCGCCGGGGAGATTCATCCCCATCGAGGAACGCCCCGAGGAACTCCAGGTCCCGCTCAGAGGCCCGCTCGTTGAACTGATGCTGAAACTCTGGTCGTTCACGTTGAGCTTCAGTCCTCCAGGCAAAGCGAATGTCCGCCGCAACGCGGTCCTTCGAGTCGTCCGTCTTCGTCGCGTCGTTACCCTGCGCTTCACCGTCTGAGTCGTGGATCGCTTCGCCGCAGGCCGGGCCACACTCCGTTTTTTCGCCGTCGCATTGGTCGATTTCGTTGCCACGATCCGGTCCGCCTTGGGAATTTCCCGAGGATGATATCCAAACCGGCGGAAATCATCCTCCCGGTTCTTTGCTCCGCGGCGTTTATTGGAATCCTCTCATGCAGTTCTAATCCCGCTATGCTCCGATAGATGGCGAAGATGAAGATTCTCCTGGTTGAGGATGAGGCCCGCCTGGCGACTGCCGTCCGCCGCGTCCTCGACGATGAGGGCTATGCGACGGACTGGTCCGCCGACGGCGCGGATGGGCTCGCGCGCGCCGAGAAAGGCGAGTACGACGTCATCCTTCTCGATGTCATGCTGCCGTCTTATGACGGCTACGAGATCGCCCGGCGATTGCGCTCCGACGGCTCAACAGTGCCCATCCTGATGCTCACCGCTCGCGACGGAATCCAGGACCGCGTCCGCGGCCTCGATTCCGGTGCCGACGACTATCTCGTCAAGCCGTTCGCCCTTGCCGAGTTGCTTGCCCGTGTGCGAGCCCTCAGCCGGCGTGCCCGCATGGGAGGCGAGTCCGCCGAGGCGGCCGTACTCACGGTGGGCGACCTCGAACTCGATCTGCGTTCGCGCGATGCCCGGCGCGGAACGCGCAGAATCGAACTGACCGCGCGCGAGTTTGCCCTTCTCGAGACGCTGATGCGCCATCCGGGCCAGGTAATGACCCGCGCGCAACTCCTCGATGCGGTTTGGAGCTACGACGCCATCACCGAATCGAACGTTGTCGACATCTATATCCACTACCTCCGCAACAAGGTCGACAAGGGGTTCGATAACAAGCTCATCCGCACCGTCCGTGGCACCGGCTACGCGATCAGGAACGACTGATGTTCACTCGCGCCCGCTTCGTGCTCGCCGCGTGGTTTTCGCTTGCCCTGATCGTCACCCTGGTCGTCGTTGGCGCTTCCGCGTACGTCCTCATTCGCCGCGATATCGATAACGAGATCAACGGCAGCCTCGACGCCACCCGGCGCGCGATCGAGCAATCGCCCGCCATTCCGGAACGGACCGGTGACGGTCGAACACCCCGAAATGGCAGCGGCAACCTGAGTTCCGGACAGGGAGACGATGACGACTACGACCGTCTGCCGCCCGGTGTCCCTGCCGATGTCTTCATCGTCTATACGAATGCGTCCGGCACGGTGTACGGAAACCCCCGATCGATCGACGTCGACGAGGTGGACTTCGCCAGGCTCACCAGTGCTGCCGACGGCCAAACGATCACCACGGATGTTCATTCCGATGGCTCACACTTCCGTCTCCTGACCGAACAACTCGGGACATCCGGCATCTGGATTCACATCGGCCGTTCGCTCGAAGCGCGCGACCATCAGCTGCGCACGCTGACGAACGTGTTCCTGGTCGGGGGCCTCGGCGGCCTCCTCGCTTCGGCCGCGGGAGGACTCTGGCTCGCAGGCGTGGCCCTGCGCCCGATCCGCATCTCCTACGAACGCCAGCAGCGTTTCGTCTCCGATGCTTCGCATGAGCTGCGGACGCCGTTGGCTGTCCTTCGCGCCAACAGCGAGCTCCTGCAGCGGCACCCGGAAGACACCATCGCCACGAATATGGACCAGGTCGATGCCATAACCGAAGAAGCCGAGGCCATGACCAAGCTGGTCGAAGACCTCTTGCTCCTCGCCCGCGCCGACGAAGGTGCCGCGAACCTCGCCCACGACCCGGTGCCCCTCGGCGCGCTCGTCGAGGACCTCGGCCGCAAGATGGAGCCCCTCGCGGGCGAGCGCCAGATCCTCCTGCGCGTGGACGCGGAGCCCGTTGAGGTTGATGGCGACCGCGCCCGCCTCCGTCAACTCGCAACCATCCTCCTGGATAACGCTCTCAAGTACACCCAGCCCGGCGGCCGAGTCGAACTGAAGTGCACCCACTCCGGCAAGTGGGTCGAACTCTCCGTCGCCGATACCGGCCCGGGCATTCCCGCGGAAGAGCAGTCGAAAATCTTCGACCGCTTCGTCCGCGCTGACAGCGCTCGCACTCGCGCAACCGGAGGCGCGGGCCTTGGCCTCGCCATCGCCAAATGGATTGCCGAAGCCCACGGGGGCCGTATCTCGGTTGAGTCGGAACCCGGGAAGGGCGCTCGTTTCATCGTCAGGCTGCCCGCCCTCGGGTGATTAGAACGGCGCCGCTCTACGAGAGCATGGCTTCCTCGCCTTTGGCGAACGGGGCGTATGCCGGGAAATCCACGTCATAGGCCGCTTCTGGGTTCTTGCGGACGCGCCGGTCGAGCCGAGTGACATCCTCCCCCACGAGGATCCGCCATCGTTCCGCCTTCACCCCCTCGAGGATGATGCTCGCAGCTTTTGCCGCTGTGGTTGGCGCCATGGTCTCGTAGCGTTTGATCATCGCTTTCTGGGCTTCAAGCAGCGCCGGCTCCTCCATCTCCATCGCTCCCGGCATCCCCATGGCGGCGAATCGCTGCCGCATTTGCGTCTTCTCCGCTTCGGAGAGCGGCACGTTGTCGCCCAGGAGCACGCGCCGCGAGTTCAGCCCGATCGGCGTGCCGACGCCGCCCGGCATCACGATGTGCGCCCTGAGGTGTGGTGCGTTGTTGCGGAAGTCGGTGATCAGCGCCTCGGTGAAGCCCTTCACCGCGAACTTCGCTGCGCTGTAGGCCGTGTGCGTCACGTTCGGCATCAGTGCCGCCCAGAAGCCGTTCGCGCTCGACGTGTTGACGACCGCGCCCTCGTCCGCCCTCAGCAGCATGGGCATGAACGCGCGGCAGCCGTAATACACGCCGTACCAGCAGATGTTGAACACGCGGTCCCACTCTTCCCGTGGCGCATTGATGAAGCTGGCGCCGCCGCCGATCCCGGCGTTGTTGAAGAGAAGGTTGATCCTGTCCGTCCCGTGGTCGCGTGCGACCTCCGATGCGAAGCGCAGCATTGCGGCTTCGTCTCCGACATCCGCCACGTGCGTTGTCACGCGCACACCGGCGGGGAGGCCGTCTGCCTCGCAAATTCGCTTCGTTTCCGCCATGTTGTCGGTAAGCACGTCGCAGATGGCTACGCTCGCACCCTCCGCGACCAGCTGGCGCGCCAACTCTCGTCCCATGCCCGTGCCGCCGCCGGTGATCACCGCGAGCCTGCCCTTAAAGTCCTGCATCTCGATCCCTCTCCACGTTTCGCGCAGCATAGAACGCCCCCGGGATACTTAGCGACACGCGAACTTCCTTTGGCTACACTCGCCGCCACAGGAAACGCGGGAGGCTACCCATGGCTCGAGAGGGTTACTACGTCATCGACGGCGATTCGCATGTCCTCGAGCCGCCGGACCTCTGGGACGAATACCTCGAGAACGAGTTCCGCCCGCGCGCCATCCGTATCACGCGCAGCATCTCCGGCCGCGACGGTGAATCCCGCGGGATCCGCCCGATGATGCCGCCCTCGGGCGCCCAGGCGAAGAGCGAGGACCTTCGTAACCTCCCCGAGATGGCCCTCGAACTGAAGGCCCGCATGGCTGCCGACGAGCACCTGATCATCGACCGCCAGGTCATCATGAGCGGCGGGCTCTCGGGCCTTGGCGGCGTCGATACCAATCGCGCCGAACTCCCGTACATGACCTACCTCGATTCCGCGCCACTGGCCAGCTTCGACACCTCCGAGCGAATCAAGATGTTCGACGAAAAGGGCATAGAAGGCGGCGTCGTCTTCCCAACCATCGGCATCCTCTGGGACACGCCCGACCCGAAGCTTGCCGATGCCTACTGCCGCGCCTACAACCGCTGGTGCGAAGACTTCCGCGGCGATCACGGCGACCGCATCTTCCCGATGGCGCACGTCGCGATGCATGACCCGGAAATGGCCCACGCCGAACTGAAACGCTGCCTGAAAGCGGGCTTCCGCGGCATGTTTGTCGCCCCGGAACCGGTCAACGGGCGCAGCCCGGCCCACCCGGACTTCGACCCGCTCTGGCATGAGCTCGAAGACGCCGGGCTACCGGCCTGCCTCCATGTCATCGTCCGCTTCAATCGCATCCTCGAAAACCCGACGCGTCACCACAGCCTGCTCGTGGAACCCAGCCGCACCTTCGGCTTTGCCATGGGCGCCACCTACCAGGTCATCCCGGCCATGGCATCGCTCATCCTCACCGGCCACTTCGACCGTTTTCCGAACCTCAAGCTTCTTTGCGTCGAGGCTGGCGCCGGCTGGGCGCCCTACATCGCCCACCGCCTCGATGAGAAGTACGAGATGTTCGGCTACGCCGAGAAGACCAAGCTCGAACCCAGCGAGTACATGAAGAAGAACGTCTACTACGTCGTTGAACCACGCGAAAAGAACATCGATTCGTGCATGGACATCATCGGCGAAGACCAGTTCCTCTGGGGTTCCGACTACCCGCACGTAGATTCCAGCGCTGATTCTCTCGACCAGATCTTCGCCAGCACCCTCCCGCTCAACGACACCCGCCGGCGCAAAATCCTCGGCGAAAACGCGAGGGCGCTCTACCACCTCTAACCCGGAATTGACTTCAATACTTGGATTTTCTCGCAGGCGAGTTACACTTCGCGCGCCGATCGGAGGTGCTATGGAGATTGCTGGAGAACATCAGTTCAAGTCGCCCCGCGAGGCGGTCTGGCAGGCGCTCCTCGATCCGAAGGCGCTCCAGGCCTCGATGCCCGGTTGTGAGAAGTTCGAAGAGGTTGGCCCCCAGTCGTATGACCTGACCATCAAGGTCGGGATTGCCGCCATCAAGGGAACCTATTCGGGCAACGTCCAGGTCAAAGACCCGGTGGAGAACGACAGCTACACGCTCGTGGTCCATGGGACCGGGAAGCCCGGCAGCGTTCAGGGCGATGCCAGGCTTGTCCTTTCCGATGTCGCGGGCGGCACTCTCGTGAAGTACACCGGCGACGTCAAGGCGCAGGGCGCCATCGCGCGCCTCGGCAGCCGCCTTCTTGGCGGCGCCGCGAAACTCATGATTGGCCAGTTCATGAAGGCCATGGAGAAGCAAGTCGAAGGGCGTACCTGATACGGCGCGAAGCACCATTACCCAACGGAGGGACCACGAGTGGCAGAAGAGCTTTCGGTCAGCATTAACGTCAACGGAGTGAACCGAGAGGCAGAAGTCGCCCCTCGGACGCTCCTCGTCCACTTCCTCCGGGAGCAGCTCGGGCTCACGGGTACCCACATCGGCTGCGACACCACGCAATGCGGCGCTTGCACGGTCCTCCTGGACGGCAAGAGTGCGAAGTCGTGCACCATCTTCGCGGCTCAGGCTGATGGTTCCGCCGTGACGACCATCGAAGGTGTCGGCGCCGGCGGCGAACTGCACCCGGTGCAGGAAGGCTTCTGGGAAGAGCACGGCCTCCAGTGCGGGTACTGCACCCCCGGGATGATCATGTCGGGCATCAACCTTCTCAACGAGAACAAGAACCCAACCGAAGACGAGATCCGCCACGGTATCGAAGGAAACTTCTGCCGCTGCACCGGTTATCAGCACATCGTCAACGCCATTAAGTACGCGGCGAAGAAGGGCTAGGGACATGGCTGTTGTAACACCCAAAATGATCGGCACGCGCGTCAAACGCCGCGAAGACCCTCGCCTCATCCAGGGCAGGGCTACCTACGTCGACGACATCAAGCTGCCCGGCATGCTCCACCTGGCCTTCAAACGCAGCGATATCGCCCACGGGGTCATCAAGAATATCGATGTTTCGGCCGCGGCCGCCATGCCCGGCGTCGAACTCGTCATCACCGGTGCCGAACTGAAGCAATTCCTCCCGCCCATGCCGATCGGCACGCCCTTCCCCTCGCCGGACCACTACTCTGTCGCAGTCGACCGCGTCCGCTACCAGGGCGAACCAATCGCCGTAGTCGTGGCCTCGGATCGGTATCTCGCTCGCGACGCCGCCGACGCTATCGTCGTCGATATCGACCCGCTGCCCGCCGTCATCGACCCCGAAGTAGCGATGACCGGCAAGCCGGCAATCGTCCACGAGGGCTTCGATAACAACCTTGCCGTTCCCTATGTCCCCGGCGGCACCGGTTTCGATCCCGTCGCCGGCACGGTCGACAACACCGCCGTGGACAAAGCGTTCGCCGAAGCTGACTTCACCATCTCACAGCGGATGATGAATCACCGCCTCGCGCCGACCGCCATGGAGCCGCGCGGCGTTGTCGCCCACTACGAACCGGGCAAGGACTTCCTCACGATCTGGAGTTCCACGCAGAACCCACACATCCTCAAGACCTTCATTGCCGCCCTCACCGGCACGCCCGACAACCAGGTCCGCGCTATCGCCCCCGAAGTCGGCGGCGGCTTCGGCTGCAAGATCAACATCTACGGCGAGGACTACGTCGCCGCGGCACTCTCGAAGAAGCTCGGCAAGCCCCTGAAGTGGATCGAAGACCGCTCCGAAGCGTTCCAGGCCACCATCCACGGGCGCGACATTCTCGCCTACGTCGATATCTGCGGGAAGAACGACGGCAAGGTCACCGGCCTGAAGATCAAGCTCATCGCCGATATCGGCGCCTACAACATGATCCTCACAGCCGCGATTCCCACGCTCACGATGCTCATGTTGAACGGCACCTACGACATCCCGGCCATTCGCGCCGAATTGACCGAGGTGTTCACAAACAAGATGCCGACCGATGCCTATCGCGGCGCCGGCCGCCCGGAAGGCGCCTATTTCGTTGAGCGTGCGATGGATATGGTGGCTCGCCATCTCGACATGGACCCGGCCGAGGTGAAGCGCAAGAACTTTATCAAGCCCGACCAGTTCCCCTTCGCGACCCAGATGGGCGCCGTCTATGACTCCGGCGACTACGAGAAGGCGCTCGACCTCGCCCTCAAGAACGCCAATTGGGAGGGCCTGAAGGCCGAGCGGGACCGTGCTCGCGCTGAGGGCCGCATCGTCGGTCTTGGCCTCGCTTTCTACGTCGAGGTATGCGGCCTTGGTCCGTCGGCAACGCTGCCGACGGGCGGCTGGGAGTACTCCAGCGTCACCGTCGAGCGAAGCGGCAAGATCACCGCGACCACCGGGGCTTCGCCCCACGGCCAGGGAAACGAGACTACCTTCTCGCAGATGCTCGCCGACCAGTTCGGCATCCCCATGAACGACGTCACCATCCTTCACGGCGACACGGGCGTGGTGAAGCAGGGCATCGGCACGTTTGGCAGCCGTTCGCAGGCCGTCGGCGGCACCGCCCTCCTCAACGCTGGCGAGAAGGTCAAGGACAAGATGGCCAAGTTCGCCGCCGCCATGATGAACCCGAACGAAGAGATGAACACCGAAGACATGGTCTTCGAGGGCGGACGCATCTTCGCGAAGGGCTCGCCCGGCAACTCCGTCGGCTTCTCGGATGTCGCAGCCTTCGCATATGTTCCGGTCCCCCTGCCCGCGGGCCTCGACCCCGGCCTTTCGGACCAGGCGTTCTGGGAGCCGGCGAACAACACCTACCCGTTCGGCGCCCACATTTCGATGCTCGAAATCGACCGCGAAACGGGCGAACCGAAGCTCCTCAAGATGGTCGCCGTTGATGATTGCGGTACCGTCGTGAACCCGCTCATCGTCGAAGGACAAATACACGGCGGTCTCGCCCAGGGCATCGGCCAGGCAATGATCGAAGAGGTCGTCTACGACGAAGACGGCCAGCTCATTACCGGCTCATTCATGGACTACGCCATCCCAAGGGCCACGGACTTCCCCTGGTTCGAGCTCGACAAGACGGTCACGCCAACCCCGGTCAACCCGCTCGGCGCCAAGGGCGTCGGTGAGGCCGGCACGCTGGGCTCGACGCCCTGCATCGTCAATGCCGCCGTCGATGCGCTCAGCGAATTCGGCGTCAAGCACATCGACATGATGCTCCGGCCGGAAAAACTCTGGCGCATCATCAACGAGGGGGCACAGTCATGATCCCGACCGAATTCGATTACAAGCGCGCCTCTTCGCTCGATGAGGCTATCTCGCTCATCCAGGCTTCCAACGGCGAGGGCAAGTTCCTCGCCGGAGGCCACAGCCTCATCCCGCTGATGAAACTTCGCCTCAGCGAACCCGGGCTCCTGGTCGACATCTCTCGCATCGACCAGCTCAAGGGCATCAGCGAGAAGGACGGCAAGATCCAGATCGGCGCGGCCACCACCCACGCCGATGTCGCCGCGTCCGACCTCATCAAGCGCCTCTGCCCGGTCGTCTCAGAATGCGCCGGCGAAATCGGCGACCCGCAGGTCCGCAACCGCGGCACGCTCGGTGGCTCGCTCGCACACTCCGACCCTGCCGCCGACTACCCGGCGGTGATGGTCGCCCTCGATGCCGAGATCCACATCAAGGGCCCCACGGCCTGGCGTGCGGTGAAAGCTGGCGACTTCTTCCAGGGCATGTTCACTGTTGACCTCGCCGAGGATGAGCTCATCGCGGGTGTCCAGTTCGCGTCGGTGAAGAACGCGGCTTACGCCAAGCTCCATCAGCGGGCCTCGCACTACGCCATTGTCGGCGTTGCGGCGGTCCTCGAAATGGACGGTCGCACCTGCAAGTCCGCGCGAATCGGCCTCACCGGCGCCTCGACACACGCGCAGCGCCTCAGCAACGTCGAAGCCGCTCTCGCCGGCAAGGAGCTCACCCAGGCGAACATCGATGCCGCCGCCGCAGTCGCGGCCGACGGCCTCGAGGACGTCAACAGCGACATCCACGCCTCCGAGGCCTACCGAAAGGCGATGGTGAAAGTCTTCACCCGCCGCGCAATCGAACGCGCCGCCAATCGCTAGGTCTGAACCCACGTAGCTCCCCTTCTCCCAAGCCTGGGAGAAGGGGCTGGGAGCTGAGAGTGAAACGGCCGCGGCCACACGGTCTGTGCTAATCTGCCCCAAGCTTTCCAACGCCCAGCTGCCGGCTCCCGCAGCCACGCTTGTCCACTTCAACCGCACCCTGGCTTCCATACGATCCGACCTGGCTCGTCGAACTCGCGAAGCGTGAGCATCCGCGAAAGGAATGGCTCCACAAAGCGCTTGCCGAATGCACATCGGCTCAGGCACGTACCTGCTGTGCACCTAAGGTCTGTGGTTACTACTTCGTTGACAGCTCCCGTCCCAACGCTCCTGATTCCCCTTGGCAATTCGATCGTGACTTTTGGCTGGGCGACTCCGACGTCAACAGATCCGTAATCGTCACGCTTCTCGATGGCCGCCGGATTGGCGGTTTCGAGTGGGTATGAGTTCCGGCAGTTAATCCGCCGGGGAGCCCAGGTTCTGGGGATAGGAGTACCATCCACCCACTTCAACCCCGAGGTGCCAACATGCTCCGCCAGGAAGACTACGAAACCATCCAGATCGAACGCGAAGGCAGCGTCGCCATCCTGCGCCTCAACCGCCCCGAACGGCTGAACGCCGTGAACGGCACAATGCACTCGGAATTGATGCAGGTCTTCCTCGACGTCCAGGCAGACACGTCCGTCCGCGCGGCCGTCCTCACCGGGGCCGGGCGCGCCTTCTGCGCCGGCGGCGACTTTGGCGGCGGCGCGAACATGGCCAGCAAGAGTGGCCTTTCGATGATGCAGGAAGCCCGCCGCATCGTGGATAACCTCCTCGACTGCGAGAAGCCGGTCGTCTCGGCTGTCAACGGCGCCGCCGCCGGGCTGGGCGCTACCATCGCCCTCCTGTGCGATGTCGTCGTGGCCTCCCGCAACGCCCGCATCGGAGACCCCCACGTGAAGATGGGCATCACCGCCGGTGACGGCGGCGCCGTCATCTGGCCGCTGCTCATGGGCGTCAATCGGGCCAAGTACATGCTCATGTCCGGCGACCTCATGGGCGCCGAAGAGGCGTTCTCCATGGGCCTTGTGAACAAAGTCGTGGATGAAGGCGAAGCCTTCCCCGAAGCCATGGCAATAGCCCAGAAGTTGGCCGCCGGCGCTCCCTACGCCGTCCAGACCTCGAAGACTGCCGTGAACAAGTTCATCAAGGCCGTCTCGAATCTCGTCCTGCCGTACTCGCTCGCGGTCGAAGAGGTCTCCATGCGCACCGCCGACCATCGCGAGGCTGTTGCCGCCTTCCAGGAGAAACGCGAGGCCAAATTCACCGGTCAGTGATTGAGGGAACCTACCTTCACGCGCGCGTGAGGTTCCCCTGTTAGAATCCGGCACCATCACTGCCGCGGAGAACTGCCGATGCCCGGAACAACTGATCGATACGAGGGGATGATCGCCGAGACGATTACCATCCCCGGCCACAACGGCGACCGAATTCACGCCTACTACGCACGCCCGATCGGCGATGGCCCCTTCCCGGGCGTGGTCTGGCTGCACCACTTCCCGGGCTGGGACGAGTGGTCGAAGGAAGCCGCACGTAAGCTCGTCTATCACGGCTACGCCGTCATGGAGCCGGACCTTTACTGCCGCGTCGACCACGGCGAGCCCGGTGATGTCGCCGCGAAAGTTCGCGCGAACGGCGGCGTGCCCGACTCGCAGGTCGTCGGCGACGCCGCCGCCGCCCGCGATTTCCTTCGCACCCAGGCGAATTCCAACGGCAAAGTCGGTGTCGTCGGCACATGCTCAGGCGGCCGCCATGCCGTCCTCGCAGCCTCCTGCGCTCCCGGTTTCGATGCCGTCATCGACCTGTGGGGTGGGGGCGTTGTCGCGAAGCCCGAGGACGCCACGGAGATGCGGCCGGTTGCTCCGATCGACTACACGAAGGACCTCGATTGCCCGATGCTCGGGCTCTTCGGAAACGACGACCGCGCGCCCTCGGCGGAGCAAGTTGATATTCACGAAGCCGAACTGAAGAAGCGCGGCAAGAACTACGAGTTCCATCGGTACGATGGCGCGGGCCACGGGTTCTTCTATCACCACGCACCCCAGGCGTACCGGGCCGAGGCAGCGGTGGATGGCTGGAAAAAGGTGCTGGACTTCTTCAACCGGCAGCTGGGGAACTGACCATGTGTACAAATATCGTCGAACGCGCCCCACTTTCCGGCAGCGGCAAAGGCCGCGAAGGCTGGTTCAAGCTGACCGAAGTCTCGGTGAGCTACGACCATCCCTTCGATGTCGCCCTGGAGCACGCAGTGAATATCGACTTCACCAACGAGTCGGCAGGAGCCGGCGCCCGAGTAGCCGTCGAACTCACGATCGACTCCGCGAAGGAACTGCTCAAAGTGCTGATGGCAACGCTTGATCGTGCCGAAGAGTACGAGCGGGCCGGGGCGCGCTGAAGCCCTTCTTCGTGAACCCGCGGTCTAAGGGAAATCCTGAGAATTCGGAGGTAAACACCCGTCAACTTCTGCGAACCGCGTGCCGATAACCACGGTGAAGGCACGCTAGCGAGGCCGCAGCCGCGGCCTCGTTGGCTCCAGGGGTGAGAGGGTTGGTTACTTCACAGTCGCTCGAAAGTCTGATGGAGTCGCCGCGGCTCCCGACGATCCCGGCCGTCGCCGTTCAGATCGTCGGGCTCGTTCAGCGGCCAGATATCGATATCGACCTCCTCACCAACACCATCTCCCAGGACCCCGCTCTTTCCGCTCGCGTCCTGAAGACCGCGAATTCAGGATTTTACGGCCGGCCCCGCTCTGTCAGCCGCCTCCGCGATGCGGTCATTGTGCTTGGCCTTCGCAGCGTAAAGACGCTCGCGCTTGGATTTTCCCTCGTCGGAAACATGCGGAAGCAGTCCGGCGTCGGCACGAACCACACCCTGGTCTGGCAGCGAAGCCTGCTCACCGCTACAGCCGCACGGGCGGTCGCGACGAAGGCGGGCTATGCCTGCAGCGACGAAGCTTTCCTCGGCGGTCTCCTCCACCTCATCGGCGTCATCGCACTCGACCAGGCCCTCGGCGAAGACTACCGACGGATCTGCGTCGCCGCCGGAAACGACCTGGCGAAGCTGCGCGGAATTGAGCGCTCGAAGTTCGGATTCGACCACGCAGAGGCAGGTGCGTCGCTCGCCGAGAAGTGGAACCTCCCCGAGGCCCTCGTCAACGCCATCCGCATGTTCCCCAAGCCCGACAACGCCGACCGTGACTTCCGCGAGATTGTCCGCTGCGTCGCCACGGGCGAAGCCGCCGCGGACCTCGTGCTCAGCGAGGACCCTTCCTCCGCATTGATCCGCTTCCGCTGGGACTGCGAACAGCTCTTCGGCATCGACAACGAAGGCGCCGACGAAATCGTCGCGAAGTTCATGGCCGATGCCGATGTCCTGAGCTCGATGCTCGACGTTCCCGGGGTCGCCGACACTTCGGAAGAAGTGCTCGCCCGAGCCCAGGAGGCGCTCCTTCAGCTCACCCTCGAAGCAGAACGCGAAAACAGCCAGCTACAGGCGGAACGCGAGAGACTCTCGGTTGAAGCCTCCACCGATGCGCTCACCGGTCTCGCCAATCGCCGCCACCTCGAGGAATACCTTGGTGAGCACTTCCGCATCTCGAGCCGCTACGGCACGCCGCTCAGCGTCGTGATGTTCGACATCGACCGCTTCAAGGGCGTCAACGACGAGTATGGCCACCAGGCGGGTGACCAGGTTCTGCGCGAAATCGCCGTCATCCTCCAGGACACGATGCGCGACGCGGACCTCTGCGCTCGCTACGGCGGCGAGGAGTTCGTGGCAATTCTCCCGGCCACCGCCATTGAGGGAGCCATCGAATCCGCCGAGCGCGTGCGCGCTGCTGTCGAAAAGCATGTTCTCATCGCGGGAGGCGCGAAACTCCGGGTTACTATCAGTGCCGGCGTGAGCACCTACCGCAGCGGCGAACAACCCGGCCCTGAGTGGTTGCTGAAGGAAGCGGACGTGGCCCTCTACGAATCGAAGAGCGCCGGACGCAACCAGGTCCGCGCTTACGAGGTGGTAGACGCCTCCACCCCCTGGAGCCTCACCGCCTAGCCCTGGGCGCCGCCGCGAACACAAACGGCAGTTCAGCGTAGACTCCTCCGGCGGCCGCCTTGCCGCCAGGGGAACACGCATGGCCAATCGCTTCGATCTCACCGGCAAGGTCGCGCTCGTCACTGGAGGCAGCCGCGGTCTTGGCCGTTCCATGGTCCTAGCTTTCGCTGAAGCCGGAGCCGATGTCGTCATCGCCAGCCGAAAGCTCGATTCTTGCGAGGAGACCGCCGCCGAGGTCCGCATGCTCTATGGCCGCCGGGCATTTCCCGTCGCGTGCCACGTCGCCGATTGGCACCAGGTCGAAGAACTGGCGGAACGCGCCTATGCCGAATTCGGCAAGGTCGATGTCCTGGTCAACAACGCCGGCATGTCCCCTATCTATGACCATGTGAAGAACGTGACCGAGGACCTCTACGACAAAGTCCTGGGCGTGAACCTCAAGGGCCCGTTCCGCCTCAGCGCCATCGTCGGCAGTCGCATGGCCGAGGGCGATGGTGGCTCGATCATCATGGTTTCGAGTACGGCCTCACTCCATCCCGGCGCGAACGTCATCCCCTACGCCGCCGCCAAGGCCGGTGTGAACGCGATGACCGTCGGCTTCGCCCGGCACTTCGCCCCGAAGGTGCGCGTCAACTGCATCATCCCCGGGCCGTTCCTCACCGACATTTCGAAGGCGTGGGACATGGACGACTTCAACAAGCGCGCCGCCACCACCATCCCCCTCCAGCGCGGCGGCGAGCCCGACGAAATCGTCGGTGCGGCGCTCTACTTCGCCACGGACGCATCCAGCTACACCACCGGATCCATGCTTACCGTGGCCGGCGGCAGCGGCATTTAGGCGCACACGACGCAGGCCGGGAATACAACCGCCGCCTGGTTCGATAGACTTCGTCGGCTGAAAAGAAAAGGAGTCCACCGCAAATGGCCATCGATTTTGAAATCCCCGCTGAGGCGAAAGAGATCCGCGAGAAGGTTCGCAAGTGGGTCCACGACGAGTGCATTCCCGCTGAAAAGGAACTCGAAACTCGCCCCTACAAGGAAGTCCTGAACGAACTTCGCACGAAGGCCCGCGCGCAGGGTCTCTGGTGTCCCTTCATCCCGAAGGAGTGGGGCGGCATGGGCCTCGGCCCGCTGGCCAACGCCCTCGTCCAGATGGAACTCGGCGAGAGCCACCTCGGCGCACTCTCGATGAACAGCCAGGGCCCGGACGACGCCACGATGCTGACGCTGCTCGCGCATGGCACCGACTTCCAGAAGGAGAAATTCCTCAAGCCGCTCCTGAATGGCGACAAGCGGGTCTGCTACTCGATGACCGAGAAGGCCGCCGGCGCCGACGCCACCGGCATGCGCACCAAAGCAGTCCGTGACGGCGACAACTGGGTCTTAAACGGTGAGAAGTGGTTCAGCAGCGCAGCCAGTGCCGCCGACATCGCCGTCGTGATGGCCCGCACCGACGAGAACGCGCCTCGCCATCAACAGTTCAGCACCTTCATCGTTGAACTGCCGAACCCGGGATACCAGATCATTCGCGACATCAAGACCATGGCCATCGAGGGCCCGCTCAGCCACGTCATGGGCGGCGGTCACGCCGAGATCAAGATCGATAACCTCGTCGTCCCGCACGAGAACCTGCTCGGCGGCATCGGCCAGGGCTTCAACATGGGCCAGCACCGTCTCGCCTACGGGCGGCTCCGTCACGGCATGCACAACGTCGCCATGGCGCAACGCGCCCTCGATATGGCGACCGCCCACGTGATCGAGCGCGAGACGTTCGGCAAGCATCTCTCAGAGCGCCAGGGCGTCCAGTGGATGCTCGCCGATTGCGCCAGCCAGCTCTACATCGCCCGCCTGATGCTCATGCACATCGCCTACAAAGCCGAAAAGGGGATGGACCTACGCCAGGAAAACGGCATCGCCAAGGTGTACCTCGCGAACATGGTGCACAAGGTGGTCGATACGGCTATCCAGTTGCACGGCGCGCTCGGCTACTCTCAGGACACGCCGCTCGCCCGCTGGTACACCGGCATCCGCTCGCAGCGCCTTGTTGACGGCCCGGACGAAGTGCATCGCTGGACCACCGGCCGGAACGTCATCAAGGCCTACCAGCGCGACGGCACCACCGCCTCCGCCTGCGGCGGCGACTTGCTCTAGGAGCTCTCCCACGAGTCTCATACTCCCCTCTCCCAAGTTTGGGAGAGGGGTCGGGGGTGAGGGCTAGATGAAGAAGCCCAGCCCTAATTGCCCCTTGATCCCGTTGATCTCGCCCAGGTGCATGAACCCGTGCGTCATCACCACCTGGCGATACATCCGCCATTTCGGCATCTCACCCAATGGCTTCACCATCTGCATCTCGTCGAATTTCGTCATCGGCACTGTCTTCAAGAAGTCGAGCGCGCTCACGCGGACATCTGCCAGGTAGTCCCGAATCGCGGCGATGTCGAACCTCATCGCACGCGCGGTCTCCAGGTCCATGCCCGTGCCCTGGTCCACCTTCGGAAGACCCATCCGGTCCGCGTAGCCCTTCTCAATCCAGATCGGCGGCTTCCGGTCCTGCATGACGAAGTTCGAGATGTTGTCGGTCGTCCGGATGACGTGCCACGCGTTGAAGCCGATGCTCACGGTCTTCCCCGCCGGGAGAAAGTTCGTCTGTTCGTTCGTGAGATCTTTGATGGCCGTTTCCAGCCATTCGGTCATCTGATCGACGCCGTCGACCAGGATGTCGCGTCCTTCCATTGTCCTGGCTACCTCCGTGATGTGCGCCGGAGTCTAGCTACGATTGCGAGTTTCCTCAAACAACGCTCCTGAGCCGGGTCATTCGAAGAGCGTCCGCACCACGCCCCGCCGCACGCGGTCGGCATGTGCTACCAGGCCATACAGCGCCGACATCGTCGGCACGGTCACGCCGAGTTCCCGTGCCCGTCGTACGGGGTTGCCGAGTATCGCCTCGACCTCGAGTTCGTTCCCGTGCAGGTAGTCGATCACCATGCTCGTGCGGTAGTCGCCCATCGTTTCGGTGAGGCTGAACATCCGCGATACCACCTCTTCCTCATCGAGCCGGGCATTCGATTCGTGCGCCGCCAGGTCGGCGTTTCCCGCGATCACCACCTCGCGCATCGCGAGTTCTGCCGTTGTCCGCAGCACCGGGTCGCCGAGGATCGTCTGCGTCCCAATTCCACCACCCGCCACGCTCAGGCCATTGAACGGAACGTTCCAGCAGAGCTTCTCCCAGCGGGCGTAACGCAAATTTGGCGCCACCACCGTTTCAATCTTGCCGCTCCGCAGCAGCGCATCCAGTTCCGCGTTCTGACCGGCATTATCCAGCGCATGGCCAAGGGAGACTCGCCCGTACTCCAGGTGGTGGATGACGCCGGGCTCACCGCGATTGATGCAGACGAACGCCATGCCGCCGAAGACGCGTTCGGCCCCGAACCACTTCGAGAACCGCTCCTCCACCCCGAGGCCGTTCATCAGTGCGAGCACTCTCGTGTTGGGCCCCATGCAGGGCGCCACCAACGCGTGTGCCGAATCGAGCGCGGTGGCCTTTAACGAACACACCACCCAGTCGACTTCGCCGAGATCTTCCGGGTTGGAGACACAGGTCACGCCGGGAAGGTGGAAATCTCCCAACGGGCTGGTGATTCGCAGACCGTTGGTCCGAACGGCCTCAAGGTCGCGCCTTAGCAGAAATCGGACGTCGTGCCCGGCCTGCGCCAGACGGCCGCCGTAATAACCCCCGACGGCACCCGCACCGATAACCGCGATCTTCGCCACATCGGGATTTTGGAATTCCGGCCGCCTGTTTGTCGAACCCACCCGTAACTTTTCGAAGGCGACGCGGGATAAGCCCGGTGAAATAACAATGCGGCCGGATGCGTTAGGACATCACGGCCGCGGGTCGCAGGGCTTGCCAACCCGTGCTTCGCAGAGTGTACCAGCACTGTAAAGCACCCACGTCCGGCGTCCCGGGAGGGCCGTGAATCCCGGCACAAGACAGACCAGTTCACTTTCGACCGAAACCAACGTACCCACCCAGGGAGGAACCTGTATGCGCAAAATCTTCGCCGGCGCGACACTCATTTCAGTCGTCGGCGCTGTCCTGTTCGGAGGCGCGTTCGCCTGGCGCACCTCCGATTCGGCCCGTGGCGCCGCCCTCGTCGGCGAAAACGGCTTCGAGATCTCCTACCAGCCCGTCTGCGATGGCGTGGCCGAATCCTACCTCGACGACGCGGAACCCACCGACGATGCGGCCAGCCTGGACCCGGTTGTCTGCCACACCATCATCGGCCCGAACGGGTCGAACACCGAAGTCGGTCGAGGCGCCGGCAAGAACGAGGGTGATTTTAAGCTCGCCGTCGTTGGCGGCGACGTCAAGATCCGTCGCCTCCACGACGACACGAATGATTGCTCGGTGAACGACTTCTCGGGCAGCGTTCGCCTCCTTTCGCCGGGCGAGGTCATCCCTCCCGGGGGCGAAGGCGGCAAGTTCATCGCGTTCGTCAGTGTGAATGATGGCGCGCCGGCCAGTTGCCAGGGCGAACTGGTCTACTACCGCGTCACCATCTACGCCGAGAATCCGAATCCCTCGGTTGAACCCGCTCTCACCGAGGCCCGTTAGCAAGTCCGTGCTCTGGCCGTCCTCCCCGGCTCCGCCGGGGAAGGCGGTCAGCAAACGAAAGGATCGCACATGACGGCCGCAGCATTACCTATGCCCGGTTCTTTGCGGTGCCAGGTAGCGCGCGCCGCGGGCATCGGCATTCTCGGCATCACGCTCGGGCTCTTGCTTGGGGCCCTCCTGGCCGCGAATCTCGCCACGCGGTTGTTTGATTACGAACTTCTGACCGTCCGCAGCGGAAGCATGCAGCCGGCCATCTCTCGTGGCGACCTCATCGTCGTGAAGCCCGTTGCCATTTCGGACGTTAAGGAAGGCGACATCGTTCTCTTTTCCTCTGGCGGCGACGGAATCCCCACGGTCCATCGGGTCGCCGGCATCAACGAAGTCGAATTGCGTATCTCCGACCCGGCGACCGACTCGGTGGATGTCCAGACCGAGTACCGGCTGGTCACCCGCGGGGACGCCAATCCCGAGCCGGACTTCGCAGAGGTCACCAGCGACCAGTTGCTCGGCGAAGTGTGGTTCACGGTTCCAGGCGGCGGTGCCGTCACCGGGCTACCGATTCAGTACATCTTGCTCGGTATTGCAGCGGTTTCGACGGTCGGCTGGGTCGGCTGGGGGTTTCGCCCCGGAAGGCGGTTAACCGCATGAAGTTGTTGTTCCTGCTGCCGGCCGCAACCTCTGTTCTCCTCGCTGCCTCCGTTGCGATGGCCGCGGAGCCGGAAGACCCGGTTCACTGGAACGTCGAATCCACTGCAGGGGGCGCCGTACTGGTTCGCGCGATCCGAACCGCGAGCCCTTCGCCAGAGACGGTCAACACTCCCGGCCTGGTCACGTCGGTAGTCCCGCCCTCGGCGGGGTATCCGCCAGCGACCGGGCCCACCGCTGAACCCTCACGGCCGAGTTCCGTCGACGAGCCCCCAACGCCAGCGGCGGCTACCGCGACTGCCCGGAAATTTCCTTCCGTTACTTCAAATCCCATGGCCGACTCAGTCGCAACGATCGCTCCAGCGCCAACCGCGAAGCCGACCTCGACACCTGATGCGGACCTGGCGCACGCGAACGTGGCCGACGCCCCGTCCATGCCGAACTCGATAAAACCGGCGCAAGATCTCGCGGGTGCGGGCGTGACAAAGGATCGTCCGGGACTCGAAACTCAATCCCGTCGTTGAGGTCTTACAGTACCAGCACCGCCTCGCGGATCTTCGCGGCAGCCTCGATGACGGCTTCCGGTGATTCCTGCACCGGGATCAGGTTGATGTGCTTCGCGCCCGCCTCCACGAAGGGCCCGAGGTACTCCGCGATCTGCGCGGCGCTTCCGAACGGCGTGTAGCGCTCGAATCGTTCGAACGGCAGCTTGTAGGTGCCTTCCATCCCCTTCGAAACGAGCGCCCGGGCCTCGTCGCGCGAAGTGGAAACGCTGGTCCAGTACTGCATGCCAAGTTCGATGGCGGATGCATCCCGGCCGGCCTCGGCCGCAACCTCGGCGATTCGCTCCCCGGCCTGCTTGAACCGCTCGGGAGAAAGCCAGATGCCCGTGTAGCCGTCGCCCAACCGCCCGGCCCTCCGCAGCGCGGCATCGCTGCGCCCCCCGACGAAAATCGGTACGGGGCGGAATGGCTTCGGATACAGCGTCACGTCGTCCAACTGGAAGTGCTTGCCCTCGAAGCTCACATGGTCCTCGGTCCATAGGCGCTTCAGGATGCGCATCGCTTCGTTGGTCCGGGCGCCGCGCGTCGAAGGGTCCACTCCCGAGGACCAGAATTCGTGAGGGTCTTCGCCCCCGACGCCGATTCCCAGCACGAACCGGCCCGTGCTTAGCTGGTCCAGCTGCGCGACCTGGAGCGCCACCGGCACGGGATGGCGCAACGGCAGAAGGTAGACGCCGGTCTTCAACTCAATTCGCTGCGTTACCGCGGCGGCCGCCGTCAGCGTTATCAGTGCGTCGTTGCCATAGCCATAGAACGTGACGTGGTCACCCGCAATGATGCCGTCGAGGCCGACGTTCTCCGCCAACCGGGCGGCATCGAGCACCATCTCCCCGGTGGTCCCCACCCGAATATCCCAGGATCGGAGCATCACCGAAACCGAGGGTGCACTGGCCATCGTTCCTCCCGCGCGAGGTTGCCGGCTCGCTGCCCGGGCATCATACCGATGCGTCGCGGCGTCCGCGCTTTCGCTGTTCACCTCGCTCTGGGATAGTCGAGCTACAAATCCGGAACTCCGTGAAGGTGGATCTCATGACTCAGGGCCAACCGCGCACGCCGATGGTCTTCGACCGGGCCTTTCTCACCGGCGTTGAAGACGTCACCGAACTGATCTTCGTCCGCCACGGCGAGCAGCACATTCCTGATCCTCGTTCGGGCCCGGTCGGCGATACGTTCGACCCACCCCTCAGCGAGCGCGGCGAACAACAGGCCAGGCTCGTCGGCGAGCGCCTCTCCGTAGACCGGATCGATGCGGTCTACGCGAGCCCCCTCAAGCGCGCTCTCGAGACGGGAAAGCAGATCGCCCGCCACCACCGGCTCGAACCAATCGTTATGGACGACCTCCGCGAAGTTGAGATCTTTCGTGACATCCCGGCGGATCGGTCGGCCGCAGACTTTGTTGGCCAGGGGCTGCTCCTCGCCATGCGCGAACGGATGCTGCGGGAACGCAAATGGGACGTATATCCACACTCAGAATCCAGCTTCGAATTCCGGAAGCGCACCGTGAACGCGGTCGAATCGATTATCGCCGTGAACGAAGGCAAGCGCGTGGTCATCGCCTGCCATGGCGGCGTTATCAACTCCTACATCGGCCACATCATCGGCGTCGACTACGACATGTTCTTCCGCCCGGCCCATTGCTCCATCCACGTGGTCTTCTCAGGCCTCGGGGTCCGTGCCCTGCAGTCGCTCAACGACATTCATCACCTTCGCACGAAGGAATGGACGCTTGTGAGCCACTGAGCCGTCTGCCTCTTAGTAGTGGAGCGCCCGGGGCAGCGCCTTCGCTTCCGTCACCCAGTCCGCTACGTCGCCCGCCGAAGGGAGCCGGTCCACGAGGATGCGGTCTTCGTTGACCTCGACGAGCTTCGCGTAGAGGTTCTCGGCGTTTCGCTGGGCCAGTTCCGGGACCGTGTCCACTCCGGCCGCCTCCAGAAGGTCTGCGTGCTGGTCGCCGATACCGTTCACCCGCGCCAGGTCGGCGCGGTTCGCCCAGTTCAGCACCTGTTCCATGGTCAGGTTCGCCCTCGCGACGAGATCCGCGCGACCGGCCGGGGTTGCCGCTGCCGTAAGCAACTCCTCCTGCGTCCTGATCCCGAGTTCGGCCAGCTTCGCCGCATGGAACGACCCGACCCCTTCGATGTCCAACAGATTCGCCATAACGTCCTCTTTCAAACGGGCGTCGCGTCGCCGAGACAGTTCGTGACCCGCAAACGAATTCTGCAAGATGCGAGCCTGTTCGGGCCAGTGCTGTTGCCGGCTCAGTCGGCGCCGAATTGCTCCAACAGTGTCTCCAGCCCGAGCGAAAGCGGCGGTCGCAAGGCCGTGCCGGCAAATGCATCCGCAAACGTCCGCGCCACCGCACTGTTTCGGCTGTAGTGGCGCCCGCCAGAAAGCGCGAACAGTTCGGCGCTCAGCTTCGTTGCTTCCTGCGTGACATACGTCTTCATCCGCAGCACTTTGCGGGCGTATGCCGGGCCCGCCGAAGCGCGGAACTCATCCGCCGTGTCGAGCAGGTAGGCCCGCAGCGCCTCGTAGCGCATCTCAGCCTCGGCCAGGCGCATGCGCAACGCCGGCGAATGCGGGGCAGGCGTCCCCAGGACGTCGAAAATCGCCTTCGCGCACCCGAGCGGTATTGCCGCGAACAGGTGGTACCAGTACTGGATGGGCTGGATCGCCGCAAGATAGTTCGGAAATCCCATCAGGGCGTCGACCGAGGCGCTCTCGTAACGGACGCTCTGGCTCTCGCTCGAGCGCATCCCGAAACCGTTCCAGTCGCTGGCGATCGTGACTCCCGGCGCGTGTGCGTCCACGAAGAACATCTCCACGATGCCGGCGCCCGGCAGGTCACTGTCATCGACCTTGGCCGTGGAGAAGAACACCGATGCGAACTCGCCGGAGGTCGCAAGGATCTTGTCCCCGGTTATGCGGAACTGACCCGAGTCATCGCGAGTCGCGACCGTTTTCGTGGCAGCCAGGGAACCACCAGCGCCCTTTTCTGAATTGCACGCCGCATAAACCCGTCCCGCGCGGAAGTCGCCAGCGATTTTTTCGGTCGTCTCTCGCCACGAGCGCGTCCATTCTTCGCCGGGGCCTTCCCCCCCGAGCGCCAGGCATCCGGCCAGCCCAAGCGGCATGCTCGTGATCAGCGCGAGCGAGGGTGATGCCGTGGCGATCAACTCGATCGTCTCTGAGGCTTGCCGGCAGGTCGCCCCTTCCCCTCCGAGGCTGGCGTCGAACGGCGCCTGAACGATATTGGCCTCATAGAGAGCTGCCACGCTCTCGGACGGGTAGCGTTCCGGATCGGCGGCTTCTCGCGTTGCGATTCCAGGCAGCAAGTCGGTGAGTGAGTTGAGCACGTTGATGCACCTCCAGCGGGACTGAGGCGAGACATTCCGACTTCGGCGCGCGCCAATGGCGCACGAGGCGCCGGTTGGCCGACATCACCTACAATCGCCCGGCATATTACTGCTGGACTTCGTACCAGCATCTCAGAAGGAACCCGAACATGTCAGTTGCCAATTTCTCACTTGCCGGCAAAGTCGCCATTGTCACCGGGGGCAGCCGGGGCATCGGGCGCTCCATCGCCGTCGCGCTGGCGGAAGCCGGCGCAGATGTCTGCGTTGCCGCGCGCAAGCCCGAAGCGCTCGAAGAGTCACTCGCCGCAGTCAAGGCCACGGGCCGCAAGGGCATCGCCGTCCCCACCAACGTTCGCGATGCCGACGCACTCCAGAACCTGGTCGCCGAGACGAAGAAGCAGCTTGGCCGCATCGATATCCTGGTGAACAACGCCGCCACCAATCCCCAGTTCGGCCCCATCGCCAACCTGGAGGAGCGCGCCTGGGACGCGATCATGAACACGAACGTGAAGTCCGCCTGGCTCCTCAGCAAGATGGTCCGCGAAGCGATTCTCGAGCATGGCCAGGGCGGCGCCATCATCAACGTCAGTTCCACCGGCGGCCTCCGCGCGAGCGGTGGCCTTGGGGGTTACTCGGTCTCGAAGGCGGCTATCATTATGCTCACCCAGGTCTGCGCGAAGGAATGGGGCGTCGATGGCATCCGCGTGAACTGCATCGCCCCCGGGCTCATCAAGACCGAGTTCTCCCGCGCCCTCTGGGACAACGAAGCCATCCTCAAGAACTCGCTTACCCAGTCTCCCCTCCGCCGCATCGGCGACCCGGACGAAATGGCCGGCGCCTGCGTCTACTTCGCCTCCGAAGCCTCCTCCTTCACGACGGGCCAGACGCTCGTGCTGGATGGCGGCGGCCTCGCTTAGTTATGCCCGACATGCTCGTGAAGCTGTACGACCTCGCGGACGTAAGTCCGGAGGTCGCTGCTCTTCGGGAGCGGGGCGTCCACTGCCGCCGGGCCGAAGCCTACGAACGGAGCGCCGTCCTCGCCTTCGCGAGGTCGCACTTCCCCCACTGGGCGGACGAACTCGCGGTAGGCTTCGGTTCAGCGCCGCCGCCTGTCTACATCGCGGTTGAACAGGGGACCGTGCTTGGATTCGCCTGCTACAACGTCACGCGCCCGAACTTCTTCGGTCCTACCGGCGTCGATGAATCCCGGCGCGGCGAGGGAATCGGCCGCGTGCTCCTGCTCCAGTGCCTCGGTGCCCTCAAGGCCGAGGGCTACGCTTATGCGATCATCGGCGGGGTTGGGCCAGCCGGGTTCTACGAAAAGGCAGTTGGCGGGACACTGATACCCGGCAGCGACCCGGGCATCTACCGGGATCGCATCAATCCGGAATGGAGAGGCAGCGCATGAAATGGCTCGGACGCCTGGTGAAGAAGCTGGTGCGCGTGGTGGTAGCCACCGCGGTACTGACCACCCTCGTCATCCTGCTTGATGCCCTGCTTTCGCCGGATGGCAGAGAGATCGAACGGCCCTGACTCTACCGCGTTTCGTGGCGACGCCTCGCCGATTGGGTCGCCAGCCGTGCCTGGCTGCCGGGTACGCCGCGCAGGCCGCGGGTTCGCAGCGCCTCCAGGATCTCGTTGAACTGCTGAGCGCCGTTCACTTCGAGTAGCAGTTCGAGCACAGCCACCCCTACAGGCATCCCCGGCGCCTCCCGGTTGTGGTCGACCTCAAGGATGTTGCCACCGACTTCGGCGACCACTGACGACACCAGCGCCAATTCGCCCGGCGTGTCGCTCACCTCGATCAACAGGTGTTGGTAGCGCCCGGCTTCCACAAGCCCCCGACGCACGACCGAGCCCAGCAGGTTGATGTCGATGTTGCCGCCGGAGACAACAGCGAGGGTTGGGCCTTTCGGACGGTAGCGGCCACTCATGATCGCAGCCACTCCGAGCGCTCCCGCTCCCTCGACTACGAACTTCGCTCGCTCGATAAGCATCACGATCGATTCTGCGATCGCCTCGTCGGGCACGCAGACGATCTCGTCGACGTACCGTTCGATGATCCCGAACGTCCGCTCCGAAGGACCGGAAACGGCGACCCCGTCGGCAATGGTCCGCTCCGCAGGCACAGAAACGACGTGCTTTGCCGCGAAGGATCGCGCGATTCCATCCATCGCCGCGCTCTGCACTCCGACGACCTTAATCTCCGGTCGTGTGTTTTTGAGCGCGAGGGCGACGCCGGCCAGCAGGCCTCCGCCGCCCGCTGGCACGAGCACTTCTTCGACGTCCGGCGCCTGCCGAGCGATCTCCAGGCCGATCGTGCCCTGCCCCGCGATGATCGCGTCGTCGTCAAACGGCGGGACAAACACTCGCCGTTCGTGCTCGGCGATAGCGAACGCCTCCGCCCGTGCCTCGTCGAGCGAAGCTCCGTGTACTACCACCTTCGCTCCTAGCGCCCGCGTCGCGTTGATCTTCGCGAGGGGCGCTGTCGCCGGAACGACGATCGTCGCCGAGATGCCGCGAGTCTTCGCCGCGAGCGCCACACCCTGGGCGTGATTCCCCGCGCTCATCGCCACAAGTCCGCGCGAGGCTTCCCCATCGGAAAGGTGCGCCAGGAAGTTCAACGCCCCCCGAACCTTAAACGAGCCGGTGAGTTGCAGATGCTCGCACTTCAGCAGGATTTCCAGGTCCGGTCCGGGAGAGGGGATGTGCAACGGCCAGACGGGCGTCTCGCGAATCTTGCCCGCGAGTTCACGCTCCGCCGCAGCGATGTCTTCGAATTGGACACCGCTCACCGCTGTCATCGCCTCCGCCAAATCTTCCGCCGCTCCCAGCAGCGCTGGCAGATGCTCACCGGACGGTCGATGGAGACCATGCCTTCATTGAACGGGTACATGCGGTCCGTAAGGTGCGTCGAGCAGAATCGTCCGCGACAGAGCGAGCACTCGAATGCCGGGTGCGGCTCGCAATCTTCGATTCCGCATAGGCCCGCGTTGTTCCTTTGTAGTACCCGGCTCTTGTAGTCGGTGTGTGCCAGCAAGTCCTGGAATTTCGCCTGGCACTTATCTCGCGAACAAACCGCGTCATGTCCCTGAACGTGGTGAGCGTGGATTTCGCAAAAGTGCCGCCCGCAATACTGGCACGCGTGCCCGGCCGCGTTGTGGCAACGCGAAAATCGCCCGCCGACCTGGCACGTCCGCACCTGAGGCACGATTGACTCCCTACCGCTCTCGTCCCTCGATCGTGCTGCTTCAATTAACGGTGGTCAACGAAGATTGGAACCAGAGGCACGAGCCCAACCCAACTTCGAGGTCGTATTTGGCCGCCGGCTTCCAGTCTTCGGTCGCGAAAACGGTCAGCTCTCCTTCGGCGTTCGCTGCCGAGCCGAAGTACGCACCCTCCGGCGAGGGGCATAGCCCATCCGGCCGGCCGCCTGTGGTCATGCGGCGTTCCACCTTGCGTTGAGCAACATCGATCAAAGCGACCTGGTCGGCTCCCTGGAGTGAAACAAGCGCGAGCTTTCCATCCAGGTTCATCACCCGCACGGGGCCGCTTCCCACTGGCAGTGTTCCCGCTTCGGCGAGATCGCTCGCTCGCGCGATTGTCACGGTGTTGCCTGCGGCATCGGCAGTGACCACGTCATCACCGACGATGGCGATGCCCTCTGGCTGAAGCCCGGTTGATGTGGTTGCCGTTGCCGGGACAATCTGGCGGACCATGTTGTCGCGCGAATCCGTCACCAGCACCGCGTCGCTCGAAACCGCAACCACATGGGGAGTGTCGCCGGTCGGATACCGCCTTAACTCCGCCAGCGAAGCCCGGTCGATGACCACCGCCTCATTACCTTTGTCGAGCGTGACCACGAGATTCTCAGCCCAGGCGGCGAGCCCATGAGGCTCCCCTTCGAGGTGAAGAACCCGCAGGATCGCCGCCGAGTTCGGTTCGATCTCAACCACGGCGTTCCCTCGTCCGAGCGTCACGTACAACCGCCCGCCGCTCATCAGCATCTCGTGCGGGGGACCTGGCAGGAGGAGCTGCTTCACGTTGCCTGTGACAACGTCCAGGAAGTCCAGCGATTCGGTTCGCAGGTTCGCTACCACGATCACGCCGGACGACGGAGGTTCGGCCTTCGAGCCACCGCCATCCGCGAACCTCGCGAATACCACGATGGCGATCGTCATCATCGGCAAGATCGCCAGCGTCGCGATGCGGTTCATCCGCCCGAGGCTGAGGTGTCCGATCAACCCTGTTCCCCCGGTAGTTTTCCGAGACGCGGTGATCGGAGCGCGGTGAATCCGAAATCCGAAATCCGAAATCCGAAATGAAAAAGGGGCACGAACACTGCAGCTGTTGCTTTCATGTTCGTGCCTCCCATTCGTTCAGGTCACCGGTGGGCGTTTAGCGCCTACCGGATGATGTTGACCAGGTCCTGAAGCATCTGGTCGCCTGCCGTGATCACTCGCGACGACGACTGGAAACCACGCTGAGCGAGAATCACATTGGTGAACTGCTGGGCGAGGTCAACGTTCGAGGATTCGAGCGTACCCGTGCTCACCGCACCCCGGCCGTTTGTGTTTGGCAGGCCGACGATGGCCTCACCGGAGTTCGAGCTCGGCGCCCAGAGGTTCTGGCCCTGGCGCTGAAGGCCGCCCGGGTTGGTGAAGCTGGCGAGGGCGAGCTGGCCGATCGTCCGGTTCGCGCCGTTCGAGTAGATGCCGGTCACTTCGCCGGTGCTGCCGACCGCGAAGCTAACGAGAGCGCCAGCGGCCGATCCCGTCTGGCTCTGCAGGTTCGTCTGGCTTGCGCCGGCGTACTGCGAGAACGAGGTCACGTCGATGGTGAAGGTGAGTGGGTCTGCGCCCGTGCCGAGGTCCGCGGCAGGGATGGTCATGTTGACCATGCCGTTGCCGGCGATGCTCGTGTCGAGCGTACCGGTCGGAAGGAAGTTCAGCGTCGCGCCGCTGTTGATTGTCACCGCGTCGTCGAAGGCGTTGCCAGGAGTGGCGTCCGGGCCCGGGGTGTCCGGAATGTCGTGTGTGGCGCTTACCGTCCAGGTGTTGGAGGCGGTCTTGGTGAAGCTGACGCGGATCGTCTTCGCGTTACCGAGCGAGTCATAGGCAGTGACCGTGGTGGTCACCTCGTTGTCCGGGGCCGTGAGCGGCGTGCCTGCGTCGAGGTTGCCCGCCATGATCATGCCTGCCTTGGGAGCCGGCACCGTCAGGTCTTGCGTCGCCTGCGCGCTGATGCGGGTTCCGAACGGGATCTGCAGAGGCTGCAGTGGCGTCTCGATGTCCACGGCGCCGGTCGCGTCGGCCACCCAGCCCATCACCTTCAGGCCGGTGACCGGGTTCACGAGGCTGCCTTCGACGTCGATGTCGAACGCGCCGTCGCGGGTGTAGTAGTTTCGGGTACCGTCGCTGACGACGAAGAAGCCGTCGCCCTGGACCGCGAAGTCGGTGAGCTTGCCTGTGCTCTGCAGCGAGCCCTGGGTCATGATGTTATCGATGCCGCCCAGCTGCATCCCGAGGCCGATCTGGGCGGGGTTCGTACCGCCGCGGCCCGCCTGCGGGGTGCTCGCGCCGCGAACCGTTTGCCCCAGGATGTCCTGGAATGTCGCCCGGCTCGACTTGTATGCGATGGTGTTGACGTTGGCGATGTTGTTACCCACCACGTCCATGTAGGACATGTGGTTCTTCATCCCGGAAATAGCGCTGAAGAGTGCTCGCATCATGGCAGTTACGATCCTTTGTCTGGATCAGGCCTCCGACATGCGGACCGGCCTAATGGGCGTTAAGGGTGTGGTCGAAATCAGGCGATAACGACTGAATCGATGTTCGTGAAGACCCGCTCCTTTCCTGCTTCGGCATTGATGGCCGTCACGACCTTTCGGTCGCGGACATCGACGACGACTGCGAGGTCATCGAGCATGACCACGCTGTTTCGAGCCCCCTTTTCGGCAGCCCGGCTAATCGCTGAGTTGAGACGGTTCAGGCGCCCGGCATCGAGGTCGAGGTCTCGCCGATCGATGCGCTTCTGCGCGTGGTTGCTGAATTGCACGCCCTGGCTTGCGCCGCGGAGTGCATCTGCGAAGTTTGGCCCTCCCGCCGTGCGGACCGGGGCCGGGTTCGCGGGCCGGGCGATTCCGCTGCCCGGACCGATTTGCTGTGTCCTATCGATGGCCATCACTGCACCGCCGAGATGGTGAACAGGTCGACAACCTTGTCTCCGATGAGAAGCATCGGTATGCCCTTCGAATCCATCACGACCTTGTCGACGGTCCCGGTCACTTCGTTCCCGGCGTTCGGCAGGTCCGCTGCAGCCGCGACAACGCGGTCATCTTTGTTCACGGCAACGCGTTCGATACTGGTCAGCTTCGAGAACGGCCGGTTGTACATCTCCCGCGACACGATGTCGCGCGTGATGGCGATCCCGTCGACCTGCTTCCCCGTGATGTTCTTGCCGATCATGCTCGCGGCCGTGTTCAACTCGTTGACGCCCTGCATCACGGTCATGCTCTCAGCGACCGACTTCATCTGGTTCAGCGATTCGAACTGTGCCATCTGGGCCATGAAGTCCGAATCGGACTGCGGCTCAAGCGGGTTCTGGTTTCGCATCTGGGCGATGATCAGCTTCATGAAGTCCACCTGGCTCAGGTCCGAGCTGGCGGTGGTGCTCGGCGTGTACGTCGAGTTCTGAAGCTGCGTTACCGGGTTGATCGGTGAAGTCATGGCCGGTCCCTAAACCCTGAAGAAGTGCGCGCCGTCCGGGTTGTAGGCTGCGCGCAGGCGCTGGTGACGCTCGATCGGAACGTCCTGGTCGATTCCCATCACCGAGGCGAAGGCGCCGGCAACAGGACGGTTTTGCGGTCGCTGTTCGTCGCCCCAGGTCTGGCTCCCGTTGCCGCGGCCGAAGCCGACGTTCACGTCCGAGAGGTTCAGCCCGCGCTCGCCGAGCAGCGTCGAGAGGTCTTGCGTGTGGTCGCGAAGGATGTTCATCGCTTCGCGGCGTTCCGCATGGATGGCCACCCGGACGGCGTCTCCGTCCGTGTGCACGCGAATGGTCACTTCCCCCAGTTCAACCGGGTGAAGGTGTATGCGAGCCTCCCCCCCGCCGGTCTCCACCCGTTCGATGACGGCTTTTGCAACCTGATCGACCTGCTGGGGCACCTCCGGCACGTCGACCGGTTGGTCGACAGCCGTGGGGGCATCCACCGGGGCCGCATCGTTCGCCTGGCGCAGCTCGCCCGCCGCGGAGTGCGGAGCGGCATGAGCGATGCCTTCGGCTGATGCTCGGGGCTGCGGCCGGTCGATCCCTCGGAGGCGTCCGCGCTCGCTATGAGCGTCCTGCTTGTCGGTGTTGCTTTCGGTTTCAGCGTTCCCGACGGAGCGGACCACGCTTGTTGTTTGCGTTTGTTCGGGTTGTGCCCCGTCCGCCTCCGTGGGCGGTTGGCCGCGCTTCAACTGCGGCGATTCGCCTGGCTCAGGGGTGTTGTCCACGTCCGGGGCACCCATCGAGGTCGTCGCCTCCGTCGCCGGCCCGCTCACCGGGGCTTCAGAAATGGCCTTGGTGTCCGAAGTCGCCACCGGGACAACGTTCGGCAAGACGTCCGCCGCCGGCATGGCTTCCGTGGCGGGTGCTGGGCTGGCCACCGGAGTTTCCGTTGCGGGCAGCTCTTCCGTAACGGCGGTGGCCAAGTCTCCGGCTGCGCCAGGCGTCGCCGGGTCGAACTCGGCGGGCTGGTCGGCCGCGGATGTCGCCTCGACTCCCCCGACTGCCGTACCGGTGGCTTCCGCGGTGACCAGCACCGGGGTCGAAATCGCCAGCGGTACCGTCATCGCCATCAGCGCTGCGAACGGGTTTGATTCTTCTTTCTTTTCGTCGGCCGACGGCGCGATGTCGCCCACCGGGATCTCCACGGGATCGCCGACGGCCGTTGCCGCCGGATCGGCATCGAGATTCGCGGAAAGGGCGGCAAGGAGTCCGGCGAATGCATCCCCGGCGGGTGCGTCGTCCGGCGCCTGGCCGGCCGGCGTCATTGCTGGGTCAGCAACGGGGAGGAGCGAATCGGCTGGGGCTTGAACGATCAGTCCCATTACATCTGCATCCTGAAGACTTCCTGGTAGGCCTCGACGGCCTTGTTGCGAACAGTTGTCGCCAGGCTCATCGCAATGCTTTCGGTTTCCACCGCCAGCATCACATCCGAGAGGTTCACGTCCTGGCCGGTGGCCATGGCGTTCACCTTGGCGTCTGCGTTGTCGGTGACCGACTGGAGCTGGCTAACGGCCTTCCCCAGCAGGTCAGCAAACCCGGCAGCCGGTTTCGCGGCTGCCGTAGCTCCAGCCTGCGCCACCGCTCCAGGTCCCTGAATCCGTCCGATCTCCATATCTGCCTCCCCAACTCGTGTACGGAATGCCCGCCAAAACCCCTACGTGTCTATCTGCTTGTAATGTCGAGCGCTCTCAGTGCCATCTGCTTCACCGCGTTCAGCACCGTGACGTTCGCCTGGTAGGAGCGGTTCGCCGATGTCAGGTCCGTCATCTCCTGCACGAGGTCGATGTTCGGCATCTCCACCAGGCCAGTCTCCGGGTCCGCATCCGGGTGCGAGGGGTCGCTTACCATCCGGGTTGGCGTCTCCGTGTCTTCCGCCACCTGCGTCAGCACCACGCCGGTGCTTCCGCCGCCCATGAACTTCTTCACGATGCCCGAAAACGGCAGGGCGGGGTCACCCGAAGAGAACCGGACGACCTTCCGGATGTACGGTCCGCCCTCCGGCGTATTCGTGGTCTCAAGATTGGCGACGTTCGAGCTCACCGTATCCATTCGGACCCGCTGGGCCGAAAGCCCCGAAGCGGTGCTCGACATTGCTCGGATCAGTCCCATGGCACACCTCCCACTTTCAGTGACTTACGAGATCACCGTTCGAATGTTGCCGAGCTTCTTGCTCAGCACCTGTGCCGCTGCCTGGTAGCGCATCTGCGTTTCGGTCAGCGTGATCATTTCCTGGTCGATATCCACCGAGTTCCCGTCGAGCCGGCTCGAACTCAGCAGCTGTTGCGGGTCCATGCCCAGCTGGTCGCGGAGCGCATTGCCGCTGGTGAAGTGTCGTGGGTCGGTCGCCGCCATCGAGGCCGAACCCTGGCCGAAAGCCCGCTGCAGTTCGGTCTCGAAGTTCACCTGCTGGCGCACATATCCCGGCGTATCGATGTTGGCGATGTTGTTCGAAGTCGCCTCCTGCCGCCGCGAAAGGCCGTCCAGCCATCCGGTTAGCGTCTGCAAGCCTCGATCACCAATGGGGTTCATGGAGCACCTCCACCTGGGCGCCAGCGCGTCGTCGCGATCTCATCGATGAGTCGCAGTTCGGCGCGAGCGCGTTCGATCCGCTCTTCTTCAAGCCGCTTGCCCAGCAGCGATTCCAGTGCTTTCCGATCGCGGCGGCGAAGCAACAGCTCGTTGCGTTCTTCCTCCACATCGTTTGCCGAATGCTCGAGGGCCGCGCGCCGCGCGCCGATTTCACGATCGACGCGCCGGAGATACGCGCCGGCCGCGATGAAATCTTCCATGTCGAGCGGCCCCTCGGTCGCGGCGACTTCCATGAGTTGCTCGCGGTTGCCAATGGATTCATTGAGCGCATCCTCGCGCTTGCGATAGAGCCGCATGGCTTCCGCCAGTTCGCCTTCCTGGAGCTTCTCAAGACGCTCACGCTGTTTCACCAACCGTCTCAAACGTTGCGGGGTCAGCGTCATACACATCCTCCGAAGTCGGCGCTTCAAGCGAAGGGTTCGGGTCCATCGAGGTCAGCGCATCGATCGCGTCGTTGTAGGGCGTGATGTCGTCCGCTCGTTGTCGCAGGAAGGCATTGATCGCCGGCGTGAGTTCAATCGCCTGGTCCACCACAGGGTCGCTTCCCGAGACGTACGCACCGATGGAGATCAGGTCACGCGCGTCGGCGTGCGCGGCCATCAGGCCACGCAGAGTCCGCGCCGATTCCTTGTGGGCCGTGCTCGAAACTCGCTCCATGAGTCGCGAGACGCTGTTGAGGACGTCGATGGGCGGGTAGTGGCCCGCGCTCGCCAGCGATCGCTTCAGGACGATGTGGCCGTCGAGTGTCGCCCGCGCAAGATCCGCGATCGGCTCATCCATGTCCTCGCCGTCCACGAGCACCGTGTAGATGGCGGTGATGCTCCCCGATCCGGCGGGGCCGGCACGCTCCATCAGGTGCGGCAGCAGGCTGAACACGGAGGGCGGATAGCCCTTGGTTGTGGGCGGTTCGCCCGCGGCGAGGCCGATCTCGCGCTGGGCCATCGCCACCCGCGTCAGGCTGTCGAACAACAGGAGCACGTTCAGGCCTTCGGCCCGGTATGCCTCCGCGATGGCCGTCGCCGTTCGCGCTGCGCAAAGCCGCATGGCCGCCGGGTTGTCTCCGGTCGAAGCGACGACCACGCAGCGCTTCAGCGCCTCCAGCCCAAGGTCGTGCTCGATGAAATCACGCACTTCGCGTCCGCGCTCGCCGATGAGCGCGATGACTGTGATGTCCGCCGCCGTCCCGCGCGCGAGCATGCCCAGCAGCGTGCTCTTACCGACGCCCGAACCGGCGAAGATGCCCACGCGCTGCCCCTGCCCGAGCGTGAGGAAGCCGTCGATCGCGCGCACCCCGGTTGGGAGCGCCTCACTGATTGGTTCACGATGGAGCGGATGCGGGGGTTCGGCGTGGCCTGGCACCCAGCGGACGTTCCGCGGCTCTTCGCCGCCATCCATTGGGCGGCCAAGCCCGTCGAGCACGCGACCGAGCAGGTTTCGTCCGACGGGCGCCGAAGGTGTCCGGCCCGCCGCAAGCACCCGCGATCCCGCCACGACCGTCCCCCGGTCCAACATCGCCAGGTAGGCCTCGGCGCCATTCGCGCCGGCGCATTCGGCGGCAACCGGCCTTCCGGCCGGGTCTTCGATGAAGGCCAGTTCGTGCGGCTGCAGGTTGATCCCCCGCGCCGTCACCATCTCCCCGGAGGTGTGCATCACGGTGCCCACGCGACGATGGATCGGCGCGGCCGCGGCGGCTTCGGTCAGGGCGTCAAGGCCTGTGCTCATGCCGCCGCGCCCCCTGCCGAATGGAGCGCGAGTTCCATCAGGCTCAGTCGCGAATCGAGCGTCGCATCGATAGTCCCGTGGCGCAGGTCGATGATGCAGCCGCCGAGTTCTACTGCGTCGTCGGGCTGGATGTATTCGGCGACATCCAAAAGGTCTGCGCGCACCACATCAACTGCGCCGGGATTCACCCGGATCGAAAGAATCTGCTGGCCTGCGGCGGTTCGGACTGCATCTGCGCAAGCGGCTGCTGTCAGCGAAGGGTCGGCCTCGAAGGCTGCGCCCACCACTCGCCGGCACGCCATGGCCACCGCCCGCGCGATCGCCGGCATGGCCTCTTCAATCATCGCGTCGCGGATGGCGAGCCCTTCGCGCGCCGCGGATTGGATGGTCTCCAGGTGCGCTGAAGCCTCATTCGAGACACCGCGCTGGCCAGCAGTAACGCCTGCTTCGAAGCCTGCCTGCCGCGTTGCTTCTGCCTCCGCTTCGGCCCGCGCGATGATCGCGGCCGCGTCTGCCTCTGCCTGCGCGATGATGCTCTCCGCTCGGCGCCTCGCCCCGTCGATGAGGTTCGAGACGGAGGTTACCGGGTCGTCTGCCGCCATCTGGTGGCGCAGCGGTGTCCCGACAACGAACACGTCGTCTTCGCCTTCTGGCGAACGGAAGATCCTGCGGTTAGCCGACGAGCTCATCGTCACCACCGCGTGAAATCACGATCTCTTCTGCTTCGTCGAGCCGCCGGATAATTTCGACGACTCGTTGCTGGGCCTCTTCCACCTGGCGCAGGCGCACCGGCCCCGAAGCCTCCATGTCTTCTTTCATCATTGCCGCCGCCCGCGTCGACATGTTGCGCATCACGCACTCTTTGACGTTCTCCGGTGTGGCCTTCAGTGCCAGCGAAAGGTCCCGAACCTCAACTTCGCGCAGGATGCGCTGGATGGATCGGTCGTCGAGCGTGGCGATGTTCTCGAACACGAACATGCGCTTCTTGATCTGGTCGGCAAGTTCGGGTTCGTTGTCCTCGAGCGCCTCGATGATGGTCTTTTCCGTCATCCGGCTGGACTGTTTCAGCAGGCTAACCAGCACCTCGATGCCGCCGACCGACTGCGATTGCCGCGTCGGCTGGAGCACGGCGCTCAGCTTCCGCCGCAGCACGGCTTCAACCTCGTTGACGATGTCCGGGTTCGCGCGGTCCATTAACGCAATGCGCTGGGCGACGTCCGCTGCCATCTCCGGGTCGAGACCGGCCAGAACCTGCGCGGCTTTATCCGACTGAAGGAACGATGTGAGGAGCGCGATGGTCTGGGGGTGCTCGTTCGAAAGGAAGTTCACCAGTTGGGCGACGTTCAGGTGCCTCAAGAATCCGAATGGCACGGTCGGCGAAGTCGCCGAAAGCCGGTCGATTAACTCGGTCGCCTTATCTTCCCCGAGCGCCATGCGGAGGAGTTCTTCCGCGTACTCGAGGCCACCGAGCGAGATGACGTTGCGGGCGACAGCCGACTCTTCGAAGTCCTCGATGACTTCCTTGCGCTGGTCGTGTTTCAGCTCTCCCATTGCCGAAATTTCCCAGGTCAGGCGCTCGATATCTTCGTCACTCATGTGGCGCAGAATTTCAGCCGAGCGCTCCTTCCCCAACGTGATGAGCAAGGCGGCCGCCTTCTTGCGACCTTTGAGCTTCTCGTCAGCCCGCAAGACCATTTACTCCTCTTCTCTCATCCAGGTCTGGACAACGTCGGCCACGGCGCGAGGATTCGCGTCGGCGAGCTTGAGGACGCGCTCCTCGTGCGGGTCGCTCGCCGGTTGGAGAGCCGGCATGTCGGGTACGGCCGCCAGCGGGGCGAACCCGGCGGCAGCCGGGAGCATTGCCGGCTGTTGGGGCATCGGCAGCGTGAGCTGGCGCTTGCTCAGCGAGCGCAGGAGCAACATCACGAGCACGAAACCAAGGACGACTGCCAGCATCGGCAGGAGCAGCTTCAGGTAATTGAGATACGTTCCGATTCCGTCGGTAGCCGCCGGGAGGAGATCCTCGCGAACGCTTGCGTCGAAGGGCAGGCGCGTCACGCTCAGCGTGTCGCCGCGCACCTGGTCGAGCCCGACGGCGGCCGCGACGGCGCTCGTGATGCTGGCCTCCTGGGCGGCCGTGACGCTCTCATCGAGCACCACCGAAACACTCAGCTTGTCGATCGAACCGGGCGCTTTCACCGTTGTAGAGGTTGTGCGGTTGATTTCGTTGTTGGTCGTGGTTTCCGTACGGCTATAGGTGCTGTCGCCGTTGGCGGTGGTATTCGTGCCGCCGCCGGTGCCGCCGTTCGCGCCCGTGCCGGGCACATTGCCCACGTTCAGGTTGCTGCCGTTGAAGGTCTCGGTCGTGCTCGTGGTGCTGCGGGGCACGGTCTCGTTCGCAGCGCCGAATTTGTCCTCGACTGCGGTCACCTGGTCGAAGTTCAGCGAAGCCCGCACCGTCACTGCGCTCCGGCCCGGCCCAACGACCTTGGCGAGGGTCTGTTGCACGTCGTTCTGCAGCGAGACTTCGTACTGGTGTTGCAGGTCCATCTGCGTTCCGGTCGCTCCGGTCGAGAACGATCCGTCGAACGTCGCGCCGTCGAACAGCACCGCTCCGGTCTGGTCGATGATCGTCACGCCCTTGCGCTCGAGGCCCTCAATCGAATTCGTCACCAGGTTCGTGATGCCCTGCACCTGGCCATCGCCAAGGCGCACACCCGGGGCCAGCTGCAGGACGACGCTTGCGGTCGCGTCCTTCTGGTCCTCGGCGAAGATCGCTTCGGTTGGCATCACGATGTGCACGCGGCTGGCCTTCACGCCGTCGAGCGTGTTGATTGATCGCGCGAGTTCGCCTTCCATCGCGCGCTGGAAGTTCACCTGCTGCACGAAATCGGTCGCACCGAAGTTGGTCTTGTCGAAGATCTCAAGCCCCACGGAACCGCCTTTGGGCAATCCGGCCTGCGCGAGCTTGATGCGAATCTCAGCCACCTGGTTGGCCGGCACAGAGACAGTCGAGCCGCCGCCGCCGATCTTGTACGGTGTCCCGTCGCTCTCGAGCTGGTCGGCAATCGCCGCGCTGTCTTCGGGCGCGAGTCCGCTAAAGGCAACAACCATCGCCGGAGAGCTCGATGCGATGAAAATGAAGTAGATGGCGATGACTGCTGCGGCGCCGATGCCGCCCAGCATCATTTGGCGCGCCCGGGGCAACTGATTCCAGCGTTCCAGCAACGGTGCTATCGGCGAACCAGGTCCCATTTGTCACCCCCTTCAGTCGCGAGCGTGCGCCCGACCCTTGGGAATGTAGCCACCCTCACTTTCGCCGCGCATTGGGCGAACCCCTAACTCGCGGTGGAGCTTCCGGGTAGAACGAAGAAAAACCCCTGATCTTTCCGGGAACCAGGAACGGGGAACCGGCCTCTGGCGGGGCGTTCCCCGTTGGCGTATCGTTTCGCTCGCACAAAATCACTCCCTGGAGACCGCAATTGGCAGACGAACTTCCGCCCCTGATTACCGAAGAGATGAAGGCCCAGGTCGGCAAGGAATCCTCACCAACCACCAGTGAAGTCGACAAGACTGCGATCCGCATGTTTGCCCGCTCGGTGGGTCACACCGACCCCATCTATTTCGATGAGGCTGCCGCCAAGGCCGCCGGATATCGCGGTCTGGTGGCGCCTCCCGGCTACCTCGGCACGCCCGTCTTCAACCCGAACGCCCCGGGCCGCCGCGGCGGCATGTTCGGTGGGCCCGAACCGAGCCGCCCACTCAAGCGCGTCCTCAATGGTGGCACCGAAATCGAGTACTTCGACGACATCTGCGCAGGCGATGTCCTGACTTCGACCTCGCATGTCGCGAGCTACGAAGAGACCAAGGGCAGCCTCGGCGAAATGCTCATCACCACCAACAAGACCGTCTACAAGAACCAGACCGGTAAGGTCGTCGCGATCGCGACCGGCACCGGCATCCGCTACTAGGAGGCATCGAATGGCAGTCAAGTTCAGCGACGTTTCCGAGGGGATGTCCATCCCCGAGCTCAAGAAGAACTGCAGCACACAGCAGCTTGTCCTCTGGGCCGCCGGCTCCGGCGACTTCTACCAGATTCACTACGATAAGGACTTCGCGACCGGCACCGGTCTCTCCAACATCATCGTCCACGGCGCCCTGAAGAACGCCTTCCTCGGCCAGCTCGTCCACGACTGGATCGGCAACAGCGGCAAGATCAAGAAGTATGGCTGCAGCTACCGCGGCATGGACTTCCCGAACGAGGACATCACCTGCAAGGGCGTTGTCACGAAGAAGTACGAAGAGGGCGGCGAAAAGCTCGTTGACCTCGAAGTTTGGACCGAAGACCCCCAGGGCAAAAAGACTACCCCCGGCTATGCCACGGTAATTCTCAACAGCTAACGATTCTCTTCACCTCACTCATCACAGCGCCAACTGCTTCTCCCCTCTCCCGTGACGCAGGAGTCGGGAGAGGGGTTGGGGGTGAGGGCTTAGTGCGCCCAGAAAGGAACCTGACTTGGCAAATCTGCTCGATGGAAAAGTCATCGCAATGACAGGCGCGGGCCGCGGCATCGGCCGTGAATGCGCGCTCCTCGCTGCCTCCGAAGGCGCTCGGGTCGTCGTCAACGACCCCGGCGTCAACCCCGACGGTTCCGGCACCGACGCCGGCCCCGCTCAGCAAGTCGTCGACGAGATAAAGAAGATGGGCGGCGAGGCCGTCGCCAACCTCGCTGATGTTTCGAGCATGGAAGGCGGCGAATCAGTTATCAAGACCGCGCTCGATACGTACGGCAAGCTCGATGGCCTCATCAATCTCGCCGCCATTCTCCGCGACCGCATGGTCTTCAACCTCACCGAAGAAGAGTGGGACGACGTCATCCGCGTCGACCTCAAGGGCCACTTCACCACGATCAAGCCGGCTGCCGTGCTCATGCGCCAGCAGCGCTACGGCCGCATCGTCAACTACAGCTCGGTTTCCGGCCTGCAGGGCAACTCCGGTCAGGCGAACTACGGCGCCGCGAAGGCCGGTGTCGCCGGCCTCACCCGCGTCGCCGCCCGTGACCTCGGCCGCTACGGCGTCACCGTGAACTGCATCGCTCCCGGTGCGGCTACCCGCCTTACGGCGACTGTTCCAGCCTCGGCACGCGAGATGCGCGCGCGCAGCGGCATCGCCGGGGCCGGCGGCCCTGCCACCACGCCACAGCCATCCGCCGCCGAACAGGCGGCCGCCGCTGCCGCCGCAGCCATGCGCGGCCCGGATATGGTCGCTCCGATGACCATCTACCTCCTCCTCGACGAGGCGTGGAACATCAACGGTCGTATCTTCCAGGTAGCCGGCGGCCAGGTCGGACTGCTCCAGGATATGTATCCGCCCCACAAGAACATCTTCAAGAACGGCAAGTGGACGCTCGACGAGCTCCGGCAGCTGGTTCCAACTCAGTTGATGAACGGCATCGTGAACCCCGCGCCGCCACCCGCCGACCTTTCCATCCCGGGCCGCCCCGTCTAGGGCCAGTCTCTCGGCACCAAGTGCAAAGAGGCGCCACTGCGGCGCCTCTTTTGCTTAGACTCCGGTCATCAAGTGGCATCACCCTCCAGGAGCACCCCCGATGGACGACCACGTCCAATATGAAACCCGCAACGACGGCCAGATCGCGCTCATCTCAATGGCCCGCGAGCGGTATCGGAATCCGCTGAGCCAGCAAATGATGGCGGCGCTCGAAGAAGCCTTCGACGAGGCCGACGCTGACCGCAACGTTCGGGTGATCATCCTTCGCGGGCTCGGCCCGGTGTTCTCTGCCGGACACGACCTCGGCTCGCCTGACGCGCTCGCCACCCGCGCCGAACGCGAGTCGGAATCCGCCGCGCGTCGCTACAACCGCACGCGCTCGATGGATGTCGATCCGCACCTCCGTTTCCGCAACATCAAGAAGCCGACCATCGCCATGGTCCATGGCACCTGCGTCTACGCCTCGTGGATGCTCGCCTCGGCGATGGACATCGTTTTCGCAGCGGAGGATTCCCAGTTCCTGGCCACGAACTTCGCCTTTTTCACTGTCCCCTGGGATATCGGCGCTCGAAGGGCCAAGCACCTGCTGTTTGAAGGCCGCTTCATCGATGCCAAAACCGCAGCCGAATACGGCTTCGTCCAGGCGGTCTATCCGCCCGAAGACCTCGAACGTGAGACCTTCGCCTACGCCGCCCGCGTCGCCGAAAATGACCCCTTCCAACTTCAGATGATGAAGCACTCCATCAACCAGATGCAGGAAGTGCAGGGATTCACGGCCCACATCATGTCCAGCTATTCCGACCGGCAGGTTCGGGCTGCGAACAACGAAACACCCATCACGGTTGCGAACGAAGACCCAACGAAGCGCCGGCTCTACGTCTCAGTCGAACGAGCGCGAAAAAGACAATCCTGACCCTCCATGCCCGACAATGACGACGACCTCGAACTGCGCTATCCGAATGACAGGTGGCTTCCGCCGGAGGGTGTCGCCGGCGTCGTCAGGGATTCCGCTGGTTGTTGCCTTCTAGATGCAATTGGATGCCTTTGGTTCAGCGGTTTGACGGCTCTCGGGGTCATCGTCCTGGCATTTGGACCTCTCGTTTGAAAACTCGGCCCTCACCGCTTCGGGTAACTCAGCTCCAGCGCGATTCCATCCGGGTCTTTGAACGTCACACTCGGCGGCTGATGGTTGTCCTGGATTGGGCTGTGCTCGATGCCGAGCGCGTCGAGGTGCTTGACCCACTCCTCCAGTGCCGAGCGGTCGGCCACGCCGAACGACACGTGGTCCAGCCCCGGCCGACTCGCCGAGAATCCCTCAGGCTCCTGCGACTTGTGCTGTGTAAACGCGAACACCATTTTCGACTTCGGCTCGTAGATGGCGCAGGCGGTGATCCCGTAATCGTCGTTCGAGCCGCGCCACACGTCCCGCGCATCAAGAAGTTTCAAGTACCACGGCACGCTCACTTCCAAGTCCCGCACGCTCAACTCCACATGTGCGATCCCCGTTATTTCAGGCATTCTGCCGTACCTCCTGATCCAGTGTTCAGAGATTTTCTGCCCGCTTCGAAGCACCACACCAGCCCGAAATTTCGTGGCAAGTGGTTCGTGAAGGGCCCGCGCTGAAACCATCGATTAGACTTCCCTCAATGGCCAACCGAACAATCCTTATCACCGGGGGCTCCGGCTTCCTCGGCATCAACCTTGCTCGTTTCCTCCTCAATGGCGGCGACCGTGTCGTCTCGCTCGATATCGCGCCCTTCGACTATCCGGAGAACGACCGCGTCGTCGTTCACCTTGGCGATATCCGCGACCGCGCCGCCGTCGACCGCGCGATGGAAGGCGTCGATGCCGTCGTCCACACCGCCGCTGCTCTCCCCCTCTATTCGAAACGCGACATCGTCACCACCGACATCCACGGCATCCGCAACGTTCTCGAATCGGCGGAGGCACGTGGCGTGACGCGCTTCGTCCACATTTCGTCGACCGCCGTCTACGGCATCCCGGACCACCACCCCTTGCTCGAAACCGATCATCTCCAGGGCGTCGGCCCCTACGGCAAGGCCAAGATCAAGGCCGAGCGCATCTGCGAAGAGTTCCGTGAAAAGGGCATGGTCATCCCCATCATCCGCCCGAAGAGCTTCGTCGGCCCCGAGCGGCTTGGCGTCTTCGCGCTGCTGTACGACTGGGCGAAAGACGGCAAAAAGTTCCCGGTCCTTGGCAGCGGAAAGAATCGTTACCAGCTCCTCGATGTCGAAGACCTCTGCGACGCCATCGGCCTCTGCCTGGACCTCGAGGCGGAGAAGGTGAACGACACCTTCAACATCGGCGCGAAAGAGTTCGGGACGCTGCGGAGCGACTACCAGGCCGTCCTCGATGAGGCCGGCTTTGGCAAGAAGATCGTTTCGCTCCCGGCGAAGCCCGCGATTTACACACTCCGCGTCCTCGATTACTTCCGCCTCTCGCCGCTCTACAAGTGGGTGTACGAGACGGTCACTGAGGACAGCTTCGTCTCAATCGAGAAAGCCGAAACCACGCTTGGCTTCGCCCCGAAGTACTCGAACCGCGATGCCCTCATTCGAAACTACCGCTGGTACCTCGAAAACCTGCACAACTTCGAGGGCCAGTCGGGCGTGTCCCACCGGGTCCCCTGGAAACAGGGCGTCCTGGGGCTGGCGAAAATGGTGTTCTAGCGGCGCCTGCCCGGCATTTCGAGGGTGAGGGACTACTTCAGTGGCGAGAAATCCGTGGGCCGCAATATCCGGTTCTCGATGTGATGCACCAGCGGGCCATCCTTCTCCGACTCCGCGGCAGCGGCGCGCCAATCGGGGTCGCTCGCGAACGCAGCCCACGCCGTATCCCGTTGGGCCATGCTTTCGAATGCCAGCATGTACACCAACTCGTCGCTCCGGCCGCCGATTGAGTTGGTCCAGTAGCCGACGTTCGTTATCCCGTGTTTCTCGAACAGCCTGCAGGTGTGGTCGCGAAACCGCCGTTGCAGCGCCCCCATCTTTCCAGGATGGACAAGGTAACTCCGAAGCTCGTAAATCATGGGCTTCTCCTCCGAGTGCGAATTCTAGCGGGGCAATCGCGGCAACAGGGCCCCGGCTCACGACAGCCGGTTGCACGGCGCACTTTGCTCTTTCCTCTTTCTTCTTTTCTCTTTCACCTCTCCCCGTCACCTTTCCCCGTTCTCGTGCCATTCGTAGAGTGAAACCCGCCGTGCGCGATACCGAGGATGAGCCCCATGGCTCCCCAGCCCATAGTTCAGGCGATTCAGAAGCCCTCGCGCAGCGCGCTATCCGGCGCGAGCCCGCGGCATGGGAAGAAATCTTCGAACTGCACTATCAGAACGTCTTTCGCTTCGTCCGTTACCGGCTTCGTTCCGCGGATGAGGCCGAAGACATCGCTTCCCAGGCCTTCGAAGTCGCCTACGCCCGCGCCGATCGCTTCGACTACCGCGGCGTTCCCATCGAAGGCTGGCTCTTCGGCATCGCCCGAAACCTGGTCCGCGACCACATCAAGAAGATGGGGCGGCGCGGCATCGATGACGAATTCGACGAAACCCTCGAACTTTCCGAACCCGACCACGCCGACGCGATCGGCCTCCGTCGCGACCTCCTCGAAGCAATGCACGAACTCACGCCCGACCAGCGCGAAGTCATTGAACTTCGCTTCCTTCTCGATAAGTCAGTCCTGGATACCGCCCTCATGATGAACCGTTCCGAAGATGCGGTGAAAAACCTGCAGCGCCGCGCACTGGCGGCCATGCAGCGCGCCATGCTCGGCGAAGGTTATCCGCCGGGAGGCTCCTCGTGACTCCGGACCGCATCGACGACCTCCTCGAACGCGCCCTGCGAACGGGCGCCGTTCCCGCAGACGCGACGGACGAAGAGCGCGCCGAACTCGAACCGCTGCTCGCACGAGCAGGCGATCTGAGGCTGAGTGCCGCGCGCGTCGACGCTGAAGCATCGAACGCGATGCCCTCGGCGCGCGCTCGCTTCCAGCGTCACCTGGCCGCCCAGCGACCAATCCCCGCGGCTGCCCCGCCGGCGAAGAAGAGTGGTGGACTCCTCAGCTGGTTCGGCGGCCGGACCGTGACCTGGGCCGGCTCGGCTGCGGCCATTGCGGTTATTGCCGTCATCGCGCTGGTCGTCCTCCAGCCGTTCTCGAGCGTCGAAACCGCCTCTGCGCTCACCGTCGATGACTACGTCCAGGTGCAGGGCGTCGTCTCCGCGACTTCCGACGGTACGCTCACGGTCCAGTCGCCTGAGCTTGGCAACCTCGACATCGCCGTATCCGACGCAACCGTCACCGACGACTCGGGTGCTCGCGAGGTTTCAAGCCTGAAGCCGGGTGACCCCGTGCTGGTAAGTGGTGTGGTTACCGCGCGGCGAGCCATCGCCGCTTCGAACGTGGCCGTCGCCGCCAACCAGGCTGTTCCGACGCCAGTCGGGGAACGCAAGCTCCCGATCCTGAAAGCATTCCGCCAGGGCCTCGAGGGAACGCTCTCGCTGTTCTCGCTCTCCCCCGATGGCACCCGCGCCCGCGTGCTTCTCGTCCTGCCGCGCGAGAGCATCCTTGTCGACATCGAGCCAGCTTCGATGGACCAGTTTCTCGCCGGCAATCCCAGCGCGATCGGCGCCCGCGTACGGGTGGTCCAGGGAACCGGCCTGCCGGCGGGAGTCTTCCGCCTCGAGGCCATCGGTGGTCAGGGCAACCCGGCAACACCCCCGGCTGGCACAGCCGGAACGCCCCAGTTCCAGGGCGTCCGTGGCGTGGTCGTCAGCCGCGTCGCGAATGTCCTCATGGTCCGCACCGACCGTGGCACGGTCCCGGTCGTCATCCAGCGGGCGACATCACTCCGATTCGGCCAGAGTGGCCTCACGGTGGAGGACGTGCGGGACGGCCAGGTCATCATCGGTCACGAAGTCGCGGTCTCGGGCAATCTTGAACAGCCCGGCGGCCGCCGCGTCATCGCCACGTTGATCGTCGTCCTGCCGAAACCCGGCCCGTAGGTTGTGACGATTGGCATGGTCCTCTCTCCCAGGCCTGGGAGAGGGGTTGGGTGGTAGGGGCTAGAGCCGGCTGAATGCCCACCCGCCTTCGACTACCGTCAGACCGTCGTACGGCTCGATGCCGTGAAACGGCCGCGGGTCGTCGTCGAAAACCATCGGCAGCCAGAGCCGGTCGCCGCTCCACATCGGGAGGTCGCCGGCGAGCAACTTCGCGATCGGCACCCAGTGCAGGTCGCCCTCCGGGTTCGAAGCGAACGGCGTGCCGCTCCATGTGTCGATGAGGAACACGAAGCCGAACCAGCCTTCGCGGTCGTTCCCGAAACCCGGCCACGAAAGCGTCCCGCGAAGACGAAGACTCGTGACTTCGATCCCCGCCTCCTCGCGAATCTCGCGCACCATGCAGGCGGCGAGGTCCTCGCCCGGTTCCATCTTCCCACCGAGCCCGTTGTATTTGCCGTAGGCGTGGTCCGTCGGCCGCGCGTTGCGGTGAACCATCAAGACGGCATCGCGCTCGTGCGAAATCACGTACCCGAGGGTGGCGAGGACCGGTGTGTAGACCACCGCCGTGCTATCTGCTCTTGAACTGGGGTTCGCGCTTCTCCACGAACGCCCGCGGACCCTCGCGTGCATCGTCCGAGGTCTGCGCCACGAACATCGCCATCTGGGCGAAGTCCAGGTGTTCGTCGAACGTGATGTTCGCCGACCGGTAGACCAGCTTCTTCGAGAGCTGCACCGCCACGCCCGGGCCTTTCGCAATCTGGCGGGCATACTCGGTTACGCGCGGCATCAACTCTTCCGGTTCGTACACCGCGAGTACATAGCCAATTTCCAGGGCCTCCGCGGCCGTAATCAGCTTGCCGGTCCAGATCATGTCCAGGGCGCGCTGCGTCCCGACGATGCGTGGGAGCGTATAGGTGCCGCCGTCGCCGGGGATGAGGCCCATGCGCACATACGTCATCCCCACGCGTGCGTTGCTGCTCGCGAAACGGATGTCGGCCATCGTCGCCATGTCCATGCCGGCGCCGGCGGCGGCGCCGTTGATTGCGGCGATATACGGCTTCTCGAGCTGGATGAGCGCCCGGGGGATTGGGTGGACCCGGTCGCGAAGGCTGTGGCGACGGTCGGCGACGCTCGCCTCGGTGCGCAGCACGCCCGAACCGCCCGCTTCCGCGGCGACGTTCATGCCGCTGCAGAAGCCGCGCCCCGCGCCCGTGATGATCACGGCGCCCACGCCGCGGTCGGCGTCGGCCCGGCGAATGGCATCCGCCCACTCGGTCAGCATGTCGTCGTCGAACGCGTTCAGGCGCTCGGGCTTGTTCAAGGTGATAGTCGCGACGCCCTCGGCGACGTCATAGAGGATGGCTTCGTAGGTCACGGTGATCCCTCGGGTCAGAGTGAGGGCATTCTACCTACGGGTCGCCACCTCTGCCCGGCCTACGTCTGCCGGTACGCGCGGTGGCGCATCACGATGCTCTGGAGAATGCCGAGCGAGATGAAGATACTGACCAGCGAGGACCCGCCCTGGCTGATGAACGGCAGCGGGATACCGGTCACTGGGAACACGCTCAAGTTCACTGCGATGTTAATCACGGTCTGCATCAGTATTAACATAACTATTCCGACAGCCACAAGCTGACCCGCGGTATCCCCCGCAATCTGCGCGGCGCGTATCCCCCGCATCAGCAGGACCACGAACAGGCTCATCACCGTGACGCAGCCGACGAAGCCGAACTCCTCGCTCAGCAGGCTGAAGATGAAGTCCTTGGTGGCGACCTTCAGATACCCCAGCTGGGTCTGGTCGCCGTTCGTGAACCCCTTCCCGAAAATCTGTCCCGAACCGACGGCGATTTTCGATTGGTTCACGTTGTAGCCGTCGCCAAGCGGATCTTCCTGCGAGTCGACCAGCACTGCCACACGGCCCACCTGGTATTGCGCAATGCCGAACGTCCAGAGGAACGGCAGGACCGCGATGAACAGCGCGGCCATCACGAAGAGGTGGCTCCGGTTGGCCCCCGCCACCACCACGATGCCAATCCAGATCGCGAAGAAGACGATGCTCGTGCCAAGGTCCGGCTGGATGAACACCAGCCCCGCCACCGGCGCGACAATGACGAGGGAAATCAGCAGCGTTCGCAGGTCGCGAGCGTCGCCCCCGTGTTCGCTGAAGAAACGGGCCAGGGCCAGGATCGTCGCGAGTTTCGCGAACTCGGAAGGCTGGACCTGCACCGGCCCCAGGTCGAACCATCGCGTCGACCCATAGGCCGTCTGGCCGATCGCGAGGATCGCGATCAGCGAAAGGATTCCCAGCCCGTAGAGCACCCATGCGTAGTGCGTCAGGTAGTGGTAGTCCATCTTCGAAACCACCAGCATCGCCGCGATGCCGGCGCACGCGAAGACCACCTGCTTGAAGACGGGGCTGCTGAAACTTGTGAGTGGTCCGTCGTAGAACGAGAGGGAGCCGCTGTAGATCAGGACGAGGCCGATGCCGACGAGGGCAACTGCGGCGAGTGTCATGAGGTAGTCGAAGCGGTCCCATCCGCGCCAGACGCTGGTGCTGGTGCGCACGCCATTGCCGTAACCGCCATAGGTGACGCTGCTCATGGGTGCACGTTCTTGAAGTAGTAGTCGAGGATCTTCGCGGCGACCGGCGCGGCATGCGTTCCGCCGATGCCCTTATCGAAGTACACCGTTACGACGACTTCGGGATTGCCGTACGGCGCGAAGCCCGTGAACCACGCGTGCTGCGTCTTGCGGCCGGTGTCGGGATCGTAGAACTCCGCCGTACCGGTCTTCCCGGCGACGCTGACGCTCGGCAGCTGGGCGAGCGTGCCCGCGCCGTACTGAACCGAGGCGAGCATGCCTTCGCCAATGACCTGCGCGGTCTCCTTCGACATGCCGACATCCTGGAACTCGGGTTGGATGGTCCGCACCGTTTCCCCGTCAGGAGCGATGATGGAGTCCACCAGGTGCGGCGTGACCAGCTTTCCGCCGTTCGCGATGGCAGCTGTCATCCGTGCGACCTGCAGCGGCGTCGCCAACACGTCGCCCTGGCCGATTGCCGTGTTGTAGGTGTCGCCGATGAACCAGTCGTTCTCGCCCGGGTTGAAGCCCGGCCCGACGTAGGTTCGTTTCTTCCAGGCAGGGTCAGGTACGCGCCCCGAGCCTTCACCGGGCAGGTCGATGCCGGTGGGGCTTCCGAACCCGAACCGCCGCGCCCACGTCGCCAGGATCGCGCCCGAGTCTTCGACCGACTTCCCCAGACCTCGGGTCGTTTCCAGGTCGCCGCCCGCTGTGAGGAACATGAACACGTTCGACGACCAGGCCAGTGCCGACCGCACATCGAGCACCTTGTTGTGGCACTGCCAGTCGGGGTACGTGTAGATGACGTTGTTCTCGCCGGTGATTTCAAGGCTGCAGCCCACGTAGCGGCTGGTGTTGGGAGTGATGCTGCCCTCTTCCAGGCCAGCCGTAGAGGTCACGATCTTGAAGGTGGAGCCCGGTGCCGCGCCGCTCAGCGCCTTGTTTGTCAGGGTGTGAGTGAAGTTGTCGTTCTGAAGCGCATCGAGTTCCGCCCCGCGAATCTTGCTTTCGGCCCAGATGTTGTTGTCATAGGTCGGGATCGAGACCATCGCCAGTACTTTCCCGGTGTTCGGGTCCATCACCACCGCTGCCGCCTCGTGCGAAGTGCCGTAGTCCGAATCCGGTAGCGAATCCTGCAGCAACTCCGCGATGTACTTCTGCAGCGGCGCATCGATGGCGAGCTTGAGGCTGTTGCCTGGTACCGGGTCGCGAGACTGCAGCGCGGTGATCTGGCGTCCGAAGGCGTCCTGCTCTACCGCGGTGTGGCCCACGGTCCCACGTAGATCCGATTCATACTGTTTCTCGAGACCGTCCTTGCCGATCGGTTCGTTGTACTCGTACCCCTGGCCTTCCAGCCGCGCGGCGTCCTCCTTGAACTGTGGACCGATGTACCCAAGGATGTGGCTGAACTCGTTCCCGAGATAAAGGCGTCCCGGCGTAATTTCGAGGCTGACGCCCGGCATCTCGGCCGCTATCTCGTCGAGTGCCAGCGCCTGCTCTTTCGTCAGGTTGTCCGCGACTTTGATGGCGATGTAATCCAACCCGGCCTCTTCCGCGTCATCCACTCGCGACTGGATTTCCAGCGATGACGTACCCGTGAGCTCCTCGAGCTTGAGGTACATCTTGTAACGCATGTCCTTCCAGTTGTCGTAGGTGTCCGGCCCCGGGAGAGCCTCCGGCAGGATCGTTGCCGAGTACACGCCCACGTTCTGTACCAGTGGTTCGCCATTCCGGTCGAAGATCAATCCGCGCGTCGGCAGGATGTTCTTCTGATAGATGTGGTTCTCTTTCGACCGCTGCGCGTAGGCCGCGCCATCGACGATCTGCATCTGGGCCAACCGCACGCCGAGCAACAAGAAGAGCCCCACGACCGCGATGCGCAGGATCCCGAGGTTGCCATGCGGGCGGTTCCGGCTCGTGCCGCCGGGTGCTCTGAAGCCTTCGTCAAGGATGCTCATAAGCTCGAGTAGTACCCACCGCGAGAGAGCGACATGCCCTGCCCACTCCATCCTAGGAGGCGAAGCGGTACATACACGACGGTTAGCAAGGATAGGTCAAGCAAGATCCCCGGCACGATCACATCCGCAAGGATCACGCTGATTGGTTCATGCGCCCCGCCAACGACCGTGCCAAGCACCAGCAGGCTGCGCGCCCATGCCCCGGTGAGGCCCATCGCCAGCGCCGTCCTCGCGTAGTGGTTCAGGGGCACGTTCACTTCTTCCAGGTAGAGTCCGAGCGGTAACAGCGGCATGTACGCGAGTACGAGCAGACCCGGCTCCCGGTCCGAAAGGAAGCCGTAGGCCAGTGCCGCGACCGGCACGCAGACCATCGCGCGTTTCGGCGAGCCGAATGCCACCGTCAGCACGAGCGTGAGCAACACGAAATCAAAGACCACGCCGGAGACCGGAAAGAGCGGCGCGACCGTTACCTGCATGATCGCCGCGAAAATCGTCCCAATCACCGTCAGGAAGCCCTTCACAATCAGTCGTCCAGTCCGAGCGTTTCGGGGATGAAGTCCGTCCGGACCAGCACGTTTTCCGCCGTCCCGATGCGGACTCCCGGTTCGATAGTCACCTTCTTATACAGGTCCTGGTTCGTGCCGGAGACTGAATCGACTCGCCCGATGGGCATCCCGCGAGGGTAGCCCCCACCGAGCCCGGCGGTGACGACCAGGTCCCCAACTTTCACCTCTCCCTGGACCAGGTCGAACGCAAGACCTCGGTTCGGCGTGCCTTTCACGCTGCCGTCGGCGCCCGTGCCCTGGATCTCGGCACTCACCGTGCTCTGCGTGTCCGTGATGAGCCGCACGAAGGAGTTGGTGGATGTCACCTTGGTGACCTTGCCCATTAGCGTCCCCTTGGTCGAAACCACGATCATTCCGACCTGGATGCCGTCACCACTACCACGGTTGATGGTCACGACATCGGTGAAGGGCGAGGCATCCCGATGGACGATGTCGGCTGCCAGGTACTTCACCGAGCTGTCGCCTTCCGTCAGTGCGAGCGCTTCACGCAGGCCCTTGATGTCCTCGGCGTTCTGTTGCAACTCGCCCACCTGGTTGCGCAGGTCTTCGTTCTCCAGTCGCAGGCGGTTGTTCTCTTCGCGCAGGCTGCGGATCTCTCCCGCATCCGAAAGCACCGAGGCCACTGGCCGGAAGACACCGTTGAGCACCGTTTCGACGGGGGAAGTCACGCGCAGGAACACCCCCTGGAAGGGAGTGAGCACACCAACCTGGCCGGCCAGCGCGAGGAACAGCGCGAGCCCGATCATCGAAGCAACCCAGAGTTGGTACCGTTGGAAGATCAGCATGTGACCACCGCGGGGCGTGCCCCGATGCTAGCGTCCCGGCCGCCGCGATGCGAGTTGCGATTGCACCTTGTTCAACAGTTCGGCCTCCTCCAGCACCTCTCCGGCGCCCCGCACAACGCAAAGTAGCGGGTCTTCCGCTACATAAACAGGAAAACGCGTTTCCTGGCTTAACCTTCGGTCGAGTCCTCGCAACATCGCGCCGCCACCTGCGAGCGCAATGCCGTGGGCCATCAGGTCACTGACAAGCTCTGGCGGCGTCACCTCGATCGACGACCGAACGGCTTCGACGATCGCGCTGATCGAACCCGCGAGCGCGTCGCGAATTTCCACAGTGCTCACTTCCACAGCCTTGGGCAGCCCGGTGGCCAGGTCGCGCCCGCGGATGTCGATCGATTCCTCCGGGTCCAGCGGCGCGGCTGAGCCCGCGACTTTCTTGATCTCTTCCGCCGTGCGCTCGCCGATGAGGAGGTTATGCACCTGCCGGGCGTAGGCGATGATGTCCTGGTCCATCTCGTCGCCGGCGACGCGGATGGAGGTGCTCACCACCATGCCGCCGAGCGAGATGACCGCGACTTCCGTCGTCCCACCGCCGATGTCGACGATCATGCATCCGGCCGCTTCCATGACTGGAAGGCCGGCGCCAATGGCCGCAGCCATTGGTTCCTCGATGAGGTAGCAACTCCGCGCTCCGGCGTTCAGCGCGGCGTCGTGCACCGCCCGCTTTTCCACTTCAGTCACGCCGCTGGGGATGCCGACCACCACCCGTGGCTGGGCAAGGAAGCTCCGGTCGTGGACCGCGCGAATGAAGTAGCTGAGCATCTTCTCGGTGACTTCGAAGTCGGAAATTACGCCGTCGCGGAGGGGCCGCACTGCGATGATGTTTGCCGGCGTGCGGCCCACCATGCGCTTCGCCTCCGCGCCGATGGCCAGGATCTTCTTGGTCGTCCGGTCGATGGCAACGACCGACGGTTCGTCGATCACAATGCCGCGGCCTTTGACCATCACGAGGGTGTTCGCGGTGCCAAGGTCAATCGCAATATCGTGCGACAAAAAGCCAAAAAGGCTGTTAAGCGGATTTAAGAACGCCAAGGGCGAAAACCTGCAGTCATGGACGCCACCCACGTCGCCGCTGGCAGCCTTCAAAGTATACGCGCCATAACCGGGTGCCGCGAGTTTTCGTTAGTTTGTGGTTGGCGTTTGGAACATACCTTTTTCTAAGCGTCTGACGCAGATTCGAGGGCTGCCGGGCCCCTTTCTATCAGCGCCCCGAACTCCTCTTCCGTGAGTTGCCGCGTCCCGAGTTTTTCCGCTTTCGCAAGCTTTGAACCTGCTTCCGCCCCAACCACCAGGAAGTCCGTTCCTTTCGTGATCGCCGAACCCACCTTGCCTCCGAGCTCGCGAATCTTGTCTTCGGCCGCGTTTCGCGACATCGTCTCTAGCCGGCCCGTCACGACGATCGTCAGACCGTCGAGGATCCCACCCTCCACGACGCCGGTCTCGTGCGTGGGATTCACCCCATGCCCGATCAGCTTCCGGACGAGGTCCCGATGGGCTTCGTTTTCCACCCACGTGACGATGCTTTGCGCGACGATTGGGCCGATGCCTTCGATCCCCTGGAGGGCCTCAGCATTGACGTCGAGCAGCCCTTCGAGGCTGCCGATGTGCTGTGCTATCAGGCCCGCCGTCTCCCAACCCACGTGACGGATGCCGAGCGCCAGCAGCACGTGCACAAGGCTCCGCTGCTTGCTCGCCTCGATGCCGCGCATGAGGTTCCCGGCGCCCTTCTCCTTGATCCCCGGAAGGCTCATGAGCTTTTCGGCCGTGAGGTCGTAAATCTCCGAGATGTCCTTGACCAGTCCGCTCTGGTAGAGCGTGTATGCCATCCGCTCGCCAAGCCCCTCGATATCCAGTGCGCCGCGGCTGGCAAAGTGTTCGATCATCCGGATGGCCTGGGCCGGGCATTGCGGGTTCGAGCAGTAGTACGCAGCTTCGCCCGGCTCCTGCACCACCGGGGCGTGGCACTCGGGACACTCCGTGGGCATCGAGAATTCCTCCTCATTGCCCGTCCGCAGGCTCAGCACCGGTCCGACCACCTGAGGAATCACCTCCCCGGCGCGCTGCACGATCACCATGTCGCCTTCTCGAATGTCCTTACGCCGGATATCGCCTTCGTTGTGGAGCGTCGCCATCGAAATTGTCGCCCCGCTGATGACCACGGGCTCCAGCACCGCGAACGGCGTCAGCACGCCCGTCCGGCCCACATTCACCGCGATCTTCCGAAGCCGGGTCGTGCGTTGCTGGGGCGGGAACTTGAACGCCGTCGCCCACCGCGGTTCCCTGCCGACATAACCGAGCCGCTCCCAGTCGCGCGTGTCGTCTAGCTTTAGCACAACGCCGTCGATGTCGTAGTCGAGGCGTTCGCGCTGCTTCCCCCACCAGTCGATACGGGTGTGCGTATCGGCGAGACCGGCGTGGAGCCGAGTCTCCGGGTTGATGTTGAAGCCCATCGCCTTCAGCCAGTCGAGCGTCTCGTGGTGGCTGTTTGGGCGTGTGCCCTCGCACCAGCCGAGCTGGTAGATGAACATCGCCAGCGGCCGGGAGGCAGTCACCGAAGGGTCTTTCTGTCGCACGGAACCTGCCGCTGCGTTACGGGGGTTCGCGTAGAGCGAGAGCGCCTTGCGGCCTGATTTTTCCCGCTCCAGGTTCTCCTCACCGATTGCCTCATTCATCTGTTCGAACCCGCTCTTCGACATGTAAACCTCCCCGCGCACCTCGAACTGTTCGGGGAAGCTACCTTTCAGCGCCTTCGGGATGGTGGTGACCGTCCGCAGGTTCTCGGTCACGTTCTCGCCCTGCCGGCCGTCTCCGCGGGTCGCGCCCTGCACGAAACGTCCGCGCTCATAGACCAGGGAAATCGCCAGGCCATCGATTTTCGGTTCCGTCGTGATCGCAAACGAATCGTTCCCCAACCGCTCCGCGGCCCGGCGATGCCACGATGCCAGGTCCTCCTCGCTAAAGCAGTTCGAAAGCGAGAGCAGCGGCACGCGGTGTTCGACGGTGTCGAAGGTGGTGAGCGGTGCCGCCCCCGTTCGCTGGGTTGGCGAATCCGGCGTGATAAGTTCTGGGAACTCAGCTTCCAACGCCCGCAGTTCGTTCATGAACTCGTCGTAGACCGTGTCGGGGATCTCCGGCGCGTCCTTCTCGTAGTACAGGCGGTTGTGGTAGTTGATGATCGAGCGGAGCTCTTCGCTGCGAAGGCGAGCTTCGTATTGAGAGTGCGGTGCGGCGGCTTCGGGCATAGCCCGAAAGTATAGCGAGCACTCCCGGCACTTCCGATGTTTCGCGTCACCGCCCAAACAATCGACATCCGGCCGGTGACACTCGACAATCGTTGGATGAACGGCGGCCGAGTTGTTGTTATCGACTATGACGCAGGGAACCTGCGCAGCGTGGCCCGTGCCCTCGCGCACGTCGGGGCGAACCCGGTCGTCAGCGCGGACCCGGCCGACATTCTCACGGCCGGCGCGGTCATTCTCCCGGGCGTTGGCGCCGCCGCCGATACGATGTTCAAACTGAACGAACGCCGCCTTGTGGAACCTATCCACGAATATATCGAGGCCGGCCGCCCGTTCTTTGGCGTTTGCATGGGCCTCCACGCGTTGCTGAACCGTTCTGAGGAGGGCGGTGGGCAGGAATGCCTCGGCGTACTCGACGGCGAAGCCCGGCGATTTGAGGCCGCCCCCGAGCGAAAGGTCCCTCACATGGGCTGGAACACCGTGGAGTGGGTGCGCGAACACCCGTTCACCGCGGGGGTGCCGGACGGTAGCTACTTCTACTTCGTGCACAGTTATTACCCGCACATGGCAGACCCGGGCCTCACGCTTGGCCAGACCGAATACGGCCTGCCGTTCTCTAGCGTGCTTGCAAGTGGCTACGTGGTGGCCACACAGTTCCATCCAGAAAAGAGCGGCGAGGACGGCCTCCGCCTCTATCGAAATTTCGTGGACTGGGCACGCGACGGCGCACCAGTGCCAGCGCCACCTTCCACCGCGGCGCTGCCCGCGTGACCTTCGAGGTTATCCCCGCGATAGATCTCCGCGGCGGTCGCTGCGTGCGCCTGCTCCAGGGCGACTACGACAAAGAGACTGCCTACTCGGACGATCCCGTCAGCGTCGCTCAGCGATGGGCCGAACTTGGTGCTCCGCGCATTCATGTCGTGGACCTCGATGGCGCAAAGGACGGCGCGCCCGCCCAGTCCGTGACCATGGCCGCCATCTGTGCCGCCGTCTCCATCCCGGTGGAGGTTTCCGGTGGCATGCGCACCATCGACGATGTCGCGAAGGCGATTTCTTATGGCGCGGCACGAGTTCAGCTCGGCAGCGCCGCAGTGAAGAATCCGGAACTCGTGAAAGAGTCGATCCAGCGATTTCCGGGTGCGATGGTCGTTTCCATCGATGCGCGCGATGGCATGGTCCAGACTGACGGATGGCTGGCAGCAAGTTCGGTTCGAGGCATCGATCTGGCGAGGGAAATGGCGGATGCCGGCGTGCCCCGAATCATGTTCACCGACATCGGCCGCGATGGCATGCTCACCGAGCCGAACTACGGGGCTTATGAAGAGTTGCTGGCGGCGGTTTCCTGCCCGGTTGTTGCCTCCGGGGGCGTTTCCAGGCTCGAACACCTGGTCCGTCTCGCCGCCATCGGCTGCGAGGGCTCGATCGTAGGGAAAGCCCTGTACGAATCTGCGTTCACCTTGCCGGAAGCCATCCAGGCTGTTGTGGCTACAGCGTAGCCACAACGATGAAATCGACATTCCGCGCCCCGCAACTGAGAATCGAATCATGCTGACCCGCCGCATCATTCCCTGTTTCGACGTCGATAACGGACGTGTCGTCAAAGGCGTCTCGTTCGTCGAACTCCGCGATGCCGGCGACCCGGTCGAAATGGCGAGCGTCTATGAACGCGAAGGCGCGGACGAGCTGGTCTTTCTCGATATCACCGCATCGTCAGACAACCGCTCAACAACCTACGAGATGGTCGAGCGAACCGCCGACCAGGTGTTCATTCCGTTCACCGTCGGCGGTGGCATCAGGACGGTCCTTGACATGAAGATCATGCTCGAACTCGGCGCCGAGAAGGTGAGCATCAACACTTCGGCGATTCAGCAACCCGACCTGATCAACGAGGGTGCCTATCGGTTCGGGAGTCAGGCGGTGGTGGTGGCTATCGATGCTCGGCGGGTTCCCGGCGAGGCCGGTAAGTGGGAGGTCTTCACTCACGGTGGCAGGAATCCCACGGGCCTTGATGCGGTCGAATGGGCAGTTGAAGCGACAACCCGTGGAGCCGGCGAGTTGTTGGTAACCAGCATGGATACCGACGGCCACCTCAAGGGCTACGACACGGAGATGCTGCGGGCAATTAGTGACGCCGTCTCTGTGCCCGTCATCGCGTCGGGCGGGGCCGGCGGTCCAGAACATATGGTCGAGGCTCTGAGGGAAGGTCACGCCGATGCTGTCCTCGCGGCGAGCATCTTTCACTTTGGCACCTACTCGATTCGCCAGGTGAAGGAACACCTGGCGGCCGCGGGTCTCCCCGTGAGGCCAGTCCGCCGGTCCTGAATCGACATTGCCGTGCCGGCAATCGACAATCGAACCGTGTCCGAAGCCGATACCATCTCCTTCGATCGTGACGGTCTAATCCCCGCCGTGGTCCAGGATGCCGACACCAGCGAGGTGTTGCTGCTCGCCTGGATGAACCGCGAGTCAATTGCACGCACCTATGCGTCCGGGCTCGTCACGTTCTGGAGCCGTTCGCGCGACGAGATCTGGGAAAAGGGCGCGACCAGCGGCAACCGGCTCGAATTGGTCTCCATCAGCAAGAACTGCGAGGCCAATTCACTCCTCGTTCGTGCCCGGCCGACCGGTCCCGCCTGCCATACCGGAAACGCAACCTGCTACTACCGCGAACTCGATCCGCAGAAAGACATCGAGGCGCCTTAGCGTGGAAATCTGGCCCGTGGATGGGCCGTGGCCCGGGCAACTCGCTGTTTGCAGCCGCCCACGCGCCGGCTGGTTTCTCGATGACGACCTGCGAGAGCTTCGCGCCGCCGGCTACCGAGTCCTCGTCTCCGCTCTCACTCCCGAAGAGGTCATCCGCTCCGAACTCGAACGAGTGCCCACAGCCTGCGAAGACATCGGCCTCGAATTCGCACATTTCCCGACCGGGAACCTTCAGGTGGCCCCGCCCGAGCGAGCTCATCCCTACCTCGTCGATTGGCACCGTCGCCTTGAAGCTGGTGACGGCGTGGCGGTTCATTGCTGGGCCAGTGTCGGCAGAGGACCAACCATCGCCTCAGCGCTTATGGTTCTGGGCGGCGTGGAACTCCCCGAGGCATGGAGGCGGATCCAGGACGCCCGAGGCCGAGAAGTTCCCGATACGCACCAGCAGCGCCTCTGGGCGCTGAATTTCAACGGGATGCATGCACACGAGTGAAAGCCACACGGGGCCCGGCGTTGGCCAAGTTGCCACCATGTCGCACTTCGGCAATCGTGAACTGACATGACCAAGCCCGACTACACCGTCCTCGATTTGCCCGCCGCCCCCGCGGATCGCCCCTGCGTCCTCGTGAACATGGTCATGTCCATCGATGGCAAGGTGGTGGTCGAAGGCACCGAACAGGGGATCGGTTCAAAGGTTGACCAGCGGCTCATGCGCGAACTTCGCGTGCATGCCGACATCGTCCTCAATGGCGCCAGCACGCTGCGCGCCAGCGGCACGTCGTCCCGCCTGAACGATCCTCTGCTCGAGCAGCTACGCCAATCTCGCGGAAAGCCGCGCTTTCCCATCGCCGCGACGATCTCTGAATCGGGACTTCTGCCCCTCGACAAGATCTTCTTCACCGCCCGCGATTTCGATGCTGTCGTTTACCTGTCGAATTCCGCCCCGCGGGAACGGCGAGCCGCCATCAAAGCAACCGGCCGTCCGGTCTTCGGACTGCCCGTCCGCAAGTCGATGACTGCCATGCTCACGCACATGCGTGCCGAACTTGGCGCTGAGGTCCTCCTTGTCGAAGGCGGCCCCACGGTCAATGCGGAACTGTTCCGGCTCGGCGTCGTGGATGAGTTCTTCGTAACGATCGGCCCGGTCATCGTCGGCGGCCACGACACCAAGACGCCAGTCACCGGCCCGGCGCCGTTCACGCGGAAACAGCTTCCGCACCTCGATCTTGTCTGGGCAGTCCCGAACCCCGATACCGGCGAGGTCTATTGCCGCTATCGCGCCCAGCGGTAAATAGCGCGGCATATGTGCCGGCGCCGGTGCCGCTCGTATCACACCAGCAGCGAGACCACGAGGCATGCCGCGCCGGCTCCTGCCAGGGTTGGCACGAACGCCCGTCTCGCGTATTCCGTTGCCGAGAAGCTTGCTTTGCCGTTCGCGGCCAGGTTCAGCCAGAAGATCGTGCTCAGCGAGCCAAACAGGGTGAAGTTCGCACCGATGGTCAGGCCGATCATGGCTCCGGCAATCAAGGCATGGTGGTCGCCCGGCACTCCCGCGATAACCGCGACCATGAGTAGCGCGGCGGGCCAGTTGTTCATCAGGTTCGCGAGCACTGCTGCCAGCGCCGCGGCGCAGAGAACCGCTACCAGTGCCGGTTGTGATTCAAGGCGCTCCAGCGCCGATTCCAGCGGTTCGAACGTTTCGGCGTTGGTGACGCTTTGCAGCAGCAACAACAGCGCGGCAACGAAGGCGAGAAGCCCGAATGAGACGTGACGGCGTATTTGTCTGAGGTGAATCTCACCTCCGCCCCGTGCCACGGCACACATCGCCACACCGCCGGCAACGGTTACTGCGCCCAGCGGGAACCCTGCATATCCGGCAACCACGTAAGCGCTGGCGAGCAAGACCACCAGCGCCATGGCGAACCCGGTTTGCCTTGAGGGAACTCGCGGTCCGACGGGCGCCGGAAGAGGCAGTTCTGAAGGCGCCCGGACGCAGAGGATGGCAGCGATGACCGCGGCACCCGCAATCGCAGCCGGCGTAATGTCGGCCAGGTACCCTTCCATGCTCAAGTTGAAGCGGTCGAAAAACAACAGGTTCACCGGATTGCTAAACGGGAGCAGCAGGCTGGCGCCATCGGCCAGGAATGTGACCGTCAGTGCGGCATGCCGGGAGAATCCGTTCCGGCCCGCGCCCTCCGTGAGCACCGCCGGCGTCAATACGAGCGGCGTCGCGTCATTGGAGAGCACGGCTGTCACTCCGATGGACGCGCTGGCCACAGCGATGAGCCGCGGCCGTCTTGGGCGAAAGCCCTCCAGGAGTTGAGCGGCATTGCGGTAAAGCCCGGCCGACTCGGCTCCCGCCGAGATGAGCATGAGGCCGAGGAAGAACGCGACGATGTTTGCCGAGTCAACGATGGCGTCTACTCCGCCCTGCAGGCCAAGCGGACCGGCGAGCCATGCGACCGCCGCCCCAGTCACCGCGATTTGCCAGTCCTTTGCCCCGAACGGCCGGACGTAGAGCGCTGCGATCGTCGCTGCAAGGACCACCGCCAGCGCGACTTCCTGCACAGGTGAATTGTTGGGCACTGCCGCCCATGCGCAATCGAGGGGCTCGAGGCGTGTTGCTTCGTCTCGGGAACCCTTTGGTCGGTCGAGAAATGAGCCGGCCCCGGAGATTTCCGGGGCCGGCCAGGGATTTGGCTGCGTTGGGCGACTTACTGCCGGCGGCTCAACGCAAATGCAGTGGTCGTGCCGAGGCCGGCAACGATGGCGATGAGGCCTGCGATCCAGAGGGAATCGTTAGAGCCCGTGTTGGTGGAGGTATTCCCGGTCGACGGTGCCGCGGGTGTTGCCGCCGCGCCAGCACCGGTCGCGGAGTTGTTCGTCGAGTTCACCGAGTTCGAGCCCAGGGAATCTGCGGAGTTCGCGCTCGGCGAATCCACGGTGGACCCGGGCGCCGTGTTGCTGTTCGCTCCAGGAATGTTCGCGGAAGGACTGTTCGTTGTGCCGGAATTCGCGTTCGGCACGTTGGCGGAAGGCTGGTTCGAGCCTGTCGTCCCCTGGTCAGGGACGTTGTTCGAAGGAGCGGTGTTGAAGTCCGTTCCCGGGAGCACCGGGATGTTCTCGAACGGCAGGGCGAAGGTGATCGGCGAGAGTGCGTCGGTGTTCTCGACCGGCGTGGTCTCGTCCATCGAGTTGCTGAACGTGCAGACCACGTGCTCGTCTTCGGCGAGGTCTACACCGAGGCTGCGCGCCGTGAGGTCAACATCGATGCTTTCCGGTGCGATGCCGGTGCAGTTGATGCCGGTCAGCGTCCATCCCTCGATGGCGCTTTCGGTGAAGGTGTAGGTGTCCGCCGTGAGGTTCACGAAGGTCATGGAATCGCCACCAAGGCCGTCGTCAGTAAGTACGAAGCTGTCTCCATCAACTCCCAGGTTGGCGCTGGTCGCGAAGGTGGCGTCCGGCCCGTTGTCCGCGTCCCACGCCTTGATGATGGTGATTTCGCCGGTACCCGGCTCTGGTGTCCCTTCATCGGCGGCGTTGGTAAACGTGCAGGTGACGTGGTCGCCAGGGTTCAGGGATACCGTCGCGGACGCGCCGCCCAGGTTCACAAGGACGTTCGAGGGGCTGGTCTGGCCGCTGCAGAAGATCGACTGGATGTGCCAGCCGTCAATCGCGTCCTCGGTGAACGAGTAGGCGCCCGAGTTCAGGTTGTCGAAGGTTCGGCCGTTTTCGGCGCCCTCGGCGATGGCGAAATCTTCGAGCCCGAAGCCGTCGACGGTGAAGCTTGCTTCCGCGTTGGCGTCAGGCTGGAAGTCCTTGACGATGGTGATGGACGCGAGGTCGGCGCACGATTGGTTCCAAACCACGACGACCATGTCGGATTCAAGGCTGTCGATGGCGACGCTGTCGCTGGGCGTCGCGGCGAGAGCCTCATCGAGCGTCGCTCCGATGGAATATCCCGCGAGGCGATAGGTGTCGCCTTCATCGCAGGTGCCGTCGATATTGTCTTCTGTAAGAGCGTACGAAGTCCCGAACGCTATCGGTGCCGAGACGTGCTCGTAGCCACTGGTCGGGTCGAGGACGATAGCCTCGCTCGTGTCGCTTGCGGTCTCGGTGAGTTCGAACGTGCCGTCTACGGCTGGCTCGCCATCGACGTACTTATCGACGGTGACGGTGTTGGTGTCCTGCTCGTTTACGAACGTGCAGACCTGGTCCTCGTCATCGCCGAGGATCACGGTGAGGACGTCGCCCTTCGGCTGTTCGTCCTGCGGAGCCAGCGGTGTTGGTGCGAACGCACATCCCGAAGAGACGAGGTGCCAGCCGTCCATTGGCAGCTCAGTGAAGTTGTATGTCCCGGCGGAAAGGTCGTTAAGGGTGATGCTGTTTTCCGAGGCGGTCAGCGTGAAGGTGTCGGAATCCTGGCCCGGGACGTCATGCGTGAAAACGGCTTCGGCGTCGCCGGTGAGGCCTTCTTTCACGATGGTGATCGAGCTGGTGCCAGTGGGCGCGCACGTTTCGTTGTGGGCGACGACATACCAGTTGGACTGGAGGTCGGTGATGGCAGCCGTGTCGACGATCGCGGCGGCGGCCGCCTCTTCCGGCGTGGTGCCGAGCGAGTAGCCGGCGATTCGGTAGGCGTCGCCGGGATCGCAAACGCCGTCGATGCCGTTTTCGACCACGGAGTAGGCCGAGCCTTCATCCATTGCGGAGGTGACGGCCTGGTAGTTGTTCTCGGCATTCAACGTGAAGTCGCCGGAAGTCTCAACGCCGTCGTTGAGGTTGGCGGCGGTCCATGTTGATGTGAAGTCGAAACTGCCGTCGACGGGCGGCGCGTCGTCAACCAGCTTGGAGACGGTCACGTTGTACTGGATAGTCTGCGTGCTCGCGTTGACGAACGTGCAGGTGAGGTTCTGGCCTTCGGCGACGGTGATCCCAAGGGTGTTGCCCTCCACCGGAGGAGCCAGGTTCGGCGCTACGCGGCTGGTGGACAGCGAGCAACCCGTTCCGGTCAGGACATAGCCTTCCAGGGGGAGCTCGGTGACGTGGTACGTACCGGCCTCGACTTCACTGAAGGTGGTCGAGTTCTCGGCCGCGCTTAATACGAAGCTCCCGTTCTCGGTGAAGTCATCGGTGAAGCTCGCGATGTCCTCGCCAACGAGGCCTTGTTTAACGATGGTGACGGTGGCCGTCCCTTGCGCGCGGGCTTCATGCGCGCCAATCTGGCCGGCGCCGAACAAGACGGCGCCCAGCACCGCCAGCACCGCCAGCAGCAGGAATCCCGCGCGGGGACGAACTGATGGTTGGATTGTCTGAGACATTCATTAACCTCGGCTGATGTGGGTGTGGCACTTACTCCGACACCCGAGTGCGCCATACGTGTCGGTCGAATGTGAGCAATCATCTCAATGATTCAACATCCAACAACATCACGGATGACATCGAACTAGTTGGATATTTCCTGCGCACGTTTATGCGTACGTTGCAACTTCTGCGGAGTCCTGTTGATCTCGTACCTCCGTGCCTTGCTACGTTCGAAGTAACTTCCGCACGGGAAACTGCGTGAGACATCGGTGTAAAATCATTGTTGACTTAGCGGAACTGTTACGGTGTGTTCTCAGATGGATACAAGGACGACACAATCAGGAAATAGACGTAGCAAGAAAGCCAGCTAGTGAGCGAAGTTCTCGGGGCAGCGCTATCCCGGACGTCGACTGAGGAACGTTAAGCAGGGAAATCCGGAATCTCTTTGGGGGGAACGATCACCAGCGGCTTAAGGGCGCTTCGTCCTCGCCCTGGTCTCGCGCAGATTTTTTTCGCTCGCGGTCTCTTTGCGCGGGTTCGCGGCCTGGCGCTCTCGCTTGATGGCGGCCTTCGTCTTGCCCCGCTCCGGTGCCGGCGCCGACTCCCGGGAGATTCGCTTTCCGATTGACGCGGCTGCGGCGCTCGCCGACTCTTCGATGCCCCTTGCCCCGTTGTCCCGCCCGCGGGACGAGGCAGCCGCGCCCACCGGCTCGCGGCCGCCCTCTGCCGGCTTCCTGCCATTCTTCGAGATACGCGGGCGGGCCGGCGTGGCGCCGGCCGTGAGGGTCCCGGCAGCTTCGAGAATCGGTCGAAGGTACTGGCCCGTGAAGCTGTTCTCGACCAGGGCGACCTCTTCCGGCGTGCCCTCGGCGATGAGTTCGCCTCCGCGGTCGCCGCCAAACGGCCCAAGATCGATGAGATGGTCAGCCGATTTGATGACGTCGAGGTGGTGTTCGATCACGACCACCGTGTTGCCGGCGTCCGCCAGCCGTTGGAGCACGTTCAGCAGGTGGGCGACATCCTGGAAACTCAGCCCGGTCGTCGGTTCATCGAGGACATAGAGGGTCCGCCCGGTTGAGCGTCGTGAGAGCTCGCTCGCCAGCTTGATCCGCTGGGCTTCGCCGCCCGAGAGCGTTGTCGCCGGTTGCCCGATATGCACATAGCCCAGGCCGGTGGCCTCGAGCGTGTCGAGGATCCGTTTCACACGTGGGAAGCGTTCGAAGAACTCGGCGGCCTCGGAGACCGTCATGTCGAGGACTTCCGCAATGTTCTTGCCGCGGAAGAGAATCTCGAGTGCCTCGCGGTTGTACCGCTGGCCATGACAGACCTCGCACGGCACCGTGACATCCGGAAGGAACTGCATCTCGACAACCTTGTAGCCGTCGCCCGAACACTCTTCGCAGCGTCCGCCCTTCACATTGAAGCTGAATCGCCCGGCCTTGTAACCACGTGCCTTCGCTTCGGGGACTGAGGCGAACATGTCCCGGATGATCCCGAACGCGCCGGTATACGTGGCCGGATTGGAACGTGGCGTCCGTCCGATCGGTGACTGGTCGATGTCCACGATCTTGTCGACGTGTTCGAGGCCTTCGACGGCATCGTGCTTGCCCGGGCGGTGGCGTGCTCCGTGAAGCACGTTCGCTGCACGCTTCACCAGGATCTCGTTGATGAGCGATGACTTCCCCGAACCGGAGACACCGGTGACGGCAACGAATTTGCCCAACGGCAATTCGACGGTCAGGTCGCGCAGGTTGTTCTCCTTCGCGCCACGTATGCGAATCGATTTCCCGTTTCCCTTGCGCCGTTCCTTCGGCACCGAAATCTCTCGGCGCCCCGAGAGATAGGCGCCGGTAATGCTTCCCTCGGCCGCTTTAATGGCCTCGATATCGCCCTCTGCTACCACGTGCCCGCCATGAATGCCGGCGCCTGGGCCCATGTCGATGATCCAGTTGGCCGCGCGCATCATCGCCTCGTCGTGTTCGACGATGAGGACGGTGTTGCCCAGTTCCCGCAGCCGCTCGAGCGTTTTGATCAGCCGGTCGCCGTCCACCGGATGGAGCCCGATTGAAGGCTCGTCGCAGATGTACAGCACGCCCATCAGCGCCGAACCGATTTGCGTCGCCAGCCGGATTCGTTGCGACTCTCCGCCCGAAAGCGTGCCGCTCACCCGGTCCAGCATCAGGTACTCGAGCCCCACATCGACGAGGAACTCGAGCCGCCCGCGAATCTCCTTGAGAATCTGATAGGCGATAGTTCGCTCACGTTGGTTCAAGGGAGAATCGGGGGATGCCAACCGGTCGAAGTATTCTTTGGCTTTGGTGATGCTCAGGTTCGTCACATCGACGATCGGTTTCTCATCGATGAGCACGCCGAGTGCCTCACGCCGTAACCGGCGGCCCCTGCAGTCCGGGCACGGTACCGAGCCCATGTACTTCTCGATTTCCGTGCGGATGTACTCGGAGTCTGTCTCCTTGTACCGCCGCTGAAGGTTCGTGACCACGCCTTCGAACTTCGTGTCGTAGGTCTGCGTGCGCCCGTACTGGTTCGTGAACTTGAGCCGAAGCTGCCGGTCGCCCGTGCCGTACAGGAGCGCCTGCAGTTGCTTGTCGTTCAGTTCCGAAATGGGAGTGTCGGTGCTGAAGCCCTGGTCTTCCGCCACCGCCTCGAGCTGGCGCATATACCAGCCGGCCACGCTCGGCGATTTCGACCATGGTTCGACGGCGCCGCCTGAGAGGGACTTCGTCCGGTCGGGGATGATGAGGCCCGGGTCAATTTGCATTTCGACGCCAAGGCCCGTGCACTTTGGGCATGCCCCGTGAGGGCTGTTAAAAGAAAAGGTGCGCGGTTCAATCTCCCCGATCGACGTTCCGTCGTACGCGCAGGAGAAGTGCTCGGAGAAGATGCGCTCCGGCTCCTCGCCCGAGTTGTGGGCGACCAGCATTACGCCCTGGCCCACCTTGAGCGCCTGTTCCACCGAATCCGCGATGCGGCTCGTCGCGGTCGGGTCGCTCCCGGGTTCTGGCACAACCAGCCGGTCCACCACCACATCGATGTCGTGCCGCTTCTTCTTGTCGAGCGCAGTCACTTCATCGAGGTCGCGCACTTCGCCGTTGATCCGCACGCGCACGAACCCGGCTCGGCGCGCCTCATCGAACACGCCCGTATGTTCGCCCTTCTTCGACCGTGCCACCGGTGCCAGCAACAGCAGACGTGAACCGGGCGGATACGCCAGCGTGGCATCGACGATCTGCTGCACCGTTTGCCGCTCAATCGGCCGCCCGCACTCGGGACAATGAGGCCGCCCCGCTCGCGCCCACAATAGGCGCATGTAGTCGTAGATCTCGGTTACGGTGCCAACCGTGGAACGTGGATTGTTGGAGGTCGATTTCTGGTCGATCGAAATCGCGGGCGACAGCCCGTCGATGTGGTCGACGTCCGGCTTTTCCATCAACCCCAGGAACTGACGCGCATATGCCGAAAGCGATTCGACGTAGCGGCGCTGGCCTTCTGCGTAAATCGTATCGAACGCCAGCGAAGACTTTCCCGATCCGGAGAGCCCGGTGATTACCACCAGCTGGTCGCGCGGGATGCGGACATCGATGTTCTTGAGGTTATGCTCGCGTGCGCCGCGGACGAGGATGTGATCGAGGGGCACGGCTGCCTTCCGGATGCTATTTGAACCGCCGATCGCTCGGGCCTACGAGTGTAGCCGGGAATGAATGCGGCCGTTGGAGTTTAGCAAAGATAGAACGCACGTTCTAGCGCGCATGGTGACAGCATCCTGTCAGGAGCAGCAGGGCAGCACGGACGCGGCAAGGACCTCAACGCCACCCTCGACCGCTACATCGAACTGGCGAAGACGCCCGAGTTCTAGTGTCCTGAGTCAGAGATCCATCCCCAGTTGTCGTGGCGTAGCGACGATAAACTGGGGGACAGTAATGCCTCGACCTGCATTAGCGCCGTTGGTGATAGAGCCTGCTGATCGTGTGACGTTGCA